>JAFGUG010000054.1 GCA_016938655.1 Thiotrichales bacterium | reverse complement strand
GCACCTTGGTAGGCAAGTTGCTTATCTAGCGTAGCGGTGAGATTGAGGTTTTTATTGGCGAGGAAATCTGAAATTTCCGCATCCACAATCGGCGATTGCTTGTTATTCAGTAAGTCGATTTTTTCTGGGACAATATCCAACGCCACCACTTCGTGATGCTGAGCAAACAAAACGGCTAACGACAAGCCAACATATCCAGTTCCTGCTACGGCAATTTTCATATTTTTTCTTACTTTCTACTGTTTGTACTGTTCAATTTTTAGTTTTCTTGCTTTGTCACTCAAGCGGTATTTTTGTTTTGGGCTTTTGGGCGAGTCTGGGTATTTCATTTCAAGCCAACCTTGTTTAATTGCGGGTTGTAAATAACCGTATAAAAAGGTTGGCCTATGACTTAGGCCGAGTTGACTCATAATTTCTTGGCTATTAATTTCTTGCTCGCCAACCACTTTAAGTAAGCGCCCGACTTGTTCGGTTACTTGTTCGGTTACTTGTTCGGTTACTTGTTCGGTTACACCCTCAACAAATTCTGTGGTTTGCTTTTGTTGGGTGTATCCAACGATGACCATATAACCGTCGCCGCTTTCTTCGTACTCAAACGTCATGGTTGGATAGTCTTGAATGGCTTTACGGATGCGTTGATAACCACTACCGTATTTTTCGATATCGCCTGTTAGGTAAAAGGCTTCAGCTATGAGCTTGTTACGTGTTCTCGAAGGGTAACTATCGGTTTTTAATTGTTCTATCGTTAAGTCGCCGTAGAGTTTGCCGGGGTTAAAAATGGTAATTTTCTGGTCGAATATTTTGATTTGATTGTCCACCGGGCTGGTGTAGTCACGATGGATAATCGAGTTTAACACCAGCTCACGCAGGGCTTCGAGCGGGTATTCAAAAATCTCCGTGCGTTCGATTTTTTTACCTGTAATTTCAAAGGCGACTTTAAGGTGCGAAATAATAATCCGCATGGTCGCTTCAACAGCATCAAATAGAGTAGCGCGCACCATTTTATCGTCAATAATCATACTCGGCGTTTTAAAGCGACCAATATGGATATTGTAGAGGGTTTGTTCTTTGCCAAACAGCAGTTTGGCAGCGTGTGTAACTTGACCATCTTTAACCAAATTAAGCTTGGCAAGATTTTCTTGTGGCGTGCCTTGCAGACTGAAGCGCCCTTTTTGATTGACGCGCGCAATAAATTGTTCGATTTTTGTTTGATCCAGGTCGTGCCAATTTGCACCGTTCGCAGGATAGGCATCCCAAGACAATTGCAAAGATTGCAGATGCATATTGGCGATTTCTGTGAGATTTAGTTGGTGGTTACTATTGGCTTTGCGTTGGTAGAATCGTCCTTTACAGCTGACAGGCTTAATAGGAAACTCGCCTACTTTAATGACTAAAACGCTTTTGCCTTCAAGTATTTCCGGCTCAACATCAACAATCAAACCGGGTTCTGTCTGAGTTTTAATTTGGTTAATAATCTGCTGTGGCATTTCCTCATTG
>JAFGUG010000053.1 GCA_016938655.1 Thiotrichales bacterium | reverse complement strand
GTTTGGCAGTTGGGTAGCTCTGTGAAGAGCTGGGTGAGGTAAGCTTGAGGCTCTAAGTCATTCGCTTTCGCCGTTTCAATCAAGCTGTAAAGCATGGCACTCGCTTTGACTCCTTTGACAGAATTTGAAAACAGCCAGTTCTTGCGACCAATGGCGAATGGACGAATGGCATTCTCAACGGGGTTATTGTCGATATTCAGTCGGCCATCGGTGATATAAACCGTGAGCTTATCCCAGTTTTTCGCAAGGTAGCTCAAGGCTTCACCGAGTTTACTTTTGGGCAAGGTGTTATTCAGGCTGTTATCTAACCAGGTTTTGAGTTGTGTTAAAACAGGCAAGCTGTGCGTTTGCCTTGCCTCTAATCGTTGGTTCGGCGGTTGGTTTTTGACTTGTTGTTCAATGCGGTAGAGTTTTTGAATCAGGTTAATAGCCATATCGGCTTTGCCAGTTTTATTCTTTGGCAAAACCTTTTTCGCATCCATGAACTTACGCCTTGCATGCGCCCAGCAGCCCAAGTGGGTAATGTGTTTAGTTGACCCGATTTTGTGATAGCCGGCATAGTCATCCGTTTGTAGATAGCCGGTAAATTCAGGCAGTAAATCGATTGCGGTTTGGGCTTTTCGATTCGGGGCATAATCAAATAACACCACGGGTTTATGCGCATCGCCTGTTTTGCGCACCCACATATAACTCTGGCTCTCGGGTGTCTTATCGGTTTCGTTTAAGACTTGAACACGGGTCTCATCCATATGCACATAACCACTTTCAAGAAGATGGTCTTGCAGTAAGTTGTAAAGTGGCTGGCAGAGTTCTGCCGTTTTGACCATCCAATTGGCCATAGTCTGACGAGAAAGCTCAACCCCTAAACGTTTAAAGGCATTTTCCTGACGATAGAGCGGTAAAGCGTCTTGGTATTTGGCGGTGGTGATGTAAGCCAATAGTCTAGGGCCTGCGATGCTTTTTGGAATCGGTTGTTTAGGCATTGGGGCTAATTTTAAGTCACCTTCACAACATGGACAGGCATACTTTTTACGCACCAACTGGCGAACAATGATTTTGGCGGGAATGATCTCTAATTGTTCACTGACCTCTTCGCCGATTGCTTTGAACAGCGCGCCACACTCACAGGTCTCACCAGCGGGCAAG
>JAFGUG010000052.1 GCA_016938655.1 Thiotrichales bacterium | reverse complement strand
CTTTGCTGTTCAATGTGGTCAGCACCACTGGCTTTACCAAATGTCTTTTTGTTAAAGGTGTCATTCGGTTGTTCTGGTTCTTGGGTAAGATTTTCTGGCTCTGTGCCAGAGTCTATCGGTGACTCTGACACCGTTTTTTGTAACTCATCCACTCTAGCTAGCCTCTGAATCTGTCGTTTATCTGCTTGAACATGAAAGTTATCATTTGTTGTCTTAAATGGCAATGGCTTGTTATGTTTTAGTTATGATGAGACCTTCGCACGAGTCAAGGCGCGGTAAAAAAAAGGTTAAAATTCACCTACTTTTTCTCAGCTCTTCGCCGAGAATCAGGCAAATTTTATCTCATTTTTTCCTCGCATCTCACTCGTGCAAAGTTCTCATGATAAGGCTGTTGGGGCACCAAAATGGTAACCTTGGAAATAATTTACGCCCAAAGACTTGAAAGCGGCGACTTGAGCATCATTTTCAACGGCCATTGCAATGACTTGAATATCTAAGCTTTTTGCCATTTCACACAGGCTTGATACATAGGATTGCGTTTGTTCATCTTTTTCAATGGCTTTACTCAATGCGGCATCTAATTTGATGTAATCTGGGCGTAAGTCTTGTAGATAACGCATGTCTGCAAAACGTCCGCCAAAATGGTCAATTCCGATTTCAATGTTCTGGGCTTTTAAAGCTTGCATAAACGGCCAAGCAGAATCTTTTTCAGACGTCACCAGGGTTTCGGATAACTCAAATGCCAAGGCTTGTGTTTTGATTGTTCGCAAGGCGCTAACAATGGTGTTCATGGCTAGTTTTGAGTTTAAGACGGCTTGACTTAGGTTGATGGCTAAAGTTTCTTTAGGGGCTTGCGTATTAATATAAGCTAAGGCCATTTGAATGACGAGTGAATCAATTTCAAATACTTTGTTTAATTTTTCAACAGCAGGCATAAAGTAACCTGCAGAGCGCATGGTACCATCTTCATCTTTGAGTCGAATCAACAGCTCTCTATCGTGAATGTTGCCATCCGCATCAAACGAAGGTTGCTGAAACAGCATAAAACGATGATTTTCGATTGCTTGGGTGAGGAGATGTTCCCAGTTATCACTGGCGGAGGTTTGGTTATTTTCTTTGGCAAGGCAGTAGGCTTGGTTTTGTCCTTTTAAAACGGCTTGTTGAACGGCAAAATCTAATTGAGCGAGCAAAGCTGCTCGTCGATCGCCTAAATGATAGTTCATCAGTGCAACTGAAATAAATACTTCCGGTATTTGTGCGTTTAGTTCCTGCAAAATTGCGGGGTAATGTTGCGCTAATTGTTCGGCGTTTACTAATAGGGCTTCAGCAGACTCGTCGGGTAGCACGGCAATCAGCTCTGTGCCATTTAAACGCGCATAGAGTGCTTTTGAGGAGGTACAGTTTTCTTTGAGGCTGGTGGAAAGCAGTTTCATCATTTTGTCGCCAATTAAATAGCCATATTGATCATTGAGCGCTTTTAATCCTTCAATGCGAACCAAACATAGAGCACCACTACAGGTTTCTTGTTGTGGGTCTAAAAGGGCATCAATGTTCATTTCAAAGTGGACGCGGTTACTCATGCCTGTCACGCTATCCTGATAGGCCATTTTTTGAAGCTTCTGAGCAATATTGGCATCTCTCTCAAAGACTTCTTTCATTTTAGAAACCATTGCATTTATGGCGATAACAACTTGTTTAAACTCAATGGTGCTGGGGAGTTTATCTTGCAGGAGGTACTCTTTTTTGACGATGGCCTCTGCTTGTTTTTCCATCGATTTTAAGGGCTTGAGCATGGCTTGAATGGCAATGTAAGCTAAAGTCATCGCAATCAGCGCAGCAACAGTAAACCATATAAATAAATTGTTGGCCGCCTTCCAAAGTTCGATGTAGGCATAACCTGGGTGACTTTGAACGCTTAAAGTACCGATTGGATTCCAACCCGTTTGAACTAAAGCTTCCGCAGTCGGAGCTTTAAATGAAATCAATCGAATAAACCACTGAGGAATGCCTTCTATGGACTGTGGGTTTTGCCGAAAATAGAGTCTTTGGTCTTCTACATCAATCAGCTCAATATAGGAGTAGTAGCCTCTATCAAAAACCGCATTAATCATGGTTTCCATGCTGGAAGGGTCTTCTGGGTCTGCAACAGAGCTTAGCGATAAGCCCAGTGACGTGGCGGTGTCTTGGGCGTGTGTTTGCAATTGATTCTGTAAAAAAGTCTTGGTGTTGGAGAGGTTAAGCCCAAAGGTGCCCAGTAATAAAATCATTAACATCGCAGAGATGAAAAGAATCATTTGTTTTGTCAAGCTCATCGCATATTCCTTGGTCGGTTAATGAATAGAGTGCTGAGTGTCATGGTTTAAGGTTTGTCCAATTTTTGCAGTAAACGATTCCACTCTTGAAGCTTGTCAGTGCCACCGTCGACCTGTTGCCCTTTGCCACGTTGTTTAGAAAGCCAAAGTCCATCACCGTTAAAACTATAGATTGGAATCAGGTCTTTACGTTCACTTGCCGAGAGGATTCTGTCGGTCAAGTTATCTAAAACCAAAGGTTCCGATTTCGGTTTTTTAAAATATGTTAGAACCATATGGGACTGTTTGAGGCGAGTGGATTTGACGTAAGTCAGGTAAATTTTGTTTTCATCAACGCCTAAGGCTTTTAGGGTGAAATACTTTGCGATGACATAGTCTTCACAATCACCCGCATCTGTTGTCAATAGTTCAAATGGGGTTGCCCAATAATCTTCAGCTTTCCAGTGGGTTTTATCGTCGATAAATTTGGCTTGGTTAAAAAAATCATTCACCAAAGACAGTTTTAAACGTTCTGGTTTGCTTTGTCCTTCATCAATTAAGGCTTGCCAAGCTTCTAAGCGCTTGACGGCTAAGATCCCAAATTTTTGTTTGGCCAGAGCCATTTGCGCGTCAGAAACCACTCGTGGGGCTTGTGCACTCAATGCCCAGCCTAACCCCAACAGAGTTGTCAGTAGGAGCAATGCTGTTCGAAGCCCGTGCATAGGTGGCGTTAGGTGGCTTTAATGATTTTCATAACGGGTGTAGCCCAACATTTCTTTCGGAATGTTATTTTTTGCCCCTTTCGGAAGCTCTCCAATGGCCTTGATCTCTAATGAAATTCGACGGTTTTTCTGACGCCCCTCAACCGTGCCGTTTGTTGCGATGGGGTCATTTTCTCCCTTGCCGTGCACATAAACTTGTTGTTCTGGGATGTTAAAGGTTTTAACCAAATAGTCTTTGGTGCTTTGTGCGCGGTTCCACGAGAGCTTTTCATTGCGATGCGCTTTGCCAACACTATCGGTATAACCTGTAATAACCAGTAATTCACCACTTTCTAGTTGACGTAACTTGGCGGCATCTTTTTCTAGAATAGGTTGTTGATCGGCTCGAATGTTATAAGAAGCGGTATCAAAAATGATATTGGTAATCACAAAAGCTTCTGGTTTACAGCCGTTTGGATTAACAGGGGTGCCTAAGGGCGTATCTGGGCAGATGTCGAGCGAGTCGATAACACCATCTCTATCTTGATCCTCATCGATTTTGCAGCCTCGTTCATCCACTTTTGTCCCTAGAGGGGTGTTTGGACATTCATCTTTGGAGTCTAAAACGCGATCTTTATCTTGGTCGCCTTCGCAACCTAAGAAATTAACAGGAGTGTTTAAAGGCGTTCCAGGGCATTGGTCAAATCGATCGTAGATGCCATCTTTGTCGGTATCCAGTTCGCAACCAAACTCATCAACGGCATAGCCTACGCCCGTGTTTAAGCAATGGTCAATTCGATCTTCTACGCCATCTTGGTCAAGATCTTTATAGAGTGTAGAAACCACTTTAGGGTCATCTTTGGGGGTTATGATTGTTTTTATGCCAAAACGCTCCGCCGAAAGGTTAGGTTGAGTAGCGATTGATTTCTGTGTTTCTGCCCAGCTATTGACTGAGGGTACACTGCAGAATAAGGCGGTTAATAGGGCTGTAAAAACCTTCATGTTAAAATCCTTAAGGGTAATACTTTAAAGTCAAATTTGACAAATAATTGATAGTTTTGGTAAAGGGTTAGCGTTCAAAGTTTAATTTATTAACATCGATAATTTGCGCTTCAATTTTTTGCAAAATGGTTTCTTTAATTTTGCTCGCTAAAATGAGCATGGCTTGCTGTTGGGCAGCGGGCAATGTACTCGCATTTTCATGGATGTCTTGATTAAAAGTGGCAAAGGTGCTTGAATCACGGTTAATAAACTCTATGTCATTGGTTAATGTAACTTGAAACTGCGTGCCTTCAGCTTGCTTATCCATTTCAATGTAATATTTTAAGGTTAAGTCTGGGCGGCGCGCAGAAACCTTAAATTCTGCCTGCGAAAGTGCCTCTACCAATAAAGGTTCAAGTTTTTCTGTTTCCGCAGTTAAGGCATCGACGCTGATAATCATGCTGTTAAATAATTTAGTGATTTGACGATCCATCATCAGTGCCATTTGCTCATTCGGTAGTTCAGGCACTTCCCCAAAGAGTTTATCAATGGCGTTACGAAGCTGGTTTCGCGCTTCAAGTGTTGGCAAAACAGGTGCTAAAGACAATAATTGATCGAGTTGGCTACCTTTTTGGGAGCTATTCACATAGTCACCTAATTGAGCATCTAAGGTTGTTAAGCGGCGCATTAAGTGTTCTTTTTCGATTAACTTGTCAACCTTCACTAAAACATAAACTTTTTGAGTTTCTGGATCTAGATAGGTCGAGTCTGTTTCAACCCCTGCAATATCCGGATAAGTAAGGTTTTGTCTTACACGAGCACGTAAACGTTGTTCTAAATCATCTTGTGTTAAGTCATCGATGTTGGGTTTGCTTGGCGATACATTTTGCAACATGAACTGGATATGATCATTTAAAGCGTTTTTAGCATTTTCAGTAGCAATCTTGAGAGCGGCCTCGTTATCAAGCTGCATGACATCACTACTGCCCATGGCAAAAAAGGCCGAGTTTTCTTGTGGTAGTTCCGATATCCATGAGGGGGTTTTATGTTCAACTTGAAGTTCAGGTGCTTTTGGGGTTTGGGCGCAGCCAAGTAATAGCGCCGACAGCATTAAGCTGACACTCAGTGGATAATGAGCTTTGAAGGCTTGAATGAATCGCAGCTTTAAATAAAAAAAGAGCATGATGAGGTTACCTTTTTCATTATTCATGTGGGTGGTCATTGGTGTCAAAAAAACCGTATTCAATGTTTAGAGCACTCATTAAGTGTCCGGTTCCCGCTAAAATTCGGTATTTGGCTTTTAATAAGTCCGCTTCACTGTTGATGAGCGTCCGTAAAGCGCTGTTATATTCATTTTCGGTATTGAGTAAGTCTAAGAGTGAACGACGACCTAAACTAAATTGTTTACGGTATCCGGTTAAGGTGTCGTGGGTTAATTTGATATGTTGATTGGTATAGGTAATTTGTTTCTGAACATAAACTTGTGCATTCCAAGCATAACGCAAGTTTTCAATGATTTGGCGACGGGTATTGTTACGAATTTCGGTTGCTTCTAAATAAGCTGATTCGGTTCGATCACGGTTGGCGGAATCTTGACCACCTCGGTAAAGGTTGTATTTTAAACGGAGCATGGCTTGCAAGTATTCGTTTTTACCTTTAGTGCCTGAAAGATTGTCATCAAAGGTTTTTTCGATTTCCAAGTCGATTCTTGGATAGTAACCTTTGTTTGAGGCTTCATATTGTAGACGTGCTTCAGCGATGTCACCATTAGCAGATCGAAGTGTTGGGTGGTCAGTCATGGCGATGCTGGTTGCTTCATCGATGTTGGTTGGTAGGTCAAAGTTAAATTTTGGACGAATCAATTCATTGTCGGGATCACGCCCTAATAGGCGTCTAAATTTGGCTTTTGCATCAAAAAAGTTGTTTTGGGTGGACGCAAAGTTTGATTCTGCGAGTGCCAGACGGGCTTTAGCTTGGTC
Source organism: Thiotrichales bacterium (assembly GCA_016938655.1). Taxonomy (GTDB): domain Bacteria; phylum Pseudomonadota; class Gammaproteobacteria; order Thiomicrospirales; family Thiomicrospiraceae; genus Thiomicrorhabdus. The sequence continues at coordinate 6,482 of JAFGUG010000052.1, read as the reverse complement.
AACTTCAACTTGGTTACCAATACCAGCATCATTACGTTTGGTAATTTGGTCTAAAATTTTAATATGGGTGTCAAGATTATCTTGGGCCAAGCCAAGCAGGTCTTGTTGTTTTATTAAGTCAACATAGGCTTCCGTCATGGCTAATGCAATATCGCTGGCTTTGGCTTCAGTTTTGTAAGATTGCGCATCTAGGCGGTATTTTTGACGATCGACTTCTCGGGTATTGCCGAAACCTTCAAATAGGTTTTGTGTCAGTTTGATGGAGGTTTCACGGCGCGTTAAGCCATCCCCTGTGTTGACGATATTTTGATTATCCACCTCTTCATAGCCGATGCCTGCATTTAAATCAATGCTGGGATAGTAGCCACTGCGTGCACTCTTCACTTCAGCTTCTATGCCACGATATTTTTTGACTTCCGCACGAAACTCTGGATTATGAAGAATTGCATCTTCAATGGTTTCTTTGAGCGTGGCTGCATAGGCCTGTTGGGTGATCAGTGTACCTATGGAAAAAACAAATAACGAGATTAAGGATTTTTTCATAATTTAAATGCTTTATGGTAAATTTTGCGTATAAGGCTAAGAGTGCCAATTAAATGCTGAATATAGTAACTTAAAAGTAAATAAATATCAGTAACTTACTTAAGGATTATTTTATTTTAAGACCTCATTAAGACGCTTTTCGAAGTTTGATAACCAGTGCGAGTCGATCTTTAACTTGATGCTTTTCCAATAAGTTTTTAACGTGTTTTTTGACGGTGCTCTCGCTAATATTTAGACTTTGGGCAATTTGTAAGTTGCTTTTACCTTGAAGAATTAGGTTTGCTGTTTCTACTTCACGTTCCGTCAGGTTTGCACATTGCAAAGCCTCTAGTGCTGAGTTTGTTTGCTCTGTTGAGTTCGCTGTCGCAAGAATCAGTTCATTGAGTAAGTTTTGGCCAAGCCAAACATTACCTGCTTGAACGGTTTGTAAAATTTGTTCCACTCTTTGGTGGTTCGCATAGGCATTTAAATAGCCTTTAATCCCTTGTTGAAACAAGTCCAAGGCTTCCACGCAGGAAGGTTGGTTGGCAAGAACCAGCACGGAATGCGCCTTTGATAACAGTATCTTAAAGTCAGCAGTCTCAATAGTTTTGGAATTAAAGTGAACAAAAACCAATTGTGGTGTTTGTTGGGGTAACGCAGCATCCTTGCTTAAAAAAGCAGCAATTGAAGGGTGGCTCGTGATGGTATAGTCAGCGTCTTGCGCTTGATGTATCCAGTGTTGAGCTAAGCTTGGGTCGTTTGTGATCAGCGCTATGTTTGTCATGCAAAGCATTTTAACCACACAAAAAGTCTCGGTCTAGCGTTAATATTTGAATGTCAGTAAATGTCAGGCTGTCCAAGTTGTTTATTTTATGCGGGTCATTAGGGCTTGTGTCAGTTGTGCATCACTCAATATCACGGGATTTCCGAGCATACTCCCCGCCCGACAATTTTGCACGACAAGCTTCAAATTGGTTTCATTCATGCCAAAGTCACTTAATTTGTGTTGAACATAGACACCAGCCAGTTTGTCCAGAAATTGAATTAAACTTGCTAGAAGATCTGTTTGTGTTCCTGGTGTGCCAGTCATTAAGGTTGCAACCTGAGCGTATTTTTGAAGGGTCTGTGTTGCAAATGTTGACTCTTGTTGTTGTAAGCTGGCGATGTTTTGAGCGGTGATGGGGGAGAGCAAATTGGCGCAAACTGCGCCATGTGGTGCATCAAAATACGCGCCGATAGGTCCTGCTAATCCATGAACGGCACCGAGTCCGGCGTTGGCGAGGGTGATGCCTGAAAAACTTGCGGCAAGCATAAGGTTGCCATAAGCCGTTTTCTGTTCGTCAGCGTTGCCAGTTTCGATGAGTTCAAAAGCGTTTTTAAAGCGCTGCATTCCTTGCCAAGCCAAGGCATCGGTGAAGGGATTGGCTTTGAGGGTGGTGTAAGACTCTAGTAGTTGAGTAAAAGCATCTAAACCGGTATTGAATAAAATATCTCTCGGGCATCTGACTAAAAACTCTGGATCCAGCCAAACGGCTTGGGCCAAAAGTCTGTCAGAGCGAAAAGATTTTTTATATTCACCCAGTTTAGATAATACGGCGTTTTTGGTGGTTTCGCTGCCAGTGCCGGCTGTGGTGGGTAAAGCAAAGAAAGGCAGGGTAGTTTCATTAAAAACATGGCCTTCACCAACGCCTTCTAAAAAATCCATCACAGAACGTTGGCTGGGGATGAGTCCAGCCACCGCTTTAGCCGTGTCTAGCACGCTGCCGCCGCCAATCCCAATGACGGCTTGGTTTTGCTGTCCGCAGGTTTTGACAATTTCATCGACAAGGTCGGGAGAAGGTTCTCCAGACACAGCATAAAGGGTGATGCGAATGCCATTTTGATGGCATTTTTCCAGCAAATCTGCTGAAAAATAACCAGGCCTGGTTAAAAATTGGCTAGAAATGAGTACTAAATGGCTAAAGTTTTGGCTTAATAGCCAATCGGTAAATTGAGTTCGAATGCCCCAACCAAAGTGTATTTGGGGTTGAGGTGCTAGGCTAAAGTTTGCAATCATGATGGGACTCGTTTAATTTCTTGTGGTTATTGTAACGGCTCAAGTCTCGCATTGCATTTTAGTGTGCTTGGGTTAGAATAAATCGCATTATTTTATGGATTCAACCTTAAAGAGCTCCTTATGAAAAAAATCAGCGTTGGCATTGTGGGCGGCACGGGATATACCGGTGTCGAATTATTACGTTTATTGGCGAACCATCCGCAAGCCGAAGTTCGCATGATTACTTCGCGCAGTGAAGAGGGTGTTGCTGTTGCAGATATGTATCCCAATCTGCGCGGGATTTATGATTTGCGTTTTTCAGTGCCTGATAGTGCACAGTTGAAAACCTGTGATGTGGTGTTTTTTGCAACCCCCCATGGCGTTGCCATGAGTATGGCAAAAGAATTGAGCGAAGCGGGCGTTAAGGTGATTGATTTGGCTGCCGACTTTAGAATTGAAGATTTAGCCGTTTGGCAGAAGTGGTATGGCATGGCGCATACCGAAGCGGATCTCTTTAAAGATGTGGCTTATGGTTTGCCCGAGTATTATCGCGAATCGATTAAGCAGGCAAAAATTATTGCCAATCCTGGATGTTATCCAACCAGTATCTTTTTGGGTATTTTACCTTTGTTAAAAGCGGGCTGGATTAAGCCGGATAATATTATTGCAGATGGTAAGTCTGGTGTGAGTGGTGCGGGGCGAGGCGCTAAAGTGGATATGCTGGGTGCTGAAATGAGTGAAAGTTTTAAAGCTTATGGTATTGCTGGGCATCGTCATCATCCAGAAATTCAAGAAAAATTGTCACACTTGTCTGGGCAAGAAATCGGTTTAACCTTTGTGCCGCATTTGGTGCCAATGGTGCGTGGAATGGAATCAACCATCTATGCCACGCTGAGCGAAGACAAAACGCAAGCGCAATTGCAGGCATTGTTTGAAAGCGCCTATCAAAATGAACCTTTTGTGGATGTGATGCCTGCGGGCAGTTTGCCTGAAACCCGTATGGTAAAAGGCTCCAATATGTGCCGTTTAGCGATTTATCGCCCGGCTAACTCTAGCCAGGTTGTCATCACGTCGGTCATCGATAATTTGGTCAAGGGGGCGTCGGGTCAAGCCATTCAAAATATGAATATTTTGTTTGATTTTCCAGAAACGCTTGGCTTAAACCAAGTCGCTCTATTACCTTAGTTTTGCTTGGGTGCAGTTCTCCATGCAATTTGGTAGAATGCATCCTTAATTCAACGTTTAAAGGTGACTGCCATGTCTGAAATGCCAACCCCTGTCAATTTTACCGATGCCGCCGCCCTTAAAGTCAGTGGCCTAATTGAAGATGAAGCCAATCCGAACTTAAAACTTCGGGTGTATATTACCGGAGGCGGGTGTTCTGGTTTTCAATACGGCTTCACTTTTGATGAAGAACAAGCCGAAGATGATACTTGTGTCGAAAAAAATGGTGTCAATCTATTGATTGATCCTATGAGTTTTCAATATCTTGTTGGCGCGAAAATTGATTATCTAGAAGATTTGCAAGGTGCACGCTTTGTGATTGAAAATCCTAATGCAACCACCACCTGCGGTTGTGGATCGTCGTTTAGCGTCTAAGTGGCGCAATTGAAAAAGGTTTTTTCATGGAATATATCCCCGGTTTAGCAGGCGTTCCTGCAACGCAATCAGAAATTTCGTTTATTGATGGTCAAGAAGGCATCTTGTCTTATCGCGGCTACAATATCATGGATTTGGCAGAAAACTCTTCATTTGAAGAAACCACGCTTCTGTTGTTGTTTGGCAAGTTACCCACTCAAGACGAATTAGATGCATTTGATAAAAAGTTGCGTGAATCGCGTCGGGTAAAATTCAATATTCGTGAGATTATGCGTAACTTGCCTGCCACAACCCATCCCATGCACATGTTGCAAGTGGTTGTGGCCAGTTTGGCCAGTTTTTACCCCAGTACCGAATATATGAAAGGGGGAACGGAAAACCAAGAGTATGTCAATGACGTTACGGTGAAGATTATTGCACACATGGGCACTTTGGTGGCCATGTGGGAACATATGCGCAATGGATATGATCCAATCGAACCTCGTAAAGACTTATCTTACGCTGAAAACTTTTTATATATGGTTACCGGAGAAGTCCCCGATCCACATTGGGCACGTTTATTAGACGCCATTTTTATTCTGCATGCGGAACACACCATTAACGCCTCAACCTTTACCACCATGGTAACGGGTTCTACTTTAGCCAACCCTTGTTCTGTGATTGCTTCTGCAATTGCGTCTTTGTCTGGCCCTTTGCATGGTGGCGCAAATCAAAAAGTGATTGAAATGTTGGACGCCATTGGTTCGCCAGAAAACGCACGTCCTTATATTGAAAAGCGCTTGGCCGAGAAAAAGGTTATTTGGGGAATGGGGCATCGTGAATATAAAACCAAAGACCCTCGTGCCACGATTTTACAAAAATTATCCAGTCAATTACTCAATGGCAAGTCCATGCATTTAAGTCTGGCGTTTGAAACCGCTTTAGAAGTTGAGCGTGTTTGTGAAGAGTTGCTAGGGCATAAAGGCGTTTATCCAAATGTAGACTTCTATTCGGGCATTCTTTATAAAGAAATGGGCTTTGACCCAGGCTTGTTTACCCCAATTTTTGCGGTGGCACGCTCTGCTGGTTGGTTGGCGCATTGGCGTGAACAATTGTCTAATAATAAAATCTTTAGACCCACCCAAATCTACAAGGGTTCTGGTAATTTATGTTACTTACCGATGGAACAACGTGGTTAAGGGAACTGTTTTGTGTGATCTTAAAAAACGCCTTCGGGCGTTTTTTGTTTTTAAGCCGTAAAGCCCGCCAAATTTAACCAGGCCTGGTCAATTTTGGAGGGTTTTTGAATCAAAAAGGAAGTTTTGTGCAGTATTCAAATGCCAGCTTGCAAGATGTTAATGGTCAACAACAAGTCTTGCTTAGAACTTGGTTGCAATCCAGCTTGCCAGCTTTACAAGCGGAGTTGCTGTCCAAACAAGCCCCGAAACAGATGAAAACCGTCGATAGGGTTGAAGAGTTGCAACCTTGGATTGAGTTGCTCGATGGCTGGCCGCCCAGCTTAGGGCAGCGTTTATTGAAGTTGGTTAAGACGCCCAGCGCACAAAACTTTGAGGAGATAGACGCTTTTTTGCATCAAGCCATCGAATATAAACGACAATTACAAACTTTGCAGTTAAGAGATGAAGCCTTGCGCCCCTTGGTGCTTGAGTTGATGCATTTAATCATGGTGCAAATCCAACAAGCGCTTGCCATGTTAGAAGCCTTAGCCTCTGCTATTGAATCTGCGAATCATCCTGAGCCGCTGAATTTACAGGTGGCAGCAGCAGATACAACGCAATTTTTGAATTTATTGCACGCTTACCAGGTGAATGAGATGCAAAAAGTCGGACTGGTGGGGATGTTTAATCAGCTTGAAAATAAAACGGGCGTGTTAATGGTCATTTTGGGTGCTTTGACGCTGCTAGCTGGTTTGCTCAGCTGGTTAACCGCTTATCCCGTTTTTGTGATGGTCATGGGGTTTATTTTTCTGACCGTCGTGGTTTACAAAGGGGTGGGCGGTTTAATCAACACTTTGTTTAAGTGATTGTTAAGGTTGCCAGAGTCCCCCCAGAATACTGTTACGTTTGGCTCCCGTAATGTGGCAGAGTTGAATAGGTTGATTATTGAGACGTTGAATGCCCAGCCAAGCACACATCATGGCTTCCACGGCATTTGGGTTAATGCCATAATCGGCAGTGCTCTTGACCGGGTAAGAGAGACGCGCTTGTAAACGAGATAACAGTGTTAGATTCAGTGCGCCACCCCCGCACACTAACAGCGCTTTGGGTTGGGTGGGGAGCTGCTGCAAGCCTTGCACAATGCTTTCAACCGTGAGTTGATTGAG
>JAFGUG010000051.1 GCA_016938655.1 Thiotrichales bacterium | reverse complement strand
CTATTCATTAACCAGTTGCACTACACGATAGTGCGCCACGTCGGGCGCTAAGTGTTCAGCCAAAAAAGGCAGGGCGTTTTCCACCGCTGCTTTGAGCGTCCAAGGTGGATTAATCACAATCATGCCGCTACTGGTCATGCCTTTCTCCCCCTCTTTTTGAATCCCCAATTCAAACAATTGAATATTGCGTACGCCACTTTTTATAAATGCTTTTTCCATGTCATTAATTCGGTAACGTTCAACCACCGGATACCAAAGGGCGTAAGTGCCAGTAGAAAACTTTTTGTGCGCTGCGATTAAACTGTTTACTGCGGTTTGATAATCTTGTTTCACCTCATAGGGTGGATCCATCAAAATATAGCCTCGTTTCTCTTTGGGTGGTAGTTGGCTTAAGCACGCATGAAAGCCATCAGCCTGAAAAGTTTTAAAACGGCGGTCATCGGCAAAGTTAGCACTCAGACTTTTAAACTCTCTGGGGTGCAGTTCAAATAAGGAACCACGATCATGTTCGCGCAAGATTTGTTGTGCAAACCAAGGAGAGCCTGGGTAATGGGTTAAGGTGTCGCTGCTATTGAATTCTGCGACCAAATCGAGGTAATTTTTAACCAGGCCTGGTAGATTTTGGCTGCTTTTTAAAGCCCAAAGTTTGCCAATGCCGTTTTGATATTCTTGATTTTTTTGAGCTTCGGCGTGTTGCAGGCTAAACCCGCCAGTTCCTGAATGGGTGTCTAAATAAAACAATACTTTGGGTTTTTGAGTTAAGTAATCCAAAATATGCACACTGATGCTGTGCTTTAAAACATCGGCAAAGTTGCCTGCATGAAAAGAGTGTAAATAACTCAGCATAGCAATTCCTTATTCTGAAAGACCACGATTACGTTTATTATTTTTTTGTTTGCGGGCATCCAAACGTGCTTGTTTTTTTGCAGCTTTTTCAATACGGGCAAGTTCAACTTGAGCCAATTCTTGATGCATCATGTCAGGGGTTTCGAGTGTAATACCGCCAATCATGGTGGTGCGATATTCATTAATGAAAATGCGTGCAATTTTGTCTAAGTCCACCATGCCACCACTGCGTAAACAGCCTCGGTTACGCCCAATGCTTTCTAAAAAGTCAATGTCGTTTTGGGGTAATTCTGTAAAGCCATAACGGGTTTTCATCTGTTCTGGGTAAGCGCTGAGGAAATATTCGGCGAGGTAAGAGGCGATGTCAGGCAGTTCAAATGCGGTTTCTTTAATCCCGCCTGTTGCGGCTAAGCGAAAGCCTGATAGTGGGTTTTCAATATTAGGCCAAAGCATTCCTGGGGTATCAATCAAGGTAATATTGTCTTCGAGTTTGATACGTTGTTGCATTTTGGTGACCGCTGGCTCATTACCGGTTTTGGCTATGTGACGTCCAGCAAGTGCGTTGATTAAGGTTGATTTGCCAACGTTGGGGATGCCCATAATCAGCACATGAATGATGCGCGTGCTATCACCACGGTTGGGCACCATTTTTTTGATTTGGCTTAATACTTGGTTTTTGCGGTCAGCTTGTTGGGTGCTTAGCGCCAACGTTTTGATATTGTGCGTTTTTTCCATCTCAGCTTGCCAAAGCTTGGTTAACTCTGGGTCGGCCATGTCAGATTTACTGAAAATTTTTAAAGTTGGCTTATCTTGGCGCAATTCTGCAATTAAGGGGTTTTGGCTGCTGTAAGGGATGCGCGCATCGAGCACTTCGATGACCATATCCACCAAAGGAAAAATTTCTCGAACTTCTTTTTGGGCTTTATGCATGTGCCCAGGAAACCATTGAATTTGCATTATCTCTTGCCCAATCTTTTTGAATGGCAACATTATAGCGTTTTGTGGGTTTGTGGGCTTTTAAATCGATAAAGGGCTGACCAACTTAGGATTAAGTGGTCATTTTGAAAAAGTGTTAGGCGAGATAGTTGGCTTTAGATTGCTGGTAAACCGCAATGAGGGTTTGCATTTGGCTGGCATCATAGGGTCTAAGGCCGCTTAAAATCATCGATTTTTGCCCTTTACCCACCACCTTGTCTTGGTCGAGAATGGTAAATTCCATTTTCACCAAACCGCGTTTGCCAGTCACTTCTAACTGGCTATTGCTTAAGGTGAGTTGTGGCGCTATTAGGTTGAGATGGTCAAATTCAAAGGCCATGCTTTCGTAGATGACCATCGGCTTCTCAACATTAATCATGACTTGGTGTTGTTCCATTAAGGGCACCAAAATATGTGGAAAGCTATGGCCTGAAAAAGCCACATAAGCTTTTGAAAAGCTTTCAATCACCGATTCGTTTTGAATGACATCGCCGTGGCGAGTCACTTCAAGATAAGACTTATCTTTGACATCTTTAATCAGTAGCGTTTGCGTGGAATCTGTAGGGAATACCAAGTCCGTATCCTTGCCCACCATCCCCATGTAATTAAAGGCCATTTTTTGGGATAATCCATAACGCGCCAAAACTAGGGCAAACAAAAGGTCGCCAGGAACACAAAAGCGTTTAGAGTCAGCATTGTGCAAGGGATTAAAATCATCCGAAATTTCTTTAGCGAAGGCACTGCCTTGCTGCGGTGTGATTGAAATAATATGGCCTTGTGACTGGTGAAAAGCATTTAAATACATGGTTTCTCGGTGTTCTGTTATCTCTAAGAAACGCAATGATACTCAATGCAGCGTTAATAATCATCTATTAAAGTGCTTTTTTCTAACGCGTCTCACTCGTACAAGTCTCTAAGTGACATAAGTGACATTTCAAATCTTTAGAAGCGCTTTATTTACGGATGACGTTGCCGCGTTAAATGCACAATGACCGGTGACAGAACCAGTAGGGCAATTAAGTTTGGAATGGCCATTAAAGCATTGAGTACATCGGCCAAGATTAAGACGGTATTAAAGTAATCTGACAAGGCCGCACCTGCGAAGATGGCGATAATCCATAAAATTCGATACCCCGTAATCACTTGCGTGCCAGCTAAATATTCCGCACAACGTTCTCCGTAATAACTCCAACCCAATAATGTGGTAAAAGCAAAAAAAGCCAAACTGATGGCAACCACAATCG
>JAFGUG010000050.1 GCA_016938655.1 Thiotrichales bacterium | reverse complement strand
TTATCCGATATAGTGATGACCGACAAAAAAGTCGCCATTGTGGGCTCTGGCCCTGCTGGCTTAGGTTGTGCAGATATCTTGATTCGCAATGGCGTAAAGCCCGTGGTGTTTGAAAAGGAACAAGAAATTGGCGGACTCCTGACCTTTGGTATTCCGCAATTCAAACTTGATAAAGAAATGGTGAAAAAGCGTCGCGCCATCCTTGAAGGTATGGGGGTAGAATTCCACTGCAATACCGAAATCGGCAAAGACATCCCTTTTGAAACCCTGCTCAACGACTATGATGCCGTTTTCTTAGGCATGGGCACTTACAAACCGATGGCAGGTCGTTTCCCTGGTGAAGATTTGCCACAGGTTTACAAAGCGCTAGATTTCCTCATTGGCAATGTCAAAAACGAATTGAAAATGGTGCAAAGCCCAGAACCCTTTGTATCAATGCAAGGCAAGCGTGTTGTGGTGTTGGGCGGTGGAGACACCACGATGGATTGTACTCGCACCTCAATTCGTCAGGGCGCGTCTGAAGTCTTTTGTGTGTATCGTCGAGATGAGGCCAATATGCCAGGCTCTCGTGCCGAAGTGAAAAATGCCAAAGAAGAAGGCGTTAAGTTTAAATTTAATCTGGCTCCCGTAGAAGTCATGGGCGAAAATGGACAGGTCACAGGCATTAAAGTCATCGAAACTCGCATGGGTGAACCCGATGAGAAAGGGCGTCAACGCGCCGAGACCGTGCCAGGCTCTGAACACATTATTGCCTGTGATGCCGTCATAGTCGCGTTTGGATTCCAACCCAATCCACCCGAATGGTTTAAGGACTTCAACATCCAGCTGACCGACTGGCAAACCGTCGTGGCTGCTGACAACACTCAATACCCTTTCCAAACCAGCCATGAAAAAATCTTTGCTGGTGGTGACATGGTACGAGGCTCTAGCTTAGTGGTTCACGCCATCGCTGAAGGACGAGCGGCGGCAGAAGGGATTTTGGACTACCTAGAAATCTAAACAAAACCTACTTCTCCCCCATCAAAAGCCGCACTCCTTGCGGCTTTTGTTTATCTAAAACACTCAAAAAGTGTCTAAAAATGACCAGGCCTGGTTAAATTTAGCGGCTTTTTAGGCTTTTGAACGATTTGTTAATGCGTATCAACCAAGCCACTATTTTGATCTGCTTCATAAAAACACAGCTGATTTTTTCCTGAGGTTTTGGCCTGATACATGGCAATGTCCGCTTGACGCAATAACGCATTTGAATGGGTGTCTTCATTAAAGAAAGCCGCCCCCATACTCGACGTGTTGAGATACGGTGAATCTGCCAAAATAAACGGCTGATTCATGGTATTTAAAATCTTATGCCCAATGCGTTGAATGTGTTCTTTGGCCTGTTGCAAATCATGCCCCAAGTGTTCCAACAAAATCACAAACTCATCTCCACCTAAGCGCGCCACCGTGTCTTCGACACGAACACTATCCGTCAAACGCTGCGCAACCTGTTTTAATAAGTCGTCCCCCACATCATGTCCAAGCGTATCATTAATGCGTTTGAAGTTATCCAAGTCTATAAATAAAAGCGCTCCAATTTGATGATGTCTCGTCCAACCTTTAAGAGCTTTGCTTAATCTGTCTTGCAAAAGACGACGATTGGGTAACTGGGTTAAGGCATCATAAAAAGCCAAACGCGCAATTTCCTCTTCTGTGGCTTTACGTAAGGTAATGTCGAGCATATTGACAACATAGTTCGTGGTTAGGTCGCCCTCATCTTTAACCGCAGTAATGCTTAAAAATGCTGGAAATATTTCGCCATTTTTGCATTGATTCCAAACCTCTCCCTGCCAAGTCCCTTTATTAAAAACACTTTGCCACATCTCATGGTAAAAGGCTTGGTCATGGCGCGCTGAATTCAAGAAGCTGGCGGGTTTGCCAATGGTTTCCTCTGCGGAGTAACCAGACATTTCGCAAAAGGCATGGTTCACTTTTAAAATAATTTGTTCCGCATCCGTAACCAGCATACCTTCTTGTGATTCAAAAGCGGTGGCAGCAATACGCAAATCCATCTCAATTTTCTTGCGTTCAGTAATGTTATGCGCTATGCCTAATACACCTAAAACATTGCCGTGCGCGTCCATAATGGCGGTTTTAGTCACTTCTAACAATTCTTGGTGGCCATCCTGAGCAAAAGTGATGATTTCTTCATTAACACTCTGCCCATTTACAATGGCCAACGCATCTTTTTCTCTAAAAAAATCGCCCAACTCTTTGGCTACAAAATCGTAATCGGTTCGGCCCACTATTTCAGATTCTGTTGCACCAAAAAACGCTTCAAAACGTTTATTGCACATCAGATATCGTCCATCAATATCCTTCATCCAAACCAAGTCAGGAATAGCCTGTACTAGGGTTCTTAAACTACCCTCTTTTTGAGCTAAACTTGAGGTTCGTTCGGCAATTCTTGCTTCTAAAGAAGCATTGATTAGAGAAATATCCTGAAACTTATGCATTAAAGATAACGACATCTCTTGAAAATGATCAATCAACCGTTGGGCTTCTGATAGCCCACTTTGGGGCCAAACAAGTTCTGCATTTTGTTGGGCTATTTTGTCTGGTAAATTGTCAGTTATCTGGGTTAACTGAGTGATAGAGGCCGCCACTTTCCGTGCCAGTATTTTTGCCAAAATCAACGCCACCACCAACACAAAAAACAAGATTGTAAATTTTTGCGTGTAGTGTTTAAACAGTTCATTTTGATAAGGTTCAATCGGTTTTTCTAGGATGAATCGCCATTCAGAAAAATCGCCTATACCAAATTCGCTGACATAACGAGAATATTTCCAACGCTGCGAGATGGGCATATGGCTTTGCAAATGAGGCACCCATTGCTTGATATCATTTTCCATTGCAAAAAACTGGCCTTCACCCAAAGTAAAAGCCCCCATAACTTGCTGATTGCTACCCTGAGAGATGATTACCTGACCCGCTTCGTCGAGTAAACTAAAGTTCAGCTCTCTAGGTAAGCGCATTTTGAGTTGTTCTAAGCGCAGACTACCCGAGACATAACCTTGATAGCTCCCTTCGATGACGATAGGTGCTAGCATCAATACGATGGGCTCAGGATTATCGTCTAGCGACCAAAAGACTTCTGACAACATAGGACTTAACGTAGATTTAAGTTTAGGAATATAAGCATGTTTGGAAAAGTCTTTGCCCAAATAACCCTGCCCTAACGCATCCCTTCTCGGAGACGTAGCGACACTCTGACCACTGACATCCACCAAGCCTAATTGTAAAAAATGAGACTCTGAGCGTTGAATTAAATCCAAATAAGCCTGCATTTCGGTAGGCGGCAATTCAGCCGCCTTGTGCGCCAAATGTAGCATCATAGATTGACGACTCTTAACCCAATGCTGTAATGCTCGTAAACTTTCGTCTTTTTCTCTTAACAACTCGGCACGCACCGAATCATCAATACGCTGATAATCAATTCGACTTTCAATAGCCAGCATCAACAAAGCAGGAAACAACACAAAAAAGGCTAAAAGGCTGTAAATAACCTCTTTAAATTGAAAGCGCTGCGCTTGAAAACAAAATCCGTAAATCATGTAAATCAAACGCGCAACGATGACGTTCGCCAAACCGTTGACCGCCTGTTTTATCATGGTCACTTGGGTATTGTCTAAAGACGAATGCATGACGCCAAAATAAAACAAAGCCACCAAAGGCAAGCCCAGCAACAGCCAGTAGAGCAAATCCGCAATGATCAATCCCATCTTGCGATACTGGTATAAATAGCCAACCACCGCCAGCTCTGCGGTCATAATGACAATGGCATAAGGATGATTCCACAAAATATAGGTATAGCTGGAAATGATGACGGCAGCCAATAGCGCACGGCCAAAGCCCATAAACTGCAGAACCAACATGGCAAAAATGCTACCGAACAGAACGTCGATATTCAGAAACAGCGAAAATTTAAAGTAATTGCCGGCTAAGCCAGCC
>JAFGUG010000049.1 GCA_016938655.1 Thiotrichales bacterium | reverse complement strand
GGGTTCTACCCCGATTTTACGGACACTTCAAAGAAGGCCATAATATGGCAAAGGAGTGTTTGTTATGTCAAAGAGAAGAAAATACAGCATAGAGTTTAAACGGGGTGCCGTTGAACAGTTAAATCAACCAGGCGTTACCTGTGCCCAGGTAGCAAGAGAGCTGGGCATTGCCTCGAATATGCTTTCGCGTTGGCGCAATGAGGTCGAAAACTCTGGAGCCTCAGCATTTAATGGGACAGGCAGTCCACGGGATGAAGAATTAGCAGCTCTCAAGCGAGAGTTATCTCGTGTCAAAAAGGAACGAGATTTTTTACGCGAAGCGGCGACGTACTTTGCCAGGGAATCGAACTGAAATATCAGGCGATTCGACGTTGCTGCGAACAATATCCTGTTCGTTTAATGTGCCGTTGTTTAGGTGTTTCACCGAGTGGTTACTATGATTGGGTAAAGAGACCAATATGCCCTAGTAAGCGAGAGAATCAACGGTTGCTGACTAAGATAGAAGCGATTCACGAGGATAGTCGCGGAATTATTGGTGCACCGAGAATGCACGAAGACTTATTAGCTGATGGAGAATCCGTCAGTTTAAATCGAGTCGCTAGGCTTATGGCTTTAAACGGCCTTCAAGGCTGGCCTAGGCGTAAAAAGCGAGGCATGCGTGCCAAAGCTCAACTTTATGCTCCAGATGTTGAGAATCATCTAAATCGTGACTTTTCAGCGCAGGAACCTGAAACCAAGTGGGTAACGGACATCACTGAGATAAAAACGGATGAAGGCAAATTGTATTTATGCGTTGTGATGGATTTGTATTATAAGGTAATTCTTGGTTGGTCTATGCACCACCGACAGGATCGACATATGGTGATTAAGGCCGTTGAAATGGCTCACTGGCAGCGTCAACACAGCGGAACGGTGGTTTTGCATTCAGACCGTGGGAGTCAATTTAGGAGTTATGTTTTTCAAAGATTCTTGAAAGAAAAGAATATGATTAGCTCCATGAGTGCGGTGGGTCACTGCGGTGATAATGCAGCTTGTGAAGGTTTTTTTGGAATGATTAAACGTGAACGAATTAATCGAACAAGATACCCAACGCGGGATTCCGCTAAAGCCGATATTTTTAATTACATAGAATTATTTCATAATCCACGCATGCGACGCCGTATAGCTAAGCAGGATTTAGAGATTCAATCTTTATTAAACCGTCCGTGAAAATGGGGTAGAACCCAAACATGTTAACGACGTGCTGAGCCACCCTTTGCATGAAAGCTATCAAGCAAAAGTCATTAAGAACTTCAAATGGGACGACTGTGCTGATAAAGGAAAAACATTCACTAACCCTATTAAGCGGGGTGACATTAGATTGAAAAACTACCCATACCGTAAAACCCCCATTGTAGAATTGAAGTAATTTATGTTCGTATGGCGCTTGTATGACTTACTGACCTTTTCTGATCAAGTAAGTTGGGTTTTCATAATAAAAAAAGGGCTTAAAGCCCTTTTTTTATTCCTACAAATGCCCTGTTTTAACGTAGATCAAAGTTTCTTCTTCTACGTAAGGGTCGTGCAAGCTTAGATGCGGGCTTCGAATCCACGTGCCTCTTGGGTAACGGCCATGCTCGTCGATAAATTCCCCTTTTAAAACAAAAATCTCTTCCCCACCCCAATGGTGATGCGGCTGAAACTTTTCACCCGGAGGCCAATACACCAGCGCGGAATGCTCTGTTTGAAAGCTATGTAAGCTCAAAACTTTTAAATTGCCAATGCCTGGCTGCATGATGGCTTGATTGGTATCCAATACCACCTGTTCGGTGTCTTCTGGAGAGAACTGTTCCAGTTT
>JAFGUG010000048.1 GCA_016938655.1 Thiotrichales bacterium | reverse complement strand
CGCCTTCAGCGTAGCGATACGCTCCGCCTTCAGCGTAGCGATAAACGCTTCCATAAAATCAAAGGCGATGTGTGGCTTGTCGTTTTTTGTGGTGGTGGGGAGTTGGATTTTCTCCTTTGCGGCATTATCGCGGTTAAATTTGCTTCCATAATTGTATTTGCCCCTAACTGCATTTCTAAACGCGGTTACGATGAACAGATATTGTGACTTGCCTATATTTTCAGAAAACTTCTTGTGCATACCTTGAATATGCGAGTATCCAACAAAGTCATAAGGCTGATAAAAAATTGCCTCGTCTGTGGTGGTGTCTGAAAAGGTTATTATGTTTCCTTTTTCGGTTGGCTCTAAATCAACGTATGCGGTGATTCCGTTGTTAATGCTTGTGTTTGAAACAACAGGAACACATCCTTTTGAACGAAGTAAATCGCCATTCGAAAGTCCATAGTTTTTAGTTGGTCTAATATCAAACAAATCCCCAATACTAAACTCACGCCACTCAATGCAAAAATCTTGTTCCAGTTGGGCTAACTGGCTTTGCATGGAGTGGCTATCTACTTTCCCAGCGTATTGTCGCGCTGAATAAGCTGCTGTACCTCCCATGCCAAATAGTCGGCGACTGTTTTGCGGAAGTCGTCAAAAGTGGGGCGGGTGTCGATAACCTTGTGCCGATCAAAATTCCAATCCGCGCCGCTTGCGCTAATAAAGTCTTCAACGTACACATCATTTAATGACCACGCGGCTTCAATCTTGGCGCTTTTGCCTGCCTTGTAGATTTTGATAATGTCGCTGTAGCGTTGAGTGGGTGCGTCAAGCTCCTGCAAGGGTCGCTTGTTGCGCTTGTAGCCATCGTTTCTAAAGTCAATAAACTTCACGGTTTTTTCAAAATCATGCGGCTTATGCGCTTCTAAGATGTAAATACTGGTTTGCACGCCTGCCATGGGCTGAAATAAATCGGTGGGCATTTTAATGCTGGCAATAAGTGTGTGCTTTTTGAGTATCGCTTGATTGGTTTTTGTTGCCTTGCCCGAGCCTGCCGAATCTTGAATGATGATTGCGCCTAGCCCGCCTTTTTCCATTTTATCTAGCCCAAACGCGATAAATGGCATCCCGTTTTCCGAGTAGCTAAACGGCGGGTTGAGGAGTAAGCGGTCTGCCTTAAAGTCGGTATAAAGTGCTTCGGGTGTATTAAAGCTGTTGCCTTTTTGAATGTTTGCGCTGCCATCGTTGCGTAAAATCATATTGGTGGCGGCAAGGGTGTACATTTCGGCATTCAGCTCAACGCCTAGTAGTTGCTGGCTTTTAATCGTGCGTATTTTTGCTTCGGCTTCTGCCGTTTTTTTGCCAAAAGTGGTTTCAGCATCTTGAATCATCAGCTCCATGGCTGAAATTAGAAAGCCTGCCGAGCCGGTTGCTAAGTCCATGACTTTGCTGTTTTGATTGATATTGAGAATTTGCGCCATCATTTTTGTAATGTAGGGCGGAGTTAATACAATACCGATTTCTTTACCATCGCCTAGCGCATATTTTAGAAACTCCGAATACATTTCACCCATAATATCAAGGTGGCCTGCCTTCGCGTCAATCGACAAAAATATATTGTGGTAAATAAAGCTAAAAATTTGCTTATTGCTGCTGGCGTTGCCGTTAATGATTTTGGATACTTCTTTGTCTAGCTCGGTTAAGTGGTCGCGTTGCTCGTCTTTGGATATTTCAGAGAAGCTCGATAGCATCAGGTTTTGTTTGTCATATGGAATTTTACGCGCAACTAAAAACTCTTTAATTTGGTTAATAATTTGCACACCATCGCGCTTGGTTTCAGTCTGGATGCCTTTTAAGTCATAAGGCGTTAATCCGTCTTGAATTTTATTGCCAGATGTATCAACTACCTTTTGCATAGACAACAACATGCCAGACACATACAGCACCCGTTGCGGTGCAGTAATGTTGTGGTTGTGCATCAATTTATTCAGTGCTTTGGCGTGCTTTTGTAAATCCGCTTGCGAGTTGATAAGAATCTCGTGCTTTTCTTCGTCAGTTAAGCTCGCATCGTTATAAAAAATATTAAACGTTTGTTCATTTTCGAGAAAATTAAGCGCGGTAACATTCGTTAATTCTTTGACAGATTTAAAATCAGAGCCATAAACAAAGTAGGCTTTTATCTCGATGGCATTGTCTGAATCCCCAGCAATGCCAATAGCTATAGCTTCGCCATATTTGCCTGATGCAATCATGCCTGTTGCATAGTAAATAGCCCCGTTGACCGCATAGCTTTTAATGGCTTCGGGGTCAGATTTAATGCCTTCTTTGCTTTCGGAAATTAGCTTTTTTAGACTAAGTTTGTTCTCAATAATGACAGGGACGCGATACTTTGTGAGGCTAAAATCTGGCTTGCCGAAATTGGTTTTATTTTCAGTTTTGGCGCGACCATTAAGCGATTCAATAAGATAGGCTGGCATGGCTGATTCAACATAATAGTCATGTTGGTTTTTTAGTCCAAGTGCAGTAAGCCGAGCCTTAACCCAGTCATTAACATGATCTTCTATCTTGTAATTTAATATCTTGTTGTTAGTTGCCATGTCCAATACTTCAATGCGTGTGTTGTAAAAAAGTTTCGTGTTCATTGCCCATTGATTAGCACATTGAGCTTGGAGAACCAAGCACGCACGCCTCAGTTTGGTCTTGGCTGTGTTGTTGATTGTGTTTTGACGCTATAGAGGCATTTTCGGATATCGAGCAAATTTCAGGCATAAAAAAACCCGCTAAATCAGCGGGTTAGTTTTTTTGTCTGGTGCCTAGGAGAGGACTCGAACCTCCACGATGTTACTCGCTAATACCTGAAACTAGTGCGTCTACCAATTCCGCCACCTAGGCTT
>JAFGUG010000047.1 GCA_016938655.1 Thiotrichales bacterium | reverse complement strand
TGATAAGTCTGATAAGTCTGATAAGTCTGATAAGTCTGATAAGTCTGATAAGTCTGATAAGTCTGATAAGTCTGATAAGTCTGATAAAGATGATCGTTCAAACGATAAAGAGCAGTCAAGCAATCACGATAAAGAAGATAAAAATGACGCTCAATCTGCAAGCGCTTCTGGAAGTGCTTTAAAAGGCTTATTTAATGACGATCAAGGCTCCATGTTTGGTAAAAGCAGCGATGAGTTTGATTGGTCAAGTCATGACTTAGTAGAGTCATCAGGCCTGCTTGATTTGAGTGAGGTGATTAATGATGACTCTGAGCATTCACTCGATAAATACTTATGCATTGGTGGCGATGAAGCTTTAGAAAACACTGACACGACCCATCAATCTAACTCAAACAAAGACGAACGTGACAACAAATCGGATGAACACGCTTATTTAAATAAGCATGATGAAAAAGGCGGTTTAATTGATGATTCTGGCTTTGATTTTCACGATTTTTAATGATTAAAAATAATCTTAAAAAGCGGCTCAAATCACAACCCGACATTCTCGAGGTCACCTCCCTTGCCACGGGTTCGTTTGCTTCTGTTTTCAAAGTAGAACAGAGGCAATCACAATCCCGACAAACACAAATAGTTCGGTGCTTGTCTAAGGTAACTAAACCTTATATTCTGCGTCGTGAAACCGAGTTACTGGAGTATTTAAACCAGTACCCTGAGTTTGTTCACTTAAATGAAACGCGTAAAATCGCCAAGCACTCTGTGCAATTTTTTGACCACCATGGCGACTTCAGTTTGCGACGTTATGTGGCTAAATTCGGCCCTTTAAACGGGAGTGATTCACTTAAGCTCTTATCCAATATACTGACCTCTCTTGAGAAGTTACACGCCATCAAGATGGTGCATACCGACATCAAGCCGCCAAATATCATCGTAGGTCAAGAACGTTTTTATCTAATTGATTTCACTCAAACAACCTTTTCTAAACCCACATACGAAACCGAACAGATGGTTGGCGATGATCGTTATTGTCCGCCCGAGCGCATGAATGGGCAATACGATATTAAAAGCGACCTCTATTCGCTAGGGCAAACGCTGTTTTTTGCGTTAACGGGCCAACATATTTTTGAATTAACTGGCGGTGAATCGGAGTGGGAAAAACTGTATGCAAATGCTTTTTTCAACCCTCAGAACTTACAATTATTGAGTAACGATTGGCAAATGTTAATTCTTTGGATGACTCAAAAAGCACCGGAAAAACGCCCCTCATTAGAAGAACTTAAGCAGTGGTTAAACGATAAAACTGTACCGGAATGGCTGCAAACACTCGATTTAGAAAACCAATTAAACCAAGCTTATCAAAACCGATTTGCAACCAATTGTTTGCAAGCCCTGTGCGATGCGGGCTATGACTACGCAAATTTTTGTTATGCCAATCAAATTAAAAAAGCACAACCTGAGAAAGCCTATGACCTGTTTAAACAAGGGGCTCGCAATCACTATTCTCGAAGCACCAATAACTTGGCGTTAATGTATGAAGAGGGGGTGTTTGTGAAACAGTCTTGGGAGAAGGCTCGAAAACTCTATGCGCAAGCCCTAAAAAAACAGAACCCGTTTGCCGCTTATAACTTAGGACTGATTTATAAAACTGGCTTAGATACACCTAAAAACGGTAAGCTGGCCTTTAAACTGTTCTCGTTTGCGGCATCTCGAGGCAATGCCTCTGCGCAAGTGGCATTAGCTGAGGCATATTTAAAAGGCGACACGCCTAGAAAAGTTAAAAAGCCAAAAAAACGTGCAAAATTTTGGTTAAAACTGGCGGCTAATCAGGGCAACCAGTCTGCTATTAAACGGTTAACCAGCCTTAAAAAAACGAAGTCTGCAAAAGGCTAAGTGAACAAAACGGGTTTAACACTTTGTTTGCTTACTCTTCCCTTTAAAGATGACCGGTTTTAACGTAAATCAATGTGTCCTCTTCGACGTATGGATCATGCTGGCTCAGATGAGGACTTCTCATCCATGTGCCTGCCGGATAGCGCCCGTGTTCATCTATTAATTCGCCGCTAATCACAAAAATCTCTTCGCCCCCCCAGTGCTTGTGCGGTTGAAAATGCTCACCTTTAGGCCAAAAAACCAAAGCCGACCCTTCTGTTTCAAAGCTGTGCAAACTCATGACTTTTAAACCACCTATACCAGGTTGCATCGGTTTAAAATGCGTTTGAACGTTCACCGCCTGTAAATCTAACGGGTGAAAATAATCCAACTTTACAAACAGCACACAGCCCTCTTTAGAAAACGGTTTATGCTTTGAACTGGGTGGATTGCGAATGTAAGTTCCGGCAGGATAATCCCCGTTTTCATCAGAAAAAACGCCTTCCAAAACCAATATTTCCTCACCCATTGGATGAGTATGCGGTGCAAACGAGGCACCCGGCATAAACTGAACAATGCTGGTGGTACGCCCCGATTCAGCAAACTCTTTCTCTAACGGTTTACGCACTACGCCCTCAGACGGACTACCCTGCCACTCTTGTTGTGCGGTATAAACCACCACACGCTGCGTGTAATCAATCGTTGAATTTTCTGTAGGCGTTGAAATAGATGCTGAAGATAACATGTTGACTCGTCCTTAATATGACCGGTTCAACAATGGTTTGAACCGGTAAATGGATAACGTGAATACATAAAACACGCTGTTTGAAAGTTAGCAGGCCTGCTAACTTTCAAAAAAGCGTTAACTGAAATGGATTACATTCACTACCATGACTCGCCAGCAATAACCTCAAAGGCATTTTGAAAACCCGCTGTCCAAGCTTGGGCAACTTCAGGTGGAACCGAATCGTTTTTAAGATACGGATTTTTACTTTCACGCAGAGTCACGCCTTTATCAGCAACCAACGCAGGGAGCATGTCATAAGCAAAGCTTCTGCCCTCTTCAAACGCCTGCTGGGTTTGATACTCAATCTTAGCTTTTTCAGCTAAATTTTTTAAACGCAGATTATCCCCTTTGGTGACGTAAAAGGCTCTTTGAACGTCCATCCAGCAGGTCATCTCTTCTTCATCAGCTTGCAATAAAAAACCGCGCATCTCAACATCCATGTCTGCCCCATACAGTTTCGCCAGCATAAAGCGTAATCGTTGTGACTGAGGGGTTTGCGCTTCTATTAGCTTAAAACTCTTTGCATTCAGTGCCATATTTTCCTCCGTGAGTTCCATGAATAGTGGTCATGTTCGGGTCATGACCTTATTTAATAAATAACTGTGAGACGTTTGTTAAACGTTTTGATAAACCCCAAAACGCCTAACGCACACTTTGGCTTCAAACGCCTCACCAATCGCCACCACGGCAAAACGGGTTGCTTTGGCAGGCTTAAAGCGCGAAAAAGTTCGGTGTCCTTCAAATTCGCTAAAGGGTACAAAAAATCGTTGCCACTGCTCGGTAACGGTCACCTCTTTGCGAAACGACTGCCAAGGTAACCACAACTGACTGGTTTTAAAATGCAAATTATAAACGTGCGGCTTACCCATTAGCTCTATAAATATGCCATCGTAATCAGCAAACGGTTTAGAGAGTGGGGCAATCGTTTTGACGTTCATCTGCATTTGAATAAAGCCGCCGTTATTCTCTAAACTAACTTGCCCTTGCAAACAATCGCACCAAGATTCATCTTTGAGTGTGCGCACCAGTTGGCCTTGTGAACGGCCACCCATTACTTGATCACTGATCATCCTCCAGACACTGCCGTTTTGACTGTCCTCCGTTGAAGGCGCGTAGATTTCTTCAAATTGACGAGTCATAGCAGGCCTGCTGACATTAACGAAACGCCGGCAACCAACGAGAGGTTTCGTCTCATTTGTATAAACGTTTTTGGGTAGGCTTGATTCATCGCAAAATACTCATAAATCCACAGAGCCCAAAATGACAGGCCTGCCAATATAAACCAATCTATTTGCGGCACAATTAACCACAACCAAGCCCACAGCATGACCGAAACCGACATAATCTGCTTGAAGGTTGAATTTTTTTGGTCTTCTGCTTTCAAAGTGGCCATCCACTGAACACCGCCCAAAAAGCTAAAAATCAAGGCCGCATAGCTAATTAACCAAAAAGCCGCTTGCGGGAAGTGAGCACTGCCCCAAACCATCAACAGTGGCAAGCCTATGAAAGGAATCAGTCCCGCATAGCCCAAAACAACATGCCAAGGGGTCATGCGCTCTCTCTAAATAACTGCTTCTCGGCCTCTTTCCAGAACTTGAAAAAACCGAATGGCACGGTTTTATCAAACACAATAAACTGATTCTGTTTGAGCGGCTCAACAAACTGCCAACGCTGATAATTAAACACCGGGTTCTCTGGCGTAAATATCTGAGTTTGCGGATTGGCTTTGTATAAGGCCTTCAACACTGCATCGGTTTCACCTTTGACAACATGCAGATTTTTATTTTTAAAATCGGCTAAACACTGCCAAATAAAAAACAGACGTTGTTTTGAGAAGAACTGACTTTCAAAATACGCTTCGTCCCAAATAAACAAAATGCCTTCGTAGTCGGCAACATGGTTAAAAATATCGTGCCCAGGGTTAAGCTGGTTGTAGTGCAACCAAACCCACTTATTAACGTTTAGCTTATTCATACCCACCCCTTTCTAATAAAGACTGTAATCCGCTGCTAAGCATGATCTTTAACGCTTAATCGGGGAAACAATCGTCTGGATAATGCTTCATAACTGCCATGCAAAGGAAAGTTATCTGCCACGTCCAAGTTCATGCCTGACTTGGCGAACTTACGAACGGTCTCTAAGTTAAAAATATACGGCTTACTGCTACCAGTACTCGCTACCCACTGCCATGAGTAGTTGTTAGAGGCAAAATTGCCATCAATCAAATAGCTCAACATCCATCTAGCCCCCACCTGCCACTTCACACGTCGCCAGTGCACAATGTAAGCGGCTAAAAATAGTCGAGCGTGGTTGTGTAAATAACCGGTTTGTTTTAACTCTTCAATAAAGCCATTAATCACCGCCACGTCGGTGCTGGCTTCTAGGATATCTTTTGGCAGCTGATCACTGTACTCATCGTGTTTAAACCCAGTTTTATAGGCCTGTAAGTTCTCCCAAATCAAGTCTGGGTTTTCGGCATACTTCTTCTGATAAAAGTCACGCCAACTCAGTTGCTGTAAAAACCCATACGCCTGAATGCGGTCCTGTTGTGAATCGATGTACTTCAGAATTTCCGTTGGATCCACTAGCCCGTGCTCAATGTAAGGCGACAGCATCGAGATGCCACCGTCTAAGTAGTTGCGCGTTTTCGCATAGTGCTGCACATCCAGATTGGCCAACTTAGTTTGACTTTGCTCAACCCCACCCACAAATGGCGACGGATTAAAGTCAAACTCTTCCAGCATCCAATCTTGAAAACGCTGATAGGACTCTTTACCAATTAATTTAACGGGATTAATGGCACCAGTTACTGTCTGTTCATAAAACTTCATCACGCCTCCCAACTCTTAAAATTATGCAACCGAACACGGTTCGGATTAATAAAAATCATGTTATTTAACAATATCCTGCAACGCCTCTCGTGCGCTGCTAAATTCAAATTCAAAGCCACTATCAAGTAAACGTTTTGGCAAAATTGCCGACGAATAAGTCAGGACTTGCGCGCCCTCTCCAAACATCAACTTAAGCTGCCAAAGCGGCAAGGGTATGAGGTACGGGCGATGTAAAATGTTCGCCAAGGTTTTACCAAATGCATCGTTACTCAACGGCGCAGGTGCGGTTAAGTTAAATGCCCCCTCTAGCTCTGGGTGATCAATTAAATGAGCGACGGCACGAGCCAAATCGTGTATATGTACCCAACTAAAACACTGTTGACCACCGGCCACTGGGCCACCTAAACCAAGCTTAAATGGCGGCAACATTTTCGCTAAGGCGCCGCCATTTTTACCCAACACCACCCCAAAACGCATGGTAACTGGGGTCGGTGTTAACTTGGCATTGGCTTGTTCCCAGGCCTGCCCCAACGTCGCCAAAAAATTGTTTTTATATTGCAATTCAAACGGGTCAAACGATTCATCCATTGGGTGTTGGCAATCGCTCTCTGGGTAAATACCAATGGCCGATGCCGCAAAAATTCGTTTTGGAGGAACGGAGCAGGCCTGTAAAGCAACCTGTAAAGCTGCACTGGTTTGAACACGGCTATCAATCAATGCTTGCTTATAAGACTCCGACCAGCGTTTGCCGATATTCTCGCCCGATAAGTTTATGACTAAATCTTGACCATTTAAGTGTGCGGTTAAATCAAAGCCTTTAGTAAACGCCTCTCTACCCAAAGCGGTTACCTGCTCGCCCCGTTCACTCAAGAAGCGGTTTAAGTAGCGACCGACAAAGCCTGTTCCACCTAATATTAAAATATGCATACCGCCCCCAGAGCTAAGAATTAAAAAATACTATACAATAATTATACACATTAAGTTATTTGTGTATAATTTTTTATCAAAGTTAAGTAACTTAAATCAAATTCAGTCGGATGGGCGTAGTGCTCAAATCAGAACAGAGGTGACAACGTGAACGAGAATACTAAAATTGATTATCGAAACTACCCTGACGCGGCCGGTCATTTTGGTATTCATGGTGGCATATTTGCGCCAGAAACCTTAATGGCCGCGCTCAGCGAATTGGACGAACAATACAACTCAATGAAAACCGACCAAGCCTTCTTGGATGAGATGGCCGCTGATTTTCAAGATTATGTTGGTCGTCCATCGCCACTCTATTACGCCGAACGATGGAGTGAGGCGCTAGGAGGGGCAAAAATTTACTTAAAACGCGAAGACTTAAACCACACAGGTGCGCACAAAATCAATAACACCATTGGTCAAGCACTGCTGGCCAAACGCCTAGGAAAAACCCGAATAATTGCCGAAACCGGTGCTGGCCAACATGGCGTGGCCAGTGCGACCGTGGCTGCGCGCTTAGGGCTCGAGTGTGTGGTGTATATGGGGGCAGATGATGTGGTTCGTCAAGCACCGAACGTGGCACGCATGCAAATGCTTGGGGCAAAAGTGGTGGCGGTCGAGTCCGGCACGCGCACGCTTAAAGACGCGCTTAATGAAGCGATGCGTGACTGGGTAACCAACGTAGACGACACCTTTTATATTATTGGCACGGTTGCAGGCCCGCACCCTTATCCTGCCATGGTTCGTGACTTTCAAGCGATCATTGGACGTGAAACCAAACAACAACACCTTGAAAAAGAGGGCAAGCTGCCCGATGCCTTGGTGGCTTGTGTTGGCGGAGGTTCTAATGCCATCGGCTTGTTCTATGACTTTTTAGGCGATGAAGAGGTCGCTATTTACGGCGTAGAAGCCGGTGGTGATGGCATTGAAACGGGCAGACATGCGGCACCTTTGTGCAAAGGCAAGCCCGGTATATTGCACGGTAATCGTACCTACTTAATGCAAGATGATAATGGTCAAATTTTAGGCACCCACTCGGTTTCAGCAGGCCTGGATTACCCGGGTGTTGGTCCCGAACACTCGTGGTTAAAAGACATTGGTCGAGCTAACTATGTGGCCATTAACGATGACGAAGCCTTGCAAGGGTTCCGTGACCTAACCCGCTATGAAGGCATTATTCCGGCCTTAGAAACCAGTCACGCTTTAGCTTATGTGACTAAACTGGCGCCGACCATGCGTAAAGATCAAACCATCGTGATCAACTTATCGGGTCGCGGTGATAAAGACATGAACACCATCGCTAAAATTGAAGGCTATGACATGTAGGACTCAACACCCCAATTGATTAATCCCTGAAATACCCAATCCACTAGAATGAAAATCGCCTCTAAATTCAACACAAAGAGGCGATATTTAAATAAACAACACGCTCTTTCAAAGCTTAACGCTTTAACTCAAGAAGCTAACCCCTTCTCCACATTGCATTTTTAGCGTAATCTTAGTAAATTAACGGTATTAAATTACTAAGAGAACGTGCATGCTCGACTTCTCAATCTACATGAAAGCACTTGAATCCACTCGAGATGGTCTTGTCATAACCAAAACGGAAGGCCGCAACAACATCGTTGTTTACGTCAATCCTGCTTACTCGAAACTAACCGGTTATGAACGCGCAGAGGTACTGGGTCGAGACAACCGGTTTTTACAAGGCTGTGCCACCACACAAGAAGAGAAAAAACGTATGCGCATCGCCATCGATAACGGCGAGCCCCTTCTCATCACCTTACAAAACTACAAAAAAGATGGCACACCGTTCTGGAACGAGCTCTCGTTATCCCCTATTACCAATGACCAACGAATAATTGAATATTACATTGGTATTCAAAAAGACGTGACCGAACGCGTTGAATTAAATCAAAAATTAATCGAGAGCAACCGTACATTAGAATTATTAAACCTAAGCTTAAAAGAACAGAACAAACTGGATGCACTTACCCAGCTATACAACCGAACGGTTTTAAACGATAAGGCACAGCTGCTATTTGAAATAGTTCAGCGAGAACAAAATTTTCTCTCTGTATTCTTTATTGATATTGATAAATTTAAAAACATTAACGATCTATACGGCCATAAGTTTGGGGATGCCGGCATTCAAAGCGTCGCTAAAGCCATTAAAACTTTATTTAAACGCCCAAGCGATTTAGCGATTCGTTATGGAGGGGAAGAGTTTTTGGTTGTGACCTATGGCAATACCCCTGAAGAGAGCCAATTATTAGCGGAACACTTACGAAAACAAATTGAAACCACCAAGATATCAATGAATAACCAAACGCTCTCCTTAACGCTGAGTATTGGATTGTTTTGCTGCATTCCAGAGAGCACCCAAACGTTAGACAGCATTATTCAACAAGCGGACTTGGCGATGTATGCAGCCAAGCATAATGGCCGCAACCAAGTTCAGGTTGCGCTTTGTGACAAACTACCAAAGTAACCTAACAGTCGGCGTCTTAATGCAATCACATTTGCAATTTACAAGCTTGGCCTCTTTTAAAGCTAAGCTGAACAACAGCAAACATCCTCTCACGCCGTTACTGTTTTAAGTTGCACTCTCCATACATAATGACCAATTTATTTCATTGCCGAGCTTTGCAATACTTTCAAATCGGCCATCACCTCACGAACGTGGTTATCAGGGTCGACACTGCGATAAATTTTGGCGATCTTTCCTTGCGGATCAATAATAAAACTATGACGTTTCGCAAACTTAATAAATTTTAAGTCTAATAACGCACCATACTTTTCGGCAACTTCTGCATTTTCGTCAGCCAACAATGAAAACGGCAAATTATGTTTTTTGGCAAACGCCGCATGACTGGCTCTGTCGTCTAACGACACCCCTAAAATAACCGCCTTTTGAGCAATCAGTTTATTGATGTTATCTCGAAAACTGCACGCTTCTGTGGTGCAACCTGGCGTGTCATTTTTTGGGTAAAAATACAGTACAACCCATTTACCCTGCTCTGACTCTAGCGAAATACGCTCATCAAACTGATTGAACAGTTCAAATGTAGGCGCTACATCCCCGACCTTTAGCTCACTGGCTGTTGCGGCAGAGAGCCCTGAAAAAAAGGTTAAAACGGATAAAACACTGGCTATTAGTATGGCTTGCATAGGATATTCCTCTTTTTTAAAATGCGAACAGACCTTGCGCACTTTTCGATCCAAGCTTGATTAGACTGAGTGTTACGACGTTAATGCTGTTCGCCAATAACAAAACAGCAAAACCAAATGTATAACTATTGTACAATATAAATACAGCTTTTATATCATTAATAAACGCCTCAAGTCCAAGGTGCATAGACCTAAGAAAAGGGGCGTTTAAAGCGTTCGAATTACGGTTTCTGATTACTTAAAGACGCAAGTTTTCACCATTACTCACCATACTCGCGTATGACGTTAGATAATGAACGCCCGTCCTTAAAGGTCATTTAAAAGCCATTATCACAAACCTAAGCCGTGCATTTAACACGGTTCTTTAATAGAACATCATCAACAAACAAAAAGAAATTTTACGCAATCCTTGATGAACACATTTTAACGGGCTAAGATGCTCACTAACTTTATTGATTGTAAAAAGAATTATGAAAGATCCAAAACTGAGAAACGCGCTGTTACTGCAACTGGTCGAAAACGCTCAAGATGGGATTGTTGTCGCTGAAAAAGAGGGGCAAGACACCATTTTAATATACGTCAATCCGGCATTTGAAACACTGACAGGTTATCGTTCAGAAGAGATTTTGTATCAAGATTGTCGTTTTCTTCAAGGCGATGACACTGAGCAACAGTCCATTAAGCTAATTCGTCGTTCAATTGACGATTCAAGCCCGGTGCGAACCATACTTAAAAACTATCGTAAAGATGGGTCGATTTTCTGGAATGAACTGAGTGTGACCCCTTATTACGACGAGCTAGATAAAGTGACTTACTACATTGGTATTCAAAAAGACGTAACGGAACAGGTATTGTTGCAGGAAGAGTTAGATCAGGCTAATAAACGAATTGCGGCTTTAGAAGCGGAATTGAAACAGCGTAATTAACTTTAGAGTGGTTGGTTTAAAACCTTGTATGCAGGCAATTCATCAGCATACAGGGTTTTAACAAAGACGTTTAATGAGGGTTACTCTTAATTAAACGCAAATCGTAACGATTGATAATGGGCAGACAGCATCTGACTTAACAAGTCCACTTCATCTTGATTCACAAAGTAAAAGAAGTCTAACGACGGGTAAGCTTTTACCCAATCTTTCCAAAACACCTCATCTATCGCACCCGAGTCATCCACCACCGCAATCGCTTGGCACTTAAGTTTCTGTATTGAGTCAAATAGGGCCTTGGGTTCAAATTCGCCACGTGCTTGAATCAGTGGATACCAACCTTGCGAAGCAAAGTGCAACCCAACCAATAGCACAAACAATTCACTGCGATTTTCTTGGGTATTTTGTAGCCAAATACGTTTTGTATAAGAGAGTGATTGATTACGCGTGACATTGCGCAAACGAACATGCAACCTTGGTAATAAGACCGACTCCCAAAAAGCCATACTCTGTGGCAATTGGGTTTCAATTTTAAGACTAACCTGACGTAACACCAAGTTAACAGCCTCATCATCCAGTTCAGAAAAAACCGAATCTAATTCAGCATGCAAGCGCTCTAATTCAAAACTTTGAACCGCTTTTATGATTGCAGAGCCGTATTCGTAATCATCTCGACTCTCAACCTGAGCAGTCGCTTCGGTTTGTTCGTCTAAAAAGCGTTTAACTTGACTGATCGGAATCCCTTGTTCCGTCAATTTTACTGCCGCATTAATGCGGTCAACGTGCACCTGTGTAAAGAGACGATGACCACTGTCGGTACGAACCGGCTCAATCAGGTCATAACGTCGCTCCCAAGCACGTAAAGTAATGGCGTTAACGCCCGTAAGTCTAGAGACTTCACGGATGGGATAGAGAGCAGATTGTGTGTTCATAGTTTTATTCATTAGGATTTATGCACATATTAGACAATAAGTTATACAAGCGCAAATTATGTGCGCTTTAATTGGTCAACACGTTCAAGGTGTTCGACTCGACTTTGTTTTAAATCAACCAGCGGTTTGGGGTAGGTTTTACCTAGAACAAACCCTTTCAAACGGCACTCCTCTTGGTGCTCCCAAGGTGCGTGAATCGCTTTATTGGATAAGTTCTTTAACTCGGGTAACCAATTGCGTAAATACACGCCCTCTGCATCAAACTTCTGGCTCTGCACCACGGGGTTAAACAAGCGATAATAAGGTGCAGCATCGACACCACAACCGGCGACCCACTGCCAACCCATGGCGTTGTTAGCGGGATCTGCATCCACTAAAGTATCGTCAAACCAGGCCTTACCCGCCAACCAAGATTGATTTAAATTCTTGGTTAAAAACGAAGCCACTAACATGCGAACTCGATTATGCATAATGCCGGTCTGCCAAAGCTCTCGCATGCCGGCGTCAATAATCGGCACGCCAGTTTGCCCCGATTGCCAAAGTCGAATCAGAGTGGCATCCTCCTGCCACTCCATGCCTTTAAACTTGGTTTGAAAAGGCACCTCTTGAGTTTCAGGAAAATGCCACAGTAACGATTTAGCAAACTCCGCCCAAACAAGTTGCCTTAACCAAGGAGAAGCGTGTTCCGCTTTTAGCTCTCCCGCTTCAAGCTTACTGACAAAATAGTAGTAGATGGCGCGTGGGTTAATTTCACCAAAGTGCAAATGCGCTGATAGACGGCTATTAGCACGCAGTGCTGGAAAATCACGGTAATGGTCATAGTCAGCCAAAAAAGACTCAACAAACCGATCTAATCGCTTCCACGCAGCCTTTTCACCCACCAACCAATGCACCATCAATTTCTTGGCCCATTTATGTTGCATCAACTCAGTTAAGGAATCTGGCAGGCCTGCCCACTTTTCATCTTTAGGCGTTTGATTTAACAAACTCACATCACCCACTGACTCATCTAATGGTTCAATTAACGCCGTTTTAGACATCAGCGATTTATAAAACGGGGTAAACACCACATACGGCTTACCTTGCTGATTCAAAACATCACCCGGTTGCATTAAGGTCTCCGAAAAAAACGGCTGCAATCGTACCTTGTGGGTTTGACAAACCTCTAAAGCCTGTTGTTGCATACTCTGAAACGGTTCACCCACTTGATAAGAGTAGTAAAGCGACTTAACCGCATAGTCTTCAATCACTTGTTCTAATTGATGTGTGAAGTCCCCTTCTATGACCCATAACTGGCCACCCTGCTCCTGAACCGAAGTCTGTAATTGGCGAAGTGCGTGCGCGAGCCAAAGACAATTGGCTTCGCCAATGGTTTGCTTTGGGTCATGAAAATAGACCAAAATGACCTTTGATTTTTTTGTCTGCGCCTCTTCAAGTGCAATTTGCAAAGCCGGTAAATGACTTAATCGCAACTCACGCTGTAACCAAACTAACGTACTCATGATAGGGGTTTTGCACCTTTCTCTAGTGGCGTCAAAAGCGCTTCTTTAAGCGAATCCGATAATGGATTTTGCCCTAACCAAATACCAAAATAGACCGATTTAAAGCCACTCTGTTTTGTTTCAAATGCTAATTGGTCATTCAGTTTTAACTGAGTCCCGCTGCTAGGTTGGTACTCTAGGACATAACAGTCACCCGGCTTTACATCTACGTAACTTTGGTGCAAATTGCTGACGGCTTGTTTTAAATTAGGAGCTAATTCTTTATCCAAAACCGCTTCCGCGCCTTTAATTAAGTCCTCTCTACCGATCGGTTTTAGGTAGCAAAGTTTGAGTTTTAATGGCTGATCGTCATCTAACAATTTGCTTTGATTAAAACCGGGTTGCGTGAATAAAGTGGCATTGTAAATATCAAACCACATCCAAGTTGCGGTCGATTTTGAGCGTTCATGCCAAGTTGGATTCGTTTGCCCAGTTTCACTTACTGCAAAGACAGGCCTGCTGAAAATAGTCAATAAAGCAATCACCGATAGCGTCAAAAATTTCATTTGATTCACCAAACTTAATTGACAGAGGGCTTGTTAAAGAACAGTGTCACTTCACCGACCTTAAAGCCAAATTTAGTAACTTTGGCAATGTTCATCATTTTCGATTCGGTGTGTAAGAACATCCAATCGTCAAACTTCACATGAATCGTGCCGTCTTTGTAAGGCAAGTCTAAGGTGTAAGACCAGTTCAAGGCATTCCCAGCAGACACCCCTTTTGCTTCACCAATCACATCGCCAGCTGTACCAATGTACTGACCTTCACCTGTGCGAGTAATCGTCCAAATACGCTGCTGTTTTTCACCGTCGTTGTACACAAACTGCTCGTCCAACACTAATGTATCACCCGTTACCGTACCGGTAATGTCGACGGTAAAACGACGAAGCACCATGCCAGAACGATCTTGAAATTGCCCCCAGGCCTCGGTTTTGCCTTCAAAGAACTCAAATAAGTTGAGTTTTGGGGTTTCGTTTTGATATTGCTTAATGTCCATACTGCTGCACCCTGCGAGTAAGGTTGTTAATAAAACCGCCAACACACTGCCAGCGAGGATATTGATAAAACGGTTGCGCTTTTTCATGACGGTACTCACTTACTTAGTGGCTGGTTTCTTGATGCTTCAAGGTAAATTGATACACCGAGGTATGTTGCGTTTCAAAGCCAACGGTGCAGTAGTCTAGGTAGTAGTTCCACAGACGTTGGAACGCCTTGTCATAACCCATCGCCTCTAACTTTTCGCTCTCACGATTAAAGTCCTGCTTCCATAGCTGACAGGTTTTGGCATAGTCTTGGCCAAATTCAAATGCCGTCTCAACCTGTAAGCCGGCTTTACTCGCCATCTCGCTAAATTGCGAAACGCTTGGTAATAATCCGCCCGGGAAGATGTAAGTTTGAATAAAGTCGACATTGTTTTGGTAGTACTCAGCGTGCTGCTCGTCGATGGTAATGACCTGCACTACCGCTTTTCCGCTCTCTTTTAACGCGCTTTTAAGCATCTCAAAATAACTTGGCCAGTACTCTTTACCGACCGCTTCAAACATCTCAATGCTCACAATATGATCGTAAGTTTGCGTCTCATGGCGATAGTCTTGTAAGGCCACTTCAAACTTTTTAGGCGACGCTTGATTCGACAAACGACTAATGGCGTATTTTTGCTGTTCAGTAGAGAGCGTTAAGCCTTTTACCTGACAATCATGGCTAACTGCGGCTTCCATAAACCCACCCCAGCCGCAACCGACTTCCAAAATGGACTCGCCACCTTGGATTTCCAACTCGTCTAAAATTCGTTGATATTTGTTGGCTTGCGCTTGTTGGTGCGTTTCCCCCTTGTTTAAAAACAGGGCACTTGAATAGGTCATGCTGGGATCTAACCAGGCCTTGTAAAACTCGTTACCTAAGTCGTAGTGAAAGGAGATGTTTTTACGGCTGTTATCCACCGAATTATGGCGACGACGATGCTGCCACAACTGCCATACATTCAATGCTTTATTGCTTAACAAATCGTCAAATAAGCTTTGGTTGTCGTACGCAAGGTGCATTAATTTATATAACGAACTGGTGTCAATTGCGCCTTCGTAATATGCCTGTGCAAAGCCGAGTTCGCCTTGGGTTTTAAGTAACCAATACGCACGAAACGGGTTCACAATCATCAATTCAGCATGATGCCCAGCGTGAGCACCTTCAAAACGCACACTTTCATCAATGATGGTAATGGTTAAAGAGCCTTTTTCAAGCTTTTCAAACGGCAGACCCAGCAGAGCTTTTTTAATAAGCGCGGGGTGAATTAACTTTTCGAATAATCCACTAAATGGAATTTTGGAAGTCATCGTTTTTAGCATAATGTCATCTCCGTGTGGCTGTAGTCAACCGCTTCTAAATGTTTAGGTGTTTTGTGAAATTTGCCGCCTTTAATCATAATTTTGAGTGCCCACCAGTGGATCAAAATCAAGACTTTTAAGGTGTTAAACGGGTGCTTAAACGCGGCTCTTAATAAATTTTTGTTGTTCAATGGTTGCGCTTTACCCACTTGGGTTGCTAACAACACAGGTTGCGAGTTTTCAGTTTGATTAATCGTCATTTGATAGTGCTCTGACGGTTTTGCAAATCGAAAACGGTAGCCGCATTCCATGCCAATAAAGGGCGACACATGAAACACCTTATCGGCTTGCGCATGCACTTTATCTTGCAGGGCTTCACCGTTGTTGGTCAGCACATAGTGATGCCACTGGCCAAAGGTGTTGCTCACTTCCGCAATCAGACCAATTAACTGGCCTGCTGCATTGTAGGCGTACCACATGGCTAATGGGTTAAAGGTAATACCCATAAAACGCGGGAAGCACACTAATTCAATGCGTGCCGCGGATTCTGGCAAGCCATACTCGGCGAGGAGTTTGTCTGCCCAAACACGCCAAGATTGATCATTGCGTGCGCCGTAATCTTTAAAATACAAACTGTATAAATTGAAGCGGTTCAAGGATAACCAACGCGATGCTTTGGCTTCAGCTTCAATCTTATCAATGTCCACCCGCAAGCTCATCACGCCATAACGAAACTGGTACCCTATCTCACCAAACCGCTGGTGCATCACCTGCCCCAAGTAAATGGCACTTTGCGCACGTTGTTGGCTATCGTGATTAGGCATAATTTTGTTGGTCAGATTGAGTGGTACCTGTGGCTTGTTCCCACGGCAGTGCCACATTCCATAAACGAGCTAAATTAACCGCACTGGTTAAACCATCTTCATGGAATCCGTAGCCCAAATATGCGCCACAAAACCAAACATTATGATCGCCCTGCAACGATTTAATGGTTTGTTGAGCGTCCATCGCCGGCTTATCAAACACCGGGTGTTCATACACTATTTTCTGAAAGGTTTTGTCTTGGTCTGGCAATTCAAGCGGGTTAAGCGTGACCAACAACGGTGTAGGCGTATCAATGGTTTGCAGTAGATTCATCCAATAAGTCACCGCCACACGATTCTCTTCATGCTTCGTGTCACGCAGATAGTTCCAGCTGGCCCACGCCAATTTACGTTTTGGCATCAACTTAAGATCGGTGTGTAAGTAGGCGATATTCTCTTGATACTGAAAATCCTTCATCATGCTGAAATGATTCTGCAACTCTGGTGACAACATGGCATACGATTGATCGGCGTGCGAAGCAAACACCACATGATCAAACACCTGTTTTTCACCATTTGCCAAAATAACCACATTGCCCGCTTGCGATTGTTCAACTGACGTGACCGGACTCTCTAGATAAAAATCAAACTCTGCCTGTTCAAGCATGGCGTTTATGTAAGTTTGCGATCCGCCCTTAATGGTTTCCCATTGAGGACGGTCTTCTACGTTTAACAAACCGTGATTTTCAAAAAACTGCAAAAAGCTGCCCACTGGAAATTTCATCATTGTGGTAACAGGGCAAGACCAAATCGCTGCCGCCATTGGCAGTAAGTATGCTGACTGCATACGCTCATCAAAACCGTGCATTTTTAGGTAATCACCTAAAGACATCTCTAAGTTATCTCTGGTTTTTAAGTCGCTTTTGGCCTGCTTGTTAAAGCGCAAAATTTGACGAATCATCTTCCAGTGCGCCAGTGACAATAAATTGCGTCGTTGCGCAAACAACGTATTAAGGTTGTTCCCTGAATACTCCAACGCACCATTGTCAATCGAGGCCGAAAAACTCATCTCGGTTTCTATGGTGTCGACATTCAAGTGCGCCAACATCGCCGTTAGGTTAGGATAGTTAGGGCGGTTAAACACAATAAAGCCGGTATCGACTGGTAAGTTCTTACCATCAACATCAACGCGAACCGTATTGGTGTGGCCGCCGAGCTTGGCATTTTTTTCAAACACCGTAACGTTGTGCGACTGACTCAAGAACCAAGCGCTGGCTAACCCGCTAATTCCGCTACCAATAACGGCAACATTTTGACCAGGTGAAAGTTTTGAAAGTGGGTTCATAGGGGTTCTCAATAAGTTGTTTTGTTATATTCTATACAAAACCTATACAATAGAACAGTAAAAAGTTATACAATTAACAAAATTAAACTCAGCAGGCCTGCTAAAAATGAATCATTCATCACCGTTAAACGGACAAAGAACTTGGATTGTTGGCGCGTCAGAGGGCATTGGTTTAGCCATGGTCAGCCAACTGCTTAATCAAAACAGCTATGTGGTTGCTTCAGCGAGAAAAGCGGAAACGCATCCAGAACTGCTGAAATTAAAATCGGATTATCCAGAATATTTAGAGTTACTCGACATTGACGTAACCTTAACCGAAACCATACCAGAGAAAAGTGAACAGGCCTGCTCTTTTTTTAAGGGATTGGACAATTGGATTTACAACGTGGGCACTTATCACCCCATGCACTTGGCAGACTGGGACTTAAAACACTTTGATTTTATGACCCAAACCAACTATAGCGGTGCGGTGCATTTAATGCATGCTTTGCTCCCAAAGTTTAAAGATCAACCCAATGCAAAATGGCTTTGGAATGTTAGCTTAGCGTCGGATTTTGGCCTGCCTTATGGTGGTGGCTATTCCGCCCCCAAAGCCGCGTTGATGAACTTAGCGGAGTCATTGCAACCCGAATTGGCCGAAGCGGGCATTCAATTAAAGGCGGTCAATCATGGTTTTGTTAAAACCCGTTTAACCGCCAAAAATGATTTCGCCATGCTCGGTTTAATGGAACCCGAAGCCGCAGCGGAAAAAATCATTCATGCCTTAAGCAAAGACACCTTTGAAACCCGTTTTCCATTTAACCTCGCCTTTATCTTAGGCACCATGAAACGCCTACCAAAATCTTGGGCACTGGCGCTGACTAAAAGGATGCTTAATAATGGCTAGAGAAGCACAACTGCAAAACTACGTCACTGCGTTTGAAAACCTGACCGAAGACAACTTAGAACACCAACTCGGCAAGTTGTTTGCAGAACACGTCTATTTTAAAGACCCGTTTAATGCGGTCACTGGTCGCGCTGAAACGCTCAACATCTTTAAGCACATGTTCGCCACGGTGAACAACCCCAAATTCACCGTGATCTCGGCTGCTCAAGACCTGCAAAACCATCAAACTGCACTGTTATATTGGCACTTTGACTTTGAACTGCCGTCCGATAAAAGCGCGCAACACATTGATGGCATGAGTCGTATTGCCTTTGACCATCTTGGTTTGGTGACCGAACACATTGACTACTGGGATGCCGGTGAACAAGTGTATGCCAAAGTGCCCGTACTTGGTTGGGGCATTCGTCAAGTAGCCAAACGCCTTTCCGCATACTAACAGAAAGAGCCTACGATGACTCAATTTACTGCTTTACGTTACGGATGGTTGGGGTTTGCACTTGCCATGCTCGGCATACCACTCTATATCTACCTGCCAACCTATTACGCTCAACAAAGCAGTCTGAGTTTAACTGCCGTGGGCAGTGCACTGTTAATTGCACGCACTTTTGACGTCATTACCGACCCCCTCATCGGCTGGTGGAGTGATCGGTTACACGCGTTTTTTTCACGAACCAAGCAGATGTTTGTTGCCAGTGGCATTCTAATTTTAGGCGTTTACCAACTCTGGTTGCCTGATCTAACGACCCTGAGTTGGTGGCAACTGTTCTTTTGGAGCTTTATCACCTATCTGGCGTGGACAAGTATCTCGATACCTTATTTAGCCATGTCTGCCGAAGTGAGTCGTGACGACCATCACAAAACCCTGCTGGCCAGTTTTCGTGAAGGGTTTGCGATTATTGGCGTATTGGTGGTGTTAAGCCTGCCACTGATGAGTGGCCTTGCGGCCAACCAAGCGGATTTCTACGAGCTGTTATTTGGGTTGTTTGCTGCGGTCTTTATCAGTGGGCTAGTTTTGTTAATCAAGCTACCCAGCTTGCCCCTGCAAAAACAAACCTTTACCGCACCTTGGGTTTTAATCAAACAACTCTGGCAACAGCAGCGCCAAGTGTTTCAGATTATGCCCAGCTACTTTCTCAATAACTTTGCCAATGCCCTACCGGCAACCCTGTTTCTAATTTTTGTGAGCGACTACTTACAACTCGAAGAACAGACCGGTGAATTCTTGTTTATCTATTTTGTAGCAGGCCTGCTCAGTTTACCCATTTGGATTCAACTGGCTAAACGCTTCGGCAAACAACCGACTTGGCAGGCCTCGATGCTCTTAGCGAGCATCAGTTTTATTGGCGTGTTTTTCTTAGAAGCAGGCGATGCTACTGGGTTTATGGTTGTCAGCATTCTTACCGGATTGAGCTTAGGGATAGATGTGGCCATGCCGGCCTCAATTCAAGCCGATTTAACGCAAAAGGTCACCGACCAACAGAGCACAGGCTTGCTGTTTGGCTTGTGGGGCATGCTCACCAAACTGGCGTTAGCGTTGGCGGTGGGCATTGCGTTTCCGGTTTTAGAGTGGAGCCAAACCGTGAATTTAGAAAGCACCATGGCCACCCATCTTAATTTGGCCGATACCACGCTACTGATGCTGTACGCAGGCCTGCCGATTTTGCTGAAATTGTGGTCTTGGTTTTTGTTAAAACGCCTTTAACAAAATGAGATTCACCAACGTGAATCTGTCATTGAAATGCATGACTAACCAAAAAAATCGCATCCAGATCCAACCAATCCAAAGCCCAACTTCTAGGGCTTTAATGAACTTAGTACGCTCTTTTTAATGGGTTTTTTAAAAAATTCTATGACTCAAAAGCTTTTCAAAACACTGCTATATAGCATATTATAGTTGGGTGTTCTCACAACCGTGATACAAAGACGTCATCCTAAGAGGGCTTTTGCACTCACCCCCACCTAAAAATTGAGGCGCGTGCAATCTTCTCTTAATTAGCCATCAATTGGAGATGCTTATGCAGAACGCTCATCAACCTGATCTCATACCCATGAGCCAAAAAATTGTCTTTGGGCTGGGCATGCTGGGTAACCAAATGTTCCCCGCTGCACTTGGGGTGTTTATGGTCATTCTCGTGCAAAGCCTGGGCATGCACCCAGTCCTTTGGGGATTGCTATTTTTTATCCCGCGCTTAGTCGATGCCTTAACCGACCCGATTATGGGGTTTATCTCTGACAACACCAAATCGCGCTGGGGACGCCGCAGACCCTATGTGTTTATTGGCGCACTCATTGCGGGAATCAGCTTTATCACTATGTGGCAAATCTACCCTGAAAACGGTCAAATTTATAATTTCTGGTACTTTTTAGCCCTCTCTTTAGTGTTTTATCTGGGCATGACCATCTTTTCGACTCCCTATGTGGCGATGGGCTATGAAATGAGCACCGACTACCATGAACGAACCCGTTTAATGGCGGTGTCGCAATGGATTGGTCAGTGGGCGTGGGTGATTGTGCCTTGGTTCTGGATTTTAATTTACGATCCAACCCTATTTGATGGCGCCGCAGAAGGCGCAAGACAATTGGCTTTCTGGGTAGGCATTGGCTGTTTACTGCTGTGTTTAATGCCGGCCATTTTTGCTAAAACCCAGCCCACCCCCGAACACACCGAAGAGATCTCTTTCAAAAAAATCAAACACAACTCCACGCAACTTCTTGATGGCTTAAAAGAGGTGTTAAAACACAAAGACTTCCGTCGTATTTGCATCGCAACCTTTCTGATTTTTAACGCCTTTAACACCGTTGCCGGCTTCTCATTCTTTATTATCGTGCACTATATGAATGGTGGTGATGTGGTCGCAGCCGGTACCTGGCCTGCTTGGTTTGGGTCTTTAAGTGCCTTAGCCACCTGTTTCTTGGTGATTCCCATCGTGACTTACTTGTCTCAGCGCTTTGGTAAACGTAATACCTTCCTTATTGCACAAAGCATATCGCTACTGGGTTACGCCCTGTTTTTATGGGCGTTTCAACCAGACAACCCGTACT
Source organism: Thiotrichales bacterium (assembly GCA_016938655.1). Lineage (GTDB taxonomy): Bacteria > Pseudomonadota > Gammaproteobacteria > Thiomicrospirales > Thiomicrospiraceae > Thiomicrorhabdus. The sequence continues at coordinate 4,823 of JAFGUG010000047.1, read as the reverse complement.
TAATGTTCTTACCCTTACCGCTGTTTGCCTTTGGAATTGGTAGCTTGTTTATGTTAATGATGTCGATGACGGGTGATATTTGTGACCTAGATGAACAGAAATACGGCACACGCCGAGAAGCAACCTTTGGTGCGGTTTATTGGTGGATGGTCAAAGTCGGCTTTGCGGTTGCCGGCATGTTAAGTGGCTTTATCTTGTGGTTTATTGGGTTTGACCAAACCTTATCACAACAAAGCCAGTCCACGCTCGACAGCCTTTTATTAGCGTATGTACTGGTTCCAGTAATTGGTACTTTAATTGCCATGTGGGTAATGCGTGGCTACGGATTAAACGAAGAACGGGTGCATGAGATACGTGAAGAGTTGGATTTACGACACGCACACGCTTAAACACACGCTTAAAACACATACTAAGCTCGCAACCTTTTTTTAACGCATAAAAAAAGCGCATTTAACAAATTGTTAGATGCGCTTTTTTTTTTCGAATACGTCTAATCAGCAACAAGCCGATGCTAACTTAGACTTTAAATACAAATAGAAAAACTCATGGAAGCTCAATTTTAGGTTGTCTGTTTGAGTAGTAAACGCCCCAATGTTTTTCTGCTTTATCATCTGGATTAGCACCATCAAACCCACCCTTCCACTTTTCATCAAACGCTTCAAAATAGAACGAGACAATTTTCTCTTGGTTAATCCAGTCATTGTATTGGTCAAAAAATGTTTTTAAATTCGGCACACTCGCCTCACCAATTAACGACCCTTCATAGCTGCCATCGTTATAGATACGACTGGTGGGCCACCCCGACTCTCCCATAACAAGCTGCATGGTAGGAAAACGCTGTTGAATGTCTTCATAAATGCCCTGAGTCCAACTTAAACTTTTATCAAGCGTAATGTTGTTCCAAAACGCATAAGCGTGCAGGCCAATAAAATCGACTTCTTTGGCCAACTGTTGAGCGGAGGGTTTATTCCAAAAGTTATAATCGTCATTCACTGTAACGGGTTGTTTTATGGCTTGTCGGGTTTGACGAACATAAGCAATGACTTGATTGATATCGCGCATTTTATGCGCCGACCAATCCACTAAAATTTCATTACCCACATTGACCGCCACCACAACCTCAGGGTAAGCATTCGCCAAACGAATCACCTCGGCGACTTCAGCATCATTTTGCTGTTGCGTTTGCAAGCCTGATATCCACGCGCCCTGCATCACTTTAATGGGAAGCTTGTGCTCGGTAATCACCTGTAAAATGCGCTCAGACGCTTGGCCTGTGCCATATAAACGGATTAACTGCCAGTTTTTAGCAATCAGTTTTAAGTCTTCTAAGATATTTTCTTTAGAAGTGACGCTGCCCATTACGGGTGATTCGCCATCGCGATAAGGGGCATAAGAGATGCCATTGCCAATCCACGCACCATCTATTTCAGGATTAAGAACCGGCGTGACGGAATTGGCAAGCACAGGCCCGCTTTGTGACAACAAAAGAGCTAAAGCCAGACTAATGGGTAAACGTTTCTTAAAGAACATAAGCGACCTCACTTTATTTACACGAAGCTAAAAAAGATGAACGCAGTTGGCAAACAATGGCATCGGGATAAACATCAGGTTAACCATCGGGATATCCTTTAGCTTATTAAGCTTACGAACCCGCTTGCAGATTCGTCGACTTGTAGCTGTCGCAATTGCAAACTGGCTTAAAAACTCAGCAGGCCTGCCAACCTTTAGACAACAGGCCTTTAAGCTTTGGTGCTCCGATCAGCGCAACTGGCTCTTTCAATCATGTGAGCCGACAACGATAAATGCATATAGGTCATCGGCTTATCGTCAATCTGTTGCTTTAACATGGTAAACGCATGCAAGGCGATCTCTTCGGTAGGCGCGGCAATGGTGGTGAGTGCCGGGGAAACTTGGCTGGCTACTTGAATATTATCAAACCCAATTATACTGATGTCCTCGGGAATACGCATACCGCACGCTTTCAAGTACTGGATTGCGCCCAGTGCCATCGAATCGTTGGCACAGATAATCGCATCTGGCAAAGTAGGCAAGCCTAAAAAATATTCGGCTCCCTCCACCCCCGATTCAAACGAGTAGTTCCCGTAGTGAATCAGAGCCTCATCTTGCACCAAATGAAAGTCAGCCACGCCCTGCTTGTAACCATTAAAACGGTTGCGACCCACATCCGAATCATTCAAACCGGTCATAAACCCAATTCGCTTGTGTCCCAAGCGTTGTAAATATCGAACCGTATTGTAATCCGCAGTGAAATTATCAATCACCACCGAGGGAATCGTTGGGTCTTTAGAGGCATTATCAATCACCAAAACCGGCAACTGTTTTTTCATGTGCGCAATGATATCTTCGTTGTGCGGGAAGCAGGTTGCAATTACGCCATCGACCTTCGCAAGTACTTTATTTAAGCGATCGGGATCGGAGTTCGAAAAATAGAGCACCGTGTAATCGTGTTGCGCAGCCTCTTTTTCAATGGCGTTGTAAATCATGGAATAGTAAGGACTGGAAATGCCCAGTTTGATTCTTTTATCAATAAAGTAGCCAATGGTTGCCGTACTTGGAGAGGCCTGCTCAGTATTCACAAACGCCCCTTTACTAGGCACTTTGTATAGCACTCCACGATTCACTAAATTGTTAATCGCCTTGCGAACCGTCATATAAGAAAAGCCAAATTCAGCCGCTAAGGTTCGCTCACCCGGCAACTTATTCAGAATACGTTCATCCTGAATCGCTTTAATAATTGCTTCTTCAACGACTTTGTATTTAGGAAGGCTGTCTTTTTTCATAGGCTCGTCAACTTTAATGCTTGCATTAAAAAAACACGATTTTACTAAATCTTGCCACTAAAAACCGTGCATTTAACCGCTACCCGCTACATAGCAGATACTATAAACCAAAATGCCAACGGCAACCATAAGATATTTTAGTCCCCTATTTTGTTTTTTTATAACGTTAACTTGTTGTTTTTTAAGCTTGACTTGCACACACCAGTTTGTTTAATATGCTATATAGCAATGAAAGACATAGTAAACTAGTCGGGTTTAAAAGACATATCACATAGGAGTGGTACCATGAAATCACCTGTTAAAACGAGTCTCAGCGCCTCTATCGCCCTAGCCATCGCCACCGGACTGACTGGCTGTGGTAGTGGAGATACGATCTCAGCACCGCCACCAACGGTTAGTGGTGTTGCGGTAGACGGACTTTTATCAGGCATGTTCTGTTATGCCGACATTAATAACAATTCGGTTTTTGATTCAGGAACGGATATTGCGGCAGAAAATCTAACGGGGCCTCTGGGTAATTACTCCATTACAGGTGACGGTGCAGACAGCGCCACGACAATATGTCGAGCAGAAGATGGCGCTGAAGATCAGGCAACGGGCGAACCCTTTTCAGGCCAACTATCTGCTCCTGCCGGCTCTACCGTTGTTTCACCGGTGACTACTCTGATTGTTGCTTTAGGAGGAGATGCAAATGCCGAAGAAGCGGCGAGATCGATCCTTGGACTAGATTCAACTGTTAATCTTAAAGCCAACCCTCTGCAAACCCCCGCACTCGCTAAAGCCGCCGCACAAATTCAAGCCGTTGTCACCGCAATTTCCAATGCCATTAGTCAACAAACCGGCTCAACCAACAAACAACAACAAAATGCAATTGTTGCTGAAACATTCAAAGCCTTGGCTCAAAATGCGGCTGGCCAAACCTCACCACTTACCAATAGCACCGTGTTAGCAAACACCATAAACAGTGCCACTTCTGCCATTACCGGAACGTCCACAAACGATGCTGCCAGCTCATTGGCTGATTCTATGTTGAGCTTGCTGGCAAATATCGACACTCAGTATGACCCTGTCATTGCGAAAGGGGCCGGCTTCACCGTTGATGAGCTGAATAGTGCCCAACAAAGCAGTATCTCCAACAGTGCTATTAACACAGCCTTTACCGAGAACGGTGTCAGCCTTTCAGAAAACTCCCTCTCTTTGAGCGAAGGCATATCCATTGATAGCTCTGAAACACCCGCTGATGCCGCTGAAAAAGTGCTCTACTCAAGTGCAGGTAACGATAATCAAGATCCAGAAACATTTTCTGGTGAGTTCCCGTTAACCGATTTTGGAAATGGCGCGAGCTTTGATGCGGACGTCACCACTGACAGCTCATTTGATCGCGTATTTGCGGTAACAAGTGGCGAAGGTTATGGCGCAGATGTGCACGTTGCATTTGCGGCATTTGTGAATTACACGCCAGGATTTACCAAGGGTTACAACGCCTTCAAGGCCAAAGTAAAAGGTTCGCCAAGTAATCGAATTGAAGTGAAATTTTTTGGCGATGCAAGCCAAGAAAGTGCCGTCAACATTGACCTAACCACCTATGAAGGCGCTACCGATATTGGCAATGGCTGGTATGACGTTACCATTCCATTTAGTGAATTTACAAATGGCAGTGAAGCCAACTTTGATTTACACAGTGGCTGGTTAATAGGTCCCCCCGGAGATCAAGCGGATGAAACCTTTGTCTTCTTCTTCACGGATATCGCCATTAGTTTAGAAAATCTTGATTCCCAAGAAACCGACAACGGCACTGATGAAGAGACTGATACAGGGACAGATACCGGAACAGGATCAGAACCCTTAGCAGCCAAAACACTTTACTCTGGTACCTCAGCTGAATCCGATGATCCAGAGACCTTTGTGGCTTTAGATAACTTTGGCAGTGGCGCGGCGTTTGATGCCAATGTCACGACCGACACCTCGTTTGACCGTGTGTTCTCGGTCACCAGTGGTGAAGGCTATGGTGCAGGCGTACAT
>JAFGUG010000046.1 GCA_016938655.1 Thiotrichales bacterium | reverse complement strand
TGCGTGCGCACAATTGCCATAAAAATCAACCAGTTTGGTAATAAGCATAAGTAATGGCTAATATAAGAAATCAATCGTATTAATCAGTCATTAAATTTATTTGATTATCCAAACAAATAAAATTAATGCATAGTGACAACCGAATCAAAGACAGGCCACAACCTGTTTACAACCAACAACAATAAAGCGAGTCAAAACAGCATGAAAAAAACTAACCTAACAAAAACCAAACTAGCATTAGCCATCGCCACAGCCGCCATGGTTTCAACTCCAGTACTAGCCACTAACGGCGACACTTTAATTGGTTTAGGCGCTCAAGCTCGCGCACTAGGCGGAACAGGAACCGCAGCATTTTACGGTTCAGAAAACGCCCTAACCAACCCAGCGTTACTAGGTAAATCACAAGGATCTGAGTTTTCGATTGGTGGAACTTTGTTTAAGCCTGATGTAAAGGCGACGTCTAATGTTTCTACAGCTGTTTCTGCTGCTTTTGGCGTGCCTGGAGCAACTAATGACCCAGTCTCTCAAACCAGCGACAATGACACTAACGTTATTCCAGAAGTATCGATGTCAACCCGCATCAATGAAAACCTAACTTTTGGTTTAGGCATGTTTGGTTCAGCAGGAATGGGTGTTGACTACCGTGACACTGATGCACTTTTTAATGGTTACAGCAACCTACAAATCATGAAATTTGCACCGACTTTGGCTTACAATGAAGGTAATTTTGGTATTGGTTTTGCGCCAGTTATTCAGTATGGCTCTTTAGATATTAATTATGATACTGATGGTGATGCGTCTAATGGCGGTCAAGGTAACGGCATGTCAACTGACTTGGGTTACGGCTTTAATTTAGGTGCTTATTTCGACGTTTCTAAAGATTTTACACTTGGTTTGGCTTACCAATCAGCTATTTCTATGGAATACAAAGATCAGGTTTCTGTTGCCGCAGCAGGTTTTGGACTTCCGCAACAGGGCGTTAACCTTGGCGACAAACTAGAACAACCAGCCGAAATTAAAGTTGGCGCTGCTTACACAATGGGTAACATGATGTTTACGGCAGACGCCAAACAAATTAAATGGGCTGATGCTGAAGGCTACAAAGACTTTAACTGGGAAGACCAAAACGTCTTCGGTTTAGGCGCTAAATATTCAGGACAAGGTTTCTGGTTAGGGGCTGGTTATAACTTTGGCTCTGATCCAATCAAAAAAATCAACGACAACACTTACACTGGTCAAGCTGTTGATTTGTTCAATAATCACTTCTTCCCAGCTGTGGTTGAAAGTCATATAACCTTTGGTGGCGGTTACAGCTTAACCAAAAACATGATGATCGAAGGTGCTGTTGTTTACGCACCCGAAGTCACTAAAACAGTTAACACATCAGCTGTAAGTGCTGGTTTAGCTTATCAAGGTGCTATAGATGCAGGCTTGTCGCCAGCGCAAGCTGGTGGAGTTGCTGGAACTGTTGGAGCTACTTCTCACGAAGTCAACCACTCACAAGTCGGTTACACTGTTGCTCTAAAAATGAATTTCTAATTTAACCTTTTCGTTATATTAAAAATCATTTAAAAAGCCGCGCTGAATAATTTCCGCGCGGCTTTTTTTATGCCCAAATTCCGCAAATCACTTTTATACAATATAAAAACTCATCGTCATGCCGTGCCACGACACGGCATCTACACCGCGCGCCTTAGATTGCGGGTCAAGCCCGCAATGACGCATCTACAAACCAACCAGGCCTGGCATCTCCTGCGGCTTTAAATACGG
>JAFGUG010000045.1 GCA_016938655.1 Thiotrichales bacterium | reverse complement strand
TGTTAGAGTTGTTTTACCATGGTCAACGTGACCAATGGTGCCTACGTTTACGTGCAATTTTGCGCGTTCAAATTTTGCTTTTGCCATGATGCAAACTCCAATTAAGCGGCACTCGCCCGTTAAGACATAGAACCAGCTTTGTATCTAAAATATGGAGCTCTTAATCGGAATCGAACCGATGACCTCATCCTTACCATGGATGCGCTCTACCGACTGAGCTATAAGAGCAAATTAAAAAGGCCTCCTTCATTAGTGTGAGTTAACAAACCAACAAAGGAAGCCTTTGAAATATGGAGCGGGTAAGGAGAATCGAACTCCTCTCATCGGCTTGGAAGGCCGAGGTAATAGCCAATATACGATACCCGCAATGGTGGAGGGTGGTGGATTCGAACCACCGAAGGCAGTGCCAGCAGATTTACAGTCTGCCCCCTTTGGCCGCTCGGGAAACCCTCCGTATTGGTGTGGCGTATTTTATAGATTATTTATTTTGTGTCAACCGTAAATTGCAATAAAATTTATATTTAATTTAAGAGCGCTTTTTTAAGCCTTGTAGTTATTCTTTTACAAGTGCCAAGTAACTTTAAAAATCCTCATTTTCTAGCCCGTAAATGCCTCTTTAGAATTTAAGTAGGCAATCTCTTCAGGCGTGCTTTCCCTATTAAGAATCATATTTCTATGAGGAAAGCGCCCAAAACGCTCAATCAAATCCCGATGATGCCTTGCAAACCGCAGGCTTCCTTCATTTCCTAATAACTCAAAAAGGCGCACGGATTCAGCTTGGTCTACCATGCACTCACTGTGCATCAACGGCATATAAACAAACCCTCTTTGCTCTGGGCTAAGCAAGGTATCAAAACCACGTTCAATCGTTTTATAGGTTGTTTCTACCGCCATTTCCTCAGTGGCAAAACTTTCAGGCTTGCCTCGAAACATATTCAAAGGCAATTGATCAAGTAAGATGATTAACGCTAAGCAGGCCTGCTCAGATTGCAACCAGGGTTTTAATGCACCATTTTTAGCAGCCAACCATAGACCCTCGTATCGCTCTCTAATTTCACAATCAATCTCAGGGGTTGAATTAAACCAGGCTGCTTTCATTTTATTTGAGAACCAATACGTAATTAATTCATCCGCGACTTTAAGGCTTTCACTTTCCGAACTGAGTTCTTGCATACGTCCTCACTTTTATGACTTAACTATGCGATTAAGTAAACCGTGCGCAAGTAGTTTAAAATAGTTCCACACTTTTAAACAGACTCAATTTAATGCAGACCTTTTGCCAACAAGACGCCTTTACAATCCTTTATCAAGATGATTTTTTGGTGGCGATTCATAAACCAGCAGGCCTGCTGGTTCACCGCTCGCCAATTGATAAACACGAAACCGAATTTGCCGTGCAATACACCCGTGATGCGATTGGCCAAAAAGTTTACCCGATTCACCGGCTTGATAAAGCGACCTCAGGGATTTTGCTGTTTGCGCTTGACTCTAACACTGCCCGCATAATGGGTGAACAGTTCAGCAATCACACCATTCAAAAAACCTATCTAGCCATTTGTCGAGGCTGGGCAGACGAGCGTGGTTATATCGATCACGCCCTTAAATACAAACGCGATAAAGTGGCCGAAAAGCTAAAACGTGAACAACTGGAACCACAAACGGCCGAAACCGCTTACCAAACCTTAGCAACCACCACTGTTCATCACACACTTGGTCGTTATGAACAACAACGCTACTGCTTGATTCAAATGCAACCCAAGACCGGCCGTAAACATCAGCTTCGTCGTCACATGAGTCATATTAAACATCCGATTATTGGTGATGTGAAATACGGCGACCGCCATCACAACCACTTTTTTAACGATTGGTTGGGTCATCATCGGCTCTACTTGGCGGCCACACAACTTGAGTTTTACCACCCTATCTCAAACCAACGGACACTCATTGAAGCGCCCCTTCAAGCTAACTTTCAAAGCACACTGGATGCTCTAACGCTTTCAATAAAATAGCAAACCATTAAGATAATTAGCCTCAACACACTTAATTAACGCTTAACCAATCTGGAAACCCCATGAATCAACACTGGTCAGAACTCCTTGAATACGATCAACAGCACATTTGGCACCCTTATGCCAAACTGCCTAATCCGGTGCAGGCAATCGGCGTTAAGAAAACACAAGGCTCTATTATCACCTTGGCAGATGATCGTGAATTAGTGGACGGCATGTCCTCATGGTGGGCGGCATTACATGGTTATAATCACCCAAAAATTCAGCAGGCGATGCACGAGCAAATCGACACCATGCCACACATTATGTTCGGAGGTTTAACCCACGAACCTGCAATTGAGTTAGCCAAACGTCTGGTGTCGCTCTCCCCCGCAGGCTTAGAAAAAGTATTCTTTGTCGATTCGGGTTCGGTGGCCATGGAAGTGGCGATTAAGATGGCGCTGCAATATTGGATCAGTTTGAGCAGGCCTGCTAAAAACCGATTACTGACGGTTAAAAACGGGTATCACGGTGATACCTTTGCCACCATGGCGGTGTGTGACCCAATCAATGGAATGCACAGCCTGTTCTCAGAAATGCTACCCAAACACTTCTTCGCGCCCGCACCGCAAATGGGGTTTGACCTTGAATCGGATAACCAAGATATTGACGCTTTAAAAGCCATTCTTAAAGCACACCAAAACAACATTGCCGCGATTACTCTTGAACCGATTGTGCAAGGCGCCGGTGGCATGCGCTTTTATCGTCCAGATTATTTAAAACAAGTACGTGCATTATGTGATGAATTTGATGTATTACTGATTGTCGATGAGATTGCCACCGGCTTTGGCCGCACCGGCAAACTGTTTGCCTGCGAATGGGCCGGCATTTCGCCTGATATTATGGCGTTGGGTAAAACCCTAACCGGCGGCCATATTACCTTAGCGGCCACCTTAGCGACGGAACAAATCAGTAAAACCATTAGCAATGGTCACCCCGGCATTTTGGCACATGGCCCCACCTTTATGGCCAACCCATTGGCTTGCCGTGCGGCGATTGCCAATATTGATGTGCTACTGGCTTCACCTTGGCAAGATAATATTCAACGTATCCAAGCACACTTCCATCAAACTCTGTTACCACTCAAAGAACTCGACGGCGTAAATGACGCGCGTGTATTAGGCGCCATTGGGGTAATCGAACTGGAGCGCAGTGATTTAGGGGCAACCATTCAAGCAGCCGCCGTTGAAAACGGTATTTGGCTTCGCCCGTTTGGCAAGCTTGTCTACACCATGCCTGCCTACAACATACCGCAACCGCAACTTGAAACCCTAACAAATGGGATCATTCGCTCAGTCACCCAAGTCTTAAAGTAAACGTCGACTTTATAACATTCACAACAACGTTCACAACAACGTTCACAACGGATGAGTAATTAATCATTAATTGCTTATAAAAACGCTGGTGTTTTTTTTGATTGGTTTTACAATCGAATCATTCGGTTTAAAAACCTTTTTATTCTTAAGACGCAACAGCAAGCCTCCCCTTTCTGCCATGTCACCCCACTTATGGAGAAGCCATGGAACACTTCGATGAATTTATTGACCTTCTAAAATCGCTGATTCGTGAACCGAGCGTGGTCGGCGCTGAACACGCGTTTTTTCGGGTTTTACAACGTGAACTGGAAGAGCGCGGTGCCACCGTGACTTGGTACGAAGGTCTCTTAGTTGCCCAAGGTAGCCAGCCAGATAGTTGCCATTTTTCCGCGCACATTGACCGTCACGGTCTGATTTGCACCGGGCCAAACGAATTTCAGTTTGCGGCCTTTGTGACCGGACAAATGGGCGATCTGTTTGATAAGTCGGTAAGTGAAGAGTTGAAATTGACCATCATCAACCGCTTTGACCAAACCCCTGTTTTGGCCTATGAACCTTGGTCGGGTGCTTATCGCGGCAAAGGCGTGATTAACAATGCTTATATTTGTGAGTTCCGCAATAACTTGATTTTTGAAGTGGAGGGCTTAGAGCACGTGGTGGCCGGTACACCCGTTGGCTTTCAAGATAAACTTAAAATTGACGATGAATTTCTGTCGGGTCAACTTGATAACGTCATTACCGCCGCCGTATTGGTGCATCTATTTAGCTTGGGGTATCAAGGAACCGCCTTTTTTACCGCCGAAGAAGAATGCGGTGGCAGCTGGCGCTACCTGCTTGAATGGTTCCGCCGCTTTGGAAACTCAACAAACGAACTGTATGTGGTCGATACCAGCCCATATAAAAACCGCGAAGAGGCCGACAAACAATTAGTGGTGTTACGCAACGGTGATGAACATGCCGAGTTTAATCAAGAGACCACCTTAGGCGTCGCACAGCTGTGCCAACAGTTAGAGATTCCGTACAGTTTTAAAGACCAATACATTATGCAAATGAATCAACAGAACAGCTTAAACGATAAACCGCCCATGGGCATTGGCCGAACCGAACTGGGGCGCATTACCGCCAACTCAAAAGGCTTGGTGCATGGTACGACCATTCAAATTCCAACCACCGGCTATCACACCATGAACGAAACGGCTTCGATTGAATCGGTGCAAGCGTTTATGAAAATCGTTATGCATTTGGCGCACATTCCAGAAGAGCTGAACACGCAAGCTGCAGACGAATAAACCGCTAAGGTCAGCAAACACGCAACTCAAACCGCCTGCCCATTTTAAAAGTCGGCAGGCCTGCTTACTTTTAAAAGCCGCAACCTCATCATGCCGCTAATTTGACAGCGCCGAAAAACCACCCTATTATCCCAATACGTTTTAAAACGTATCAAAAAAATAACCAGAGGAAACACCGTGAACTTTTTTATTGAAGGCATTAAAAATTACGCCAACTTTTCAGACCGCGCCACCCGTCAGCAGTATTGGATGTTTTATCTGTTTTACATTCTGATTACGGTTGTACTGACCTTTCTCGATATGGCCGTTGGCTTATATGACCCAATGACCGCCATGGGCTTATTCAGCACGATTTTCACCTTAGCGTTACTGATTCCATCCATTGCCATTCTGGCGCGCAGACTGCATGATATTGGCCGCAGTGGTTGGTGGATTCTATTGATTATCATCCCCCTGCTTGGAATCTTAGTCCTGTTTGTTATGACGCTTTTAGACAGTGAAAGCGCGACCAATAAATGGGGCGAAAGCACAAAATACCCGCATACCGTTCAAGTGACCGAGAACAATACACTTTAGTAAACCAAGCTTAAATGGTTATGGCTTAGTGGCAATTGCCACATAAGAGTCGAGCGGAATGGCGGGTTGGCAAATGATTTCAACGTTTATAAAGCCCGCTGATTTAAGTAATTTCTTCACCGCTTTTTGTGAATAAGCATTAAAAATCCAGCGATCTAACTGCATACTCTCTATTTGTGCTTCATCTCTAAAACCCAAAACCAGCAGGCCTGTTGGTTTTAACACCCGATAAATTTCTTGCAGATGACTCTCTGGCGGTTGCCAAAAATACAGGGTATTAGCGGTGGCCACCTTATCAAAAGTATTGGCTTCAAACGGCATGGCATCGCTGCTGCCCAAACGTAAGGTCATTCGCTCTTCAAGTATCCACGCTTGATTACGTTGGCTAGCGGCTTGAAACATCGTCTCTGAAAAATCTAACCCGTAAACATGGCCACATGAAACCAAATCTGCCATCTGATTAAGCAAGACACCAGGGCCAAAGCCAATTTCAAGGACACGGTTATCAGGTTGTAATTTGAGTTGGGAGAGGAGTAAGGCGTTCAGCTCTGCATTGCCTTTTATAAACAGCGGTTGCAAAACAAAACGCCCTAAAAAACCACTCGGTTTGCGTGATTGCAAAGCGAGTGTTCGATCAGACAGAAGGGCTTTAACGAACCTAACTAACCCGATAAACAGCCAGTTAGGCATCAAAACAACCTAGGCTTCGATGATTTCGTAAGTGTGCGTCATCTCAGCGGTTTTTTCTAACATCTTAGACACCGAGCAATATTTTTCAGCCGAAAGTTCAACCGCCCGTTGGACTTTCTTCTCGTTTAAATCGGTTCCCGTGACTTTAAAGTGCAAATGAATTTTAGTGTAAACCGCAGGAATGCCATCGGCACGTTCAGAGGTAATCTCCATTTGGCAGTCAGTCACGGCTTGCTTGCCCTTTTCCAACATCATAATCACGTCAATGCCTGAACAACCGCCCAAGCCCATCAGTAACATCTCCATTGGACGCGCACCGCGGTCTTCACCGCCGACCTCTTTAGACGCATCCATGACCACCTTATGACCGGTTGCCGAGGTTGCTTCAAAGGCCTTGCCGCCCTGCCATTTCACTAAAATACTCATTGCATCACTCCTTATCGTTTAAAGGGGTTTAAAGTGCGTCCGTTTCTGGATCGAAAATATCTTCGACCACCACCACTTTTGGTTTTGGATAGTAGTTAAATTCGGTTGCCGATGCAAGCGTATAAGCCCCCATCTGCTTGCCGATTAGAATATCGCCAATCTCCATGTCTGGCAGTTCGATGTCTTCCGCGACCACATCAATCGAGTCACACGTTGGCCCCGCTAACACACTTGGATAAAACTCACCTTGTGCATCAAACGTTTTTAACGGCGCTAACGGATAAACCGCATGGTCAAACATCTGCCCACTGAAGCCGCCGTATACACCATCGTCTAGGTAGTACCATGTTCGGGCACCACGTTTTGCTTTACCCACAATTGACACCACTTCAATCATCGCCGGTGCCGAGATAAAACGACCGGGTTCAGCAAACACTTCAACGCCATCTGGCAGTTCAGCTAAGGCTTCCATAACCGGTGCACAGAAATCTTCAATCGGCATCACGTCTTCGTCGTAAGAGACCGGGAAACTTCCGCCAATATCCAAGAACTTCCATTTCACGTTTTTCATGACTTTCATGGCCGCAATACTGGAACGAATGGCATTGACTTGGGTCATCGGTGATAACGACTGAGAGCCCACGTGGAATGACAAACCAACAATGTCTAAGCCGTTTTCTTGTGCCATTTCAACCAACACCGGTAACTCTTCTAACACACAGCCAAATTTACGTGATAAATCCACAACCGCCTGCTTACTGCGGTAGCTTATGCGAATAATCAACTCCACTTGGCCTGCGTATTTGTAGAACTTTTTCATCTCTTCAAAGTTATCAACCACAAAACGGGTGCAACCAAACTCTAACGCGCGCGCAATCTCTTTATCTTTCTTAATTGGGTGCGTGTGAATACATTGGTCGCCTTTGATACCTAAAGATTCCACCAACTCAACTTCACCAATGGTAGCCAAGTCAAAGTTACTGCCTAGCGACTTTAAACGTTTAATCATCTCTGGATGAGACAATGCTTTTAACGCGTAAAACAACTTCACCCCTGGAAGGGCGGCTTGAAGGGACTTATACTGATAATCAATCTCTTCCAAATCCAACACCATAAACGGTGTTTCATGTTTGGCGACCAGCTCTTCTAAACTGGCACGGTCAAATTGTTCAAGTACATCAGGGTGAGACTGTTCTGCAAAACGTTCTACAAATTGTTGAGTCTGCTTATCCATTACTTTATGGCTTCCATTACATAGTGCGGTAGAGCAAAACTGCCCTTATGAACCGCTGGAGTATAAAAACGTGTAGAAATATTGGCCGCTTCAAAGCGCGCTTCAATGGTTTCTAACGACACATTTTTTAGAGCTAAATTATCGGTAGCCCAGGCAAATGTCATAATTCCTCCAACGTAAGTTGGCACCGCACCACAGTAAAAACTAGCCTCAGTAAACAGAGGCGACAAACGCTTAAAGGTGGTGGTCACTTCACTTGTTTGCATAAAGCTTACGCCGTTTTGAGCAACAAATACACCGTCATCCTCTAAACAATTTTTTATACCCTGATAAAAACGTGACGTAAACAGCACTTCACCTGGCCCCATCGGGTCGGTGGAGTCTGAAATAATCACATCAAATTTTTCAGTACATTCATTTACAAAATCGACTCCATCGGCAATCACAATGTTTGCTTTTGGATTGTTATAAGCGCCAGCCGAATGATTTGGCAGATACTTAATACACATATCAATGACCTGCTGATCAATTTCAACTTGAGTCACTGTTTGTACGCTTGGGTGTTTAAGCACTTCACGTAAAATCCCACCGTCACCGCCACCGATAATCAAAACCTTTTTGGCTTCACCGTGCGATAACATCGGCACGTGTACCATCATCTCATGATAGACAAACTCATCTTTTTCAGTGGTTTGAATCACGCCGTCTAGCGCCATAACCGTGCCCCACTGAGCATTATCAAAAATGACTAGGTGCTGATGACCGGTGTTGACTTCAAACAGCACTTTATCCATCACAAACTGTTGACCCCAACTTGGGTATAAGGTTTCTAGGTATTGATTATCGTTAGCCATGTTAATTCACCTCACCACGAAGTAAGTTATCCACTTTCACTTCGGAAGGATTAAACGCTTCTTTTAAGACTTCAATCGCTAACTCAGGCTTTGAATCACCACACATAAACACGTCAAAAGCCGCATAGTTACGTTCTGGCCAAGAGTGCACACTAATGTGTGACTCGGCTAATACTGCCACACCTGAAATGCCACCGTTGGGTGTAAAGTGATGTAGGTGAATGTGCAACAGCGTCGCCTTGGCTTTTTCGATGCCTTCACGAAGGGCTTTTTCCATTAACGCTAAATCATCAAGACGCGAAGCGCCCCAAAAATCGGCAATAATGTGGGTTCCAGCAAAGGTTTTACCATTACGGGTAATAAAGTGGTCTAAGGTTTGATCTTCAACCGCTTGATCGTGGGTTGGCCATGAGTCATCGATAAGGGTTGTTTTTTCAATAACTTCAAAGTGGTCATTACTGGTGACCAGAATATTTTCTGAATGTGGCATTTTAGGGAGTACCTTATAAAACACCCGAACAATAAGAAATGGTTTCGGATGAATGATTAATAGTAGTCCAACAAACAAAGGCTAGTTTGCGAACCCCAACCACGTAGCATTATCTACGTGAGGTGTTAACCATTTTTCTTTCTGTTGCCTACTAAAAAAACAGCAGGTTTCTGTGCGAAAAAGGAAGAGCGTATTATTCGCTTTTTTTTAAAAAACGCAAGCAATTTATATCAAAAAAAATCATAGACTTATCAACCATCTTACGACCTTAAGGTTGGCGCTTTTTTAATCGCTATTTTGCGTATTAAAATTGATTGATTTTGGGTGTTTTTTTTGAAAAGTTAGCAGGCCTGTCAAACCACTTAAAATGGTGTTAACTCGTTTAAATGACCGACAATCAAGCCTAACATTTACGATGGGTCAGCTAAAACAAAAAAGCCCAACGACCAAATGGCGGCTGGGCTTTTAAGCTTATGATGATTTGTTTACAAACTAGGCAAACAGTTCCGCAAGTTTTTCACCTGGGTTTTCTGCGCGCATAAAGGTCTCACCCACTAAGAAACTGTTCACGTGATGCGCACGCATTTTAGCCACATCGTCTTTGGTTAAAATACCACTTTCAGTAATCACGATTCGGTCATCCGGAATTTTATCGAGCATACGAATGGTCGTTTCCAAAGAAACATCAAAGGTGTGTAAATCACGGTTGTTTATGCCAATCATCGGCAGAGGCAGACACAAAGCACGCTCTAATTCATCTTCGTTATGCACCTCAATCAGTACGTCCATCCCCAACATCAAGGCCGTTTCCGTAAGTTCTGACATTTGCGCATCGCCAATGGCGGCGGCAATCAGCAGAATGCAATCGGCGCCAATCACGCGTGCTTCGTACACTTGGTAATCGTCGACAATAAAGTCTTTACGAATAATCGGTAAATCGACTGCTGCTCGTACTTGCTGAAGGTATTCATTGGAGCCTTGAAAGAAGTCTTGATCGGTTAAGACCGATAAACATGCGGCGCCATTGGCTTCATAACTTTTAGCAATTTCAACTGGGTCAAACGGGTCACGCAAAATGCCTTTGCTTGGTGAAGCTTTTTTGATTTCCGCAATCACTGCCGACTGACCGGCATCGAGCTTGGCTTGCATAGCATCGGCAAACCCTTTGGTAGGTGACGTGGCGGCCATCATCGCTTTTTGTTTCATCTCTCTTAAAGGAATCCGTTCACAACCGTCTTGAATCTCTTCAAGTTTGCGGAAAATAATCTTTTTCAAAATGGTTGGTGTACCACTCATAGTGCGTTCCTTATTGTGTTTCGGTAGTAAGTATTCGTTCAATAAAAGTTGGCAGGCCTGCCAACCGTTTAAGCCGATTTATACGATTGCGTTTTGGCAATAAACTGATTCAATTTCGCTTGCGCTAAGCCATCGGCAATAATCTTGCGCGCTAAACAAACGCCATCCGCATAGCTGTTTGCTAGGCCTGCGACATACAAAGAGGCGCCCGCATTCAAACAAACAATGTCTTTGGCGGCGCTATCACTATTGGCAAACACCGCACGAATAATATTAATGCTGTCTTGCGCTGAGTCGACCGACAAATCCGCTAGGCTTGAATGATCCATATCGTGCTCGGAAGGGTCAATCACCCACTCAGTGACTTCACCATTTTTTAATTCGGCCACAAAGGTGCGGCTGGCAATGCTAATTTCATCTAAACCGTCTTCGGCATGCACCACCATGACGTGATTCGAACCCAAGCGTTTAAGGACATTGGCAAATAGAGTGGTTAAGCTTTTGTCATAGACCCCAATCACTTGAAACGGCGCACCGGCTGGATTGGTGAGTGGCCCAAGCATATTAAAAATGGTTCGAACCCCCATCTCTTTACGGGCGCCAATCACGTGTTTCATGGCACTGTGATGCGCTTGCGCAAACATAAAGCCGACACCGGTTTCGTTAATGCATTCAGCCACTTGTTCAGGGGTTAAGGTTAAATCAACACCGGCGGCTTCTAACACATCGGCACTGCCTGACTTACTGGAGATAGAACGGTTACCGTGTTTTGCCACCGTACCGCCGGCTGCCGCCACCACAAAGGCGCTTGCAGTTGAGATATTAAAGGTATTCGCGCCGTCACCGCCAGTTCCACAAGTGTCCACCAACTTGGATTTATCATCTAACGAAACGGGCGTGGCTAAACTGCGCATCACCTCAACCGCCGCGGTAATTTCCTCAAGACTTTCGCCCTTCATGCGTAAAGCCGTTAATATGGCACCAATTTGAGCAGCCGTCGCTTTACCAGACATGAGTTTATGCATCACCGATTCCATTTGTTCGGCGTGTAAATCGCGACTTTCTAATAGTTGTTCTAGGGCGGCTTTAAGTTCCATAGGAAGACTCCAACGTGTTTAAGCAGGCCTGCTAACGGTTAGCAGGTTGACTTTATTGTGCTTTGTTTTGTTCTAAGAAGTTTTTAAGCATGTCATGACCTTGTTCGGTCAATATCGATTCAGGGTGAAACTGCACCCCTTCTATCGGTAACGTTTTGTGACGAACCCCCATGATCTCATCGAGACTGCCATCTTCATTTTGTGTCCATGCGGTCACTTCTAAGCAATCGGGTAAAGACGCTTGCTCAATCACCAATGAGTGATAACGGGTGGTTTGCACTGGGTTTGGCAGGCCTGCAAACATGCCTTCATTTTTGTGATAAACCGGTGACGTTTTACCGTGCATAACTTGCTTGGCACGGACAATTTTTCCGCCAAACGCCTGACCAATACTCTGATGACCTAAGCACACACCCATAATTGGAATCTTGCCCGCAAAGTGATTAATCGCTGCAACAGAAATACCCGCTTCAGTTGGGGTACAAGGGCCTGGTGAAATCACTAAGTACTCTGGGTTAAGCGTTTGAATGGTCTCTAAATCAATCTGATCGTTTCGATACACATCCACGTATTGGCCTAACTCACCAAAATACTGCACGATGTTGTAGGTAAACGAGTCGTAGTTATCAATCATTAACAACATAAATAATTTCCTTCAGAAAACCTTAACGGTGCCCAGCATCTGGGTTTTGCGTGTTCATGCCTTCGGTGACAAATTCAGCGGCTTTAAAAATAGCGCGCCCTTTATTCATAGTCTCATCCCACTCCGACTGTGGGTCAGAGTCCGCCACAATACCCGCACCCGCTTGCACAAACAATCGATTATTTTTAATAACCGCAGTACGAATTGCAATGGCGGTATCCATATTGCCATGCCAGCCTAAGTAGCCGACGGCACCGGCGTAAATACCACGTTTAACCGGTTCCATTTCATCCACGATTTCCATTGCGCGAATTTTAGGTGCGCCCGAAACGGTTCCTGCGGGGAAGGTCGCGCGCAACACATCCATCGCGCTCATACCCGGTTTGGCTTGCGCATTCACGTTCGAGACAATGTGCATAACGTGAGAGTAACGTTCAACCACCATTTTTTCGGTAAGTTCTACAGAGCCTACTTGAGCAATACGCCCTACATCATTTCGCCCTAAGTCGATCAACATTAAATGTTCTGCGCACTCTTTCGGGTCGTTTAATAGGTCTTGCTCTAAAGCCGCATCTTTTTCTGGCGTTAAACCACGACGACGCGTTCCTGCAATCGGACGCACTGTCACTTGATTGTCTTCTAAGCGCACTAAAATCTCAGGCGAGGAACCGACAATCTGCAAATCGCCCATATCCACAAAAAACATATAAGGCGACGGGTTTAGGTAGCGCAACGCACGATACAAATCAATCGGTGCGGCCTCAAAATCAACCGACATCTGCTGTGAAATCACCACTTGCATGGCATCACCCGCCAGAATGTACTCTTTGATTTTTGCAACGGCTGCTTTAAATTCGGCTTCGCCAAAACTGGAGACAAAATCCGATTCGGTTAACACCTTATCTAATGGCAAATCACTCGGCAGAGGCATTGGCTTGCTGAGCTGCTGTTGCAGTTCATCAAGCCGTTTTTGAGCTTGGTCATACGCATCAGGCTGATTTAAATCGGCGTGGACAATGACGTGTACTTGGCCACTTAAGTTATCAAACACCACCAACTCTTCAGACACCAGTAACTCAATATCCGGCGCTTGAATATCGTCTTGTGCAGGCGTGCTGTTCTTTAAACGCTCTTCCACAAAACGAACCGTGTCGTAACCAAAATACCCCACTAACCCCCCGCTAAAAGCCGGCAGACCTGGTTGGTTAAAGACTTTAAACTGACTTTGAAACGCTTCTACCCACGCTAAAGGATCATCGGCAACTTGTTGATGCACAACCGTATCGCCGACGAGCTCTTGAATTTGGTTACCACGAATCAACAAGCGACGCTGACAAGGCAGACCGATAATGGAATAACGACCCCATTTATCACCACCTTGAACCGACTCAAACAGGTACGAATACGACCCTTTTGCCAGTTTATGGTAAACACTTAATGGGGTATCGTAATCGGACAACACGGTACGCATCAGCGGCGCACGGTTATAGCCTTGACTTGCCAAGTTGGCAAAATGCGCATTACTCATGATTTTTTTCTGCCTTTGTCAGTGGTTGCCTCTCTAATCGTTTAAACAAAATTGCCCGACGAATACCGGCAATGGAACAGATTAGAGGACGAAAAATTTCTAGTAACAATGCTTTTAAAAAAGCCATATTGGTTTCCTATTGTTAATACAAACTTCTCAAGTTAAAAGTGAGCAGGCCTGCCAATATTGAAACAAATCAAACAGTGGCAAGCCGTTAAACTACAAATAGCAATCAGATTGCTCGGTAGTTTGCGACAATTCAAGGCGGAGATAAGGGAGTTTACAAGGGTAAGTGACCGTTCTCCAACACAGAAGTGTCCAAACTAGCAGGTGAGCTGGTTGTTATTTTGCGACTAGGTAATCTTTAAATTCTAAGAAAGAATCCGCAATCACATCGGGTTCATAGGCACGAATGTCTTCACCATGATTGTATCCGTAAGTCATACAGAAAATATGGAACCCAGCGGCACGTGCGGCTTTAACATCGGACTTAGAGTCGCCAATCATCAAGGCATTTTCTGGCTCGACACCGAGCTGTTCAGCGGCATACAAAAGGGGCATTGGGTGCGGCTTTTTCTCAGCACAGGTGTCACCCGACACAATCACTTCAAAATAGTCGTGCAAACCTTTGTCTTTCAACAACGGAATGGTAAACGCTTCCGCTTTATTGGTGACGCACGCGACACGGTAGCCTTGTGCCATGATCCACTCAATCCCTTCAACCACACCTTCATAAATACGACTGCGTTGCGCGTAGTTATGTTTGTAAAGTTCTAAGAAGATTGGGTAGGCTTTGTCCATCAACGCTTGGTCAGGCATACCGTCAACGGCGTTAATTAAGGCACGCTCTGTTAAACGCTGAACGCCGTTTCCAACCCAATTACGAACCGCATCTTCACCACGAACCGGCATTCCCAGTTGTTTCATGGTTTCATCAACGCAGTAGGCTAAGTCTGGAACGCTATCAATCAACGTACCATCCAAATCAAACAGTACAAAGCCTGGTTTTAACTTTTCCACATCTATTCCTTTTCTCTGAAATATGGCAACCCATATACAACAAAACGCCGAGGCTCACTCGCCCCAGCGTTCCGTATTAACCGTTTTTACAGATTAGCTTATTTAACTTTAGCAAGCTCATCACGCATCTGTTGAATAACCGTATCGTAACGGTTGGCGTCAGACGCATTCGCTTTACCAAAAATACCTGAACCCGATACAAACGTATCACACCCTGCTGCTGCTACTTCAGCGATGTTCTCAACCTTAACCCCACCGTCGATTTCTAAACGAATGTCTCGGCCAGAGGCATCAATTAACTTACGCGCCATTCTCAGTTTTTCTAAAGCTTGAGGAATAAACGACTGCCCACCAAAACCTGGGTTTACAGACATAATCAAAATCATGTCGATTTTATCCATTACGTGTTCAAGGTAAGACAGAGACGTTGCTGGGTTAAACACTAAGCCCGCTTTAAGACCTGCGTTCTTGATTAATCCTAAGTCCCCATCAATGTGCTCAGACGCTTCTGGGTGGAAAGTAATAATATCTGCACCAGCAGAAGCGAAGTCACCAATGACACGGCTGACTGGTTTAACCATTAAGTGAACGTCAACCGGAGCATTGACACCTTCACGAACCATAAAGTTTTTAAGTGATTCACACACCAATGGTCCAATAGTTAAGTTAGGAACATAGTGGTTGTCCATTACGTCAAAATGGACGATATCCGCACCCGCAGCGATAACATCTTTTACATCGGTACCCAGTTGTGCAAAATCTGCTGATAAAATCGAAGGGGCAATCCAGTTTTCTTTCTTAGCCATGCTAATGTTCCTTGTTGAATTTTTTGAAAAATTAATTCGTGCATTTTAACAGTATCCTATAAAATGGGCAAAAACTTAATTGGGCTTTTCCTTTTTAAGCATGGATGTAAATGGATTTACAATAGGAGTTTTGATTGTGTTGAACCAAAATGAAGACAGTATAGGGCTAGGAAAAGACGAACCTAGTAACTACAAAGACATGCGACGAGAAGTCCAACGACCTTTGCGTGATCGTATTCTTGGCGAAACCATTCATATCACTGAGTACATTGGTTTGGTTGTGATTACTATTGCGACGATGTACGCTGGCGCGGCAGAAGTAATGCACATGGTCAATGCCCGCACGGTCACACTGGGCGACTTGCTTCTATTGTTCCTCTATTTAGAGGTCTTGGCGATGATTGGTATTTACATTAAATCAGGTAAACTGCCTATACGTTTCCCAATTTATATTGCCATTGTTGCACTTGCACGTTTATTGATACTTGACCTTAAAGAGTTAACGGAGTGGGAGATGATTACCATTGCTGGCGCCATCACCGTCCTCTCGTTTGCCGTTTTAGTATTGCGTTACGGGCACATTAACTTCCCTTACATTTTAAACCGCCGAAAAGACGATCGCTAATATCGCCACTATTTTAGGACTGAACTATGCATGCACTTTATGAATCGAACCTGACTAGCCTACCTTTAATTAGCAAAGGTAAGGTACGGGATATTTATGACATTGATGATCAACATCTGTTAATTGTCACGACCGATCGTATTTCAGCCTATGATGCGGTGCTACCCACACCGATTCCCGGTAAAGGCCGAATCTTGACGGATACCGCTCAATTCTGGATGAACAAAACCACCCACATTTTGCCAAACCAGTTAGTCACCGATTTAAGCATTGCTGACTACTTAACACCCGATGAGTTAAAACAACTGGATGGCCGTGGGATGATTGTTCGTAAACTAAAACCACTGCCTGTTGAAGCAATCGTGCGTGGTTACTTAGTCGGGTCAGGCTGGAAAGAGTATAAAAAGAAGCAGAGTGTTTGTGGTATTCCGTTAGAAGCGGGGTTAAAAAAGGCTCAACAATTGCCTGAACCTCTTTTCACTCCATCCACTAAAGCGGCTCAAGGTGATCATGATGAAAACATCAGCTTTGAGCAGTTAGTCGAAATCATGGGTGAAGAGAAATCTATTAAAGTTCGTGACTTTAGTTTGGCGCTGTACAAATTTGCATCGGATTTTGCGATTGAACGTGGCATCATTATTGGCGATACCAAGTTTGAATTTGGGGAAGATGAAAATGGTGATATTCACTTAATTGATGAAGCCTTAACCCCTGATAGCTCACGTTTTTGGCCCTCTGTGAGCTATACCGTTGGCAAAAACCCGGAGAGCTTTGACAAACAGTATATTCGCGATTATTTAGATTCACTGGATTGGGATAAAGATCCTAAAACAGCGCCTGAGCTACCAGAAGATGTGGTTACGAAAACCTTTGAAAAGTATCAAGAAGCGCAAGCACGTTTAACGGAAAACTTATAAATACTTTTGGTTATTTAGAGTGATAAAAACCACACCCTACAAACCCAGCAGGCCTGCTGGGTTTTTTATTACCGGAACCGATACCGATGCAGGTAAAACCTATGCTACAGGCTGTATTGGTTTAACACTGCTTCATGCTGGTATTGATGTTCGCCCTCGTAAACCCATTGCATCTGGCTGCATCCTTCAAGCAGACGGTTCTTTATTGTCTGAAGACGCCCTGTTTATTCAACAGGCCTGCTCACCTTTAGAAACATTACAAACAATCTGTCCTTATACCTATGAGCCGGCTATTTCACCACAACGCGCATTAAAACAAGTCAATGCCAATATTACGATTCAAGACTTAACTGCTGCCTGCAAAACACCGGATGATAGCTTTGCGTTAATTGAGGGGGCAGGGGGTTTTTACTCACCACTGGCAATAGATGGATTAAATGTGGATTTAGCTCAGGCATTAAACTACCCAGTTGTGTTAGTAGTAGGTAATAAGCTGGGCTGTATTAACCATGCTTTATTAACTTTAGAAGCCATCCAATCAGCCAGCCTAAGCGTACACAGCGTGATTGTAAATGACACCTCGCGCTTTGCAGACAGCGATAATTTTTATGATATTCAAGAGTATTTGAAGGCTTCTCAAACCCCCTGTTTTCATCTTGCCTACTCAGAAACGTTCACAGCAAACCCTATTCCTGGTTTTGCGATTTAATATCTTCCGCTTTTTTTTCACGAATCTCTTTGAACATTGAACGCACTCTAAACGTTAATAGCACAGTAATCACACCAAACAAAAACAGAAACAAAGCTAATGGCCATAGGGCAGGCAATATCTCCCAACCCTGCGCAACGGTCACCAGACTATCACCCACCTGCTCAGACAAGCTTAAAAACTCTAGCTGAACCCCAGAGTAATACAACAAAAGCACCATTAAACCCAATATGATTGGACACATAGTATTTCCTTTTATTTTTCATAGTTGCAAAACAAAAAACCCGCACTAGGCGGGTTTCTTAAGTTCATAACAAACGGTTAATTATTTAACAGTTTGGTTTAATGAACCGGAAGCGTAACGAGCTTGCATCTCTTCAAGACCAACAGACTTGATTTTAGAAGCGTGACCAGCACAACCAAATGCTTCAAAACGCGCTTTACAAATTTCCATCATTGCATCTTCAGCTGCGTTGAAGAATTTACGTGGATCAAAGTTAGATGTATTTTCTGCAAGGTGTTTACGAATTGCACCAGTAGATGCCATACGTAAGTCAGTATCGATGTTAACTTTACGAACACCATACTTGATGCCTTCAACGATTGCTTCAACAGGTACACCATAAGTTTGACCCATATCACCACCGTAGTTATTGATAATCTCTAACCACTCTTCTGGAACAGAAGAAGAACCGTGCATTACGATGTGAGTGTCCGGGATACGCGCGTGAATCTTAGCAATCTGATCAATCTTAAGAACGTCTTCAGAAGGCTTAGAAGTAAATTTATAAGCACCGTGAGAAGTACCAACTGCAACGGCTAAACAGTCAACGTTTGTATCTTTAACGAACTGTGCCGCTTCTTCAGGATCAGTTAGAAGGCTATGCATATCAAGCTTCTCATCAGAACCGTGTCCATCTTCTTCACCCATCATTCCAGTTTCTAATGAACCTAGGCAACCTAATTCACCTTCAACAGAAACACCACCAGCGTGCGCGATCTTAACTACTTCAGCGGTGATACCCGCATTGTACTCGTAAGATGCAGGTGTTTTCATGTCTGCCATCAAAGAACCGTCCATCATGACTGATGTAAAACCAGACTGGATTGCACGTAAACATACGCCAACATCAGAACCGTGATCCTGGTGCATAACAACTGGGATATGTGGGTACATTTCAACAGCCGCCGCAACCATGTGACGTAGCATTGGCTCACCCGCGTACTTACGAGCACCAGCTGAACCTTGAAGGATAACTGGAGAATCTACCGCGTCAGCAGCGCGCATGATTGCACGTACTTGTTCCATGTTGTTTACGTTAAACGCAGGCATACCAAAACTGTTTTCTGCTGCGTAGTCCATTAATTCACGAAGTGTAATCATCGCCATGTGCGAGACTCCTCTAGTTGGTTATTCAAAAAATTTTTACTATTCTATCAAGCTTTTACAAGCTGTCCAAATAATTATCCTGTTACCGAGCATGAGCAAGCCACACTCGGATTTTATCCATTATGGAATTTTTACGATTTCCATACGGTTCGTGCCACCCATAGTGCCTTTTACTTCACCACGAGTCAAAATAACTAAATCACCGGTTTGCGCAATTCCAAAATCTTTAATTTTGTTTAAGACCAATGCCTGAACACCAGAATCATCAAGCGTACCGTAATCAATTGATGACGGATAAACACCACGGTACATCGTGACTTTACGACGTGTATCTAAGTGCGGCGTCATCGCAATAATTGGCATACCTGAACTGATACGTGACATCAATAATGGTGTGTTACCAGATTCTGTTAACGCAGCAATACACTTAACACCAAAGTGGTTAGCAGCATACATGGTTGCCATCGCAACGGTTTCATCAACGGCTGTAAATGACTCATCAATACGGTGCGTTGACTCACGAGAAGTACGTGACTTCTCTGCTTCATGACAAATACGACTCATAGTCGCAATAACTAAACTTGGTGACTTACCTGTTGCAGTCTCACCCGATAACATGACCGCATCCGAACCATCCATAACCGCGTTTGCTACGTCAAACACTTCCGCACGAGTCGGAATCGCATTGTCAATCATGGTTTCCATCATCTGTGTTGCAGTGATGGTCACACGGTTCAACTGACGGGCACGTTTAATCATTTTCTTTTGAAGTGCTGGAAGCTGTGCATCACCGACTTCAACGCCCAAATCTCCACGGGCAATCATGATCACGTCAGACGCTAAGATAATACCGTCTAAGGTTTCGTCATCTGCAACCGCTTCAGCACGTTCAACTTTAGAAACAATGCTACAGTTTAAACCGGCTTTTGAAGCCAATGAACGACAATATTCTACATCTTCAGCTGAACGTGGGAACGAAAGCGCAAGATAGTCTGCACCAATTTCTGCAGCTGTAATAATGTCTTCTTTATCTTTGTCTGTTAATGCCGCAGCAGAAAGTCCACCACCTTGAAGGTTAATCCCTTTGTTGTTAGACAGGGTTCCACCTACTAAAACATGACACTCTACACGCTCACCAACTACTTCGATTACTTCAAATACCAGACGACCATCGTCTAATAAAAGCTTATCACCTGACTTGACGTCGTAAGGGAGGTTTTTATAAGTTAAGCCAACTTCACGTTGGTTACCATCATTTTTGCCTACATTATTATCCAGTGCGAAATGGTCTCCATCTTGCAACGTAATCTTATCTTCTGCAAAACGTGCAATACGAATTTTAGGCCCTTGTAGGTCAACCAACACACCGACTTCATGATCGAACTTAGCGGCTAATTCGCGAACTTGCTGAGCACGTAATTTATGCTCTTCAGGGTTACCGTGTGACATGTTAATGCGGACTACATCTAGCCCCGCTTTAATCATTTTCTCCAGTTCGCCTTCGCGATCTGTCGCGGGACCTAATGTTGCAACAATTTTTGTTCTTCTTAAACTTAAACCATTCATTGGCATTTGTGTTTTTACCTTATTAATATTTGGAATTTGTTTGTGTCCAAAAAAGATGTCTCGCAAAATAAACTCCACCCAATCAAACAGCCAATCTATTGGCTGAGGCGTCTTTGTGTTTACTTACCGAGTCACCCTTCGTTTATTGAACAAATTATTCAAACAAATTTGTATTACTTTTAAATTAAAACAAACCCGAAAAATCGGGCTGTTCTTGTATACCAGGCCTGTTAAAAGTCAGCAGGCCTGGTAACGTATTCGTTGAACGAATTATTTTGCAGCAGCGGCTTCAAGCATAGTCACGGCTGGTAGCTCTTTACCTTCTAGGAATTCTAGGAAAGCACCACCACCCGTAGAGATGTAAGATACTTGATCAGCAATGCCGTACTTATCGATAGCCGCTAACGTATCACCACCACCTGCAATAGAGAACGCTTTAGATTCAGCAATCGCCATAGAGATGGCTTTGGTACCTTCACCAAATTGATCAAATTCAAAAACACCTACTGGACCGTTCCATACAACCGTTCCTGCATTTTTGATGATTTCAGCTAATTCAGCCGCTGAATCAGGACCAATATCAAAAATCATATCGTCATCAGACACTTCAGAAACATTCATAGTTGTTGCTGCTGCTGATTCAGAGAACTCTTTACCGCAAACAACATCAGAAGCCAAAGGAATCGCTGCACCACGTGCATTCATGATTTCATTTAGCTTGTTGCATGTAGGCACAAGGTCTGACTCAGACAGTGACTTACCAACATTGTGGCCAGCCGCTTCGATAAACGTGTTTGCAATACCACCGCCCACAACTAGCTGATCTACTTTCTCTGAAAGCGACTCAAGAACCGTTAACTTGGTAGAGACTTTTGAACCACCAACGATTGCAACCATTGGACGTGCTGGGTTATTTAATGCTTTTCCTAACGCGTCTAATTCAGCCGCTAATAATGGACCTGCACACGCCGTGTCAGCAAATGCACCTGCACCGTGTGTAGAAGCTTGCGCACGGTGAGCCGTACCAAATGCATCCATCACATACACATCACACAGTGCCGCATACTGTTTAGATAACTCATCCGAGTTCTTCTTCTCACCCACGTTGAAACGCACGTTCTCTAAAAGAACCACTTCACCGTCAGCGACTTCAACGTTACCGTCAAGGTAATCTTTAACAAGGCGCACTTCTTTACCAAGCTTAGCAGTCAGATCTGCTGCAACTGGCGCTAGGGAGAACTCTTCTGCATATTCACCTTCAGTTGGACGACCAAGATGAGACATAAGCATTACCTTAGCACCTGCTTCAGCAGCCATTTTGATGGTAGGTAATGAAGCACGGATACGCGCATCAGAAGTTACTTTACCGTCTTTAACTGGAACGTTAAGGTCTTCACGAATCAATACGCGCTTACCAGCTAAATCTAGATCAGACATCTTAATTACAGACATGTTGAGTCCTCTTTCTTTCAAGTTGAACCTGCCCTCAGAGCGAGAACAGAATTGGATTAAATATTAAACTTACTTTTTTATACTCAGAACCGAATACAAACAAGAAAATTTAATTTAAGAAAGGAACGAACCCCTTCTTAAATTAAATAATCGAATTTCTGGATTCAGTAGTCGCTTCAGTTCGAGGCGGACAGAGGGCGTGTACAAGTGTACACAACCGAAAGACAACGAAGAAATGGAGTGACTAATGAACCCAGAAAACGATTATTTTCCTACGTGTTCTACAACGCGCATCATGTTACAAGTGTAACCATACTCGTTATCGTACCAAGCAACCACTTTAACGAAAGTAGAATCTAGAGCGATACCCGCTTTAGCGTCAAAGATAGATGGGTGAGAATCACCACGGAAATCAGTTGAAACGTTGGCTTCTTCAGTGTAACCAAGAACACCCGCCATTTCGCCTTCAGATGCTTTCTTCATTGCAGCACAAATCTCTTCATAAGAAGCTTCTTTGTTTAGCTCAACCGTTAGGTCAACAACAGAAACATCAGAAGTCGGAACACGGAAAGCCATACCTGTTAACTTACCGTTAAGAGCAGGAAGAACTTTACCTACCGCTTTAGCCGCACCTGTTGAAGATGGGATGATATTCTCAAGAATACCACGACCACCACGCCAGTCTTTCATTGAAGGACCATCAACTGTTTTCTGAGTCGCAGTTGCAGCGTGAACCGTTGTCATAAGACCACGTTTGATACCGAAGTTATCGTTAAGTACTTTAGCAACTGGTGCTAGACCGTTAGTGGTACAAGAAGCCGCAGAAACGATTGCTTCACCTTTGTATTCGTTGTGGTTAACACCATATACGAACATTGGAGTGTGATCCTTAGAAGGCGCAGACTGAACAACTTTCTTAGCACCGGCATCGATGTGTGCTTGACAAGATTCTTCAGTTAAGAAGAAACCAGTACATTCGATAACTAAATCAGCACCAACATCAGACCATGCTAGGTCAGCTGGGTTACGCTCTGCAGTAATACGGATTGTCTTACCGTTTACCACTAGGTTACCGTCAACAACAGCAACATCACCGTCAAAACGACCGTGTACTGAATCGTACTTTAGCATGTACGCTAAGTATTCTGGGTCTAGCAAGTCATTGATTGCTACTACTTCAATGTTTGCAAAATCTTTTGCTGCTGCACGGAAAGCCATACGACCGATACGGCCGAAACCGTTAATACCAACTTTAATAGTCATTGAGTTTTACTCCAATTTAATACCAGACCTGCCTTAACAGGCCTAACTTTATAAAAAATTTATTTACGTATAACGTATTAAAACCGCCCAAAGGACGGCTTCGTAATTACTTACCTAAAACTTTGTTAGCAGTTGCAACCACGTTTTCTACTGTGAATCCGAACTCTTTAAATAGTTCGTCAGCAGGCGCTGATTCACCGAATGTAGACATACAAACAGTTCCACCATCTAGGCCAACGTACTTGTACCAACCATCTGCCACACCGGCTTCGATTGCAACACGCTTAACACCAGGGATAAGAACAGAATCTTTATACGCTTGATCTTGCTCGTCATAAGCATCGGTACAAGGCATAGAAACAACACGTACGTTTGCATCCATTGCTTCAGCCGCTTCAACCGCTAGACCCACTTCAGAACCGGTAGAGATAAAGATAATGTCAGGTGTACCCGCACAATCTTTTAATACATAACCACCTTTTTCGATGTTCTTAACTTGCTCAGGCGTACGTTCCATCGGCGTTAACGCCTGACGAGAGAAGACTAATGCAGTTGGCGCTTTGTCACGCATAACCGCCATTTTCCAAGAAACAGCAGACTCAACCGCATCACAACCACGCCAAGTTTGGAAGTTAGGAATCACACGCATCGTCGCTAATTGCTCAACAGGCTGGTGAGTTGGTCCATCTTCACCTAGACCGATAGAGTCATGCGTGTAAACGTAGATTGTGCCGATTTTCATCAATGCAGACATACGTAACGCGTTACGCATGAACTCCATAAACATGAAGAAAGTTCCACCGAATACTTTAAAACCACCGTGAAGAACCATACCGTTCATCATGTGCGCCATACCGAATTCACGAACACCCCAAGATAGGTAGTTACCATCTGCGTTTTCACGGTTAACTTTAACCATCTTCGACCAGTTGGTTAAGTTAGAACCTGTTAAGTCAGCAGAACCACCAAACATCTCTGGTAACAACTCACCTAACTGTTCAATTGTTTTTTGTGACGCTTGACGAGATGCTAGCTTAGGCATATCCGCCTGAGTCTTAGCGATAAACGCATCCATGTCCACTTCAAAGTTAGCTGGCAACTGACCAGCCATACGACGCTCGTACTCTGCTGCTTCAGCTGGGTAAGCCGCTTTATAAGCTGCAAACTTGTCATTCCAAGCCGCTTCATCTTTAGCGCCTTGTTCTTTGTGATCCCAACCCGCATAAATATCTTCTGGAATTTCAAACGGTGCGGCAGTCCAACCAAGCTCTTTACGCGCTAGTTCGATCTCTTCATCCCCTAAAGGCGCACCGTGACACGAGTAAGTACCACACTTGTTAGGTGAACCAAAACCGATAACGGTCTTAGTACAAATTAAAGTAGGCTTGTCTGTTACTTTCTTAGCTTCTTCGATTGCCGCATTGATTGCGTCAGCATCGTGACCATCAACATTCGGGATAACGTGCCAATCATAAGAAACAAAACGTCCTGGAACGCCTTTTTCCATCCAGTCACCGATGTTACCGTCGATAGAGATGTCGTTGTCATCCCAGAAAGCGATTAACTTACCAAGACCTAACGTCCCAGCCATGGCTGCTGCTTCGTGAGAAAGACCTTCCATCAAACAACCATCGCCCATGAATACATAGGTGTTGTGATCAACGATTTCGTGACCTGGCTTGTTGAACTGAGCCGCAAGCGTACGTTCTGCAATCGCCATACCTACTGCGTTTGTTAAACCTTGCCCTAGAGGACCGGTTGTAGTCTCGATACCTTCAGCATAACCATACTCAGGGTGACCGGCTGTCTTAGCGTGCAACTGACGGAACTGCTTAATATCTTCCATGCTCAGGTCATAACCTGAAAGGTGAAGCAAAGAGTACATCAACATTGAACCGTGGCCGTTCGAAAGTACAAAACGGTCACGATCTGACCATTTTGAATTCGTTGGGTTATATTTCATGTGGCTGTTCCACAATACTTCAGCGATATCCGCCATACCCATCGGCGCACCAGGGTGACCAGAGTTTGCTTTTTGAACTGCATCCATACTTAACGCACGGATTGCATTTGCCAGGTCTCTACGAGTTGCCATACAACTTCCTCAATTTATTTTAAGAATTCGGTTTTTTTGGGTCATTACTGGGATTTTTCTACCAGTTTCAACATGAACATGCCTGACCGCAATATAAATTTGGACGATTATTCTCTCTCAAAACAGCAAAATCATCAAGGTTTCTTATTGATTTATTAATAATTTATGCGCAATTAACCTCATTTACGAGCAATTAATAACGGTTAAAAAAGTTGTGCTAGGAGACCTAAGCCAATAAAAACGCCACTGTGGCATAAAAAAACGACTGCATCGCTAAACAACACAGCCGTTTCCATATAACAAGCAGGCCTGCTCACTTTTTGTTAGATTTTCACCGTTTCAATCGATGGTTTCTTGGTAATACGTTCATAAGCGTGCTCGTAAATTGAGAGCATCGCGGGAATCACCAACAAAATCAAAAAGGTTGAAAACATCAAACCAAACGCAATTGCCGTGGCCATTGGAATCAAAAACTGAGCCTGTAATGAGGTTTCAAATAACAACGGCGTTAAGCCAGCAATGGTGGTTAACGACGTTAACATAACCGCACGTACACGTTGAACAGCGGCTTCTTCCAACGCCTCATTCACCCCCAAACCGGACTCTCGTAAACGTTTGTAAAAACTGACTAAAATAATCGAATCATTGACCACGATTCCAGACAAACCAAAGAACCCAAACAGCGATAGAATGGTCATATCCAAGCCCATCCACCAGTGACCCATAATCGCCCCGACCAAACCAAATGGAATACCCATCATGACAACAAGCGGCCAGCCATAAGAGGCAAACACCCAAGCCAAAACAATGTAGATCATAGACAACCCAATTAACAGGCCGACTTTCATATCTCCCAGTGTTTCCGCTTGACGCGCACTTTGACCTTCAACCGAATATCTCAGACCGTACTTTTGCTCCAACTCAAGCAAGGTAGACTCTTTTAACGTGGCCAAAATACGATTGGCGTTGTTGACGTTTTTATCAACCTCCCCAACCACGGTCACTGCAAGCTGACCGTCAACATGGCGCATAATGTCAAAACCACGTTGCGTCGTCCAACTGGCAACAGAACTTAAAGCAACTCGCTGTCCAGAAGGCGTGAGTATTTGCATGCGATTAATCGAAGCCAAGGTAGATTGGTCAGCCAATGGATATTGAACACGTACTTCAATCTCATCCTCTTCGTCCGTGAAAATCTGCACTAAACGCCCAGAAAACGCATCCGACAACTGGCGCCCTAACGAAACATAGGTTAAACCTAAGGCCTCACCTTGAGGGGTCAACTCATAAATCAACTGATCGCGACCATACGGCAAGTCATCACGAATATCACTGACACCCGATATTTGACTCAACACCGCCTGTAAATCTAATGAGGCCTGCTTAAGCTGAGCCGGCTCTGCGCCCATTAAACGAATATCAACATCACTACCCGGAGGTCCCATACGGGGTGCCGCCATGGTTAAGGTGTCTAATCCCGGAACGGTTCCAGCTTTCTCTTGCCAGACTCGAATAAACTCGGTATTTCGTGTTTGACGCTGATCAGGCTCAATTAACTCCACATTAATGCCTGCAAAGTTCGCCCCAGTTTGACGGTTATTCTGATTAAAGTGCATCACAGCAGTATTAATAATGCCCGGCTCTAATTCTTTCTCTGTTTCTAACAGCGCTTGATATAAATGCTCGACAAACTGACCAGAGACCTCAGAAGGGGTTCCGGCAACAAAAATGGCATCCGCATTCACTTTTGTGGACTCAGGGGACGGGAAAAAGACAAACCCTAAGCGCCCACCTGCCAATAGCCCCACCACAAAAATCATCATCCCAAGGGCGGCGGCCATGGTAATACCACGATGCGCCAAAACCCAACGGACTAAATTGCGGAATTGATGGTGCCTTAAATGATCAATCGCATGTTCTAACCGATAACGCACTGAACCGGATTCTGGCTTTTTGACGCCACTCAAAGCATGACGAAGATGCCCGGGCAACACGGTAAAACTTTCAATTAATGAAGCCACAATGACCGCAATAATCACCAGTGGAATCGCAAACAGAATATTACCAATCTCACCACCAATCAACATCAGCGGTAAGAATGCGGCAATCGTAGTTAAAGAAGAAGCCGTTACCGGCCCTAACATTCGATGAGCGCCGCCTTCTGCAGCTTGTAAAGGGGGTTCACCTTGCTCATGGTGTGCCAAGGAGTCTTCGGCCACTACAATGGCGTCATCGACAATAATCCCCAGCGCCATAATCAACCCAAATAAGCTGATCATGTTAATGGAACCACCTGCCAAATACATAATCATCAAGGTCGCCATAAAAGACACGGGAATACCCACCGCTACCCAAAAAGCCACACGACCATTCAAAAAAATATAGAGAATTAAAATTACCAGTATCAAACCGCCAACCCCATTGGTTAGCAGCAGCGAAATACGCTGGCTTACCAGCGACCAAGTTTCGTCATACACTTTTAACTCTAAGCCAACTGGCAGTTGCGGCCGCGTCTCCGCTAACCATTGAGTCATAATCTCTGATGATTTCAAAGTATCGCCACTTTCGGCACGCATTAACTGCATCTCAATGGCCGGTTTGCCCTCCACCTCAAGATAAGGCGCGTCTTTGACAGGGCGGCGCTCTATAATACTGATGTCGCCTAACGAGACATTTTCTGACGCATTCACGACCAAAGGCATTTGCGCAAATTCGGTTTCTGTGCGGTTCTGCTCTAAGGCACGAATGTCACGCACACTGTCCTTATCACCCACGGTTCCGGCTGGGAAATCACGGCTCATCCCCGTAATCTGATTACCCACCGACTCTAATGAAAGGCCATATTGCTCCAACGCCTTCTGTGGCACCTCAATCGCCATCTCTTCGGTTGGCAAACCTTTAAAGTTGACCTTATCAATTCCTCGGTCTAACAGCTCGCGCTCAAACCGCCTTGCTAGAGGCCGTAACTCTTCAATCGTGCCTTGCTCACTCACCAACAAAATTCGAGCAATCGACTCATACCGAATCACCCGCTCGATAACTGGTCGCTGTGAGTCTTGGGGTAAATTTCGCAACTCACTGATTCGCTGATTGATTTGATCGAGTGCCTCGATCATATTGGTGCCCTGCTCAAACTTTAATGAGATAGACGCCATCCCCAACGCAGACGTTGACGTCATCTCATCTAACCCGTCTAGGTTTCTAAGTACACGCTCAACTGGGTCAGTAATACTGGTTTCAACATCCTCAGCATTCGCCCCTGGCCACACCACACGAACCGATGCATAATCCAATTCAAAGGTTGGAAAAAACTGCACATTGAGCTTCATGAGTGCCACCACACCCATCAAAATCATGATAATCATCAATAAGTTCGGCGCGACCTTGTGGCGAGCAAACAAACCGATCATGCCGCGCGATTTAAACTTCTTCTCTTTAATGTGGAAATCATTGTCTAGATTTTCAGTAGAAGGCGTATCGACCGGATTCATTTAGCCACTCCTGTCACTTTTAAACCGCTCACTGCATTTGGCAAATGAGTAATACTCACTTGACTGCCACTCGGGAAGGTTGGCTCTAATAGCGCCCATAATTTCCCATCTACCATCAAATCACCCAACACCTTAACCGTGGTGGCCTGCAAACGTTCATCTTCAATTAAATAGATTCGGTCACTGCCATAGAGCGCACTGTATGGCAACGCAATCGCCTGCTCAATGACTTCACCTTGCATCTCAACCTCCAATAGATCACCCGGTCTTACATACTGCAAAGCTTCTGGAATGGTAAAAAACAGGTCAATCCCACTGGCGGTTGCTTCACCCGCCATACGGTCTAATCTCAATGCTGTCGACGCTTGATTTTGTTTGGTTAAATAGGCTTCAACGTCCTGCCCAGCTTGAAGGCGCTGATCCAACTTATAAAATTCTCTAACCGGCAGTTTTGCGCGCAACTCTAAGGAGTCTAGAGCATAAAATTCAACCATAACGGTGCCAGCACTCACTCGCTCCCCTTGACTCACCAACACTTTGGCAATGCGTCCATCACTTGGTGCAACCACTTGGCCACGTTTAAGATTTATCTCTGCTAAACGCATGGCCGCTTTTGCCTTAGCTAATCGTGCTTCATTTTGCTGGGTTTTTAATTGATGCTCTTCTACTGAAAGCTCTGCACCCACCACCACATACTCTTGTTTGGCTAATGCTTCTTTACTCAACTCCAATGCTTGGGTCGAGGTTAAGTCCTTTTTAAGCAGCTGCTGCACACGCGCCACATCCGCTTTTTTAAACGCCAAAATACGCTTCTCGTGCGCTAAACGCTCTAAATTGGCTTGGTAAGCCAACTTCTCAAGCTTTAAAGAAGCACTCGTTTCCGCATAGTCGGCTTTCGCTTGTTGCAAAGGAATGTCCAAATCTTGCAAAGTTAAAGAGACGATCGCATCCCCTTTTTTAACCTGCTGCCCCTCTTTAACCGCGACCTGACCAATCACACCACTAATCGGTGCCGACATAGAGATCGGCGTTGCAGATTCGACTTGACCATACAGGCGCTGTATCGGCGCCAAAGCTTCATACTTAGCCTCAATATACTCAACCATCCATACCTTCTCTTGCACCTCTACCGGAGCCTGCTTGGGTTTGGTTGATGTCATGTACATAAAAACCGCGATAGCGGCAACGATAATCAAAATTGGAATAAAAAGTTTCTTAATTTTTTGAATGCTCATTGCATTAAATCCATTATTCATAGGTGAGATATCAGCCATTCTAAATCAATTAAAACCCTCCAATAAACAATTAAAGAGGGATTAAGACTTTCTTAACAATTTTACTCATCAAATGACACTTGATAAGCATCAACAGGCCTGCTATATTTAGCCCATTAATAAATTTTATACCCTCTTAAAAAGGAATTAACCTATGAAAAAACTGATACTTACTGCACTCATTACCGCTTTACCGATCAGTGTAATGGCAAATACCGAGATTCCGGCTAAGCACGCAGAAGCGCGTCAAATTGCCAAAGAGTTTGGCGGAATGTTAAAGCCAGAATTGGGCAAGGCAATGAAAAGTGGGGGGCCGGTTCACGCAGTTGGCATGTGTAAAGATAAAGCCCCTGAAATTGCAAAAACGCTGAGCGAAAAAACGGGCTGGGATGTGAACCGTGTTAGCTTAAAGCCTCGCGCTAAAACCGCTTATGCAGATAGCTGGGAAACGGAAACACTTAACTGGTTTGAAGAACAGGCTGCAGCTGGTAAAGACATCAGCAAACTAGAAAAATTTGAAATCGTGAAGGTCGATGGTCAAGACACCATTCGTTACATGAAGCCAATGGCAACCGGTGCGGTTTGTTTGACATGCCACGGTGAAACCATTCCTCAAGGCGTTGCCGACAAGGTAAAAGAGTTATACCCGCACGATATGGCAACCGGCTACAAACTTGGGCAAATTCGTGGGGCATTTAGCTTCAAACAAGCGGTCAATTAAGACCTTACTGAGCACACAAAAAAGGCCGCATTTCATTTGAAATCGCGGCCTTTTTTGTGTCTTATAATCTTTCTAATTTGCACACCACTAAGTACTTGCATGCTGTAAAAATTCAGTTATTAATTCAAGGCGCCTTGCATCAATTGCAACTGCAATCTCTGCCCCTTTAAAGCCCTGTGCAATAATGGCTTGGTTATCCACATGACTCGCGGCTTTGGCCATTGCCAACCAAAATTCCGTTTGTGGATACGCGACTTGCTCAAACCCCAAACGCCCTTTCGAATCCGCCTCGCAAGCCAACAAAACCTTCTCTAACATCGCCGTGCCTTTAAACGCCTGACAGGCCTGTAACACCTTTAAATAGTCATCCACACCAATACCTGGCTCACCTTGGGCATTTAATCCTTTGTGAATCCACCCGTGCCATAAGGCCACTTTTTCGGCTAATTGTTGCGTGCTCTTAGGCACACGATAACGTGCGCACAGTGCCTGTAAAATAGGCAGGCCTGCTGATTCATGATTCGGGTGACTCGGCCAGTGCTCAGACGGCGTTGCCCCCTTGCCTAAATCGTGTACCAATGCCGCAAACCGTACCTCAATATCACGACTTAGATTTGCCGCCGCGTCTAACACCATCATCGTATGTGTGCCCACATCGCCTTCGGGGTGGTGCTTTGGTGATTGCGGCACCGCATACAGTCTATCAATCTCAGGAAATAACACCACCAATGCACCCACCTGCCTCAACACCTTAAAGAAGACACTCGGGTGATTGGTATTTAACACCTTAACCACCTCTTGCCAAACCCGTTCAGGGGTTAAGGCTTGCAACTCGCCACTGGCCGTCATTTCGGTCATTAATTTGGCGGTATCGGGATGCAGGGTAAAATTAAATGGCGCAAGCTTGGCGGCAAATCGGGCAACCCGCAACACTCTTAACGGGTCTTCGGCAAAGGCGGGCGACACATGGCGTAACACCCGGTTTTTTAAATCGACTTGGCCATGATAGGGGTCAATAATCTCCCCCGTATCACTTTCTGCCATAGCGTTAATGGTCAAATCACGACGCATTAAATCCTCTTCTAAGGTCACGGCCTCTGAAGCTTGAATTTCAAATCCATGATAGCCAACTCCGGCTTTTCGTTCGGTGCGAGCAAGGGCATACTCCTCTTTAGTTTTAGGATGCAGAAAAACCGGAAAGTCTTTGCCCACCTGCTCGAACCCCTCGGCCAACATCGCTTGCGCCGTTGCACCAACCACGACCCAATCATGGTCATAGACTTCAATGCCCAATAACGTATCGCGCACCGCGCCACCAACCAAATAAACCTGTTTACTCATGCTCATCCTTACTTTAAACCCGCAACTGTATAAACGATTTTACAGACTAAGTCTTCATACGTCACATTCAAAAAAAAGAAACAAAAAAGCCGTCTTAAACGACGGCTTTTTAGGTAACGCACTTGTTAAACGTTAACGATTAAACAAGTTCATCGGTGTTGCGTTTTGCTTCTTTGCGGTAGTAGTTATAACGCTCACGAATATGATGTGGTGCCGCATACACAGAAATAATCGACTCTAAACTGGCTGGTGCAAACCCAAACTGCGTATCAAAATCGGCATCCGAAATTAAATCTTCTTTTAGCATTTCTAACTGAGAAGACGAGATCGAGGCAACGGGTGCAAACGCCCCAAAAAATGCCATCAATTTTGCGTTTAGCGTGCACATTGGGAAAACCAGCACCTCTTTTTGCATGATTTCCGCTACTAACTCGCCTAGCTCTTTAATGGTTAGACGCTCTTCACCCACCACTTCTAACTTTTTACCAAACACCTTACGGTTTTTAATGCTGTTGACCATCGCCTGAGCTAAGTCTTTTACTGCAACAGGTTGAACAATGGTTTCACCATTTGCAACCATTAACAAATCCATTCGGTTTAACTGCTTAACAAAACGCTGGGTGGTGTCGTCGTTTTCACCAATAATTAAGCTGGCTTTAAAAATCGTCACATCGGCACTCGCCGTGGTAAACATTAAACTGTCACTCTCACCTAAGCGACAAAGATATTCATTTGACTCTTGATTGGAAGACGCGCCAATTTGCGACAAACTTAACACACGTTTTACGCCCGCATGTTCAACCGCAGCCTTAATTTTCTGATTTACGTGAACCAACTCATCCAGCGCAATCCTCTCTGTGCCATTTGAACGATCTGCGGTTAAGTTAATAACAATATCCGATCCTTTCAAAACAGCATCTAACTGTTCAGGCTCATCATAAGAGGTTAAAGCAACCACTTTAGTGCCGTTATACAGCGCAAAATCACGGTAGCGTTCTGGACGACGTACACATAATTTTACTTCATAACCCGCTTTAGACAGGGCATTGACCACTTCACGACCAATATAACCTGTACCACTAAAGACCGTAACTCTGTTCCCTAAAACCATGTCTGATCCAATTTTCTAATTCAAAACCCAATAATGATAAGTAATCACCCTATTAAGGTCAAGCATTTAAGGCACTGTTTTTGATACAATAGGGCAAATTTAATAAAACCGTTTTAAGAAAATATTCCCAAGAGAGCACTATGACCATGATGAATGTATCTGTTTTCAAAAGTCCCAAAAAAAATGAGCTCTATTTATATGTGCCACAAGAAGACGGACTAGAAAAGTTACCAAAAGAGATTTTAGTTATCTTTGGTGAACCTGCCCATGTTTTAGATGTGGAACTAAACCCAGAAAAAAAATTAGCGCGCGTTAAAACCAGCGAAGTGCTTGCGGCCTTAAGTTCGCGCGGTTACTTCATGCAAATGCCACCGCACGAGATGGAAAAGTTCAGTGACATTACGCCACCACCCGAAAGACTCGACAACATTTTTTAATGTAAACAGCCCAAACTAATACCTGATTAAAACACTCAACTATTTACAAAGTGTGTTTTGTGAATACAATAGAGTGGTTTACAGATTTTAATTACATATAAAAGGACCCAAAATCATGGCATTTACGCTTCCTGACCTACCTTACGATTACAACGCTTTAGAAGTTTCTATTGATGCACGCACCATGGAAATTCACCACACTAAGCACCACAACGCTTACATCACAAACTTAAACAATGCCATCGCCGATACTGAAATGGCGGATATGTCTTTAGAAGATATGATGGCAAAAGCGGGAACATTACCACCTGCCGTTCGTAACAACGGTGGTGGGCACTGGAACCACGCGTTCTTCTGGAACGTGATGACCGGCGACAGCATGGGGGCACCAACGGGCGCACTAGCCGATGACATCGCCTCTACGTTTGGTAGCTTTGATGCGATGAAAGAGAAGTTTAACGCCGCCGGCGCAACACGTTTTGGTTCAGGTTGGGCATGGTTAACCGTTTCTGCTAACGGTCAGCTAGAAATCTCTTCAACGCCAAACCAAGACAACCCATTAATGGATTGTGCGCCAACTCAAGGTACGCCTATTTTAGGATTAGACGTTTGGGAACACGCTTACTACCTACG
Organism: Thiotrichales bacterium; assembly: GCA_016938655.1. Classification (GTDB taxonomy): domain Bacteria; phylum Pseudomonadota; class Gammaproteobacteria; order Thiomicrospirales; family Thiomicrospiraceae; genus Thiomicrorhabdus. Next base: position 170,803 of record JAFGUG010000045.1, on the reverse strand, counting down.
TTACCAAAACCTACGCCCAGCTTACATGCAAGCTTGGTGGGATGTGGTTAACTGGAACAAAGTTTCAGAACTATACAGCGCAGCTAAGTGAGTCTTAATGCATTAAACGCCGAATTTAATTTCAGCATTTAATACGTACAAAAAAACCAGGTCTTAGCCTGGTTTTTTTGTGTCTAGAATTTAACGTTCCAAGCAATTATGGCAAGGTTTTAATCCACACCTTGTTCTCCATAAACGAAGGAATCAACACTCGGTTACGCTTGGTGTCTAGGCCAATATCTGCTGGCGAGGTTAAATCTGCAAACACCGTTTCCGGCTCGCCATCTTCCAAGCCTTTTTTAATCGCTTTTGCCGTCCAACTTGAGAAAATCAGCTCACCCGAACCATCCATCACCAACCCATCTAAACGGTTATACGGCAGTGTTTCACTACTTAGCAATTTACCGTCTAAATCAAAGTGGTGAACTTGGCCACTGGCAATGGTAATCATCACTAACTGTTTATTCGGCGTTTCCACAATCCCATTCGGACGACCTAAATCTTCGCCCTTAGTGAGTGTGGTCACTTTTCCAGATTCAGACAAATGATAAATCGCATCCGTACCCGCTGGCTTAAACCCGGGTGCCACGCCACTGTCTGTGACCCAAACACCGCCTTTAGAGGCCACACTCACGCCATTCAAAAACGAACTTCCGGCAATTTCATAACTGGCCATTAGCTTGCCATCTGGCAAACTAAACACACGGATGTTATCAATATCCGCCACATACAAACGATCATCTAACGCGACCATGCCTTTTGGTGCATTTAAGGTAACGCCGTTTTGACCGCCCGCAATCCATTTAAGATCCAGCACTTTTCCATCTGGACTCAACTTGGAGATAAAACCGTTATTGTCTTTTTCAAACGGACTGCCATTAATATTAGCCACCAAATAGTTGTCTTGTGCAGGCGCATATTCAACCGATTCAGGCGTTGCAAACCCAACATTTTCAACGACGATATCGTCAGCATAAACCGATAAAGCGGACATAGAGACCAAACTGGCTGCCCATAAAACCGTTGCTTTTAACACACGGTTTTTAACACCTAATGCATTTACTTTCATATCGACCCCCTAGAAGTTAAAGACGTTACCAAGCCGAGCTTGATAACCGTTCAAAATCGTTTGTTGACCATTAAAATTACAATTTATCATTATGCCGATTTCCATGCTAAAAACCTAGTAATTTAATCAAGTATCAGGCCTGCTGACTTTTAAACCAGCGGTATAATAAATGTTTAATTTGAAGCCACATTTTTAAAACCCTTATTTGATAACAAAAGGATGCCCCATGGTCAGTTTAACCACCCCCGTTTGTGATTTTGATTTACCCGCTATTGATTTCAATTTGCCTGGCGTGGACGGCCAAAATTGGACACTCGACACAGCCAAAGGCAAAAATGGATTACTGGTGATGTTTATCTGTAACCACTGCCCGTATGTTAAAGCCATACATCAACGCTTAGTTGAAGACACACGAATTCTGCGAGATGAATATGGCATCAATAGCATTGCCATTATGTCGAATGACCCAACCGAATATGCCGAAGATTCGTTTGAAAATATGAAAGCCATTTCAGACAAATGGAACTTTCCATTCCCATACGTTTTAGATGAAACACAGCAAGTCGCAAAAACCTATGGTGCAGTCTGCACACCCGATTTTTTTGGCTATAACGCAGACTTAAAGTTGCAATATCGTGGACGCTTAGATGAATCTCGTAAAGAGACCGCACCCGAAGGTGTGCGCAGAGATTTATTAGAAGCGATGAAACAGGTGGCACAAAGCGGTAAAGGCCCCTTAGAACAAATTCCATCGATGGGCTGTTCGATTAAATGGAAAGACGCTTAATTCTACTGAATACAGCAATTAAAAGTCAGCAGGCCTGCTGACTTTTAAACATGACTTTTTGGCTTAAATCGAACGCTTAGCCAATAAAGTAATAACACGATAATCCCACAAAAAAGGGCATCATTGACTTGCCTGCCACCAAGTAGTCTCGCGTGGTTTTTTTACTCGCCCAATAACTGGATAAACCAATCAAGAAAAAGGCGCTTAAAAAAAAGGCAAAACTCCCTAAAACCATGACAAATGCCTATTATCAGAGAGGCTTAAAAACTCAGCAATCAATGCATTAAAATTTTCAGTAGGCAGCGCCAACTCAACCCTCATGATGGCGTTCCGAGTCAACCGACTTCACAGACAGCAAAGCTGAAAACTCGGGGAGGTGACTTAAGCCTTCAAAAACCGGATCGTTTTTCACCTCCTCCAACATCCCTTCAGCACCTTCAAGTGCTTTACCTAAGTAATCGATGGCTTCTTTAGGCTGATTCAACAAGGTATAAGCACCGGCTAGTTGATAAAAGGCGTGCTTGTTTTCAGGGTCAATTTTTAGGGCTTGTTGGCATAAATTGATTGCCCACATGGGTTCATTTATTTCCAACAAAACATCGGCTTTGTAGGTCATGGCTTCGGTGTTATCGGAGTCCAACTCTAATATCTCATCGTATATCGCAATCCGATTGCTTAAGATCTGCTCTTGCCCGGCTCTTAACCATAAGCTGTAAATATCTTGATGTTGACTGAGTCGCTTCTGGGCGGAGGTAATGCCACGTGACTTATGATTCAAATCCTCTTCCAAGGCTTGCAGTCGCCCCTCATACGTTTCAATCACTTCGTTGACCTTGGCATCGGCCAAACCATATACGCGCTCTTTCACATCACGCAGTGAGGTCCATCCTACCAACAACAACATCGATGAGATGGCCGCAATCAAATAGAAGAAGTAGGTCACGGTATCAGTGGCATACCCCACTGCTTGATTCACCGCCGCTAACTCTCTGTTAACCACCTCTTTGGTGAGCCCAACTTCAAGCTCATTCATATCCACGCGAATTTGACGCAACTCATCCATTACGTAGCGTTCTACAAAGGGGTTGTACATCGGTTTTTCAAGGCGATTAACATCTTGAGTTTGTTGGTTATGTTTAAGCTCATCCGCCCCGATAACAAATGGGGCCCACAGTAAACAACTCAGTAGTACGAGTGCTCTCATAGACACGCTTCCTTATTTTGGGTTTCAATCAACCGGCCATGCAAGGCTTTCACCGTCGCTTCAAAATCGTTTTCGTTGACGTAAAACTGCATCTCTACCTGACGGGTATTCTGGTGAATCGCTTCAATGTTAATGCCCGCTTCATAAAGCGTCCCCACCGCATTGGCAAGAAACCCTTTAATGCGCATATCGCTGCCCATTGCCGAGGCCAATGCAACCTTGCTGGTTTGAATCGAGGCAGTGGTCAATTTTTCTTTTAACTGTTTAGACAGGCGACTGGCTTTTTTAAGCGAATCATTGATATATAAAGTGATGGTATTCGCGTTAAAGTCTTTATTGACCACGTCACACTTAAGACGATGGGTCACTTCTTGAATGGTTTTTTCATAAAACCCTCTGTCTCCCATCATCTCTTGATCGAATATTTCAACGGCTAACAACCTGGGCATACCGGCAATAATTTCGACCTTGGCCGAATCGCTAACATAATCATCGGTAATTAAGGTGCCTTGATGCTCTGGTTCAAAGGTATTTTTAATCCTCAACGGAATACGTGACTGACGTAAGCCTTGCGCTGCTTTAGGATGAATCGCCTCCATCCCCAAATTGGCTAACTGGTCTGCAATATCGTAATTTGTTCGCCCTATAGGTACGACTTTGTGCTCCCCAACGAGTCGCGGATCGGCACTGCTCAGGTGATACTCTTTATGAATCACCGCTTCACTTGCTCGCATCAAAACGGCGACTCGGCTAAAGGTCATTTCGCTGTAACCACGGTCATAAGTTTTCATGAGGTTTTCTGTGCAGTGGCTGTAACCGGTTACGATTGGCAGAGTGGTATTTAGGTCGATGCCTTGCAGGTTGGTGACAATCATATCGTCTAAGGCCATCGGTTCATTTGCTTGCCAACCGGTTAAATCGACAAAACAGGCATTAATGCCTTCAGCCTTAAGTAAGGTAGCTAAGTTATAAGCACTGTGCGCCTCCCCTAAACTAGCCAAGAGTTCACGAACGGTTAACAGGTGACTGCTTAACGAAAAGTGTCCGTGTCCACATAAATCTTGCAGGTAGGTCAGCAACTGCTCCGTCTCTAAAACCCGTTTGTTGATGAACTTATTGGCTTCAATTAACAGGCTCGGTTGTTCAAATAAACTGGCGTTAATTTCGTTAAAACGATCCCCTAGCTTCTGTAACGCGACTTGCCAATCGGCATCCACATCATCATTAGCAAACAAACCGTAAACACCGGGTGTACCCGATTTTTTATGCTCCAATAATAGGTCGGTAATCCCTCCATAGGCGGACACCACAAAAATGCGCTGATACATAAATTCGGGGTATAAAATAATGTTGTCTCGCACCGCTTGATATTGACTCATCGAGGTGCCGCCTATTTTTTCTACGCGCAAGGCAACGCTATCTGTCTGTGACATGGTTCTCTTTAAAGTAATTGGGATAAATGCAGGCCTTCACGCAAGGCGAGGCCCAAGAAGATTGCTAACACCCAACATCACTAACACCAAAGAGGTATTAGCGACTTAATAGCGGGGGTTCCGGCTCGTATTTATTCAGGTAAGTTGTAAGAGCCGTCTTCATCGTGTGTCTCTCGCCCAGTAACAGGGGGATTAAACACACAGACCATACGCATCTGCACGCCCTTATTGGCGCTAAGAATATGCTGGTCGTTATTATTCAGCGCGTAGACCGTTCCCTCTTTTATCGGATGCGTGATGCCCGTTGCTTTGTCATAAATTTGCCCCTCACCCTCAATGCAATAGACCGCTTCAAGGTGATTTTTGTACCAAAGATGCAAATCTTCATTCGGCTTAATTAAGGTATCGTGCAGGGAAAACCCCATGCCATCTTTAGCCAACAAGAGTCTACGACTTGTCCATTGCTGACTGTCCACATCCGCATCGGTACCCATAATGTCGTCATATAAGTTACGAACAATCATTTAAGCCCCCTTCACTTGAGCTAAGGTTGCCTCTTTTGCCAGCACTTTATCAATCGCCGCTTCCAAAATATCAAAGCCTTCATCAATCAGCGCTTCGGTGATGACCAGAGGCCCTAAAAACTTAATCACTTCACCATCAGCTCCGGCGGTTTCAATAATCAAACCGTCTTCAAAGGCTTGCGCACAAATGGGCGATGTTAATTCTGATTTTTTAAATTCGGCACCCCAAATCATGCCATGACCTCGTATCTCGCGAACGATGGTGGGGTGGTTTAAAGCGAGCTGCTCCATTCTTTTTTGCACTAAGTTCGACTTAGTTTGCAGTTCGTTAATAAAACTGCCATCCGACCAGTACTTTTTGAGCGCAGCGGTTTGCGCAACAAACGCTAAGTTGTTCCCTCTAAACGTTCCTGAGTGCTCCCCTGGACTCCACTTATCCAATTCTGGCTTCATTAACACCAACGACATTGGGTGACCTGCTCCGATTGATTTTGATAGCGTCACAATGTCTGGTACAACCCCTGCACGTTCAAAACTAAAGAACTCACCCGAACGTCCATTCCCCACCTGAATATCATCCACAACCATCAAAATATCAAAGTCATCACAGATCTGTCTTAACGCTTGCAACCACTCCTCACCAGCGACGTTAATCCCGCCTTCAGCTTGAATGGTTTCTAGCACAATCGCCGCGGGCAGTTCGGTGCCTGAAGACTCATCTTGGATAATCTTACGCAGGTAAGCCATGGTATCGACCTTGTCACCGAGGTAATTATGAAACGGCACTTGGTAGGTATAACCGGGTACGCCATAATTATCATCGTGATAATAGCTGTTACCCGTAATACTCAAAGCCCCCATCGACATACCGTGAAAACCATTAGTAAAAGACATAACCTGCTTACGCCCTTTGACTTTACGGGCAATTTTTAACGCCGTTTCGATGGCGTTGGTGCCCGTTGGGCCAACAAACTGCAATTTGTAGTCTAGGTTTCTTGGTTTTAGGATGTTTTCTACAAAGGTTTCCATAAAAGAACGTTTGGCAACCGTGGCCATATCTAATGCGTGACCAATGCCGTTATTTTGCAGATACTCAATGACCGCACTGTTAATCGTCTCATTATTGTGACCGTAATTTAAAGCACCCGCGCCCGCAAAAAAGTCGATATAACGCTTACCACTTTCGTCCCACATCTCAGACATTTTTGAGGTTTCAAATACAACGGGGAATGAGCGAACATAGCCACGTACTTCAGATTCATATTCATTAAAAATGCTTAGTGCCATTTAATACTCCTAAAAAGTTAAAAATTCGTTTAATAATTGATGATTCGCCGCACTCAGGGTGTAACTGTCTTCTGCTTCATGTGCTTGTGCACCGAACTGCTCGGTTTTAATAAAAGTGCGGCGTTCTATCAGCAAACGGTGCTGTTCAGCCAAAGACTTAAACAGTCCTTGTGAAGCTAAGTTGCTCGAGCTAATGGTGCAACTTACCGCGCTTAAAGGGTGCCCTGCTTTTATTTGTGCCGCAATTAACTGGCTAACCAACTGCTTACCCAAGCCTTGCCCGCGCGCTTCTGGCGCCACCGCCACTTGCCATATAAACAGATCTTGTTCAGCATCAGGACGACGATAGCCCGACACAAACCCAACAATCTCGTCGTTCTGTTCAGCAATCAAACACGTTTCCGAAAAGTGACTGGCCTGTAAAAAATAGAGGTAGCTGGAATTCAAATCTAAGGGTGGACAGGCCTTTACCAGTTCATACAACGCTAAGCCATCCGCTAAAACGGGATGACGAAACGTAATAAATGGCGCATCAGATTGGGGGTTAGGATTTTGCTCCATACAGTGACTCTTTTAATTGGTTAACGAGAGGGTTCATTGGCAATACGTGCATACTGGCGCAGTTAAGAAAAGAAAGTTTTGGCAACATTCGCATTGTGTAAATACGGTTTACCAGGGACGAAAACATTCAGAAACCCATTGCAAAACAGGTGCCATAAAGTGGACAAAGAACGCCATACGATAGATTCCTCAGGACGCAGCCTTTGGATTAGACTTGACCAAACTTGGCCTAGATAGAAGCGCCTAAACGCAAATGACAGTGTATTTAATACAACTGAAATAAAGATGACAGAACCCTTGGGTTTGTTTAATTGGATGCCTATTCAAACAAAAATAAGTTTTAAATTCAACGCTTTAAGAAAAGACTTTGGCTATCCCTAGTAAAATTAGAGCCCCTATATCCCCGCTAACTCCCTGTTTTGCATATCAAAAACGACTTTTTGAAAAAAAGATAAAAAAGTTGAAAAAATATTATTAATTTACGTTAAAAACAGTCAGTTTTAGGAAAAGTACTCATAATAATGAACGTATTTTTGGTAAAAAAAGGGCGGAGGTTTTTTAAATAAAACGTAGACACAGGCCATAACAAAGCCATGAAGTTGAGAGCACCCTGTTAATAAATAGCCGCGAATCACCCGCTTAGTTTGCCAGAGAGATCGTTGACTGCCTGATTGTCAATTTTAAAAGTGAGCAGGCCTGCTCATTTTGAATGGAACCGTGCTTAAAAGCGCACTTAATGTGCAAGTTCCGCTTGTTCAGAAGCGTGACGTATTTGCTGTTTTAATTGCTTCGCCGCCATGGCATAACCGCCTTCACTGCTGTCAACAAAGTGCACGTGTTCAAGACCGGTTTTGGCTATTAAACAGGTTATGAGTGCCGCATGAGTCGTGTGAATACCATAGAAAAGCTGGCCCTGTTGACAGGCCTGTTCAAGCCACACGACTAACGCATCCACCTGCGCTTGACTGCCCGAGAGCACCGCTCGATAGGTATCGTCCAACTTCAAATAGTCGGAGTTCGTGACCATATCGGCTTTGTATTGCCCCCAATCCCCAAATTGGTTTTTAATTTTAAAGCGCATCCAGACTTTACCAATCACGTTCTGTAAACGAATAACCTGTCGCATACGCCACACCCGCCAAGCACTTTGATTGACGGTTTTGGTCGCCACCTCAACGCCTAACTTATCGGCATTCATTGACAGGTTTAAACTCTCAGGTTTTAAAGGGTGATGGATGTGCACATCGCCCAATAACTCAAAGACTTTTTCATTTAGGGTTTGATAAAGCGAATACGACTCCGCTTGGGTCGCTAACCGTGACTTAACCAATAAACTCAAGGTTAAACCTCGCGTGCTGGGCACTTCGCTCCAACGACACTCAAAGCCACTAAAATCAACTTTTTCTGGGGTATTACTGGGTAAGTTATAGCTGTCTTGCGCCTTGATTAAACCATCCGCCTGCTCTAATCCTCCGCCCATAAAAAAGTATTGGGTCAGTGAAGCGGTGACCCGATATTTACAAACGGTCACCGGTTGCGTTAAGTGGCTCACCGGCACCAACCCCACCCTTAGACCAAGTTGCAAAGTCTGCTCAGATAAAATCTGACACCCTCTTAACGCTTGCTTTACCGGCTCGATAACCTCTGGAGGAATACAAAACGTGGCACCGTCACCCCCAAACACGTAGGGTATTTTCTGCGGCTTGACGGCATTTAAAACCGCCGCAATGGTACTGCCACCAATGGCATTAATATCACGATAACGCCCCGCTTCAATCGCTTTTGTGGAGCCAATTACATCGGTCACCACCACCCACCAATCTTGGGGAAGGGTTTGATAGATCTCTGCCGAAAACGTCTCGCTTAACTGAGTCACCGTCACTAAGTTTGTTTCAAACAATGCGTTTTGCATGGTGATTTAAGCCCTTTTTAAAACTTTGTTATTGGGTTATCTAAAAAATAAGCCGAGGCATCAAACAAGACGCGCTATTTTAAAGGTTCAAACAAACTTAGCAGGCCTGCTCATTTTTCAAAGTCACCATGGCATAAAATTAGACAAAGTTTACTTAAGTTGGTTTTCAACTTGATAGGCCTGATCAACTCGATGCATAATCGATTTAAAGCTATCGTAAGCTTGATTATCCGCGGGTATAAAACCGGTTAAACTGGGTTTAACACTGTGTAAAATGGCTTTGTCTTTTAATGATAACAGAGCCTGTTTTATCTGTTGTTTAAGCTCAGCGGGCAGGCTTGAACGAGCCACAAATGCATGATCTCGAATCGGTGGGCTCACATCTATCACGTTTAAATATGGGCTGTATTTTTTGGCCACCGACTGCTTCACCCCACCCGCATCTGCTCGTCCCATAATCACATATTCGGCAACGGTGTCATGACTTTGCAGATGAACATAACTTTTTAAATCATTGGGTTTAATACCCGCATCTAACAGTTGATTGGCGGGCATATAAAACGCTAAGGTTGAATCCTGAGAACCAAAGGCAAACGTTTTTTGAAGACAGTCTGCAACCGTTTTTAGATTTGAGTCTTTTCGGGTCACAATCGCGCCATAAAAATTAGGCGTATTGTTGTTTTCTTTACTGACTAGTACCTCAACGGCCTGTTCATCAAGCGCTCGAAGCTTTAAAAAAGGCGCGGGTCCTAAAATCGCAATATCAGCCGAACCTTCTAACAACATCTCATTGCCATGCTCATAGTTTCTGGACACCCTAAAGACGATTTCTTTATGAATCGCTTTAGACAGGTAATTCACTAACGGTTGATAGCGCGATGCCACTATATCTGGGGCTTCAATTGAATTAACAACCCAGATTAAGGGTGCTGATGAGGTTAACGCCTTGCTTGGTTTTTCAGCTTGTTGGGGGGCGGCATGAAGCAGACCTGAAAAGAGTAGGCCTAAAAAAACACAGCACCAAATACCCCAATTTAAAGGAGGTTTTAAATCAAACGTGTTTCGATATAATGCAGGCATTAACCTAACTCATCCTTAAAGAATTTAACTTTGTTTACAGCGGATTTTACACGAGTATGACGTCAAATAAACCTAAAGGATTTGAGCTCGCGCTGTTTATTTTCGTCCTCGCTTTAACCTCTTTTTTTGTTTATTTCTCTAAACAAAGCTCGCTTAACACCACCAAAGAAACCCTAACCTCCGTTGCCCAGACTCAGTTTCAAGCGATTTTGCAGGCCAGTCAAATGAGTGCAGAACGGTTTTACGATGACCATTCGCACAACATCGCTCAATACATGGCTAAAGCGTTGAATGCATCCCCTTCCGAGAAGGCGTTAATTCGAGACCAACTATTAGATGAATACCAAACGTTCTACGATAACTCGCGCAATAAGGGGTTAGGGGTACTTCATCTATTTGAGAAAGATGGCACCAGTTTACTAAGGTTTCACCGTCCCAGAGAGTTTGGCGACAATACCATTCAAATTAGGGAGTCCGTTAACCAACTGGTTCACCATCAACGTTACACTCAAGGGCTAGAAATTGGCCGATTTAGAGAGGCCTACCGTTTTGTATTTCCGCTTTTTTACAATGGACAGTTTGTGGGCGGCATGGAATACAGCCTTGACTTCAGTATACTCCGCAATCAACTCGCCAAACAATTTGGGGGGGAATACCAACAATTTCTATTAAAAGACGCTATTGCAAAACACACCTTCAAAGATGAGGAAACGAATTATTATCAACCCTCAACACTGGATGAAAAATTCTTAATTGCCAAAAAACATGCACTCTATCAAGTCGATTTTGCACCTTATATTAACGAAATTAAAACCACGGCCAATTTCCAAGAGCAGATGGCAAGTAAACAGGCTTTTACGGTTTTATTTAATCATCAAAGCACCGATATGTCGGCCACCTTTATGCCTTTATTCAATACCAAACAAGACTTCATTGGCTACTTACTTTCAATTCACGCCTTTAAAAACAACGAGATAAGCACACTCCACAACCAAATGTGGATTGAGTTAATTTCGCTCTGGACGCTTTTGACTTTACTGTTTTTGGCGTGGCGCAAACAAGCTCAATCAACCCACTTAATACGACAAATATTAGATGCGCAACCCACCATGGTGGCACTTTCTGAAAACAATAAACTGCAGTTTGCCAACAAAACCCTGTTAAATTTTTTAGGTTATTCGGATTACACGGCCTTTACCCAAAAACACGACTGCGTGTGTGATGTGTTTGAAAAGGATGAACACTTCTTACAAAAAAATATGCAAAACCAGCTTTGGACGGATTACCTTAACACCCATCCCAAGGGGATAAATAAGGTCAAAATCAAAAATCCCACCACACAAAAAATGCACATTTTTGAAGTCACGATTCAACAGGTAAAAAATCACCACATTAATAATTTAATTACCTTTAACGATATTACCGTCATCGAGTCCGAAAAAGCCGATTTAAAAAAAGAGAATCAACAGGATAAATTAACCGGCGCTTACAATCGTCGTGGTTTTGACATTTTGTATCATGAAATCAATGAATCGTTTAACCCAAAATTAAGCCTGATCATGCTTGATATTGATTACTTTAAAGTCATTAATGACCAATTTGGGCATCAAACCGGTGACCATATTTTAGAAGCATTAAGTGCTTTAATTAGCGCCAACTTAAGGGAAGAAGACGCGTTTATTCGTTGGGGTGGCGAAGAGTTTATTATCTTGTTACAAAACACCGATCTTAAAACTGCCACTCTGATTGCCAACAAGCTTAAAACCGCAATCAGTCAACATACCTTTACTAAGGTAAAAAAGCTAACCTGCAGTTTTGGGGTGACGCAACATCTCATTACTGACACGCAAGAATCGATCGTTAAACGAGCTGATCAAGCGTTGTACAGAGCCAAAAAAGAGGGGCGTAATCGCGTAATCTCTCGCTAGCGTTGTGATGATCGCTGCCTAATTTGCCACGTTTGCTTGCACTACCCCTTTCTGAAAAATTTTGGTAACCTACTCGTTAACAAGCCTTAAAGTATTTAAAAAACTTAGATACTTGATGCCTTTAATTTTAATTTGCCTACTCAAACGTATCATGCTCACGTCTCCGATTCTGGCTATCATCCCCCCATACCTCGCAAAGTCGCGACCATTTTAATGTCATAAATTAAAGGTTTTTCTATGCCACAACCATTTACCGTCTTACTCGCCCCGGACAGTTTTAAAGGCTCGCTCAGTGCGATTGAGTTTTGCGACATTGCCAAACAGGTTATTGAAACCATTCACCCCCAAGCCAAGGTTTTGAGTTACCCCATGTCAGACGGTGGTGAGGGCTTTGTTGACAGTTTTGTTTACGCGGGTGTGGCCGAAAAGCAGAGCCTTTGGGTGTCGGATGCGCTAGGTAAAAAAACCAAAGCCATGTTTGCATGGCAACCCGACAGTCAAACAGCCATTATCGAAATGGCACAAGCCTCAGGCCTGCCTAAAATTCGACCCAGTGAACGTAACCCACTGCAAACCCACACATACGGAACCGGGCAAATCATCCAAGCCGCCCTAGATTTAGGGGCAAAAAAGATTGTCTTAGGGTTAGGCGGTTCCGCTACCAATGAGGGCGGTACAGGGGCACTTCAAGCTTTAGGTGTTGAACTGTTGAACAGTGAAGGTCAAGAAATTGGTTTGGGCGGGCAAGCGCTAACTAAACTAGCCAGTATTGGTAAAATCCCTGAGCACCTAATGGACATCGAGTGGCAATTAGCGTGCGATGTCACCAACCCTTTGCTTGGCGAACACGGTGCAACCGCTATTTTTGGGCCCCAAAAAGGGGTTAATCCAAATAACTATAATCAGCTTGAAACTGGACTGGAAAACTGGGCGCGGGTGATTGAAAGCAAAACTGGGCATAACATTCGTGAAATAGAAGGTGCGGGTGCCGCAGGAGGCATGGCAGGCGGCTTCATTGGCATTTTAAACGCATCGGTCACGCCCGGGTTTGATGTGTTAAACCAAACACTCAAATTAGAAAAAATCTTTGACAAAAACCCCATTGATTTAGTCATTACCGGCGAAGGTAAAATCGACACCCAAACCCGTTTTGGCAAATTGCCGATGCGCATTGCCCAATTAGCGTTAGCACACCAAGTTCATACGATTGGCGTGTGCGGAAGCCTACAATGCGCGCCACAAGATTTGCCAGAGTTTAAAGCGTTGTTTAGTATCATGAACGCCCCTATGCACGAAATAGACGCGTTCAAAGACACCCCAATACTTTTAGCCAATACCTTACGTTCAATCATTCAACTCGTGGAACCTAAGTAAAAAAATACGCTATTAAAAAGTCAGCAGGCCTGCTGACTTTTTAAGCAAGTTTCACCGTATTATGATGGCTTAACGGTGCTTTTTGCCATAAACCAATTCGTACAGAGTCGTTTTTTGTAACCAAGCATCATCAAAACAGATTTCCAAATTCAAAAGCCACTGTGTTAACAACTCCTGCCCTTGAATGGAAAGATCCGTTATCTCTAATCGATCACGTTCTTCAATTAAATTCATAACCGTTTCATCTAACAATGAGTTGGGAACTGCAACAGGCGGTAGTTGCAAACTTAACCTTGCCAAAGTCGTTAGGCGCCGAAATAAGCTTTTTTGAGTGCGTGTAACATCTGCAAAATCGAAGGTTAACAACTCCGCTAAGGTTTCCACCCCAACAGATTTAAGATATTGAGCCCGCTTTAAACCGACACCTTCTAAATGGACAACTAAAGTTTGATCTGATACGCCTTGCCACTGACTAGGAACGGAGTCTTTTGAAGACTCAAAGAGTGTCTTTATTTTTGACTGATTTTGAGTTGCATCATAAACGACATCCACGACCCAGCCTTGTTCTGCCGCAGGATATCGTTCTGTTGGTAAGCTCACCACATTGGAATCATCGGCCTCTGTATTTTGAGTTTGCCCCATTCTTACCCGCACTTGCTGCATTTCGATAGGCGCAGATTCAGACTTAACCGCGTAAACGGCAGAAGAAATCTCTGAATGAATTAACCATAGCAAACTCTGTAAATCAAATGACTGAGACATGACTATAAAATCGTTTTAAAGTGAATTTCGATTTCACTGTAAATATTCGCGGTAGTCTGAGCATCTTGGGGCGCTTTGTTACTGGCAGGCACCACACTTAAACGAGTGTGTAACAGCTTTTTGGTATCAATTGCACCGATAAACCGTGAATTAGAAACCATTGACAGAGTGGCTAAGCGATTATTAACCGTGTTAATCGAGTGGGCAGCGGTAACCGTAGAAGGAGAATCAGCAACAGTACTTGTCGTCGCGCCGGAAGCGGGTTCCTCTTCATCTTCGCTAATTGAAGTTTGAAAGGTTAATTTTGCATTAATTTTACCGCTGTCGACCATCAGTTTTGGAATGCCGTCATTCAAAATGGAGGCCAAAGCATTTCGTTGTTGCTCAGCCAGCGGTTCAACCAAAGCTTGATATATTTTATCGACCCCTAATTGAGTCAATTTCCCCCCCTTAAAATCTGGGGTTTCTTTACTTAACTGCAAACCGATTGCCTGATAAATAGCGGGAGATTCCGGTTTTGAATTGGTTTCTGGCTGGTACGCTGCACCCACAACAATGCCATGCCCGGGTTCTTTTTCAGAGGGAAACAATTGACGAAGCTGATCTTCAACTTGCACCATCATTTGTCCATCTTCTAAACAAACCGCTAAAAAATCGGTATTTGATAACGTCATTAAACGATCGAGCTCTGCAAGCTTATCTTTTTGTTCAACTTGTGAGGAGAGAATGGCACTAAAGGTGTCCGAGATGAGTTTTGCCACAAATTCGGCAAAACCCAGCTCATTAAGAGCTGAGTTTGACATGACATCTACTCCTTATTGATTTAAAGGTAGGTAATCCGTTTTGAAATTGACTTTTACCCCACCAAAAATATTCACACGTGAACCTGAACGATCTTGATCAACTTTATTAGCAGTCGAAATCGCCACACTGGTATATTTGGTTGATGCTGCAGCATTAACCCACAAGGAGGTAAACAGACCTGTTTTGGCACGCGCTTTGGCGGTAAAGTTTTTGCGATTGTATTTAGTTTGCGTCTCTTTACTAAATGAAGAACCGTAAGTTGAAAAGGTTAACCGTGTTTCAATTTCGCCGTTTTCAATCACTAAACGTAAAATCCCTTGTTTAACCATCTCTTTTAACAGGTCATATTTATTAGATGCTATACGAGTTGCCGCTGCATCCAAAATAGCCTCATAACTATTATTCGCACCTTCAACCGCGACCGCATTATTATTGGGTACGCCAGCAGCATCCGGCAAGGTTAAGGCGGCATTTAAGGTAGCGGCTTGGTCAGCATCCAATGCGACTTTACCGTTATTGTCTTGGACAACCGTCACATTGGCTTCATCCTCGGCTGGGGCTGGCAAGGTGGTGGCTAAGAAATCCAAAATCATATCACCACTGATATCATCTTTGGTATCGTTAATAAACACACTCAATGACTTGCCTGTTTCTTGCAAGAGCTGAATATAAGCCTCTGTTTGACGTAAATTACTAGATACCAAGGCATCAAATACATCGGTAATGAGCTTGGTTGTAAACTCTGGAAACCCAATTTGATCGAGTCTGGCAGCTTGGGTGACTGCATCACTTGTTCCACTCATGATAATTCCTCTGTCTTTTTAAACTAAAAGTTACAGACAAGTCACTTCAAAAATGTCACGTTAGACCCATCTGCCTACTTCTATAGTGTAGTACTATTGCCAATATTGTGGTATTAAATTATTATCTAGATAGACATAGATTTTATTAACAACCTTGAGGAACACGCCATGAAAACTTGCGCTCTTGTCATCGGACACAAAAAAACCTCGCCCGGTGCCGTTAACAAATCTCAAAACTTGTCGGAATTTGATTACAACGAACAACTGGCAATGGACATTGAATATGCCTTAAAAGATCAAGAAGATGTGCATGTTCAAAAAGTGTATCGCCGAACCTATGACAGTTTACCAACCGATATCAACGAGTTAGCCCCGGACTTTATTGTGAGCCTGCACTGCAATGCGTTCAATAGAAAAGCCTCGGGTACCGAAGTACTGTTTTATCACAAGTCTAAAAAAGGCAAAAAACTCGCTAAAACCCTAAATAAGTCACTCGTTAAAGCCTTAGGCTTGCCTAATCGCGGCGTAAAAGCCAAAGGGTCTGAAGATAGAGGCGGGTATCTACTTAAAAAAACCTCTGCCCCATGTCTGATTGCCGAGCCGTTTTTTATCGACAACGATGAGGATTTAGCCGTGGCCGAAACGCGCTATGCAGAGCTGGTTCGTGCCTATGCAAAAAGCATTTCTAAAATGGCCAAATTAGTCTAATCCTCTCGCAATATCTCAAACACAAAATTCCCGTTGCAATCTCAAGCGGTTACAACGGGTTGCTGTTAAAATAGCGCATTCCTTACATAAATAAAAAAACAATCTATATGAGTAATGCACAGCTAATCCTAATTGATAAACGTAATCAGCCTTTAAAAGAGTATCTTGTCGCGGTTGCCGCCTCAGATGGCTTAAACATTAAAGGCGTTGAAATCATGGCTTCTCCAGCAAAAGGAGAGAAAGCATTACTAAAAGCCAGCATTCTGATCCCGCCCCTAGAAGACTTTGACTTTAGCGTTAAAAAAATTGTGGCACAAACCTTAAAAGGGCTGGTCATCGACGAAGAGGTTATGGACATTCATGCTTTTATCGAACGTTGCAGTGAAGATGAAGCCGTTCGCAGTGCATTAAGCAAATCGATTAATCGCTTAACCAATAAACTCGAAAAGCTGATTAAAGAGTTCACGGACTCAGAGGTGATTCCGCTTATTCAAGAGCGTCGCAATGATGCCTTATTTAAGCTGAAAGAGCATGATATTGAACTTAAAGGCAAAAAGATTGTCTGCATCGATATTGAAGCGACCGATATTTCCAGTAATCCAGAAGCGGATATTATTCAAATTTCGGCTTGTGATTTAGATGGCAACGAACTGTTTAACCAGCTTATTAATCCAGGCTACGAAATTCCAGAGAACGAAAAGCACAATATCACCACTGAAATGGTAGCCGGCTCCCCCAGTTTGGTGGAAGCCTGGGAGCCGATTCATCAAGTACTAAAAGACGCCGACATTGTGTTGGCTTACAGTACCGAAAGTGACTTTGCTTACTTAGAAAAAAGTGCTGAAAAGAAAATTTTACCGTTTGAATTGGATTACGCTAAATGGCTAGACGCCGCAGAACTGAGCAAAGATTTAATTGGTGCGTTACGTTGGCACAGTGAGCGTATGTATTGGTTTTATAAAACGCCTAAACTCACTGTTTCTTACGAACGTATCTTAGGTAAACCGTTTCCGGGTGATGCGCACGATGCTTTGGCCGATGCAGTCGCCACCGCTGACCTATTTAAAGCGATGCTGGTTAAAGGGCGTAAATCTCAGGTTGCTATTAAAAAACCAAAAGCGGTTAAAGATGAGATTACCAACAACCCATTTGCCGCGGCGTTTGCCAACGCGAAAAAGGGGTAAGGGTTATGTGTCAGTCTTCAAATGCTCAACCGACCTTCAAGGCGCTCGAAAAAGCCAAACAAGGCGATACGTTTGATTGGGCTTCACTTAAAGATCAGGTCAAATTTGATGCGGATGGCTTAATACCCGCCATTGCCCAACAGTACGACACCAAAGAGGTGTTGATGATGGCATGGATGAATAGCAAATCGCTAGCAGAAACCCTTGAAACGGGGCGTGTCTGTTATTGGTCGCGTTCTCGTCAAAACTATTGGCGTAAAGGCGAAGAGTCTGGGCAAATACAAGTGCTGAAGTCACTGGCGTTTGATTGTGATGGCGACACGATTCTACTCATGGTTGATCAAACCGGTCCTGCCTGTCACTCAGGGCGTCGCAGCTGTTTTTATACCGCAGTACACGATAATATTGCAGAAATCACTAGCAATCCGATTATTGATCCAAGCGAACTCTATAAAAAATAAGCGATTAACCTTTCAAATTCAGCAGGCCTGCTGGGTTTGAAATACCCTCAATTTAATTCCACATAACGCTTTGACGTACTTTAACGACAATTAACCATCATTAATTGGACGTGGTTTGCTTAACTTGTTCTAACCAAAATACAATCTTTTCATTAAACGTTTTTAAGTTCAGTGGCTTAATCAGCATGTCGTTCATGCCAGACTGTTTCGCTAAGACTTCATTTTCCGCATACCCATCCGCCGTAAACGCCACAATTACCACCGGATTATCAGACTGCAACAATGCCTCCTCTTTACGAATCATGCGAGTAGCTTCATAACCGTCCATAATCGCCATTTGGCAGTCCATTAAAATCAGGTCGATACTTTGATGGTGCATGCGCCAAAACTCAATTGCTTCTACCCCATTATTCACCGAATCAACCAACACACCCAACCCTTCTAAAAAGGATTCGGCAATTTTTTGATTCACAGGATCGTCTTCAACCAGAAGCACACGAGGTGCGTGATTCATTAAGCTAATTGTCGGTTGCTTATCCTCAATTAAAACAGCAGAGAGTGGTTTTTTAAACGACTGCACAACATCAAATGGCAGTTCCACGGTAAACTCACTGCCCGCTCCCAGTTTAGATTGCACTTCAATCGACCCACCCATTAATTCGACTAACTGTTTTGAAATAGATAACCCTAAGCCTGTCCCTCCAAAACTGCGTGAAAGCGTGTTATCAGCTTGCGTAAAGGGTTGAAAAAGCTCCTTTTGATCGGCTTTGGAGATACCTAAGCCGTTATCCTTGAAGGTTAAAATCAGTCGCACTGTTTGCTCATTAACGCGAGTGGCATCAACATTTAGAGAGACTTGCCCATTAGGGCTGAACTTAATCGCATTACTCAACAGGTTAATCACAATTTGCCGCAAACGCATGACGTCACCATTCAAACGGCATGGGCAATTAGCAGCAAAATGTTTTTTAAGCGTGACGCCGCCTATATTGGCCTGTGGTTGTAGTAAGTTAAAACAGTTCTCAATTGCTTGATGCACCTCAAATTCTTCCGGGTGTAATTTCAACCCTCCCGCCTCGACTTTCGTAAAGTCGAGTACGTCATTTAAGATGGTCATTAAAGAGTCGCCACTCTGCTGAATAACCCCCACGTAGTCTTTTTGCTTGCTATTCAATTCAGTATTCGCCAATAGATCAGCCATACCCAACACCCCATTCATGGGCGTTCGAATCTCATGGCTGACCATGGCCATAAAACGCGTTCTAGAAATCGCTAACTGCTCGGCACGCTCTTTGGCTTCTTGCATCTGACGCTGCGCCTGCTTCTGTAAAGAGATATCACGCATAACAATCGCCCAAACCTTTGAGTCAGGTTGCAACTGCATCTCATTTAGACGCACGCCTAATGTGATGCTTTCGCCATTAAACTTATAACCTTCTAACTCTTCTTGCTCAGTTTTTAAGGCTCTACCGGCAGGGTCGAATATACGTTCAAAATCTGGCAGTAACACGGTGATTGACACATCAATTAAGTCTACGCCCTCATAGCCAAAAATGGCTTTTACCCGCTTATTAGCTTGCAAAATAACCCCTTGTGCATTGGTGACCAAAATGGCATCTGGCGCATTATTGATCAATGAGGTTGCTTGGTGCTCAGCGAGTTTTTGAGCGTGGATAGAGGTAACATAGCCTTGTAATTTTTTAGCGTTGCCTTTTAGGTCATACTCGATGTGCATCAGCGCATAAACCCAGATATGCTGCCAACTCGAACACAGCATGCGAAACTCCATCTCTAAGGTTTTCTGCTGACGTGATATAGCCATCTTAAGATTTGAGTGAAAAACCGAACGGTCATTCGAGTAGATTAAATCTGAAAAAACATGGTTCTCAACGATCTCTTCTCTTGAAAAGCCGAGCACCTGCTGTACGTTGGGTGACACGTACTCTATTGCGCCTTTATCTTGAAGGTTTTTCTCAATTAAAATCGTTGGCCCCGCATTAAAAAGCGCACTGTATGAGGCTTTTTGCTCCGCTCTAAATCGTGCACTATTGGCGGCGCCTAAATAGTAGACAAAGACCAAGTATAAAAGGAGCACCCCTAAAAACAACCCCCATGAAGCTTGGTCAATCTTGGTTGCGTAATCTTCAAACAGGCCTGGGGTTGGTAGGGCAATCACACGCCAACCGCCCTCTACGATTTGAGTATCCGCCATTATTTGTTGCAAACGATTTTTGTTTAATACTTGTAAAGGCTGATGGGTAGCAATTGCATCTGGTGAGATAACCACCTTGCTCAAATCTTCACCTTGCACCATTAGCAAACGCAATTCTGAACCACTAAATTGCGCTAACAACTCTTGCAGATAGACTAAATAGAAGCTGACATAAAAGGCCGCATGATCTTGCCCTCTGCGTAAGTTAATGACTACGTCATAGTGGGAACCTTGCTCACACTGATGCAACTCACCATCAATGTCTACATTTGAATTTAAGACAATCCGATTAATGTGCTCCAAACAAGGCGTGCCAAAAAAGTAACCAGGACTGCCTACCCGAACATGACCATAATCGTCCAAAATAGCAAACTGCCTGACCTCTTTAAACAGCTCTTTAATCTCATTTGAAATCAGATTCAAATCGTAAGGATAGCCTGCTCCTTGCGATAACTCAAAAATACGATCTTGGTGGTGATTCGCAATCGCTCTTGAAATAAGTTTGTACTGATCAAACTTTTCATTGATAAGATCGTGCACCCCTTTGGTGGTGACACTGGCCGACATTTCTACTTGCGTTTTAAAGCCTTTTTTTAGGTACTGATTACCCGTAAAAATGGCCACCATTATGAGCACTAAACCAATTAAAGTACTGATACCAAATGGACTATTGACAAGTTTGCTTAATCTTAATTCTCGTTCCAAGACAACACACTTAATTTACAGAGGAAATACAGTTGTTAAAATACCACAGACTTCGCCAAGCCTGAACTTTTTGATTTGTTAAGCCAAGACCAAATATGCCTGCGAGCACACGCAAAACCAAAATAACCGACTCTAAATTTTTCGTTTACATAAACACAGCCCCTTAAACAAAAAAAGCGAACTCTTTTGTAAAAGGTTCGCTTAAGGATTTAAAACGTTAAGTTTAAAACACGTGTTCGATATTTAAACTTCGATATTTGAACAGCAATATTAAAGCTTGTCATTAAAACTTATATTTAGCACCAATTTCAAAACTACGCGAAGGGCCTGCGTAAATACCTTGTCTTAGACCGGCAATGTAACGTTTGTCGGTTAAGTTTTTAACCGAAGCAAAGGTCGTTAACTGCTTGTTAACTTGGTACATCGCATTTAAATCGAAGGTGGTGTAGGCATCTAATTTTCCACCCCAAATACCGCCTGCGGCATCCTCTGGGATTTCTGTGGTATTTTCACTGTTACCAAACTGTGAACCGCTGTGGTGCATCGAAAGTGCGGCCTTCAAATCACCTTGCGTGTAACCCAACTCAACATTCGCCAACCACTCAGGTGAATAACTAATACGATTACCATCATTGTCACCCCCAACAAATTTAGAGGTTGGAATGTAGGTCACATTACTATCCACTCTAAAGCCTGCTCCTAAATCATAAGCCAGTGCCATTTCTAGCCCGCGATGAATGGTTTCACCACCGTTACTTTTTGAAAGGTTTGGATCGCTGTTTCCATCGACCACTTGGTTAGAGAAGTCCATTTGGAAGGCTACCACTTCATATGCTAGACGCTTAGATTCTCCACGAATACCAAACTCTAAATTCACCGAACGCTCGGCATCTAAGTTTTGGTCGGTTAATCCGTCTAATGCTGTTTCGTTTTCAGCCGGTGAAAACGCTTTATACGCCCCACCAAACAGTTGTGCGGTATCCGATAACTCAAAGGTTGCACCAACACCTGGAAGAATCTCCGTATTCGTAGTGGATTCGGTTGCGTTATTCTCTGTTAGAACAACACGGGTCTGTTTATAGTTTTCAATACGTAAACCCGGCGTGATTGCTAAACGCTCATTCACTTGAATACGGTTCTCTGCAAACACCGCCACACTGGTGGCACTGTCTTGACGGTGACGATCATTCTCACCGGTTCGGTCTTGCTCGCGCGTGGCTCTAATACGAGTGTCATCAGCGGTCTCTTCAAAGACTCTTACGCCCACTTCGGTTTCATTTTTCATACCAAAACTGTTGTGCTCAAAATTCAATCGTGAATCAAAGCCATAACGTTCAAATGAACGGTTATTTCCGGTAACATCATCGGTATAAACCCAACGGCCTGCCACATTAGAAGCATCGGTATCAACACTGTAACGCCAGTAATCTCGACTGACTTCGCTCCAATAAAACACTGTTTTTAATGAGGTGGTCGCGTTAATATCCCACTCATGGTTAATATCAAAAGCGTCACGTTCGGTTAAGAAATAATCATCCGGTGCGGGGTTGTAAGTTTTTTCATCTAAGTAGTCTTGTAAAAACAGCCCACGGTAAGAGATATTGGCGTCGTTCTCATAGTGGCCAAACTTCACCCCAATCCACTGATTGTTGCCAATTTCCATGCCCGCTTTGACCATAAAATCATCCATTTGATAATCTTTGTCTTGAAAACCGTCACTGTTGGCTTTGCTATACACCACACCCACTTGACCGTCACCATTTGGAGAAGTCGCTCCCATTTCTAAGGTGGACTCTCTTAATCCAAAAGACCCAACACGTCCAGAAAGTGAGACGCCGTCTTCAGGTGTTTTAGATTGATAGTTAATGACCCCACCAATGGTTGAAGGCCCGTAACGCAGTGATGAGGCCCCTTTTAAGACTTCGATACTACCAATATGTTGAATACGAGGGTTGTAATAACGGCCATTCCCCACAAACAGACCGGGGGCAACGGGGACACCATCTTCTAAAATCAGAGTTTTGGTTTCCGCTGAACTCAGCCCGCGTAAACCAATGTTCGCCACCACTGCCGACTCTTCCTCCCCCTTAATGTTCACACCAGGAAGCTTTCTTAACGCATCTTCAGTTGATAAAGGTTGCAACAGTTGTAAAGACTCTTTAGTGACCACACTTACCGAACCTGGCTGCTGATATTCTGCCCCTGAAGTGGACTGAATAATATCAATACGCGGAATGGTTGTGCGTTCTGATTGAGTGGTCGCCTCTGCAAATGCTTGCCCGCTGAGTGCGGCACTTAAACTTAGCACAAGGGTTTTGAGTGCGAAATTAGGGTGTTTCATTAAATTTCCTTTGATTTGAAGGCGGTGCTACAACCAACCGCAGTTTCATTTTATTAGGGTGGGCAAATGCGAGGCTGTTTGTGCAAATTATTCTTTAGGAGAGTTCAAACCATTAACAACCACGCATTGATTTCTAAAAATAGAAAAGCTAAAAACGAAAGCTACTTCTACTTTTACCCACGACAACCACCTTAACAAACGTTAACGTAGTTGCGAATGAGAATAATACGCAATTAGATTCAACAATTCAAACGAGTTTTAAAAAAAACTTTATAATTATGCGTAGATAAACCGTTTTCTTAACAGGGGATTAGATGGGATTTCAGAGGAATTTTAAACTGAATATAGTAACTTGGCAGGCCTGCTAACTTTTAATAATCAATTGATTTTAAACAATTTTATAAAAGCGTTAAGAAACAACGCATACCCTCAGATAAGTAAACGGTTTCTGGTGGAAAAAGGCGTTTTAAAATAAAAAACGCACACTCAATAAAATGAGCGTGCGTTTAATTTAAACGTTAATAAAAGCTGAAATTAGATTAAAAAAACTTAATTTTTCTCTTTTTGCAGGCGTTGTGCATCATCAACTTGCAGCAATTCACGCAGTACCATGGTGGCATAGCTCCCCGATGGCAAACTAAAACAGACTTTTAGCTGCTTCTGTTCACCCTCACTTTCTAGCCACTGCCATTCAACGTCTTCAGGCATGACTCGCAAGGCACGGCGGTCTTGTTTTAGACCCAGTTTCTCTAACCCGTCTATCCATTCCGAGAATGGTTCAAGTGCCTTATTTTCAAGTTCTAAAACAGTTAGTTTTGAAGGTAACTCGCCTCTACCTACCATCGCGCCCGTTGGGTGTAAATCAAGCTGCTGAACACGCTCGGCTAAAGTATCTGAACCATCGTCCTCAAACCACTTAGACGAACCTTGTAGCTGGATAACATCTCCCTTTACAAACTGATTCCACGTACCCTGTTTAATGCGCTCTGAGAGAATCAAATTAAACAGCCAAGAACGCGCCGCAGAGATGTACATACTTTTTTGGTTGCGTTTTACACGGGTTAAAGCGCCACTCAAAAACTCGGTCGCCTTTGGTAAATTGCGCCCTTGATTACCAAAACGCTGTTCACCAAAATAGTTAGGAACACCGTGGGTTTTAATGGCTTCTAAACGGGATTCTAAATCGTCACACTCGCCTTTAATTTCACGTATGACCAATTCGAACCGATTGCCCTTTAAGCCACCGGTTTGCAATTTACGCTGATGGCGCACCATCTTCAAAATTTTAACGGTGTCTAAATCTAAATCCTCTGGATTAGGGTCTTGCATCCCCGGTAGCTGAATACTAAACCACTGACGGGTCACGGCATGCCGATCCTTCTGCCCTGCCACGCCAATTCGACTGGTGGGCACGCCCGCCCATTTAGCCAGTTGGTGAGACACCCAATCGGTATTCTCACCCACTTTCTCAACCCAGCACCAAAGATGTTCGCCTTCGCCACTCAGACTATAAGCAATCTGTTCTTCCACCAAAAAATCTTCGGCAAGTTGTTTATAAACGCCGTTACAGGTGGTTTGACCATGAGCAAAAGCGAGGTAATCCATCAGTGGGTTGGGGAATTCTAATGACATATATTTTTCATCCAGTTTGAAAATCTAAGGTGTTAAATTTTCAATAAAAAAGCCTGGTAAAGACAATTGCTTTACCAGGCCTGCTTGTTTTTGATAAAAGGGGTTTAACGCCTTATTATTAAAGGTTTTTAAAGACACGTTCAGAAATCGGACGCTCTTTACCTTCTGGTTTTTGATTGTAAACTTGCACCAAAATTTGACTAATATTACCCGGAACCACGTAATCTTTTATCAGTTCACGTGCACCAATCGGCGAGTCTTTGTTAATGTAAGTGTACACGTTACGTAACTGACACTTGTTATCAGGATCAGAGGCTAAGGGTCTTAAGGTCCCTTCGCCTTCGACTTTAACCGACTCTTTGGTCAGAATCGTTACCTTGTGATAATAGTCAGAAGATAACGGCTTATCAAAACAGATCATCAATACGCGATCAAAATTGCCCGAGCCTTTATCTAAGCTTGCAACAATCTGTGCCGATTGCAATTTAACAGGCTCTTTAGAGCAACCTGTCATTAACAGTGAACCCAGTATAAGAGTTCCGACTATCGCGAATTGACGAACCATATTTTCACCTCTTTATAGAAACGCGTTTGCTCACATAAAGAGATGATACCTTAATTTTGTTGCTGAATTCCAGCGACTAACCAATTGCCTTGGTCTGATGCATCACGACGAATGTGCCACACTTCATTGAAGGCGTGTGCGGATTCTTCCGCAGACTCTTGAATAAAGCCAGTAAAACGAATACTCACCACAAAATGCTCGCCATCAATCGCCATGTCCGCAATCTCAGCATTTAGGGTATCGACAATCGTGACATTCTCACCCGGTTGCATGCCTTGCATCTCTTTTTCAATCTCAGCAAACAGTTCAGGCGTGCAATAAGACTGTACTTCAGTAACATCTACTGCATCCCAGGCTTTTTGAAGTGAAACAAAGTGCGATTTCGCGCCTTCAACAAACTGTTCGGCATTGAACCATGCTGGCACTTCGGACACGTGAACCGCTTGATCGGAGGGGGCTTCACCTAAAGCAGAGCCAAAAATCGAACCACCTGCATTTGGATCATACGCTTGATGCTCAGGTTGTGCTTGCGCTTGACGTTGTTGAACGGTCTCCGGTTCATAACGTGTTTGCGCTTCTTGTTCGGCGTGCGAACGCTCGTAAGCCGCTTGCGGGTTTTGCGAACGCTTACGTGCTACAAACAGCTTGTATAGCAAGAAGGCAATTAAACCAAAGATAAGGATATCCATAATTTGAATACCTTCAAAACCGTCACCAAAAATCATCGCGGCTAACAACCCACCGACTGCCAGACCAGCCAAAGGCCCTAGCCATTTTGATGCACCGGACTTAGCAGCAGTGCCAGCCGCCGCACCGGCCGCAGCAGGCGCCGCAGGTTTTGCTGCAGGCGCTGCCTTAGGAGCCGTGTTGTAATTTTTATTGGGGGTGGATTTTGAATAACCGTAACTGCTTCCGCCACCAAAACGCTTAGCCTCAGCAACTTGCGCTACTGAAAATAAGCCAAAGAAGATGGCAAATAGGGCGACCCATGATTTTTGCATTAACATCGTCGTTACTCCTAACCTAGGCAACCTCCATAAGCAATTAGTGCAAATAAAGGTTTAGTTATAAATAAATTTAATAACCATTGTAGTCAAGCTTTCTCAGTTCCACAAGAGGGACTGAACAGATAAAAAGGAATTATTTTATAAAAACCTTAATAAAATCATTGTTTAACGCAGCGTGAGATGGTGTAATCCTTGCCCTGCTTAACCTTTTCGTAGTTACCAAACACTTCCATGAAGTTACGTTTCATATACTGTCTTAATCCGTTAATAGTTACCACGACAAACTGTCCACCCGGTGCGAGCTGTTGATGTACGTCGTGTAACAGGATGCTCAGCATCTCTTTACCCACTTTGGCCGGAATATTTGAGACCACGGTGGTAAATTGAATGTCTGTAGGCACTTTGCTTAACCCATTAGATAGGTAGGCCTGCGCATTGTTAAGCCCGTTTAATTTGGCGTTTTTATTGGCAAAATCGACCGCCACGAAATCTTTATCCACCATATGCACACTGCCGTGCGGGGCATTGGCGGCAATCGCTAAACCAATCGGGCCGTAACCACAGCCAATATCCAGCGCCACTTCATCCTCTTTAATTTCTAAGTGTTTTAAAAACAGATCGGTTCCAGAATCAATCTCTCGCGGGCTAAAAATCCCCCATGTGGTGGCAAATTTCAGGTCTTTGCCGGCTAGGTTTGCTTCAATGTGTAGGTCTTGCTTCAGTTCTTGTATGGTCGCCACAGTATTTCCCAATGTATTTCTGTTCAATTTGAATTATCATATTGTACCTTTTCTGCGAACGCTTAAAGCAAACCGATTTAAGCAAATTACCGCAATTGACCACACAACCCCAACCTGATTTGATTGAGCCCGATGCATAGCCTAAACGACCGACAATACGAAGCAGTAAAACACATTGAGACACCAGCATTAGTATTGGCCGGTGCAGGCTCGGGTAAAACCCGCGTGATTACCGAAAAAATAGCCTACCTAATTCGTGAACACGATGTTCAAGCGCACAACATTTATGCCGTGACCTTTACCAATAAAGCCGCCAAAGAGATGAAAGAGCGTGTGATGAAGTTGCTCAAAGACCTAAACAGTAAAGGCCTGAATGTCTCGACCTTTCATAACCTAGGCCTCAACATCTTACGCCAAGAGTACAAAGCGCTTGGTTACAAACCCAACTTCTCGATTATGGATGCCACCGACAGCGGGCAAATCTTAAAAGAGTTAATGCACAAACAGAATTTGGACCCGGAGGTTTTAGATGGTGTGCAGTGGGATATTTCCAACTGGAAAAATGCGCAAACCTCACCGCAAACGGCTTTAGAGCAAGCCGAAGATGCTCAACAACAAGCGCGCGCGTTGTTGTATCAGGCTTATCAAAAACAGCTGCATGCCTATAACGCCTTTGATTTTGATGATTTGATTGGCATGCCAGTCAAACTGTTTGCCGAAAACCCCGACATTTTAGAGAAGTGGCAGAACAAAGTGCGTTACCTATTAGTGGATGAGTATCAAGATACTAACGCCACCCAGTACAACTTGGTTAAACAGTTGGTAGGGATTCAAGCACGCTTTACCGTGGTAGGCGATGATGATCAATCCATCTACGCTTGGCGTGGTGCGCAACCGGAAAACTTAGCGATGCTCAAAGAGGATTTTCCGGCATTAAAGCTAATTAAACTCGAACAAAACTATCGCTCGAGTAACCGTATTTTGCAATCCGCTAACGCACTCATTAGTAATAACCCACACGTTTTTGAGAAAAAATTGTGGAGTGAGATGGGGTTAGGCGATCCGTTACGTGTGATTGCCTGCTCCAACGAGAACCAAGAAGCGGAACGTGTCGTCTCAGAAATTATCGTTCACAAGTTCAAACACCGCTCAAAAAACAAAGATTACGCCATTCTGTATCGCGGCAATCACCAAGCGCGTTTAATGGAACGCTCGCTACGAGAGCAGAATATTCCGTATGTGATCTCCGGTGGAAAATCGTTTTTCGACCATGCCGAAATCAAAGACATCATGAGTTACCTAAAACTCATTGTGAACCCCGATGACGATGCGGCGTTTTTAAGAATTGTGAATACACCTCGTCGTGAAATTGGCGCGTCCACACTCGAAAAACTAGCGACTTATGCAACCGGTCGTGGCATTAGCTTGTTTGATGCCACCCAAGAGTTTGGCATTAGCTCGGTACTTTCTGAAAAAGCCTTAAAACGCGTGCAGTTCTTTGGACAACAACTACTCGACTGGGCGCAAAAAGCCGACAGTATTGAAGGCGAAGAGGTCACCTCGTTTATTCGCCAACTGATTGAAACCTTAGAGTACGACAACTGGATTCACGAAACCGCCAGTAACGTTAAAACCGCCGAGAAACGCATTAATAATGTGCGCGAACTCACTCTGTGGATTGAGCGCATTATCAAAAAAGCCACTGAAGAAGACGGCGAAGACAAACGACTTGATAAAATTGTTTCGCACATGACCTTAATGGATATGATGGAACGTAATGAATCCGACAAAGAGCACGACATGGTCAGCTTAATGACCTTGCACGCCTCGAAAGGCTTGGAGTTTCCGCACGTGTTCTTAATTGGCATGGAAGAGGAGATGTTGCCGCACAAGCAGAACATGGAATCGCCGGGGCTTGAAGAGGAGCGCCGCTTGGCGTATGTGGGCATAACCCGTGCACAACACACCTTAACCATGACCTACGCCAACAAACGTCGCAAATACGGCGAAGACATGACCTGTGATCCGAGTCGTTTTCTAGAGGAGTTGCCGCAAGACAACTTAAAATGGGAGGGTAAACCGGGTGTGGTCGTTTCTCAAGAAGAAAAACTCGAAGAAGGCAATGCGCATCTCTCCAACCTGAAATCGTTTTTAAAAAAATAAACCTGGAACCGACTATGTCTATTGCCCACTTTCAATTTGCGCCCATGCCACACATTCACTTTGGCTGGGGAATACGTGAACAACTAATCAACCACCTGCAAGCTCAATATTCTGGTCGCGTCGTCTTAATTACCGGCCGCTTTTTAAGCAGGCCTGCTCAGTTTGGTCAAATTTTGCGTGATGCTTTGTTAGAAAGCAATCGTCACGTAGACCACTTTACAGTCTCAGGCGAACCCTCCCCCGAGTTGGTTGACTACATTGTTTCGCAATGTAAAACCGATACGCAAGTGGTCGTGGGCTTGGGCGGCGGTAGCGTACTGGATGCCGCCAAAGCGATAGCAGGCTTAATTCCCAGCCAAACCTCGGTAATGAAATATTTAGAGGGTGTGGGCGAAGGCAAACCGTTTAATGTAAAAACCTGCCCGTTTATTGCCGTGCCCACCACAGCAGGAACCGGCAGTGAAACCACTAAAAATGCCGTGCTATCGCGCATTGGAGAATTCAAAAAATCGTTTCGTGATAATAAACTGCTGGCAACCGAAGCGTGGTTAGACCCTGAACTGCTCAAAACTTGCCCAAAAGATGTTTTGTACAGCACAGGCATGGATGCGTTTACCCAACTATTGGAATCGTACACCACCCTCAAACCCAACCCCATTACCGATGCCTTAGCTTGGCAAGGCATGACCCTTTTCAAGGGCGCGTTTGAAGACATCGACAGTGAAGACCCCACCCGCCAAAAAAACGGTTACAGCAACTTAATGTTAGCGGCATCTCTTTCTGGCACCACCTTAGCCAATGCCGGTTTAGGCGCAGTCCACGGATTAGCTGGGCCAATTGGGGCCTTTTTTGAAGCACCGCACGGTATTGTTTGCGCAAAACTACTCGAACCGATTACCGACGCAAACATTCAAACCTTATTAGCAAACCGTTCCGATTCGATTGTGCTTACAAAGTACCAAGAAGTTAGCCAACTCTTCAATCCAGAGATGCCCGCAGAACAATTATTAACAGGCCTGCTCACAACCTTAAAGCACTATGCCGATACCTATACGCCGCAAGGTTTGTCCGCTTTTGGTTTATCAACTGAAAATGTCGCTCCTGTGATTGAAAACTGCCGCAGTGGAAGCATGCTTGGCAACCCCGTTGTATTAAGTGATCAACAATTATTGAATGCTATAAAAAACAGTTTATAGAACAAGCTGCAAATACAGGTGTTAAACTTACTCAGAAATTAATATAAATTTTGATGGAAAGGGATATTTATAGTATTGTTTGCGATTATTTACTTTCAAAATTATTATTAATCCAAAAAGCCCCATATATTGAGTTACCCAAACAGGATTCAAAACATGAAAACATCTACATTATCAAAACCAGCACTAGCAATCTTAACCCTATCACTGGGATTTGGTTCTGTTTTGACGTCCCCCATGGTAATGGCAGAAGAGCAAGAAAAGCCTTATGCCATCCAAACCCTGTTTGTAGATAAACCCGATGCAATCACCAACGAATACATCGACTTAGACCAAGACGGTGTTAAAGACGAACTTGATCACTGTCCAAACACCAAGTTTGGTATGGCAGTCAACGCACTTGGCTGCGAGTTGGATACCGATGGTGATGGTGTTTTTGACCGAGTTGATCAGTGTCCCGACACGCCAAAAGGCGCAAAAGTAAACGAGTTTGGTTGTGAGTTAGACGAAGATAAGGATGGCGTCGTTGATCGATTAGACAAGTGCTTAGGCACACCGACTATTTTCAAAGTTGATAAAGATGGTTGCCCAATCATTACACTCGACAATGCGCTCTTTGATTTTGATTCGGCCACGCTCAGTGATGCCGACCTAGAAAAATTAAAATCAAGTTTATCAATCTTACCGGCGCTTAAAGCGATGGAAGTTATTCTAGTCGTCGGCCATACCGACAGCATGGGGAGTGATGCTTACAACATGGCGCTTTCATGGCAACGAGCAAATACCGTTAAAAACTTTATGACTTCAACGCTTAATTTCTCAGAGGATACCGTCTGGATTGTTGGTCAAGGTGAAAGTCAGCCAGTGGCTGAAAATGAAACCCCTGAAGGCCGCCAACTAAACCGTCGTGTGGAAGTTAAGGTCATTCCAAAAGACGCTCTACCCGATTCGGCTCAAACCAGCTACAACCCTT
Source organism: Thiotrichales bacterium (assembly GCA_016938655.1). Lineage (GTDB taxonomy): Bacteria > Pseudomonadota > Gammaproteobacteria > Thiomicrospirales > Thiomicrospiraceae > Thiomicrorhabdus. Next base: position 139,349 of record JAFGUG010000045.1, on the reverse strand, counting down.
AAAAACGGTTTTTAAACAGGCTTGTTGAAAAACAGCAGGCCTGCTTAATTTTAAATTGATGACCTGAAACATGAGATTAACTAATTGGCAAATAGTCATTGTTTTATGCACGTTCCTCTCCATGCTTGGGTATGTCGTTGCCGACTCACAAAACCAAACCACCGTCATTTCTCCCGAACAACTTCTGCAAGCCTCTAAAAAATATGGCCCTCTTGCCGTAAAACGCTTTGAAGCCTGGCAAGCATTAGTCGATAACAATCTCAACAAATCTGAACGGATTAAACTTGAAAAGGTGAATGACTTTTTCAATCAAGTGCTGTGGGTATCAGACCAACAACACTGGGGCACCAGCGATTACTGGGCAACACCGATCGAAATGCTGGGCACAGACGCAGGCGACTGTGAAGACTACACCATTGCAAAATACTTCACCCTAAAGGCACTGGGCGTGCCTGAAAGCAAGCTCTACCTAACTTATGTAAAAGCCATTCGTTTAAATCAAGCGCATATGGTATTAACCTACTTTGAAAAACCTAACACCATTCCACTGGTTCTCGACAACATCAACAAACGCATCTTACCGGCCAGTAAACGCCAAGACCTGGTTCCAATATACAGTTTTAATGGTGATGGCCTTTGGTTGGCAAAAGAGCGTGGCAAAGGCAAAGCCGTTGCGGGCGGCTCAACCCGACTAAAAAAATGGAATTCGTTACTTAAAAAAATGGATATGAATTAATGTTGAATACGCTAACATCTCAAAATACTCATAAAAGGGGTTTGCTATGAGTTTAAAAAAACAGATGATGATTTTTATCGCAACCATGCTACTCATCGTATTAGCAGGCACCTTTGCGTTAAACATTGCCAATACCAAAAACTTCTTGCAAGACCAACTTAGTTCGCATGCGCAAGACACCGCAACGTCTCTCGGCCTATCGTTGAGCAGCAACGCTGACCCCGGAGACATTGCAACCATGGAAACCATGATTAATGCCGTTTTCGACCGTGGTTACTACACACAAATAAAACTCGTCGACATGGAAAATAAAACCCTCTATCAACGTGATAATGCCACCACCATGGAAGAGGTTCCTACGTGGTTTATTGCAATGATTGACCTTCAGGCGCCAACCGCAGAAGCGGTGGTTCAAGCTGGCTGGATACCATTAGGGACGCTAAGCGTTATCAGTCATCCAGGTTACGCCTACGTAAAGCTGTGGCAAGAGTTGATTCAAGTTTCAATTTGGTTTGCACTCGCCGCACTGCTCTCGATTATCCTAGTGGCCGCGGCCTTGCGCCTGATGCTAAACCCCCTTCACAAACTCGAAAAGCAAGCTGAAGCGATTGTACATAAACGCTATATCGTTCAACAAAAACTCCCAAACACCACCGAATTCCGTCAAGTGGTTAGTGCCATGAATGTCATGGTCAACAAACTAAAGGCCGTCTTTGAACGCGAAGCGAAGGCGGCAGAAAGACTTCAAAAAATGGCCTTTCAAGACAGCGTAACCGAACTGAGTAATCGACGACATTTTGAAATGTCGGTTGACAGCTTACTCGATATTAACCAAGACACCTCCCCAGGAATGATTGCTCTTATTCGTATCCAAGGTCTCAAAGAGCTTAATGACCAGTATGGCTACTTGATTGGTGACCACTTAATGAAAGACATTGCGGACTTAATGAAAAAAACCTTAAGCAGCCCTAGTTGCTTATTCGCACGCCTTAACGGAACGGAACTGGTGATGATTATCCCGGGCATTTCACACAAAAATTTTGAATCTAACTTAAAACTTATTGCCGCAGCCACACCTGACTTGTTAGCAACACACAAGGCCGAAAAAGCCCCAACATCGGTTGCGATTGCGTTCAGCGAATACCTACCTGGTGATGGCCGCGGTGCACTGTTATCCGCACTCGATTTTGGCATAACTCAGGCCAATGAACTGGGGGCAAACAAAGTTTTTTACCACCAATCTCATCAGCAATCTAGCCAACAAAAAACAGTTTGGTTCAACCTCATTGAAGACGCACTTGCAACCAATCGTTTCATGCTTTTTGAACAGAGTTCGTATACGTTGGATGGTCAGATTCATGACCAAGAAGTGTTGGTACGCTTAAAAGATGAGCAAGGTATTATTCACTCTGCTGGCTACTTTATGCCAGCCGTTGAGAAAATTGGTAAAACCACCGATATCGACCAATTGGTTGTTAAACTGGCCTTTAACTACCTCACACACACACCTAAAGCCTACCCGCTGGCGATTAACCTAACTGAATCAATCTTATCGAATATGACCTTACAAACATGGTTAAAAGAGGTGCTCACCAACACCCCTTATCAAAAACAACTCGCGTTTGAACTAACAGAACAATTGATCCCCAGTAAGCCAGACAACACGTGGAAATTAATGCACGAACTTAAAGCCTTAGGTGTAAAAATAGGAATTGATCACTTTGGTAGCCGCTTTAGAAATATGCGTTTTTTACAAGAACTCAATCCCGACTACGTTAAATTGGATGCGGCCTTCAGCAAAGGCATCGAAAACGACCCGCAAATTCGCAGTTATGTAAAAAGTCTATGTGAAATGACGTCAAGCCTAGATATTGAAGTCATGGCCATGGCGGTAGAAAATGAAAGACAACAACAAGCCTTTGCCGACCTTGGTGTGCAACTGTTTCAAGGCTATTACTACGGCGCGCCATCGCCTCTCGACCGCGATTAAAATAAGCAAATAGTAATAGAACTTAAAAATAGTATCTTGTTGATTGCAATTTACAATGGGGTTCGCTAAAGTCCTTAAATAAAACCGCTGTTAACTGTATAGGAAAACTCGATGACCGAGCGTTCAACTGTGAATTCGTCTGATGACAACCCAACCCTGTCCAATGTAAAAGTGGGGCCTTCTGAACTTCACAGCCCACTTTTAGACTGCCTAGTCATATACAGTAAGCTGAATCGTAACCCAACATCAAAAGATGCCCTCATTGCAGGCCTGCCGATTAAAGAAGGACAGGTAACGCCAGAAATTTTTAAACGTGCGGCGAGCCGAGCTGGGTTAATCTCAAACTTCAAAAACAAACCACTTTCTGAAATTCCCAATCTTATTCTGCCCTGTATTTTGGTGTTAAAAAATAACCAGGCCTGCTTACTTGAACACATTGACTTTGAAAACCAGCAGGCCACGGTGATTTTTCCGGACACCAAAGAGGGTAAAAACCGAGTGGCACTTGACGAGCTAGAGGCGGAATACCTTGGTTATGCGATTTACTTAACGCAAAAACGCTTTTTAGAAGGGCAAAAAGAGAACCTTGTTGGCTTTAAAGAGGGACATTGGTTTTGGGGAACACTGTGGACTTCTCGTTCGGTGTACCGAGATGTTTTAATCGCTTCAGTCGTTATTAATCTATTTATACTTGCTAGCCCACTGTTTGTCATGAACGTTTATGACCGCATTGTTCCAAACAACGCAATCGAATCTCTGTGGGTACTCGCCATCGGGGTCACGGTGATTTACCTGTTTGACATCCTACTCAAGTTTTTACGCTCCTACTTTTTAGAAGTCGCCGGCAAAAAAAGCGATGTTTTAATGTCGGCCAAACTGTTTGAACAAACGCTTGGCCTTACCATGGCAAATCGCAGTGGATCCATTGGCGCCTTTGCCAATAATTTACGTGAGTTCGACAGCATTCGTAACTTTTTTACGTCCGGAACCATCGCCTCCATTGTCGACCTGCCATTTGTTATCATTTTCTTGTTGGTTATCTTTTACATCGCAGGCAACATTGTCCTCGTGCCAATTATCATTATTCTAATCATCCTGATTTACAGCCTCATCTTAAAAGGCCCGATTAAACGCAGTATTGAAGCAACCTATGAAGCGTCTAGCCAAAAAAATTCCGTACTGATTGAAACCTTAACGACCATTGACACCATTAAAGCCTTAGGTGTTGAAGCCCACTCTCAATGGAAGTGGGAGCAAGCGGTTGGAGACATTGCTAAGGCGAGTATTCGCTCCAAAATGCTGCAAAGTTCCATTGGTCGAATGACTGGTTTTATGCAGCAAATGGGCACCGTGGTGATTGTTTTAACTGGCGTATACATGATTCAAGCCGGCGACTTAACTATGGGCGGACTCATCGCAACCGTGATGATTAGCTCTAGAGCCATTTCGCCCATGGGACAAATAGCCAACCTTACCTCCTCTTACGAGCAAACTAAAACCGCATTAGACTCGCTGAATGAACTCATGAAACAAGAGGTTGAACGCCCAGACGACAAACGTTTTATCCAGCACCCAAATATCGAAGGTGCCATAGAGTTTAACAATGTTACCTTTATCTACCCAGGTGAAACTAAACCCTCTTTAAATAACGTCAGTTTCAAAATAAAACCCGGTGAAAAAGTGGGTATTATTGGTCGAATTGGTTCGGGCAAATCGACCATTGAAAAGCTAATATTAGGCTTTTATAAACCCACCGAAGGCACCATTTTAATTGATGGCATTGACATCACTCAGCTTGATCCAGCGGAATTGCGTCGAAATATCAGTTATGTGCCACAAGAAGTGAATCTGTTTAGCGGCGACGTTCGCGAAAATATCGCTTACCGAGCACCGTATATCGAAGATGAAAAAATTCTTAAAGCCGCTCAATTGGCAGGTGTTGATGACTTTATAAAACGGCACCCTTCTGGTTACAGTCTTAAAATATCGGAAGGGGGTAAATCTCTTTCTGGAGGGCAACGTCAAAGTATCGGAGTCGCGCGCGCACTGTTACTGGAAACCCCGATCTATTTATTTGATGAACCCACCAATGCGATGGATGGTAAAACCGAACAAATCATGATTGACCGTTTGAAAAAAGGGACCATAAAAAACACCAGTTTATTGGTGACCCACAAAATGACATTACTGCAACTAACCGATCGTTTAATCGTTATGGATCAAGGAAAATTGATTGCGGATGGCGAAAAAGAGTCGGTATTAGAAGCCCTTAAAACCGGCAAAGTCCACAAAGTGAAGTAATTGAATGAGTACTAAAAACCAACCACCCAAAAATAACTCGGTTCCCGACGAAGATACGATCTTCATGTCGAGCCTAAGTCAGGCAAGCTTAGAAAAACCAACGGTGCGTTCACAACTGCTTGTTTGGAGTATTTTACTGGTCGTCATCTGGCTGGTCGCTTGGGCAAGCTACGCAGAACTCGATAAGATTGTTCGCGGCGAAGGCAAGGTTGTCCCTCCCTCACAAATTCAAGTCATCCAAAACTTAGAGGGTGGCATTATTGAAGAGCTGTATTTCCAGTCGGGCGACAAAGTTAAAAAGGGCGATATTCTTCTAAAACTGGATAACACTCAGTTTGCTAGCTCGTATGGTGAGAGTCAAATGCGTGCTTCACAGCTTAAAGCCAAGGCACAACGATTGAGCGCGGAAGCGTTTAATAAGCCACTGAACTTAAAAATGGAACATGATACCCCGGTAATTACAGCACTCTATGATCGTGAACGTGACCTATATACGGCACGCCAGAAACAACTCAAAACTCAAACCTCTATTTTAGAGGCGCAAGTGCAACAGCACAAACTTGAATTAAAAGAGGCCTACTCACAACAAACACAGCTGACCCGCTCACACCAATTACTGACTCAAGAAATTAACATGATGAAACCGTTGGTGCGTCAGGGGATTGCCTCGGAAGTGGATTTACTCAAAATTCAGCGAGAAGAAAATGATGCCTTAACGAAATTAAAAACTACACAAAATAACATACCCAAACTCCGCTCTATCATCGCAGAAGCCGAAAACAAACAGAAACAGGCGCAAGAAGAGTTCATGAACAAAGCACACGAAGAACTCAACGATACTTTGGCTGAAATCAGTCAAATTGAACAATCCAGTGCCGCCCTGGAGGACCGTGTTAAAAGAACCGAAGTCGCCTCACCAGTTAACGGCACAATCAAACAACTTTTGGTGAATACCATCGGCGGCGTGGTTCAGCCGGGAAGCGACATTGTCGAGATTGTTCCTGATGATGATTCATTAGTACTAGAAACGAAAATCTTACCGGCTGATATAGGCTTTATCTATCCTGGTTTAAAAGCGAAACTAAAATTTACCGCTTATGATTTTGCAATTTATGGTGGGTTAGAAGGCACTGTCACCCGAATCTCAGCCGACACCATCACCGATGATGAAGGCAACAGTTATTACGTCGCTCGAATCAAAACCGATAAAAACTTTTTAGGATCGGAAACAAAGCCCCTTTTTTTACTGCCGGGAATGACAGCGAGTGTGGACATTATCGTTGGCAAACACACGGTGCTTGAATACATTATGAAACCGATTATTCGTGCTCAAGAACTGGCCTTGCGTGAATCTTAAAAAACACCAAATCAACACAAAAATGTAACGCTTTAACAGGCCTGCTAACTTTAAGCTTAGCCGTTAAAATAAAATATAATCAACTCGTTATTTACTTAACACTGCATAAAAATTCTCTATAATAGTGAATTCGGTTATGATAATAAAAGATCAGTATTACTAAGTATAATTATGAGTTCAGCGATTTTAGCAATCGAAACTTGTCTAAATAGTTGTCTCTCTTAGGTAGAATTAAACCAATATGAAGCAAACTTTTTTTTATGTGCAAGACCCCAATGTTTTAAAAACATGGTTAGAGGTGTCCTCAGATAAACCAAAGATTGTTTACAACCTGGACGAAATTGAAACACAAGCAATTGAATTGAACGCACTCTTGCTTTTGCATAAAACACCTTCAGTTACCAGTCAACAAATTGCAGAACTGGTTCTTAAGGGCTTTAACATCATTGTATTCAGTAACGAGCCAAATACCGAAGATTCGATTGGTTTATTTAAATTAGGCATTAAAGGTTTTTTAAATACCTATGCCGCTAAACCCATTATTGAACAAGCGATTGCAACCGTTGAAAGCGGAAATGTCTGGCTTGGACAAAATATTATGCAAGCGATGATTCAAGCGATTAACGCACCACCTGAAAAAAATGATGGTTGGAAAGAAAACCTGACTGATCGAGAAATTCAAGTGTGTGAAGCCGTCTTAACCGGACAAAACAACAAGCAAATTGCGGATCAAATTTTCGTCACAGAACGAACGGTAAAAGCGCACTTACATAATATTTTTCAAAAACTAAGCGTAAAAGATCGATTAAGCCTTGCTATAAAAATACAAAATTGGCAGGATGCTTAAAATCTTCTTTACCAAAAGCAACGCAACAAACACAAATTGCTGAGGAGCAAAACATGAACATCTCACTGGTGCGCCTATTTACTTTAGGTGCTTTGGCCTTACCTATGGCCCTTGCGTACCAAAACGCATCCGCAATTGAACTGAATGCGACTGTTGAAGATGCGGTATTGCACAATCCTGAGTTTAGAAGCAAGCTAAAAGAGTTGAGAGCCATTCAAGCCGAACTTAAGGGAGCAGAGGGCAGTTGGTACCCAACGATTGACCTAACCGCAGGAATTGGTTACGAAGAGGTTGATAACCAAACCACCGACAATATCGGTGATGGATTGACCCGAGGCGAAGCGGCTGTTCGAGTCACTCAAAATTTGTTTGAAGGCTTTGGCACTGAAAACGAGATTGAGCGTCAGAAAAACCGTATGGAAGCGGCCGCTTATGCCTCAGAGGCGGCGGCCAACCAAGTCGCACTTGATATGACCGAAGCTTACTTAAACCTGCTAACACAGCAAAAGTTATTGGCTTTAGCGGAAGAAAATGTCGCAACGCATGAAAAAATTCTAGATCAAATCACGCAACGATTTGATGCCGGTATTGGTAACCAAGTTGAAGTTGACCAAGCAAGAGCTCGATTAGCCTTAGCAAAATCAAACCTGAGTGCCGCTAATAATAACTACTATGATGTTCTAGGTAAGTTTCAGCGTGTACTTGGTCGCCAACCGGATAGCGCCTTAGTTGAACCAACCATTAATTTAGACATCCCAGCGACGATTGATGATGCGATTAACATTGCTTTAATTGAGCATCCAACATTACGCTCTGCCAATGCGGATATCGCTGAAGCACAGGCTCAATATGATGCTTCATCTAGTGCCTTTTATCCTAGAGTCGATTTAGAGCTTTTAAAAACTTGGGATAACAACCTTGCTGGTGTTGATGGTATCAACGAAGATCTTCAAGCGATGGTTCGTATGCGTTATAACCTTTATAACGGTGGCAAAGATAAAGCGAACAGAAACCGTACCGCAAGCGCACTTCACCAAGCCGCTGAAATCCGCAATAACACGCGCAGACAAACTTTAGAAAACATTCGCTACGCATGGAACGCCTATCAATATGTGGGTGAGCAAAAAGAGTACATTGCACAACACATGCAACTGACCTTTGACACGCTAACAGGCTACCGTCAACAATTTAGCTTAGGCAGACGCTCCCTGCTAGATTTACTTAACACGGAAGATGAGTACATTAATGCTCAGCGCAATATGGCTGAAAGCGAAAACGATTACCGTATCGCTCAGTATCGCATTGCCAATGGCATGGGAACCCTATTGCAAAACATGAACATAAATCTTGATCCGATTGATGAAGCGATGAAAGATTAGATTGCTCATTTATTAGACCATTCGCAATTAAAAATAAATAAGCCGCTGACAATTAGATTGTCAGCGGCTCTTTTTTTTTCAACTTTAAGCTAAACCTTGAGTCATTGTTAATTCACCTGAACCGCCCAAGCTAAGTAGAGCTGCCAAACGCCCATTCCAATGACACCCATCCCTGAGAGTTTTCTCACCCAATTTTTTCTGGCTAACTTGGTAAAGTAGAACGCAAACGCCCCCATCAACAAGAGGTTCGGCAAGGTTCCTAAACCAAACGCTAACATCACCAAAGCCCCCTCCAACGCTCCGCCTGCACTCATGGCCATAATAAGCATACTGTACACTAAGCCACAAGGTAACCACCCCCAAATCAGACCGTACCACCAGGCCTGCCTAAAATGTTTAATCGGTGTGAGTTTATTGGCATAAGGTTGAATATGAGTCCAGAGCGATTGGCCCACTTTTTCAATCACAACCACCCCATACCACCAACCGCCCAAGTATAAACCAAGCGCGATCATGAACAGGCCTGCGACTATTTGCAACGCTTGTTGAGCAGGCAAAAAAGTGGCTAACGAGCCTAAAGCCATACCGATAGAGCCAAATATTGCCCCGATCATCATATAACTGGTGATACGCCCAACGTTATAAGCTAACTGAAAGAGCATCATTTTAAAGCGGCTGCGCTGAATATTGACATCCAAACCAAACGTCAAGGCACCGACTACGCCACCACACATACCAAGACAGTGAACGCCACCCAACACACCTACAACTAAAGAGGTGACTAGTATTGAATAATCCACTAATGACTCCCTAACTGTCGGTCAAGCGACCGATAGCTGAGCGCTTCTGCAATATGCAATGCCTCGACAGTTTCACTGTTTGCCATATCGGCTAAGGTGCGCGCCACCCTTAAAATACGATGATAACTTCGCGCAGAGATCCCCATTTTTTCCACCGCATTTTTTAAGATGGTTTGACTCACCTCATCCAATGGTATTAAATTCGAAATTTGCGTTGGGGTGAGTTCACAGTTCAAGCAACCCTGACGTTGAAATTGTTGATTACGAATGGCTTCCACACGCTTACGAACCTTTGCACTACTCTCCGCTTTTGGATCTTTGATCTGTTGTAACGCTTCAATATCAACCGGAGGCACTTCCAAGTGCAAGTCAATTCGATCCAATAGTGGCCCTGAAATTTTGTGCTGATAACGTGAAATTTGATCTGGTGTATCGGTGCAGCGACCAAAGAGATCATCAGGGAAGTAACCTGAGGGTGACGGGTTCATCGCCGCTACTAACAAAAACTTAGCAGGAAAGGTCACCTGCTGCTGCACACGGGTCACTTCAACCTGCTGGGTTTCTAAGGGCTCCCTTAATGCCTCTAAAACAGGGCGCGTAAATTCTGGCAACTCATCCAAAAACAAAACCCCGTTGTGCGCCAAACTGATGGCACCGGGTTTAGGAATCGAACCGCCACCAACCATAGACGCCGTTGAGGCAGAGTGATGTGGGCTTACCAGCTTGGTTTGATTAAGCGTTGTAATGTCAACCGGCTTGCCTGCAACAGAATAGATGCTCGCAAGCTCTAACGCCTCTTTTTGAGATAATTCAGGCAACAAGGTTACAAGACGAGACGCCAACATACTTTTACCCGAGCCGGGTGGCCCAACCATTAATAAAGAGTGCCCCCCACTTGCTGCCAGCTCTAGTACCCGTTTTGCTTGCAGTTGACCACTAATGTCGGCCAAATCTTTACTGTATTCAGAGGACGCATGCTTTTCAAATTGAAGTTGCGTGAGCTCGCCCTGTTTGATTAAAAATCGGCAAACATCCAGCAAGCTATTAGCCCCTAACACGCTCGGTATAGTAGACTCTATGGGTCGATTAGCTAACAGCGCACTTGCTTCATCTGAGTTAACAAGTGGAATAATCGCTTTTCGGCAGGCTTGCTCACAATTGACTAACGCCGACAAAACACCCGGAACAGAACGTAACTCGCCGGTTAAGCCTAATTCACCATAAAATTCGAAAGCATTAATATCATCAACCAGCAGTTGTTCTGTCGCGATTAAAATACCTAGAGCAATGGCTAAGTCATAGCGCCCACCCGTTTTAGGCAAGTCAGCAGGAGCCAAATTAACCGTAATGCGTTTGGGGGGCAGTTGAAAACCACTGCTAATTAAGGCACTGCGAACACGCTCTTTACTCTCACGCACGGAGGCCTCTGGCAAGCCGACAATGGATAACGCCGGCAATCCATTACTTGCATGTACTTCAACGGTTACTACAGGGGCTTGCAGCCCAACGCTTGCGCGCGTCAACACGGTCGCTAACACAGCCTTACGCCTCTATTACTAGACTAAACATTACTGGTTAGCTTCCCATTCCGCTATTTTGGCTTCTAATGCCTCTAATTTAGCGCGTGTTTTTGCCAATACCGCTTTCTGAACATCAAACTCTTCGCGAGTGACCATGTCCATTTTTTCTAAACTGGCGGTTAAAATGGCTTTTAATTGCGCCTTCATGGCCGCAGGTGGCTCACCAAAACCATTAGGAATCGCTTGAGAGAGTTTAAGAACGGTTTCTTCAATCTGCTTTGGATCAATCATGTTAGGAGCCTTATAAGTCAATTTATAATAGGTTTACAGTAAATAGTAATTGTAACTAAATTACGGTGAATCGTCAGAACAACTCCGTATTTTTAGAACCGCAATTCAATCTTAAGTTTGTGCCGCTTTTGATCTGCGACGCGTGTAATTTTAGTGATAGAATATTTTACTTAACGGATTGTAAGAGTCACCTTTGTTTTATAGGAACCAGGCATGTTTAAAACCCCTCAAGATACGCCAGAAAAAGCCACTCGAATCTTTGAGCGCCTTTTGGAATCTTTTCAAGAGCAAGAGATTAACCCAACGCCTCTAAACTATTTTGTCTGGTACTACTATTTAAAGGGCGATAATCCTCCTTTTAGAAAAGAGATGGACGCCATTCTTAAAGACCCTTACGGCTATACCGACCGAGTCGGTAAACGTCTGTATGAGCAATTTTTACAAGATGAATCTGAAGAGGACACTCAATTTGACCGAGCATTCCGTCGACTGGTTGACGTGATGGTCAAAAAGATGAATCTTTGGAGTGACAAACTCGAAGACCACACCCAAAAACTTGACGACTGTGCAAACTCTCTTGCAAACCCCAACCTAAATGCCAAAGAGATCAAAGAGATTTCAGAGACCATGGTTTCACATGCGCAATCTATGAACGAGAGCAGTAAAGCCTTTCAGCAAGAGATGCTCGAAACCTCAGAAGAGGTGCGCAGTTTAAGAAATCAGCTCATTGAAGCACAAACCGCCGCACTTACCGACGAATTAACAGAGCTAGGTAATCGCAAAGCCTTTAACCATGCACTTGAAGAGCATATGTTAAAAGCTGAGCAAGCAGAAAAACCAAATAGTTTATGTGTGATCTTGAGTGACATTGACCACTTCAAAAACTTTAATGATACGTACGGTCATTTAATTGGCGACAGTGTTCTGCGTTACTACGCCAATACCATGAAAAAGAAACAACGTGCCAATGAAACCATCTGCCGTTATGGCGGTGAAGAGTTTGTTATTTTGTTATCCGATTCAAGCTTAGAAGAGGCCAATGAGCGTGCCGAAGAGATTCGTAGCGACATTGAAGCATCGGTTTTAAAACGCAAAAACTCCAATGAGCCGCTAACAAAAATTACCGCTTCTTTTGGCGTTGCACACTTTCATGGCGAACCAGAAACTGGCGATCAACTCGTCTCTAGAGCCGATATTGCTTTGTATAAAGCCAAAGAGAGCGGTCGAAACCAAGTGATTGATGAGATGCAACTCACCGCAAACGAGATTGCTAAATAAGTCCTATCAAGCCGATAATCATCGCTTTAATAAGGTCAACTATTTGGCCTTAACCAATAAGGTATCCACCCCTAATCGACGCAACTCATTGCGCTTTGCATTCATCACCAATCGATCATTGAACGGTCCCACACTCAAGCGATACAGCGTACGATTTTTATGAGCAATGGGACTCACCTTCACGACCTGTCCCAACCCTGCTAACCGAGCTTGTTCACGCATGGCAACTTTCTCAGAACCAAACGTGCCCGCTAAGATGTAATAAGCAGAGTCCAAAGCCACGGAAATGGGTACCGCATCAACCACCACTTCGGTCGCTTTTAAGCCTTGATAAAAACTGTACTTGGTTGCATTCGAAAGAGACGAATCATCCGCTGTGTCATCATTAATTAAATTTGACTCAACGGGTAACGCTTCAACGGTTATGACATTCGATTTAGTTTCTGGTTTTTCAAGGGGCTGAGTCACCTCCGCATAAATTTCAGACGGCGCAACCGCCTCTTTTGAATCGCTACTTCCCATGAAGTGCTTGGCAACTAAAAAACCACCCAAAAAGTTGACCGACACCAATGCACCAATCAACCAAACCTTGCCCATTCCGCGTCCTGAGTCTTGCTTAGGTTGCTGCTGAGAACGGCGTTGAAACCCTTTATTATTGGTATTGTGTCCGTGTCGATAATCTCGCGACATTGTGTACCTTGAGTAAACTCATTTTGTAACGTAAATTGAATTACGCATTTGATAAAAAAAGGGCTTCAACAAGAGAAACCCTTAAATATTGCTTTTAAAGTAAGCAGGCCTGCTGAATTTACAAATGCCGCTTACATTTTGTCTGGCGCAGACACATCCAATATGGCTAAACCATTCTTAATGACTTGCTGAACCGCCAAAACAAGCGTTAAGCGAGCATTACGAATCGCATCATCTTCCACCACAAAGTGGCAAGCGTTATAGTAAGTATGCAACCCTTGAGCCAAGTCTTTAAGATAATACGCAATTTGATGTGGCTCATAAGCCACCGCCGCACGCGCGATCATCTCTGGGTATTTGGCTAATAACACCGCCAAATCCGTCTCTTGCTCCAACTCCAACTTATCTAATGCCGCCAATCCTGCTTGAGTATCCACCATGTAGCCTTTATCTGCGGCCTGCTGAATGACGCCAGCAATACGCGCATGCGCATATTGAATGTAGTACACAGGGTTTTCGTTTGATTGCGATTTAGCCAAATCCAAATCAAAGTCCATATGCTGTTCTGACTTACGCTGAACATAGAAGAATCGAGCGGCATCCACCCCTACCTCTTCACGCAACTCACGTAGGGTCACAAACTGACCACTACGGGTCGACATAGCGAGTTTTTCGCCCCCACGATACAACACGGCAAATTGTACTAACAGCACTTCTAATGCATCGGGGTTCGTCCCCATGGCTTCCATAGCGGCACGTACACGTGGCACATAACCGTGATGATCGGAGCCCCACACATCAATCAAAACATCAAAGCCACGCTCTAACTTGTTAAAGTGGTAAGCAATATCAGAGGCAAAATAGGTTTTAACGCCATTATCTCTTACAACAACACGATCTTTTTCATCACCGTATTCGGTTGAACGGAACCAAAGCGCACCATTTTTTTCATAAATCTTACCCGCTTGCTGTAACTTCTCAAGCGCGGCATCAATCACACCGGACTCCATAAGTGAACGCTCTGAAAACCAGTTATCAAAGGTCACATTAAACCCAGCTAAGTCGGCTTTAATATCACTTAAAATCGAATTTAGAGCCGCATTAAAAACCAAGTCATAGTGCTGTGTACCCAGCAAGTTTTTCGCTTTTATAATCAAATCGTCTATGTGCTTCTCTTTGTCGCCTTCTGGCTCACCTTCATCCGCATGCACACCGGCAAACACTTCAAAAACCGGTTTCTTTAAGGTTTCACCAAATTCTGCTTTTAGCTGTTCGCTGATTTCAAAAACGTACTCGCCTTTGTAGCCATTGCTTGGAAAGGTAAATGCTTCACCGCAAATTGCTAGGTAGCGAAGCCAGACTGAGGTCGCCAAAATATCCATCTGGCGACCCGCGTCGTTAACATAGTATTCACGCGCCACATTAAAGCCGGCTTCTGCCAATAAGTTAGCAACGCTGGCGCCATAAGCGGCACCTCGACCATGACCAACATGCAAAGGGCCGGTTGGGTTAGCAGACACAAACTCCACCATCACCGACTTACCCTGCCCCACATTACAGCGTCCAAAGTTTTCGACTTGGGCAAACACTTGCTCAACAATGGCAAATTTTGCGTCATCTTTCATAAAGAAGTTAATAAACCCTGGGCCGGCAATTTCAACTTTCTCAAGCGCACCGCGGTCTTCCATGCGCTCAATAATGTCCACAATTTTCTCAGCCAAAGCGCGGGGTGGAATACCTGCCAATTTTGTTGTCATCATAGCTAGGTTAGTTGCTAAGTCGCCATGTGACTTATCACGGGTATTTTCAACATTAATACGCGGATTAGCGTCTTCTGGTAAGACACCTTGCGTTTTTAACTGCTGAACGACGTGGGTCAAAATGTGCACAACTTGTTGCTTCATGGGGTTCTCTCTTAAATCAGTGACATCGAAAAAACGATACCAGGCTCACTCGGATCAAGTTAAGCCGAAAAAGTAAAACGAGTATTTTACTAAAATACCGCAGCAGATGGAAAATGGATTCGTCTGTTATGAGTTTTTTTAGGATTTTAACGTATTCAAAGTCAGCAGGCCTGCTAAAACCGCGAACAAAAGAGGCTAAGCACCAGAGCATGATTCAATGACTGGACGTAGCATTTGAAAATCAGTCATGTCATTAAATTCAGCAAAAATAGGAGGCGTCATCTGCGGTGTTTATCCCAAGTTTTTCTTATGCACGGCTAGTTTTAATCCATTAGTTTTCAAAAAATGTGACGCTATAATTAGGTTCGTTTTAATACTTAATTTGATCCCAATGAACCCTTCTCTTTTTATCCTAACCAAACCCTTTGTGCTAATCATTCTCTGGTTAATCGTTGCCAGCACTCTTTGGAATCCTCAAAGTCTGCAATCCCTCTTAGCATCGTTCGGCAGCCCTATCATCAACGCTGAACAACTCATGATGATGACACTGCTTAGCTTGGCTGGGCTATCGCTATTCACGGCTTTTCGCAACCAACGCTCCGATAGCATCCTTCAACATCAGGCTCAAAGTTATAAACAAACCATCAAGCAGCTAAAGCAACAGCACCAAAAAGAGACCCATCAAATACAAACCTTAATGGGCAATGAACAATTTGCTTACTGGGAGTGGCACATTAAAAACAATACTGCGCAGTTCTCGGCTCAGTGGAAAAAAATGGTTGGCTTACCCAGTGACGCTCCATTAGGCAATCTGCACGATTTACAAAACCGTATCCACCCTAAAGATAAAGAGGCGGTGCAACAGACCTTTTTTAAAATATTAGGCGGCGAACAGCCGTTTTTTGAATGCACACATCGCATTCTGCACGAAGATGGCCGTTATCTTTGGGTACACGATAAAGGGCAAGTGTTTTATACGGACAGCGGTGAGATAGATAAACTGTGTGCGATTCGCCTCGATGTGAGCGAACAAAAATGGATTGAGGCCGAATTAGAAGTCGATGCCACCATTATTGAACACGCTTCAGAGGGCATTGCCATCTTTGATTCAAATATGAACATAACGCGTTGCAATGAAGGTTTAAAAGCCACACTCAATCAACTTTCGACGCCAACGCAAATAACCAACCTACCAAGTCTACTCACAAGCCTGCAATCTATCCCAGATAGCGAGATACTGACCGCATTACACCAAGAGGGGCGTTGGCGTGGAGAGTTGAGCTTAAATAATGCGCAAGGAGAACTTAGACAAGCCAGCCGAGTCAGCCTGCAAAAAATCTTTCACGAAACCACGCAAAGCCTGCACTACAGCTTTATTCACACCGATATAACCGATCTAAAACAAACACAGGCCGCATTAGATAATTTAGCAAATGTCGACAGTGTCACGGGGTTAGCAAACCGACACCGCCTCTACCACTCCCTGGAAAAAAGCCTCAAAAGCGGTCATTCCATTACCTTAATGTTTCTGGATTTAGATAACTTCAAATCCGTCAATGACACGCTAGGGCACGATACCGGTGATTTACTGCTGCACGCGGTGGGGCAGAGAATCCGCGCACTGTTAGGTGAAGAAGCCTTACTTGCCAGAGTCGGTGGTGACGAGTTTGTGCTTTACTACCCACAATCGGCGGATGAGAACCAAGCGCACGAATTAGCCCAACAAATCACCAAGCAACTGGCGACCCCCTTTGAGATAAATCATCATGCCATTGAAATCAGTTCGAGTATTGGCATCGCTCAGTTTCCACTGCAAGCAAACGACCGGTACACCCTCCTAAAAGCCGCCGACACCGCCATGTATGCAGCAAAAAATGCAGGAAAAGGGCAGTTTTGCTTTTACGTTTCCAGCCAACAAAAGGCAACCAAACAGAGTGTTGCTGCCTAACACACTCACTCTTTTACCGTTCTAGCCTAGGTAAGTCGAAACAAAAAAAGCCAGATACAACCGTGTGTATCTGGCTTTAAGCGTCGGGCCATTTTGAAAATCAGCAGGCCTGCTGACTTTCAAGAAAAGGGCTACTTGGTTTTAGAAAAGTAGCTAACTTAATGCGCTTAAGCGCGTTTACTCTTCAGGTGAAGTTGGCTTTGAAGCTGTTTTTTTAGCAACCGTCTTTTTGGTGGCTGGCTTTTTAGCCGGTGCTTTCCTAGCGGCCGGTTTTTTTGCCGGTGTCTTTTTTACCGCTGGCTTCTTAACTGGCGCCTTCTTGGCAGCGGGCTTTTTAGCTACCGCTGTCTTAGCAGGTGCTTTTTTGGTCGCCGCACGCCCACGTTTTTTAGGCTCAGGCGCTTCTTCTAACCGTTTTTCACACTCTTCAAATGACAAAGCTAACGGATCTTCATCTTTCGCAATCTTGGCATTTTTCTTGGTGGTGACATCGGTAATATAGGGTCCCCAACGTCCTTTTAAGATTTTGACATCCGTCCCCGGGAAGGTTCTGACAATTTTATCGGCATCCGCCTGAATTTTAGCTTCAATTAAAATAATGGCATCTTCTAACTCAATGCTAAGTGGGTCATAACCTTTAATCGGCGCATACATCTTCTCGCCGTACTCTAAGTAAGGACCAAACGGTCCTTGTTTGGCAATAATTTTTTGCCCTTTCTCAACACCAAACTCCGAACCATCAACCGCTTTTGCATGATAGGCTTCAGGCATTTCACCGACTTCACGTGGCAATTTAAACAGTTCTAATGCTTGGTCTAAGGTAAGTAGATCCATCTTTTGACCCGGCATTAAACTGGCAAAGGTTGGCTTTTCGTCATTCTCACCGTCACCCAATTGAACATAAGGACCAAAACGACCGATCTTAACAAACATTGGCTTGCCATTTTTAGGGTGCGCCCCCAATAAACGTGCTTGGCCAGCCTCTTCGCGAGACACATCTTCAGCGGCAACCACCTTGGGATGAAATTGCGAGTAAAACTCTTCTAACATCACTTGCCACTGAATATTGCCTTTCGCAATCGTGTCAAACTTATCTTCCACTTTAGCGGTGAATTGAAAATCTAATACCTCACCAAAATGCTTTACTAAAAAGTCATTGACGATGCCGGCAATGTCGGTTGGAAACAGTTTATTCTTCTCCGTACCCGCCATCTCTGTCAGCGTTTCTGCCACCATTTCTTGGGCATTTAAAGTAATTTGGCGATACTGACGTTCTTTACCTTCACGATCCTCTTTCACCACGTAACCACGCTGCTGAACAGTATCAATGGTGGGTGCATAGGTCGATGGACGGCCAATCCCCATCTCCTCTAGGGTACGCACCAAGCTGGCTTCGTTATAACGCGCTGGTGCACGACTAAAGCTCTCACGCCCGACAATTTCTGCGACACTCAAAGCTTGCCCAACTTTCATTGGAGGCAACAAGCCGTCTTCGTTTTTGTCGTCTAAATCGTAGGCTTTTAAGAAACCGTCAAACACAATGACTTCGCCTTTAGCCGTGAATTTATCACCCGGTAACAGGTCGATGCCGATATCCACAGTCGTCCGCTTTAATTGTGCATCGCTCATCTGCGAAGCCATGGTTCTGCGCCAAATAAGTTGATATAAACGCTGTTCGTTGCGTTCACCGTCCACTGTTTTCATATTGAAATCAGTCGGGCGAATCGCTTCGTGCGCCTCTTGCGCATCGGCATTTTTGGTTTTGTAACGTTTTGGGTTTGAGTACTTTGAACCAAAGTCAGCGGTAATGACCTCTTTGGCTTGTTCAATCGCCAGTTCAGACAAATTCACCGAGTCGGTACGCATATAAGTAATCTTTCCAGACTCATATAAGCGTTGTGCAACCATCATGGTTTGTTTTACCGAGAAACCTAATTTAGAGGACGCTTCTTGCTGGAGCGTGGAGGTGGTAAACGGTGCTTTTGGTGAACGTTTTGCCGGCTTCTCTTCTAAAGACAACACACTTAAATTGGCTTTTGATACAGCTTCCAAAAACGTTGAGGCCTCGGCTTCAGAATCAAATGCCGCGGTACGTTTAACGTCTAACACGCCGACTTCTTTGCCGCTTTCATCCAGTAAATTAAGCGTGCCTTGTACTCGAAACACCGACGTAGATTCGAAACTTTCAACTTCGCGCTCACGCTCAACAATTAATCGTACCGCCACCGATTGAACGCGACCTGCTGACAGGCCTGTGCGAATTTTTTTCCACAAAATAGGTGACAGCTCAAAGCCCACAATACGGTCAAGAATACGGCGGGCTTGTTGCGCTTCAACCAAATCCATATCCACTCTGCGTGGTTCGGCAATCGCTTTTTGAATAGCGGGTTTGGTAATTTCATGAAACACAATGCGTTTGGTTTCATTAATGTCTAACTTTAAGGCTTCCGCTAAGTGCCAAGCAATGGCTTCCCCTTCGCGGTCCTCATCGGTTGCGAGCCAGACCGTTTCAGAGGCCTTGGCGAGCTTTCGCAGCTCGGTGACATTCTTGCGTTTGTCAGCTGAAATTTCATAACTTGGAATAAATCCATTTTCTAAGTCGATGCCCATGCCTTTTTTCTGAATGTCTCGAATATGTCCGTAACTTGAACGAACAGTAAACCCACTACCCAGATATTTCTCTATGGTCTTCGCCTTTGCAGGAGACTCCACTATTACCAAATTTGTCATCTATTCCCAGCTCTAATAAAATTTAATGTCTGCATAACCTTTTTTAAAGGGTGCAAAAAATTACACGGTTTTGCAAACTAAATATGCAAATTAATTGAAGTTTCTATCTTAAATCTAATAACAAAAAGGGATTTTTCTTGTAATTTAACCCCAAAAAATACAACTAATTACTTATAATCAGACGTTACCTTTATCTAATTGGACTTGAAGGCCAACCCATTCATCATGACCACCTTGGAGAGCCCCATGCAGAAACGTATTCATCGTTTACTTCTGGTTGATGACGACCCAATTAGCTTGGCGTTATTGAGTGCCTATTTTGATGAAACCGACTACCAACTAATCCAAGCAAATGATGGTGTACAAGCATTAGACATCATTCAAAGCCATCCAAATGATTATTTCAGTGCTTATCTGTTTGACTACCGAATGCCCAATAAGGATGGCATCACCTTATTACAAGAGCTAAAGTCAGATGTGCGCTATGAAATGGTGCCCGCTATTTTGCAAACCTCGGCCGATAGCCATGAAGACATTAACCGAGGCATTCAATCCGGCGCATTCTATTATTTGCTCAAACCGTTTTCTAAAACCCACTTGCTGTCGATTGTTGAAGCCGCGGTTAAAGGGTTTACCAATCACCAGCAAATCATCAACAAAACCTATAACCAAGTTGAGAGTGCGCAACTACTCAAAAGCGGGCACTTTACCTACAAAACGATTGAGCAGGCCAAAAACCTATCAAACATCCTCGCCTTCCTGACTCCTAAACCGCAAAAAGTGGCCATCGGCCTCTTTGAACTGCTGGTCAACGCCGTCGAACATGGTAATTTAGAAATTGGCTATCAAGAAAAGACCATGCTCATCCATCATGATCAATTGCAGGCCGAAATACAAAAACGCCTGAAGATGACCGCTTACAAAGACCGATTTGTTGATGTCTTAATTGAACGAAAAGGCCAATCGTTATTAATTACCATAACCGATATGGGTAACGGTTTTGATAGCCAACCCTATCTGGATTTTTCAATTGAGCGCGCCATGGACAATCATGGTCGAGGGATTATGATGGCCAACAAGCTCAGTTTTGATAACTTGCGTTACTCTGAAAAAGGCAACGTGGTTTTCTGTACCATTCATTTCGATTAAAACGTCCGCCGAACCCCGAATACTCTTTACTTAATTCGGCGCCAACGGCCAGCCGACATCGCCTCTACCTCGCCCGATAACTCCAATAACATCATCTGACTTAAAATATCCGATACTGGCATTTTAGAGAGGACCACTAACTCGTCTAACCCCATCGGCTCGTAAGCAAGGTAGTTTAAAATACGGCTAGCTTCCACGGTTGAAGAGGGCGACGCATTCGAGCCACGCTCGGTCTCTTGCAGCCAATCTTGCTGATTCATCGGCTTGGTTTTAGTGAGCTCAATCAGACCGACTAACTCTTCTAAAACATCTTGCCCAGACTCCACTAATTTTGCACCTTGTTTAATCAGTTGATGACACCCTTTGGCCTGCGGATTATTAATCGAACCCGGAATTGCAAACACCTCACGCCCCTGCTCTAAAGCCATGCGTGCGGTAATTAAGGAGCCACTTTTTAAAGCCGCTTCTACCACCAAAGTACCGACACTCAAACCACTGATAATTCGATTACGCTTGGGAAAGTGATGCGCTAACGGTTTGGTGCCTAATGGAAACTCTGAGACCATTGCACCCTGCTCTACTATCTCATGCCCCAGCTCTTTATTACGTGCTGGATAAATTCGATCTAATCCGGTCGCCACCACCGCAATGGTTTTGCCGATTCCCAACAAGCCACCTTGATGCGCCGCCGTGTCGATTCCCAAGGCTAATCCACTGGTAATGCCCAAGCCTTGATCAGACAAATAATGCGCAAAGTCTTTCGCTGAACTCGTACCCAGCTTTGAGGCATGGCGGCTCCCCACAATGGCGAGTTGTGGATCGCTGAGCAGTGAGACCGACCCTTTCACATAAAGTAAAATCGGTGCATCGCTAATCTCATTTAACTGCTCAGGAAAACCCATCGCTCCCAAACCCAATAAACTTTGGTTTTCTTGCTCTGCCCACGCTAAAGCTTCGTCAACCCGTTGCGTTAAATCGGCAGCAAACAAGGCGTCTATTTGCTTGTCTTTAACTAAGCCACTCGCTCGCAGTTCACCTTGACTGGCTTGCAACGCCTGCTTTAGAGACCCAAAGTGCTGAAACACATTCCGCAATTGCTCTGCAGAAAAATAGGCCAAATGAAATGGCAATAGGCTGGGTAAATCAGAAAAACTTGACATAGTTCGATATAATAAAGGAATTACAACAGAATTAAGTATAAATAACGCTATGGAAAAACTCGATATCGTTCTCTACCCAGAGCAAGGCCTTAGAGAAGTCTGCAAACCGGTCAAAGAGATGACCGACCAAATAGACAAGCTCATTGATGATATGTTCTACACCATGTATGACGCGCCCGGTATTGGCTTGGCGGCACCACAAATTGCGGTGCAAGAACGCATTATTGTGGTGGATGTTTCAGAGAGCAAAGACCAACCTATTGCTCTCATCAACCCTGAAATCATTCGCACAGCCGGCAAAATCACTTGGGAAGAGGGCTGTTTATCACTGCCCGGCATCTACGGTAAAGTGAACCGTCCAAGCGACATTATCGTCAAAGGCATGAATCGCGATGGCAAAATGGTGGAGATTGAAGCCCACGATTTGCTGGCTGTTTGCTTGCAACATGAAATTGACCACCTAAATGGCAAAATGTTTATTGACCACCTATCCGGTTTAAAACGCACTCGCGCTTTGCAGCAATTTCGTAAACTGATGAACGAAGAGCAATCGTAACGTCGATCTTTAATCGCCCTTGTAAATTGCACACCAAAGAGACCCTAATGACCCAACCTTTAAACATCATTTTTGCTGGTACGCCCGAATTTTCAGTGGCCCCCTTGCAAGCCCTACTAAATTCTGAGCACAACGTGATTGCGGTTTACACCCAACCCGACCGCCCTGCTGGTCGCGGCCGCAAACTTACCGCAACCCCAGTAAAAAACTTAGCACTTGAACACAATATTCCGGTTTATCAACCTGAAACGCTGCGTGATGAAACCGCTCAAAACGAGTTAGCTGCATTGAATTCCGACCTAATGATTGTGGTCGCGTACGGTCTGATTTTGCCAAAAGTGGTACTGGACATGCCTAAATTTGGCTGTTTAAACATTCACGCCTCGTTACTGCCGCGTTGGCGTGGTGCTGCCCCGATTCAGCGCGCCATTGAATCCGGCGATGCTGAAACGGGCGTGACCATTATGCAGATGGATATTGGGTTAGATACCGGTGACATGCTGATTAAAAAAACCACTCCCATTCAAACAGACGACACTGCGCAAACATTGCACGACCGCTTGAGCATGTTGGGGTGCGAGGCGCTTATAGAAACCCTAGCGCAACTGCAAACCAACCAGCTTATCCCTGAAAAACAAGATGAAAGCTTAGTCACCTACGCTGAAAAAATGCACAAGGCCGAAGCAGAGATTAACTGGTCACAACCCGCACACACCATTGTGCGTAAAATTCAAGCGTTTAACCCATGGCCAGTCGCCTTTACAACTTATCAAGATCAACCACTGCGCATTTTAAAAGCCCATATTGCCCAAGAACCTGAAAACCAATCTTCTGAAAAATCAGCAGGCCTGGTGTTAAACGTTAGCAAGCAAGGTATGTTAATCACTACGGGCAGTGACTCTATTTGGCTAACGCAAGTACAGCCTGCCGGAAAAAAACCAATGGCCGCTTACGACTTTGCCCAATCCAGAAAGCTTGAAGGACACCAATTTTAATGTCTGAACCCAGAGCCATCAACAGCCGTTTTGTGGCGCTTAAAATTTGCCTAACGGTTATTGAGCATGGCCGTTCGTTAAGCCAAAGCCTTCCAGAAGGGTTGGCGCAGTTTAGCGACCGTCGTGAACGTAATTTTACCCAAAACTTGGTGCTCGGTACTTTGCGCTGGCAAGACCGTTTAGAAGCGATTCGTACGCATCTGCTCAAAAAACCAATGAAAGAGAAAGACGAAGACGTTAATCAACTGATTCTGCTCGGTTTATACCAAATTTTATATATGGACACCCCGGAACACGCCGCAGTTTCTGAAACGGTGAGCGTCACCAAATCGCTTAAAAAACCGTGGGCAAAAGCCTTATTAAATGGCGTTTTACGTCGTTTTTTACGTGAAAAAGAGGCCATTTGTGCCGAAGTCGACTTAAAACCTGCCTATAAGTTTTCGCACCCTCAGTGGATTGTTAAACAACTGCGCACCGCTTATCCAGAGCATTGGCAAGCGATGTTACAAGCCAATAATGAGCAGGCCTCGTTAACGCTGAGAGTCAATACCCTTCAGCAAACCCGCGACGATCTACTCGAAAAATTGGCAAACGCCGAAGTTGAAGCGATTGCCCACCCTAATACACCGCAAGCAATTGTGCTCACCAAAAGTACCGATATTGCTAAGTTACCCACTTACGAAGAGGGGGGGTTTAGCGTTCAAGACCCCGCCGCACAACAAGCCGCGTTAATTTTAAAACCTCAAGCCGGCGAATCCATCTTAGACGCGTGTGCGGCACCGGGTGGTAAAACCTCTCACCTGCTTGAAATGTCAAATAACGAGGCCAAGGTCTTCGCGCTTGAAAAAGAACCTGAGCGGTTAGACCGTTTGGCAGAAAACCTCTATCGCTTGGATTTAGAGGCGGAGTATGCGGTTGGGGACGCCTCACAACCGGCAGACTGGTGGAATGGAGAACTATTCGACAAAATCTTACTCGATGCCCCCTGCTCTGCGACCGGCATTATCCGCCGTCATCCCGACATAAAGTGGCACCGTACTTTAGAAGACATTGAACAATTGGTGGAAACACAAAATGCCATTCTTCAAGCCTTATGGCCGACCCTAAAGCCTGGTGGTCGCTTGTTATATGCCACCTGCTCTGTGTTGCCACAAGAGAACACCTTGCAGATGCAACACTTTATTGAATCGGAACCCACCGCCAAAGTGATCCCCATCGAAGCCGACTGGGGAGTGACGTTTGCAACCACGCCTGGTCGTCAAATATTGCCGGGCAGCAATGGCATGGATGGCTTCTTCTACTGCTTACTCGAAAAAGAGTTGTAATCAAATGGGGCTGGCTAAAACTCGATTTATCCAAGCCTGCTTTAATTCGGTGTGTCGGCTTTTTACACAACTCAACACCCAAGTTTTACGCCTATTGTTAGCAGGCCTGCTCACTTTTCAAAGCGCATTTACCTTCGCATCTGATCAAATTCGTATTATTCAGATGACCGACTATCAAGAAGATCAACAGCTCCTGTTTGACTCTCAAGTTCAATTTCATCTGCCTAAAGCGGTCATTGAAGCCATTTACAATGAGATAACCTTAACTTTTAAAACGGAGATCGTATTTCAAGAGCACCAGCGATTCGCTGGCATTAAGTATCGACGAGAGCGCATGCATGTGTCCTACAACACACAACTGCACTACTCGGACTTTAGTGGTCGTTACACCTTAGTGAATGAACGCAACAACAAAGTTCAGAGCTTTAGCTCACTGGATGAAGCCCTTAAAACCCTCGGAACCCTATCGGCCTTTCCGATTTTAGGGCTCTCTGAGTTGCACCCAGCCCAAAAATATACCCTCAAGCTCAACATAAACTTAAATCGTTGGCGCTTGCCTGCGCCGCTCGTGTTAAATTCGTTACTGGATTCCGATTGGAATTTAAACAGTGGCTGGTTTGAAACCCGCATTTACACGCCCAAGAGTTGGTTATGAAGACAACACGCTTAAAAAACATTCGACAATACGGCTGGTTAGCCTTGCTCTCAAGCACCTTGCTGATTGCGCTGATTATGATGAGCCAGATTCTGCAAAACGCCTCTGAATTTGCCGATGCTTATTCCAGTCTGTTGATTTTTACGCTTATTGGCACGTTGGGCTTGCTGTTCATGCTGGCACGCACCATTTTCAAACTGCGTAAACGCTACGTGCACCGGGTACCCGGTGCCAAAATCACCGTCCGCATTACCGCTGTTTTTACCCTGTTATTAGGTCTGCCAGTTGCCACCATTTTCTACTTTGCCTTAATTTTTATTCAGCAAGGCATTCATCAATGGTTTGATGTAAAAACCGAAGTGGCCCTGCAAAACGCCACCACCTTAGTTCGTTCAACGCTCGATAACAAAACCATCGACAGTCTAAACTTAACCCTCACGGTAGCCAAAGACAACAGCTCTCTGCTGGCATCCTCGCCATTTGTCGGGGTTAGCACGATTCGCGCTAAACTCAATGCACAAGAGGTCGCGCTCTATCACTCTAACCAACAGTTAATTGCCTTCAGCAGTTTAAACGACTTAGATATTTTGCCATCGCCGCCAGGCGACAACCTGTTCCAACAAATTCGCCAGAAGAAAACCTACGCCGCCATTGAATCCATACCGGGCACCACACAGCCACAAGAGTTTATTCGCGTGATCATCCCGTTTTCCGACCTTCAGCTCAGCGGTAATTTTGCGCTACAGGTTATTTTTGACATTCCAACCGGTATGACTGAACTGTCCGAATCGGTTAAAGTGGCGGCTGGACAATACAAAGAACTCTCCTATTTAAAAGGTCCACTAACCGCGAGTTTTACGCTTATTTTATCGATGGTTTTGTTGCTTACCTTAGTCACGACTTTGCTTTTTACCGTGCAAGTGGTGCAAAATTTAACCCGCCCCATTCGCACCTTAGCACGCGGAACAGCCGCCGTATCCCGTGGCGATTACAGCATTAAAATGCCCGTCGATCGTGATGATGATTTTGGCATCTTAATTCAGTCGTTTAACGATATGATTCAAAAAATTGCCCAAGCACGAAACGACATTAAATTTGGGCATCAACAGACCGAAGTACAAAAACTCTACCTGCAAGCGATTATTCAAAACCTCTCAACCGGGGTGTTAACCTTTGATATGAATAAACGGTTACGTACCAGTAATGATGCGGCTGCGACCATTCTCAATACCCAACTGAGTCATCACATCAGCCGTAAATTTATCGATATCATTGAGCATGAAGAGAATCGTCACTTGCAAAACTTATTCGAGCAAATTCAACCGCTGTTTGAACGCAACGACGCCAACTGGAATTTGCAATATAAATTCACCTGCAAAGAGGGACAAAAAATCCTCTTTTTACACGGTTCAACCCTACCCAGCATTGATCAAAAGATTGGCGGATTTGTTATCGTAATTGATGACATTACCGCTCTGGTACAAGCCCAACTCAATGCCGCTTGGAGCGATGTGGCCAGACGTTTAGCGCACGAAATTAAAAACCCCCTTACCCCAATTCAGTTGTCTGCCGAGCGTTTAAACTACAAACTCTCTGCCAAATTAGACAGTGAGGATCAAGCACTACTGGCGCGCTTAACCAGCACCATTACTGACCAAGTCAGTGCCATGCAATCCTTGGTTGAAGCCTTCTCAGATTACGCCAACACACCAGAAGTACAAACCCGAAAACTCAACATTAACACCCTCATTGAAGACATTGTCTTGATGTATCAAAGTCGCGAATCCAATTGGTCTATTAAACACCAATTAGATGAAACCTGCCCGAGCATCATGGCGGATGCTTCCCGTCTTCGTCAGCTGTTCCACAACCTCATTAAAAACGCCATTGAAGCCTCAGAGGACACCGAAAAAGCACGGATAATTGTCACCACCGAGTGCTCAAAAGATCGTTCGGAACTCGTTATTACCCTCTGTGATAATGGCCCGGGTATTGGCGAAGACGCGCAAAACTGGATTTTTGAACCCTACGCCACCGACAAACCAAAAGGCAGCGGCTTAGGGTTGGCCATTGTGCGCAAAATTGTTGAAGAGCACAGCGGACAAATTCGCCTTGAGTCGCCCCCAGAGGGCGGAACCTGTTTTATAATTGAAATTCCTATTATTTTGAGCACCGAGAACGCATGAAACCAGGCAAAATCTTAATCGTGGATGATGAAAAAGACATCCGAAGCTTGATGCAAGAAATTTTTGATGAGGAGGGCTATATTACCTCCACGGCTGCCAATGGCACACAAGCCAAAGAGGCCTGGCGCACCCAAGTCCCGGAAGTTATATTTTTAGACGTGTGGATGCCTGATATTGACGGTATTTCATTGCTTAAAGAGATGCAAACCGACCCTATCCTACAGCAAACTAGTATTGTCATGATGTCTGGACATGGCACCATTGAAACCGCCATTGAAGCCACCAAACTCGGCGCTTACGATTTTCTAGAAAAACCCCTCTCTTTGGCAAAACTGATTGTCATTGCAGAACGCGCCTTACAGCATACGCGCCTGAATCAAGAGAATCGCCAACTTAAACAGACCTTGCCCGAACAGATATTGCCGATTGGTAAAAGTAAATTAATTATGGCCCTGCGTGAAACCATTGAGCGCCTTGCCAAATACAGCATGCCCATTCTGGTCACCGGTGAAACAGGCAGTGGTAAAAAACACTTTGCCAAAGCCCTGCACAAAACCAGTGACCGAAAAGAGGCAGGCCTGCTGGTTTTGTACGCCAACGATTTTAATACCTTGGCTGAAAATTCCCTTGTAAACGAAAATCAAGATTTACTGACCCAACTGCGGGCCATTGATGGTGGCACCTTAGTCTTAACCAACGCCAATAACCTAAACGAATTGAGCCAAAAGATATTAGCCAACTTGCTCAACAAGCAGTGCTTTGAGTGCCAGACCATTCAAAATACCGTTCAATTAGACATTCGTATAATTGTCCTCAGTAAACACAGTTTAGAAGAGCTTGCGCACAGCGGACAATTCCGGGATGACCTGTTACAACGCCTGCAAGTGATGCCGATTCAGATCCCCGCTTTACGCCAACACAGTGAAGATATTCCGGAGCTCATTGAATACTTCATCAACCACCTGGTTTCTCACGACGGTTTGAACTACCGCCATTTCAGTGTTTCAGCTCAAAACATTTTACGCCAATACAGCTGGCCAGGTAATTTACGCGAACTGGAAAACCTGATCCAAAAGCTACTGATTTTAGGCACCGGCGACATCACCGACAGTGAAGTAAAATCGGCTCTGGTGCAACCCACGCACACTGAAACCAGCAATACCGGCGTTGACACCTCAATCAACTTAAAACAGGCTAAAGACCAATATGAAAAAGCCTATTTAAGCCAACTGTTAAGAGAGACCGGAGGCAATGTATCGGAAACAGCCAAACGCTCTGGTGTCGACCGAACCAACCTGTATCGCAAACTCAAAACCTTAGACATCGACCCGAAAAACCCGGTTTAACCCTTTTAAACGTTTTTTTTAGCGTAAAATGACACTTTATTATTTACAAAAAAATAAAAGAAGCCTTTTCAAACTATGAATATCATGATTTTAGGTGCCGGCCAAGTCGGTTCTTCTCTGGCTGAGTTACTTGCCAATGAAAACAATGATGTCACCGTGGTCGACCTTGACACTGCGCACTTACAGCGCCTTCAAGATCGCTTGGATATTCGTACGGTCAGTGGGCACGCCTCACACCCAGACATTCTAGAGCAGGCCGGTTTAGAAGATGCCGACATGCTGATTGCTGCCACGCAAGATGATGAAACGAATATTCTCGCCTGCCAAATTGCGCATATTCTCTATAAAACGGGCACTAAAATTGCCCGTGTTCGAAGCCGCTCTTACCTTGACCGCCCAGAACTGTTCGACCGTGAACAAAATGCCAACAGCCTGCCGATTGATGTCATGATTAGCCCAGAGGCCTTAGTCACCGACTACATTTTGCAATTGATTCAATACCCAGGTGCGCTGCAAGTCATTGACTTTGCCGGCGGTAAAGTGCGTTTGATTGCGGTACGCGCTTATCCGGGCAGTATCCTCGCGGATAAGAAAATCAAAGAGATTAAAAACTACCTTCCAAAAAACGTCACCACCCGCATTGTTGCACTCTATCGTAAAGACGAAGTGGTCATGCCCACCGGAGAAGTTACCATTCGCGCAGAGGATGAAGTCTTTTTTCTAGCCGAACCGAAAAGTATTCCGGTGATTGTGGAAGACCTGCGCCGCCAAAAACAACGCCCTTCTCGAAACATTATGATTGCCGGTGGGGGTAACGTAGGCTTTCGATTAGCACAAGCCTTAGAAAACGCCCACCAAGTAAAGCTGATTGATCACAATATCAAGCAGGCGCGTGAAGTGGCTGAAGCCTTAGACAAAACCATTATTATTCACGGAGACGTCTCGGATAAAGATTTATTACTCGAAGAAAATATCGATGAAATCGATCTGTTTGTGGCGGTTACCAACTCCGATGAAGCCAACATTATCTCGGGCATGTTAGCCAAAAAACTGGGCGTGCACCGCGTGATTGCCTTGGTGAATAATCAATCTTATATTGAGCTCATTCAACGCAACAGTATTGATATCGCCATCTCTGCCGACCAAATCACCACCAGTCATTTATTACACTATATGCGCCAAGGCGACACGGTTCAGGCCGCCTCTTTAAGACGAGGGGCTGCTGAAACCATGGAAGTAATTGCGCATGGCACGATGGAAACCAGCATGGTTATTGGCCGTGAAATTGGTGACATTAAATGGCCAGATGAAATTACGGTTGGCTGTATCATTCGCGACGGGGTGGTGCACATTTCACACCGAACCTTAACCATAGAACCCGAAGATCACGTCATTCTTTTCTTGTCAGACCCCAGTTTTGGGCCTTTAGTTGCCAAGATGTTCTCACCAACAGAAACCAGCAGCTGGTTAAGCTAAGGCTAGCCCCGTCAAATAATTATGCATTCAAAAATCATCACCAAAGTTATCGGCATTTTATTAATGGTCTACAGCATTAGCCTAGTTCCGCCGATTTTAATTTCTCTTTACTACCAAGATGGTGCGACCAGCAGTTTTATTATCGTCATGATTGGCGTATTAGTTGCAGGCCTGCTACTTTGGTATCCGATTCGTAACCACAAACAAGACCTCAAAATTCGTGATGGTTTTTTAGTCGTTGTCCTCTTCTGGACGGTTCTTGGATTGGTGGGCGCTCTGCCTTTCTATTTCGAGCCGCAAGCCCCCTTAACACTCACCGACTCGGTATTTGAATCCTTCTCTGGTTTAACCACTACCGGTGCCACGGTCATGAGTGGCTTGGACAATATGCCGCACGCCATTCTTTGGTATCGCCAGCAGTTACAGTGGTTAGGTGGTATGGGTATCATCGTTTTAGCGGTCGCTATTCTGCCTATGCTCGGTATTGGAGGCATGCAGCTGTATCGTGCTGAAACCCCTGGCCCAGTTAAAGACTCTAAAATTGCACCGCGTATCTCTGAGACGGCCAAAACCCTTTGGTACCTGTATTTAGGCTTAACGGTCGCCTGCGCCATCGGGTATTGGTTAGCGGGTATGAACTGGTTTGATGCGTTTGGACACAGCTTCTCAACCGTGGCGATTGGTGGCTTCTCGACCCATGATGCCAGTATTGGCTATTTTGATAGCATTGCCATAGAAAGCGTTGCCATCTTCTTTATGTTTTTATCCGGTATTAACTTCGCGTTGCACTTTACCGCTTTCAGAAATTTTACGGTGTTTCCGTACTTTAGAGACCCAGAATTTAAAGCCTACGCCAGCTTATTGCTGCTTGGGATTCTGGTGGTGACGACTTACTTGTACTTCAATCAAGTCTACCCAACTTGGCAAGAGTCGTTCCGTTACGGTATTTTCCAAACCGTATCGCTGGCCACCACCACGGGGTTTGCTAATGCCGACTTCTCAGTTTGGCCAGCGTTTATTCCTATTTTGCTGATCATGATGAGTTTTATCGGCGGCAGTGCCGGCTCCACCGCCGGTGGGATGAAAATGATTCGTTTTGTCCTGCTTTTCAAACAAGGTTCACGCGAAATTCGTGGTCTACTTCACCCAAACGCCATTATGCCGGTTAAGCTCAATGGCAAACCCATTCCAGAAAAAGTCATGACCGCTGTATGGGGGTTTTTCTCTGTTTACGCCTTTACCTTTGCCGTTTTAATGCTGATTATCATGGCCTTGGGCGTCGATGAACTCACCGCTTTCTCAGCGATTGCCGCCATGATGAATAATCTGGGGCCAGGGTTGGGTGACGTTGCCTCTAACTACGAAACCATGAGTGACCCGGTTAAGTGGGTACTGGCGTTTGCCATGTTATTGGGGCGTTTAGAAATCTTCACCTTACTGGTGTTGTTTACCGCCGCATTCTGGCGCAAATAGGGTTTTTAGATGAGTCAAACCCTTGCCCAGAAGTGGGATCAAAAATACGCCGACGCCACGTTACAAACGCCCGCTAATCCTTGCTTTGTGCTCAAACAACACAGCCGCTTACTGCCGTTTAATGGCAAAGCCCTAGAGTTGGCCTGCGGATTGGGCGGCAACGCGCGTTTTTTGGCGCAATGTGGTTTAAAAACTCAAGCGTGGGATATCTCCGATAGTGCACTTACCATACTCAATAACTGGGCCAGCCTAAGCCAACTACCGATCGAACCTTTGATTACCGACCTTGAGCAGATGCTTCTACCCTACCAACAGTTTGATGTCATTGTGGTCAGTCGTTACTTAGATCGAACCCTGTTTCCAGAAATCGCCAGTGCATTGAAACCAAACGGCTTGTTGTTTTATCAAACCTTTCTCGCCCCCGTGCAAGAAAATGCACCCAGCAACCCCGCGTTTTATGTGCAATCGAATGAACTCAGTCAAGCTTGGCCACAACTGACCACACTGGTTTACGGCGAGGGCTGGTTACACAATGAAAATATCGTTGAAAACACCAACGAAAAGACGCTTCAATCAGACGCACCCAGCGACACTGCACACCGTTATGCATGGTTCGTTGGCCGCAAATCATGATTAACAGACTCCCATTGTCGGCGTTTAACATTGGTTTGCTACTTGCCATTATTGGCACAGGACTGTTCTCACTAAAATCCATTTTCATCAAACTTGCCTACGCCGAAGGGCTGGATACCGACAGCGTTTTAATGCTACGCATGGCCATTGCTCTGCCCATTTATTTAGCGGTTCTTGTCTGGCTGGCTAAACAAAAAACCACCCCAGAAAACCTATCGTCAAAATGGCTAAAAATCACCTTTTTAGGTTTTATTGGGTACTACCTGTCGTCGTGGTTTGACTTGAAAGGCCTAGAGCTGATTAGTGCGCAACTGGAGCGCTTAACCCTATTCACCTATCCGATTATGGTGGCATTACTCGGTGCGCTGTTCTTTAAAACCCCGCTTACCCGTAAAACCCTCTTCTCGCTGATTATCACTTACGCAGGCCTGTGGATTGTGTTTTACAAAGAACTGTCACTGGAAGGCGATAACGTTATTCTTGGAACTCTACTGGTTGCACTCGCCGCGCTGTCATTTTCGTTTTATGTGCTGTTTGGTAAAAAAGAGATTCAAAGTATGGGGAGCGTTTGGTTTACCGGCTTAGCAATGAGTATCTCAAGTATTTTTGTACTGATTCACTTCTCAATCTTTAACCACTTCACCGATTTAAACGTCACCTCAATGGCGTGGCTTTGGCTAGCACTGTTAGCGATATTCAGCACCGTCATCCCAAGCTTTATGATCAGCGAGGCGATTCATCGAATTGGCCCTGCGCAAACCGGCATTGTCGGCTCACTTGGCCCTATTATGACTATGGGCTTAGCCATCTGGATTCTAAATGAACCCTTTACCGCCTGGCATGCAACCGGCATGTTATTGGTCGTGGGTGGGGTTTCGTTCTTGAGTTATCGGGGTCACAAAACGCCTTAAAAACAGGTGATCCGGTACCCTTTTCATTTATACAAAAGCATCCCACGTAAGCTTATTCAATGGTGACTTGATTGGCTTCTAAGGTTGTTTGATCAAGCGGGGTTATTTTGCCATATTGATCTTTCAGACTTAAATGCTTTATGGCGTTTGGGGTGGTCATGATTTTGTCAGAGTTAAAGTCGGTAAACAGCGCTTCACCATCGGGGAACTGGTGAAACTGATAGGTTTTGTTTTGCTTTTTATCAATTAAAAACACGCCGTCAATCCACACAAACCGTTCACTTTCTGAAAGCCCTTGAAAGTAAATGTGACCCAGCGGCATTTCTATGGCGTTTTCTGGTACTTGTGTCAGGTCAAAGTTAATGACTTGGGTCTTTAAGTTCACTTCAATGTGCTGAGTATTATCCATCGCAATGGCGCTCTCAGGCTCTTCCAACTCGGTAAAATCATAGCCGCCGTGTTGCTCATACACCGTGGTGATGTAGAGTTTGGAGAAGTCGGGCGCCACATGATAAAACGTTTGGTTATTGATGCTGTAACGTTGTTTGTCTCGGTGGTTAATAATCAGTCTGGGTTTAAGGGTTTGCGGATCGTAAAACACCACCTGTGGATCAACCGCCATGTCCCTAGGGATTTCTATCATATTGCCGGCCAGCGCACTAAACCAACTGTACCGGTTGCCTCGATAATCCGAACCAAAGGTTTGCCCCTCAAACTGGCTTTTTGCCACTAAATTTAGGTTACTTGTGCTGTACACCTTAAACCCAATTTCAGAGGGTTTCATTGGGTTTTTAAAAAACACCACCACTTGATTATCTTGTAAAACCACGCCTTTTGAGTAGTCTTTAAATTCACGCTTGCGAATGATTTGGCCTTGTTCATAGTCGAATAAAATGAGGCTTTTTACGTTGTAAATGAGCACATGATTGGTTTGGGGAATGGGCAGAACACTGGCATCTTCATAACGACCAAACGGCGAAGGCAATTGCGGTAATTCAACCGTTTTAGCAAGCTTAAAGGGGGTAAGTTGATAGAGATGCAACTTGGCAACCGGAAAGTCTTTGCCGCCCGTACTTAACACATAAAAAGCTTGGTCATTGGGTATTGAATAGCCTTGCAAACGATTTTGCTTGGCACGAAAGGTCAGTTGTGGCGGTACAGTTTGCACTAAATTTTGAGCGGTTTGCTTAGGCTCGCTAAATGCACTGTTCGGCCATAAGCCTTCGGCTGCCCAAACGCTAAACGAAACCAACAGCAACCCAACCACAAGGAGCGGCTTTAAAACCTGCATGAAATTTAAGTGAGCAACGTAACTTCTATAAAAAGACATAACCAACACACCCTAATAGCGTTGAATTAATTATATACAAAAGTCCACTTGCTGATAACGTGACAACATAAATACAATTGATTTGATAGGCTGTAAACACCCAGCTTTAAAAATGAACAGGCCTGCTCACTTTCCATTCAATAATATTTAAGGCGTTTTAAGGTTGGTTTTGCGGTGTTGATTTCGACCATGCAACACCAAACCTAAACCGCCCAACATTAAAATCGCTGAAATCACAAAGGTTAAAGTAATCGGCTCGTCAATTAGCCACGTTGCCCCAAAGGCCGCCATTAAGGGCACCAATAACTGCGAGCCAGAGGCCATACTGGAAGAGAGTTTTGGCA
The DNA here is from genome assembly GCA_016938655.1 of Thiotrichales bacterium. Classification (GTDB taxonomy): domain Bacteria; phylum Pseudomonadota; class Gammaproteobacteria; order Thiomicrospirales; family Thiomicrospiraceae; genus Thiomicrorhabdus. The sequence goes on along the minus strand of JAFGUG010000045.1, from coordinate 104,039 downwards.
GTGCCGAATACCACAGAATGTAGCCTAAGCCGGTGGTCACCCCACCGGACACCACGGCAAGCAATATGCCTTGTTGGGTTAGGTAGGTGTCTTCGGTTAACCAAAGCCCTAACAAACTGGCAACCGCAATCATCGGTAAGGTTCGATAGAAATTAAACGCGGTGTCCGACAGTGGATTAAGCGATTTACGCCCATTAATGGTGTATAAGCCCCATGCATACGACGAGATGGTCATCATCACCAAGCCCCACCAAGAGGGTGTACTCAATTTTGGGTAGACCAGATACAGCAAACCCACTAGCGCCACCGCCACGCCAATCCACTCGGCTAAATGCAGTTTTTCACCGTTACGCACTGCATAACTTAGAATCGTCAGTTGCACCACACCCGCCAGTAACAAAGCGCCCGTTGCGGTGCTAATCGCCACATACCCATACGAAAAGGTTATGGCATACACAAACAGTACCATGGCCGCTCGCCAACTGCCACGACTTATTGGTTGTTCACTTGTTGCTAACGGTTGACCCTGTTTTGCTTTACGCAGATGAAACCAAGCCATCACGGCAAACAGCACAACCGCCGCCGACCCCAAACGCAAACTGGTAAAGCTCATGGGGTCAATTAACTGGTGGTCAAGCGCCCAGCGACAAATTACCGCATTGGCTGAAAATGCGGCAATCGAAAGAAACGTAAACAGAGAGACTTGGATAAGCGATTGGCGAGTCATAATGCCTTACTTTGAATTAGATAAAACCGTATCTTGAAAATCGAAATGTCAGCGGTTACCGACTGAACGTTCATTTTAATAAGGACCGGGCGTGCCTTTAGGCGGTTTACGAAAGCGGCGATATGACCATAAATACTGCTCTGGAAGAAGCCGAACACACTGCTCAACCCCGCGATTTAGAGCGTGCGTTGCCACCACTTCATCTTGACTGGCCACCTCGGGTTCTGCCGGCAGAAAGTGCACTCGATAACCTTGCGCTTTGGGCAAACGTTCCATCGCAACAAACAAAAAAGCACAGTCGGTTTTTTGAACCAGTTTAGAGGCCAACGTCATGGTGCGAGCTGGGTGCTCAAAAAAAGGCGCATGAATGCCGCCTTTTTCACCCGCATCTTGGTCGGGTAAAATCACCGACACTTGCTGCTGTTTTAAGGCCTTTATTAAAGTGCGCACACCGCGCACATCGGTGGTAGCCAAAGCGGCACCAAAGCGGCCTCTTGAGGCGACCATAAAGTCTTCTAAGCCACTAATATTAGGCGGGCGATATAAAAACGTCGAGGGATATTGGGTCGATAAAAAAGGCCCAATAAGCTCCCATGCGCCAATGTGCGGAGCTAAAAAGATGATGCCTTTTTTGGCGGCTAACGCCTCATCAAGAAAGGACTGACCTTTAATCTCTTTAATTAACGGCATAATCTTTTTATCTGACCACAACCAAGCTGGCCCCAGCTCGGTGGCCATCATGCCTAAATGCAATAAACTCTGCTTGGCAATTCGACTCCGCTCCTGTTCAGAGTACTCCGGAAACGCTAATCGCAGATTAACTAGGGTAATCCGCCTGTTTTCATTGGGTAGCCACCACAATAACCGACCAATAAAGCGACCTATACTCTGGTTTAACCAAAGGGGCAACCAACTAAAAAAGGTAATAAACCCTTTTGCCAAACCGACCACGATGGTTTGCTTTAGCGCGTTTTTAACGCTCACGCTTCGGCCTTTGAACCATGACCAGACAGCGGACTCAATTCACTTTGCCCTTCATGGTTATCGTCGGCAATCAACGGTTGCATCGCCGTCCACAAATTCGCATACAGGTGTTTGTTTTTGCGCTCTTGCTCCAATAACAGTTGCTTGGTCTCAGCACGCGCTTGCGGCTTGGCGTAACACGCCGGACAGTTGTCTTCAATAACCGGCAGGCCTGCTGACGTTGCAAAATCACGGGTTTGGTTCTCTCGCACACGAACCAACGGACGAATAATGCGGATATCGCCATCGTCATTCACATAGTGCGCTTTCATGGTACGTAACTGCCCAGCGTTAAACGCCGACATGATAAAACTTTCCGCTAAATCATCTAAATGTTGCGCCAACGCCAAGACGTTATAACCTTCGCGACGGCAAGTTGAATACAAAATACCGCGCTTTTGTCGGGCACAAAAACTGCAAAACGAGTCGCCTCTCATGTACTGGTCGGCCATGCCCACCATATCTTCGGTTTCATAAAAATAAGGCACGTCCATCTGGGCGCACCACGCTTTTAACGGCGACGGATCAAACCCTGGGATTTCTGGGTCAATCGTGCAAGCGGCCAACTCAAACTTAACTGGCGCATGCCGTTGAATGTGTTTCAAAATCACAAGCAACGCCATCGAGTCCTTGCCACCGGACAGTCCCAATAACACGCGGTCACCATCACGCAACATCTTAAATTGCGCCATCGCTCTACCCACCGGTTTCATAATCGCTTTAGGCGGTTTAATCCAGTCTTTGGTGCGCTCTTTTTTAGTGAGTTTGTCGGTGCTTGCTCGCGTTTGCGTGTTTTCCATCTGTGCCATGCTTTGTTATTCATTTGAGTGCGACTATTTTACACAATCCGCTACAATAGCGTGACATTCAAGCGACCTCTTCCCCTTTTATTTACCTGTTATCGTTGGAAATTTTTATGATTCGATGCTCTTTTTACGCCCTTTCAAGCCTACTTTTACTATTGAGTATAAATGGCGTTGCGCACGCCAAAAACGAAATCGCTCAATCACAAAATAAGCAGGCCTGGTCATTTACAAACCCGATCCAAATCGATCCGTTAAACATCAGTGGCATTGTCGTGACAGAACAATTTATGGCGCTGGTGACCGACGAGGGCAATCAACTGGAGCTGTTTACACCTTCGGCAAAGGGTTGGCAATCGCTGCAAGTGATTAACCTCACAAAATCCCTGGATGAAATTGATATTGAAGGCGTGGCGTGGCAAGCACCCTACTTATATGCGTTAGGCTCGCACAGCGCCAAACGCAAAAAAATAAAAGACAGTGCCACTCAAAAAGAGAATTTAAAACGTCTTCAAGAAACGTCTCCTGAAGTCGCCAGACAACAGCTGTTTCGGGTTGAACTGAATCCCCAGTTCGAAGCGGTTGATATTCAATCGCTCTCTTTGCAACCCCTGTTAGAGGCCGATCCCATTCTCAAAGCGTTTATCGGTTTACCCAGTAAAGAGAACGGCATTGATCTGGAAGGACTCGCCATTGATGATAAAGGCCGGCTGTTCATTGGCTTTAGAGGCCCAGTGTTAAGAGGCAATATCGGTACCGTTTTACGCATTGAAACCAAGAAAAAACGCTTTGAAATCAAAAAAAGTAAGTGGCTTTATTTTGACGCTAACGGTCGTGGCGTGCGCGGACTGACTGAAACGCCAGACGGTTTTTTGGTGTTAACGGGTGCGGTCGGTGACCAACCTATGAGCTATCAAGTGGCTCGTTGGAATGGCAAAAATGCGCTAGTGGGCAGTGATGCAAAAGGTGTTGAATTCACCTACCTGTGCGACTTACCCAACTCAAATGGCAAGCCAGAAGGCATCCAGTTTTTAAAACAAACACAGCAGACCATCGAATTTGTGATTGTAGAAGACGGTTTAACCAATGGCCAACCGGCTTCCTACCAATGTCCTCTTCCTTAACGAGATCAGTTTAAGGGTACATAAAAATATAATATGTAAACATTTTACATTTATTAAAATTTACGTTATGATTCTCTCAACTTAATGAATATTTAACGTTGTGGAGAACAGCATGAAATCTAAAAAATTCGAAATACTGCATATTTTGGCGGCGCTCGGTGCGGCCGGAATGACGGCTTCTTTCTTTTTTGTTATTAACTATATGACGGTGCATCCGGGCAAGGTGTTTGTGGATTACAACACCTTAATGGCGAATCACATTGGGCAAACGGATGCGTTATCGCTGCTCATTCAGTTTTATATGATTGGTGCGGTCGGTGCGGCCACCCTGCACTTTGTGCTTTTGGCGCGTTGGTTTAAAGGGTTTAGCATCTTTAAAAAGAGCCAAGATTACCAAGAACTGGTTAACAGTAACCGCGAAGTGCAATTAATGGCCATTCCGCTGACCTTAACCATGACCATGAATGTGTTCTTTATTTTGGGCGCGTTGTTTATCCCGGGGTTATTCGAACAAATCAGCGTTTTTGGCTTTACCATGCAGTTAATTGACCCACTGTTTATGGCGGCGGGCGTCTACTTTGCAGCGGTCTTTGCTTTAGCCTTAAAAATCTTCAGCAACTACTTCTTACGTCTAATTGATGGGGAGTTAGATTTTTTACAAAACGCTAACCTCTCTCAGCTATTGGCTATCTTCTCATTCGGAATGATTGGCGTGGGGTTCGGTGCATTAGGTTTCTCAAACATTCCAGCCATCGCTTTTATTGGTACTTCATTGGCTTATACCGTTATTGGCTTGACCGTCATGCTGTCAATTTTGAAGTTTGTACTGGGCTTTAAATCGATGTTTGAACACGGTATTAACGCCAATGCGACTGTGACGTTGTTGATTCCAATTACCGTCATTGCAATGATTATGGTCGGCGCGTTTAGAGCAGACATTGGCACCATGAATGCGTTAGGTGGCGAGCGTAATAGCACTTACCACTTAATTCTGTTTACCGTTGGGTTAGGCGTGAGTTTCTTGATTGGTCTGTTTGCCTTAACGGCGATGCGCAGAAAAGGCTTCTTTAAAAACCTAAAAGAGAACAAAACCGATGCCGGTGCCTTAGCGATGGTTTGCCCGGGGTTCGCCCTAGAGGTGCAGATGGTACTTTGGTTATCAGCAGGCCTGGTGCATAGCGGCATCATTACTCACGGCAGTGTTGGTTACTTTATGATGTGGACACCCATGTTGATTCTGCAATGGTTAACGATTTACCTATTCTTTAAACTGCTGAAACAGAACCACTTTTTAAACTTTGATATTCAACAGCTTAAAACCCTACCTAAATGGGGAATGGTTCAACCAACAAACGCGGTTAACGCTTAACACTAAAGCTAAAAAAATTGCATCACGCAAACTAAAACGGCCAACACATGTTGGCCGTTTTTTTGTACTGCACTATCCCGATTGATTGATAAAGACTATTTTCGATTATCGAGTAACGTTTGAATGGCCGTTTGCCAAGCAACAGAGAGTGCGGGATGACTCACCACCTTTTTTAACAACGACCAGTGGGCTTCGGTGCGGTGATAATATCTTGCCAGATACAAGTCGTGAATGGAAAACAAGCCACCTGCTTGTTCAGCGTTCATCGGTCGCCAGTCAAGGGTGTGACCTTTTTGTACCCCCCCCTCTTGCAATACGCGGCAATAAAAGCCAACACGCCCGCTATCTGAGTAAACATTCAAAAATTCACTTGCCGAATCCCATGAATCTAACGAGATTGCCTGCTCACCGAGCTTCCAACAAGGAGAGCGGGGTTGCGTGACTTCAAGCAACACACTGCCAATTTGCAAGTGGTCACCGACACTTATTTGGGTTTCATCCACACCGCTAATGGTGAGGTTTTCACCTAAAAACCCGAAAGGTCGGTTAATGTTAAAGCGTGCATAATTGCCCATCGGCATCACAAACACCGCTTTATCGGCACCACCGTGATTTTTGGTATCGGCCTGCTCATCGCCAGCCAAGCCCATCATGCCAACTTCAATCAAACCATCAACCGGATGTTTATGCAGTCCACTGGGTGTTCCAGAACGCCAAGGCTGGATTTGAATTTTACCGACATTAACCGACTCTAAACGCATTAATGACACCTCTGAAAGCGAGAAAAAACCTATTTAAATTACAGCAGGCCTGGTAAGTTTTTATAGAGAATAAACAAGCCCATTAACACTAAAAACACCGCAAAGCCTTTTTTAAGCACTTCTTGATTCACTTTGGCACTGATTCTATGGCCTAACCAACCGCCAACAACACCGATTGCTGAAAAGATCCAAATGATATGCCAGTCGATACTCAAGTTAAGGGCTTCCAAAACCGGTAGATACCCGACAAAGCCGGCTAGGGATTTAATAGCAATAATCACCAAACTGGTGCCCACCGCCAAACGCATTGATAAACCGCCTAAAATCACCAAGGCGGGAATAATTAAAAAGCCGCCGCCAACCCCCACCAAACCGGTAATGGCGCCAACCATTAAACCGTCAATGGCAATTTTATACATCGCTCGCTCTTCATGTTCGGTTTCGGCGTCGAGCTTCATCGGCTTAAACATAAGGTACGATGCGGATAACAGCAGCCCGGTAAAAATCAGCATTTGCACAGCGTCGCTAACAAAGTGCGCCCCCCAAGCCCCCAAGCCTGCCCCCATCATCCCGGGTACACCAAAAATGACCACAGTACGCCACTTAACCTGTTTTTGCAGTGCATATGGAATGACCGCAAACAGACTGATAATCGCCACAATCATTAACGAGCCGGCAATGGCGACCTTGGTCTCTTGTCCCACTAAATAGGTTAAAACGGGTACGGTTAAGATTGAGCCACCCGAACCGAGTAAGCCTAAGGTAACACCAATAAACAGCGCGCCAATCCAAGCGAAAATCATGCGGTTTCTCCAAGGTTAGATTTGCGCTGTAAAAACACACCGCTTTCAATGTGATGGGTATACGGAAACTGATCAAACAGCGCGGTTTCAATCACTTCGTGGGTTTGCTTAATCGACTCTAAGTCAAACGCGAGGGTTTCTGGGTGACAGGAGATGTACAGAATATTGTCAAACTCGGTGACCATTTTGCGCGTTAAATCGTCCAGCCCAGAACGCGGTGGGTCGACAAAAATCGTTTTAAAATCGTAGGCGTTTAAGTCAACCTCTTTTAGACGGGTAAATTCTCGTGTGCCTTGCAACGCTTGCGAAATCTCTTCCGCGGCCAACTTAATAATTTTTAGATTTTGCACGCCGTTTTCGGCAATATTAAATTGCGCCGAATGGACCGAGGTTTTGGAAATTTCGGTAGCTAACACTCGACGAAATTTATCGGCTAAGGCAATTGAAAAATTACCGTTACCGCAATACAACTCAATTAAATCCGCGGTAGGTTCAATGTGTTTGTCACACATCTGACGCGCCCAGCCGAGCATTTTTTGAGCGACTTGGGCGTTTGGCTGCGTAAAGCTGTTCTCAATCTGCTGGTAGATAAACGTTTTATCGTCAACCTCTAGCTTTTCAATGACGTAATCTTGGTCTAACAGAATTTTTTGCTTACGCGCACGACCAATTAAGTGGGTAATCGGTAAGGTCTGTTTTAATTGATTCGCCGCAGCTAACCAAGCCGCATCTTCGGCAATTTGTCTGCGATAAATCAACGTCACCAACATTTCACCGCTGAGGGTTGCTAAAAAATCGACCTGAAACAATTTAAAGCGCAAATCCGGGTTTTTAACAATCTCTGCCATCAGTTTGGGCATGAGATCGTCAATCGCTTCAATCGCCATCGGGCAGGCTTTTATTTTGACCTTTTCATGCGTTTCACTGTTAAACATGATGTAGTCGCTCTCATCGCCTTCATGCCAAATACGAAATTCAGCTCGTGCACGATAGTGTGAATCCGGCGACTCAAATACTTGTAAATTTGGGGTTTCGGCAATTAAACTTTGAAGGCGGGCGACTTTGTCCGCCAGTTGAGCGGCATAGTTTTCTGGAAAGACTTGACAGAGCATGAAGGTTTAACTCAATTATTAAGCGGCTGAACTCACCTAACTGCGAGTTATACCTGCAAGGGGTTAACATAATCTTCTAATTATACTAAAAGACCCCTGCTGAATGCAGAGGTCTTAAAAATTTTAACCCCACGGAAAATCGGTAAAAGAGAGTGCGCAAAAATTAAAACGCGTAGCCCAGCCCTAGATACAGCGTTGTGGATGACATATCCAATTTTGAATCTTCAAGGGCAAAGTTGTTGCCACTTAAATCCACTTGCAAATCGTCCAACAATAGCCGTGCATAATTCACTCCAAAGGTCATGTACAGAGCAGGCTCTAAGGTAATAAAGCCGATCTTTGTTTTAGTTGAAATAGGTTGATAACGCATTCCGATGCCATATGAAAAATAGGTGCCGTTGACCGTGGTATCCAAATCAATTGCGCTATTGCTCACGTTCATAGTTTGCCAAGCATAACTGGCTTCTGCGAAGAGCGACGCATACTCACCAAAACTTTTACTCACCATGATTTTTGGGCCAACCTTATAACCAAACAGCTCGGTTGTGGAAGCAATCACATCGGTGACCGAGCCGGTATCGCCCCCAGTTGAGCCATCAGAATCACCGCTATCTTCGCCATCATCATCGGCCGCTTCTTCACTGTTTTTTAAGTACGGAGTCGCAATTCCTAACGAAACCCCAAAACCAACATAATCAAAAGGTCCGCGTTTATAAACATCGTAGCCTAACGTTACTTGGCCATCAAAACCAGCAAACTCATAGTCAATGGATGAGAGTAATGAATCTGTTCCAAAACTTGTAACGGTGGTTCCACCTGCTGAAGATAAATTAGGCGCTGAATAATAGGCTATTTGGTAGTTGTAAAACCAGTTACTTGAAAAAATATCGGCATGATGCTCCTTGACCGTATAAGTCGTCACAGGGGCATTAATCTCTGTTTCTAAACCCAACAGGCCTCCCTGAATATTTAAAGTACCCGATCCAAAAGCAAACTCACCGGCTTGCGCATGAAGTGAATAGCTGCCCAACAAAGCAACCAAGGCAATAGACTGGTAAGCACGCATCATCGTTGATATTCCTCAATTAATTTCTGGTGATTATAGTGTATTTACGTGCTGCTTGTTCAATAACCGTATGACAAAACACAAACTAAATGCATGACATTTCAAGCGTTTACCTGGCCATAAATAGGGTTATAAACTCAAAATCGATAACCGCAATTGATAGTGATTACACTTCAAATCGGTTAAAATGGCTAGCTAAAATTTTAAACCCCTTAATTCGTTATTTGGAAACCTTAATGAGCAGTCGCACAGAACGTCTTCAACACCTTAAATCCCTCCTTAAAGAACGCGTTGTCGTATTAGATGGTGCGATGGGCACCATGATTCAAAACCTGAATCTAAGCGAAGAAGACTTTCGTGGCACACAGTTCATTGACTACCACATGGACATCAAAGGCAATAACGATATTTTGGTGATGACCAAACCGGACGTCATCCGTGAAATTCACCTATCGTTTTTGCGACAAGGTGCGGACATTCTCGAAACCAACTCATTTAACGCCACCACCATTGCGCAGGCCGACTACGATATGCAAGCGCACGTTGTAGATATCAACTTAGCGGCTGCCAAAGTCGCGCGTGAAGCGTGTGATATTGCCGAACAAGAAGATGGTAAACCGCGTTATGTGGCGGGGGTTCTAGGGCCAACCAACCGCACCGCGTCCATTTCACCGGACGTCAACGACCCCGGCTACCGCAACACCTCGTTTGACGAATTAGTAGGCGCATACAAACAAGCCACGCACGCCTTACTTGAAGGCGGTGTGGATACCATCTTAATTGAAACGGTCTTTGACACACTTAACGCCAAAGCGGCGATTTTTGCGGTTAAAGAGGTGGAAGACGAAGTGGGGTATGAAGTGCCGATTATGCTTTCGGGCACCATTACCGACGCCTCTGGTCGCACGCTCTCAGGGCAAACCACCGAAGCCTTTTATAACGCGATTGCGCACGCAGAACCGCTTTCCGTTGGTCTTAACTGCGCCTTAGGGCCGCACGAATTGCGTCCCTACGTAGAAGAGTTAAGTCGCGTTTGTGAAACTTATGTGTCCATTCACCCCAATGCAGGCCTGCCAAATGAGTTTGGTGAATATGATGAATCCCCTGAAGAGATGGCGGAAGAGATCGCGGTTTGGGCAAAACGTGGTTGGATTAACATTATAGGGGGTTGTTGTGGAACCACCCCGGCGCATGTTAACGCCATGGCCGAAGCCGCTTTAGCGCACCCTGCCCGCAAACTCCCTGACGTAAAACCCGCGTGCCGTTTATCGGGCTTGGAACCGTTGAACATTGATGAAAGCACGCTATTTGTGAACGTCGGTGAACGTAACAACGTCACCGGTTCTGCCCTGTTTAAACGTTTAATCATTGAAGAGAACTACGACGATGCCATTGATATTGCCGTTAAACAGGTAGAAGATGGCGCGCAAATTATCGATGTAAACATGGATGAAGGGATGCTGGATGCCAAAGCCTGTATGGTTCGCTTCCTGAACTTACTGGCTTCAGAGCCGGAAGCGTCACGTGTACCGATTATGATTGACTCCTCTAAATTTGAAGTCATTGAAGCGGGTCTGAAATGTATTCAAGGTAAAGGGATCGTTAACTCAATCTCGCTTAAAGAGGGCGAAGAAGCCTTTATCAAGCACGCCACACTGGTAAAAAAATACGGTGCAGCGGCGATTATTATGGCATTTGATGAAGACGGTCAAGCGGACACGCTTGAGCGTAAAATCGAAATTTGTAAACGTTCTTATGACGTCTTAACGCAAAAAGTAGGTTTCTTACCGCAAGACATTATCTTTGATCCGAACATCTTTGCGGTGGCTACGGGGATTGAAGAGCACAACAATTATGGCGCAGACTTTATTAACGCCGTCACTTGGATTAAAGCCAACCTGCCTTACGCTAAAATTTCGGGCGGTGTCTCTAACGTCTCCTTCTCGTTCCGTGGAAACAACCCGGTTCGTGAAGCCATTCACTCCGTCTTTTTGTACCACGCTATTCGTGAAGGTATGGATATGGGGATTGTCAACGCCGGACAAATGGCGATTTACGACGACCTGCCAGAAAAACTGCGTTTAGCGGTCGAAGACGTCATCCACAACACCGACCCAGAAGCCGGAGAGCGTTTGTTGGATGTGGCCTCTGAGTTCCGTGGTGACGGCTCAACCGCGGGTCGCGAAAGTGACTTAAGCTGGCGTGAAGCGGAGGTTGAAAAACGCCTAGAACACGCCTTGGTAAAAGGGATTACGGATTTTATTGAAGAAGACACCGAAGAAGCCCGCGTTAAATTAGGTGCGCCGATTAACGTCATTGAAGGCCCCTTAATGGACGGCATGAACGTGGTCGGCGACCTGTTTGGCTCGGGTAAAATGTTCCTACCGCAAGTGGTCAAATCGGCGCGTGTTATGAAACGTGCCGTGGCCTACCTTGACCCATTTTTATTGGCTGAAAAATCCTCAACTCGCGTGCAAGGTAAAATCGTCATGGCCACCGTAAAGGGTGACGTACACGATATCGGTAAAAACATTGTCGGCGTGGTTCTGCAGTGTAATAACTTTGAAGTCATCGATCTTGGCGTGATGGTGCCCGCTGAAAAAATCTTAGACACCGCCATTGAACAAGGCGCCAATGTCATCGGTCTTTCTGGCCTGATTACGCCATCACTTGAAGAGATGGTGAATGTCGCCAAACTCATGAAAGAGCGTGGCATGGATTTACCACTTCTCATTGGTGGGGCAACCACCTCAAAAGCACATACAGCGGTTAAAATTGAACCGCAATACGATCATCCTGTGGTGTATGTTAAAGATGCTTCTCGAGCAGTGGGCGTGGCACAAAGCTTAATTTCTGCCGACAAAAAAGCGGGGTTTGCCGCAAATATCCGCACCGAATATGAACAGCTTCGCGAAGAGCGTAAAGCCCGTGCCAAACAAGTGCGTCGTATTCCAATCAATAAAGCGCGCGAAAACCCAGCGTTAACTGAGCAGGCCTGGTCAGATTACACTCCAGTTAAACCGAAATTCATAGGTACCAAAGTGCTCGAGGACTTCCCGCTAGAGAAATTGGTAGAACGTTTTGACTGGTCGCCCTTCTTCCAGTCATGGGAATTGCACGGCTTGTATCCGCGCATTCTTGATGATCATGTTGTGGGCGTAGAGGCTAGAAAAGTCTTTGCCGACGCACAAGCCATGCTGAAAAAGATTGTGGACGAAAAATGGCTAACCGCCAAAGCCGTTTATGGCTTCTATCCGGCTAACCGAGTGGGCGATGATATTGAAGTTTATGCCGATGAGTCGAGAACCGAAGTCATTCAAACCTTCCACCACATTCGTCAACAGGCCGAGAAAAAACGCGGCGGCGCCAACAACTGTTTATCCGACTTTGTCGCCTCTAAAGAGTCTGGTGTAGAAGACTACATAGGTGTCTTCGCGGTAACCGCAGGGATTGGCATTGATGAACACACCGATCGTTTTGAAGCCAATCATGATGACTACAACTCCATTATGATTAAAGCACTGGCGGACCGTTTTGCAGAAGCGTTTGCCGAAACCTTGCATGAGATTGTGCGTAAAGAGGACTGGGGGTATGCGCCAGAAGAAGCCCTAGATAACGAAGATCTGATTCGTGAACGTTACCAAGGCATTCGTCCTGCCGCTGGCTACCCTGCCTGCCCTGACCACACTGAGAAAGGCACGCTTTGGGAACTGATTAAGCCAGATGAAAAAATTGGCTTAGAGATTACCTCTAGTTATGCGATGTATCCAACCGCGGCGGTATCAGGAACCTACTTTGCCCACCCAGAGTCACGCTACTTTGGTGTTGGTTCGTTAGGCCGTGACCAAGTTGAGGACTATGCAAAACGCAAAGGTTGGAGCATTGAAAAAGCCGAAACGTGGCTAGCACCAAACCTAGGTTACGACCCAGAAGATTTTGCGAACTAAGTCAACTAACAACCCCTTCAACAAACCATAGATTCGAATTCACAGAATCTATGGTTTTTTTAGAATAAGCCCCCTCCAAAATTAAAACACTCTATTCCATTCATTTTTATTGAAAAAATACGTACCCTATATATAATTCATACTATTATTTTTTTCAATACCTCATTAAACAAGGGTTTTATATGTCACTTTTTAAGGCTACTGTATTGGCCACACTTCTATCCATCTCCACCGTCGCCAACGCGAAAATAATTGAATTCAATGCGACATTCACCGTCGAGGCGACTTCAGGTTTTTTCAATGGCGCGGAAAACAATGTTTCTGCGACATTTTTTGTTGATGACAGTTACGGACAAAATACCGCTGAAGAAATGAACATTACCAGTTTCGAATTTATGTTAAATGGACAAAATTTAGGCTCTAGTTCAAGCTATTGGACAGCAATACAAGCGGCTAAATTTTGGAACGACACCGAAAAAACAACCACTACGCCCTTTACCTACAACGACGAATTGTTTAATGATGTTTTTTTCCAAGCCTCTAATGAAAAGAGCCTTCCTTCCATTTTTAAAGCTTCTGTACTGGGAAGCGATAATCCCTTTTGGTACACAAGCATAAGAGATGAAGATAACAATATATTGGGGCAAGCTAGAGGTAGTTTTGCGATCACCGGACCCGTTTCAGCCGTACCCGAACCTTCCAATATGTTTTTGTTTATAGGTGGTTTAGCGATATTAGGCTTTGTAACTACTCGTCGAAAAGCCAAAAATTCGGTTAGTGCCTAACTTAATAATACGACCCTGAAGATTTTGCGAACTAAAAGCAACCCCCTGCCAACACAATTTCAAAGCTTACCTTATGTCTGATGTTGGCAGGCCTATAATCGGCTTTTATAGAACTCGCCGCGCCTTAGCCGGTATGAACTTTACTCATTCCAACTCCCTTCTGACTCGATGTATTCAAAGCCTAATTAAAGTTCACTATTTATAAAATAGCCGTATAAAAAAGAACCCGTTCATTTATATTGAACGCTTATGTTCAATAAATTTGGAAAATAAATGGCCAGCGGAATTTTAACCATTCTTGATGACATCGCTCTATTGATGGACGATACCGCAGCCATGAGTAAAATCGCGGCTAAAAAAACAGCAGGCCTGCTTGGGGATGATTTGGCCGTAAATGCTGAAAAAGCAACGGGGTTTCACGCCTCTCGTGAGTTGCCTGTTATTTGGGCAGTTGCAAAAGGGGCTTTGTTAAATAAAATCATCATCCTACCGCTGGCTTTTTTGCTCAGCGCCTATGCACCTTGGTTAATTGTTCCCATTCTGTTATTAGGTGGAATCTACCTAAGCTATGAAGGCGCAGAAAAGATATTAGAGTGGCGACATCGCTTTACTCATAAACCGTTGAAGATAGAGGCTCCGATTGCGTTAAGCATCACCGAACCAAACAACCTCGTTGAACTTGAAGCCGCCAAAATTAAAAATGCCATACGTACGGACTTTATTCTATCGATAGAGATTATTGTCATTGCATTAGAAACCGTTATTGAACAGTCATTTTTAATTCAGGTCATGGTGGTGAGCTTAATTGCATTCATCGCCACGGTTGCTGTTTACGGTTTAGTGGCGTTAATGATACGGATGGATGATACGGGGTTTCGTTTACAAAAACATGCTCTTAATAAACCAGGCTTGTTTTCAAAGGCCGTCCATTTTACAGGGGTCGCTTTGGTCGCCTCTTTACCAAAACTGATTCGCTTACTGACTTTTATTGGTACCGTTGCAATGTTACTGGTTGGCGGTGGTATGTTTGTTCACAATATTGCAGCCATTCACCACTTATTAGATTTTATGCCCAGTTTATTAATGGACTTTAGTGCTGGCTTAATAGCTGGAATCCTTGCTGTCGGATTGGTTCACCTTTTTAAAAAAAACAAACATCTATCCCTTTCATAAAGCCTCAAGCTTACGTTTTAATCCGTGTCTAATCAACCAACAATCATTCCGACTGACGCACGCTATTGATCGCCTTTTTACCCACTCTTAATCGCAACTAAAGACAGCTACCCCCTGTTTAATAAGTCTTTCTTATTGACCTAATAAAAACCCTGTTTTGACACTTTATATAAAAATCGATTAAATCCTTATAACGCATAAAAAATATTTATAAGAGAACACTGATATGGACATACAAGTTTGGTCTGGTTGGCTGGGGGGCCTAGCGATTGGACTATTTGTTATTTTGCACTTCTGGCTCATCGGCAAGCCTGCAGGTTGTTCAACCGGGTATGGCAATGTTTGCGGTTTACTTTGCAAAAAACTCAAATATTACCGTGAAGGCGAATACCGTGATCTCAACAATACCAAGTTGTGGTTTTTGATCGGCATTCCACTGGGTGGTGTGTTGAGTGCCTTTACTTCACCAGGCGAATGGCACCTGAGCTTTGACATGGGCATGTACGATGCAGTATTGCCTCAATCGGATGCGGCCAAAGCGATTTGGCTGGTGTTTGGGGGGATGTTAATTGGTTTTGGCGCTCGATTAGCAGGCGCTTGCACCACGGGTCATGCGTTAGTGGGTGGCGCAATGATGAATCCACCGAGCTTACTGGCAGCCGCTGTCTTTTTTATCAGCGCCATGCTAACGACCCAAGCCTTATTTGCCTTTTAATGTTATTCATCGAGCAAGATCATGCATAAACTCCCTATTCAGCAAAGCATTAAACTGTTTTTAATCTCATTTGTGTTCGTCTATCGTTCAAACTTTTTTGCACTCGTCATGGGCGTGCTATTTGGTTTTTTAATGAGTCGTGCAGGTGCAACCACCTATGATTATCACGCCAAAATGTTTTTGTTGATTGATTTTCAGCTCATGCAAGTCATCGGCACCGCCGTGGTCGTGGCGATGATTGGCGTATTTTTATTAAAGAAGTATCAAGTTCGCTCCATTACCACCGGCGCTGAAGTCGACTTTGTTAAAAAGCCCTACACCCAAGGCCTGATTACCGGTGCATTTTTGTTTGGGATTGGTTGGGCGATGACTGCTTCTTGCCCGGGAACCGTTCCGGCTATGATTGGTGAAGGGAAAATTGGCGCAATATTTGTCTTAGCAGGCCTGTTGATTGGCACCATGGCATTTGGTGTTTTACAAACCTACATTGCACAAGACAGCATTGCACAACAAAGCTGTAGCTGGGATGAAAACCAAACTAAAAAAACCATTAAAAAGTGAGCAGGCCTGCTAATTTTAAAAAGCCGGCTACCCATCATGTTTACTCTATTCCCCCCAAACACGACGTCAAACCAATCAGGCTCCTTACTAAAAAAATGTGTTTTAATCAAACTAATTAATTAGATTTCATTATAATACCTTCTTTTTCAATTTCTTATTCCCTGCAAAACGCTGCTAAGCGTTTGCTAAGTGTAAGAAACCACTCGTAAAATAGAGAGCCCCGCATGACAACTCAACATATTCGCAATATCGCAATTATTGCCCACGTTGACCATGGTAAAACAACCTTGGTAGACCAACTTTTAAAGCAATCTGGAACGTTGGACGAACGTAAAGATATGGGTGAGCGCATGATGGATTCTAACGATCTTGAAAAAGAGCGTGGAATCACCATCCTGTCAAAAAACACCGCTGTTATGTGGAATGGCTACCGTATCAACATCGTAGACACCCCCGGTCACGCCGACTTTGGTGGTGAAGTAGAACGTATCTTATCGATGGTTGACTCGGTTTTACTATTGGTTGACGCGGTTGAAGGCCCAATGCCACAAACCCGTTTTGTAACTGAAAAAGCGCTAAAGCAAGGCTTAAAGCCGATTGTTGTTATCAACAAAATCGACCGTCCGGGCGCTCGTCCTGACTGGGTACTAGACCAAACTTTCGATCTTTTCGACCGTTTAGGTGCAACCGATGAGCAGATGGACTTTAACGTTCTTTATGCCTCAGGTCTAAATGGTTTTGCTGGTTTTGATGAAACCGTTCGTGAAGGCGACATGCAACCTGTTTTCCAAACTATCGTTGATAAGGTTTCCCCTCCTGACGTTGATTTAGGCGGGCCTTTCCAAGTTCAGTGTATCTCGTTAGATTACGATACTTATAAAGGGGTTATCGGGACTGGACGTATTAAACGTGGTTCGGTTCAAACTGGTATGCAAGTACGTATCTGTGATGAAAAAGGCAATATCCGTAACGGTAAGATGGGTGAAATCTTTGGTTATCACGGCCTTGAGCGTATCAGCGTTGACGAAGCGCACGCCGGTGATATCATCGCGTTTGCCGGTTTTGATCCACTAAACATCTCTGAAACAATTTGTGACCCTAACCACCCAGAGCCACTACCAACATTAACCATCGATGAGCCAACTGTGAGCATGACGTTCCAAGTTAACAACTCTCCGTTTGTTGGTAAAGAGGGTAAATTACTGACTTCTCGTCAAATCCGTGAGCGTCTAGACAAAGAGCTTCTAACTAACGTAGCATTGCGTGTTGAAGACACCGATGACGCCAACAAGTTCCGTGTTTCAGGTCGTGGTGAACTTCACCTTTCAGTACTAATCGAAAACATGCGTCGTGAAGGTTTTGAGATGGGTATTTCTCGTCCAGAAGTTATCTTCAAGGAAGTGGATGGAGAAATTCAAGAACCATACGAAAACCTAACCGTTGACGTGCCTGAAGAATCACAAGGTACCGTTATGGAAAAACTAGGTATGCGTAAAGCAGAAATGCAAGACATGATCCCAGATGGTCACGGTCGTGTGCGTATCGACTTTATCATCCCGTCACGAGGATTAATCGGCTTCCGTACTGAGTTCATGACCGCCACTCAAGGTAATGGTTTACTGTTCTCAAGTTTCTCGCACTACGGCCCTAAATTCTCAGGTAGCTTAGGTGAGCGTAACAACGGCGTATTAATCTCAATCGCAACCGGTAAGGCTGCGGCTTTCGGCCTGTTCAACTTACAAGATCGTGGACGTTTATACATCGGTCACGCTGAAGAAGTGTACGAAGGGATGATTATCGGCCTTCACAGCCGTGCAAACGACTTAACCGTTAACCCTATTAAAGGTAAGCAGTTAACGAACATGCGTGCTTCAGGTACGGATGAAGCGTTGACATTGGTACCACCCATTCGCTTCTCGCTTGAACAAGCACTTGAGTTCATTGATGATGATGAGCTCGTTGAAGTTACCCCTGTGAGCGTTCGTATCCGTAAAAAACTACTGACTGAAAACGAACGTAAACAAGCGTCACGTAAAGGCAAGTAAGTTTTATAAGAACTTAAATGCTACGACTTAAAACCGGCTCTATCGCCGGTTTTTTTATACCCAAATTTCAGTATTTTTCTGTAAACTGTGTGCTATCTTAATTTAAAGGATGGCTCATGAGTTACCACGAAATTCTTTATGCACCGATTGAACCCTACGCACAACACAGCTTACAAGTCGATCAACAGCACACTCTGTATATTGAAGAAAGCGGCAACCCTGAAGGCACGCCTGTCTTATTTGTGCATGGTGGGCCCGGTGGAGGTTGCAGCCCAATCCACCGTCAATTCTTTGATCCTAATGAGTACCGTATCGTCTTGTTTGACCAACGCGGATGCGGTAAATCGCGACCCCATGCCTGCTTAACCAATAACAGCACCGCACACTTAATTGAAGACATCGAAAAAATCCGTCGCCTGTTAAAAATTGAGAAATGGATTTTATTTGGTGGTTCTTGGGGTTCAACCTTAAGCTTACTCTATGCTCAAACCTATCCTGAACGGGTATTGGGTTTAATATTACGCGGTATCTTTTTGTGTCGAAACGAAGATGTTCAGTGGTTTTATCAAAAGGGCGCAGATCGTTTCTTTCCAGACTTTTGGAACGATTTTATTGCCCCAATTGAGCCCGAAAAACGCCATGATATGGTCAGTGCCTACCATGAAATCCTGACAAGCAATAATGAGATATTGCGAATGCGTGCCGCTGAGGCTTGGTCAATTTGGGAGGGCAGAACATCGACACTTAAAACCAACCCAGATTTAGTCAATCACTTTGCAGACCCTTATCACGCATTAGCGATGGCACGTATTGAGTGCCACTATTTTAAACACGAGTCCTTTATTGAGCCCAACCAAATTCTAAATAATGCCTCGATTATTAAAGACCTACCCATCACCATTATTCATGGTCGCTATGACATGGTTTGCCCGGTTAATCAGGCCATTGAATTGGCCAATCAACTGCCACAGGCTAACTTAATCATTGCCAACCAGTCCGGACACTCCGCTTTTGAACCGGAAATTACCAAAGCGTTGGTGATTGCTACCGACGAATATTGCGAACTGGGTTTTAGTTTATGATCTGTTTGATACAGCGTGTCAGCCAGAGCAAAGTTGAAGTAGCCGGTCAAACCATCGGTCAAATTGGAGCAGGCCTGTTGGTTTTGACCGCCTTTCAAGCTGACGATACCCCTGAAACCCTTAAAAAGATGACCCACAAACTTTTACACTACCGCGTGTTTGCTGATGAAAATGACAAAATGAACTTGAATGTGCAACAAGTAGACGGTGAACTGCTCTTAGTGCCGCAATTTACCTTAGCGGCAGACACTAAAAGCGGCTTACGCCCCTCCTTTAGCACCTGCGCCCCCCCAGAGCAAGCATCACAGTGGTTTGAGGACTTTGCCAATCACGTTGAACAGGTTTACAACAAACCTCAAACCGGACAATTTGGTGCCGATATGCAAGTATCTTTAACCAATAACGGCCCTGTGACCTTCTGGCTAGAAATTTAATGGCTAATCTTAAATAAATTCAATGAACTAACTGGCCATGGTTTGATGAATAAAAATCAAAAATCAGCGATAATAACTAATTAAATTTTAGATTATCTCAGGTGAATCCCTCCATGCATTACCAAGTTACTGAAGACGAAAAAAGACGCGCTAAAACGCCGCATCACATTTTTAACATTAACGTCATCATTACCCACCTGTTTGGGGCGATGATTATTCTAGAAATTGGCGAAACATTCGAACTGTTATTAGTTCCGGTTGTTTCCAGCTTAGTCATCTTCTACCTTTACAACAAAATGCAATCTAAGAAACTTCATGACACTTGGTTTGTGGCTTCACACTGGATTCAAGCTTGGCGTCGGGGTCGTGTTTTACTATTTAGTTATGCCATTGCGATCGCCATGGTTGCGCTCTATATGCTGATTGATATGGTGTTTCCGGGTGGTTTCTCTATGAATGACTTTTCTACAGAAGGCACACAAACTAATCTGGGTGAAGTGATTACCCTGCGATTTGCAGCCGTTGTTATCTTTGTCGCGATCTTAATTACCTTTATGCAGACCGGTATTGCGGTTTATGACGCTGGTAACGGTATCAGCAACCCTGCCCTAGAAAAGTTTTTACCGCGTGATGAAAATGCCAACCCTGAACTGGGTGTAGGAAGTGATGAAGGTAAAAAAGAGACCGACAACACATGAGTGGTGCTAAGGCCAAAATAGGCGGGGTTCGCCCTTCTATTATTGTGACTGTCGGCTCTTTAATCCTGTTGGCTGTATTTGTTTTAGTCCAGCCCGAAAGAGAGAGTATGGATCAATCCATCCTGCCTTGGAATGCCCATTTTGATGGGCAAGGCAACTTACACGCCCTCGGCATCACCTTAAAACAGACGACACTGCGTGAAGCAATGGACATTTACGGTAAAGACGTTGAGATTAGAATGTTTACTGACAAAGACGGCGGCCATAAAAAAGCGGAAGCTTACTTTCCCGCTATGTACATTGGCTCGATTAAAGCGGCTGCCGCAGTGAATTTACAAGTTTCTGCAGAAGAGCTTGAAACCGTTTATAAGCGCGGTGCCAAAATTAGCCCAATCACCTCCGGTGGTCGTGAAGTGAAACTGTCTTCCGACGACAACCTCAACTTTTTAGACAAAAAGATTGAGAGCATTACCCTAATTCCACGTAAAAACCTGGATGAACGCGCGATTAAAATGCGCTTTGGCGAACCGGACAAAAAGGCGTTTGACGAGGATGGGTTAGAGCGACTATTCTTTAACAAACTTGGGTTAGAGATGATATTCGATCCCAATGGTCCAGAAGCCTTGCAATACATTGTGCATTAATCGAAACCAACTCAAAATGGGACGTTAACTGATTCAAACACAATTCCTAACATCCTACCAATAAAAAAGCCCTGGCAATACGCTCAGGGCTTTTTTATAAGCAAAATAGAAC
The DNA here is from genome assembly GCA_016938655.1 of Thiotrichales bacterium. Taxonomy (GTDB): domain Bacteria; phylum Pseudomonadota; class Gammaproteobacteria; order Thiomicrospirales; family Thiomicrospiraceae; genus Thiomicrorhabdus. The sequence goes on along the minus strand of JAFGUG010000045.1, from coordinate 83,055 downwards.
GAGACAATCTCTTTATAAAATTGAGCAGGCCTGCTCACTTTTGATATTACTTAAAACCTAACGTTTAAAATCGTTACTGTCCTTATTCGAACGCTCTTCCACCTTTCCTGTGCCCTGCTCATTAGAGGCCTGTTGATTATCTTCTTGAACAGCATTTGATGCACTCTCCGCCGACTTTCTAGGCGCAATGTCCTCTGGGTATTCGTCGTCCATAAAAATACGATTTGCAGCACCGTCCATATCATCAAACTGGCCACTTTTAGCCATCCAAATAAACACGATCACAACCAAAAACCCGAAGATAAGCATCATCGGAATCAGTGCATAAATTACTTCCATTACTTTATCTCTCTTGAACGTTTGGCCATGGCTTTTTCGCTGAAGAAGTTACGAATTCTTGCGGCATTACCAATGACCACTAAACTGCTTAATGGCATGGTTATAGCGGCAATTAAAGGAGTTAACATCCCCGACATCGCCAGTGGCACCATAATCATGTTGTAGGCAATAGAGCTGGCGATATTTTGCTTAACCGTACGTAACGTACGTGCAGACAATTCTACTGCGGTATCGACAGCAATAATATTATCGTTGATTAAAACAATGTCTGCGCTGTCCATAGATACATCGGTTCCCGAACCCAGGGCAATACCAACATTCGCACGCACCAATGCAGGGGCATCATTCACACCGTCACCAATCATAGCCACTTGCTGCCCCTGACTTTGCAAATCGCGAATGACTTGATTTTTATCTTCTGGCAGAACTTCTGCAATTACCTGCATACCACCCAAACGTTGGGCAACCTGATTCGCTACCACCGTTTGGTCACCACTTAACAGCGTCACTTGTTTGCCTTTGGCTTTTAAGCGGCTAATCAAAATCTTCGCCTCTGGACGAATCTCATCTTCTAAGAACAACACGCCTTGAACTTGTTTGTTTTTAGCCACCCAAATTGCAGTCTGAGCAAGCTGTGCGTGCTCTTCGGCGATGGCCTTCATACTCTCTGGCAGCTCAACATTTTGTTCTTCTAACCATTTTGCAGTTCCAATTAACATTGGCAGGCCTGCCAACTCTCCAGAAATACCTTTACCTGGTTGCGCTTTAAATTGACTAACTTCTAGCCAGTTTTTGGCTGTTAAACCATATTGCGTTTTAACTGACTCTGTTACGGCAACGCCTAAACTGTGTTCAGACTTGCTCTCTAAACTGGCCACTTCCAGTAAAGCTTGCTGTTCATCCAGACCGTCAACCCACTTTGAATCTACAACCTTCATTTGGCCTTTTGTTAAGGTACCCGTTTTATCAAACACAAAATGTTCTACTTCATTAAGCGTCTCTAGTACAGCGCCGTTTTTAACCAAAATGCCATGCCTTGCTGAAACGCCAGAGGCCACCGCAATGGCCATTGGAGTCGCTAAGCCAAATGCACATGGGCAGGTAATGATAAGCACTGCCGTTCCGGTCATAATGGCGAACTCGATTCCCGCATTAAAAAACCAGTACACAAAACTCGCAACGGCTAACGTAATCGTAACGGTGACAAACCATGGCATAATTTTATCAGCGGTACATTGGATAGGGGCTTTTGAACCTTGTGCCTCTTCAACCAAGTTAACAATCTTACCGAGCTTGGTGTCTTGAAGAATCGCTTTTACTTCAATCGTTAATGTGCCATCTACATTAATGGTTCCTGCCGATACAGAATCCCCTTCGTGTTTGGTAATCTCTCTAGATTCACCACTAAGCATAGACTCGTTCACCATGCTCTGTCCAGAAACCACGAGTCCGTCAACTGGAAATTGATCACCGGGTTTTACAAGAATGTGATTCCCTTTTAAAAGCGTTCTTACAGGCACGACTTGCGGCTCATTATCTTTGATTAAGCGCGCAACTTTTGGCTGAAGATCCATTAATCTTCTGGAGGCATCAATTGCTTTGTTTTTGGAAATTGCCTCTAGGTACCGGCCAATTAGCAATAAAAACATAAAGTCGATTAAGGTATCGAAATAGACTTCACCGACTATCTCTGGATGCATGGTGACCCAAGTTGAATAGGCATACGTGGTTAACATACCTAAACTGATAGAGACATCCATACCCACTGATTTAGATTTAATGGATGTCCATGCGCCTTTAAAGAAAGGCATCCCTGAATAACCTAAGGTTACGGTCGCAATAATAAACTGTAGCCAATGAAAATAACTGCGGTATTCCATGTCCTCAGCAGCACCGCTGTAAAGTGCAATCGAGAACCACATCACGTTCATCATGGCAAAGCCAGCAAACCCTAATCGATAAAGCAGGTCACGATTGGCTTTACGGAAAGCTTGCTCACTGGCAGAGGGATCATAAGGCGTAGCGTCGTAACCAATGGAGTTGAGTTTTTTGATAATATCGGAGAGTTTTACGACACTGTTGTCCCAGCGAACTTTAATCTGCTTATTGGTAAAATTAACGGCGGTTAAGTTAATACCATCCATCTTTGCCATTGTATGTTCAATCAACCAAACACAAGCTGCACAATGAATCGCTTCTGACATCAATGTAATTTCGCGACGGTCTGATAATTCAGACACAAACTGTGATTGAACCTCATCGTAATCGTAAAATTCAATATCCCGATTAGGAGGCGGTGGCGGTGATAGAAGCTCACCGTCTGGCGTTCGCTGATAAAAACTTTGCATGCCTGCTTCATAGATAACTTCACAAACCGAAGCACAGCCATGACAACAGAATTTTTGTTGCTCACCCTGTATTGGCTTTAGTATTAAGTCACCCTCAGGAATTGCCTGACCACAGTGAAAGCAGGTATTTAAACTCATCTATTCAGGATCTCTCACCATGATGCTTCTACCCACGTTATAACGAAGATCACCTTTATGTATCTCCATAATAATGTCCCACTTACCCTTTAAAGGTAAACTAAAGGCGGTGGCATACTCTCCAACACCCTCACTTTTTGATAATGGTTGTTCGCCGTCTAGGGCTTTAGAAGAGGGGCGATAGTAATATAAAACAGCCGAATCAACATCAAATGGCTTGCCATCTTTATCAACGACTTTGAGCGTGACATTATCAGGCTTATTTTCTGACAGAATAGGCAAGTCTATTTTTAACTGCCAACCTAAATCTTCCATCTGCTTTCGTTCCGCGAGGATGGCATCCATGTTTTTACCTTTTTCGTAAAAGTCATCAATGACCAAACCTGGGGCCGTAACAATTGCCATACTGACCATGAAAAAGTTAACGGACAAAACAATCATTAAAATCGTAAACCATGCAATCACAAACGGATTTTTCCACGCAACACTCCAGTCACGCTTATCTTCTTTCTTTACCTGAGACATTAAGCCCCCTCCTAAAAATAAAAAAGCCCAATTAAGGGCCTTTGATTATAACTGAACATTTGTCGTCTAGCGAACCATCTGTATACAAATGGACATGAATGACTATCTAGGACGTGGCCCAATGAAGGTCGCTTCGTACTCTTCCATAATAGACGGGTTGTTTAGATCAACCACTTTTATCGTAATAGGTGTATTAACCTCTGTTAACAACTTTCTGTCTATCTGTACAAAAAGATCTGTTGAACCAACATTACCCGCTTGAATTTCAAGTGACTGCCTACCAACATCATAAGTTAAACCATCAAATCCAGAAACACTGATTTGTGCTTGCATAGGCTGGTTGCTTTTGTTTACTATTTTCAAAACCCACTTATTTTGAATCGTTCCATCACTCATCTGAACAAATAAAGGCGCACGCTCATGCAGTGCTTTTAAGTCAATTGGAGACATGGTCAACAACCCCCAAAGAATCATTGCACCTGCAAACCCCATGATTCCTGAATAGACAAGAACTCGAGGACGACGCCAAATAGGCGGTAGAGCTTTACCAGCAAACTCATAAAGAGAAGCATAACGAATCAATCCGCGCGGCTTTTTGATCTTGTCCATAACAGAGTCACAAGCGTCAATACAGATACCGCAAGTAATACAACCAAACTGCTGACCTTTTCGAATATCGACACCCGTCGGGCATACAGCCACACACAAATTACAGTCGATACAGTCTCCTAAATCTGGCGCTTCCTCACCCGGCTTAACGCGTTTAATTCGTCCACGTGGCTCACCACGATCAACATCATAGGTCGGAACAACCGTTTGCGTATCGTACATCGCACCTTGAATACGTGCGTAAGGACAAAAGCCAATACAAACTTGTTCACGTAAGATTCCTGCAAAGAAGTAAGTTGCCAAACCTAATAGTACAATCACGGCTGTTTCTGTTGCACCCCATTCAAAACGAATAAGTCTTGCCCATAGATCAAATGCATCAACGAAATAAGCGACAAAACTAAAAGAGGTAGCCAAACCAATGAACAACCAAATCAGGTGCTTAGGCACCTTCTTTTTAAGTTTATCTAAACTCATAGGCGCTTCATCAAGCTTGATTCGCTTATTTGGCTGCCCTTCAATCTTCTCTTCAATCCACGTAAAGACATCCACCCAAACCGTATGAAAACATGCATAACCACACCATAATCGACCCGCAATGGCTGTGGTGGCGGCAAGAGCTAATGAGAAAAACAATAAAATCATTGCTAAAACCCAGATGTCTTGCGGAAGAATAGTCAAACCAAAAATATGAAACTGTCGATTTGGAAGGTCAAACAAAATAGCTTGATGACCATCCCATCTTAAATAAGGGCCTACAAAAAGGGCAATCCACATTGAGGCAATAATCCATTTTGCTTTTCTGAAAAAGCCTGGGATTCTTTTCGCATGCACTGTCCCGCCAGTATGTACAGGTAGAATCTCTACCCCAATATTCTGCAGATTTTTGTTACTGGTATCCATGTCACTGAGAACGGAACCCGTTCGTCCATCATCACGGTAGAGGTCTTTCTTTTCATCTGACATAAGGCGGTCCTTGCATTACGATTATTTAACCTGCAGGCATTCTATAGAAATAACTTGCTGATTCATAAATAAATTTATTTATTGCGGTTCATAAACAAAATAGGCCCACGTCAAGTGGACCTATTAAAACTTATGTAACGTTTTTATTTTTTTTCTTCTGTCGTTTCATCAGACTCTAGGCCTTCGATTCCTCGAGTCGCTTTCCAAGCAAAACCAATCAAAGAAACAATGGATAAAACAAGAGCTCCAATAGAGATCCACAATACGAAATCATTATTTAATTCGTTCATAACTTACTCCAATAACTTGATTTATATCAAGTTTGTTTATTCCTAAAGGTAAAAAGGGAGAACATTATGCTCTCCCTTTACTTTAATAACATCGTTGTAAATATACAACTGTCATTTACTGACCGCCACCTAAGGCATGAACATATACTGTTAAACGTTTAATATTAACTTCAGCATTTGGCAGACGCTCGTTAAACGCTGGCATCACAGCTTTTTGCGTGCCTTCCAAATACTCTCCATCTTTCTTAACATTAACACCTTTAGCAATAACGTTATAAATGGTCTCTCTATCTGAACCAAATCGCCAGATTTGGTCTGTTAAGTTTGCCGCACCAGTGTAGGCCAATGGCTTACCAGTAGGACCATGACAGGCTAAGCACATACCTTTAGCGTAAACGGCTTTACCAGCAGCAAAAACAGGCTCATCTGCCTTACCTTCAGACAAGGCTATAACGTAATCTGTTACATCATTCATCTCTTGTTCAGTAAGGTTACCCATTAAGCCTTTAGCGGGCATGTTTCCAATACGTCCATTAATTAACGATGCTTCAATTTGTGAAGGCTTACCGCCAAATAACCAATCATCATCAGCAAGCACTGGGAAGTTAGGGTTACCCTGACCACCTGCACCATGACATGCGGCACAATAGTCACCAAATAACTGCTTAGACGTTGCAACAGAATAAGCTTTTAAGTCTTCATCCTTTAGGATTTCATCAACTGACATTGAAGCTAGTTTCTCTTCTTTATCAGCAAATTTTGACTTACGCCAATCTTTAAGTACTGCAAAATCTTCATGATACTCTTCAACCTGAGTCCATCCTGCAACACCTTTTGTAAACTCACCTGTTCCATCTGTTAATGGAATAGTTGGATAGTAAAGCGTGTAGAAAATGATCATGATAAAACCGGCATAAAAAGACAGCATCCACCACAGCGGTGGTGGATTATCTAATTCACGCAGATCTTCATCCCAAATATGTCCAGTATTTCCTTCATCTGGCCATGGATTATGTTGTGACATAGTTATTCTCCTCAGAATAAATATTTAATCATCTTTAAGTATTTTGTATTTCTCAGCTTCAAGCTCTTTACGCTTACTTGGTCTTAGAGCCAAAGCAAACGTAATTAACATACCAAGAAAAACCAAAACAGTAATGATTAAGCCAGCCCAGTCCTGACCTGTCATTGAAGACCAGTCTGTGCTGAAATATTGTTCAAATTTACTCATGATTACTGACGATAAGTCTTGCTGTCATCCAGCTTGACCATCGTTCCTAGTACTTGAAGATACGCAACCATTGCATCCATTTCTGAATAGCCTTTGATTGCTTCATTTGCATTAGCAATCTCTTCGTCAGTGTATGGAACACCTAGTGTTCTCATAACCGATAGACGTTTAGTCATATCACGCTTAGTACCAAAGAAATCTTTTTCAATGCTGTTTTCTGCTAACCATGGGTAAGCAGGCATTACTGATTCAGGAACCATGTCTTGAGGACGCATTAAATGCATTACATGCCACTCATCCGAATATTTACCGCCTAAACGAGCCATATCTGGACCAGTACGTTTTGAGCCCCACTGCATAGGGTGATCATACATAGATTCCGTAGCCAATGAGTAGTGACCATAACGCTCACGCTCATCACGGAAAGGACGAATCATTTGAGAGTGGCAAATGTAACAACCTTCACGAAGGTATAGATCACGACCTGCAAGCTCTAGTGGAGTATAAGGACGAACACCATCACCTGCTTTCCAGTCTGCTAAGACCCATTTGCCATTTTTATCTTGTTTGTAAAGTGCCTTGTCAGACACAATTTTGCCGTCTACTTCTGTAAACGTACGTTCCCAAACTAATTCAGGGAACTTTTCATTCTTAGCGTTACCGTATTTATCAGTCTGCTCAGTATAGTCTACTGCTGATTTAAGGTAAAACAACGGAATGATTTCTACAATACCAGCAATCGAAACTGCTAGAGCAGTTGCTAGGAACAGAGCGAATATATTACGCTCCATACCATCCTGGATGTTTTTTGGTTCTTGATTATCTGCCATGAGTTTGTGCTCCTCAACTCATTAGTTTCAATTTAAGTGCAGTAAATAAAACTGCACTTGTCATGATTCTTTTATTTAAGCGTGTGCTGCCACACCGCTTGTCGCTTTAGCTTTTGCCATGCGAATTGTCATCACGATGTTATACAGCATAATTGCCGCACCAGTGAAGAACAATAGACCACCTAAAGCACGCATTGCGTAATATGGGTGCATTGCAGAAACGGATTCTGCGAATGTATAAGCTAATACGCCATATTCGTCATAAGCTCTCCACATAAGACCTTGCATGATACCTGATACCCACATCGCTACGATGTAGAAAACGGTACCGATTGTTGCAAGCCAGAAGTGGAAGTTGATCAACTGCATAGAGTACATTTCAGTTTTCCATAGCTTCATTACCATGTGGTAAATCGCACCAATCGAAACCATCGCAACCCAACCTAACGCACCAGAGTGAACGTGACCAACCGTCCAATCTGTGTAGTGAGATAGTGCGTTAACCGTTTTCGCTGCCATTACAGGCCCTTCGAACGTTGACATTGCATAGAACGCTAACGAGATGATTAAGAAACGTAGGATGTAATCCGTACGCAGTCTATCCCAAGCACCAGATAGAGTAAGCATCCCGTTAAGAGCACCACCCCATGAAGGGATAATCATTGCAAGGGAAATCGCAGCACCTAATGAACCCGTCCAGTCAGGTAATGCTGTGTACTGAAGGTGGTGAGCACCTAACCATACATAACCAAACATTAAGGCCCAGAAGTGGATTACCGATAAGCGGTAAGAGTAAATTGGACGTTGTGCTTGCTTAGGTACAAAGTAGTACATAATTGCAAGGAAACCAGCAGTTAGGAAGAAACCTACCGCATTATGCCCCCACCACCACTGAATCATTGCATCCTGAACACCCGCAAACAGCGAATAAGAACGGAACAGTGAAACTGGGATAGCCAATCCGTTTACAACATATAGGTAAGTAATGGCAATCATCATTCCCATAAAGAACCAGTTTGAAACGTATACGTTTGGATGGGTTTCTTTATTTCGTGATGCAATTGTCATAACAAAGTTAAAAGTATATAACGTCCAAACAACGGCAATTGCAATCGCAAGTGGCCACTCTTGTTCGTGATACTCTTTACCCGTTGTCATCCCTAAGGAAAGTGTTACAACCGTTGCCAGCAACCCAATCGTGAACAAAATGGCTGTAATCCAAGCCATGGAGTTACTCCATAGTTTGACGCCGTTTGTACGTTGAACCGTGTAAAAAGCGGTTGCCATTAGTGTCATACCACCAAATGCAAAGATAACTGTGTTGGTATGCATAACACGTAATCTAGCAAAAGTGATTTCCGCAATATCAAAGTTTAACGCAGGCCAAGCAAGCTGTGCTGCTGCATAAGTACCCATTAAAGTACCTAGCACCAAGAAAACAACTGCACCTACTGTTAAATACTGAACCACGCCATTATCATATTGTGGTTTTGCTGTAGTATCCATTAGTCGGATTCCCCTTTATAGTCTTAAAGTTTTGCCATTCCACTTTGAATTTTTCATTTCATTTATGGAATAAGCTCCTCAATCGAGTGCAATTATACATTGCAATAGAGAAGCTAACCCCCGAATTAAGGTCACTAAACTTAATCTACATCAAGAAAAGTATAGATTTCGTCCTATAAACCTTAAAAAGTAGGGCTTTGGCATTTAAATAAATCTTCGCAATTATTACAAATAACGAATCTATTCGGTACTTAAAAAAATTAATGAGGATATATCAATAGTTACTTATATCTCACATTTTTAAAAGTGTTTTTGCCCTATAACCAAAACGTAGAAGGCTATTTCGCGTATTAAATGATAGAAACTTCACTTACCAATCGACCTAATCTCCATACATTCAAATCGATAACAATATCCAATGAAAGCAGTTTACGTTATTATATTGCTCACTTAATTATCGACTTAGGACAAAGCAATGCGAACAGCAAACATTGAACGCAATACTTTAGAGACGCAGATTCAAGTTACTGTGAACTTAGATGGCACTGGCAAAGCTGATTTCAATACCGGCGTACCATTTTTTGAACATATGCTTGATCAAATCGCGCGTCATAGCATGATTGACATTACCATAAATGCAAACGGCGACAATCACATTGACGACCATCACACTGTTGAAGATGTCGGAATTGCACTAGGTCAAGCTATCACCAAGGCTGTTGGAGACAAAAAAGGCATTACCCGTTATGGGCATGCTTACGTCCCACTTGATGAAGCATTATCGCGAGTTGTCATCGACCTTTCTGGTCGTCCTGGTCTTGAATTTAATTGTGACTTTACTCGTGAACAAATCGGTACATTTGAAACTCAACTTGTCTTAGAATTTTTTCAAGGGTTTGTTAATCATGCTCACGCCTCGCTGCATATAGACAATATTCGTGGATATAATGCTCACCACCAAGCAGAAACCATTTTTAAGGCTTTTGGAAGAGCTTTACGCATGGCATTAACACCTGATGAAAGAATGGCAGGCATCTTACCTTCTACTAAAGGAATGCTGTAATGAGTCAAAAACTGGTTGCCGTGGTTGACTATGGTATGGGAAACCTGCGCTCGGTTTCTAAAGCGGCTGAACATGTTGCAGACACCAACACCAAGATTTTAGTAACCAACCAGCCGGATGAAATTGAATCCGCTGATGCCATCATTTTTCCAGGTCAAGGTGCCGCTAAGGCCTGTATGCAAGCCTTGCGAGACACTGGCATGATCCATCCAATCCAGAAAGCCGCTCAAGAGAAACCGTTTCTAGGTATTTGCATGGGGCTTCAAGTATTAATGTCTCACAGCAATGAGAACAACGGCATTGATTGCCTTGACATTATTAAGGGCAACGTTAAACACTTTGACATTGAAGACCATTCCGAACTCAAAGTCCCGCACATGGGTTGGAACCAAATCACTCAAACCATTGACCACCCTCTTTGGCAAAACATCCCACAAGACAGCCGTTTTTATTATGTTCATAGCTACTTTGTACAACCTGAAAACACTCAATATATCGCAGGCCAAACCACACACGGCGAAACCTTTGCCGCAGCACTGAGCCATAAAAACCTATTCGCAATCCAAGCACATCCAGAAAAAAGTGCGGATCATGGACTTCAGCTATTAAAGAACTTCCTACAATGGAACGGCCAATAAAAGACTTTAAGATTTAAGGACAAAACTATGCTTCTAATTCCAGCAATCGATTTAAAAGATGGCGAATGCGTTCGCTTACGTCAAGGCATTATGGACGATGCAACCGTATTTTCTGGCGACATCGTTGCCATGGCTGAACGCTGGGTCAATGAAGGTGCACGCCGTCTACACATGGTTGACTTAAACGGGGCTTTTGAAGGTAAACCCGTCAATGGTGGCGCGGTTTATCAAGTGCGTGAGGCTTACCCTGACCTACCGATTCAAATCGGTGGCGGAATTCGTGACCTGCAAACCATTGAAGCGTATCTAAATGCTGGCGTAAGTTACTGCATTATTGGCACCAAAGCTGTCCACAATCCAGAGTTTGTCGCTGAAGCCTGTAAAGCCTTCCCTGGCCACATCATGGTTGGCCTAGATGCCAAAGATGGCATGGTGGCAATTAACGGTTGGGCGGAAGTGACTAATCATGAAGTCACTCAATTAGGTAAACAATTTGAGAACGATGGTGTTGAAGCCATTATCTACACCGACATCGGCCGCGACGGCATGATGCAAGGCGTTAATATTGAAGCCACCCAAGCACTTGCCAAGGCATTAAGCATTCCAATTATCGCTTCAGGCGGCATCACCAACCTAGACGATATTCGTAAGTTAGCGGACATCGAAGCCGATGGCGTAACGGGGGCAATTACTGGTCGTGCCATTTACGAAGGTTCTCTGGACTTTAAAGAAGGGCAGACACTGTCTGACCAGCTTTCACCAAATAAATAAGAAAACACTATGAGTTTAGCAAAACGTATTATCCCATGTTTAGATGTTGACGAAGGCCGTGTGGTTAAAGGTGTGCAGTTTGTTGACATTCGTGATGCAGGTGACCCAGTAGAAGTTGCCAAACGTTACGATGCACAAGGCGCCGATGAAATCACCTTTTTAGATATTAGAGCAACCGCAGATAATCGAGGCACCATGGTTCATATGGTTGAAGATGTTGCCAGCCAAGTTTTTATACCCTTAACCGTGGGTGGGGGAATCCGCTGCGTTGACGACATTCGCACCATGCTCAATGCAGGTGCCGACAAGGTTGCCATAAATTCAGCGGCTATTTTTAACCCTGGTTTTGTAAAAGAGGCCTGCGATGCGTTTGGTTCACAATGCATCGTGGTTGCTATTGATGCCAAAAAAGTCAGCGTAAAAGGCGAAGAAGATAAATGGGAAATCTTCACGCATGGCGGACGCAAACCAACCGGCATTGATGCAGTCGAATGGGCAATCAAAATGGAAGCGCTTGGCGCTGGTGAGATTCTGCTTACTAGCATGGATCGAGATGGGACCAAAGTCGGATTCGACATTGAACTTACTCGCTCAATCAGCGATAGCATTAAGATTCCAGTTATTGCCTCTGGCGGCGTAGGGGAGCTCTCACACCTAGCAAAAGGCATTACCGAAGGGCATGCTGAAGCGGTGCTTGCCGCCAGTATTTTTCACTTTGGTCAACACACGGTAGAAGAGGCTAAATTAGCCATGCAAGCCGAAGGTATTGAGGTACGTCTATGAGCAACATATTAAAAGAACTTGATGAAATATTAGAAGCGCGTAAGCTTCAAGACCCAAGTGAATCTTACGTTGCCAGTCTTTACGACAAAGGATTAGAAAAAATCCTAAAAAAAGTCGCCGAAGAGTCGGTAGAAACCGTCATGGCAGCGAAAGACATTGAACACAACGGTGACAAAGACCATTTAGTCTATGAAGTGGCCGACTTATGGTTCCATACAATGGTACTGCTCGCTTCACAAGGGCTATCCAGTGATGACGTCACCAATGAACTACAACGTCGATTTGGGCTTTCTGGGCACGAAGAAAAAGCGAACCGCAACAAATAAGGACACAACATGACTTCTGAAAAAACCCTATTTAGCAAAATCATTGACCGTGAAATTCCTTCAACCATTGTCTATGAAGATGAGAAGTGCATTGTCATTAATGACATCAATCCAAAAGCACGCGTACACCTTTTGGTCATTCCTAAAAAACCAATCGCTACGTTATTTGAATTAACGCCCGAAGACAAAGACGTTATGGGACACATGATGCTGTTACTTCCACAACTGGCACAGGCACAAAACCTTGAAGGCTTTAAAACCCAAATCAATACTGGTGAAGCCGGTGGACAAGAAGTTTTTCACATCCACATTCATCTTTTAGGCAACTAAGACTTTATTAAGTCACCTAATAACAAAACGAACAGGCCTCACTAATTTTTTTTGTGTAAAGGCATGACGTTATTTGCTATTATTAGCGGTCATTAATATTTACCCCTCTTATCTGGTATATAAATAATCTCTTGATTACCGATTTTATGGGCACAACAGAACAAATTTTGGCTTGAGAATCGTTCTCCTGCCGCAACAAACCGGAGTAAAAAACATGGGCATCAGCATTTGGCAACTTCTTATTATCTTAGCAATCGTATTAGTTCTATTCGGTGCAAAGCGTCTTAAAAATGTCGGTAGCGATCTTGGAAACGCAATCAAAGGCTTTAAAACCGCCGTAAAAGAAGAAGACGAGAAGAAAGACGAAAAAACCGCTGACAAAACACTTGAAAAGAAAGACGATAACAATGTGTTTGATGTAGCAGCGGAAGAGAAAAAACCGGCTACAACAGACAAAGACAAAGCGTAATCACACGCTTACTTTTGCTACTCCATTGATAATTAGTTAGGTTGCGCGATGTTTGACATCGGTTTTTTGGAAATCCTTATTGTACTGATCATCGCCTTACTGGTGATTGGGCCTCAGCGCATGCCCGAAGTGGCACGCAAGCTGGGTGCCTTTATGGGTAAAACCAAACGATTCATTGAATCTGTCAAACAAGAAGGGCATCTTCAAGAGACCGTTGATGAACTCAAAAAATCAATGGATATGCAAGAAGAGAAAAAGAGCATTCAAAACCTAGAGAATGACCTTTTTGAAAGTTTGAACCAACCCACGCAAGAAATAGACATGGAAACGTTCAAGCGTCCGACATTTGGTGGCGCTGAACCTGTCTCTACATCGGGGGGCAGTCAGTTCTCTAAAGCACCGTCGCAACCAAAAATGCCCGAGCCTGAAACACCGACCGTACCTTCTGCGGCGACCTCACCAGCTAAGAGCGATGAAACATCGGTAGCGGCAGAAACACAAACGGCGGATAAACCATCAGCCAGTTCCGAGTCGACGAATTCAAGTAAGACGGAAACAAAAGTTAACTCATGAGCAACAGTGCGCTGCCCCCTCAAGATCAAGAGATGACCCTAGTCCAGCACTTGCTGGATCTAAAGACCAGTCTTACCCGCAGCATTCTTGCGGTATTAATTCTATTTGTCTTTTTATTTCCGTTTGCTAATGAGATCTACGTTTACATCTCTGAGCCCTTAACGCGCTTCTTACCGAACGACACCAGCATGATTGCCACTGGGGTCGCGTCCCCTTTCTTAACCCCTTTCAAGTTAAGCTTGGTGCTGGCCATCTATATGGCGATGCCGTTCTTACTTTTTCAATTATGGCGTTTTATTGCACCGGCACTCTATCAACACGAACGTCAACTTGTTGCGCCATTACTTTTCTTTAGTTCGTTTTTGTTCTATGCCGGCGGCGCCTTCGCCTACTATGTGGTTTTTCCGCTGGTATTCGGTTTCTTATCAACAACCGCACCCGATGGCGTAACCATTGCCACAGACATCTCACTGTACCTCGACTTTGTCATTAAAATGTTCTTTGCATTCGGGGTCGCCTTTGAGGTTCCAATTGTCACGGTTTTACTCATACTAAGTGGCATGGCCTCTCCAGAAAAACTCGCACATGGTCGCCCTTATATTATTGTGGGTGCCTTTGTTATTGGTATGCTTTTAACCCCACCCGATATCATTTCGCAGACCCTACTTGCGATTCCGATGTGGTTGCTCTATGAAATTGGGGTGGTTGTGGGTGCTTATGTTCTGAAACGCAGACAAGCCGCAGCTAAAAAGCGTGAAGCAGCGGAATACGGTACAGAAGATAGCGATGGCGATTTGAAACAAAACGCAGCCAACTCAGGTCACGTTAATAAGACCGCTTCGTCGAATGCATCGACCGAATCAGCCAAAGACGACATTCAGTTTGATAATCGCTATGCAGATCAAGTAGACGATGACTTGGACTGGGATGCAGAATTTGACAAAATTGATTCTGAAATGAATATTCTTGAACAAGAATACAATAAGCGTAAAGCAGCTGAAAAGGATGCGGATAATAAGCAAGGGAAGGAAGACAATGCCAACTCTACAACCACATCATCTACTGAATCAAAGCCAGACTCTGAGTCAAAGCCAGACTCTGAGTCAAAGCCTGAAACGGAATCAACCTCGGATTCTGAGCAGAAAACAGACACCCCAGAGCATCCAGACCGCAATAAAACCGAAAAATAGATCCTTTGGTTTTACAATAAGCATTTCAAAGTTAGCAGGCCTGCTAACTTTGAAACGCTTAATTTCCAGCTTAAACGCCCTATTTAAACGTCGACAGGCCTGCTTAAATTCAATCAAGCCGCTCCGCTCATTCACCTTAATAACCCTCTGCTTTGCTTTCTACGCCCCAATCAGCCACGCCACAGATACCCCAACATTTAACGCACTTAAAAATCACCCCAGCCCATATCTTGCGATGCACGCTCAAGACCCGGTTAATTGGTTAGACTGGTCACAAGACGCCTTAAAAGAGGCGCAAATAAAGAACAAACCCATCCTGATTTCCAGTGGTTATTTTGCGTGTCATTGGTGCCATGTCATGCAACAAGAAAACTACCTTGATTTGGCCGCCGCCAAACAGATGAACCAGGGTTTTATCTCCGTTAAACTCGACCGAGAACTGCATCCCGACCTAGACCGTTATTTAATTGAATTTGCTCGTCAACTTACCGGGCGTGCAGGTTGGCCACAACACGTCGTATTAACCCCACAAGGTTATCCGTTTGCGGCATTTGGCTATCTGCCAAATCAAAACTACCTAACTACCCTTAAAAATATTCAACAATCATGGCAAACACAATCTCAAAACATTGAATCACTTGCTCAACAAGCAACAAAAGCCACGCAACCTAAAGCGACCTCAGTACTCAGGCCTGCTGATTTTCAAACACAACTTTTACAAGCGCTTACACAGAACTTGGATGACTTAAGCGGCGGCTTAAAAGGCACCAGTAAATTCCCTGAAAGTCCGCTACTCATCGCTCTGCTCTCTTTCACATCACTACCAGAAAATATCGAAGAGTGGTTACGCTTTACGCTTGAACAGATGCAAAACCAACACTTACAAGACCATGTTAATGGTGGTTTTTATCGTTACACGGTTGACCCAGAGTGGCAAATACCGCATTTTGAAAAGATGGGCTACGACAATGCTCTGTTAGCACAAATTTACTTTCAGGCTGGTCAGAAGTTTGAGCGTGCAGACTTTATTCAAACCGGCAAACAAACCCTAAGCTACATGGAAGAACATCTATTTGATGCCGATTTAGGCCTGTTTGCCAGCAGCCAATCGGCACTGGATTTATCGGGAGCAGAAGGCGGCGATTATCTATTTAGTAAAGCTCAGCTTGAAAAAAAGCTCTCTAATAAAGCCTTTAATTACCTTAAAAAGGCTTGGCGCCTAGATCAAATTCCACCTTATGACTTAGGTTGGCACCCTTTACCAACCAAGCAGTTTTGGCCACAAATAAAAGCCGCCTTAAAAACACCGGTTGCCAACATCCCCAGAGATAGTAAACACATTCTCAGCTGGAATGGCTTGGCGCTGTCCGCTTATGCCAGTGCTTATCAAGCCACTCAAGAACCGCTCTATTTGCAAAAAGCCAACGCCCTCGCAGAACAATTAAGCAAACTCATCAACAGCCCAAATGCTCCCCGTGCCATTGACCACAAAAAAGCGGCCATCGGCTTGGCCACACTTGAAGATTACGCTTACATTATTCGTGGCCTTCAAGACTTAAACACGGTTGATCACACCCAACTTACCAGCGATCGCCTGCAAACCCTTAATCAAACCACGCAAAGATTATTTTTAAACGCCGTAGGTTGGCAAACCAATCAAGATTTTTTATTGCCCGGGCAAAATCGCCAAGCGGCGTTGATGGACGATGACATACCCAGCGCAACCGCTATTTTAGAGTGCGCAACGGCTGACAAAGGCCTAACAAGAAACCCTCTTTTTAACGAAGCTCTGCAACAAGCTCCGCTCACTTATTCAAGTTATCTACAGGTTCTTAAGTGCCAAAACGCGCACAATTAAGTGCCTTGCATGCTTTGTACCGCAAGCAAATTACGCACTGACTTTAAATTGGTTAAAATAGTTTCACGTTCATTTTTGTGTTGAGAAAAGGAAAAACATGGGACTGCTGATAGTCGGCTTTATCATTCTGTTTATTTTGACCACCTTGCCTAGCCTGTGGACCAAACACATCCTCAACAAATACCGAACCCCCAGTGAACACATTCCAGGAACTGGGTTGCAATTTGCCGAACACCTCATTAAAAAACATCAATTACATGGCGTTAAATTAGAAGAGACGGCGGATGGCGATCATTACGATCCGATTGACAAGGTGGTGCGTATCTCAACCGCCAACGCACACTCGAATAGCTTAACGGCAATTACCACAGTGGCGCATGAAGTGGGCCATGCCCTGCAAGACAAAACCGATTACCCAGAGCTCAAACAGCGAACCGCCTTAGTCGAGCGTGCCGCCATGATGCAGAAATTTGCTGGTGTCGCGTTAATGGTCACGCCTTTTTTGATTCCACTCGCACACACCCCAATGGTAGCGGTGTTAACGTTTGGTGCCGGTTTTATTGCCATGGGCGTTCCGGTTATGGTGCATTTAAGCACCCTGCCGGTTGAGTTTGATGCGAGCTTTAAACGGGCACTGCCACTGTTAGAGGAAGGAAAATATTTATCCAAAAAAGACCATCGAATTGCAAAAAAGATTTTGTTTGCCTGTGCCATGACCTATGTCGCGGCTTCTTTATCCAGCTTATTTAATCTGTGGAAATGGCTAAAAGCGTTAAAGCGTTAAAATCTATCGTCCCGCTCGTTTAAACCGTCTCCAAACACTCGGTTTCTAACTGCAAGGTCACATGATGCACCTTATGCACTTCTAACAAATACTGTTTAATTTCAAACAGCGTTTCATCATTAATGTGCGCCAAGTCGGTTTTGGCGTGCAACGTCATCACCACCTGCTCCTCACTGATCGCCCACAAATGAATATGATGCACCGCGGTTAAATACTCAAAATGCGACTCCAAATCATTCGCAATGCACTGAATCTCATAACCGGCTGGCACGCCTTCAAGCAGAATATGCCCAGACTCTTTGCTTAAACGATAGGCACCCACCCCAATAATTGCCGCCATTAAAATCGAGAGCAGTGGGTCAACCAGCATCCAACCGGTATAAAAGATAATAATCGCCCCCGCAATCACCGCCACCGACCCTAAGGTATCGCCTAAAAAATGCAAGGTAGCACCACGCATATTCATATTGGTCTGATCACCAGAGTGCAATAACCAAAACACAAACAGATTATTCAATAAGCCAATCACCGCAATAATAAACATCTCTTTGCCCATCACCTCTTGCGGCTCTAACATGCGATGAATGGCCATAAAGACAATCCCTCCCACAATTAACAATAAGGTTATGCCATTGACAAACGCGGTTAAAATTTGAAAACGCTGAAAACCAAAGGTCATCACCTCAGTCGCTGGTTTTTGGCTCATATAAAACCCCCACCAAGCAATCCCAAGCGCCATGGCATCGGTCATCATATGAACGCCGTCGGCCACCAGCGCAATCGAATTCACCCAGAGGCCACCAATAATTTCAACCAACATATAACTGGCGGTCACCAAGGCAGCAATGATGATTTTCTTTTGATTTTTTTGATCGGGCTTGGCAATGTGATTATGGTGATGTGAAACAGGTTGAACGTGCATGTGCGCTCCTAACGATTGCGTGCAACAAAAAATATGCCGTAGATTACAGCACGAATTTACACAATTAAATAATCAAAAAAATAAGCGCTGGATAAATCTTATGAATTAGAGGGTTATTTGGTTTTGGCAACCGCCCACGCCTCAACCACTTGAACGTCTGTTTGTTGTTTAATTTCATCCGCTAACGACTGCATGGTCGCACCCGTAGTCACCACATCATCAATCAAAGCGATGTGCGACAGGCCTGCTAACTTTTCAGCGTGAATCGCAAACGCCTGCTTTAAATTTTTACGGCGTTGCTCTGCACTCAAGTGGGTCTGTGACGGTGCCTCTTTAACGCGTTGCGTCGCCTGTTTAATCAGGGGAAGTTGCAAACTTTTTGCGACCGATTCGGCAATTAATTCGGCTTGATTGTAACCACGATCACGAAAGCGTTTTGCAAACAACGGCACGGCTACTAACGCCTCAACCCCTTCAAGCGAGACACGTTCCGCCAACAACTCACCTAACAGCTGAGCGTAGGCAATGTGATTTTGATACTTTAGGCCATGAATTAAATCAACCAATTCCTTATCAAAATAGAACCCAACTTGGGTTCGGTCAAAAGCAGGGGGTTGGGTCAAACAGGCTCCGCACACCTCACCCAACGCACTTGGCTCACAACATTGCGGACAAACGGCTTGCGGTACCGGCCAATCGTTCACCAATTCCAAGGATAAATCGCGTTCCAAAGTTGGCAGGCCTGTGATGACGCAACGTGGCGGGATTAACCATTTTTCTAACCAGTGCATTGTGGACTCCTTTTCGCAGAATCGTTCTAATACAGTATAATATCTCAATTAAAATTTGATACCTAAGGCGCCTTTACCTTAGAAAAACTGGAAAATCCTATGAACTTAGAAAAAATTGGACAAATTAGACACGACTGGACGGTAGAGGAAATCCGCGCCATTATGGATCTGCCATTTAACGATTTGATGTTTCATGCGCAAAGTGTCCATCGCCAGTTTTTCAATCCAAACGAAGTGCAAACCAGCACGCTGGTAAACATAAAGTCCGGTGGCTGTGCCGAAGATTGTTCGTACTGCTCGCAAAGTGCCCGAAACTACACCGACATTGAAAAAGAACAGATGATGGAAGTGCAAGAGGTCATTGAGCAAGCATTGGTGGCCAAAGAGCGCGGTGCAACCCGCCTGTGCATGGGCGCAGCGTGGCGTAATCCAAACAAAAAAGACTTTCCACGGGTGTTAGAGATGGTGCGCGTTGTTAAGGATTTAGGCCTAGAAACCTGTTTAACTTTAGGCATGCTGAATGACGATCAAGTGAGACAACTCAAAGAGGTCGGATTAGATTATTACAATCACAACCTAGATACCTCTGAGGCGTTCTACCCACAAGTCATCACCACCCGTAACTACCAAGACCGTTTAGACACCATCGACAAGGTCCAGCAAGCCGGCATCAATGTCTGCTCGGGTGGGATTATCGGCATGGGCGAACAGCACAAAGACCGCGCCGAACTGCTGCGCACCTTCTCAACCATGCGTGTGCACCCAAATTCGGTGCCGATTAACCTATTGGTTGCGATTGAAGGCACGCCATTGGCACACATGAAAGATCAAACCGATTCCTTTGAGTTTATTCGTGTGATTGCCACTGCGCGTATTTTAATGCCACAAACCTATGTGCGCTTGTCGGCCGGTCGCATGAGTTTGACAGATGAAGCGCAAGCCTTGTGTTTCTTTGCCGGTGCCAACTCCATTTTCTATGGTGACAAACTTCTCACCACCGAAAACCCAGAGTCCGATCACGATATTCAGTTATTTAAAAAACTGGGTATTCAGATGCAACAAAACAAAAAAGCCGAACAAGCCGCGCAAAAGCTGGCTGAACAAGCAACCGAGCTTACCGCTTAATATTAAACACGCTTAACCCAATCTTAGCAGGCCTGCTGACTTTTTAGGTTTGCCTGCTGACGATTCTTCCGTTTCCTGAGGTCGAATGATGTCCATCGAATCGCGCTTCAACCCGCTGTTGCAACAACGCACCGCCCAACACCTCTATCGCCAACGCCCTTTGACCTTTACTGCTCAACAAGCAGAGATGCAAATTAACGGCTTATCGGTGATTAACTTCAGCTCGAATGACTATCTGGGCTTGGCTAACGATGCGGCTATTCGTGAGGCCGTTATGCAAGGTTTGCAAGATAAAACTCTCAGCTATGGTTCGGGGGCTGCGCACTTAGTCACCGGCCACCATCTGCACCACCACCTGCTTGAAGACGAACTGGCCGATTGGCTTGGTTGCGAACGCGCGTTGTTATTTTCCACCGGTTATATGGCCAACTTGGCGGTACAACAGACACTGATGCAAAAAGGCGACACCATTCTGGCCGACAAACTCAATCACGCCTCGCTGATTGACGGTGCATTGCACAGCGAAGCCGATTTAAAACGTTACCCACATTTAGACATGGCCGCCCTCGAACGTCGCTTAACCCAAGTCAACCATGGCCAAGCGATGATTACCACCGATGGCGTTTTTAGTATGGATGGCGATATGGCGCCACTCTCAAACATTTTAAATCTTGCGGAAAGTCAGCAGGCCTGGTTAATGGTGGATGATGCCCACGGATTTGGAATGCTCGGTAAACAAGGAAAAGGCTGTTTTGATGTTCAAGGCGTAAAGCCCACAGCGGACACCATTCTCATCGGCACCTTAGGCAAAGCGTTTGGCACATCAGGCGCATTTGTGGCGGGCAGTCAAACCTTAATTGAAAGCCTAATACAGTTTGCACGCCCGTACATTTACACCACCGCCATGTCACCACTAAATGCTCTGGCGAGTCGTGCAGCACTCAAACGAGTCATTGAAGCCGAACCCGAACGAGCACGGTTGCAACAACACATTCAGCAGTTCCGACAAGGGGCTCAAGCGTTAGGTTTACAATTGTGGGAATCACAAACCGCCATTCAACCGATTATTTTGGGGAGCAGTGAAACTGCGATTGAATGGAGTGACGCACTCAAGCAAAAAGGATTTTGGATCACCGCGATTCGTCCACCCACGGTTCCTGTCGGGCAAGCACGACTACGTGTGACCCTATCTGCAGGCCACACTTCGGAGCACATTGAGACTCTATTAGACGCACTCAACGCTGTGCAAACTGAAATTCAATCATAAATTCCAAATCAGACGTTGCGAATAAGCAAAACAAAGGTTATTTAAAAGATAAGACGTTTTGACAGGCATAAAAAAAGCAGACTAGAAGCCTGCTTTGGAGTGAATCAATAAGCGTGAGCCTATTAACCCAAGAAATTATAGCGGAGTAACGTTAGCCGCTTGTAATCCCTTATCACCCTCTTCAACTTCAAACGTAACGCCTTGACCTTCAGCCAAAGAACGACGTCCTGTACCGTTAATTGCACGGAAGTGAACAAATACATCTGGTCCACTTTCTTGCGCAAGAAAACCAAAACCTTTTTCATCGTTAAACCATTTAACGGTACCAGTAACTAAATCTGACATATAAACCTCAAAATATAACAAAACCATTACGTCTTCCCTTACACAAAGAAACTTGAGTAAAAGGCGTAACACTTGTTGACTATAACACCGCCATCTTTAAAAAGATACCCTAGATTGCAGATAGTTTAATAATGTTTTATGACAGTGACAGCAACTATTCCCCCAGAATAGACATCAAAACGATTAGAATAAGTTGATGAAACAAGCCACCTCACTCAACGAACGGTAACTTAAATTAAAACATGAACTTAGAAAGCCCCCAACTGCACATTGAACAATTTGGCCACGGTCCCAACCTCACCTTTATTCATGGTTGGGGTGCACAAAACAGTGTTTGGAAAGCGTGGATAGAAACCTATTTTGCTGAACAATTTAGCATTACCTTAATTGAACTACCGGGCTGTGGCCAAAGTCCAATTATCAATGACAAAATCACCGCCGACCAACTGGAACAAAAATGGGTGGATGCGTTGGTTGCGGTCATGCCAAAAAACACGCACTTAGTCGGTTGGTCTTTAGGTGGTTTACTCGCACAAAAAATTGCCATTCAAAACCCAGAAACCCTCCTATCTTTAACCAGCCTGGCCTCCACCCCCAAATTTATTCAGGCCAAAGATTGGCATTGGGCGGTGCAACCTGGCTTATTAAATGACTTTATTCAAGCCTTGGGCAAAGACACCGCGGCCACCTTAACTCATTTCTGGAAGCTGCAAATTCAAGGCGCGGACGGCGCGCGTAAGCTCATGAAACTGTTTATCTCACAGATGAAACAACGCCGCCTCCCCAAAGCCGTCAGCTTGGCACAAGGTTTACAACTGCTCAAAGAGATGGATAATCGACAAGCTTTAAAGGCGCTTCACTTACCCTCTTTATGGCTGCTAGGTGAAAATGATCCATTGATACCAAAAGAATTTATAGAAGAATTCAGTACAATACAGCCCCAAGCAGAGGTTGCGATTATTCACGGTGCCGCACATATGCCGTTTTATTCGCACCCTGAACAGACCGCTCAAGCCCTGCTCAACTTTTTAAATCAACCCAATCAATAAGCCAACTTTATCACTATGTCAGAACCACTGAAACACTCAACGCCTCCGGTAAACCGCTCGCATATCAAACAGCACTTTAGTCATGCGGCGCCTACCTATGATGAAGCGGCTATTTTGCAAAAAACGGTCGCCGAACGCGTCGATGAAAGACTGGCGTTGACCACCCTTGACCCCAGAGTGATTGTCGACATTGGTGCAGGTACCGGCCTGTTAACTGAGAAGGTCATACAACGTTATCCACAGGCCAGTGTGATCGCCATAGACCTCTCACTGGCCATGTTAAAACACGCCGAGCAACGTTTAAAAAAGCGTAAATTCAACTGGTTACCGCAATCGATCTGGCAGAACAATGGTGCAACCTTATTGAATGCCGACGCCTACGCCCTGCCACTGGCAGATAACAGTGTGGACTTATTAGTGAGTAACTTAATGTTGCAGTGGTGTGATGATTTAGACAGCGTGTTTGCCGAATTTCGACGCGTTCTGCGCCCAGAAGGGTTGATTATGTTCACCACCTTTGGCCCTGACACGTTAAAAGAGTTAAAACAAGCTTGGGCGATAACAGACGGTGTGGATGCCCACGTTAATCAGTTTGTAGATATGCATGATATTGGCGATGCGTTAATTCGTAATGGCTTTGGTCAGCCGGTTATGGACGTTGAACACTTCACCCTTACTTACGACAAGCCAATGGGCGTGCTCAAAGATTTAAAAGCGATTGGTGCCACCAATGCGAGCCTGAATCGTAGTAAAGGGTTAATGGGCAAACAACGTTTTCATAATATGTTAGAAGCGTATGAAACCTTACGTTCAGAGGGTAAAATCCCCGCCACCTATGAAGTGGTGCATGGCCACGCTTGGGCGGCACAAGAGGTCATTAAAGGCCCAGCTCGAGATCGAGCAGGCCTGGTGGAAATCTCACTCGATGAGTTTGCCAAACAGACTAAACAGCTCAAGTAAGCACATTAAGCGATTTAATAACAAAATCTAGGAATAAATCATTTAAAATGCATTAAAAATTCCCAGAGATAAAAATATGCCAAACCAAACACCTGCCTATGAGCTTCTTAAACAAGCCAATACCTACTTATCTCCCAAAGAACTTTCACAGGCTTTGGAGGTGTCCCCCAGCACACTGACTAGATGGCTATCAAAAGAGTCTGCTCCAAAGCCCTACATCACAAACCGACTTGAGCAAATCCTTCTCCCTTTTGAGAAAACTACGGCATTAAAAAACAACTTCAAGTTCATTGATTTATTTGCTGGGATAGGTGGAATCCGCCAAGCATTTGAGCATATTGGGGGACATTGCGTTTTTACCAGTGAGTGGGACACTTACTCTCAAAAAACCTATCAAGCAAATTACAACGATTTACACAATTTGAACGGTGATATTACTGAAATTGATGAGAAAGATATACCAGACCATGATGTGCTCTTAGCAGGGTTTCCATGCCAACCATTCTCACTAGCGGGCGTTTCAAAAAAAAATTCAATGGGACGAGCACATGGCTTTTCCGACGAAACACAAGGCACATTGTTTTTTGATGTTGCTCGAATCATCGCAGAAAAAAGACCACAAGCATTCGTTCTGGAGAATGTTAAAAACCTCAAGTCACATGACAAAGGCAGAACCTTAGATGTAATTATGCGCACTCTAACCGAGGAACTTGGCTATGAAGTGCACTCTAAAGTTATAGACGGTCAGCACTGGACGCCACAACATAGAGAAAGAATTGTAATCATCGGCTTTAAAGAAAAAACCCAATTTTCATGGGAGCGCTTAAGTTTACCGTCCAAAAATAAGCGAACAATGAGCGATATCTTTCACAAAACAGATGGGACAGAGCCCTACTTAGAACATGACAAATCTAAATACTTTGATCATTGCCAAACAAAGATCCTAGAGAAGTACACATTAAGCGACAAATTATGGGCTTATTTGCAAGCTTATGCCGCTAAACATAAAGCGAAAGGTAATGGCTTTGGTTTTGGATTGGTTTATCCAAACAGCGTCTCTCGAACACTTTCTGCTCGTTATCACAAAGACGGGTCAGAAATATTAGTGTGGCAAGGCAATCACAAAAATCCTAGGAGACTAACGCCTCGAGAGTGTGCAAGGTTAATGGGCTATGGTGATAACTTTATAATCCCTGTATCTGATACGCGCGCTTACCAACAGTTTGGTAACTCTGTGGTAATGCCAGCTTTCAAAGCCGTTGCTGAATTAATTAAACCCATAATCATTGCAAATAAAGGTCATTAAAATGCTCAGCGATTCTATTTCGAATTACATTGAAGGCGTTGCCGCTAAATACTTATCAGAAGTAGATGCTAACCCATACAAATCGAATCAGCATGAAATTGGTGGGCTAGTAAAAGTAGGATTTAAAGAATTCTTAGGCGAGCCTGCTGGGAGTGAAGTACTAACATTTGAAGCCAAGATGCTATACCTAGAAGATGATTCTGCTGTTGAAATTACATATGATACGGTCACTTGGTATGACACTCGTTACCACCAAAAAAACCGTTCCGCAGAATATCGTCTTTATTATAAAAATAATGCCGTTACGGAAAGAATCTCTGCACAAGACTTTTTTCTAATCGCAAAAGCTACGGATGGCACTCTTATATTGGTGTTTACCTCAGCTAGCTCAACTTATGAAAATCAACTCAGAAATCTTTTTGGACTAGAGCAAGTGACCAATAGCTTCCAGCGCGGTGAGCTCACTCTAGAAAATATTAGCTTGCCCCTTCGGTTCTTATTAGAAGACCTTGGGATAGAAACGAACATACCTACTAACATTGAAGACGAATGGCTAGAGAAATTAACCGAAAATTTTGGTGGCATAACATTTCCTTCAACGCAGGACTTTTCATTTTATGCTCGGAAGACATTAAACGAATACTGCCCTATAGAAGAACCCGACAAGAGCTTGCTTAGCTGGATGAACCAAGAAGAGATGCTGTTTCGTATCTATGAAAAGCACTTAGTCGCAAAAAAATTAAAAGATGGATTTGGAACAGCGGGCGATGATGTAGATGAATTCATTCACTACTCATTAAGCGTGCAAAATAGAAGAAAATCCCGTGCCGGTCATGCGTTTGAAAGGCACCTGAACCATATATTTTGCGAAAACAAACTTGCATTCGAACAGGGCTCAAGTAAAAAAACGACCGAAAACAAGAAAAAACCAGATTTCATATTCCCAAGTTTTGAAAAATACCATGACTCAGTTTTTTCTACAACCAATCTTAGGCTACTTGGCGCAAAAACAAGCTGTAAAGACCGCTGGAGGCAGGTTTTATCTGAAGGCAGTAGGGTTGAGAAAAAACACCTCGTGACCCTAGAACCTGCGATCAGTGAAAGTCAAACACAAGAGATGCAACAAAGTAAATTACAGCTTATTATTCCCTCTGAAATTCACGCTAGCTATACCACTAATCAACAGCAATGGCTTATTGACTTAAAAGAATTCATTTCAGAAGTTAAAACCACGCAAAGCTTCAATAGTCCTTAGCTAAAATTGAACAGGCCTGCTCACTTTAAAAAAATTAAAAACAAACACCAAACATGGCAAATGCTTTAATCAACTTTTTTAACATACGCCACGTTGTTTTTTAGTTTCTCAACCAACACTTCGTCCCCTTCTGCCAAAGTCTGTTCATCGGTACTTCTAAACGTCCACGTCGTACCTTTATACATCACACTTAAAGCACCGCCATACGCGACAATCTGACCAAGATCCCCACCTTGCATGGTCTCTAATGGCATATCTGTTTTATCCGTTCCAGACATTAAAACGCGGCGTAAAGCAAAGCTCAGAGCGCCGCCCAACAAAATGGTAACTAACAACTGGATCTCGCCCGATGGCCAATTCAAAAAGAAGCCGGTTGCGCCAACGACAATAAAAGCAATCCCAAAAAACAGCACAATAAACGAGCCAATTAACAGCTCAATACCCAAAAGCGCAACGCCAATGGTGAGCATAATCCAAGCGGGAATAATCGGTAAAATATTTTCCATTAAAACGCCTTAGCCTCTTTATTTAGTCGGAGTATTGGATTGCCCTAACAAACTCACCAGAGCGGTCAACGAACCCACCATCTCTGAGGTTTCAATCGGTACTACTACCTTGTTTGCAGAATCGCTCGCAGCGAGTTTAGAGAATGCCGCAATACGGTCTTTTGCCAACAAGAAGCCGGCGGCGTTTTGATTCACCGCCATCGCTTCGTTAATCACTTCCATGGCACGCTGTTCACCCATGGCCAACTGCTCTTTTTCATACTTGTGGGCATCGGCCATACGTTCAACCGCCTCGGCTTGTTTAAAGGCTTGCTGACGTTCACCTTCCGCCTGCATAATCAGGGCATTTTTATCCCCTTCGGCTTCGGTTTCGGTGGCACGTCTTCGACGCTCGGCTTCCATTTGCAGTTCCATGGCGGTTTGTACCGCTTGCGGAACTGAAATATCAGCCACTTCCACACGCGTGACTTTCGCTCCCCAAGTGGAACTGGCCGCATCCAACGCAATTAATAACACCGCATTTAAATCCGCACGCGAGCTTAAAGTTTCATCCAGTTCCATCCGCCCAATTTCGGCACGCAAAGTAGTCTGTGCCAATTGGGCAATAGCGATTTTCAAATCTTGAATTTCATAGGTTGCTTGTTTGGCATCGTTAATACGAATAAACACCACGGCATCAATTTGAATACTGACGTTATCTTTGGTGATAACGGCCTGACGCGGCACATCAATAATCTGCTCCTGAGTACTGAACTTAGAGCGACGTTGATCGATAAACGGCACAATAAAATTAATCCCCGCCCCCAACGTTCGGTGATATTTGCCCAAACGTTCAATGACCCAGTTTTCAGCCTGTGGCACAATTTTCACCCCTAAGAATAGGTAAATAATGACCAGTGCCGAAACCACACCCACAAAACTTAGAAACTCCATACCCAATCCTTTTATGCAACTAAAAAATGAAAACCGTGCTTATCAACGGCCATGTATAAAATCACATCATAACGTAAGTTTACGTAGCAAACCTGACAAAAAGCTGGCGATAATCTGACCAGCAGGCCTGCTCAATGCTCGGTTTAATTGGCTGTTTACCAACTGACCTAGTTCATCTCTTGCGGATCCACATCGATACTCCAACGCACTTTGCGCGCGAGCGGACTGGAATACACATACGGCTCCACTTGGTTCCAAAGTTTATGCAATTGCGACCGCTGTGCCGATTGAATTAACAGCTGGTAACGGTAACGGCCTTGACGGCGTTCCATCGGAGCGGAAACTGGCCCCCAAATCTCAAGACCGTTTGAATCTGCACCTTGCTCAGACTGCATCTGCAGCAAAGCCTGCTTTAGCTCGCTCAAAAAGTGCCGTGCATCTTGCGCAAGATGCGCTTCAGCACGCAACATAATTTGGTACTTAAACGGTGGCAAAGAGGCCAACTTGCGCTCCTTTAGGGCTTCAATCGCAAATTGATCATACCCCTGCGAAACCAAGGTCCGTAACATCGGATGGTCTGGGTGGTGTGTTTGAATCAACACTTCCCCGGCTTTTTCACCCCGCCCGGCACGCCCGGCCACCTGCAAAACCAGTTGTGCCATGCGCTCAGGCGCCCTAAAGTCGGCGCCAAACAGCCCTTGGTCAATATCGATCAGTCCCACTAAGGTCACATTGGGAAAATGGTGCCCTTTGGCTAACATCTGTGTGCCAATTAAAATATCGGCTTCACCGCTGCGCGCCAAATCGGTGAGCTCTTTCATTTTGCCTTTTAAGCGAGTCGTATCGCGGTCAATTCTGACAACTCGGTGTTTAGGAAACCATTCGGTAACCGTTTCAGTTAAACGTTCGGTGCCTTGCCCGATTTTCACAAACTCGGTACATTCACAACTTGGACAGGCCTGCGGCGCAAACGCTTGATGACCGCAGTGATGACAACGCAAGGTATCGGCAGAACTTGGGAATGCCGCTTGATGCAGAGTCATGTTGGCATCGCAACTGGGGCACTGCGCTTGCCAGCCACAGTCGTGACACATTAAAACCGGTGCAAACCCACGACGATTTAAAAACAACAGCACTTGGCCGCCGGCTTCTAGGTGTTTTTGCATGGCGTTTTTGAGGGGAGCAGTCACGCCCTCTTGGACTTTTTCACCGCGAATATCCAACAGTTTAATAGAGGGCATTTGTGCATTAGCGGCACGCAACTTAAGTTGCAGATAGCCATAACGCCCCGCTTTGGCATTGTGCAGGGTTTCCAGTGATGGCGTCGCCGAGCCTAATACCACCGGGATTTTTAAATCAAATGCACGTCGAATCATTAAATCACGAGCCGAATACCGAAAGCCCTCCTGCTGCTTAAACGACAGGTCATGCTCTTCATCAATAATACACAACCCCAAGTTTTTAAAGGGTGCAAAAATGGCCGAACGTGTTCCTAAAAGCACGCTAACTTGCCCTGTACGCACCAAATGCCACGCACATAAACGTTCTGAGTCATTCATCCCCGAGTGCAAGGTCGCGATTGGCTTTTGCAAAAAGGCGTTAAATCGCGACACCATTTGTGGTGTTAGACCAATTTCGGGCACCAACACCAAGGCTTGCTTGCCCTGTTTAATGGCCTGTTCAATCATGCCCAAATAGACTTCGGTTTTACCACTGCCGGTGACGCCCTCGACCAAAAAGGCTTTAAACGTTTTGTCTGGTAGACTCGCCACGGCATCGACGGCGTGCTGTTGTTCGTCATTTAAGGTGTGATTCGGTGCTTCGCCAAGATAGGTGTCGGCCAAACAAAGCCCACGGTGTTCATCAATCCAACCGGCTTCGATAAACTTTTTAAGGCTGGCACGCCAACTTTCAAGCTGGCCATTAAGCTGACTGACACTGAGTGGTTCAGAGGCCTGTTTAAGGAGGTTATATAACGCAATTTGATGTTTGGCGTTTTTAGGCAGATCGTTAGGTGTCACTTTTTTCCCACTTGCCGAAAGCTTCCAAGCGGGCAGACCTTCCACCTCAACCGCTTCACCGGCACGCA
Organism: Thiotrichales bacterium; assembly: GCA_016938655.1. Classification (GTDB taxonomy): domain Bacteria; phylum Pseudomonadota; class Gammaproteobacteria; order Thiomicrospirales; family Thiomicrospiraceae; genus Thiomicrorhabdus. The sequence continues at coordinate 52,940 of JAFGUG010000045.1, read as the reverse complement.
GCTTTTTAGGCAACGCAGCCTGAACCACTTCGCCAATAGGTTCGTGATAATACTGTGCCGCCCACTCAATAAACTTTAAGTGAGTTTGATTAAATAACGGTTCGGCATCGAGCACGTCTATCACGGTTTTGATTTTTTTAGGGTCGTAATCAGACTGTTCTGGCAGGTTCATAACCAAACCAATCCGCTCTTTATTACGAAAAGGGATGCGCACCCGTCCACCCAAGACAGGCTTGGGGCCTTCGGTTAAATCATACAAATAATCTAACGGCGTTAAAAAGGGGCCGGGGACGGCGACTTGAATAATCATGCAGGCATTTTACCCAATCTGTCACACTCTGTTAGGAATCATTCAACGCTTATCTCAATAAAAACAGTTAAATTAAAAGGGTATTTTTCGTTCTTGAACAGGGAGTTTAAAATGAAAACACCGATTCTAGTTTTACTACTCGGCACCTTGGTTCTGACGTTGCAAGGTTGCACGATTTACCCAACCCACGCCAGCGGCAGTGTGGCCGTTCATGATCACCATAACCAAGTTAATCTGCGCTTCTCCGACTACCAACGCCGTTATATTGAGCACTATTACGGTCACCCAAAACCTCAACACTACCGAGTACCGCCAAGCTACTATCAGCGTTACCACCAACACGAACGCTTGCCTAAACAGTATCGTCCAAAACCGATTTCAAGGGATTTAAACCGCCATTTTCCAAGCCTTCCAAAAGGTTACGCACGGGTCATGATTGGTAATGACATGGCGATTATGAACACTCGAACACGGGTATTGTCGGATATTATTTGGCAAATTCGTTAAACGTTGTAAACGTTATTTAAACCTTAGCAGGCCTGCTGACTTTTAAAGAAATGATCAAAACTCAGCAGGCCTGCTGATTTTCAAATTTTGTAAAAACCGAGTTGATGCGTAAAAACCTGCAAAAACAACGCTAAAAACGTACAATATTGGCAAATTTTAAGACAACTAAACCTTATGCCGTTTGCCAAATTTCTAAACCAATTCATTCAAATTCAAGACCGTTTTCAACTTAAACTCGGGTATCTTGTTGCTTGGGGCAGTTTGTCGCTGGTCATTCTGACCGCTCTGATTGTTATTCTGCGTTACGGTTTTAATACCGGTTCCATCGCCATGCAAGAGGCGGTGATGTACAACCACGCCATTCTGTTTATGCTGGGTATCGCTTACACCTATCAACAAAACCAACATGTGCGAGTTGACGTGTTTTACTCGCAAGCCTCCCCAAAACGCAAAGCGTGGATTAACCTGATTGGGGTTGTTGTATTGGCAATTCCAAGCATGGTCTATCTGTTTTGGAGTGGTTGGGATTACGTCAGTGCCAGCTGGGCAGTTCAAGAAACCTCCGCAGAAGGCGGTGGCTTAGGCTATTTATACCTGCTAAAAACCCTGATTTTAATTATGGCAGGCCTGGTGATTTTGCAATCTTTGGCGGTCGCGGCGAAATCTTGGTTAGAGATTCGCTATCCGGAATATGTTCCAAAAGAGGATTTACACGAAACAGAGGGGACACTCTAATGGAATGGCTCGCTCTGGTTTTATTTGGCCTTATTTTCATCGCCTTACTGGTAGGCTTCCCGGTTGCTTTTACTCTGGCTGGCGTATCGTTGCTGTTTGCTCTGTTTGCCAATGCCATTGGTGCGTTCGACATGGCCTTTTTGCAAAGCCTGCCCAATCGTGTTTACGGCATTATGGCCAACGAAACCCTGATTGCCGTGCCGCTGTTTGTGTTTATGGGCATTATGCTTGAACAGTCTAAAATTGCCGAACAACTGTTAAACACCATGGACGAGGTGATGCGCGGTGTCAAAGGCGGACTAGGCATTGCCGTAATTCTTGTAGGCATGCTACTTGCCGCCAGCACTGGAATTGTTGGCGCAACGGTGGTCACAATGGGCTTACTGGCACTGCCAACCATGCTTAAACAAGGCTACTGCCCGAAACTGGCCAGTGGCACCATCTGCGCCTCTGGCACGCTTGGGCAAATCATTCCACCGTCGATTGTCTTAATTCTACTGGGTGACGTTTTGTCGTCCTCGTATCAGCAAGCACAATTAAACCAAGGCATCTTCTCACCAGAAACCCTCTCGGTCGGCGACCTATTTATCGGTGCCCTGTTTCCCGGCATGATGTTGGTGGTTTTATACATGTTGTATATTTTTATCAAAGCCGTTATGCATCCAGACAGTGTGCCAAACAATGTTGGTAAACCCGTTGCACCTGGCCTGTCAAAACGTGTTCTGGGCAGTTTAATCCCGCCATTAATGCTGATTTTATTAGTACTTGGCTCGATTTTAGGCGGCTTTTCAACGCCAACCGAAGCGGCGGCGTTAGGTGCGCTCGGCGCCACCATTCTGGCGTTGCTAAAAAGTAAACTGAGCCTTAAAACCTTAAATATCGTCATGCGTAACACCCTCAACGTCACCAGTATGATCTTCTTGATTTTTATTGGTGCGGCGGTGTTTTCATTGGTGTTCCGAGGCTTAGGTGGCGACGACTTAATTACCGAGTTATTAAACGGTCTACCGGGCGGCGTATTTACCGCCATGTTGATTGTGATGGCGTTAATGTTTGTACTGGGCTTCTTTCTCGACTTTATTGAGATTACCTATGTGGTGGTACCGGTGGTCGCACCGATTCTATTGATGATGGGCGTTGACCCGATTTGGTTAGGCATTATGATTGCCATTAACCTGCAAACCGCGTTTTTAACGCCGCCGTTTGGCTTTGCCCTGTTCTATTTAAGAGGCGTTGCGCCTCCTGAACTTAAAACCGCCGATCTTTATAAAGGCACCATTCCCTTTATCACGATTCAACTGAGCGTATTGGTTTGCATTGCCATCTGGCCAGAAATAGTGACTTGGCTACCGAGCGTTTTGTAGAAAAGTAATAATTACGTAGTCAAAACAAAATACCCTAGTAAAATCATAGGGTTTAAAAAACAACCTGAAAATTTCTTCAAATTCTCTAGGGTTAGCTATTGGCAACACCCTATTAGTTCGCTAGAATCGAGGTTTCTTAAATGAATACCACTGGTTTTAGTGAATGAATTCAAACAAACTCTACGCTCAACTTGAACAGAGCGTTGCCCTGCTTCAAGAAGAGAAAGAGAACAAACTTTCCATCATTTGCGCCTTCCATGAAGCGGTACTTGTTTTCACCCCCGAACTTAATCCACGAATTATCAACGACGAGGCCAAAGTCCTCTTTAAAGATTACCTTGATAACACCGCCTTCATTGAAACCGTCCCCTTCTCAAAAAACAAAAAAGCCACCCTTACCTTTCATATCAAGCCTTGGTTGGATGAACTCATGGCCAGTCCATCAGATGAGCCCAAAGAGGCCTATATTTGGCTAAAAGACCCGTTAACACTTAAAACCAAACCGCTGCTTATCTCCGGTAAGGCACTGTTAACGCCAGAGGGTGAGGTACGCGATCTTTTAGTGGTGTTTTATGATCGTACGGTTTATGCGCAAGCCGATACCCAACGACGCTTGATGGAAGCGGCCTTTAACAGTTATGACGGTCAGTTTATTACCAATGAAAAAGGCTACATCACCCATCCAAACGACTCCTTTTGCGCCTTAACAGGCCTCTCAGCGCAAGCCCTAAAAAGCATTACACTAACCGGCTGGCTCGATAAGCAGGTACGCCTAAAAACCAGCTCGCATGAAGTGTTAACCACCCTGCTCGAAACCAAACACTGGAGCGGGGAAGTGGAACTTCACCCCATGCCCGATACCACCTTCTACGCCGTGTTAAGTATTTCAATGCTGTTAGATGAGCAAATGAACATCGAGCACTATGTTGCCACTATTCAAAACATTACCGATATTCATGAAGCCCAACTGGCCATTGAGCAGATGGCCTACTATGACGACTTGACCGGCTTAGCCAATCGCCGACTCGCCACCGAACATTTAGAAACGGCCATTCGTCATCACAAACGCCATCACAGTTACGCATCACTGTTTTTTATCAACTTAGACCGCTTTAAAGCCATCAACGACTCCTTTGGTCGCAATACTGGCGATTTACTGTTGCAACAAGTTGCTAAAAACTTAAAAAGTCTTTTAAGGGAAGAGGACACCATTGCTCGAATTGGCGGCGACGAATTCCTAATCATGACGCAAGACAAGGCAACCTCTAAAAACAAAGCCACTCAAAACGCCTATCACCTGTCTCAAAAAATAAGCAAGCGCCTAAATAAAAATTACCACCTAAACGAAATCACCATTAACAGCGCCGTCTGTATTGGCATTACGATTTTCCCGTTTGCGGACAATGACTCCGCAGAAAACTTGATGGTGTATGCCGACTTGGCGGTTGCGGCGGCTAAAAGGCGTAACAATAACAAAACCTATTTTTACGAACCCTCACTTTCTGAAGCCCTGATTGAGCGCCGTGAGCTTGAACAAGCGCTCACTACCGCTGATTTAGATGCACAATTTCAACTCTACTACCAGGCACAACTTGGAACCAACAAGCGATTGCATGGTGCAGAAACCCTACTGCGATGGATTCACCCTGAACTCGGCTTTATCTCTCCAGGCAAATTTATTCCAATTGCCGAAGAGGGGCGCCAAATATTACGTTTAGGCCACTGGGTGATGGGCAAAGCCTTCACCCAAGCCAAGCTCTGGGCGGACCAGCAACCCGACTTTAACCTTTCTATTAATATCAGCCCGATTCAATTCCATGAAGTGGATTTTGTAGAGCAAACCGAGTTTATGATGGAGGCCACCGGCGTTAACCCAATCAACATTACTCTGGAACTGACCGAAGGGGTGTTAATTGCTGACACAGAAAGTGCGCTGAAAAAAATTGAACAGTTGCATAAGTTAGGAATCAAAATCTCAATTGATGACTTTGGAACGGGGTACTCCTCATTAAGTTATTTACAGAAGCTACCGATTCATGAACTCAAAATTGACCAAAGTTTTATTTTTAGGGTACCTGAGAGTCAAGACGACATTGCCATTGTTGAATCGATTATTAGCTTGGCGCGCTCCAAAAAGTTGCTCATTGTGGCCGAAGGCGTAGAAACCCAAGCGCAAGCCGAATTTTTAAACCAGCAACCCGGTGAAATTTTGATACAAGGCTTTTTATACAGCCGTCCTTGCACCCAGCTTGAATTTGAAGAGACGTTTTTTCCAGAAAAACCCGCTATCCACTAATTAAAACGCGCACAAAACGCATTTTCAATTGCGTTTCACCTCACGTTTACAACACCCAAAAAAACCTTATATTCACTACGTAATTCGTCTCTATTTGAAACCGCTTAAAATGTGTATGATGGCTCAACTTGTTTAATTGTGAACGCCCATATCGTTATGAAAACACCGCATATTGACTCAGAAATGACCGAACTGGTTGCGCAACTCAACCACTCGCATCACCGTCAAAAACAGCAGATTGCCGATGCCTTTTATGACGGACTGTTTTTAATCTCGAAGCGGTTAGATTTGGTTTTATTGAATCAAAAAGCCAGCAGTTATATCAATCCTGCAAAATCAGATGCACCCGTATTGGAACAACTGGAAATTTACACACAAAAACGCAACCAAATTCCCTTTGAGCTGACCACCTGGTTTCAACAGCTATCAACAGCAGAAAACAAAACCAACTTAATTAGCCCGCTCGTTTGGGTTCGCAGTTTTAATGGTCATAAAAACCAACTGGTCCCCGTTTTAATTAAAGCTTATTCGATCCATTCAACAATCGATAAAACTGAAAACTACATGATCTTAATGCAAGATCAATCCCTACAAATTCAAGCTGAAGCTCAAATCAAGCTCATGGAAGCCAGCTATGCCGGGCAATTTATCACCGATTCAAGCGGCTACATTACCCAACCCAACTACACATTTTCAGCCTATACCGGTTTAAGCACACAAACACTGAGTCAAATGACCTATATCGAATGGCTAAAAAAACAGGTGGTGTTACGCGTTCCATTCGACTCTGTCATGCATGCACTGTTAACCGATGGTCGCTGGAGTGGTGAAGTACAGCTGACGCCATCAGAACAGATGCAATACCATGCGGTGTTAAGCCTGTCGATGATGACCGACAGCAATCGTAATATCGAACATTTTATTGGTGTATTACAAGACATTACCGACATTCAAGAAGCCCGCAGTGAAATTGAGCGTTTGGCCTATTACGATAACTTAACAGGCCTGGCAAATCGCACGCTACTTAACAACAAGGTTGCTGCCACACTCGAAAACACCGAAAAATCAATGAGTTATTCTGGATTAATCCTATTAGACCTCGACGGTTTTAGAATGATTAACGATACTTTAGGGCATACTATTGGCGACCAACTGTTAATTTTAGTCTCTCAAAAAATTACCGAGTTGTCCGCAGAGCAGGATGTCGTTGCTCGCTTAGACGGTGATGAATTTGCCATTTTGGTCAATGAGGTCAGTCAAGACAGTGTCGAAGCACTCACTCATATTATGGGGTTAGCCCACAAAATTCGTCACTCGATTGATGACCGCTACACCATACAACATCGCTCTTTACACAGTTCAGCCAGTATTGGCGTGTATATCTTTAAAGGCTTGGAGTCACTCAGCTTAGCGGATGAGATTATTCGCCACAGTAACATGGCAATGCATGAAGCAAAAAACCTAGGGGGGAATCAGGTTTATCAATTTGAAGATAAGCTTTGCAGTGCCGCCCAACATCGCTTAGAGATGCTTCAGGCATTGAACCATTCTGAATTAGACGATGAGTTTCAACTCTATTTTCAACCGCAAATTGACTCTGAAGGCCGAACTGTTGGCATGGAAACTCTATTGCGATGGTTCCATCCAGCACTGGGTCTAGTGCCACCCAATGACTTTATCCCAGTGGCAGAAGAGGGTCGGCAAATCATTAAAATTGGTTTATGGGTAATGCACAAAGCCTTCCTGCAAGCTAAAGCATGGAATGAACAGTACGGAACCCTGAGGATGTCCATTAACATTAGCCCGATTCAGTTTCATGAACAAAGTTTTGTTGAGCTGGTGATTGGTCTGGTTAAGTTTACGCAAGTTAATCCAAACACCATTACCTTAGAGCTGACTGAGGGCGTGCTAATCCGTAATACCGAGCTGGCTCTCCAAAAAATTCAACACCTGGTAAGTTTAGGATTTCAAATCTCAATTGATGATTTTGGTACAGGCTATTCCTCTTTGAGTTATTTACAAAAACTGCCGATTCACGAACTCAAAATTGACCAAAGCTTTATTCGTAATATTCCAGAAAATACCGATGATATTGCCATTGTTGAGTCGATTATTCAGCTTGCTCAGACCAAAAATTTAGCTGTGGTCGCCGAAGGCGTTGAAACCCAAGAGCAGGCGAGTTTTCTAACCACTCTGTCAAGTTCCCTGCTGATTCAAGGCTACTTCTACAGCCAGCCGGTGCCTGCAAATGAGTTTGAAAGTGTTTTTTTGAAAACCCCAAGCGAGCACCAATCGTTACACGCTTTAAAAAAACAAAGTGGCCATTTGGGCAATCAGACCACACATTAATCAAGCCCCATTTAATTCCTCCAAAGGCCGCAAATAAAATCTACTTTTAATTGGTCATTAATTATTCTTGCATTACCATTAATTTTTTTGTATAATCCGCGTTCTTTCAGGCCTGTACCCTTTATTAAGTATGGCTTTTGAAGAGACCCAAAACGAGCATTTTGCCCCAGTTTTAGCACTTCGACCTCGGCCTCTCTTGGAGACAATTTCCAAGCATAGCAGCGCCTTCGAATCGACCGTTTAGTTGCAAAACGCTCATTAAGAGATTCTAAAAATAGAGTCTCACTATATAGACGCTTTTGCCCCAGAATAACTACTACGGTCCTTATCAAACCCGATATCGACAGCGCAATTGAGCCCTCTCAAAGGTTCTGATTGTCTGATTCAAATCTTATTTGAACGCACGTTTTTCATTATTCCAGGGCAATTAGACCCACGACCATCGTGTAAAAGGAAAATGAATGACAACAGAAGTCAAATTTGAAGATTTGGGATTAAGCCCTGACCTATTAAAAGCCATTACAGATATCGGCTATGAAACCCCATCACCAATCCAAGCACAAGCGATCCCTGTATTACTTAAAGGTGGCGACGTATTAGGTATGGCACAAACGGGTACGGGTAAAACCGCAGCCTTTGCTCTACCAGTATTAAGCAACGCCGACTTTAGCCAAAAAGACCCTCAAGTATTGGTGCTAGCACCGACTCGTGAATTAGCGATTCAGGTTGCTGAAGCCTTCCAAGGCTTTGCACACCACATGAAAGGATTCCACGTTCTACCGATTTACGGTGGTTCAGATTACAGCACACAGATTCGTGCTTTAAGCCGTGGTGTCCACGTTGTAGTCGGTACGCCTGGTCGTGTTATGGACCATATCCGTAAAGGCACGCTAAAACTTGATAAGCTAAAAACACTGATCTTAGATGAAGCGGACGAAATGCTACGCATGGGCTTTATTGATGATGTTGAGTGGATACTTGAGCACACGCCTAAACAGCGTCAAATTGCCCTATTCTCTGCCACCATGCCAAAAGAAGTTAACCGCATTGCGCAGCGTCACCTAAACAACCCTACCGAAGTTATTGTAAAGCAAGCCACCGCAACCGCTACTACGATAGACCAGAAATACTGGTTAGTCAGTGGTACCCACAAGTTAGATGCATTGACTCGTATTTTAGAACACGAACAAACCGACGGTATTATCATCTTCGTTCGTACTAAAACCGCGACTGTTGAACTGGCTGAAAAACTTGAAGCCCGTGGTTACGCCTCTGCCGCGCTTAACGGTGACATTGCCCAGAACCAACGTGAACGGATTGTTGACCAACTTAAAAAAGGTCGCTTAGACATTCTTGTTGCAACGGACGTCGTTGCCCGTGGACTTGATGTGCCACGTATCAGCCACGTTATTAACTATGACATTCCACATGACAACGAATCGTACGTGCACCGTATTGGTCGTACCGGTCGTGCAGGTCGTTCTGGAACCGCCATCTTATTTGTAGCGCCTCGTGAACGTCGTCTACTGCGTTCAATTGAGCATACGACTAAGAAGCCAATTACACAAATGGAACTGCCTTCAACGCAAGACATCAACGACAATCGTATTACTCGTTTCAAAGAGCGCGTGATTGAAGCCGCTAAACTGGAAGAGACTAAGTTCTTTCACGAAATGATTGAGCAGATTGAAAATGAACACAATATTCCAGCGGTTGAAATTGCCGCTGGTTTGGCCAAAATGATGCAAGGTGATGTGCCTTTCTTCTTAGAAGACAAGCCACAACGTCCAACACGCGAACCACGTGAAGACAATCGTGACCGTGATCGCGGAAACCGTGGAGAACGTAGCGAAGGTCGTCGCGAACCACGTCCTCGTCGTGAACGCTCTGCGACACCAAACGCAGGCATGAGCCGTTACCGTTTGGAAGTCGGTCGTAGCCACGGTGTTCGTCCTGGCAATATCGTTGGCTGCATCGCCAACGAAGCGAACCTAGACAGCGAGTTCATTCAGCAGTTAAATATTGAAGACAGCTTCAGCACGGTTGATCTGCCTTCTGATATGCCGAAAGAAGCGGTTGCAGACCTTAAAAATGCTTGGGTTTGTGGCCAGCAACTGAAAATTGCAAAAGTTAAAACGATTGGTGAATCTGGCGCAGCCGCGGCACCGCGTAAGCGTTTAACACGTAACTCGTCGGCACCGTCTAAAGACAAAGGTAAGCCACGTCGTGCACGTAAGCCTTCAGCTGAGTAATCCGCTGTTGTCTTAAACGCTAGAAAGGCCGCTATGTTTAACATAGCGGCCTTTTTTATTTGCAGACAAATGAAAATACGGTTAGCGAATCAGTTGCAGCTTTTGAGCACGGCTAAGTTGCTTAATGGCATACTCTCTCTGAGTGGCGGAACGTCGGTTTTCAGAGGGTTCTGAATACACCAGTTCACACGGTTGACGTACTTTGGTGTACTTAGCACCGCCCACTAATTCACCATTATGTTGACGTAAACGCTTGGTCAAGTTCGTGGTCACGCCGCAATATAAAGAGTCATCGGCACAACGCAATAGATACACAAACCATTTCTGATTTGAATCTAAGCAGGCCTGCTCACTTTTTGACTCCGGTTTCTCAGCTTCTTCCATGCATCAAACTCATTATTAACAGGCCTTTATGCGGCAATCACTGCAAGTGTTTAACGCTGCCAATGACCGGATTTTCCGCCTATTTTTTCAAGCAATTTCACCTCATTAATTACCATACCTCTGTCGACGGCTTTACACATATCGTAAAGCGTTAAAGCGGCCGTCGAAGCAGACATTAAGGCTTCGATTTCTATCCCTGTCTGGCCAACGGTTTTGCAGGTGGCGTTAATCACGACACAATTTTTCTCTAAGTCTGGCAATAATTCCACTTTGACCGAGGTAATCATGAGCGGATGGCACATGGGAATCAAATCCGGCGTGCGTTTTGCCGCCATAATACCGGCAATACGGGCGGTCGCCATGACATCGCCTTTTTTATGCTTACCTTCCACAATCATGGTTAAGGTTTCCGGCTGCATAAAAATGGTTGCCGTTGCCGTTGCTTCGCGCTCGGTGTGTGCTTTGGCACTCACATCCACCATACGTGCTTGGCCTTTTTCATCTAAATGGGTTAAGACGTGGTCGCTCATAAAGGCCTCAATTACTCGTTAATGGGATTAAATGGATAGAAGGCAACTTTGTCACCTTTGGCAATGGTGGTGTCTTCTGGAATGACCACAAAACCCTCTGCCCAAACAGTCGAGGTTAAAACCCCCGAGCCTTGTTGCGGGTAAATTTTGACGTAGGTCTTTTGGTTTTTATTCACCAGTTTAGCGCGTGCAAACTCCCGTCTAAAGCCAGGTTTTGTCCATTCAAAAGCGGCTTCTAACCAAACGGGCTTGGCCTTAATTTCATTGGCACCCTGCATTTTTAACAAGTACGGATGCGCAAATAAGTTGAAAGTTGCAAAGGCAGAGACCGGATTCCCTGGCAAACCAATAAATGGGGTATCACCAATTTTTCCGTAAGCCAGTGGCTTGCCGGGTTTCATTTTAACGGCCCACATATCTAATGACCCTAGCTGCTCAATCGCCGGTTTAATGTGGTCCTCCTCTCCAACCGATACGCCACCGGTGGTCACGACCACATCGGCAATGCTCGCCGCTTGTTGCATCGCATCCACAGTTGCTTCCAAGGTATCCTCAACACTGCCTAAATCGATAAGCTCAAAGCCTAGTGCCGGTACCAGGCCTGCTAGAACATAACGATTAGCATTATAAATTTTACCTTTCTGTGGCGCGTCACCCGGCTCTAGTAATTCACTGCCGGTTGTAAAGGTCGCTATTTTAAGTGGCTGATAGACACTGACCTGTCCAATCCCAATTGAGGTAATCAACCCTAAGTCCTGAGGACGCAATTTGTGCCCTCTCTTAAGGATTTCATCACCATTGGCAATATCTTCACCTTTATAACGGATATTTTGCTGTGGCTGGGTGCTCTCGGCCGTAATTCGTATCTGATGATCCCCCACTTGCTCTGTTTCTTCCTGCATCACCACCATATTAGCGCCTTCAGGAATGGGGGCACCGGTAAAAATGCGTGCCGCCGTTCCCGGTTTTAGGGGCTCAGGCTCGGTTCCAGCCGGAATACGCTGGCCCACCTCTAAAACTGAGTTTTGTTCAAGGTCAAAACTGTGTAAGGCGTAGCCATCCATCATGCTGTTGTTATGGGGAGGGACATTCACATCTGCATAAATAGGTTCCGCTAATACGCGTCCTAATGCACGGTGAATAGCGACATTCTCAGTCTTGTCGGTCGGCTGCACATGCGACAGTAAATAGTAAAGTGCTTCTTCAAATGTTTTCATATTGGCTCTCAAAAAAATCCCCGCAAAAGCGGGGAATGACAGAATTTTATTTTTATAAAAGGGTCTAAATTTAGGCCTGTTTTTGCCTAAACAGCCCAACGCTTTTCAGCTTCTTGATCGGTAATACGCGCATCCACCCAACGCTCACTGCTATCAGGTAAGGTCTCTTTTTTCCAAAAGGGTGCGTTGGTTTTTAGGTAGTCCATAATAAAATGCGCCGCGTAAAAAGCGTTTTCACGATGACGACTCGCAACCGCAACCAAAACAATTTGGTCGGTTGGATACATTTTGCCGATACGGTGAATAATTAAGCTTGATTCGAGATGCCAACGCTCATGGGCTTCTATTCGAATCTTCTCTAACGCTTTTTCAGTCATACCAGGATAGTGTTCAAGCTCTAAAATTGAGACTTCGTCACCTTCATTTATATCACGCACCGTCCCTGTAAAGGAGACAACCGCACCAATATCGCGATGACCTTCACGCAAGTTATTTACTTCTGTGGTTAAATCAAAATCCGCTTCTTGAATTTTGATATTAGGATATAAGTCCATACGAACTTAGCCTCCCGTTACTGGCGGAAAAAACGCAACTTCATCACCCGGTTTGATCTCGGTCTGGCGGCTGGCAACATCATGATTAACGGCGATCTGTAAGTTTTGATTATCCAAAAGTGCCATCTTCCAATTGTCACCACGCCCAGCAAGTTCATGAATTAGAGCATCGACTGTATTAAACTGCCCATTGAGCTGTTCTTGAGCTTGACCTAAGACCTCTCTAAAACTTGCAAAATATAAGATATTGACCATCTCTTCTTCCTCTCTTACTTCAAACTTATTAGGACTTATCCGCCTAACTGAACCATTTGTCTAAATTCAATGTTATGCACATTCTCGTTAAAGAAATGTTTTTCAGGTTTCTTTAACATGGCATCTTTAATCAATTGCTCTAAACCTTCATCTGTAATGCCATCACGTAAAGGCGTGCGTAGATCAACCGAATCTTCCTGCCCTAAACACAGTGCTAATACACCACGTGCAGTTAAACGTACACGGTTACAGGTTTCGCAAAAGTGCTCAGATACTGCAGAAATAACGCCTATACGAGTATTGGTACCGGCAATAATAAAATTACGAGCAGGGCCATCATGTGTCTTACCCGCTGACGGAATTAAATCGGCACCGACGTGTTTTTTGACTCTGGCTAAAATTTTACTTGCTGGATAATGCTGATTCATCATGCTCACCCCTGCTGGGCCAATCGGCATGGTTTCAATAAAGCGCACTTCAACGCCCTTTTCTAACCCGTAATCAACCATGGCTTCAATTTCATCGTCATTGGTGCCTTTCATTACCACCATATTGAACTTTACAGGTGTCATTCCAACTTCTAGAGCCTTATCAACCCCCGCCAACACTTTCACTAAATCTCCGCCACGCGTTATATTTTTAAAGCGTTCAGGTTTTAAGGAGTCAATACTGATATTACAACGGGTCATGCCCGCTGTTTTTAAGGCTTGTGCTTCACGTTCTAAATGATGAGCATTGGTTGATAAGGCAATATCTTCAAGCCCTTCATAGGTACTAATTTCAGAGACTAAATGCGATAAATTTTTACGCACCAACGGCTCACCACCGGTTAAACGTACCTTTGCAACACCTAACTTAACAAACGCTTTGATGATACGCGCTAATTCATCATACGAAAGATACTCTTTATGATTACCTTCTGGATGAACCCCTTGCTCAGGCATGCAGTAGCCACAACGATAGTTACATAAGTCCGTGACCGAAACTCGGATGTATTCAATTTTTCGATTAAATGGGTCAATCAATTCTGTTTTCATAAACGCTTGTCTCTTGGTTATGGAGCTGTGCGAACTTCAGGCGCTATAGCCAACCGGGAATAACGCATTTTACAGACAAACTCATAAGAGTTCAATAATATTTACAATGAATTAGAATAAAATAATTTTTAACTAGAACAAGTAATTACGATCGTTAAAGCATGAAGAAACCATGAATGACAGACACAAAAAAACCCGCTACTCCAAAAGGAATAGCGGGTTTGTAAAATGCTTTTTAAGCAGGTTGAAAGTTTGCTTAGTGTGCCAAGATCAAGGCAGGAAATCAGAGTTTACATCGGTAAACGTCTATTTCCTAACGCCGAGATTGGTGTGCTAAGCGACCTTTCAGCCGCTTAAAATTACATTCCTGAGTGACCTACACCTGGCTTATCTTCATGTAAACGTTGTGGAACGTTGTACTGAGGGGTTCCATCAGGCAACAAGCGTGCTTGCTTGAAGTTATTGATGTTACCTTTACCATCACCAACCAATGAGTCATCACAGTTCGTCATACAACGAGCGTTATGAATAACTGGACGGTGGTCACAGAAGAAGTTACCTTGGTTCTTCATGTACTTATTCATTTTCATAAGTACTTCAGAGTTGAAGAAAGTATCGTCTTCTAGTTCGTTACCTTCATCATCTACAGGAATGTAGTTAGATTGAAGGATATAACCTGTCATACCCATGTAACCAGCGTCACCAATGAATGGTGCGTTTGGAGTCCAGAAAGGCATTGTACGACGAATATAGTCAAACAAGGTAACCGCATACGGCCAGTAGTTACCTACAGCTTTCTGAGGTGCTGGCGCATTGAAGTCAGAAGTCACTAGGTTTTCATCTACCGCTAGTGGTAAATACCCCTTAGCACCTTCACCGAACTCACCATGACACATACCACAGAATTGTACGTAAACCTTAGCACCTTCTTCTACAGTCATACCAACTGAAGGATCAGGAAGACCTTTACCGTCACCATCAACAACAATATTCCAAATCTTTAAAGAATCTTCAGAGATCGGTGTACCAAACCCACGTGCAACGAAATTGCTATCGTGTGTATAGTTTGCTTTAACGTTGTCATGAACTTCAGTGAAAGCTAGAGGCACTTTACACTGAGCATTACCATGGTTACCACCATCGATGCTATCTTCAACTTCGAAAGAGTAAGGGTTTGCTGGGTCAAGTTTACCCATTAAGCCGTCACGACCGTGAGTCGCATCTGCACCTAAAATTGCTTCAATTACCGCTCTATCTAAGTATTTACCGTCTGCATCTTTGATAATTTGCTCAAAGTTTGCTGCGTATTTACCATCAATTTTATCTCCACCAGTTGCAGATGCACCATCAGAGCTTCCGCTCATTGCTGCTGCTGAACCGGCAAATAATGTTGCAATCGCTGCTGCAACAAACGTTTTTTTAGTACTGAACATTTTCAATCATGCCTCCATTTTTACCGTCTTCCCAAGGATGTACTCTCCATGTAACCATAGCAGTACGGTGGTAAACGTTGTTGGTACCTTCTAGGTTACGCATTTGCGGCATAGGAGGTTGAACATAACCAGTTTCATCGGTAACACGGCTCATTAAGAACGTTTCTGAACCATCCCAATCCCATTCAAGCTCGAAACGAGTCCACGCCTTATCAAGCACAGCTGACGTAAAGTGAGCTTCTTTCCAGTTCTTACCACCGTCAAGTGAAACATCAACGTGCGCTACTTTTCCACGGCCAGACCATGCTAAACCACGAATGAAGTATTTACCTGGTCCCTGCATTTTAAAATCAGGTGATGGGTAAGTAATTACTGAGTTTGCTTCCATGTACCATGAGAAACGCTGAGCTGTTCCGTCAGGCATTAATTCTGTGTACTTAGACGTCTCTTCACGGTGCTGCATTGGCACATCGTGAACCATGATACGACGTAGGTATTTAACCCACATGTTCGCTTCACAGCCAGGCACAACTAAACGAATAGGGTAACCTTGTTCACGACGAAGCGCTTCACCGTTCTGTGCGTAAGCAATGAAACAGTCATCCATAGCGATTTCAAGCGGTAAAGAACGAGCCATACCGGCTGCATCCGCACCTTCAGGAATAATCCACTTACCTTCAGGCTTGATACCCGCTTCTTTAAGTAGATCAGATAAACGGACACCTGTGTACTCAACACAAGACATCATACCGTGAGTCCACTGAACCGAGTTCAACTGAACACCTTTCCACTCAAGTGCACCGTTAGCAGGACACTCAACGAAATGGATACGTGACACTGATGGGAATCGCTTAAGATCATCCATAGTGAAGATCAATGGACGCTCAACTAAACCGTGGATAACCAAACGGTGATCATCAGGGTTGATTGTTGGTACACCACCGTGGAAACGTTCAAAGTGAAGACCGTTCGGCGTGATAATTCCGTGTAAGCTCTGTAATGGAGTCATTGTGATAGACGCCATTGAGTCAGGTGTTAACCATTCCAAAGTACGACGCTGAACTTCCTTCTCATATGGAGAAGGCATACCGTATGGGTATTTACGAACACCGAAACCTAATGTTTTACGAGACGCTTGATCTTGCAATACATCTGTAATTTCAGTCTTACCTGCATAAGGTGCTACTGCTTTCTTAGGGTCGAAACCCGTTCCTTCAGCAGCAGAAGCCGCTTTAGTAAATAGAACGCCCCCTGCTACAGCCGCGCTACCCTTTAGAAAGGCACGACGACCCTGGTTGCGACTTTCTTCAGTTTGAAGAGCAACCTTTTGTACGTTTTGATCTGTCATTTAATGCTCCTTGATGATCCCACTGTCTTGCAGAAAGACCCCAGATTCAAGAGTTTAATTCTAGTTATTAGCCTGTATTACAATATCATTATTGTTCGATACAGTATTTGCTGGTGGATAATCATAGGTGTTAACGCTTAATACTGCAAGCCTCAACCCAAAGAAAAATAAGTAATTTCTTATATAATTTTTTTATGATACGTAAGCCTATTTTCTATAACTTTCAATTGAGTAGAAGCATAAAGATAAAAACAAATACTGCATATAGTTACACCTAAACCCTTGTAAACACTACATAGAGGGTAAATCGGTTCTTCTACAAATAGGTCCGTCTTTTGGATTTTCGATGTCTTCTGCAACTTGACTTATAAACGATTGCAACTCATTAACCGTTAAAACGCTCAATAATTTATTCATAATCTCAGGATGAATCGCCACGGTTGTATATTGACCAGACATTAACTGTACCTGAACACCACATGCATCTGCCAAAGCACCACTCTCACTATTGCCTTCAATCTCAGCCGCTTGCTCACCAAAAAACAGATCGTTGTAGCACTCTTCAACGGCTTCCATAATTAAATCATTGGTAATGTCAGCAAGCTGCACATTAAAAGAAGCGTCCCCAGTAAACGATTCTTCAGCAATGATTTTGCTTTGCACACCTTGCGCCTCGCAAAACAACGTAAACCGCTTAGCCAAAGACTCATTAAAAAATAAATATTCCATCTGTTCGGTCACAATACTTTCCTTCTCTATAAAAACGAAACCCATAAACTATCTAAAAACATTAATCCGTATTTTAAGGGCTTTAATGTTAAGCCGTGCAAAATTTGGTGTTGGATAGTATCATTCAGCAATCGTTAATTAGATTAAAAAGGGTCTCTTGATGTCTGATCGCCAATTTCCTATTACTCGTCTACGCAGAATGCGTAAAGATGAATTCTCTCGTCGTCTTATGCGTGAAAACGTTTTAACCGCTAATGACTTAATATTGCCGATGTTTGTCATCGAAGGACATAATAAAAGAGAGCCCGTAAAATCCATGCCGGGTGTCGAACGCCTAAGTATTGATCTATTGGTTATCGAAGCTAAAGAGATTTATGAGCTCGGTATTCCAATGATTTGCCTCTTTCCAGTTACGCCTGATGAAGCAAAATCCCTTGATGCCGAGGAAGCTTACAACCCGGACGGATTAGCACAGCGTGCAATCCGTGCTGTTAAAGCCGCTTGCCCCGATTTAGGTGTCATGACCGATGTGGCATTAGACCCATTTACAACCCATGGCCAAGACGGCATTATTGATGACGATGGTTACGTGTTAAATGACGACACCATTGATGTGTTAATGCAGCAAGCCATTTCGCACGCGCAAGCAGGTGCGGATGTGATTGGGCCGTCAGATATGATGGATGGCCGTATTATTGAGATTCGCGAACAACTTGAAGATTACGGCTATGTGAATACGCGCATTATGGCCTACTCAGCAAAATATGCGTCGGCCTATTATGGACCATTCCGCGATGCAGTCGGGTCAGCGGGCAACTTAGGTAAAGGCAATAAAAACACCTACCAAATGGATCCTGCAAACCGCAACGAGGCCTTACACGAAGTGGGCATGGATCTGAACGAAGGAGCGGACATGGTCATGGTTAAACCGGGCATTCCTTATCTGGACATTGTTCGTGATATTAAAAATGAATTTAAAGCGCCCACCTATGTTTACCATGTAAGTGGCGAATACGCGATGATTAAAGCCGCCGCCATAAATGGCTGGATTGATGAGCGTGCCGTGGTTTTAGAAACCTTGCTAAGTTGCAAACGCGCTGGTGCAGACGGCATCTTAACCTACTATGCGAAAGTCGTCGCATTATGGCTTAAAGAGTCCGCTTAGAGTTAAACGTGTCCTTAATTTGCTCAGTTAATATTAACTGAGCAAAACCCTTAAACATCCAATAAACAAATAGACAAAACCTATGACTGATCGTTATGCGGTAATTGGTTACCCAATTGGCCACTCAAAATCCCCTATGATTCACCGCTTGTTTGCAGAACAAACTCAGCAAGACCTCTCTTATGAAGCCATTTTGGTGGACACTGACGATTCGAGTTTTCAATGGGCGATTGCTGACTTTAAAAACCAAGGTTATAAAGGGATTAATATTACCGTGCCCTATAAACTCGATGCGTTTGAAACGGCTGACCAATTGACAGAACGTGCTCAAACGGCTCACGCTGTAAATACCTATATCTTTAATGAAGACGGCACCATCACTGGCGACAACACCGATGGCATTGGCTTAATTAATGACATAGAACTAAATGGCGACCGCTTGTTCAAAAACCAGAAGGTGCTTATTCTTGGGGCGGGTGGTGCCGTTCAAGGGATTTTAGGCCCCTTAATTGACAAACTGCCGGCCACCATTCACATTGCAAATCGTACCGCACATCGTGCTGATGTTTTGGGTAAACGTTTTATCACCGACATTCCGATCTCTGCGAGTGGCTGGGAAGACATTCCTGCTCAGCACTACGATATTATTATCAACGGCACCTCTGCGAGTTTAGAGGGCAAATTACCACCGGTTTCAGCGGAGGTTATTGGCGAAAATTCGTTGGTGTACGACATGATGTATGGTCAAAAACCCACGGTTTTTATGGATTGGGCGCACCAAGCGCAACCAAACTGTCAAACCATGGATGGCTTGGGCATGTTGGTGGGACAAGCCGCAGAGGCGTTTTATCTATGGCGAGGTGTTCGCCCTGAAACTGCACCGGTTATTCAAACCGTACGTGAACAAATGCAGCAAAGTTAAATCAAAGCGGTTTTAAAACCCCAATATGAGCAGGCCTGCTCATATTGAACTCAAACCAACCAATCATTACTCCGCTTGCTGATAATCATTTTTTAACTTTACGTAATGCTGTGCAGAATATTTAAAAAAGGCTAACTCTTTCTCAGTTAAGGCACGCGCCTGTTTTACGGGTGACCCCACATACAGGTAACCACTCTCCAATACCTTTCCTGGTGGCACTAAACTATTTGCGCCTACTAAAACGTTTTTTTGAACAACCGCATTATCCAGTACCACCGAACCCATACCAATTAAGCACTCGTCCTCAATAACACAACCATGTAGCACCACATTGTGACCAATCGTCACATCGTTGCCTACAATACATTTTGAACCTTTAGAAGCAGCACTCTCGTGCGTAGTGTGGAGCACACTGCCATCTTGTACATTTGAACGTTCGCCAATAACAATATCATTCACATCACCGCGTAAAGTAGCGTTGGGCCAAACACTGGCATCTTCATGCAGCACACACTTACCGATCACAACGGCCGATTCATCAACCCAGCTCGTTTTTGCCAGCACAGGTGAAAACGTCAAATAATTACGAATCGTCATAAAACCAAACCCTCTTTTATTAATTTATATTGATAAATGATTGATATTGGTGGAACATTTTACCCAACCTTACATTTAATTATCTTGTTATTAGCGTTTATTACTAAGCGAAAAATCATAAACAGGCACTTCCCTACCCCAAAAATTATTGATTACTGTGACGGAAAGCATTTAATAAAAAGTAGCTATAATTATCAAAAATTACTTCAGAATAAATGTCCATGAAAGCAGAACAAAGAACCGCTAAACGACTCCCTTCAAGCCGTCCTGTGGTCTATTTACATGACAAGCATAATAGTTATGCCACAATGACCGATTTCTCTTCAAACGGCATTGGATTTATTGCCGATATTGAATCACTCGACAACGATTTTATTGAAGTGCACTTTGATATTATCGCGAATAAAGAGATTTATCCGTTTCAGTTCAAAGCAGAAGTGAAACATTGCACACACCTTAATCACAAATGTCACATCGGCGTGCAATTTGACATAACCACTCAGGCCTACACCCAACTTTATAATCAGTTAGCTAGTCGCTAACCAACAAACATAAAACTAGCTTAAAAATACAAGCCCTGTGCTATAGTGTGAATAGCAAATTTTACTTAGGAAGGTTTACAAGATGCCACAAAACTCAGGTTTTACAAACGAAAAGCGCCGTGACATTCGTTACCCAGCACATCGCTCTTCAATTCTAAAACTTAACAATGAGCGCTTTTACACAACCATCATCAACTTCTCGGCAAGTGGTGTCGGGTTTTTAAGCAGTCAGCCTTTAAGAATTAATGAGGAAGTGGAATTAATCTTTGAAGTAGACATTGAAGACGAAACCATTCAATACGACATCCCTATTTTGATTGTCCGAGTCACCCCCGACGAAGATCAATTTGAATTCAGCATTGGTGGAAAGTTAAATAAAGTGACGTTTGAATACCGCCAACTACTCAAAAAACTCTCCATAATGCATGAAGAGCTTAACAGCAACCGAAAGCTGTAAGCGACTCAACCCTCTGATACAAAAAAGGCCTGAACATTCAGGCCTTTTTTATGAAGTAAGCTTATGCAATTTAACGCATGGTAACTAGCTCTTCAGAACTTGAAGGGTGAATCGCAATGGTGGCATCCAAGTCCGCTTTTGTTGCGCCCATTTGCACGGCAACCGCAAACCCTTGTAACATCTCATCTGCACCGTCACCGACAATGTGAATACCCACAACCTTCTCTTCTTCTCCGGTCACAACAAGCTTTAAGGCTGTTTTAATTTGGTGCTTGGTAAATGCATAACGCATCGGTGTAAAGCTTGAAGTGTAAACCTTAACATTATCATGCCCATATTCTCTTCGTGCATCATGCTCTGCCAAACCAACGGTTCCGACAGGTGGGTGTGAAAAGATAACCGTTGGCACTGAGCTTAAATCGAGCTTTAAGTGAGGCTTATTATTGTATAAACGCTCTGCCAAGTATCGTCCGGCACGAATCGCTACCGGCGTTAATTGTGGCTGACCCGTTACATCACCAATCGCATAAATATTATCCACCGATGTTTTATGGCAATCGTCAACTTCAATAAACCCTTTCCCATTTGCTGATAAACCCGCTTTTTCGAGTGCTAGTGGCTCAATTAAGGTAGTACGCCCAACGGCCCAAACCACTTGATCAAAACCAGAGACGTGCTGATCGTCCGTACTATGAATCGTAATGGTGCCGTCTTCCATGCGCTCTAGTTTCTTAACGGCAAAGTGGTACTCTTTTTTACAGCCGCTCTCTAACATCGCATCGGTTAAGGTTTCACGAATCATGTCATCAAACCCGCGCAACACTAAATCTTTTCGGCTGATTAAGGTCGTATCAGACCCCAAAGCCTGGAAAACACCGGCTAACTCAACAGCAATGTAACCACTACCAATAACGGCCACTTTTTTTGGCTGTTCAGTTAATTGAAAGAATCCATCAGAGGTTAATCCTAATTCTGCGTTCTCAGTTTCAAGCGGAATCAGCGGGGTACCGCCTGGTGCAATCACAATGGTCTCAGCGGTGTAAGTCTTACCGTCCACCATCACCGTATGCTGATCTACAAAGCTTCCCCACCCGTGCAGAATATCAATGCCCTTGTCGGTAATGTAGCCATCGTACCAAGTGGTAATATTGTTGATGTACTGTTCACGCTTTTCAACCAACGTATGCCAATCAAAACCTTTTTGTTCCACGTGAAACCCAAAGTCCGGCGCATCACGAAGTGCTTCAGCGATATGCGCACCAAACCACATCACTTTCTTTGGCACACAACCAATGTTTACACAAGTTCCACCAAGTTTTTTGGCCTCAACAACCGCACATTTTTTACCGTACTCTGCCGCTCGTTCGACAACAGATAAACCGCCACTTCCGGCACCAATTGCAATCACATCGTAATCGTATTTCATTAGGGTTCCTTGTTTATTTGGGTTCACAAATGAAAAAGGGCTCAAGCTAAAACGCAATTGAACCCTCTTTCATTTGCAATTAATGCAAATAGTGCACTCTCAAAACCCAGCAGGCCTGCTGAGTTTTAAAAGAACATTTAACGTGTCTTAACAAATTACTTAGCTAAGAACACTTCTAGATCGTCAGACCCACCAATCAATTCACCTTCAATAAACACTTGTGGCACTGTGCCCGCTTGAGCAACCGCGCGTAGTGTTTTTGAACTTGGACCGTGGTTAGAGATCAGGATCTCTTCATAAGAGATACCGTTTGCTTCAAGCATTACTTTCGCTTTAGCGCAGAATGGGCAGCCCGTTTTAGTAAAGATAGTGGCAACGCGTGGTGCTTTTGCTTCTGGGTTGATATAAGCAAGCATCGTATCTGCATCAGACACTTCAAATGGGTCACCTGGTACTTCTGGTTCGATGAACATTTTGTCGATTACGCCATCTTTAACAACCATTGAATAGCGCCATGAACGCATACCAAATCCTAGATCTGTCTTATCAACCAGCATGCCCATACCATCTGTGAACTCACCGTTACCATCTGGAATTAGCGTTACATTGTCAGACTCTTGATCTTCTGCCCAAGCGTTCATAACAAACGTGTCATTAACAGACATACAAATGATTTCATCAACACCGTTCGCTTTAAATGTCGCTGCTAATTCGTTAAAACGAGGTAGGTGACTTGAAGAACACGTTGGGGTGAACGCACCAGGTAAAGAAAAGACTGCAACTGTTTTACCAGAAAACAGTTCGTCTGAAGTGACGTTAACCCACTCGTCATTCTGACGGGTACGGAATGTAACGGATGGAACTTTTTGACCTTCAATGTTAACTAATGCCATGTTGATATCTCTCCTAAGTGATAAATTATTTACGCGTCAATTTTGACTTGTGAGCATTTTAACCAGCCCAACCCAATTAGTAAAATCAATTGTTTAAAAGACTTCGATAGTATTTAACTATCGCCAACCTTTGAAATTATGATTCATCAGACTATTGCAAGGTAGCGCCTTGTAAGGTGCGCATAAACGGTTCAAGTGCATCCATGTCTTGCGCATATTTCATTAATAACCCCAACACAGCTTGATCCTCATGCTGCGAAGCAATGCGTGCGCACAACTGAAAATCACGCCCAGTCACACTGCCGGTAAAAGCATTTAGCTCAAGCAAAGCGGCTACCATGCCTATATTTTGCAAAATACAGGCCGCCTGTAAAGGTTTAACCGGCTCACCGGCCGCATCTTTCGCCACTTCTCGTTGAGGTGACACAAAGTGCTCTTGTGTTAACACCAACGTCATCCAGTAGTTCATCTCTGGCGCTTCTTGGCTTTCTAAAACATTCATAAAAATCTCTTGTGGGTCAATGCTTTTGTCACGCACTAGGCCGGCGACTATTCTGGAAAAAGGTGCGCGTTGCGCTTCGTCTAAATTCAATAAATTCATGCTCATTCTGTCCCGTATAAATATGGCGATTATTATACCGATTTCAGCGCCAACTGGCTAAGACCTACAAAGCCAATCCGCAAGCCACGCCTGACGCCCACGCCCACTGAAAGTTATACCCCCCTAACTGGCCGGTTACATCCAACACTTCGCCAATAAAATACAGGCCTGCTTGTTTTTTGGCTTCAAACGTTTTAGATGACACCTCATCGGTATCAATGCCGCCTAAGGTCACCTCCGCTTTATCGTAGCCTGCGGTTTTTTCAGGATACAGCGCCCAATGCGTGATCTGTTCAGCATGCATCTTTAACGCTTCATTAGAGGCGTTAGCAATATCCTCTAATGGATGCACTTCTAACCACATCTGGGTAAAACGTTTTGGCCAGTACTGATTTAAAAACTTAGTTAACCCACCACCTGATTGTTTTAAGTCCAGCAACGATTGGTAAACATCAACATCGGGCAACAGGTTAACTTCGATTTTTTCGCCTATTTGCCAGTAGTTAGAAGCCTGCAAAATACCGGGACCACTCAAACTTGTGTGCGTAAACAAAACCGCTTCTTTAAAACTTTTTTCGCCTGCGGTTACACAGACATCCATGGCCAAACCGCTCAGTTCTGCAAAACGTTCATGCCATTTACCGCTAAACACCAAAGGCACTAAACCGGGCGATTGTTTAATCACCTTTAACCCAAACTGCTTGGCTAAGTCATATCCGAACCCCGTGGCTTTAAGCTTTGGAAACGACAAGGCTCCGGTGGCAACCACCAGCTTGGCAGAGGAAACCATGCCTGAATCGGTTAACACCGTAAACCCTGCTGATTCATTAAAGGTAACACCCTGAATACCGGTATTTACCTGAACCGTCACCCCCGCCCAATCGCATTCGGTGCGTAGAATTTGAATCAAATCTGAAGCGCGCGCTTTGCAAAACAGCTTACCTAACTCACGCTGCTCATACTCTAATCCGTGACGCTCAACCAACTCAATAAAGGCGGAGGATGGATAACGAGACAGGGCTGATTTTACAAAGTGGGGATTGCTGCAAATAAAGTTGGCAGGCCTGACTTCAAGGTTGGTAAAGTTGCACTTTCCACCGCCCGATATACGAATTTTAGCTGCCGCCTTGGGTGCGTGATCTAACAACAACACCTTTTTACCTTGATACCCTGCGGTGGCGGCACACATTAAGCCTGAAGCACCGGCACCAATGATCACCACATCCCAACTTGTTTCCGTCATACTCTTCTCGTTTTAAACACCGTGATTGCTCAGAGTACGATTTCACCAACGCCTTTAATAAAAGGGTTCGTTAAACCATCACTGTGACCACAAAAATTAAAAAAGCCCTTAATCGGGCTTCATGGTTAACCAAGTTAGTTTACCTTGGGCAAAACTGGCTGTTATTGCATGTCATTAAACAGCTGATAGCCATTTCGACCTTTGGCTTTTACCTCATACAACGCTAAATCGGCTTTCTTTAAAAGGTCGCTCTCATCCTGCGCATCAATCGGGTAAACACTGCCGCCAACGCTAATTGAAACCGGAATCGATCCAAAAAAAGGCGTTTCGATTGGGTCTTTAAAGGCTGCGATCAGTTTTTCGAAAATGGGTTTAAAGCCGTCCACTGAGTGAATCGATTCAATAATCACCGTAAACTCATCGCCCCCCAAACGGGCCACCGTATCGCTGGTTCGCAGTGTATTTCTTAAACGGTTAGCCACTTCTACTAACACTTCATCGCCAGCAAAATGGCCAAAGGTATCGTTAATGTGCTTGAACTTATCCACATCAATAAGCCCTACTGCAAAGCAATCAATGGTGCGCTTAGAGCGCAATAGTGCTTGCCGTAATCGGTCTTCAAATAATCGTCGATTGGGCAGGCCTGTTAAGCTATCGTGCCCCGCTTGATGAGACATTTTCGCGGTTTGTTCAATGAGTAATTCTTGGGTTTCAATTAGGCTGGTAATATCATGAGAGGACTCCACAATCGAATAGACCTCATGCCGATCATTTAAGAGTGGTTTGGCGGTTAATTCCACGTAGTGCGCTTTGTCCGAATTGCCGTGATTATGAATCACCGAAACCGTGGTTTTAGACTGCATCACCATATGCAATGGACAAGGGTGCGCCTGACCGTCACATGGCTTACTTCGGTGGTGTGAAATCTCGTAACATTTGGGGGAATCCGTGTTTTGTATGGGCGCCAAGTCGAGCATCGTCTTCGCAGCTTTATTCATCATGCTGACCGTATAATCCGGCTGAATAACCATAATTGAGTCGGCCACACCATCAATCACCGTTTGCACAAACTGATGCTCTTTTTCACGCTGCTCTTCAAGATATTTACGATTAGAAACGTCGTGAACAATCGCAAAAAAGTGCGCATGGCCATCAATATACACCCGTTGAATTTTTACGTCGGCACAATATTCTGAGCCATCTTTACGTTTCATAATGGCTTCAAATTCAACAAATTCATTTTTTTGATTAGAAGCGTCTAAGTTCGCTAGCTTCTCTTTAAAGTCAACAAAATCCAGATCGGCCTTTATATCAAAAGGCGTTAAGTTTTTGGCCTCTTCAAGGCTGAACCCTATGTTATTTAAGGCAGCGGTATTCAGATAGGTAAACTTGAGTGAATCACGCTCAAACACATAGGCTTCTTCACTGCTTTCATTTAACAAGCCGCCGAGTAGTTGACTGAACTGTTCCGCTTTTCTCTGGTCACTGATGTCTATGATGGTGCCCACGTAATAGGCAGGATGACCGGCTTCATCGCGCTCTATCACCGTGCGGTCATCAATCCAACGAACCTTACCCTGCGCATCAAGCACGCGATAAACTTGACGAAACTCGTCTTGTTTCGTTTGTGTGTAGGTTGTGACCTCTTCGAATACCTGAGCGATATCATCCGGGTGAATAATGCTGGAATAGGGAATGCGCCCAGACAAAAAATCTTGTTCTTGATAGCCAAATAAGCTGACATTTTCTGAAACGTATTCAACCGGCCAGCCATCCTCAGCTCGCCAATAGAAAATAACGGCCTGACTGTTTTTTAAAATCGCTTTGATGCGCTGACTATCATTCATAACTTTCACTGAACATGGACGGGTTAATAAAACGGACTGAAATAGGCTTAAACAATAGCATTAAAGTTCGCTGGATTCTAGCAACATTGGTCGAAGCTGAAGCTTATCGATTACCCGATAGACTTGAGTGCGCCTCAGTTATTTAAAAAGCGTTAAGGGTTGCCACTCGGCTTGGCGTTTTTGCGCTTCTTCCATAATCGCTTGATAACCCAGCTCAACGTCATCGGCAAAACCTTCAACGCCTAGGTCAATAGTGCGGGTTTCGTCGTCTAGAATACTTGGCAAACTGAACAGTCTAAGCTGTGGAAACTGGGTTTCAAACTGCTCCATAAACTCTACCCATTCCGACTCTTGGCCGTTAATGATTTTAATGCCTTTTTCAATTGTCGGGTTCTGGCAGGCCTGCTGATAATAGGTGTCTAACACCCACTCCATCATCGGCTTGGCCATCATTGGGAAGCCGGGCATGAAATAGTGATTACGAATAGAAAAACCCGGAACACGGTTATAAAAATTGGGGATAATCGCCGCGCCTTTTGGGTATTCGGCCATGTGAATGCGTTGCGGATAGGCTTGTTCGCCAAACTGCGCTTCAATCTCTTTAACGGCTTCAGGGTGGCGTTCAATGGGCACGCCTAACGCCTCTGCGGCGCACTGACGGGTGCGGTCATCGGGTGTCGCACCAATGCCACCAAAACAAAATACCACGTCGTCACTGGCAAAACTTTGCTTAAATTCTTGGGTTAAAAACGTGGGCTCATCACTCAATATTTTTACCCAACTGACCGCTAAACCCCGCGGACGCAATAACGTATTGGCTTGCATTAAATGTTTGTCTTGACGTTTACCCGAGAGAATTTCATCTCCAATAATAATCAATCCAACTCTTAATGTCGCTTGCATACCCACTCCTGAACACCTTTTGTAAACTTGTCTTTATCAACAAAAAAGCACTCTATAAAACCGTTAAAAAACCGCTTCATAGAGTGCTTCATGTTGGCTGCCAATACCCGATTAGTCGAGAATGACTTCCACCCCTATGTGAACGTTTTTATCCATTTCATAACTGGAATTTTGGTCTAAATCTAACGCTAAATACCGAAAGCCAACAAACCCAGTAATCGTCGGTAAAATTTGCATATCTGCTCGCACCGCTAACTCACGCGCACTGTTCAAATCGCCCGAGGTAACAATCTCAGGTGAATACAAGGCTTCAACTGAAAGTGACGCGGGCGCTTGGGTATCTAACCAATAACGCGCTGTCACACCCAACATTAAACCAAACCCGTCAAGATTAAAGCTATCCTGAGTAAAACCATAGGCTTTCCCTTTAATCCCAATATCCAAATTTGGGTTGCCAGCCATGCCTTTGCGTTGCACTTTCATTGAGGCAGAATAAAACTTGTCGCCCGGCTCGTTATAAAAGTAGTGCGCGGCATAACGGGTTGAATCGACTGGCGATTCATTTTGCACAAAAGCACCAAAATTGGCCGTTTCATCCGACACCGCTAAATCGAGTCCAACCGAGTTAGCTTGCGCACTTCCGGTCATAGCTGCCATGAGCAGGCCTGCTGAAATTAATGCAACGTTAAATTTAAATGGCATTTTCATAATCTATTTCTCTTTCTCATTAATCGTTTCAATAACTTTACTGACTTTATCACCGGTCTCTTCCAAGTGCTCAACCGCTACACTGGCTTTGTCCATGCCTTTTTCGGCTAAATCGCGGCTACCAAACCAATCAAACATAATGGCTAGGGCAATAAAAGCGATTAACAAAATGATAAAACTGATTTTTCCGAACATGGTCGAACCCTTTTTTCTAAGCGATTTTCATGCCGTCCATAATACCGATTTATTGACGGCTTTGCATAAGCAAACACCCATAAACCGATTTAAATCGCTCAATATTACTCAATCTTGAGCAACCTGACCACTGCGCCAACTCCGAATCGCAAAACGCGCCGGATGGCTGGCGTGATACAAGGCATTCGGTTGCAACAGGGGTTGGCCATGCAAATCGGCCACAATACTCTCGGCGGCTAAAAACACCGACATTAACCCGCGAGGTCCGTGACCATTAGAAACAAACAGGCCTGCTTGATACTGTTGTGAGGGGTAACGATACACCGCATGGGTGTGCGACTGGCTTAAATAGCTTTCGGTCATCCACGCGGGGTCGGCAACCGGGCCAATAATGGGCAGATGATCGGGCGTGGTCGGTCTAAACGCCACCCTGCCTTGTAACGCACCCGCCTCCGATTTTACCCAATCAGGCATAGCAGTTTGGGTAATATCTAAATTGGCTTGGTGGCTGTCTGTTGATAGTGTCTGACTCATATCTGGCGCTTCAAAGGTCGCTCCTGTGACCGCCATGCCGTTGTCTAAGGTCACCGAATAGCCTTCATGCATCACCCCACACTTTAACGGCGCCGATTGCTGTTCTGGCAACAGGTGCGACACTTGACCTTTAACCGGGCGAATCGGCAAACCAAGCTGTTGATTCAACTCTGTATTTAAAGCCCCGGTTGCCACCACCAAACAATCGGATTTAAACACCGCAGACTGGGTTTGCACCTGCCACTGGCTATCTGCCCGTTGAAAACTCGATACGGTTTGATTCAATTCCAATTGAATATTCGGGTGCTGCAAACAGCGTGTCACAATCGATGGCGGATTCACCCAGCCACCTTGCGGAAAATACAAACCAGCCGCACTGACGTTTGTGCCCGCTTTAACGGCACACTCGGCTTGCGCCATCCAATAAGCAAATTCATTGGGCAACCCAACTCGGGTTAACGCCTCTTGCACCCTTTTTTCACCGACTTCAGTCACCGCCAATTGCACCAGGCCTGCTAAGTTTCCTTGAATCTCGTTTGTGGCTAACCACGGTAATAACAGCCTTAATGACGCCTCAAACCCTTGCAAATACCACTGACTGCGTAAGTTCCAATCGGCGGTAATCAGCGGGTGAATCGTGCCCGCCAAATTTCCTGAGGCGTGTTGCGCAACTTGGCTATCCGCCTCCAAAACCGTGACCTGCCAGCCCGCTTTTGCCAACTGATACGCCACACTTGCGCCGGCTAAACCGGCACCAATTACAATCGCCGTTCCGATTGCCATCGGGTCTGGGCGATTAAACCACGGCGCTTTTGAACTGTGACGACGCACCTGCCCTAAAGAGCCAAAGCACATCTCGCGTTTTTTGCCCCAGCCACTGGCTTTTTCGACGGCAAACCCTGCTTTTTGCAAGCCTCGACGCACCTCACCTGCCGAAGTAAAGGTCGCAAAGGTGGTGTGCTCGTGGCTTAAACGCGCCATCTGTTGATACAAGCTCGGTTGCCACATATCTGGGTTTTTAGCGGGCGTAAAACCGTCCAAAAACCACGCATCGACTTTACTGCCCGCCGACGCATCCAATTCCGGCAGGCCTGCCAACACATCACCAAACCACAAGGTTAAACGCACCCGTTTATCAAACAACCAAACGTCATGCCAGCCTGGTAGTAACAGTGGGTAATGCTGGCAAAGTTCATTAGAAAACTCAGTAAGTTGTGGATAAATTTGATGGGCTTTTTGTAAATCGGCAATGCACAGCGGGAACTTTTCAAACGAAATGAAATGCAGCGCACTATTCTTATGCGCTTTTTGAAACCATAGCTGTAAGGTCAGTAAAAAATTCAAACCCGTTCCAAAACCGGTTTCAGCAATTCTAAATACGCTCTGCGCTGAGCTTTCTGAAAGTAAGCAGGCCTGCTCAAATCGATTGGCTAACTGATTGTGCTCGATAAATACATAACTCGACTCGTCCACTGCACCATCGGTGGAGTAGTAAAAATCATCAAACTGCTCGGACAAAGGAACCGAATCTGCATTCCAACTAAGCTTGGGCGACTGTAATTTTTCGAGTTTCATAACGTTAGAGACGTGTCTTTTTTGAAAAGATTATTATAAATGGCTTTTATAATTAAACCGTGGTTGTTGGCCTGAAATATTTCACCGATTTTACTGCACCCCTCGCATTCTTAAATTAACCATGCTAGATTTAGCCTAATCATTTTTTATGGACGGGTTCATGCACGCTTCGATTGCATTACAAAATTTTCGTGCGCACTTAAAACAGAATCGTCATCGCGCGATGCTGGTTTTAAGCGGTTCGCAAGCGTGGCAAATGGCGCAACTTGCCAATCTCTGGACACCTTCAGAAAGCCTTTTGTGGGCGGGCGAAGTACCGAATGCATTTGTGAGTCTGGCTGAACAAATATCAGAATCGCAATACAAACACCTACTCGGCCAAGAGATCGATTCGGTTGTTATCGACAGTCGTGCCGGCTTTAGCGCCAATGGTTTGGGCATTTTGAGCGGATTGATTCGGGCTGGCGGTTTGCTGGTTTTTCTGACCGAAGACAAAGCAAACTGGCCAGGCCTGCCAAACCCAGAAAATCAACGCTTTTTAAGCACACCTTTCTTACCAGATTCGGCATTTCCGTACTTTAGCGAGCATTTAGAAGCCTGTTTTAAACAAAACGCACTTTGGTTAAGTGAAGACTACTCCGCCGAACACACGCTTCACCTCATTAACGATTTCACTCGCAATCTGCCGCAAACCCTAACCTCACAAACGCTCCCAACCGAAGACCAAAGCCGTGCCTTAAAACGCATCAACAAGGTCGCCTTTGGCCATCGAAAACGGCCACTGGTTTTAAGTGCCGACCGTGGCCGAGGTAAAACCTCCGTGTTAGGGCTGGCGGCAATCGAACTGCTTACCAAAGGCAAACAACACATTGTCTTAACCGCCAGTCGTTACGACCAAGCCAGTACCGCATTTGAGCAGGCCTGCTCACTTTTAAAACAGGCCTTTCCAGCGTGTGACCTTATTACCAATAAAGCAGGCCTGCTCACATTTAAATACCAAAACCAGACTAAAACCTTTGAGTTTATTGCTCCAGACCAACTGATACTGCAACCGACCACCGCCGACGTATTAATGGTTGATGAAGCGGCGCACTTGCCCACACCGCTGTTAACCGAACTGCTAAAACGTCATCATCGTATGGTGTTTGCCACCACCTTACACGGCTACGAAGGCTCGGGGCGCGGGTTTGAGTTACGTTTTAAGAAAACCCTAAACGAACTGACCCCAGACTGGAAGAATCTGCACCTTAAAACGCCGATTCGCTGGGCAGAAAACGACCCGCTTGAAAGCTTTATTAATCATGCTTTACTGCTGAATACTCAATTGGAATCGACAGCAGACAATGCTCAGCAACCCCCTCTATCTGCTGATACCGACCTGTCTGGCTTAGCAATCACCGAAATCTCCACCCAAACGTTAGCCGCCAACCCAGAGCAGTTGCAATCGGTGTTTAATTTATTGGTCCATGCCCACTACCAAACCACCCCTAACGATCTGCAACAGCTGTTAAGTGCCCCCAACTTAAAGCTGTTTATTGCCCAATCCAAACAACAGGTGGTTGGCGTGGTCATGTGCATAGAAGAGGGCAAAATTCAGAGCCAAAAAGCGCACTTACATGGGCATTTAGTGCCACAACTGTTGGTCAGCCACTATACACAACCGAGCTTTTTAATGCTCTCGACTTGGCGCATTATGCGCATAGCCGTGCACCCACACGTGCAAAACAGCGGCATTGGCAAGCAGTTATTAGACTTTATAAAGCAATCGGCTAAGCAAGCGCGGGTTGACTATCTCAGCAGTAGCTTTGGCGCAACCGATGAACTGCTGTCATTTTGGTTTCAGCAAGGCTACATTCCCCTGCACGTTGGCGTAAAACGAGACAAGGCCAGTGGCAGTCATAATATCGTGGTCGGGCAATCGCTTTCGGCTATGGCACAACAGGCATTGGCCGGTATTCAACGTGAGTTTCAAGCCCAGTTTCCCCATATCCTGATGGAATCGCTACCCTATCTATCGGCTTGCATGGTTTTGGCGATTCATAAAACCTTTCGCTATAAAAATCAGCCACAGCAGTTGCAACAGTCTTTACTGGATTATCAAAGTGAAGAACGGGCTTACGAGTCGATTAGCGGTCAACTTTGGAAGTGGAGCATTCGTCACCCGCACATTATTAGCCAAGCCAACGAACTGCAACGCTCGGTTTGGTGTGACAAGGTGCTTAAAAAACGCCCATGGCAAGAAGTGGCGCATACTTACCACCTTGCGGGTCGCAAAGGCGTTGAAAAGACGTTAAAAGCGTTAATTACGCAGACAATAAAAAACCCGAGGAAGGTACCTGAACCTTATTCTCGGGTTTTAAAAGCGTACTGAACAAAAAAACAGCGCATTACGCCAACTAACAGCAAATGCGGTGATTAGGTCTCAAACACCACCGTTTTGTTGCCACGAATCAAAACGCGGTCTTCTAAGTGATAACGTAAGCCACGCGCCAATACGGTCTTTTCAACATCCCGTCCCAAACGCTTCATATCATCAATGGTATGCGCATGATTCACACGAATCACATCCTGCTCAATAATGGGTCCTTCGTCTAAATCTTCGGTTACATAGTGACAGGTTGCGCCAATTAGCTTCACACCACGCTCATTCGCTTGATGATACGGTTTTGCACCCACAAACGATGGTAAGAAACTGTGATGAATGTTTATCACCTGCCCCGCATAATCACGGCACATTTTTGGCGGTAGAATTTGCATATAACGCGCCAGTACAATGACATCTGCATTGTATTGCGCCACCACCGCTTCGGCTTCCGCAAAGGCTTGCGGCTTGGTGTCTGGTGTGACCGGCACATGATGAAACGGCACTTTGTACCACTCGACCATCGAGCGTAAATCATCGTGATTGGCCACCACACAGACCACTTCACCCGGCAGTTCATTCTCGTGCCAGCGATGCAATAAATCCGCCAAACAGTGTGACTCTTTTGAGGCAAATAAGGCAATCTTTTTCGGGTTCTCAGAATCCGACAAGTACCAAGTCATCTCAAACTTGTCGGCAACCGCCGCAAATCCGGCTTCAAAATCGGCTAAATCCTCTTTTAAAGACGAGGCCAAAATTTCATGACGCATAAAGAACCAGCCATTGGTGGCATCGGTATGGTGGTTAGCTTCCACAATCGACGCCCCTTTTCCAGAGATATACTGCGCCACAGAAGCCACAATCCCCACCTGATCAGGACAAGAAATAACCAAACGATACACTCGGCTCATACTTACTTACTCTTATTTGATTTAACGTTGCGGAACATAATAGCAAATCCTTGCTGATTCACCCAAACAAACCCTTACAGTTTACTTGAAAATAGTAATATCCACGTTCTTGGGTTGCCAAAGCGCACAAAGTCTTGGGCGGTGGCGTAGGTAATGTAGTTGATATCGGTGAGGTTTTGCACGCTGAAATTGACATCCATTTGCGGGTTGATTTGCCACTTAATAGCCGCATCGTAACGGGTGTACGCGTCCACATAAAAACTGTTGGCTAAGTCGCCTGCGCGTTTGCCTTGATGCACCGCACCAACAAATGTATTAACAGTTGGCGTTAGTTGATAAGCCAAACTGAGCGAGGCGGTTTTTTTAGGCACGCTCGGGAAGTCATTACCTTGATAGCCGTCATTGTTCTTGCTTAATTTCGGATTTAACAGGCCTGCGCTCATGTTGAGGGCGAGCTTGTTGGTCACGGCAACTTGCATCTGAAGCTCTACACCTTTCACCCGCTTTTCACCGGCTAAAATTTTATAGGTTGGATCAACGGGGTCTTTGGTTAACAGGTTACTTTGTTGAATATCAAATAAAGCAAAATTAAGGTCAATGCCCTGTTTTCGGTTTTGATAGGTTAAGCCGAGTTCTTTCTGTTGACCAGAGATGGCATCAAAGAAATTGCCACTTCTGTCCGTTCCAACATTTGGCAAAAAAGCGTCACTGTAACTGGCATAAAACTCAAGATTGGGTTGTGCGAACCAGCTTAACCCCATGGATTTAGACAGTGCCTGTTCTTGGGTTTGAGAGAGCACAAGGTCATTGCGTTGCGATTCCAATTCATATTGGCTACTTCTAAAGCCTAATCTAAACTCAAGTTGTGGATGAATCTGCGTGCTATTTTGCACAAACCAGGCTCGCTCACGCCACTCAATAAAACCAATTCTGGGTGGTAAATCCGCACCATTTGGCAATTCAAAATCAAATTGAGGGTTGTAGATATCTAAACTAAAAGCCCCGACTGCACGGCGATTATCAAAATTGGCATCGGTGGTATTGCGCTCAAAACCGAACGTCAATTCATGCTCGGCTTGGCCAATTTTATAGGTTTGATGCAAAGCTAAACGCACATTGGTTTGCTCAAAGCTTTCATCCACTTCTCGGTAGTAACCCACTAAAGGATCGGTATCCGACACCAGATAGAAAAACCCAATTTGACGTTCATCGCGTTGGCCTTGTATGGCATTAAATTTGGCCTCTAACCAGGCCTGCTCATTTATAAAATGTTCAAAATCGAGCGATAGTCGGTGATATTGACGATCCGCTTCGGTTTCTGGATGCACATACGAAACGTCGTAAACCGGTTCGCCATTGGCGTAAACATTGTCAAAATCGTACGGAAACCCTTGCTGGCTAAACTCCCACGTCGCCAAAACATGGCTTTTAGGTGCGTATGTCCAATCAAGACTGTTCATCAACGTAAGCGATTCATTCTCAACACTCTCTTTCCACGTATCGCCTTTTTGAATGGCAAAAACCGTCCTATAGGCAAGCGTATCAGCATCATTAACCGACCCCGTTGAATCCAAAACCCAGCGTTGATTGTTAAAGCTTCCCGCACCAAAGCTCATCGTGGTTTCTGCTTCTTGCTGAGGTTTTTTGGCAACAAAGTTCACCGAACCACCCGGCGCACCGGTACCAAACAACACACTATCGTGCCCTTTAATAATCTCTACACGCGCAATGGTCGCTGGGTCTCGAATATAGTAACTTTGGTTATCCAAAACGCCATCCAATAGCAAGCGACCACCCAAACCAAACCCGCGCACAATGTAGTCTTCGCCAATCCCCGCACCTAAACGATTACTTTGTACATTGGGGAGATAAGTCACAACCTCTTCAAGTTTAGTGGGGGCTAAACGCTCAATTTGTGTTTGACTGATGACATTGACGGTTTTTGCGGAGGGCGCAATGGCAGAACGATTAAGGTCGTTTTTTTTGACCGTGACCGTTTCTAAGTCTGAGATGGTTTCAGGTTGAGCATGATTTACGTTTGCGGTTTCTGTGGCAGCAAAAAGAGGAGGTGTTGAAAGCAATCCGACCAAAATGAGCAGGCCTGTTGGGCTATTCAACAGCGGTGTTTTCAAAGCGATTTTCAAAACGTAATCACTCTACATACCCACTACTTTGACCATGCAGTAAAGGGGGAATTTATCAGGGAAAACCAAATTACCGTCAGCATCCACCGCCTTCCAACGTGAAATGGCGGAACACGGCAATAAAGGCGCTTTAAGCTGGACTGAAATTAACGCTTTTTGACCAGGAGCGGTTTCAGGAATCGGGATTTTGGACTCGATGGGTTGCAGGCCAACCGGAAAACCTTGCATATAGACCATCTCATCTTGGCACTCTAAAAAGAGGTTTTTCCAAGTGGTTCGCCCCGTATTTCGAACAGACCAAACCTTATCAAAAACTTGCTCCGAAAAGACAATGGAATTATCCGGATAGGTCACATCCGCTAAAAAACCCGAGTCTATGTGAGTCATCAAGGCCTCTTCAGCACCTTGTTCCAAGGTTAAACTATTGAAATAGGGTTTAAGTAATTCAATCGGCGGAATATCAAGCGCACTCGCTAAATTGACGATGGTTGAAAGTTTGGCTTCACTGACTTCACCATTAAACAGGTTATACAGTGCCGTGCGCGAAATATTGGCACGCTCAGCAATGGCTTTTTTGGAGAGCCCACTCTGCTCGGCCAAGCTGATTAAAAGCGTTGAGAAATTTAACTTGGGCAATGGTATAAACCTCTCCACAAAAACAAGCACTTACAAAATTTTACCTGTAAGAGCGGAACCAATCACACATCGAAACGCAAATATTTAGAAGCGATCACTGCTAAATCTAAAAGAGGGCTAAGTTTATAACAAAATGCTTATTAATTAGAGGGTTTTGGGCTAAAAAGCTATAAATACTACGGATAACTTTCGTAAAAGTCTTCGCATTCTTTTTTTAGCCGTCTTTTTTAAAATGTTTCTTTATTGTATGGATTGGCTTTAATCTCAATTAATGTGCTATTTCCGCTATAATTTTCAAATCAAATCATTTCTTGTAAATCAATCAACTTTTTTGGAATATTGAATGAAAATCGTCTCTTTTAACGTCAACAGCGTGCGCTTAAGACTGCACCAACTTCAAGCCCTGACCGACCAAATTAAACCCGATATTATTGGTTTACAAGAGACGAAGGTTCAAGACCATGAGTTTCCAGTTGCCGACATTGAGGCGATGGGCTACGACGTGATTTTTGCCGGCCAAAAAACGCATTACGGAGTGGCCATGCTCTACCGCAAAGGCATTGAGCTGGTGCATTCGCAAATTGGCTGGACAACCGATGATGAAAGCGCTCAAAAACGCATGGTGATTGGGGATTTTAAATTTGAAAACGGCGAAACCGTTAAGGTGATTAACGGCTACTTTCCGCAAGGCGAAAGCCGCGACCACCCAGTTAAGTTTCCGGCTAAAGAAAAGTTTTATCAAGACTTAATGGCCTACTTAAACACGGATTGTAATCCGGCAGAACCGATTGCGGTGATTGGCGATTTTAATATTTCACCGACCGACTTAGACATTGGTATTGGCGAGCCGAATCGTAAACGTTGGTTGCGTGATGGTAAAACCAGCTTTTTACCGGAAGAGCGTGAGTGGTGGGCAACCTTATTGAACTGGGGTTTAACCGACACCTTCCGTACCGTTAATCCAGACACCAACGATGTATTTAGCTGGTTTGATTACCGCTCTAAAGGGTTTGACCGTGAACCACGTCGTGGACTGAGAATTGATACTGTCTTAGCCACCGCACCCTTAAATGCACGTGCTATCGCTAGCGAAGTGGGCTACGAGATTCGTGGTATGGAAAAGCCGTCCGACCATGCGCCAATCTGGACCGAATTTAGCGTTTAACTTGCTGTTCAAAAACGATTACAAGAGATTTTTACAGGAACCCTATGTCAGACACCCATAATTTAAAAGTTGTGCATTTAGAGCACTTCACTCAGGATATTATCCGTTTACTCATGAAACCGGATTTTCCGATTCGTTACGCAGCAGGACAGTACATTATGCTCGGCTTTAAAACCGATGACTTAAAACCCTTTTCAATTGCTGCCGCGCCACGCGATGACGGACTCATTGAGTGCCACATTCGTAAACAAGCCGATAGCGAGTGGATGGCTAAACTGTTTGCCGTTGAAGTCGGTGACACGTTAGTTATGCAAGGGCCGAAAGATCAAATGGCGGTGCAACCTGCGCACAAGCCTATTTTGTTTGTCGCCGGCGGAACCGGTTTTGCGCCAATGAAAGCGCTATTGGATGAACTGCTTAGACAAAATGTTGAAGTGCCCATGCACTTTTACTGGGGTGCACGCCACGCAGATGAACTTTACATGCACGAAACCATGCAAGAGTTAGAACGCCAACACGCGAACTTACTGTATATTCCGGTAGTGTCGGAAGAGGACGAAACGTGGCAAGGCTTAACCGGACTGGTGCATGAACAGGTGCTTAAAGACTACCCCTCACTTGAGAACAAAACCGTTTATATGTGCGGCCCTTGGCCAATGGTGCAAACCGCTAAAGCCGACTTTGCCAACATTGGGCTCGACCCCGCTGCGTGCATTAGTTAAATGCACTTTTTACGGATTAGCTTACTTTTCTTTGGCTTATTCAATGCTCTGTCACTTAAAGCAGAAACCGTCAGCCAATCCGTAGACCTAACCAATTACACACCCACCACTTACGATATTTGCATCCACAACCTATTGTTAAATGGCGAAGATAACTTAACCGTTGGCGAAATTCGTAACCAGTGTGTGGCCGCCAAAGCCTCCGAACAACCGCTCTCGCAACGCAGAGTCAGCGAAGTTTTAACCGAAAAAAATCCATTTGTACTCACGCCGCACCGTTTAAATTATGTGATGTTGGGTCACACCCTCTCTTCGGTTAATCAAGAACCCTTCCAAGCGCAAAGCCCGAATAAAACTCTGAGCTTTAAAGACACCGAGGTGCAGTTTCAGTTTAGTTTTAAAGTCCCCATCGCTAAGAAAGTCGTTTACGACTCGGTTGATATTTATGCCGCCTACACCAATCGCTCTTTTTGGCAGGCCTTTGATAATAAAGATTCGATTCCGTTTCGAGAAACCAATCATGAACCAGAGCTTTGGGCAGAATTGCACACCGATATCAATGTCTTTAACTTCAACCTGCATAAAGTACTGCTTGGTTTTAATCATCAGTCTAATGGTCAGTCTGGTGACCTTTCACGTGGTTGGAATCGACTCTTTGTGCAAGGCTTTCTGCAAAAAGATAACAGCTTTGCCAGTTTTAAAACGTGGCAACGCTTTGATGAAAAAGATGAATTTGACAACAGCTTTGATTATGCAAAGTACATGGGCGACTATGAAATAGAATTGGGTTATAAGTCAAATAAACACACCTACGGCATTATCTTGCGTAATCGCTACGCTCTCAACAAATATGGCGCTATTCAATTTGATTACACCTATCCGTTGACCAAAAAGATAAAGGGCTATGTGCAGTGGTTTAGCGGCTACGGTGACAGCCTGATTGACATGGACTACCAGCACAATAAAATTGGCTTAGGCATTGTACTGGCTGACCGTATATAAACAGCCGCCACGGCTTTAACGTCTAAAAAACTTAAACTCAAGCGCGTTTAATTTAATGCAGAGAATACAATGAAACAGGTATCCCTTTCCAAGCTGCTTATTAAGCAAATCATGTTGGCAATCTTAGCAGGCCTGCTTATTAGTTTGCCTATTACCCTGATACCTGCCTACTTCTTTGTGCAATCCAACATTCAAACCCAAACCGAACACCTTCAAAAACTCAGTCATAAAGAGGTTGCTAAACACCTCAACACCGGCTGGCAGCAATCGAATATCGACCTGATCTTTGCGCACTTAAAGCAAGAAATACCGAGTGCGACTTTTTATATGCAAAAACATCCTGATTTTATTAAACACACCGAAAAGACCATTGCCATTGATTCAAAACCGATTCAAAAGCTCATTGAGCAAGTACAAGCCAACAACCAAACAGTCATCACGACTGACATCCTTAATGGCAAATTGTATGCCGCTTACCCGATTAAATTTGAACAAACTTGTTTGGCCTGTCATCAAGCAGAGGTCAAGGCCGGCACAATTAAACTGAACCAGCAAGCTGGCGCCATCGCTTACGAAACGCCTTTTTCAACGGCTACCGTTTCGGTGGTGACACAAATACTGTTCTTTTTACTCTTTATGGGCACGTTCATTGGCATTGCCCTGTATTTAACCAATCGCTCAATTCATCAAAAACTTCTTTTTCCTTTGCAAGACTTATCAAAACGCATTGCCTCACTCAAATTAGACAATCACGCTCAACTGGTCGATTGGCGGCGCTCAAAGCACACAATTATTGAGGTGGACCAAATTGATGAGCGGATTTCTCAACACATTCAGGC
The DNA here is from genome assembly GCA_016938655.1 of Thiotrichales bacterium. Lineage (GTDB taxonomy): Bacteria > Pseudomonadota > Gammaproteobacteria > Thiomicrospirales > Thiomicrospiraceae > Thiomicrorhabdus. The sequence goes on along the minus strand of JAFGUG010000045.1, from coordinate 12,251 downwards.
GATACAAGGAATTTACAGCAAACTAGACGCACTTATCGTCACCGAGCATGAAACAGGGTTGTTCCATAAAGAGCGTTTTAATGAAGTGATGAGCTATGAACTCATGCGTGCAAAACGCTATGAACATGAATTTTGTGTGATTGTTATTAAGTTATTAGGCGCAGAATCAAGCAACACAGAGGTTTTTAACACGTTAAGCGAAGAAGAGCAGTTGGCAGCCCAAGTTCATGCGTTCAGCCAACACATTTCCAATGACTCACGTATTACGGATTTGGCGTTTAGAATTAACGAAGAGGTGTTTGTTATTATTGCCCCTGAAACTGGCTTAGAGGGGGCTATGATGATGCAGGAGCATCTGCTAAGCGACTTAAAAGATGGAAAAACCAATGCCTCAAATGAGGAGGATTACCTCTTTAATTTCAATTTTAAGATGGGCTACGCTGTCTATCCTGCTGATGGCCTCACCGCCAAACAACTTATGCATGAGGCCGCCATTCGCATGAACACGCATGATTATTAAGCGGTTTATTTTTTGAATAGCGGCTTTATAGTGACGGTCGGCTACGCAAACCCTAAATACCAATTTTAGTGCTGCTTTTCTTCAAGTTGTAGAATCGCTTCTTTATAGGTTAAGGCCGCCTGATCTACCTCGCCTTCTGCTTCGTAGCATTGCGCTAACGCATGAAAAGTCTCTATTTCAGCACGCAAACTCAAACTCTTTTTTAGGTAGCTTTGACCCAATCCCCACATTTGACTGCGACACGCTAAACGGCCAATACTCAATAATAAAACGGGGTTTTCAGGCTGTTGAGCTAACCATTTTTCGGCTCTTTTTAACCGTTCAAATGCAGGACCTAAGGTTAAACGGCCATATTGATAGACCAAACGATCATTCCACTGCGCTTTTAAACCTCTCTCTAGCCAAAGCTCTAAACCAACCTCTTGTTGCCAACCGAGCCGTTGTTCAACATATTCAGCTAAAATTTCTGGGGTCAATTTTTGGCGGTTACTCAGCGAGTCCCAAAGAGTATCAAGTTCGGCTTCTGTTGTGGCATTGGCCAACCTGCCGGCCCAAATAGCAATTTCGATCGCTTCGTATTCATTACGTTCCACTGCTTTAGCACGCTTGATTTGTGGCAATAAGGTCTCTAATGTATTCCACTGTTTTAAGGTGCGTAACAACCCCGCATATTCGGCTAAAACGGTTTTCTGTTTAGGTTGCTGCTCATGCAACGTTTCCAAAATGGTCAACGCCACTTCAGGCTGGCGTTCTGCCAATAAACGCGCTTCAACCAAACCAATGGTTAAATGCTCATCCGGGTATTCAGCGCGTGCTTGCGTTAAATACTGTTCACACCGACCATAAGCCTGCTGATTGTGCGCCATTTTAGCGGCACTTAAATAGTGCACCACACCGGCTTCAGAAACTTTTGCACTTTTAATTAACTGGCGCTCGGCACGCTGCCAATCGCCATGCTCTAAGGCAATCATGCCGCTGGCCATGGCGGTTTCTGCTTTGTTGTAACGTTTAATGCGACGACGGTTACGCCAACGACTTGGAAACTGCCAAACATTCATCAACAGGCGAACCGTTAAATAAATGGCAATAAAGGTAATCACCGTTGCAGCAACCGCAAAACTCAAACTGGTTTCAATAACCCAGTCGCCCCAAACCATCGCCACGTGACCATTGTCATAGAGCATCAAAGTGGCTAGGGCTGTGCTGGCTAAAAAAACAATCGCCCAAACAAGAATCAATTTCATGAACGTTCCAATTTATTTTTCGGAGTAAGGATTAAAGCTGTGCACTCAAAACTAGGCTGCATTCAAACCTACCACTGCTAAGGGCTTGCGCTGATTAAACTCAATCGTGTTTAACGGTGTTAACACCGCTTCAAACGCTTGGCTTTGCGCACTAAAGTGTAAATCGATAAACGCCTGCACTGAGGCGGTGGCTTTTTTAAGCTCCACAGTTGATTGAATACTGCTTGCCCACTGGACTCGATCGACCAGTAACGCTAAACGCTGCATTAATACATCGTGCAACAATAAGCCCTCTACCGAAGAGAGTTCGGTTTCTGATTCACGTTTTTTAACACTGATTAACCCCGTAAACTTTTCCAGCAACGTGTCTAACGGTGAAACAGCAGCCGGCGTTGCTTGCGACGCTTCTTGAGTCTGAGAAACAGAGTCAGCCAGCGCTTGCTCACGCTGCATGCTTGGTTGAGGAATCGCATTAACTAAACGAGGTAAGGCCTCTAAGTTTTTTTGCACCACCTGACTCGCCTGTTGGGTTTGTTGTGAATAGGCTTTTATGTCACTTAAGTCCTGCCCGATGGTGCGTGCAATTTCGGTTTTATTGGCTACGTCAGTGATGGCTAACGCTTGCTCTAAAGCAAAAAGTTGACTTTGAGTTAATTCAACATCGCCCTTTAATAACCACTGGCTATTCACGTCAACCATCCATTGCTGAACTTGCATACTGGTTAAGTGCGGCACGTTTTCTGGTTCTGCCAATACTTCAGGTTCTTTTTGTTCTTGCTGTTGCTTAAAAGTGAACAGTTGACTCATCTCTTCGCCAACTTGATTCAATTGCCCTTCAACTTTTTGCTGAAACTCGGCCAACGCACTTAAATCCGAATCACTGGGTGTCAGCGCGGTTTTTGCCTGCTCGGCCAGTGCTTGTAACTTAGTTTCCGCTTGGTTATTAAAAGCGGTTAAATCGGTTTGCACTTGTTCATACAAAGCACTTAATTGCGCTTTAGTATCGGTTGTGACTGCGTCTAAATCCGCTTGCGTAATTAAAGGCTGGTTCTCTGGTTGATTCAGCACTTCAGCGATGCGTGCCTCTATCTCGGCCTGCTGCTTTTCTAACTTAGCCGCCAGCGATTGATTACTCTCCTTGAGTTGGGCAACTTGAACCTGTAACTGGTTAATATGCTCGACTTGCCAGTCCATGTTTGGGCGGGTGTAGAACAAAATAGCCGCCACCATAATAAAAAAACTGCCCCACAATAACGATTTTTTAACCCAAGGCTTTGACATTACACTGGCTTTTTTGGCTTGGTTATCAGACGTTTTGGAATTCTTAGTACTGCTTGAAGCACTGGCACTGGGTTCTGAGGTTTGTTGGGTGCGGTTGTGCGCACGACGACGCGCATTGGCGTCTGCCGTTGATGCGGTCTCTGGAGAGCTTTTTTCGGTCTGGGGTTGTGCGGTAGGTTCAACCACTTCACCATCGATGACTCGACGTTCGGCTTTTGGCGTGACGGGTTCAGTCATGTTGTTTTCCTTAGTTATCCCGAAGGGATTCAATAATACAGTCTATAACACCTTGGTCACTCTGTGTGGTAACCACGGAAATTTTGCCTTGCCAGCCTTGCTGAACTGCCCAGTCTTTAATGCGCTGACTGAACACCACAAGCGGTTGTTGAACTAACCATGCTTGGTTCTGTTTTGCATCAAACGTTTCTGTTTGATGCGATTTTGAACAGGCCTGCTGACTTTCAATGGGCGTTTCTTTTGTAGCACATGCCCCATCAAACGCGTGTAATAAACTCTCTAAACTTGCCACACTGGTTGCTAAAACCTGCGGGTTTTGCGCGGTTTTAAATGCTAACCAAGCATCGGTACAAAGCCTTAAAGGCTCTCGACGATAAAGCGACCAACTTTCAACAAGCGCACCACGCTGCTCAAAAGAATCGGCCAACAGTTCACGGCCGTTATCCCCTTTTACAATCAAAACTTTTTGACCTTTTAAGTGCTGCAAGCTTGGATGCTGTAACAAACTTTCACTGTCAAATTGCTGGCCAGAAAGCGTGGTAATCTGCAAACCCACCTTTTGTGCCGCATGAAACGTGGCTTTGCCTATTGCGTACCAGTTTGTCACATTTTGGCAGGCCTGCTCACTTTGCGGCAAGCGTTGTATTTGTTGTACGAAGCTATTTACGGCGTTGACACTGATAAACACGACCTTATCAAAACGGTTTAAAACACTGCGTTTTACCGGCAAGTTTTTAAGGGCAATCGCTAACGTTGGGCAACTTAATGCTTGACCACCTGCCGCTTTAACTAACTCAGTTAACCCTTGAGCCTGATGCTCAGGGCGCGTATTAAGCAAAGTAAAAGTCGGCGTCAAGCTGCACATAAACCGGTGTTACTTACTTTCTGTGGCGTACACTTCATCCAAAATGGCTCTGGCACCTTGATTAAGAAGGTCTTCGGCCAGCGCAACGCCTAACTTTTTAGCATCACTGCGTTTGCCTTTAATTGAGGCTTTTAAAATGGTTTCGCCATTTACTGAGCCAACCAAACCACGAACGGAAATTTCATCCTCGCCCTCTAGTTCTGCGTAAACGCCAATTGGTACCTGACAACCGCCTTCTAAACGATGGTTCATGCCACGCTCTGCAAAGGTACGAATTTCGGTTTCATCGTGGTTTAAAACCCGAATAATCTCTAAGGTCTCGGTGTCTTTTTCAAAATATTCTATGCCCAAAGTGCCTTGGGTCACCGCTGGCAAACAAATTTCTGGGGCAATTTCATGACGAATTCGCTCATTTAACTCTAAACGCATTAAGCCAGATGTAGCTAGCACAATCGCATCGTACTCACCGGCATCCAGTTTGCCTAACCGCGTGCCCACATTTCCGCGCAAATCGCGCACATCTAAATCGGGTCTAACCGCCATTAACTGGGCTTTACGTCGCAGACTAGAGGTGCCTAAAATCGCGCCTTGTGGCAAGTCGTCAAAGGTCTCATATTTATTGGATACAAACGCATCCGTCGGTGCATGGCGTTCTAAAATCGCGCCTAAGGCAAAGCCTTCTGGTAGCTCCATTGGCACGTCTTTCATAGAGTGCACGGCAATATCAGCATCGCCATCCATCATGCGATCTTCAAGCTCTTTGGTAAACAACCCTTTACCACCAATTTTAGCCAGTGGCACGTCTAAAATCTTATCGCCTTTAGTCGACATCGGCAGCAGAATGATCTCTAAACCTGGATGGGCTTTTTCAAGTTCTGCTTTTACAAATTCCGCTTGCCACATGGCTAGCGGGCTTTTACGAGTGGCGATTCTTAAGGTCTTTTTCATTCTATTTCCCAGTTCGGATGACGGTTCCACTTTTTAACTACAAAAAGCGAGGATAAATTTAATATCCAGCCATTTTACTGAAAATAATGGCTAAGGTTTATAGAGTTTTTAACAAAGCGCCACATTACTAAGGTAAATCTCTTAAATTAAGAACCGCAAACTAAAAAGGCGGTCAATTTGCTGTAATTTTTAGTTAAAATAAAGCTTTAACTTGTGATTAATCATCATGCACACGCTGCCAACTTTACAAAAAAGAATATTCAGCCCCTTTAAAAAAGCTTGGGAATCCGTTCAGTTAAAGACGCTGGTAGCCATGCTGTGCCTCGCTTTTAGTTTTAACCAAGTTGCACAGGCAAAAAGCCATGGCGATTTTAAAGAGCTGACAAACCTTGAGCAATTAGCGGAAACCTCAAACCAGACAGGCCTGCCGATTTTACTGATGTTTGGTGCCACATGGTGTGAGTATTGTGAAGAGTTAATTGAACAGGTGTTTGAACCGATTGCTCGAGGTGGTAATTACGATGGTAAAGTGGTGCTTATGCGCCATGTGGGGGTCGATGAGCAAAAACGCATTCCAGGATTTGATGGCAAACTCATTAAAAAATCGGAGTGGGCTTACCAATTAAATGCCGACTTAACGCCAACTGTTCTGTTTTTAGACGGCAACGGTAAAGAAGTGGCGCCGCGTATTGTCGGCATCACCAACACCCATTTGTATGCTGGCTTGATTCATGACAAATTGAATATCGCATACAAAAACATGAACAACCCTTTTAGACTTCCCATCACCCCGGATCTCTATGAAAAACAACTGCAACAAAAACAATAATAAATCCCTATTTTTAAATCACCCTTTTTGAGACCTTAAGAATCTTATGAGTAGCAACCAACACAACCAAGAAAAACTCTCTAGCGCCCGTTTTAGTGAATCCACCGACGCCTTTGTTGAAGAGTTTACCGCCTCCATTCAATTTGATCACCGCATGTATAAGCAGGACATTCAAGGTTCGATTGCGCACGCTAAAATGCTGACCAAAGTGGGCATTTTGGATAATAAAGAGCTGCAAGACATCATTACTGGGCTAACTCAAATTGAATCCGATATTGAAGCAGGTAAGATAACTTGGTCAATCAAACAGGAAGATATTCACATGAATATCGAATCATTATTAACGGGCTTGATTGGCTTTACCGGTAAAAAACTCCATACCGGGCGTTCACGTAACGACCAAGTTGCCACCGACATTCGTTTGTATTTGCGTGATGAAATTGATGCAATCCTACCTGAATTGGTTCGCCTACAAAAAGGCATGATTGAGCTGGCCGAGCGTGAAGCAGCGACGATTATGCCGGGCTTCACCCATTTGCAAACCGCGCAACCGGTTACCTTTGGCCACCACATCTTGGCTTGGTTTGAGATGATTAAGCGCGATATGGAACGTTTGCAAGATTGTCGTAAACGTGTCAACACCATGCCTCTGGGTTCAGCGGCATTAGCAGGAACCACCTACCCAATTGATCGCGCTTACACCGCTGAATTACTTGGTTTTGATCGCATCAGTGAAAACTCACTCGATGGTGTGTCGGATCGTGACTTTGCCATTGAGTTCACCGCCTTTGCTGCAACCTTCTTAATGCATTTATCGCGTTTTTCAGAAGAACTGGTGCTGTGGTCTTCGGCACAGTTTCAATTCATTGACTTACCTGACCGCTTCTGCACCGGTTCGTCGATTATGCCGCAGAAAAAAAATCCCGATGTTCCAGAGCTCGTGCGTGGTAAAACCGGACGTGTTTACGGCCACTTAATGAGTTTATTAACCTTAATGAAGTCACAGCCATTGGCGTACAACAAAGACAACCAAGAAGACAAAGAACCGCTGTTTGATGCGGTAGATACCGTTCGAGGCAGTTTACGTGCGTTTGCGGATATGATTCCGGCCATTATCGTTAATCGTGATGTGACTTATGCTGCCGCCAAACGTGGATTCTCAACCGCCACCGACTTGGCTGACTATTTGGTTGGTAAAGGCTTGGCTTTCCGAGACTCTCACGAAGTGGTGGGCTTGGCCGTGGCGCACGGAATAAAAAGTGGCGAAGACCTATCTGAAATGTCACTAGAAACCTTACAAAGCTTCTGCGACAAAATCACAGACGACGTCTTTGAAGTATTGACCTTAGAAGGCTCAGTTGCGGCACGTGATCACTTGGGTGGTACCGCTCCAAACCAAGTCAGAGCCGCCGTTGTAAGAGCAAAAGACTATATTAAAACGCTTTAATACAGCGGCTTTAATACGTTTTAATAATAAAAAGCCACGTTAGGGTAATCCTTAACGTGGCTTTTCTAATTTCAGCAGGCCTGCTGACTTTTAAAACGGTTTAATCCTCAATCTGAATCACCGAACGAACCACCATGTCTTTGTACGCAAAGCTGTTCAACGCGGCTAAATCAATCAAACACGCCATGCCCACAACGTTATAACCCACTTTCTCACAGAGTTCAGCCGCCGCGCCCATAGAGCCACCTGTGGCAATTAAATCGTCCATTAAGACAATCCGGCTCCCATCGCCCTTCTGCATCTCCAAGCTATCGGTTCCGTACTCTAGGCCATAATCAATTGAAGCATGAACATTCGGTAACTTACCCGGTTTGCGGACTTTAATAAACCCTTTGTTATGCTTAAACGCTAACGCAGAAGCAAAAATAAACCCGCGCGATTCAATGCCCGCCAAGCAATCGATATTTGCCCACTCCTCAGCAGTAAACAGCGCACTCATCGCATCAATCGTCTCAACAAAATGCGTTTTAAGTAACGGCGAGATATCACTGAACAGAATTCCAGGCTTTGGAAAGTCAGGAACCGTATCAAGGAATTGCGCTAAAGGGTGTTGTGACATGTAAAAATCCTTTATATTTTAATAAGCTATGTACTATTCGAACGATTCAAAGTAAAATACAATATAAATTTATGACCGCATTAAACTTATCGCTAATTTGTGTACTTAAGTACAATATCAAAGTGTGATCATATTTAATAGAATAAGAGCCATAATATAAGAAAGACGTCTGTTTTTCACTAATTACGGTTTTCTAAGGAATCATTATGAAGAAGTTCACAACCCCATTATTTGCGGCATTAATCGGTTTTTCTAGTTTTGCTAGTGCAGCCACGCCGATAGAAATTTTTGGTGATGAAACGGCTATTACCTCATCAGGTCAACAATATGGTATAGCCCCAGAAGCCGCTGTAGTTTTTACAGTGGACGATTATAAGTCATCGAACGGTATTTCATTTACTTTAGACGTTGCTGGTGATTATTCATATACCGGTGCTCAATTACCTTATTTTGAAGGACTAACCTTCAAAATTGATAATTTCACACTTGCTGAGTGGAGCAAACAAACTGAGAATTTCGAAGGTCTTGAGTCGCCCTTTTATAGTAAAGATTACAATTATTTTTCTTTTGCAAAAACATTTGAAGCAGACACTGTAATTGGTTCATCTACCTTCGGTGCTATTTGGGAATCAGCAGCAGCTGATGGCGAAATTAACATTACTTGGTTTAACTCGAATGAAGTTAATGACCTAACTGATCCAAATCAAAGTAACTTGTACGACTATGTTAAATATGATTTTAGTGTTTCAGCAGTTCCTGAACCTTCAACTTATGCATTGATGTTGGCTGGACTAGGCTTAGTAGGTTTTATGGCAAAACGTCGTAGAAAAGCTTAGAATATTATTTTCGCGTTACAACACAAAAAAATCCCCGAAACATCATTTTGTTACGGGGATTTTTGCATTTCCAATACAGCCTATTAGTTTAAGACAACAGTTTTAAATTATTTAAGGCAAACTGATTGCCATAATAGGCAGCCAAACTAAACCAGTATTTGGCTTGTTCAGTATTTTTATGCACACCTTTACCATTTTTTAGGTACTCACCTAAACGATTCTGAGCCATCAAATTTCCACGCAACGCAGAGAACTCAAATAACTTATAAGCTTTGTAATCGTCTTGCTTTACCCCCAGCCCTGCTTCGAATAAACGTGCCAAATTGAAGGCGGCATGAGGATTGCCTTTTTCAAAGGCATGTTTATACATATTCGCCGCCATTTCAAAAGACTGCTCAACAGGCTCACCTTTCTCATACATAAGGCCTAAGTTATTCTCAGCTCGACTAAACCCTTTAAAAGCACAGTTTTCATAAAGATTAAAAGCCGTAATTAGATCACCATTAAGCTCTGCCGCCAATGCTTGCTTAAACGTAGGGTATAGATAATGCTCATCAGCCAAACTGGTTAAGGCATCTTCAGGATATGAATGCTCAGCTGTAACGCTTTGCTTGCGAATTAATTCAGGAAAAGTCGGTTCTTCTAACCACTTTTTCAACTCAGACAATGTAATGCGTTTGGCTGGGTCTTTTTGTGTCATCCAAGTTAACAAGCAACGCCAAAGCACAGGTAAGCGATTTAATTTACGAATTGAATGATGCGTATGGGCCCAAAACTGATCGAGCACATTTTTAGACTTGTTCAAACGATAGATATGATTACCTGTCAAAGCATAATAAAGCGTACAGCCCAGCGAATAAACATCACTTGCCTCAGTTAAATGGCCATTCAAACGTTCAGGAGCAGAAAAACGGTGACAACCATTAATCAACTCCGCTTCAAAAGATGGTAGGGAGGGCATAGCTTTGCTAACATCTAACAGATAGAAATCCCCCTTCTTACCTGCCAAAATATTCTCAGGTGAGACTTCTGAATGCACAAAACCGACCTCATGGATGTGTTCAAGGCTGCATACAATTTGACGTAACATTCGTTTAGCATCTAAATCGTTTAATACGCCATGCTCCAAAACATACGAGTTAAGGTTTCGTTTACCTTTATAATCAAAAAACTGAAGATAATAAAATTGGTCTCGTCGAATTTCATTGAAATGAATAAACTCTGGAAATTGATTAAGGTATTGAAGAAGATCTTTTTCTCTACGAATCTGGTAATGAGGACTGATATTACGTATAACACGCAGTAATTTTTTTTGATGTCCTTTATCTGACCTCTGCTTTATTTTAAAAATAGAAGCTGAGCGGCCTTTTGATATTGGCTTAAAAGAGACAATATCGTCCTGACTCTCAATTACATCAATTAAATTATCATGCATATAAGGCTATCCCAAAGCTAATCTATGTTTTTAAAAGCAAAAAGCCGACTATAAAGCCGGCTTTCACTTTAATAGGTATCCTCTATTCTATAGAAAATACGTATTTATTTTCAATAATTAATCATCTAAATCAAATTGCCCTCTAGTATCATCATCTGCACCAATCTTCCAAGTCCCTTCCACTGCATCTTGAATATAAACATAGCTCAAATCGCCACCGGCGGCATCGCCATTTGAATCAATAGTAATTAAGGTAGCATCAGGGTTGCCATCACCATCACTATCCACAAAACCTAATTTCAAGTATTGGTCTAAATTATTTTTAGTAACCGTACTGTCCATTAAGTCTGATAAATCTAATACATCATCGGCAACATCGTAATTTGTAATATAGGTTAATTGACCAACATTATTTACATCCAGTAACTCGAACACCTCGCGATCTTCATCTGCAAACATCTCAAGTTTCTCTTGTCCATTGAGAACCGCATTCAAGGTCACGGTTGCCGGCTCTGTAGCGCCTTCAACATCAACCGCATTGTAATTAAATTCATCGTCTACAAGCAGGTTGGTTGCCTCAAAACTTTGCAGAGTGATGTTCGAATTTCTGTCAGCCTCAGTAAAGACTCTAATCTCATTAAAGCCATCCTCGTCAAACAGTGGTGTTGTGAAGATTCCTGACCCATTATAAGTGTCATTAAAATCGAACTGTGAAACAACCACACCATCTTTTAACAACATAACATTAACTTGGGCATCTGCAGTATTCGTTTCTTGATAATTACCTAAAACACTTGCTAAAGTCACGGATGCACCGGTTACGACAGATGCAAAGCTAATTGAAATAAATTCTTTACTACCTGACTCGATCTCACCAGAACCAACACCAAGCCCTCGCTTATCACTGCCACTTACATAACTTAAACCAACTGGTGTAATCGTACTCGAAGCATTTGGTGAGTCGCCCGTGAATGTTCCACCCGAGACAGTTACACCATCAACCGTAAAACTTGCAGTTTTATTACTATTACTGAAGCCAGCATCCAAGTAAGAATCTGCATCAAAAGAAGGCATTTCTAGTTTAGTTGAATCAACTTCATAACGGATTGTAGTTGGGTCCTCAACAATACTTCCAATAGCCAACTTCGTTGTACCGTCATAAAGGTCTCCAAATTCAGGTAATGAAGTGATTTCTACTCGTGTTACCCAGTCATCACCAGAACCAGGGATCGTATCTCCAATCTCACCATCACGATCATCTTCAACATCGCTTGTATAATCGGCCAAGTTAAATTCAACCGTATTTGTTGCAGAGCTAAATGAAGCGTTCTCAGCGTTCGGAGAATCATTAGCACCATTTACTTTAACAATAACAAATTCAGTTTTTCCATCAACAGTCACTTTAAACACTTCGTTTTTAACTTCACCATCTGCAAGTTTATTGGTTGTATCAAGAGTATTATCTAACTCAAAAGTCCATTTTCCTGTAGTCGGATCAACCGTAAAGGTACCGTAATCAGAAGTGCTGCTTGTTGAAAAGCTACTACCAGATAATGTGCCACTCGAAATTGGGGTACCTGCATTAAAGTTTGGCATACCAGAAGCATCCATGGATTCTGTTACTGTTCCAACAGGAACAGATGCATTTGCACCAGAAAAATCAACTGCTTCAAAATTCCCACCTACAACTTTATTAACTGTCGCAGATACTTCACTACTAGAACCTATAGAAACCACAATATTCCCGGTCAAGCCACCTTCAGCAATAACAATATCTCCATGCTCGGTTGTGATAGTGACATTACCTTTCCCTGTTTCACCGGGGTTACTTAAGGTCGCTGTAAACGTAACTAAGCCATCAACTACATTTACATCACTTACACTCAAGGTAACAGTTGTTACATCAATCGTATCGCTGACCGTGACGGTCGCGGTGTCCGTTGTCACTAGGTTTTCGAAGTTACCGCCCGTTGTGCTGGCAACCGCTACA
>JAFGUG010000044.1 GCA_016938655.1 Thiotrichales bacterium | reverse complement strand
GCCCCTTTGTCATTGCGAGGCCTTTAGGCCGCGGCAATCCATAAAGGTAAAGCTGGTAGTGGATTGCTTCACTGCGTTCGCAATGACAGACTTGGGGTATGCAGTGACTCAAAAGGTTTGTAACCGGCAATTTTTCCACATCTAAAATTCTTTGGTGAAGTTCGTTATTCTTCTGTGCGTTTTCAATCACAGGAGTATTTCGATGACCAAACCCAAACTTTGGGAGCAGCGGATTGCAGATTGGCAATCAAGTGGCCTTTCACAAAGGGCATTTTGCCAACAGTGACTATAGCCAGAGCTTTCGGAGCCCGAATTATCGGGCTTTAGTGCGTTGAGTGAATGTCTATGGTTTTGGAGAAATTTACGTCGAATTTAGCCGTGTTTTTGTCTTTGACAAATTAAATAGGCTTTTAAATGTGGTCTTGAGATTCTGCAGGTACATTTAATACTTGGTCTAGCATGGATAACGCATGAGAACGACTGCCTTTTTCAGCACGCTCTTGTAAATAACTTTCCGTTTTTAAGGCAGAGATTTTCTCAGCCACAGCATTGACAATAAATTGATTGATTGATGTGTCGCCCTTTAAGGCTTCAATCTCTTTTTTGTAATAATCCGGCAATCTTAGAGCGTAATTCATTTTAAAATTCCTTGTTCTTGCAAAAATTCATAAGGGGTGAGCAGCTTAAACTGAAACTTCTCAGCAGAGGCCTGAAAGCCTTTCTGGTTAAACGTAACCAAATAGTCTGCTTGAGCATTGGCAACTAGTTCAAGCACCATATCATCTTTTGGGTCTTTGATTTGTGGTCGCCATAAAAAGTAAATTGATTGATGCTGTGAAATATGGCAAATATCATCCAAAAAGGAGATAAGTGCTTCTTCCGAAAATTGTGGCATCCTTTGACGGTTTTTAGGGCGCAAGAAGACATCTTCTAGCTCTAAAACAAAGGCTGTGGAAACACAATGTAGGTTTTGTGGCTGTTCAAATAACCATCGAACTAGGCAATAAGATGCTCCCTGGTTGGAGGTTAATGCTGAAAGCCAGACATTGGTATCACAGACAATTTTCACGTTGAATCCTTAATAAGTTGATATTGTATATCATATCACTAAATCTCCAAATTGGAGATTGAGGAATTTTTAAAGATTTGTTAGTAGTAGTGCTAAATTTCTATACCTGATAAGTAAAGTAGTAATGGGTATGGTTCATTTGTCAACCGTGAAAAAGAAAAACACTCTACAACTCTAGTGAATTGAGGCAGCCCTAAAGGGCTGTCTCACTGTTACTTTTATAACCACCCCATTTGCGCCAAAGAGCGGTAGCCCTCGGAGGCCACCACTAAATGATCAAGGGTGCGAATATCAACCAACCCCAGTGCCTCCTCAATCGCTTTGGTTAGAGACTTGTCATTGCGAGGAGCGCCAGCGACGCGGCAATCCAAAAAGGCAACACCGGATTTGTCATTGCGAGGCCTTTAGGCCGCGGCAATCCAGAAAAACAAATCCGGTAGTGGATTGCTTCGCCTACGGCTCGCAATGACGTAAAAAAGGGTGTCATTGCGAGGAGCGCCAGCGACGTGGCAATCCAAAAAGGCAAACCCAGTAGTGGATTGC
>JAFGUG010000043.1 GCA_016938655.1 Thiotrichales bacterium | reverse complement strand
TCATCGTCCAAACTAGCTTCATCGTCCAAACTAGCTTCATCGTCCAAACTAGCTTCATCGTCCAAACTAGCTTCATCGTCCAAAACGGCTTCTTCATCGGAACCTGAGTTATTAGCTCGATCGTTTAAGTCTTCCGAATCGGCCTCATCATCCGAACTAATTACATCATCGGGACCAGTGTCACCATCGGAACCAGAAGCATCACCTAAGCTTGCTTCAGTTTCTGACGAATTATCATCAACCACCTTTTCAGGTTGGCTGATGTCTGTGCCGGTATTTTGAATCGGTTCCGTAATAACTTCTGGTCTATCCGTAAACTGAAAAAAATTGAAATTTAGCTCTTCTAACAGACCACTTAATTCATCAAACTCACGCTCGGACGAAAAGCTGTCAACAGCAGCACGGGTTTCAAAGCCACCGGAAACAAAAACGAAATCGGTCCCTGATTCAATTAACCCGGTATTGTTGGCGTTGGCAGAATCGGCGGACGCCTCTTCACCTGCTGCGGTTTCTTCTAAAGTGTCTAAGTCACCCTCTTCAACCATTTTTTGAATGGCAGCGACATCAACCTCATTCGCATTAACATCTCCATTAACAGTGCCTTGATTTTCAAGATTTGTATTTGCCGCAAGTTTGGCGGTCTGGGTCAGTGGATTAGGTATGTTTTCTGGCACCATAACCGGTGCTTTAACATCCAAATTTTCGACTGCTTTTTCTAAGATTTCCACTAATGATCCCTATTACCTTGATATTTTGGGGGCATTATATAGTTCTGAAAAATAAAAGAAAGTATTAATATTAGGGAATTCTTATATAGAAATTTCTAATTATGTAACTTAATTGACAATCTAAACAGCTCAATCTTTGCCAAGAAGATTCATCCCAAGGCCAATTTTTAGGCAAAATTGAAATGTTTTTTTAAAATTCGAAACAACTTGTGCAACTTGAGCTCAGTCAATTGACTTATTAAATTCATCGGTCTAGTATCAAAGGCATAAGAAAAATCCCTTACTTATCTTAATAGGATTCAGCCATGAAAAGACTTATCGTGTGTTGCGACGGAACTTGGAATAATCCAGAACAAGAAGATAACGGCGTACTTTCGCCAACCAATGTTATCAAGCTCTTTAATGCCATGAGCACTTATGACCATGATCATAATATCGCCCAACTGCGCTACTACCATCCCGGAGTGGGTGGCGAAGGAGGCTTATTTAAAAAATTGGCTGGTGGTGCAGTTGGGGCTGGCGTTTCAAGACATATTTGCAGCGCTTATCATTGGCTAGCTAGCCACTATGAAGAGGGAGATGAAATCTATCTTTACGGCTTTAGTCGAGGTGCATTTGTGGTTCGCTCTTTAGCCGGTTTTATTGCCAATGGCTTACTCAACTTGCAAAACCTTGAACCGAAAAAATCTTGGGAACGTGTTCACCTAGCTTACGACAAAGGTTATCGCGATAAAGACTCAGACCAATCAAGTTGGGCAAAAAACTTTGCCTTTTTTAACCAAGGCAAAGCAGTTGATATTAAGTTTGTTGGGGTTTGGGATACGGTTGGCGCTTTAGGGGTTCCAAATGATTTAGAAATATTAAACATACTCGATGACAAAACCAAATGGGAATTTCATAACACCAAACTCGGTAACCATATTAGTACTGCGCGTCACGCCATGGCCATTGATGAAAAACGCGCCAGTTTTACGGTGACTCGTTGGGATAATGCCGATAAACACCCTGACGCCAAAGAGGTTTGGTTCCCAGGCGTTCACTCAAACGTAGGCGGCGGTTATGCCAATAGCGACCTTTCAGATATTGCGTTGCGATGGATGATTGATGAGAGTGCTGCAGTGGGTCTTAAATTTAGAACGGAGGTCGTTGAAACCATATTGGGTAATCCGCTGGGGCACCTAAATGAATCTTATCGAGGCTTATTCGCCAGTTTACGTTCTCGCCCACGTAGCCTAAGCGTCATTAGCGAAACTAACGCCTCGCAGGTGCACCCCAGCGCCTTAAACAGACAACTCATCTCACCAATTAACTACCCAAGCTATCACCCAACTAAACAGCTTGAGGTGGGCGAAAAAACCACCATTGATGTCTTTGCCAACACGCGCTGGAATGAAACGGGGCTGTTTTTAAGTGCCGGTGAGTCGTATCAATTTTCAGCTACCGGCGAATGGAAAGACAGTATTGACGCTTGTGACTGGAAAGGCACAGAGAACAACGAACTTACGCTGGGCGACATTATTCGTTCTGCCAGCTCTTTTTTGGGCTCATTTGAAGGGATTTTTAAAAAAATTACCCAAAATGACAGTGCTGACTTTCTGTTGACCAAGCGAGTTGAAAACTTGAATTGGTTTACCTTAGTGGGCGCCATTGCCAACGATAAAGGTAAAAAAGGCGCCGTAACCAACGATGGCAGTCCGCAACCGCATCAATATGTTGCACTTGCAGACTTTGAACACAAGCCACTTAAAATTAAACATGCCGGGTATCTGTACTGTTTTCCAAATGATGTTTGGGCGTTATATGAAAACAATGCTGGGAGTGTGCAATTAACAGTTAAACGAATCACTTAACACTGAATTTTAAACATTGGTATTTTAAAACTTAGCAGGCCTGCTGAGTTTTTATTGCTTTAAAAGTGTGATATTAAGGTGTTTTTAAACGTGTTTTTTGAATAAAGACATGTAGCAAAAGGTTATAAATTCAACAGTTCATCAATCGCCAGATTGGCTAGCTCATCAACACGCTCATTTTCAGGATGCCCTGAGTGCCCCTTTACCCAAAACCACTCAACCGAATGGGCTTGCACGGCAGCATCTAAACGCTGCCAAAGTGCTTGATTTTTAACGGGTTGATTAGTAGCTGTTTTCCAGCCCTTACGCTTCCAGCCAGCCATCCACTGTGTAATACCATTTTTAACATATTGTGAATCGGTGGTAATTTTAACGTGACAAGGTTTGTTTAATGTTTCAAAGGCCATAATGGCAGCCATTAACTCCATCTGATTATTGGTGGCCTCTTTTTGGTGGCCTTTTAACTCTTTAACGTGATGCTTGTATCGTAACAAAGCACCCCAGCCACCTGGTCCCGGATTTCCTCGGCAACCGCCATCGGTGAATATCTCTATGGTTTGCAATTTAAGGCTCTCTTGATTCACATTTGCTTGAATGCACGGATTTGCTATTACGATTCGACACCACTTGATTGCCTTTAGCCAAGTTTAACCATGGCGCTTTCTTCCAAGCTGCGCCCACTAATTTAGGCGAATCAACTCGTTTACGCGCCACAATGCAGTAAACATTACCAAACTCTACGCCCATTCGACTAAGCGATTTTTCTGTGCGTTCCAATAAGCGCCAGCCGGTAACCGAATCACTGTCGGTGGTGCCGGTAAAGCAGGATATGGTACTGAATCTGACTTGTTCGATCTCATAACCTAATACCTTTAACCACTCTGTAACACGACTGCTTCGAACCAAATTTGCCTCACGAAACGACTTGCCATCTTTGCTCAACTGCGCCTTTAAAATTGCACAGGCTAATGGATTAAACCCCGTTAAAACAATATGCCCTTCTGGCATTAAGTTGGTATCCACTTGTCGCAACAAATAGTAAGGATCGCTCACCGTTTCTAAGGTATGAGGTAACACCATAACATCCACCGAGTCCTTGCGAAAAGGCAGATAATCTAACTCTGCTTTAACCCAATATGGATCATTATGTTTATGACTCTCTTGGACACTTTGTGCCCTCTTATTTTTCCACTCTGCAATGGTTTGGGGATCAATATAATCATCTAAAATCAGTTTATTTGAGACACGACTGAAATCCATCCAGGCATGATTTTCTGCCCCTCCTAGCTGCACCAAATAATAACCAAACAGATTGCTAATCGCCTTTTCAACCAATCTTGACTCTTGGTTAAGGAGTTTTTGCCCTTTTGGCGTTTGGTACCATTTTTGTAAAAACTGCTGAAAGCCTTGATTCATGCTGTTTTCCTAGCTTTTTTCTGCTCAATTAGAAAGATGTTTGTTAGAATATTACCAAATTCTAAACTAAGAGCCTTAAGCTTGTATGAATATCATTGGCCTTCCAGCACTCGTGGGAACGTATGACAACTATATTTGGGTACTCTCACAGGGTGAGCAGGCCTGGGTAATTGACCCGGGTGAATCAAGCCAGGTTATTAATTATCTTGAGAAAAACAGGTTACAGCTTACAGGAATCTTAATTACCCATTTCCATCACGATCACGTTGATGGCATTCCCGCTCTTAAACAAGCCTTTCCAAACTGCCACGTTTACGGTCCAGAAAAAACTGAAAATTCATTAATTCAAACCCGTTTAAAAACGGGCAGTCAAATTCACTTAACAGACCACTTCTCTCTCAACGTTTTAGAAACCCCAGGGCACACCCATGATCATATTGCGTTTCACAACGATGACGTCCTATTTTGTGGTGATACCTTGTTTACTGGCGGGTGTGGGCGAAAATTCAGCGGCACGTTTAAAGGCTTTGCAGACTCTATTCTGGCTTTACGCTCTCTTGACGATCACACCAAGTTTTATTGTGCGCACGAATACACGGAAAGTAATTTAAAGTTTGCCGCATTAGTTGAGCCGGACAATCTACCTCTGATAAAACGCATTCAAGATTGTCACCTAAATTACCCAGAAAATATGACACAAGCGCAATCAAGCTTAGCGCTCGAAAAGGCGACTAACCCATTCATGCGTTTTGATATTGAACCCGTTAAACAAACCCTACTCAAAAGAGGTGCGAACGACACCGCAGAAAGTTTGTTTCAAACCTTACGCCAATGGAAAGATCAACTTGATCAGTCCGGTGAACTTGACCAGGTTTCATTTACAAGCCTTCAACAACGTTTTGATCGATAACTTACCTGTTATGTCTTACTTGAATCGCCCGTTAACTACCTCAAATTTATTCCTAACACTTTTAGAAAGAGTTTTATAAACCATGCACACAACACCTTCCCACTTATTAACTCTTTCTAATCGGTTCCAAAGTGCTCTTAAGCCTTTAATAATTGGCTTATTAGGTTTAAGCAGTTTGAGCCTGCTAAGTGGTTGTAGCCAACTGCCAAAATCGTTTGGCGACACGAACCAATCTCAACCGGCCACAACCCCCTCTAGCAACGACTTGAAGGCGAGCATATTTGTGGCACCCATCAAGCCGAACGATACACGCATTCTAGGATTAGACAGCAAAGAAGAGATTCACCAACGTGCCATTACCGAACCAGAACAATTAGCCGAACAGTCTATTACGCCAATTGTTTATCATGATGTTTGGGATGAAATTGCCAGCAACTTAACCTTAGGTGACGAGCACTTAGACGATTTTTCTGATTACGTAACCTATTACCAAAAGAAGCCAAACTACTTAAAGCGAGTCTCAGAACGTGCACAACCCTTTCTACATTATATTTTTTCAGAAGTCAAAAAACGGGATATGCCTTATGAGATGGCACTATTACCGATTATTGAGAGCGGTTTTCAGGTCACGGCTAAATCTCACCAAAATGCACTCGGTCTCTGGCAGTTCATCCCACAGACCGGTCACTTGTATGGCCTAGAACGCAATTGGTGGTATGAAGGCAGACAAGACGTGGTACAAAGCACAGAAGCCGCGCTCACTTACCTAAAAAAACTCTACGACTTAAACAACGATGACTGGTTGCTTGCCCTTGCCTCTTACAACGGCGGTATTGGCAATGTTTGGAAGGCCGCTAAGAAATTTAAAAAGAAAAACCCAACTGTCGAAACCCCCTCTTTTTGGCAAATTCGTCCATACCTGCCTAAAGAGACACAGCATTATGTACCTCAGCTGTTAGCGGTTGCTCATACCCTAGAGAACCGGGCGGAATTTAATCAAGTATTAGAACCTGTGAGCAACACCGCTTTCTTTGAGGTGATTCAACTTGAAAAACAGATTGCACTCGACAAGGTGGCTCTGCTGTCGGGCACACCCAATCAAATCCTCGCACAATTAAACCCGGGTTACTTGCGACCTGCCACACCGCCAAATGGTCCGCATACGATTGTCCTGCCGGTTGAACACGCAACCGTGTTTCAACAACAGCTGGCGGCCGATGACTCTGTATTTGATATTCAATGGACCAAACACAAAATCCGCAGTGGTGACACTTTGGGTGAAATTGCCCAAAAATATAAGACCTCAGCGAGCGCCATTAAAAAACTCAATAATATGCGTAATAGCACCATTAGAGTCGGTAAAACCTTATTAATTCCGCTACCTCAGCAGTATGCCAAAACGTTTAACATGGAGACTAAAACCAAACCTGTTTACAAAGGGTCAAAATTTGAACATACCGTTCAGTCAGGTGAATCTTTATGGACCATTGCGCACTACTACAACACCGACACCAAAACCTTATGCCAGTGGAATAATATTGGCGTTCGCACCCCGTTGCGCAAAGGGCAAAAACTGGAAATTCGCTCAAATCAATATGGCAAACAAAAAAGTTACACCCTCAAAAAAGGCGAGAGTCTGTGGACCGTTGCCCAAAAATTTGATGTCAGCACCACCGAACTCAGCCGCTGGAACAACATTAAGCGAAGCCAAACACTGCAACCCGGAATGAAGTTAACAATTTGGCAACCTAAGTCTGTTAAGCTATCTTCAAAAAAAGACAATCGTCAAAACGACATGAGTGCGTTACTTGAAAGTAAAAACTTTAAACAATACACCGTAAAATCGGGTGACAGTTTATGGGATATTGCTGTGGCAAATAAGGTTTCAACGAAAGTCATTGCTGCTTACAATGCCATCCCCGAAAAAGCGACTCTAAAACCAGGGCAGGTTCTGAAAATACCATATGTTCAAAACACCTAAGATCATTCCAAACTACGTTGCCATAGCGCACCGTATCATAACAGCAACCCCACATTCACTCTGGCGTGCCAAAACTTTCGTTAAGCCGTTCGTGCTGATGCTTCTGTTGCTTACATCAAGTAGCTACGCCGCTAACAATTTAACCGAAAACCAGCAAGCATTTTTAGATGCTTACCAAGCCATAAAAGCAAACGATCGCCCTTCTATTGCCAAATACAAAGCCAAACTTAAAAACTACGAACTCAACCCCTACCTGCTCTATCACGACTACCGTCTGCACTTTAAAAGTACGCCGCACCGCTTAATCACTCAGTTTATTGAAGAGAACCAAAACAACTACCTGGGCGACCGCCTCTATGTAAAGTGGTTAACCTATCTGGGCACAGAAAAACAGTGGAATCACTACCTTAAATACTACAAACCGCAACAGAGCCGAGATTTACAGTGTTACCACACCCGAGCATTAGCACAAAACAATAAACGCACTCAAGCCATTAGCCAAGCACAGAAACTTTGGGTCGATGATGATTACCTAAGCAAAGCCTGTTTACCGATTGCGAAATTGTTAAAAGACAATAACAAAATTACCGGCTCGATGATTTGGGAACGCATAGGTTTAGCCATGCAAAAAGGACGAACCAGCTTAGCGCAAACCATTTCTAAAGACCTCTCAAAAAAAGAGCAGAAAATGTTTCAAACCTGGTTGGCCGTTTATAAAAACCCTGCCCTAATTGAAAAGCCGCTGGATAAATCAATTAGTGCAGTTGTCAAAAAACAGATTTTTACCCAAGGCATTGAACGATTAACCCGCAAAGAACCTGAACAAGCACTGCAAACCCTCGAGCGTTTTCATAAACAATACGGCTTTTCAAATACACAATACAATCAGATGAAGCGCAGCATTGCATTGCGCACTGCCTATCGCTACCAACCGGAAGCGGAAGGGTATTTAAAAGAGGTCAATGGTAATGGCGGCGCGTCCGAGGAAAGCTTAAGATGGCAAGCTCAAATTGCGTTAAAAACCTCTAATTGGCAACTGCTCCTGGATACCATTGCTCTGATGGATAAAGAACAACAAACTGAAAAACAGTGGCAATACTGGAAGGCACGCGCACTGGCGGCAACGGGCGATGAAAAACCCGCGATTGCGATTTATCAAACCCTTGCTAAACAACGAAACTATTACGCTTTTTTAGCTGCAGACATCTTAAAAAAGGACTATCAGTTCAACCCTGACCCAGTCAAACCGATTGACAGTGCTATCCTAATTAAAAAGTACCCTCAGCTTCAGCGTATGCAAGAGCTGTTAGCTATTGACTGGCTGACCAGTGCCAAGCGTGAATGGTATAACCTGCTTGATAAAGTTGAAACCGATGAACTGCATGCCGTGGCTATTTTAACCAATGAGTGGAAACAGTACTCTATGGCGATTACCACCGCTGCCAGAGCTAAAAAGTGGAATGATTTATCGGTCCGCTTCCCTATTCCCCACCAAAGCCCAGTCATGCAAAGTGCCGATAAACATGGCGTAGATCCCGCTTGGATATATGGCGTGATTAGACGAGAAAGTGCCTTTTCTGAGGATATACAGTCATCAGCGGGAGCCGTTGGTTTGATGCAGCTAATGCCGCAAACGGCTAAATACATTGGTCGAAAAATCGGTATTAAACGAACGCCTAAAAGTGTTCTAACCCAACCTAAATCAAACATTGAATTAGGCAGTGCGTATCTGGCGTACCTGCATAAAAAATACGATGGCAATAAGGTACTGGCCACCGCCTCTTACAATGCGGGCCCAAAACGAGTTGATAGCTGGATTCCAAAAGATCACAGCCTGCCAGCTGATCAATGGGTGGATTCGATTCCGTTCTCCGAAACCCGCGCCTATGTCAAAGCGGTATTGGAATACACCACAATCTTTAAATCTTTACTTAATAAAAAGTACGACCGTCTGCATGATGTTATGCCACCGATTGGTCAAGCGGTTGCCAGCAAGTAAAAGTGTTGCTGGCTCTAAATAGCCTTGCACTATCAATTTACAAACACGTACATCCTTTCATACCCTCGCCTTCACAATGCTTATTGCCACAACAGACCTCTACCTTAACCCTAAATTAAGGACAAAAAAATCCCAGAACAGTAAACCGGTCTGGGATTCAAATATTATTTCTAATGAAATAATCAGAGGAGGATACTCATGAAAAACATGAATGAGCCAATTATATTAGTAAATACTTATTTAGTCAAACTAATAACCCAAATAAATTTACTAATGACCCTGATATTTCAAAATCTAATCAATCACTTACATTAAGCATGGAAACACCATTAACGCCTTTCAATGCTTGCTTAACTCTTTGAACAACACTCTACAAGCTCTATACCAAGGCTCTACGGGCGACGATAGTATCATTTTTATTTGGGGTTAATTGCGGCGCCAAGTGGTGCCTTCAGCGCTATCTAATAACTCTATCCCTTGCGCTAAAAGTTCATCGCGAATTTCATCGGAACGTTTAAAATCTTTATTGGCACGTGCCGTTTTACGTTCAGCAATCAACGCTTCAATCTGCTCTTCCCCAAACGCTGAATCCGCAGGCTGTGCTTTAAAGAAACTCTCTGGGTCTTGCTCAAGTAGACCAATCTGATTGGCTAACTTAATCAATAAACCGCACAGGCCTGCCTCTTTGGTTTTATTTACCTCTTTGGCTAACTCAAATAACACCGCCATCGCTTTAGGGGTATTAAAATCGTCATTCATGGCATCGTTAAAGTCGTTTTCAAACGCAGAACCTTGAATCGGCTCCGCTGGCTTAATTGCTTCAACCGCGGTATATAAACGACCTACACTGGCTTTAGCGGCCTCTAAATTCTCTTGCGAATAGTTGACCGGGCTGCGATAGTGACTGGCCAATAAGAAATAACGAATAACCTCTGGCTGAAAGACTTTTAACACTTCACGAATGGTAAAGAAGTTGTTTAATGACTTTGACATCTTTTCATCATCAATGCGCACAAACCCACAATGCATCCACGTGTTCACATACTGTTCACCGGTGGCACACTCGGATTGGGCAATCTCGTTTTCATGATGCGGGAACGATAAATCCAACCCACCACCGTGAATATCAAAATGATTGCCTAAACATTTGGTGGACATCGCCGAACACTCAATGTGCCAACCGGGACGCCCGCCCCCCCAACTTGAATCCCAAGCGGGCTCATTCTCTTTTGAAGCCTTCCACAACACAAAATCCATTGGGTCTTGTTTAATGTCATTTACTTCAACGCGTGCACCCGCTTGCAAGTCTTCTAAGTTTTTACCCGAGAGACGTCCGTATTTCTCAAACGAGTTCACTTTAAAGTAAACATCGCCATTTTTTGCGGGATAGGCGTGGCCTTTTTCAATCAAAGCGTGAATCATGTGTTTGATTTCATCCATGTACTCGGTTGCTTTTGGTTCATCATCAGGACGTATAATATTCAACGCAGCTTCATCGGCGTGCATCTCAGCAATCATGCGCGTGGTTAAAGATTGAATCGACTCACCATTTTCAAGCGCACGCTTAATGATTTTATCGTCAATATCGGTGATATTGCGAACATAATTCACCTCGTAACCCAAACTACGCAGATGGCGAACCACCGTATCAAACACCACCATGACACGCGCATGACCAATGTGACACAAGTCATACACCGTAACCCCACACACATACATACCGACTTTGTTGGCATGAATCGGAGTAAACAAGGATTTTTGTCGAGTTTCAGTATTGTAAATGTGCAGTGCCATAGCGATTTTGATCTCTATTTAAAAGGTGGACAACAGTCAGATTAAGCAGGCCTGCTTAAATTGAAAACAGCGTATCCAATCTGTTTCAATCATTCCGTAACCTAAAACCTTAAAAAGCGGTTTAGGAGAGCCAAGCCTAATGTTAGAATGTCGCCTATTGTACATGAAACACCCATAATTTCGGAGCGAATCCTTATGACTAGACGTCTATTTTTAACCTTTCAAGCCGCTTTTTTAGCGTTATTAATTAGCCCAATTGCACAAGCTGAAGCACAATCAGATGCCCCAAAAAATACCCTTCCTCAAGTATTAATTGAAACCAATATGGGTACGATTGTGATGGAGCTTTATCCAGACAAAGCACCCGAAACGGTGAAGAACTTTTTAGCTTATGTAAACGAAGGGTTTTACGATGGCACTATTTTTCACCGAGTGATTCCTAACTTTATGGTTCAAGGGGGGGGCTTTACCGAAAGTATGCAAAAGAAAATCACCCGTGCACCCATCAAAAATGAAGCGGATAATGGCTTACAAAATAAAATCGGCATGGTCTCAATGGCGCGGACTAACGACCCACATTCGGCCTCGGCACAATTTTTTATCAACGTTGCCCAAAATAGCTTTTTAGATTTTCGTGAAAAAACCGACCGTGCATACGGCTATGCCGTGTTTGGTCGTGTGATTCAGGGCATGAAAGTGGTCAACCAAATTCGCTTAGTGAAAACCGGTTTTAAAAACGGCTTTGGTGATGTACCCATGGAACCCGTTATTATTGAAAAAGCACGTCAAATTAAATAACCCAATAGAATTAACACTTTAAAATAGGATTAAAGCAATGCCAAAAGTTATTATTAGCACCACAATGGGTAACATCACAGTTGAACTGGATGCAGAAAACGCACCGATTGGAACCGAAAACTTTATTCACTATGTGATGGATAACTGGTTCAACGGTACCTTGTTTCACCGCATTATTCCTAACTTTATGGCACAAGGCGGCGGCATGCTACCAGGCATGGAAGATAAGCCTTCGGGTGACCCAATTGAGAACGAAGCGGACAATGGTCTTAAAAATGAACGCGGCACCTTAGCCTATGCGCGCACTATGGATCCTAACTCAGCGACCACGCAGTTTTTTATTAACTTAAAAGACAATGATTTCCTAAACCACACAGCTAAAACCACTCAGGGATGGGGTTATGCCGTATTTGGTAAAGTCATAGAGGGTATGGACGTAGTGGATGCCATGGCTGGTGTGGAAACCACCTCACGTCGTGGGCACCAAGATGTCCCTGTTGAAGACATCTTAATCACCAAAACAACCTTAATCGAAGACTAAACCTTTTCGATTAATCTAGAATCAGGCAGGCCTGCTCGGTTTGCCTGACACTCTTTTAATCCCCTCTCGCTTCGTTAATCGCTTTATTCACAAGGCACACTCTCTTTACCCGCTTACAAAAGTCAACAGGCCTGCTACAATTGGCACATGAACTCATATAGCCTAATCATTGCCGACATCCATCTTCAACCGGATGATGCAAACTCCATTAATCAAGCTTTTTACCACTTTTTAGAGCATGAAGCGCCAAAAGCTGATTCGCTTTACATCTTGGGCGATCTCTTTGAAATGTGGGTGGGGGATGATATTGGCTTGGAGCTTTACCAAACCGCGATACAGCAGTTTGCCAAACTCACTCAAGCAGGCCTGCCAATTTATCTACTGTTTGGGAACCGTGACTTTTTAATGCGCAAGCCGTTTTGGCAAGCCACCGGCATTCAACCCATTACCGAACCCTACTCTATTAACTTATATGGCCATGAACTACTGATGCTGCATGGTGATCAACTCTGTACCGACGACCTTAGTTATCAACGAGCTCGCAAAGTATTACGCAATCCATTCGTGATGTGGCTGTTTTTAAAACTGAGTAAAAAGAAACGCCTAGAGATTGGCAATGGTATGCGAGAAAAGTCGAAAAGCTTAAATCAGAATAAAGCGGAAAATATTATGGACGTGAACGGTTTAGCGGTTGAAAACCTTCTCAAGCGTTTCCCCAAGGTAACCGATCTGATTCATGGTCATACCCATCGCCCAGACAAGCATAAGATTAACCTCAGCGGTCAAAGCAAAACGCGTTGGGTATTAGGCGATTGGCGACCCGACGCTAAAATCATTCAGGTCAATAAACAAACCATTCTCTTTATGGACTATACAAATAACGAACTCAAATAATTAACATTAAGCGTCTAACTTTAAAAACTTAAATTCAATTTCACCGTCATCGGCTACCGTAAAACGAACCTTCTCTTTAACCCGCCCGGCCTCTTGCGTGCCTGAACAGGTCCAAGCAATCTGCCAGTTATACGAATAGTCACAACGGTATAAGTTGTCTTTCAGAAACACCACGGCATCAATCGTCATCTCACCCGCAAAACTCGCCGCCTGGCTGATGTGCGATAAATCTTGAACAAACGCAGTTTCTAGTTCGCTCAAGTTTTCCGTTAATACTGTTTTTAAAACGGAGGAGAAAGCTTCGCCCTGTTGATTGGCCATATTTTGTAACGCTGTAAAATGCTTTTTCATTGGTTTTCTCTTATCTTAAAACGGTTTACGTTTAATTTGATTTTGACAAATTAAGCAGGCCTGCTCAGTTTAAATTATAGTTTTTAAATACTTTAAACAAAAAAAGCGCCTAGGGCGCTCTCTTTGAAAAACGGTGTTAAACGTTAACGTTACAGGTCAGGACACTGATGCCAAGCCATAAATGAACCCAGGTTATGAACATCGGTAAAACCTTGAGACATTAAAATTTGCATCGCCATATGTGAACGCTGTCCAGAACGACAAAAAACAATAACCGGCATCGACTTATCCAACTTTGACTCGCCAAGCGTGTCAATATCTTGCAAAGGAAGATTAATGGCACCTGGTAGCTTACTCATTGCGTACTCTTCTGGTGTACGAACATCAACCAGTTGCGCGTGTTTGTCTTTAATTAATCGTTTTGCATCATCGCAAGCTATAAACATTTCTTATCCCCAATAACTATTTTTACTTATACTATAAAATTATGCCGGCTAATATACCCGAATTCAATTAAAACAACAAATTCAAAGATATATGGATAGCCCAAATAATTCCTATCGCCATTCCACCAGCCAATAGATCATCTAACATAATGCCTGTTCCACCATGAACTTTGGAGTCCGCCCAATTAATTGGCCATGGCTTAAAAATATCAAACAGTCGAAATGCAACGAATGCACACAGCCACATCCATGGCGTTTGCTCTGGTAAGCACAAAAGCACCAACCAAATGCCGGCAAATTCATCCCAAACAATGCCACCATGATCGTGCACCCCGACAATATCGGCCGCTTTGCCGCAAATCCAAGAACCAAACAACACCGACAAAATAAACACAATCCAAGCAGCGGTTTCACTCCATAAAAGTAATGGAACAAACAGCGCTAAACCCAATAAAGTCCCCCACGTACCCGGGCCCGGTTTAATCAAACCAGAACCAAACCCAAAGCCTAACAGGAGCGCTGGATGGGTAAAGAGGGTTTTAAAAGGCGGTGCAGGAATGTTTGATTTTTTGTCGTGCATCAGATCACTTTTTAACTATATGAGTCCTTAGCAAGTTCTGCAAAGTCTCTAGATATAATAAAGGCGGAAATTTCCGCCTTTATGGTTTTTTTATGACATTCACTTCATTGCGAACATCATAATCTGTCGTTCGTAAACATTACGAACGACGTTTTTTAGCTGCTGTTTTTAAACGCAGTGCGTTTAGCTTAATAAAGCCTTCCGCATCTTTATGGTTGTATGCGCCGCCATCTTCTTCAAAGGTAGCAATCGCTTCGTCAAACAAACTAAATTCAGAGGTACGACCCACGACTACGACGTTACCTTTGTACAATTTAAGGCGTACATTACCGGTGACATAGGTTTGTGAGTGATCAATTAAAGCCTGTAACATTTCACGTTCTGGTGCAAACCAAAAACCGTTATAGATCATCTCAGCGTACTTTGGCATTAGTTCGTCTTTAAGGTGCGCAGCATTTCGGTCTAAGGTTAAAGACTCCATTGCACGGTGCGCTTTCAACATAATCGTTCCAGCAGGTGTTTCATAACAACCACGTGCCTTCATGCCTACAAAACGGTTTTCAACAATATCATCACGACCGATACCGTTAGCACCGCCCACTTTGTTCAGATATTCCATCACGGTCGCTGGAGACATTTTCTCGCCATTGATACCGACGATGTCGCCTTTTTCAAACTCAATATCTAAGTAGGTTGCCACATCTGGTGCGTTCTCAGGTGAAACCGTCCATAGCCACATGTCTTCTTCAGGCTCATTCTCTGGGTGCTCGATAATGCCCCCTTCATAGGAGATATGCAGCAAGTTCGCATCCATTGAATAAGGCGATTTTTTACCTTTTTTCTTCTCAACCGAAATATTGTGCTCTTCTGCGTAAGCCATAAGCTTTTCACGAGACATTAAGTCCCACTCACGCCAAGGCGCAATCACTTTGACATCAGGCATTAAGGCGTAAGCGTTAAGCTCAAAACGGACTTGGTCGTTTCCTTTACCGGTTGCACCGTGAGCGATCGCATCCGCGCCGACTTCTTGTGCAATTTCAACTAAACGTTTTGAAATCAAAGGACGCGCAATAGAGGTACCTAAACGATACTCACCTTCGTAAATTGAGTTAGCACGCATCATTGGGAAAACAAAATCACGTGCAAATTCTTCACGTAGATCTTCAATATAGATCTCTTTAATCCCCATCGCTTGTGCCTTGGCGCGAGCCGGCTCAATCTCTTCACCTTGACCAATATCGGCTGTGAATGTCACCACTTCACAGTCATATTCATCTTGTAACCACTTAGCAATGATTGAAGTATCTAAACCACCAGAATAGGCTAAAACGACCTTTTTTACGTCAGACATGATTGTTTTCCTTAAGTATTCTATTAATTGCGCGAATTATACATTAAAATCGCGTAATTAAATTAACAAAAAGAAACCCAACTATGAAGTTATTTGACTTTCTCAAGGTCGCTCCACAATACCTTATTCCTAAACATTTATTGTCGGAAGGCATGCATGGTTTTATGCAAATTGAGACCAAATGGGTTAAGAACAACACGATTAAATTACTGACTAAAATGTATGGCATTAACGTCAGCGAAGCCCTAGAAGAGGATTTAGAATTTTACCCTCACTTTAATGCCTTTTTTACCCGTGCCCTCAAACCAGAAGCCAGACCTATCGACAACGATATTAACGTATGGGTAAGCCCTGTAGACGGCATGATAAGTCAGTCAATGCCGATTGACGGTAACCGTTTAGTGCAGGCCAAAAAACATGACTACACTGTCGAAGCCCTAGTGGGTGGTGACATTGAATACGCCAAAAAGTTTACTGATGGCGATTCAGCGGTTATCTATTTATCGCCGAAAGATTACCACCGCATTCATATTCCAACAGAGGGTAAGTTGATTTCTATGACTTATGTGCCTGGAGATCTGTTTGCCGTTAACCCTGCCACCGTTCGAGTCGTAGAAGGATTATTTGCCCGCAACGAACGTTTGGTTGTGCGTTTCGAAAATGAACATGGTCCTTTTTGCATTGTCTTTGTTGGGGCGATTTTTGTCGGCAGTATGGAAACCGTTTGGGAAGGTAAAATCACCCCTGACTACGAGCCCACCATCCGTCACTGGGATTATACTGAGCAGGATCTACACTTCCACAAAGGAGATGAAATCGGACGCTTTAATATGGGCTCAACCGTGGTATTATTAACGCCAGCAGGTGTTTTGCCAGAGTTAGGGCAAATCAAACCCAACACTCCAATTAAAATGGGTGAAAAACTAGCTACTCTTAAGTCTTCAATCACTAATCAGGACAGTTCAACTGAGGAACATAAATGAAACAGATTACAGCGATCATTAAGCCTTTTAAATTAGACGACGTGCGTGATGCACTGCATGAAATTGGTATTCACGGAATGACCGTAACCGAAGTGAAAGGTTATGGCCGTCAAAAAGGTCACACTGAAATGTACCGTGGTGCTGAGTATGTGGTTGATTTCTTGCCAAAATTAAAGTTAGAAATTGCAATCTCAACAGACGTGGTTGAGTCTGCCGTTGAAGCGATTATTAACGCCGCACAAACGGGTAAAATTGGTGATGGTAAAATCTTCGTGACCAACATCGAACAAACCATTCGTATCCGCACCGGTGAAACAGGGCCAGAAGCGCTTTAATTAAAGAGACTTCACCCCAAATAAAAAAAGCGCGCTCAAACTTAACGTTTGGGCGTTTTTTTTGCCTACAGCCTCCCCCACCCTCTCAAAGCACGATAAATTCAGCAAATACCTGCCATAAAAATCATTGGGTAAAACTCCTTATAAAACCCTCATTTATACTTGAACTGATGATTCTTAAACTTTATCCTTACTCAGCTTTAATTTTTAAATCACCAAACTTGGTGACACACAAATGCACCAATCTAAAAAATAAATTTAAAAACAACTCTAACCTTTTAATGGAAAAATAGATGAAAAGAATCTTAATAAGTGCTGCTATTGCAGCCACATCACTTGCTTTTGCCAACACTGCCTTAGCCAACGATAATGGTATGTATGTGGGCGCAAGTTACGACATGATGACGATTGACGACTCTGCAGATAAATTCGACACAAATGTCTTAACTCTTAAATTGGGAAAAAACTTTACACAGAATTTAGGTATTGAGTTGGTCTATGGTGTTGGAGTAAGTGATAGCTCGGTTACTGGTATTTTTGATGGTGAACCCGTAACAGCAACTGCTGGCGTTAAAAACTATTATGGTGCCTATTTAACGGGTGTTAATCCGGTGACAGACCAAATAAGCTTAACGGGCAAAATCGGCTGGACAAATACTACGCTTGACGTAAAAGGAACTTACCTTGGCGAAACGGTTAAAACTGAATTTGACGATGATTCTTTTTCTTGGAGTGTTGGAGCTTTATACAAAGCAACAGAAGCCGTTTCTTTGACAGCTGACTACACATTGCTCTACATGGATGGCGATAGTGACATTAAGGGCTTCACACTGGGTGCAAAATACGCCTTCTAAAACTTTTCAGATGTGAATTTACATACAAAAACGCCGCAAAACAATCTGTTCATGAAGTGTCCTCAAAGTGGATGTCCAACATTTGTAGGTCACTTCATTTTGTAGCGTTTTTTGCAAAGTTTAAGCAGATAAAAAGTCTGCAGGCCTGTTCATTTTAAAATTGACACACCTACGCGGTTCTTCTGGCCTAAGCCTGGCTTTCCTTCACCAATAGGCACAATCAGCCAATCCCACTCATTTAAAGTTTGAGGTTGTTCAACTTCCCACCAAGGATCAAATTCATCCAGAACTTGGCCGTTGTTATCAAACTCGGTATCCCAACGATCGGCAATTAAGCAGGCCTGCCCTTTAAAACGGTGTAAGTAGTTTAAGTGCTGTTCTATCATTTTTTTACTTAACTGTTCAATCGTCTTTTCTTTGGCACGACCTTGTTTCATTAACCATTTAGCGGGCAGAAGTGGAAGTTGCGTAATTAGGTTGAGTGAAACCACTAAACTAATATTTGGATTATCTAACCATCGTTGGGGTTTATTACAAACGGTTTGACCTTGATAAACCGCTTGGATACTCTCGGTAATATCCGCTTCTATCAGTTCAACATTAGGGTAAATTTGAACTTTATTTCGAGCGGCTTTAAGGAAAAGCACATCCACCAAGAGCACGCGTTCAAACCTGTTAGAAAGTAAAACTAACGGAATGTCATTTAACGAACCGGCACCAAATATTAAGACGGTATGATGCGAAGCGCACTGTTCCACGGCAAACTGAATACTTTGCTGACAGTGTGCAAAGTGTTCGCCCCACTGCTGGTGACAACGCTTAGAACGCGCAGCCATGGCAATTGATTCGGTTAAGTAGCCCATGTTTTTGATCTCTGGACGAACCGAAGTCGTGAGGTACTGCCAGAACTCCCAAATCACAATAGCATACCCACGAATGTTCGTTCAGCACGCGCCTTCAGCACCTTACTCTTCCATGCCCAGTGCTTGGGTTTTTCGGGTTAAGGTGTTGCGACCCCAACCTAACAATTTAGCTGCATTTTGGCGATGATTATGGCTTTTTTTCAAGGCCTCTTCAATCAATACGCGTTCAAAAAGCGGTTCTGCTGCAGTGTGTACGCCCTCTTCACCAGAAAATAGAAAGGCCTCTGCCCACTGCCTTAATGGGGTTTCCCAATCATCACCTTGTGCGGTCGTGACAATACGTTCTTCTGGATTACGCAGCTCTAAAGGCAGATCTTCCATGTGAATAGTTTTATCTGGGGCCATAATCGTTAACCAAGTGCATAAACTTCTAAGTTGGCGAACATTTCCTGGCCAAGGCAGACTGGAGAGAAATTTTTCTACTTCTTTGCTTAATTGCTTCTCTTCTAAGCCTAGGATTTTTGATTCTTTATCAAGGTAAAAACGCAATAATAACGGGACGTCTTCTCTTCGTTCTTTAAGTGCTGGTACTTTAATGCGGATAATATTCAAGCGATACAGTAAATCTTCTCGAAATAAACCATCACGCACCATTTGCTCCATGTTCTGGTGGGTTGCAGCGACAATTCGCACATCGGTTTTAATGGCATTTTTGCCACCCACTCGATAAAAACTGCCATCATTCAATACACGCAGCAGTCGAGTTTGCAAATCGACCGGCATATCACCAATCTCATCTAGAAACAGCGTGCCTCCATTGGCCTGTTCAAAACGACCCACTCGTTGCGAATGCGCACCGGTAAAAGAGCCTTTTTCGTGACCGAACAACTCTGACTCAAGCAACTCCCTGGGAATTGCGGCGGTATTCAAAGCAACAAAGGGGCCTTCTGACCTTGGACTCAGTTCGTGTAACGCTTTCGCGACTAACTCTTTACCTGTCCCGGTTTCTCCATTAATTAATACGGTCACATCCAATTGAGAGACACGCCCTAAAATACGAAACACCTCTTGCATGGCGGGTGCCGCACCAATGATGTTTAACGGTTGTTTTTCCTGCGTGCGTTTTCTGCGAGTGCGTTTGCCGCCGCCAGAGAGTTTTCGTTTGACCGCTCGATCAACTAACGCAATCGCTTCATCGATATCAAACGGTTTCGGTAAATATTCAAACGCTTTACTTTGAAAAGACTTTACCGCAGTATCCAAATCCGAATGCGCAGTCATAATTATCACGGGGATACTGCTGTCTAAATCATGAATCGCCTCCATAAACGTCAGACCATCCATATCCGGCATGCGTACATCACTGACAATGGTGCAGGGAGGGGTTGCTTCAAATGCTTTCAAAGCGAGTAAGGGGGAATCAAATACTCGAACATCATAGGCTTTATCTTCTAACGCGGCTTCTAACACCCATCTTATCGAGGCGTCGTCATCCACAATCCAAACAACCGGATTGATCTCTTCTTCAGTTAACATGTTGGGTCCTTCAAATTTAAAGGCAGGTAAATATTAAATACGGTGTGACCGGGCTCACTTTCTGCAACAATCAATCCGCCATGTTGGCGCAAAATGTTCTGAGAAACGGGGAGCCCAAGCCCTGACCCCTCTTTTTTACTACTGACCATAGGGTAAAAGATGGAATCAAAAAACTCACTGGGTATACCCTCACCTTCGTCGATGACACTGATCACGGCAACTAAAGGAAAGGTCGTCGCACCCAATGTAAATTTACGCTCTACACGGGTTTTGAATTCAAGAATACCGCCATGCTTTTCCATTGCCTGAATCGCATTCTTGACTACGTTTAATAAGGCCTGAACCATGACTTCAAAGTCCATGCAGATATCAGGAATACTCGGGTCATAATCCAGTTTTACATAAACATTGCCTGGCTTTTCACCCTCAACGATCTGTAACACATAACGAATAAGTTCATGAATATTGTGTCGTTCTTTTTGAGCGGACTTTTTCGGACCCAGCATACGGTCAACCAAATTGGTTAAACGCAACACCTCTTTGGCAATAATGTCTAAAAACGCTTGGTCTTTATCATCTGGGGCATGGCGTTTTTTTAACAGCTGAGTTGCTCCAAGAATACCGGCCAAAGGATTTTTGACTTCATGCGCCAACGTCTTAACCAATAAATTACCGGCCTCGTATTGATGCCAACGCTCATCCTCTTCGACAATTCGATGGTGACGCTCAGTATTAAACACCTCAACCAGCCAACCGCTCTCTTCGTTGACTTCATAGCTGGATAAGGTGCAACTAACGCGTACTTTAGAAAAATCAGGCGCAGAAACCACATACTCATGAATCGTGATTTTCTGCTCATCAGCCTTGTGTAAATCGTCAACCAACCCAGGAAAAATTGAACTCCAATGCGTTCCAACCATACGTGTGGTGCTGGTTTGAAAGAGTTCACCTGCCGAAATATTCATGTAACCAATACATTCATCTTCACGAATCCAAACAACGGCCGATGTGAGGCCGTCTAATAGATCATTTAAACACTCATTATTCATCTATCTTTTCTACCATTAAAGCCAGTGCAAGACGGTAATCAATGGCATGCAACGCCTCACAATTTACCTCAACTAACAATGGACCGTTTAAAGGGGCCGTGTTTTTTACCTCAACAAACACGCCCGTGGTTAACCCAATAGAGGCCAAGTACCGCAACTCTTCTGGGCTGCGATTTTTTATTCGCTTGACTTCGACCTTGCAATGCAACTCAATATCCGTGAGTGCCAACCAGTCATGGTGTGCCATAACGCCTTCCGCAGACGGAATCGGGGAACCATGTGGGTCGTGTGTAGGTTGCCCCAAATCTTCCCACATTCGGTTCGCTAACTTATCTGAAATCGAGTGTTCAAGCACTTCGGCCTCTTCATCCACCTCATCCCAAGAGTAACCTAATCGCTCAACTAAATACTGTTCTAAAATACGATGTTTACGCACCATATTTAAAGCAATCTTCAAACCCGATTCCGTTAAGCTAACGCCATAATAAGGGGCGTATTGAATGTACCCCTGTTCAGCCAGCTTTTTAATCATATTAGAGACCGAAGCTTGAGAGATGGCGAGCCGTTCAGCAATGACAGACGTTTGAACCCCCTTATCCTCTGGGGTTCGATCCTGTAATTTGTAAATAATTTTTAAATAGTCTTCGAGTGCCTTAGAGACCACAATTATTGTGTTCCACTCATCATTTCACGAACCACATCGGCATCAGGAAATGCAAAAACATAAAGAATCATAAACAGAATGAGAAAGATAAAACGCCCCACCCCTTGAAACTTAATAACCGGATGACACAAGATAGCAAAAGCGACGCCTGAAACTATCCCCCCAACCGAACCAAGTGTTCCGGCTAACATGGCCATTAAAGCGCCTAATGCCATTCCATAATAATGCCATGTAAACTTTGCTTTTTCTTCTTTCACTGCTAATATCCTTGCTAACAATTTTTAACCATTTTAGCAGTAAACCGTACTCAAAAGGGAACCCAAACTTCCATTTTGGTGCAAATAATTTGAAACGCACTTTGCGCTTAATCTAACCTGAAAAAAAAGCGTCTTCAATTAGGTACTTTTTATTCATTTTGGTGCTAAAAAAGCCCTATACAACGATTTTTATCGTTTCGCAAAGTGCCCATTTTTAAGGAGCGTTGAATGAAAGAACCCATTATAGTGATTGGCTTAGGCGAATTAGGCAGTGTATTTTCTCGAGGTTTCCTAAAAATGGGTCACCCTGTTTTTCCGGTTACGCGTGATATGGATACCAAAGTCCTCGCACAAACTTATGCCACACCCAAAGCGGTGGTGATTGCGGTAGGCGAAGCGGATATAGAGCGTGTGCTTCTAACCTGCCCTAATGTTTGGAAAGACAAATTGGTGCTTATTCAAAACGAACTGTTACCACGCGACTGGCAGAAAGCAAACATTGTGAATCCAACCGTTATTTCAGTTTGGTTTGAAAAGAAGAAAGGTATGGATAGTAAAGTGGTTCTGCCTTCACCAATTTTTGGGCCCAATGCACGTTTGATTTTTGATGCGTTAGCAAGTCTGGATATTCCGAGTTTCTTATTGGACAGTAAAGACGAATTAAATTACGAATTAGTCAGAAAAAATCTCTACATTCTCACCACCAATATTGCGGGTTTAAAAGTTGGCGGTAATGTAGAGCAGCTAATGAACGAACATCAAACGGTGATGCAGGACGTTGCCAACGATGTGCTGGATATTCAAGACTGGTTAAGCCATCAAGAAAATGACCGAACGCGTTTAATGGCAGGCTTAATTGAAGCCATTCATGGTGACTTAGCGCATGGTTGCATGGGACGCTCAGCACCAACTAGGTTAAAGCGGGCCATTGACTTTGCCGACCAAGCAGAACTAAACGTCAATCATTTAAGACAAATCCAAGCCACTTACGACAAGTAAAACGAACCCCTTATCAATTAAAAAGGTTTTAAAGAGTATCACCACATGAACGCATCGCTTTTCTAAAAGTACACTGTACAAGATTCCTGGAAGTTAAAAAGTGAGCAGGCCTGCTCACTTTAAAAACACTTTAAAACCTCTAATCAAATAGCCCTAAAACCTTTTAAAAGACAATAAAAAACCCCGCATAGTACTTGACTGTGCGGGGTTCAATATATGGTGGGTCGTGTGCGATTCGAACGCACGACCAATTGGTTAAAAGCCAACTGCTCTACCGGCTGAGCTAACGACCCGGTAAGGTATAGCCGCTATAAATTCGTTCATTTGATTTATAACGTTGAACTTAATAAGTTCATTACTTGATTTTCAATTTTCCGACTATCAAATAATCCAAAAATGGTGGGTCGTGTGCGATTCGAACGCACGACCAATTGGTTAAAAGCCAACTGCTCTACCGGCTGAGCTAACGACCCTCGCTGGAATGTGGCGTATTATACAAGGCTCACTCAACTGTGCAAGGTTTTTTGTCAATATTTGGCTTTTTTTTAACGAACTAATCAATAGGTCAGTTTCAAGAAGACACAAAAAGAAAATATCAATTACTTACAACTGATAACGGGTTGGATCAACAATCCCTGCATCTGCAAAACCTTGCTTACGTAAACGACAAGAATCACAAACGCCACACGCTTTTCCATCTTCATCCGCTTGATAACATGACACAGTTAGGCTGTAATCGACACCAAGCTCTGTGCCTTTTTGAATAATCTGCGCTTTGCTCAAATCAATTAATGGAGTTTGAATATGCAGTGCATGGCCTTCAACCCCCACTTTTGTTGCTAAGTTCGCCATTTTTTCAAAGGCCTCAATATACTCTTGACGGCAATCTGGATAACCAGAATAGTCCACCGCATTGACACCAATAAACAGGTCATCAGAGCCGAGAACCTCAGCTAACGCCAAAGCATAAGATAAAAACACTGTATTACGAGCGGGAACATAGGTAACCGGTATTTCACCCGACTCTACCCCAGAGATAGGCACATCAATATTGATATCCGTCAAGGCCGAGCCACCAATAGGTGCCATATCAACATTCACCACCCGATGTGATTGAGCCCCCATTTCAGTCGATAAGGCTTCAGCAAAATCTAACTCTGCTTTATGACGTTGGCCATAATTAAAGCTGATTGTATGGCACTCATACCCCTGCGATATCGCAATCGCTAAAACCGTCGCGGAATCTAAGCCACCTGACAATAAAATGACCGCTTTTTTTTGCATTTACAACACTCTCGTTTAACGATTAGAAAAGAGTTAATCAAATATTATGGAATACGTTTTTGCGCACTTTTTGCGGCACGCGTATCAGGATAATTGTCGATCACTTTTTGATAGAGCGCGCGCGCATCCGCTGTTTTCTTTAGAGACAGTAAACTGTCTGCGGCTCGTAATAATGCATCGGGTACTTTAGAAGAGTTGGGATAACGTTCCGTCACCAAATTGAACGCATTTAAAGCCTTGTTGTAGTCTTTGTTTATTAAATGACCCTCTCCAGCCCAATAACTAGCATTACTGGCCAAGCTACTGCCTGGATTTTTTTCTAAAAAGGTTTCAAAGGCTTGAATAGACTCCTCATATTTTGAGGCTCGCATCAAAGCAAATGCAGCTTGATATTGGTCATTTTCCTCAGCGGTAGCCGGATAAATCTCAAGTTTTGTTTGCGATGGAGGACTTTCTCCATCCGACGCAGTGTCAACCTTACTCTCTTCAGCCGAAGCGCTGGCTGGCTCACTGACTTTTGGTAAAGCAGGCACCGTTGGCATAGGTACAGAAACTTGAGGTTTTATCGTTTGACGAGGGTTATTCAATTTTTCTTCAAGCGCATTAATACGCTCATCCGTTTCTGTGTAACGCTTAGTCGACTGCTGAATTGCAAATCGGGAGGTTTGTCCTAGACGATCCATTTCATCTTGCAATCTTTGAATTTCTCGTTGCTGTTCAGCAACCCTTTGACTTAATTGCAACAAGACTGGATTATCGGCCATTCGCTCCAAACGTTGCAATCGTTCTTCGGTAGACATTGCCCATACTGAATGAGTTGTGAACGGTAAAATAACCGCCGCTATCACTGAGAGTTTAAAAGAGTTTTTTATCATGCCTGATGCCTAATATCGCTCATTAATATCGAAAAAATAATCGTTTGTTAAATCACTACTGGATTTGAATCTCAACACGACGATTTAACTCCCAAGCCGCTTCTGTATGCTCAAAAGCCTCAGGCTGTTCTTCACCAAAACTAATGGTCTCAATGTTAGGTTGTGCCACACCAAATAACATCATAACGCGTTCAACCGACTTTGCACGTCGCTCACCTAAGGCAAGGTTGTATTCAGGCGTACCGCGCTCATCGGTATGCCCTTTTAGAACAACACGTTTATCTGGGTTATTTAATAAGATGTCTGCATAATGTTTGACTATGGCGGTGTTTTGCTCGCTCAGTTCGTACTCATCAAAACCAAAATAGACCACTGGCTTCATTTCCATACCCGATAAATCATTAGCCGCATCGGATAATAAAACATTTCCACCATTGACAGACTCGCCAATTTCGACACCAATAATTTCGACACCAAGGTCAAGGTCTTCCCCTTTTTGCACCGCTTGCGCATCCGATCCACTTAACGGTTTAAGGTCAGTTCCCTCAGGTCCATCAAGATTTGGGTTGGAACTACAAGCGCTTAATCCTGCAACGAGCGCTAAAGCAAAAAGCGATTTTAAATGAAACATAGTGACACCCTTTTTGAAAATTATTATTACTAAGACAATCGTCTAATTGTTTTATAAAAAGCCAATTTGGCTAAACATGAAAAAAAGTGGTTGTTTAATGATTTAAACAGGCCTCTCTTTTAATAAATTGTATCTATTAACGCTGTAAGTATGGGCCCCAAGCTGGTTCACGAACCTGCCCATTTTTAACACTCAAGGTTTGTGAAGTGGTCCCATCTAAAGAAACCACCGCCAATTTACCTCGACCACCTTGATTCATCGCATACAAAATCATCTCACCATTGGGTGAAAAGGTTGGCGATTCATCCAAAAATGAACGAGTTAAAACATTAAATTCACCCGTCATTAAGTCTTGTAGTGCAATGTGAAACCCGCCTGCGCTATGCACCATGGCAATGTAACGACCGTCGGGCGAGACTTCTGGATTGCCGTTATAGCGACCCTCAAAGGTAATGCGTTTTACTTCACCTGTTGCTAAGAAAACCTGAAAGATTTGCGGTTGGCCACGACGATCTGAATTAAAAAATAACGATCGACTGTCTGCCGCCCAAGCGGCTTCTGTTTCAATTGAAAAGTGGCGAGTCATTCGAGTCAGCTCACGAGTGGCTAAATCCATCACATAGATATCAGCACTGCCATCCTTGGATAAGGTCATCGCCAGTTTTTTGCCGTCTGGTGAAAAAGCCGGTGCGCCGTTAATACCTTTAAACTCGGCAAGCACCTCACGGTACTTACCATCCAAACTCTGGACAATAATATTTGAACGTCCTTTCTCAAAAGAAACATACGCGAGTTTCTTGCTGTCTGGTGACCAAGCAGGCGACATAATCGGGAAAGGAGAGCGTAGTATCGGTTGTGGATTATAGCCATCCGCATCCGCAACCTCTAAGGTATAGCTTCGCTTTTTGCCCTCAGTTTTCATCGTAACATAAGCAATCTGAGTGTTAAACGCACCACGAATACCCGTCAACTCTTGGTAGATCAGGTCACTCATAATGTGCGCGATTTGGCGTAACTGTTTTTTTGGAATATTATCCCAGCGTTTGCCTATCACCTGCGATTTACGCAAAACATCCATGAACCGCATATCTATTTGGTAACGGCCATTGCCTTGATCGGTCACTTGACCAACCAATAAATTATCAACATCTAATTTGCGCCACTGATTAAAGTCAATCTCTGATGTGTTATTGCTAACAGTAGGCATGCGTGTTGGCGAAATAGGATTAAACTTTCCACTGCGGCGTAAATTTTCACGAATCACTGCTGAAATATCTTCCGGTGCTTGTGCATCGGTTCCCTTCCAATTTAGGGGAGCGATTGCAATTGGCAATGCATTTTCAAAGCTTTCATTAATCTCAATTGTTAATTGTGCTTGTGCATTCATAGAGAACAAACTGGCACTTAAAACAAGCAGGCCTGCCCAAATAGAAAAGGTTCTTTTAATCAAACTCAGTGGCATCATTTTCATAAAGTCTCTCTCGTTTAAGCACTGTCACAAACGGCGACAGCATGGCTGTTAATATGGATTTAAAAAGTTTTAATTAATCAAAACCATGCAAATATGTTACAAATTAATCAAAATTTAAGGCTTAAATACAAACTTAATATTTCGTTCAAACAATTCTTCCACAGGCGGTTTTGGCAAAGGTTCTGAACGGTACACTGCCTTCTCGGCCGCATCTTTAAACTGATCGTTTGCAAATTGATTACAGTTAACGACCTTAACACTGGTGACGTTGCCGCCCGGTGATTGAGTGATATCCAACTCACACTGTGCTTGATCTGAAATACGTGCCGGTGTTCGCCAATTATCTTTTACTTTTGCGGCAATAGATGAGATGTAGGTCTCTCTTAACGACAG
This sequence comes from Thiotrichales bacterium, assembly GCA_016938655.1. Taxonomy (GTDB): domain Bacteria; phylum Pseudomonadota; class Gammaproteobacteria; order Thiomicrospirales; family Thiomicrospiraceae; genus Thiomicrorhabdus. Next base: position 153,995 of record JAFGUG010000043.1, on the reverse strand, counting down.
TAATTGTTTTTGTTGCTGAGCTTGTCGTGCTTTAGCTGCCGCAGCGGCTTCGCGCTTCTGGTTCTCAGCCCGTTCCATTGCACGCTCTTTCTCTAACATGGCTTGAAGCGCATCCTCTTCAAGTTTTTGTTTTTCTAAAGAACGGGTTGCAATCTCTTTTTCAAGTGCCACTTTTTTAGCCTCTTCGGCTTTACGCTCTTGCTCGGCTTTTGCCATTAATGATTTGGCTTCTGCACGCTTTTTCTCAGCTAAAGCGGCTTCTTGTTGTGCTTTTACCGCTTTTGCCTTTTCAGCTTCAAGTCGTTTCTTTTGCGCTTCAACCAACTGTTTTTGTTGTTCTGCTAACCGTTTTGACTCATCCGCTTTGCGTTTTTCGGCGTCGGCTTTACGGCGTTGCTCTTCCGCTTTACGCTGTTCTTGTTGGGCACGTTTCTTGGCTTCTTCTGCCTTTTTTTGCTCTAACGCCTGCTCTTTTTGTAACGCTTTTAATTTTGCTTTTTCTTTTTCCGTTTGTTCTTGCAAACGTTTTTGAGCTAATCGCTTATCTTGCTCTTCAGCGGTTAAACGCGCAATTTGCTGTTCAACTAAACTGGAATCAACAGCAAAGGTTTTAAGCGGTTCTGTTTGGGTTACCGCTTGCGTGGTTTTTGGTGCGTCTGACTGGTTGGACATTTTAAAGGTGTGAGGCGTAGCGTTCCATTGATAGATAACCGCAAGCGCAACCGCAACATGCAATATCACAGCAATCAAAACAGAGAGTGGATGACGAATAATAAAACCAATCATGACTCACCCTCGACTTCAGGCTCGGTCATCAACGATACATTGTCAACCCCATTCACTTTTAATACTGTGAACAGATGAATCACTTTTCCATAGGGGGCGGCACGGTCTCCTTGAATGTAAATCGGTTGCTGTGCATTCATTTGTGATCTTGCCACCACTTCTGCCACCAAGCTTCCTAACTCTTTGGTACTGAGTACAACAAATGGATCTTCTGAGGTTTTATAGGAGCCGTTTGAGGTGACCGTAATAACAAAAGGAACCGGCTGTTCTGCGTCAACGGTCGATGGGTTGTTATCAATCACTTCTGGGGTTTGTGGCAAAGCAACCGTTACCGCTTGTTGCACGATTGGCGCAGTCACCATAAAAATAATCAGCAACACAAGGGTGACATCAATGTAAGGAACCACATTAATTTCAGCCATTAAGCGGCGTTTTTGTCGGTTACTGCGAAAACCAGTATTCATGAGAAAACTCCGTTAGCCATCAATTAACTGTTCGTTTGCGTAAAGCCGGCGACCGGCTGAGTTTCAAAGCTGTGCGCCTGACGTTGCATAATGGTTAAAAAGCCTTCTGCAAAGTTTTCATACTCACCTAAAAGACGATCCACCTTGGTTGATAGACTGTTGTAGGCAATTACCGCAGGAATCGCGGCAAACAACCCTAATGCGGTTGCAATCAAGGCTTCTGAAATACCGGGTGCAACAGATGCCAAGGTAGCGTGCTGAACGTCACCCAACGATTGAAAAGCGTGCATAACCCCCCAAACCGTTCCAAACAATCCAATATATGGAGCCGATGAACCCACGGTCGCCAACATGGATAGGCGTTTTTCAAGCTTATCGGACTCTTTTGAAAACGCGACTTTCATCGCACGTTCTGTTCCAGCCATTAAGTCGGCGGTATGCATAACACCCTGTTTTTTTAAACGCACGAACTCACGAAAACCGGATTCAAATATTTTCGCCATACCGGTTTCAGAATCGCTATTACGAACCACTTCATTAAACAGCGTAGTCAGTTCTTGGGTATTCCAAAAAGTGGTATCGAACAGTTTGGCACGTTTTTGCGCTTTACGAATTTGATGTGATTTGGAAATAGAGACCGACCAAGCGGCAATCGACATGATGGCCAAAATAAGCATAACTGCCTGAACAACTGGGCTAGCCATCAATACAAGATCAAGTAAATCGCTGTTTAACATGTGTCGTCCTTTTATGGAAAATTTTGCTTTAAGAGTGTAACAAGGAATGGCTTATAAATAAATTGCTTATGACCAAATAAGGAAAATTCTTACTTATTTGCATGAAAGCTCCGTTTCTAATCTTTTATATAGACTCTATTCAAGTGTTCATAAGCACGCTTTGAAGCGATGCGCCCTCTTGGACTGCGAACCAAAAAGCCTTGCTGAACTAAGAACGGTTCAATCACATCTTCGATCGTACCACGCTCCTCACCCAGCGCCGTCGCTAAACTGTCAATGCCTACCGGCCCACCATCAAACTTATCAATTAAGTTCTCCAGATAGCGCGCATCCATCTTATCAAGCCCCAAAGGATCCACCTCTAATAACGTTAAGGCCGCATCCGCAATCGGCGCGGTAATAATGCCATCGCCTCTTACTTGGGCAAAGTCGCGTACACGACGTAATAAACGGTTGGCAATACGCGGCGTGCCGCGAGAACGCCGGGCAATTTCTTGAGCGCCGGATAGTTCGGAATGCATGCCTAAGATATTAGAAGAGCGCGTAATAATTTGTGTCAGTTCTTCATCACTGTAAAACTCTAAACGTTGCACCAACCCAAACCGATCACGCAGTGGCGAAGTCAGCAGGCCTGCTCGAGTGGTCGCACCAACTAAGGTAAATGGCGGAATATCAATTTTGACACTTTGCGCCGCTGGCCCCTCGCCAATTAAGATATCAATCTGAAAGTCTTCCATCGCTGGATACAGAACTTCTTCAACAATCGGACTTAGGCGGTGAATTTCGTCAATAAACAGGACATCGTGCGGCTCTAAACGCGTCAAAATAGCAGCTAAATCCCCGGCTTTTTCCAAAACTGGGCCCGAAGTTTGACGTAGCGTGACGCCCATTTCTTGGGCAATAATATTCGACAAGGTGGTTTTACCTAAACCAGGTGGGCCATAGAGTAAAACATGGTCTAATTGTTCACCTCGCATTTTGGCGGCATCCATCGAAAGCTGCAACTGCTCACGCACCGCTTTCTGACCAATGTATTCGTTAATTTGCGTGGGGCGCACCGAAGGCTGAATATACATATCATCTTCGGTCTCCTGATTGCCTACAATGCGATCGGTTTCAATCATTTAAAGCTTCACTCCTTGCAGGGCTTGTTTAATTACTTCTTCTAAAGACAACTCTTCGCTGAAGACCGATTTAACCATTTTTTCGGCTTGTGGGGGTTTGTATCCTAAAGCCATTAGGGCATCACAAGCGGATTGTTGAATGGAGGTCATAATTCTTAAAGGTTGTTGATTGGATGCCGTATTGCCTAAACTGGCTGATAAAGGTTCGTACGCCAATAGACCAGACTCAATAATCGGTTTAAGACGATCACGCATTTCAATTTGTAGCCTTTCAGCGGTTTTTTTACCCACGCCTGGAATGCGAGTCAACGCCGCAATATCCGCAGAATCGACAAACGTACAAAACTCATGAACCGACATCGCCGATAAAATACCCAGCGCCATTTTGGCACCCACGCCATTCACCTTAATCAAGGTTTTAAACAGCGTGCGTTCTGATTCGGTTGCAAACCCAAACAGTAACTGCGCATCTTCACGAACATGCATGTGCGTTAAGATGGTGACCATTTCATCGGCATTTTCCAGTTGATAAAAAGTCGACATGGGGGCCTCAACTTCATACCCCACACCCTGCACATCTAACAACAACATAGGCGGTTGTTTTTGAACCAAGGTGCCTCTTAAAAATCCAATCATGTCTACTGTTACCTACTTATTTAAACCACTTCAGGTTATAAACCAACTTAACTAAATTAACTATCTCATTGTATTTAATTATTATTTTAAAATTTCGTACCTTTTGAGAGCGTCTCAGGATCAATGCCCAACGTCATATATCGGTCATGACATAACGCACAGGCTAAGGCATCCGCAGCATCTTCCTGTGGCGTATCGGTCAGCTTTAAAAGGTTCTGAACCATAAACTGCACTTGAGATTTCACTGCATGCCCCTGACCCACAATCGTGCTTTTAATCTGAGTGGGGGTGTACTCCATAATAGGGACATTTTTAATCGCCGCCGCACATAAAATCACCCCACGTGCTTGACCAAGTTTAATCGCCGAGTTGGGGTTTTTATGCACAAACACCTTCTCAATAGACATCACATCCGGCTGATATTGGTCGATAATCTGGCAGATGGATTCAAAGATAATCTTAAGACGTTCTGCCCCCGAATACTTCTCCACTCGAATCACCCCACTCACCAAATAATTGGGGTTATAACGCCCAGATTCAATAATGCCAAAACCGGTTTTACGCGACCCTGGGTCAATCCCTAATACACGTTTAATCTTGGCCAACAGCGTCTCCAAAACCGAACTGCTTCATACAAAAAAGAGGCAGGCCTGCTTACTTTTAAAACACCCGTTATTGTCACTTACTGAATGACCTATCGGATAATTTATTTCTTAATAAGTCATTAATAAAAACCTAAAGACAAGATTACCTTCAGCGACAAACAGTTTTTAAAAGGGACTTTAAATACCCTAGATACAAAAAACGGATGCCGTACATCCGTTTAAACTTTTTTAACCTAGGTTGTTTGCGCTGGAATCAACCCTTGCTCTCGGGAGAAGGTTAACATCCTGTCTAACGAAGTTAAGGCCTTTTTTTGAATGTCAGCATCAATGATAATTTCTCCACTCTGCTTTTCTAAACAGTCGGCCAAATTTTGTAGACCGTTCATGGCCATCCACGGACAGTGAGCGCAACTGTGACATTGTTTCTCTTTACTGCCAGTGGGCGCAATCATTAAACGTTTATTAGGCGCTAACTGCTGCATTTTGTAAAAAATACCGTAGTCGGTTGCCACGATAAACTGCTCGTCTGGCATGGTCACCACTGCGTTTAATAACACCTTAGTGGAACCCACCACATCTGCCAAGGCAACCACTTCAGCCGGGGACTCGGGATGCACCAAGACTTTGGCTTTAGGATGCTGTTTAATAAGCTCTTCAAGCTCAAAGGTGGTGAACTCGTCATGCACAATACAGTGCCCTTGCCAACGAATCATCTCGATACCGGTTTGTTGCTCTATCCAGTTACCTAAATGACGATCGGGGGCCCAGATAATTTTTTCGCCCTTCTCCTTTAAATGAGAAACAATTTGCAAAGCATTACCCGATGTCACCACCCAGTCGGCAATCGCTTTTACTTCGGCACTGGTATTGGCATACACCACCACGGTATGGTCAGGGTACTGCGCACAAAACGCTGCAAACTCATCCGCAGGACAACCGACATCTAATGAACACGTCGCTTCCAAATCCGGCATCAGTACGGTTTTTTCTGGGCTCAACAACTTGGCTGACTCGCCCATAAAACGTACCCCAACTACCACAAGCTCATCGGCTGAAGATTGCGCACCGAAGTTTGCCATCTCTAGTGAGTCAGCGACAACCCCCCCAGTCTCTTCAGCCAAGGCCTGCAACTCATCGTCCACATAATAGTGAGCAACCAACTGCGCATTGTGTTGCTTTAACAAGCTTTTAATCTTGGTTTTTAGTGCTTGCTTTTCAGACTCACCTAGCCAAGGTTGCGTTGGCGCATTTTCAGCTAACTGCTGAATACGGCCTTGCAACTTAGTGGGGATTTCAGTGGCCAAAACCTGTGATTGATGGGTCATAACAGACGATTCCAATCCCTAATTAGGCTTTTTCAATATCAAATTTACGGAAACGTAAGGCCAGCTCTGCTAATTGTGAATCATCAACCATGCCCGGTGCTTCGGTTAACGGACACGCCGCTGATTGCGTTTTCGGGAAGGCAATAACATCACGAATCGAAGCAATATCGCCTAAAATCATAACCAGACGATCTAAACCAAACGCCATACCCGCGTGTGGAGGACAGCCGTATTTTAAAGCGTCTAATAGGAAACCAAACTTCTCTCTGGCCTCTTCGTCAGAAATGCCCAGCATTTTAAAAACCGCCGCTTGCATATTGGTATCGTGAATACGCACCGAACCACCACCCACTTCAAGACCGTTAATCACTAAGTCGTAGGCTTTAGATAACATCTGTTCTGGATCGTCGTGATGTAGAATCTCTTCGGTCGTCGCTTTTGGTTGCGTGAATGGGTGGTGAATCGCCGTCATACGCGCGGTTTTCTCATCCGCTTCAAACATTGGGAAATCCACAACCCAAACCGGCTTGAAACGACCGTTTAACATATTTAAATCTTCACCAATTTTGACACGCAATGCACCCAAGGCTTCGTTCACCACTTTGGCTTTATCGGCACCAAAGAACACGATGTCGCCATCTTTGGCACCAACACGCGCCATGATCTCCATAACTTGATCCGGGAAGAATTTAACAATTGGCGATTGCAAGCCATCAATGCCTGCGGCTAAATCGTTAACCTTAATGTACGCCAACCCTTTTGCACCGTAGATGCCAACAAACTTGGTGTAATCATCAATTTCTTTTCGGCTCATTGAACCCGCACCCGGTACTTTTAACGCAGCAACACGGCCTTTTGGATCTTGAGCAGGCCCTGCAAATACTTTAAAGTCGATGTCTTGTAACAGGTCAGCCACATCAACCAGTTCCATATCGATACGTAAGTCTGGACGGTCAATACCAAAACGTCGAATTGCTTCAGAATAAGCCATACGTGGGAAGTCATAATCAAACTCCACCCCAATATTCTCTTTAAAGATGGTTTTGGTTAGCCCTTCCATTAAGTTCATGACCGCGTCCTCTTCCATAAAAGAGGTCTCGATATCTAACTGAGTGAACTCTGGCTGGCGGTCTGCACGCAAATCTTCATCACGGAAACAACGCGTAATTTGGTAGTAGCGGTCAAAACCAGACATCATCAACAACTGCTTAAACAGCTGTGGCGACTGCGGTAATGCAAAGAATTTGTTTTGATGGGTACGACTTGGTACTAAATAGTCACGTGCGCCTTCAGGCGTAGACTTAGTCAAAATCGGGGTTTCAATGTCCATAAAGTTATTGTCATCAAGGTAACGACGCATTGAGCGGGTAACTTTATAACGTAACATTAAGGTTTTTTGCATTTCGTCACGACGCAAGTCGATATAACGATATTTTAGACGGGTCTCTTCACCGACGTTCTTCTCATCCAACTGGAAAGGAATCGGCTCAGCCATGCTTAGCACATCGATATCTGTGGCAACCACTTCAATTTTACCAGTGACCATATTGGGGTTAATGGTGCCTTCGGTTCTTAAAACAACATTCCCGGTAATCTTTAGAACACATTCGGCACGTAGGCGTTCTGCTTTGGCAAAAATTTCAGCAGTATCGGGATTAACAACAACCTGAACCAACCCTTCACGGTCACGTAAATCAATAAAAATGACGCCGCCATGATCACGACGACGGTGAACCCAGCCTGCAACCGTGACTTGTTGAACAACCAAAACTTCTGTTACTTGCCCACAATAATGTGTACGCATATGACTACTTACCTTTTCAAACGATTAATAAAATGTGCAGGCCTGCTTAAAGCTCAACCCGCATCACTTAGTTCTAAATTTCTAACAGACCGTTTACCCGCAATGTGCTGAGTAAACGCTCAGTTTATATAGTTATTTTTCAGAGACCGGTGGGGTGGGATTCTCTACCGCCATTTCAATCTTCTGAGGGATGGACTCTTTTTGATCGGGCTTCCAAGGCGGCACAACCACGCCCCCTGAAATAACCATTTTCAATGCATCATCCACGTTAATGCCTAGCTCTATGATTTCATTTTTAGACGCCATAATAAAAAACCCAGACGTTGGGTTTGGCGTGGTGGGCACAAATAAGTTCACTACTTCATTGATGCCGGTTTTAACTTGCGCCTCACCTTGATGCGTACTGGTCTGAAAAGCCAATGTCCACAAACCGGTTCGAGGGTATTGAATTAAGTAGGCCTTTTGAAAGGTCTGATCATCATTCCCAAACACCGCTTCCGCTATCTGCTTAACCGCCTTGTAGATGGAGCGAACCAGTGGAATCTGCTCTAAAAAGGATTCCCAAAACTGGATTAACTTAGAGCCTAAAAAATTGGCAACCAACATCCCCGTTAACCAAATCAAGCTTAATGAAAGCAAAATACCTAGACCTGGGATATTAAAACCTAACAAGGCTTCAGGACGATATTGAGCCGGAATTAATAGCAAACTTTTATCAAAAAAGTTAACCAAAAAAATCAGTGCCGCAATGGTTACACCTAACGGTAACCAAACCAAAAGTCCTGCAATAAGATAACGCTTAAAGATTGCCATGTGGCATCCCCTTTTAGATCAGACAGACCAAACCCGACATTATAAAGAAATAAGCGCTAATTTGATACCGTAAACACAGAAAAACAAGATAAGAAAAAAGCGACTCAAAGGTGATCCTTTGGCCGCTTTCATTGAATTTATTTAACAAAATCAGCAGGCCTGCTGATTTTGAAATAGATCATTAAAGTATTTAACTTGGTCGGTCTTGGTTTCTAAGGAACCGGTATCGTAACCACACGAGTAATCTCATGTTCATTACCATCCACATCAATCACTGTTAATCGGATGTAATAAATACCTGAATAGGCGACGGGAAGAACAGTCGTGGGCGATTCAGTATCCAGTTGATAGAACACCGTCTCATTCGTATCTCCAGCAGAAATCAACTCCCATTCATAATGATCGACACCGGCGCCAATCGTACTTGCACTGGCATCAACTTGAATATTAACCGGAGCGCCGCTTGGAATAGTAACCGAGAAGTCGGCAATTAAAGTCTGTCCTGTGCCACCGACTTTAAACATTTTTTCGGTTACTGCAGTCTGCTCAAGCTCATCCGTAATGGTTAAACGCGTGACATAAATACCATCCCTATCAACGGTCACTGTTGGCTTAGGATTGAGGCCAATAATGGTTTTATAAGGTGTTTCAGTGTCGTCATTCTTTACAAAAACTTCCCACTTAAATTCGGTAATCGCATCCCCAGTGTCACTTTCAGAAGAGAATCGGCCGTTAAACTCGACATCAAACAAGCTGTCAGCAACCGGTGCAACATTAAAGGTAAAATCGGCCGTGAGATAGGCTCTATCTAGCAGGTCGGTGGAGGTGGCAATCACAAACTTTTGGTCTTCCGCAATCAGGTCATTGCCGTCGGTTACCACCAGTTTTACACGATAAATACCAGGGCCATTGTCTAAATTAAAGTCCTGCACATCACAGCTGTTAACTGTATCACGATTCGTAAAAACAGCACCATCGTCATTTGATTGATAATCCAGTGTCACTTCACATGTCACTGTCGAGCGTTGTGAACCGATGGCAAGTAAATCCGAAGTGATGACGGTGTTTTCAACATAATAGCCATTTGCATCCGGTGTGGTCGAAGCCGAAATAATTCTGACTTCCGCGTCCGGATTTGTAGGAAGATAAACATCAGCCGCGGGGTCGGTAATGGCGGTTGCAAATATTTGAGTATCGGCAACCTTTCCATTTTCATCAGTCGCCTCTAAAGACCATCTGTAAACCCCTGGCCCACTGTAAAGATTAAACTCGTAATCATTACAGCTTTCCTTTGTTTCTTGAGTAACAAAATCAGCTGTGGGGGCACTTTTATAATCGAACGTTAACACACAGGTAGATGATGAAAATTCCGACCCCTCAGACGATGCCAATACCGTTAAATTGGTATTTTCATAATAATAACCCGCCGCTGTCATACTACGAGAAGAAGCCGTCACCGCCAGCTCTGCGGTCGGCTCTGCTAAACCAGTTGAGGGCGTATCACCACTGTTTGCTGCATTGCAACCGGACAAGTTTAAAAGCGCGAAAGCACTTAGCAGGCCTGCTGATGTTAAAAGGATTGATTTCATGTTCATAGTAATTAACTTCGTCAAGTTTATGTCATTGCCGATGTTAAGCAATTGTTATGCCGCCCTAACCCCAACAAACCCACAAGAATAAACATTGAAGGGTTGGTCTTACGGTTTTTTTTACTTTAGACTAAGCAACACACTTAAACAGCGGACGATACATTATGAAGCACTCTCTCTTGCCACCCAGCACCGTTCTCATTACCGGTTGTTCTACAGGCATTGGTTACCACACCGCACACGCCCTAAAAGATTTGGGCTACAACGTCATCGCCACCTGCCGAAACTCAGATGATGTAAGCCGTTTACAGGCCGAAGGGTTTACCTGTTTTCAGTTGGATTTGGCAAGCAGTCAAAGCATTGATAACGCTTTAAAAGCGATTGAGGCGGCAACCAACGGCAAAATTGATGCGCTATTCAATAACGGCGCATTTGGTTTGCCGGGTGCCGTCGAGGATTTATCGCGTGAGTCGATGGAGTTTCAATTTCAAACCAACGTGTTTGGCACACAAGAACTCACCAACAAAGTAATTAAGCTAATGCGCCAACAAGGACACGGCAAGATTATCTACAACAGTTCGATTTTAGGCTTTGCCGCCATGCAGTATCGCGGTGCTTATAACGCCAGTAAATTTGCCATTGAAGGCTTTGCTGACACGCTCAGAATTGAGGTTAAAAAAGACAACATTCAAGTCAGTTTGATAGAACCAGGCCCCATCATTTCAGACTTTAGAAAAAATGCCTTTGAGCAATTTAGCCTCTGGATTACATTGGAAGGCAGTGCGCATGAAAAAAGTTACCGAGCGATGATTAAGCGACTCGAAACCGTTGGCCCAACTGCCCCATTTACGTTAGGACCCGAAACGGTCAGTAAATGTGTGGTGCACGCTCTGCAAGCTGGTCAAGCTAAAATTCGTTATCGAGTAACGGTGCCAACCGTGGTATTTGCCTATTTAAAACGTCTTCTACCAACATCATGGCTAGACAAACTATTGATTAAAGCAGGTGGGGATGGCAAACGTTAATCTTCAAACACCATCGAATAAGGCCGTGCAATATCTTGCATGACCTTTTGTAAACTAAAGGTGCGAACGACTTCAATAAATCGCTGACCGGTAAAAAACACCTGCAAGGTTGGCAGACTAAGTACACCATTTTGCGAACAAACGTCAGTGGTCACGTGGCAATCAACATACACCATTTTAATTTTTGGGTACTGGGCTTCAACTAACTCAACAATTTGCGGCTTAATTACGTGGCAAACATTGCAGCTTTTGCCACCAAATAAAATCAACAATGCGTCTTCCGACTGTTTTAGTTGCTCTAACTGTTCTAATGTTTCAATGGTTTGCATAGTGACCTCTTCTTGCTCAAACGACTCAATCGATTCAAATCGTGTAGTCTGTAAAATTTTGAGTATCATACCTTTTAAAAATAAAATTGGCTAAACTGTATGACAACGCTTTATAAACGCAACGCAGTAAAACCGCTTTCACGAGCCGCTTACTCAATCAAGGAACCCATTATTTTGATTATTGACATCCCCGGCCGAGAAACCGTTGAAATACAGCACGTTATTTTTGATTACAACGGCACCATCGCCATTGACGGTAAACTCATAACCGACGTAAAAGACAAAATCAATCAGTTAGCAGATAGGGTGCAGTTTCATGTCATTACTGCCGATACCTATGGCACAGTGGCAGCAGAACTTGACGGGGTGAATTGCACGCTGGTTAATCTTTCCAGCTCGGCTCAATTCAAGTGTAAAACCGAATACTTAAACCATTTGGGGGCAGATCACACTTTGAGCGTTGGCAATGGTTATAACGATAAAGCCCTGTTAAAACAGAGTCGATTGGGCATTGCCCTCATTCAGGCCGAAGGGGTTTGCACCGAAACCCTGCTCAATTCGGATATCGTCTGTTTGTCGATAATGGATGTGTTTGCCTATCTTGAAACACCCAATCGCTTAAAGGCGACCTTAAGAAGTTAAAATCAATGACAGTAAGTTTTGGCTAAATTAAAACGCTCAAAGTGAGCAGGCCTGCCAACTTTTAAAAGCACGAACAATCGGTTACATTAAACCCAAACTTTTACCAGGATGAGTATGTTAAAAGCAATTTGGATTCTTATCTTTGGATCTGTACTGGCCTGGTCGGCCATTAACCCTAAAGACCTGACCATCTGGTTTTTAGAAGCCGGCCCTGCCATCATTGCCGCCGTGCTTTTAATCCTCACCTACCACACCTTTCGACTCACCTCTTTGCTTTACTTATTCATTTTATTGCACTGCATTATTTTAATGGTGGGCGCACACTACACCTACGCCGAAGTACCGCTGTTTGATTGGTTGAGTTTGCAACTGGATTGGGAACGCAATAACTTCGATAAGCTCGGGCACTTCTTTCAAGGCTTAGTGCCCGCACTTTTGGCCAGAGAAATTTTAATTCGCAAACAAGTCGTAACCGGACAGGCCTGGTTAAATCTATTTGTTGTCTCTATCGCTTTGGCGTTTAGTGCCTTTTACGAACTCATCGAATGGTGGACAGCGTTAATTTCCGAAGAGAGCGCCGAAGCCTTTTTGGGCACGCAAGGTTATATTTGGGATACCCAGTCGGATATGGGTTACGCATTACTGGGCGCAATCGTGACCTTACTGTTTTTGTCAAAATGGCATAACAAACAATTGCGTGCGCTCTAGGCGTAGAACCCATTAAATTTCCTTGAACCGTGGTTTAAAAACTTAAACCATTCCAAACTTGGCAGGCCTGCTGAATTTGAAAATCTCTCAAACTCCAACTTGAATTAAGATCGTTAATCCAAACATAAGCAAATTCGCCCATACTTTACTACGACTAATGGCATAATCTTACTAACACGCAAGCAACGCCGCTTCTGTCTTATCAAGACGCTCGCAAACCACCCTCCAAAACCGATTACCAAGGACAAGCCTAATGGAAAACCTTAACCAAATTTTATCCACCGCCAGCAGTTGGGCTTGGGGGCCAGTGATGCTCTTTTTATTGCTGGGAACCGGGCTTTACCTCACCATTCGTTTACGGTTTTTAACGCTTAGAAACTTATTCTATGCTTTCAGCTTATTGTGGAAAGGCCGTAAATCCAACGAGGAAGGCGATATTAGCCCGTTTAGCGCATTAATGACCGCTATGGCCGCCACCGTTGGCACGGGGAATATTGCCGGTGTGGCCGCTGCCCTGTTTATTGGTGGGCCAGGTGCGATTTTTTGGATGTGGATGACCGCACTCGTAGGCATGGCCACCAAATACGGTGAAGCCGTGTTAGCGGTAAAGTACCGTGAAGTGGATGAAGACGGTCGGCATGTTGGCGGCCCAATGTATTACATAAAAAACGGCATGGGTGAAAAATGGAAACCCCTCGCTTTTGCCTTTGCCGGGTTTGGAACCATCGCTGCCTTTGGCATTGGCAATATGGTACAAGCTAATGCGGTTGCGGGCGCGATGGAATCGGCGTTTGGTTTTAATAACCAGCTCACAGGCATCGTGTTAATGATTTTAGTGGGATTGGTTTTGTTTGGTGGCATTAAACGCATCGCGCATACGGCCACCGCCTTAGTGCCGATTATGGCGGTTTTGTATATTGGCTTTTCCGTTTATATCTTAGCCATCTTCTCCGATGAATTGCCTGGCGCCTTAATGACGATTGTAGAGAGTGCCTTTACCGGCAGTGCCGCCGCCGGTGGCTTTGCCGGTGCCAGTATTATCTTAGCGATTCAGTTTGGTGTGGCGCGTGGCGTGTTCTCTAACGAAGCGGGCTTAGGCACCGCACCCATCGCCCATGCCGCGGCCAAAACCAAAGACCCAGTAAAACAAGGCCATATCGCCATGCTCGGTACCTTTATCGACACCATTATTTTGTGTACCATGACCGCCTTAGTGATTATGGTGACCGGCGTTTGGCAATCGGGTGAAACGGGCTCGCCTTTGACCGCACTGGCGTTTAGCACAGGTTTAGACTCCAACTTAGGCGCCGTGGTGGTTGCGATTGGTTTGGCGGTGTTTGCCTTTACAACCTTGCTGGGTTGGAGTTATTACGGCGAACGTTGTGCTGAATACGTGACGGGGGTAAAAGTGATTACTGGGTATCGAGTGTTGTGGGTGATTGCGGTATTTGCCGGAGCTGCGCTCTCCGACTACTTTAATACCGTTTTGATTTTGGCCGATATTTTGAATGCCTTAATGGCGATTCCAAATTTGATTGCCCTCTTAGTTCTCTCACCCATCATTATTAAACTGAGTCAAGAAAACCAACGACTTTAAACTCAGCTTTTTTATAAGCGGTCAATTTTAAACATAAAAAAAGCAGGACTGAATTAACAAGCCTGCTTTTTTATTTACCTTAAATAAGATGCACAGAGATTTAACTGAGTTACATCCCAACACTTACGCGCGTCTTTTATCGGTTGTTGTTATTGCTTCTGCCACGAGGCGCACGACTGTTGCGTGACGCAGGTTTAGCGCTACCGGCATTGTGCTGATGACCCTGCTTCACTTCACCTGAACGTTGCCCATCATGGTGTTCCGAACGTGGTTTTTTAGGCTTCTTTGGCTTTGGGGCTTTGCCTAAACGCGATTCAGCTAGCGGGTGAACCGGCTTGAACTCTTCAAGCTCTTCACGTCTTAGAACATTGCCAATCAATCGTTCAATATCAAATAACAATAACGCTTCATCCGAACTCACTAAAGAAATCGCTTCACCACTGGCACCCGCACGACCTGTTCGGCCAATACGGTGTACATAATCTTCTGGCACATTCGGTAACTCATAGTTCACTACGTGTGGCAGTTGCTCTATGTCCAAACCACGAGCGGCAATATCGGTCGCCACAAGCGCGCGCACTTCACCGGCTTTAAACTCGGCTAAGGCACGGGTTCTGGCACCTTGACTTTTATTACCGTGAATGGCTGCGGCTTTAATGCCGTACTGCTCTAAATATTTGGTCAGTTTGTTGGCACCATGTTTGGTTTTAGTAAACACCAATACCTGTTCCCAACGATTGGTTGAGATTAGGTGAGTTAGCAAAGCGGGTTTTTTATTTTTATCCACTGGGTAGATAAACTGCTCAACCTTAGTGGCGGTAGCATTAGCCGGAGCCACTGAAATCTCAACCGGGTTATTCACCAACCCTTTTGCCAACTGACGAATCTCAGGTGAAAACGTCGCTGAAAACAATAGGTTTTGACGGTTCTTAGGTAAGAACGCCATAATTTTTTTAAGATCACGAATAAAGCCCATGTCCAACATACGGTCGGCTTCATCTAAAATCAGCACTTCTAAGTTATCGAAGCGCACCGCGTTTTGGTTGTATAAATCCAACAGGCGACCTGGCGTAGCAACCAATACATCGGCACCTTTGCGAAGCTTCATCATCTGGGGGTTAATTTTTACCCCACCAAACACCACCACCGATTTTAGAGCAAGGTGTTTGCTGTAGTCTTCGACACTCTGATGAACTTGAGCCGCGAGTTCACGGGTTGGCGTTAAGATTAAAGCGCGCGCTTGGTTAGGTTTGGCTAAGTTGCCTTTTGATAAACGATGAATCAGTGGCAAGGTAAAGCCAGCGGTTTTACCGGTTCCGGTTTGGGCGGCGGCCATGACGTCTTTGCCATCCATAATCGCTGGAATCGCTTGGGCTTGAATCGGAGAAGGTTCGCTGTAACCTTTCTCTTCAATGGCTTTTAAAATTAGGGATGATAGACCGAGGGAGTCAAAACTCATAAATAGATAGTTCTCTTTGCTGGTATGGCAAAGAATTACGATTAGTGACTTCCAAATAACTCAAAGGGGTTACGCAGGAGGCACTTAGAATTTGCCATGGATTAAAATTTTACCCTAGCTTACAGTAAGTGCCCGACAATTACTATGAGCAAACCGATTACTTAGCAATTACTTGTCGATTAATTTCTTATTGTTTTAAACTTGGCTGGGTATTCGTTACGCTTTCGTTTTAATGTACGCGAATCTAGGCCATAAATTCGCCAATTGAATTGGAATCTTATAAAATGCAACCAAATTTCACAAAAAGGACTTTGTTATGAAACAGCCCATTTTAATAGGATTAAGCTTGGCACTTTTAATGCCATCGGCAAACAGCATGGCCGAAGAGAACCCGGCGTTTGAGCCGATGCAAGAGTACTTAGAATTTGCCGCTTTTTCAGGTGGTGCGATTACTAAGCAACAGTTAGCCAACTTTAGCAGCGACGACATTCAGTACATTGACACCCGCCAAGCGGAACAATTTGAAACGTCGCATATCCCGGGTGCCATTAACATTGATTGGCGTCAAATTCTAACCCACAAAGATCAAATCTCTGACAGCAAAACCGTTGTATTGTATTGCGATACTGGCCTGCTCTCCTCCAAAGCGCAGTTTGCCCTATCTGTTTTGGGGTATGAAAACGTGCGTGTCCTGTTTGGCGGCTACGCAGAATGGATTAAATAACCCATTTTGCCACCTTTTGCCCCCCCTTCAAAAACCAGCAGGCCTGCTGGTTTTTTTATGTGCGTCTCTTCAAGCGTGCTATTCTTAGTTAAAACATAATCATGCAAAAGGGGTAAAAATGCAGATTTGGGTCGATGCGGATGCCTGTCCGGTGGTCATTAAAGAGATGCTATTTCGAGCAGCCGAACGCACTCAAACCCATGTGACTTTGGTCGCCAACCACAACTTAACGATTCCCCCTTCTAAGTTTATTCACTTTTCACAAGTCAACAAGGGGTTTGATGTGGCTGACAATGTCATTGTAGAACGCATTCAAAGTGGCGACTTACTGATCAGTAATGACATTCCACTAGCTGCCGATGCGGTTGAAAAAGGCGCCATAGTTTTAGGCACGCGTGGCGAAGTGTATACCGCCAACAACATCAAGGCGCGTTTAGATATGCGTGACTTTATGGAAACGTTGCGTGCCACCGGTGTCGATACCGGCGGCCCTTCCGCAATTAGCCAAGCCGACCGCCAAACCTTTGCCAATCAACTCGATCGCTGGCTCACCCATAAAAAGTAACCCGCTTCACGTTTCAATTTGTGCAAACCACCAAAACAGACCGTATTCAAATGGGTCTTAAATAGGTTTAAAAGATGAAAACAAAAGCCAATTTACAACAAGAGCATCAACCCGACAGCATCGCCGAGCGTTTAAAACAACCACCTAAAACCCAAAATGTTTCCGATGCAGTGTTGGGGGGGATTGATGGATGCGTGACCACTTTTGCTGTGGTGGCGGGTGCGACGGGGGCTGGGTTTTCGCCAATGGTGGCCATCACCTTGGGGTTTGCCAATTTATTTGCCGATGGCTTTAGTATGGCGGTAAGTAATTACGAGGCCAATAAGGCGCAAAAAGAGTTTACTGAAAATCTCAGAAAAACCGAGTCCGAACACATTGATTTAATTCCCGAAGGGGAGCGAGAAGAGATTCGACAGATATTTGCAAACAAAGGATTCAGTGGTGAAACCTTAGAAACGATTGTGGACACCCTTACCCAAGACCGAAAACTGTGGATTGATACCATGCTCACCGAAGAGTATGGCGTATCATTAACCGCCCCGTCTGCCATCCGTTCGGCACTGACCACCTTTGTTGCGTTTGTGTTAATTGGCGCGATTCCGCTGATACCCTTGATGATTAACACACTGAGTCAAATGGAGAAGTTTGTTGGCAGTGCAGTTTTGGCAGGCCTGATGTTCTTTTTGATTGGCATGATGAAAAGCTTAGTGTTTGCAAAACCGATTTTTCGTTCTGGATTAAGTACTCTTTTCACCGGCGGAGCGGCGGCGGGTTTGGCTTTTGTTACTGGCTACGGCTTAAATCTTTGGTTTGGAGTTTAAAATCTAAGACTTAATCGATTGACGAGGTTGCCAACCAAGCCGCACCACGTACGCCACTGGAATCCCCGTACTTGGGCGCAACCAATCGAGTATTGACCTGGTCACTAAACACCCACTGCTGCCAAATTTTAGGAACATCGCTGTAAAGGCGTTCAATATTAGACATGCCGCCACCCAACACAATCACATCGGGATCCAGCAAGTTAATCACACTTGCCAAGCCTTTGGCTAACCAAATAATATAATCTTGCACTAAGGCTTCAGCCTGTTGATCACCCAGCTCACTAAGGGCAACAATCTGTTTCGCGGTTTTAAGCAGGCCTGTTCGGTTTTGATAATGGGCCTCAAATCCACTTCCAGATAAAAACGTTTCATTACAACCCTTTAAACCACAATAGCAAGGCAGTTGTTGATCGTTAAGGCCAAGCCACGGTAACGAATTGTGTCCCCACTCACCGCCAATGGCATTCACGCCATTCAAAATCTGACCATTCACCACAATACCGCCACCACAACCCGTGCCAATAATTACCCCAAACACCACATCAGCGCCACTGGCGGCTCCGTCCATCGCTTCAGATAGAGCAAAACAGTTCGCGTCATTGGCAATTTCGACAGGCCTGCTGAGTTTGCGTTGTAAATCGCCCTGTAAATCTTCGCCAATCAACCAAGTGGAATTGGCATTTTTAACCATACCGGTTTTATGCGAAATCGAACCCGGAATACCAATCCCCACCGACCCCGTGCAATTTAATTGTATTTCGGCTTCCAATACCAAATGCGTAATGGCATTTAAGGTCGCTTGATAATCGCCTTTTGGTGTGTCAATACGTTTTTTGTAAGTGAGCAGGCCTGCGTCATTAAGCGCAATAATCTCAATTTTTGTACCGCCTAAATCCACGCCAAAACGCATACTCAACACCTCAATTAACGGTACATAAACACAGTAAAGTCGTTATCGACATACCCGTCTTGCCAACTCACATTGTGTGCGAAACTTTGACAGTAATCCGCAATGGCTTCAGGTTGAAAGCTTTGTAAATCCGGCCTGGAAGCAACCCAAGCATTGCGATTGTCTAATAAGTTAAAGGCCACACCCTGTTTACACGTGTCGTACATTTTTCGAATGACCGCTTTGGCATATCGCCCTTTCTGTTCAGCGGTGCCTTCAAGCTCTGTTTCAACTACTTCGTTTAAAGCCCCAGACAACAACACAAAATCAAACTGCTTTTCAGCAGGGTTAAAGTCAAACAAATCCCCCTGTTTGACATGAATACCCGGATGCTTAAACCCAGCACTGCGCACCATGTCTTCAGACAGATCGATACCCGTGTAGTCAATATCAAAGCCTTGCTGTTGCAAGTAGGCTTTCAGGTCACCAAAGCCACAACCTACATCTAAAATTGAGCAGGCCTGGTTACGGGGAAGGATTTCACTGAGCTTTTTAAAACGTATAAATTGAATTTCTTGACTGCTCCAATAAAGTGCTTGCGGTTGGTAACCGTAATACTCAATGGAGGATTTGTGGCGTGTTTGAATACGTAGACGTTGTTTTTCTGAAAGAAAACCGGACATGCTGTATTGACCTTTTAGAAGTCTAAAGTGTTTTTAACCATTGAATCTCTTCATCAGAAAACCCAGCGGCTTGACGTGCTTCAAAGTTAAATGGGCCACGAAGATCCCCATGGAAATAGTTTTTAATAATCGACTGGAATTCATTAAACGGGTTTAAATTGCGCTCAGCACACAAGTAACGGAACCAACGAGACCCCACTTCAACATGACCAATTTCATCGTGCAATAAAATTTTAAGAATCTCAACGCCGCGTTTGTCGCCAATGGTGCGTAATTTACTAATCATCGGTGGCGTGACATCCAAACCACGTGCCTCTAAGGTTCTTGGCACCAATGCCATACGAATCAGCGGGTCGTGATCGGTTTCATAGGTTGTCATCCATAAACCGTCGTGCGCCGGTAAATCACCGTATTCATAACCCAAGCTGTTAAGGTGTTCACGCACCATCTGAAAGTGATAAGCCTCTTCGCCCGCCACACCTAGCCAATCTCGATAGTATTCATGTGGCATGTTCTGAAAACGATACAACGCATCAAGCGCCAAGTTAACCGCATTAAACTCGATGTGCGCAATGGAGTGCATCAGCGAGGCGTGCCCCTCTTTAGAGCCCAATCGTCTTCTAGGAAGCAACTTAGGCGAGACCAACTCAGGCTGTTCTGGACGCCCAGCATCCGGCACGCGCACAACCTTTGCGGTTGGCGTGAAATCAAAATCATCTTCGGACCAATCAATCTGAATCTGAGACAGTCGTTGCATCTTTAGATTTAGGTCTGGCTCCATAAGACAGTCAAATACAGTTTGGAAGAAATTATTTTTCATTTTGATTCCTTATTTAAAAACATGAACGCTAGAAACCAAAAAAGCCGGTAAAAACCGGCTTTTTCAACCACAAAACAGAGCTAATTAACGGTAGTAAGCAGCCATGTTGTAACGAGTACCCGTGAATTTCTTCGCATCAATTGCGTCAAAAAGTTTAGACCAAGCTAAACGATCTTCTGGAGTCATTACTGAAGAAGGGTTTAAACCGATGGTTTTATCACCGTACTTTTCTTCGATCGCTGTTAACGTCGCTTTACACTCAGCAACCGTTGTTTTCTGTTCGATTTGACGTGCAGCAGGACCACCATCTTTGATCGCTGTTGCGATTAATAGCTCTGCATCAGCAAGACAGTTGTCATAAGTAGTATCAGCCGCCTGAACATTCATAGAAAGTGCAGCAACCGCTGAGATAAATAATGCTTTGATTGTTAAGTGTTTCATTAATAAACTCCGAGTTTGGTTTTTTTTTAACGAGTCAATTCTGACGTTTTTAAGTAAAAATTGCAAGCAATTCATGTTAGAAAATAATTAAATGCTTATAAGCTTTTTTTATCATCTATTTTATTATTTAAAATCAATCCCTTAAGATTAATCACAGACCAAATAAACAGAGAAAATATCAATATTAAAAACAATAATTGATAAATTCCATGCCACATTGCAAATGCAGTCCAGTCAGGCGACATCTTTGTTAATCCAGAAGGATAAGCACTCTTTATGGCTTGCATAAGGGGCGATATCCAATACTCTGTTGTGACGACTATTATGACACTGATTAAGAGCAACCAATTATGTACAAAACGATCCATTCGACCAATTGTTATTATTAATAAGGCAAGCAAGATTACTAATAACGCATTATTTAAGTAACTGAGTAACTGGCCAACCAAATTGCCAGCAGTCACTTGATCAACACTTAAAAACAATGTGGGTGCCACAAAGTAGCCAACCACGAGCAGTGCGGTGGCAAACATGAGCCCTAATGTTCTCAAAAAAATTCGAAAACAAAGCATTAATCTCTCCAAATCCAGGTTACAAAAAAAGGCCTGTAAACCAAAGTTAGCAGGCCTGTGTAAGTTTTAAACTCAATCAACTTTCAATACTTAAATGTATTGAACATCAATAATTTCATAATCAATATTGCCTTTTGGCGCTTGTACAACCACTTCGTCGCCAGACTCTTTACCAATTAAAGCGCGAGCAATCGGTGAATTAACCGATATTTTATTATCGGCGACATGTGCTTCATCGTTACCTACAATTTTATAGGTGACCTCTTCATCGGTATCAATATTTAAAACGGTGACTGTTGCACCAAACACCACTTTCCCACGTGGATTCAGCTTAGTTACATCAATCACTTGCGCCAGCGAAAGCGTGCCTTCAATATGTTTAATACGTGCTTCAACCAAACCTTGTTGCTCACGAGCCGCATGGTATTCGGCGTTCTCTTTTAAGTCACCATGTTCACGGGCATCCGCAATTGCCTCGGTAATGCGTGGACGATCTTCTTTTTTTAACTTGTTTAATTCAGCTTGAAGGGCTTCTGCGCCCTCTTTTGTCATTGGATGCTTATCCATTTGCCTTTTCCTTATTTCAACGATCTTATCTATCGCTACAAACAAAAACGCCAAAGCCCAATTTAGTGAGCTTTGGCGTAATCTTATAACCGTTTGATTAGTGTATGTCTTGCAAACGCGTTACGGGTTGATCATCTAAATAATCCATAGCCGCAACCATTGCAAACGCACCCGCAATCGTCGTGGTGTAACACGTTTTATGCATCAACGCTTCACGACGAATGCTCGACGAATCTTGAATACTAGTTGAACCATCCGAAGTGTTGACAATGATCGCAATCTCTTCATTCACAATCGAGTCAACAATATTTGGACGCCCTTCCGTCACCTTATTAACAATCTTGCACTGGACACCGGCTTCTTTCAATGAGGTGGCCGTTCCGCGCGTTGCCACCACATTAAAGCCTTTGGCAATTAACTGGTTAGCTAAGTCGATAACTTGGACACGGTCGGCTTTACGCACACTTAAGAATGCCGTACCTGAACGGGGTAGAACGGTTCCTGCAGCCAATTGAGCTTTAGAGTAGGCTTGGGCAAAGTTTTTACCAATCCCCATAACTTCACCGGTTGATTTCATCTCTGGCCCAAGAATCGGATCAACACCCAAGAACTTAATAAACGGAAACACCGCCTCTTTAACCGAGAAGTTAACCGGCTTAATTTCAGAGGTAAATCCTTGCGATTTTAGTTTTTGTCCGACCATACAACGTGCTGCGATTTTAGCCAATGGGTGACCAATCGCTTTAGAGACAAACGGCACAGTACGAGAGGCACGAGGATTCACCTCTAAAACATAAATATCGTCACCTTTAACCGCAAACTGGGTATTCATCAAGCCGACCACACCTAACGCGTGTGCCATTTTTTCCACTTGAACACGAATACGATCTTGTATGTCTACTGAAATACTGTACGGCGGAATCGAACACGCTGAGTCACCCGAGTGAATACCCGCTTGCTCAATGTGTTCCATAATGCCACCAATGACAACTTGATCGCCATCGCAAATTGCATCCACATCCAACTCAACCGCATCATCCAAGAAACGATCAAGCAATACAGGCGATTCGTGAGAGACATCAATCGCCGCTTGCATATAACGCATTAGGTTCTCTTCATCGTAAACAATCTCCATTCCTCGACCACCCAATACATAAGAGGGACGAACCACGAGTGGATAACCAATCTCTTTGGCTAAGATCGCCGCTTGATCAGCGTTGGTTGCTGTGCGGTTAGGTGGTTGAAGTAACCCATTATCATTTAGAATTTTCTGGAAACGTTCACGGTCTTCCGCTAAGTCAATCGACTCGGGAGAAGTACCAATAATTGGCACACCCGCCGCTTCTAAATCTTCTGCTAGTTTAAGAGGCGTTTGACCACCATACTGAACGATGACGCCTTTAGGTTGCTCTACTTCAACAATCTCAAGTACATCTTCAAGGGTTAATGGTTCAAAATACAGACGATCAGACGTATCGTAGTCGGTTGAAACTGTTTCAGGGTTACAGTTGACCATAATGGTTTCGTAACCATCTTCACGCATTGCCATGGCAGCGTGAACACAGCAGTAATCAAACTCGATCCCTTGACCAATACGGTTTGGACCGCCACCTAAAATCATAATCTTTTCACGATCGCTTGGCTTGGCTTCACACTCTTCATCGTAGGTTGAATACAAGTAAGCCGTTGACGTTTCAAATTCGGCTGCACACGTGTCCACACGCTTAAAGACCGGACGAATATTTAAGGTATGACGGAACTTACGAACAAAGGCAGCATCCGTATTTAATAACTTAGCTAAACGATTATCTGAGAAGCCTTTTCGCTTAAGGTTACGTAAATAGGTTTCGTCAAGGGCATCCAAACCTCGCTGTTTGACATCATCTTCGATGTCAACCAACTCTTTAATTTGTGCCAAGAACCAAGGATCAATTTTCGAGCTTTCAAACACAGACTCAATCGTCCAGCCTGCACGAAATGCATCCGCCACATACCAAATACGCTCAGGCCCAGGGTTACGTAACTCTTGACGTAACTTATCCTTAATCTCTTTTTCATCCATGGTCGCCAAAGACATGATTTCATCAAAACCCGTCTTATCAGTCTCTAATCCACGTAACGCTTTTTGAATTGACTCTTGGAAATTACGACCCATCGCCATAACTTCACCCACCGACTTCATTTGAGTCGATAGACGCTTTTGGGCTTGTGGGAATTTTTCAAAAGTGAAACGAGGAACCTTTGTGACCACGTAATCAATCGTCGGCTCAAAAGAGGCCGGTGTCGCCCCATTGGTAATGTCATTTGACAACTCATCCAATGTATAACCAACCGCCAATTTTGCCGCGATTTTTGCAATCGGGAAACCGGTTGCTTTCGAAGCTAAAGCTGAAGAACGAGAAACACGTGGGTTCATCTCAATAATAATCATACGCCCTGTTTCAGGGTGAATTGAGAACTGAACGTTAGAACCACCCGTTTCAACACCAATCTCACGCAAAACGGCCAAAGAGGCGTTACGCATGATCTGATACTCTTTGTCGGTAAGCGTCTGCGCAGGAGCAACGGTAATAGAATCACCTGTGTGCACACCCATTGGGTCAAAGTTCTCGATAGAACAAACGATAATCGAATTATCATTTTTGTCGCGAACCACTTCCATCTCATACTCTTTCCAACCTTCAATTGACTCTTCAATTAAAAGTTCTTTTGTCGGAGATAGGTCTAAACCAAACTTACAAATCTGTTCAAATTCATCTTTGTTGTAGGCAATTCCACCACCTGAACCACCCAGTGTGAATGAAGGACGAACCACCGTAGGGAAACCGACTTGAGACTGAATTGCCCATGCCTCTTCCATGTTGTGTGCGACTGCAGATGTTGGCATATCTAAACCGATTTTTGTCATCGCTTGACGGAAGCGATCACGGTTTTCTGCTTTATCAATGGCATCGGCATTCGCGCCAATCAACTCAACGTTATACTTTTTCAAAACGCCTTGTGCATTTAAATCCAAAGCGCAGTTCAACGCTGTCTGCCCACCCATGGTTGGCAGAATCGCATCAGGACGTTCTTTGGCAATAATGGTTTCAACCGTTCGCCACTCAACAGGCTCAATGTAAGTGGCATCCGCCAGCTCTGAATCCGTCATGATGGTTGCGGGGTTGGAGTTCACCAGAATGACTCGGTAACCCTCTTCTTTTAGTGCTTTACAGGCCTGAACGCCTGAGTAATCGAATTCACATGCTTGACCAATGATAATAGGGCCAGCACCAATGATCATAATACTTTTTATATCACTTCTTTTTGGCATTCTACTTCCTACTATCCGTTACGCGTTTTTGGCGTTTTTAATGTTATCGATAAACTGATCAAACAAAGGGGCTACATCATGCGGACCAGGGCTCGCTTCTGGATGCCCTTGAAAACTGAATGCAGATTTATCCGTTCGTGAAATACCCTGCAAAGAGCCATCGAACAGAGATTTGTGTGTCGCAATTAAATTGTCTGGGAGTGAGTCACCATCCACTGCAAAACCGTGGTTCTGGGAGGTAATCATGACTTTTTTAGACTCTAGATTTTGAACAGGATGGTTAGCACCGTGATGACCAAATTTCATCTTAACGGTTTTGGCACCACTGGCTAAGGCTAATAACTGATGTCCTAGACAAATACCAAATACCGGAATGTCTGTTTCTAACACCTTTTGAATCGCTTCAATTGCATAGTCGCAAGGTTCAGGATCACCTGGGCCATTTGACAAAAAGACACCATCTGGATTCAAAGCCAACACGTCTTCAGCCGGCGTTTTTGCAGGCACTACGGTTAACTTACAACCACGATCAGCAATCATTCGTAAAATATTACGCTTAACGCCATAATCGTAAGCAACGACATGGAAACCATTATTTGCAGAACAATCAGCGTGACCACTTCCTAGCTGCCAAGAGCCTTCCGTCCAAACATAGGTTTCAGGGGTGGTGACCTCTTTAGCTAGATCCATACCTTTTAAACCACTAAAACCTCTCGCTTTTGCAACGGCGGCTTCGGCATCAATGTTTTCGCCAGCTACGATTACGCCAGACTGGGCACCCTTGTCACGCAACAATCGAGTTAGTTTTCGAGTATCAATGTCGGCAATCGCAACCACACCTTGTTCTTTTAAATAATCTGGCAAAGATTTTTCAGCGCGAAAATTACTCATCAAAACAGGACAATCTTTCACAACCAACCCTTGAGCCATGATGCGTGGCGACTCTTCATCTTCGGCATTAACACCAACATTACCGATGTGTGGGTAAGTTAAAGTCACAATTTGTTTGAAATAGGATGGATCCGTTAAGATCTCTTGATATCCTGTTAATGAGGTATTGAAAACAACTTCACCGGTCGTCTCCCCTTCCGCACCTAATGAAACACCCCAAAATAGAGTGCCATCTTCTAGAGCTAATAAAGCCTGTGTCATCGTTTTTGTCCGCCAACCTTAAACGCATTTAACTAAAAATCAAAAGTTATATACAAAAAAACGGAGCCAGTCCCACCAAGGACTCACTCCGTTTATGTTACTCAGTAAATGATGCTTTGATCACGTCCACCACTAGTATATGCCTATTGATCAGTCATAAAAATAAATTACGCGGATTGTACTTGATTTACGGCTTGCTGTCTAGATAGATAGCGACTTCCTAACAAGGTTTCTTAATAAGAATGGTTTGATGCTTTGTCTATATTTTATAGGTAAGCAGTTAAGGGTGTGCTCAGAATTTTTAGCTCTATGCTAATTGCGTATTTTAAAAAGGTCAAAGCATTCATTAATAAATCTTATATATAGATTAATAATAATTTTTAATAAATATCCGTAACGAAGAATCTAGTTTATATAATCAAGTTATCCGCATAATTTAGTAAATGAGATTTAATTATGATTAAAGTTAAAGACAACGCCGTTCAGGCTAATAAAATTTATGAAAAGATCGCCGAATTGTTTTCAAATCATGCCATCAACCCTCTTCCGGTGAATTACCTGATTTGGTACCACTATTTTAAGGGCGAGAATTTAGCTCTTATCTCAGAAATGAATTCTATTTTAAAAGACCCAAGTCACTTCACAGATCGTCTAGGCATTCGACTTTATGACCAATTTGTTGAAAACGAAGAGATCGAAATAGAAACGCAATACGATTTTGCGATGCGTCAATTTATAGATGACATCATCCAAAAACTTAGTAACTGGAAACAGTCATTAAAAAAACACTCTGATGAGATGGGAGCCTGCGCAGAAAAGATCAACAAAGCAAACCACCAACCTAAAGACCTCGAAGAGATAGCGAATTTTATTGCTCAAACCGCCTTGAAAATGCAAAGCAATTCGGACTTAATACAAAAAGAGTTTCAGCACAGCAGTGATGAGGTGACGCTGTTACGAAAACAACTCAATGAAGCCCAAGCAGAAATGCTAAAAGATGAATTAACTCAAATTGGCAATCGAAAAGCCTTTAACAATGCGCTTATGGATTTAACCATTCAACATCAAGCCAAACCTAACTCTTTATGCCTCATCATGACCGACATTGACCACTTTAAAGGTTTTAATGACACCTATGGACACCCTGTTGGTGATAGTGTTTTGCGTTATTTTTCAGGCATTATGCGCAAAACCAGTACCGAAAAAGAGTTGCTTTGTCGATATGGCGGAGAAGAATTCGCGGTAATTATCAAAGACTGTAGCGTTGAGGAGGCCGCTCAACGAGCAGAAACCATTCGTAAAAAAATAGAAGAGGCTCGTTTAACCCTTAAAGATTCGGAAGAACCAATTAGGACCATTACCGCCTCTTTTGGGATCGCCTCTTACCAAGGCAAAGAAGATAACCTAGCAGACTTTATTGAACGGGCAGACAAAAATCTTTATCGCGCAAAAGAAGCAGGACGAAATCAAATCTGCTTTTGATATTTTAGTAAATTAAATCAATTACTTACCATGTCAAGGACCAATGAGTGATTTATCCACTTTTACATCAATCCAATTTACTATATCATCAATGTTTTAGCATTATGGGTTGAAACAACATGTTCGATAGCACACCACAAAACAAGACACCATTTTTCAAAACACGCAATGGTAAAAACGCCCTTGCTGTCTTAGCTATTTTGGTTTTTTACCCTTTTATTCACTTCTTTATTATTCAACAAGCCAATACCGGGCCCGCTCCTCAATTTGAGGCAAAATTTCTTAATGGCGAACAGTTTCAACTAAAAGATTTTGATGAACCACTGTTAATACGTTTTTGGGCAACTTGGTGCGAAATTTGCAAGCACGAAATGCCAGACATCGAAAAACTGTCAAAAGAGTATCAAGTTATCAATATTGCCATTCAGTCGGGCTCAGACTCAGAGGTCTCAACCTTTGCCAAAACACACGGTATGGACTCAAGTAATATTGTGAATGATAAACACAAAATACTCGAAACACTTTATAACGCACAGGCAGTTCCGGCCTCATTTATTGTGGATGGCTCAGGAATAATTACCCACAGCAAAATTGGCTATAGCACTTACCGAGAGTTAAGTGAAAAATTAAGCGCATTAAAAGATCAGTAAACAACTCGCGGATTTCTTTTAAGTCCTTGTTTTAAGATTAATTCAGTTTATAATAAATCATAGAGTATTTTTACTTAAGGAAGTTTCATGACCAACTTACAAGAAAAAAGACAGTGTAAACGCTATAAACTTCACAGAGGCTCCGTTGCCTGCATTAATGGCATGCAAACTTATAGCACACTGACTGATATTTCTGAAACTGGCTTAGCTTTTATATGTTCTCCCCAACTTCAGCACGGTGAAAATGTTGAGATAGCGCTAGAACTAAAAGACGGGGATAAGACAAAAACCTTCTACGTAATGGTCGAAGTCGTTCGATGCTTTAAAGACGATTTTGAACACCGAATTGGCGCCATCGTAAAAACGATAACCCATGAATTCAAAACGTTTTTAGAACAGATTAAAAATTCCCGCGAAAAATATGGAATGGCGATATAAAGATAGGCTTTCGGCTTTTAAAGCTCGGTTTTAATAAAAAAGGCACTCTAATTTGAGTGCCTTTTCAGTTACAGAGCCACGAATAGGTTGAATTTTTTGTTACCGTAAATTCAAAACATCCTGCATATCAAACAAACCGCACTCTTTAGATGCTAACCAGCGACAGCTTCTGGCAGCCCCATTCGCAAAGGTCATTCGGCTCGACGCTTTATGCGTAATCTCAACTCGCTCGCCTTCGGTTGCAAACAGAACCGTGTGGTCACCCACAATATCCCCAGCTCGTACTGTTGCAAAGCCAATGGTATTGGGATCACGGGCTCCGGTGATGCCTTCTCGACCATACACAGCACAGGTTTGTAAGTCTCGACCTAAGGTTTCAGCAACCACTTCGCCCATTCTCAAAGCGGTACCTGATGGTGCATCAACCTTATGACGGTGATGCCCTTCTATGATTTCAATGTCATAACCTTCATTCAATACTTCAGCGGCTTGCTTGAGCAACTTCAAACAGAGGTTCACACCCACACTGTAGTTAGCCGCAAAAATAATCGCAATTTTTTGTGCTGCTTTATCAATTGCAGCCAGTCCAGCTTCATCAAAGCCTGTTGTACCAATGACAATTTTCTTATTATGAGCGACGCAAACATCAAGATTATGGACGGTGGTTTGTGGTGTTGTAAAATCAATTAATACATCGAAATCATCAACAACCTGCTCAAGGCTGCCAACAATATTCACCCCCAACTTACCTACGCCCGCTAGCTCACCGGCATCAGCACCCATTAATGAACTATCAGGACGCTCAATGGCCGCAGAAACCGTTAAACCTTCTGTTTGGTTTACCGCATCAATTAAATTTTTTCCCATACGCCCTGAAGCGCCAATAATTGCAACTCTCATGATATCTTTCTCATTCCGTTAAGGCTTTTAACAGCTTATGAATTATTAATTCCAAGGTTCATCTTTGTCTTTTTTAGACTTATCGTCTTCATCACCGGTAAAGAACGACTTTACAGAGTCAAAAAATGAGTGCTCTTTAGGTGAGTGCTGTTTATGATGTTTGCCCTTTAAGCTTTCGTCAAACTCTTGCAATAGCTCTTTTTGACGAGCGGTAAGTTTTACTGGGGTTTCGATATTCACCTGAACAATTAAGTCACCGGTATAAGATGAACGAACCGACTTAACGCCTTTGCCTGCCATTTTAAAGCGCTGCCCAGACTGAGTACCCGCTGGAATTTTCAGATTCGCTTGCCCCCCTAAGGTCGGTACTTCAACAGAACCGCCTAACGCCGCGGTTGCGAAACTTAATGGCAATTCACAATAAAGCGTATTGCCATCACGTTCAAAAATGGAGTGTTTTTTGACACGAATACGCACATACAAATCGCCTTTTGGCGCGCCAGCTTCACCGGCTTCACCTTCACCTTGGATGCGAATACGGTCACCATTATCAACGCCTGCTGGAATTTTAACTGACAAGGTTTTATTACTGTGCGTATAGCCTTCACCATGACAAGCTTTACAAGGCGTTTTGATAATTTGACCTTGGCCATGGCACGTTGGGCAAGTACGATTAACAGCAAAAAAGCCCTGTTGCATACGAACCTGACCGGCACCGTGACAGGTTGGGCAGGTTTCAACATCCGACCCAGGTTCGGCACCCGAACCATCACACGCATCACACAAGTCTTTGGTTGGGATACGAATATCAACCGTGGTACCAGCCACCGCGTCTTCTAACGAAACTTCTAATTCATACTGCAAGTCATCGCCAGGTTGCGGACCACGAGCACCGCCGAAGCCTCCACCAAACATTTCGCTGAAAATATCACCGAACTGATCGCCAAAACCACCAAAACCGCCCCCGCCATGACGACCGCCGCCACCTTCTAATCCGGCGTGACCAAACTGGTCGTAAGTTGCACGCTTCTGAGCGTCAGATAACACTTCATAAGCTTCAGACGCTTCTTTAAATTTATTTTCCGCTTCCGCATCATCTGGATTGCGGTCTGGATGATATTTCATCGCCATTTTGCGATAGGCTTTTTTGATTTCGCCTTCGGAAGCCGTTTTAGATACAGCTAAAATTTCGTAGTAGCAAGTTTTACTCATCAATATCTCGTATTTACGTTTTATGCGTGATTAATGTCTATTTAAAAATAATAAAATCTGCAAAACCAGCAGGCCTGCTTACTTTTAAATAGAAACTACACAATGCAATTTAGTTAAGTGAATATATTTTGGTATTTAATTTATAGAATTTTGTATATAAAAAAGCACGAACGCCTTAAAAATCTAAGTTATCCGTGCATTTTAAAAACGATAATAATTGTATTTATCGAGATAGCTTGCTGAATCAAGGCGGAAAATGTGAGCGTACATGAGAACGTGATCATTTTCCAACACAGAGTCCAGCTCTGCTAGCTCAGTTAATATTTATTTTTTATCGTTTACCTCTTCAAACTCTGCGTCAACGATGTCGTCATCCGCATCTTTTGCAGAACCTTGCTTCTCAGCTTCCGCACCACCAGCTTGCTGTTGCGCTTGCGCTTTCTGAGCAATTGACTGACTTGCTTCCGCTAGCTTAGTCACAGACGCTTCAATCGCCGCTTTATCAGACCCTTTAATGGCTTCTTCCACCGCTTTAATTGCCGCTTCAACCGCTTCTTTCTCAGCTGCATCAACCGAGTCACCCGCATCTTTTACCATTTTCTGAGTGGCATGAACCATCGCATCCGCTTGGTTACGTGCTTCAACCAACTCTTTCATTTTGGCATCTTCTTCAGCATGCGCTTCGGCATCTTTCACCATTTTCTCAATCTCTTCTTCAGACAGACCTGAAGAGGCTTGAATTGTGATATGTTGCTCTTTACCAGAGTTTTTATCTTTAGCCGAAACATTTAGAATACCGTTGGCATCGATATCAAAGGTCACTTCAATTTGTGGTGTACCACGTGGTGCCGCAGGAATCTCGTCTAGGTTGAATTGACCTAAAGACTTGTTCCCTGAAGCGATTTCGCGCTCACCTTGAAGGACATGAATCGTTACCGCAGCTTGGTTGTCTTCTGCGGTTGAGAATACTTGCGACTTACGCGTTGGAATCGTGGTGTTTTTCTCGATTAACTTAGTCATCACGCCACCCATAGTCTCAATACCAAGAGATAGAGGTGTCACGTCTAAAAGCAGGACGTCGTTAACGTCACCAGAAAGAACCCCACCTTGAATCGCCGCACCCATTGCGACCGCTTCATCAGGGTTCACATCTTTACGTGGCTCTTTACCGAAGAACTCTTTAACGGCCGCTTGAACCATTGGTACACGTGTTGAACCACCCACTAAGATAACATCGTCAATTTCAGAAGCTGACAGGCCTGCATCTTTAAGAGCGACTTTACATGGCTCAATAGAACGCTTAACTAATGCTTCAATCAGTGACTCAAACTTAGCACGGGTAATTTTCATGTTTAAGTGCTTAGGCCCAGTTGCATCAGCTGTAACGTAAGGTAGGTTGATGTCTGTCTGTTCACGAGAAGACAATTCAACTTTAGCTTTTTCAGCCGCTTCACGTACACGTTGTAACGCTAACTTATCTAACTTAATATCAACATTTTGATCTTTCTTAAATTCAGAAGCGATGTAATCAACGATGACGTTATCAAAATCTTCACCACCTAAGAACGTGTCACCGTTAGTAGACAATACTTCAACTTGCTTCTCGCCATCTAAGTCAGCCACCTCGATGATTGAGATATCAAATGTCCCCCCACCTAAGTCGTACACTGCGATCTTGCTGTCGCCGGTTGCTTTATCCATACCGTAAGCCAATGCCGCGGCCGTTGGCTCATTGATAATACGTTTAACTTCTAAACCAGCGATTTTACCGGCATCTTTGGTTGCCTGACGCTGTGCATCGTTAAAGTAAGCCGGAACGGTTACCACCGCTTCGGTAACTTCGTAACCTAAATAGTCTTCGGCTGTTTTTTTCATTTTCATTAATGTACGCGCAGACACTTCTTGTGGAGAAAGTTTTTTACCACCTGCTTCTACCCAAGCATCTCCGTTATCAGCCGCAATGATCTTGTAAGAAACCATGTCTTTGTCTTTTGCAACAACCGCATCATCCGCACGACGACCGATTAAACGCTTAATAGCAAACAGTGTGTTTTCAGGATTCGTCACCGCTTGACGTTTTGCTGAATCACCCACCAAAATCTCACCGTCTGCTGTGTAAGCAACAATAGATGGGGTTGTACGTGCACCCTCAGCGTTTGGAATAACTTTAATGTCTTTGCCTTCCATTACTGCAACACACGAGTTTGTTGTACCTAAATCAATACCGATAATCTTTGCCATGTTTGACATCTCCAAAACTTAAATTTTTTAATACTTATTTACTGTTGTTCGATTTATAGGGTCAGCGATTTTGTTTTCAAGTGCTAAACCCCATTTTTTTAATTTTTATTGTGCAACGATGACGCGTGCTGCACGCACTAAACGTTCATTGAGGGTGTAGCCTTTCTGGAACACTTCCATAACCGTATTTGATTCATGATCCGGCGAAGGCACCATCGTCATCGCTTCGTGTAACTGAGGGTCAAACTTTTCGCCCTTAGGGTCAACACGTGCCACATCAAACTTCTGCATGACATCTAAAAACTGTTTAAAGGTCATATCTAAACCTTCTTTAATACTCTCTGCAGACACGTCTTCTTTAGACGCCGCATCGATTCCCATCTCCATAGAATCTAGAACAGGAATCAATTCGTTTACAAATTTTTCAAGTGCATATTTGTGAGCGCTCTCAACATCAATACGCGTGCGACGACGAAGGTTCTCCATATCGGCTTGAACGCGTAATGCCATATCTTTATGCTTGTCGGCTTCTGCACGCGCTTCTGCTAATAATGCTGCAATATCCTCTTCTACGGCTTGCTGTGCCTCATCCAAAGCGTCGTCTGCTTGCTGAATAGCCTCTTCAGCCGTTTGGTTTTCAACGTTCAGCTCATCGCTCACTTTTTGCTCTTTTTCAGACATGTTTTTCTCCAGTAAAATTTCCAGTCGAGGGGTTTATAGGGTGCGCATTTCACTAATTCAAGGCAAGAACGGTTTTTTTTCAAAGATTTTTTTCAAAGGCTTTTAACAGCCATAAAACGACAAAAATACAACTTGGTTCATAGAAGTTGACTTTAAAGTCAGTTGATTTTATTCAATTTACTAAAGACTGCTATAATGCCACGCATTCATTTTGTTGGACCCCAAAATAGCAACGCATTACCAACCGATGCGACTCAACAAAGCACAAACCAAAGCGACTAGGAATTAAGTATGGCTAAGCCAGAAATTTACAACTTTGAAATCTCAGACGAGAACTTTGACAAGATTGTCTTAACCAACTCACACAAATTACCGGTGTTTGTTCTTTTTATGAGCCCAACCGTCAGTGCGTGCGTGTCACTTGAAAGTACGTTAATTGAATATGCCAAACAGTTTGCAGGACAATTTATTCTGGCACGTTTGGACATTGATATGTATCAAGAAGCCGCAAGCCGCTTTGAAATTGAGAACATACCGACCCTCAGAGTCTACAAAGATGGGGAGATGGCTCTCCAAGAAGTGGGATTGATGACCTTTGAATATTTGGCAGAGGTATTAAGACAGTTTGGTATTTTTGACCCCTCTGAAGATTTGCGTTTATTAGCATTGGAAAAACATCAAAGCGGTGATACGCCAGAAGCGATTACACTTTTCACACAAGCCATTCAGCTTAACCCAAAAAACATTAAGATTGCCTTGGATATGTGCCAGGTGTTTTTAGACGTTAACATGCTAGAACAAGCGGCCAGCTTGTTTACCAAATTACCCGATAAAATTAAAGAAGAAGAGACCCCTCGCTACTTAATTGGTCAAATCACCTTCAAGAAATTAGCACTGGATACTGAAGGCACCAAAGCGTTAACAGAAAAACTCATTGAGATGCCAGATGATGTTGATACCAAATTTTATTTGGCCATCTGCTTAATGGCCGAACAAAAATACCAAGAAGGCATGGCACAGTTATTTGACCTATTAAAGGTCGATAAAAATGCCAAAGGTGGGGCAGTAAAAGAACTGGCGATTGGTACCTTGAAACTGCTTGATTTAAAACACACCGAGTTAGCGGCCAGTTTACGTAAAACCATGAACAGTTTTATGTCGAATTAACAGAGACTCGCTCTCAAAACCAAAAAACCGCCATTTTACTCGGCGGTTTTTTGGTTTTTAACATTGGCTTTTTGGACACGGAACATTCGCACAGTGAACGTTAAGAAACTTTTTGATGAGGTGTTCCATTTTTTTCACCTCGACGCTCTTTATGTTGACGTTGTTCTGGCGTTAAAACCTGATCAATTTGTGCTCGCATCTGTTCGCGAATTTCTCGTGTTTTAAGATGACTTTCTTGCATGATTTTACGCACTTGAATTTGTTGTTCAGGCGATAGATCCATTTTTCGAGTCATCTGCTCTAAACGGTTCTCTATTTTTAGTTGCATCATCGCTTGTTTCTTTTCTGGACTGGCTTTATACCAGCTGCCTTTTTTTGAACAATGCTGGTCACGATTATCACGATGCTCGCACTGCGAATGAGAGCCCTGCTTATGCATAACAGACTTACACTCATTATGATTACCAGCAAACGCACTCATTGATGCCACATTCAATGCACCGGCTAATGCGACCAATCCCATTACTTTTGTCATTTTGTTCATTGTCTTCTCCAAGAAAATTAATCGCAGAAGGCTTTCTGCTTGGGATTAGTATGGCAAACAAAAGTGCAAACTTTATGCAAGCAATGCGAACCTTTGTGCAAGCTTAACTAATTGAACACAACACAGACAAATAAAACTTACAAACCGATTTAAAAGCCATTACAAACCCATAACAAACTTATAACCAACACCATAAACTGAGTGAATCCACTCTTGCTCACCAAAAGCACCGTTGAGTTTTTGACGCAACTTTTTAATGTGACTATCCACCGTTCTATCGGAGACAATACGATGGTCGGAGTAGATTTTCTCTATTAGTTGCGAACGCGAAAATATATGACCCGGTGAGGAAGACAATGTGCGCATAATCTCAAATTCAACCGAAGTTAAATCCAGATGTTGCGCTTGGTAATGTAATTGAAACCGTCCCTCATCTAACTGCCATAGAGCGTCTGAGTGTGCAGATAAATGGTCTCTATCTTGTGAATTGACGTGTAAATCAGCTTGCATCTGGCTACGCCGCAACAAGGCTTTAATCCGTGCCATCACCTCTCTTGGGCTAAAGGGCTTGCAAATATAATCGTCCGCCCCTAACTCTAGGCCTAAAATACGGTCTATCTCTTCAATCCGTGCGGTCAACATCATAATGGGCACCTGACTCAATTGCCGAATGGCTTTACACAACTGCAAGCCATCACCAAATTGGTTGGCATTGGGTAACATCACATCCAATAACACGCAATCCACAGAGTGGTTTTTAACGTAGGCAACGACCCCTTCGCCATTTTCAAAATGAATCGGTTGGTAGTCGTTTGCGTTTAAGTAGTCAATCAGGATTTGTGCAATTTTGAACTCATCCTCAACAATCACTACCTGCGGTTTTGTGGTGATACTCATCCTTGACTCTCCATCGGTAAACTGACAACGACTTTAAGGCCGCCTAACTCAGAGGATTCAAAGTTAAGGGTGCCTTGATGTGCCTTAACAATTTGCTGCACCATCGCCAAGCCTAATCCTGCCCCTCCGCTGCGACGATTGCGAGATTTATCCGTTCTAAAAAACCGCTCGCTTAATTGTGACAACTCCGCTTGCAGAACCCCAGGTGAAGAGTCCTCAACAACTAACTGCCAATGATTCATTTTTTTTGTCAACGTCACCTTAACCAATCCCCGTTCGCCGTTTTGCTGAACCGCATCGGTATATTCCAACGCATTACTTAACAAGTTATTGAGCAGTTGGCTTAAACGATTTTCATCCCCAAACACCCAGGCCTGCTGACTTTCAGTTTGGCAAATTAATTGCAACGATTTACTTTGTGCTTTAGGTAAGAACTGCGCCACACTCTGCTGTATGAGCGTTGAAACATTGAGCGGTTGCATCGCATATTGCAACGCCCCCACATCACTCAAACTCAGCTGGTATAAATCTTCTATTAACCGTTGCAACAAAGCCACTTCTTGTTGCAACGCCTGCAAATTCTGCTTATTCAAAGGGCGTACATCATCACACATCGCCTCAATCGAACCATTCAAAACCGTTAAGGGGGTTCTGAGTTCGTGCGAAATATCGGCAATCCACTGATTACGGCTGTGTTGCGCGGCCTCAAGCGTGGTGGCTAAATGGTTAAAATCACGTTGTAACTCACCCAGCTCATCTTGGCGTTTGACGGTTAAACGTTTACTTAAATCCCCGCCACTTAAGCGGTGCATCGCTTCGGTTAGCTGGCGAATGGGGGTTAAAAAATGGTTGGCGAGCGGCCACAGTAAAATCAAGGCTAACAAGGTAATCAACACCGCCCCCAAACTGAGCATTTTAAATTGGGATTGGCTAAACTCAATGTCCGCCCGATCGGTCAACTCTTTTAATGGTTGATAACCGATCTGCGCAACCTCGACGCCATTCTCAAGTATGGGCAGACGCAACGCGTGCTTTTCAAGCGGCGGCCCATACAACAGTTGGCCACTACTAGCCATCAAGCTGACCCGTACCTCAAATTCATCTAGTGGGGGTGGACGACGACGCAAATCGCGCTTGATGACTAACGGAATCATCGTGGGAACTTGAACCAAGTCAACACGATGAGAGAAACGTAAAAGTCTTAACCACATTTCCTCAGAAACATCACTGGCTTGCGCAATGGGTTCATACTGAAGGTAAACCTCAAAGTTATTTTTAACTCTTTCCAAACGCTGCTGATCTCGTTGGTCAACGTAGTGCAAGATGGTCTTGTGCAACACAAATTGATTGCTCCAAATTAACGTGCCCAAAATCACAAAACCAAACAATAGCAAAAAGGCGACTAACTTTACCCGAATTCCCATAACTCCTCCTGTGCAATGGCACGCGATATAGCCTCACTTTACCCGAATAAAAACAGACAAATTTGCAAACAATATGCAAACAGGCATTTCAAATGAAAAACTTAGGCTATTTAAAGACGCAATAAACACTCAGAAAAATGTAAACAGTTGTAAGATTGGGTGAAATGATTGAAAACGCAAATAGAACATTGCGCTAATTAAGCAGTTAAGGTGAATTTAAAACTTTGGTTATTTTCTGAGCAGTGAACTTAAAATTTTGGCGGTCATATCCACTTTAGGAATGACCTTGTCATATTGCATACGACTCGGTCCAACCACACCCAGTACACCTAACACTTCGCCGTCCACCTCATACGGAGTAGTGACCACACTGCAACCTTGATAAATTTCGTTTCCACACTCCTGACCAATAAAAATTTGCACGCCACTGGCTTGCATGCTTTTATCCAATAAGCCTAAAACATCCGAGTGCTGTTCAAACGACTGAAACAAGGCACGCAATTTATCCGAACCAGCCAACTCTTGGTAGTTAAACAGGTTATTTTGACCCGAGACCAAATACGGCAGTTTTTGCTCTAACTGTTCACTTAATACCGAATCGGTAGCCTGCACCACCGACATCATAAACTGATTCATACCTTGGCGCAGAGTATCCATGCGACGCACTAAACTGGCTTTGGCTTGCGCTAAACTTTTGCCTACAAACTGCTCATTAAGGTAGTCTGAGATTTGACGCAACTCGGCAGCGGAAATGGCTTCTTCCAGCTCAATAATTCGATTTTGTACGTCTTGGTCGTTAAACACTAACACCAC
The DNA here is from genome assembly GCA_016938655.1 of Thiotrichales bacterium. Taxonomy (GTDB): domain Bacteria; phylum Pseudomonadota; class Gammaproteobacteria; order Thiomicrospirales; family Thiomicrospiraceae; genus Thiomicrorhabdus. The sequence continues at coordinate 115,353 of JAFGUG010000043.1, read as the reverse complement.
CAATACCCGGTTACCCCCTAAGGGAATAAATTCAAAGTGCTTTAACACCTCTTGCTCTTTATTCGGCATTAACACCATACTGGTCATGCCGGTAATCCCTGATAACACCTTAGAAGCACTGGCCAATAGATCGTCTTGATTCAACGTTGGAAGAAGTTGTTTTTGAATAGAGTGAATATTTTGCTCAGAAATGGGTTGATAAGTGATCAACGAGTCCACAAAAAGACGGTATCCGTTATCGGTTGGCACACGCCCAGCAGAGGTATGGGGTGAGTGAATCAAGCCTAATCTCTCAAGGTCGGCTAAGACATTACGAACCGTTGCAGAACTTAATCCAATTTCGGGAAGTTTTGCCAGTGTAGTTGACCCTACCGGCTTACCCTCATTTAGGTATAATCCCATTAAGTTTTTAAACAATAATTGTGAACGGTCGTTTAACATTTCAGCACTCTTTATTGTAGACTGCTAAATTATAAGATGCTTACTGGGTTATTCAAGACTTAGTTGAATATTTAATTGAGCCCACAACCACAAAGACGCTGTGGTAGGCCATTTTGGATGAAGGAAATATGTTTCAAACTATTGGAATTTTTGGAAAGTACCGCGGTAACCAGTGCTGGACACACATTGAAACTTTAATTGAGTTTTTACTCTCAAAATCTTGCTCTGTTTACTTAGATAAACCCTCTTGCAAAAAGTTTCCTACCCATCCGCAAGCCCCCTTAATGGAGCGTGATGAGTTACAACAAAAAATTGATCTTGCGATTATGGTTGGCGGCGACGGCACCTTTTTGGATGTAGCGCGCAGCATTGCAGATGGCGATGTGCCAATCTTGGGCATTAACCTTGGACGACTTGGCTTTCTGACAGATATCTCACCCGACGACATGATTGAAACCATGGAAGAGGTCTTATCGGGTGTCTATCAAGAAGAACGCCGAAACATCTTAAAAGTGACGATCTATGAAAACAACGAATTGGTATTTGAAGAGCGTGCCATCAATGACGTGGTGATTCACAAAACCGACTCACCCCGAATGATTGAGTTTGAAACCATCGTTGATGGGCGCTTCTTAAACAGTCAACGCTCAGACGGCATGATCATCTCAACCCCCACCGGTTCAACCGCGTATGCCTTATCTGCGGGTGGCCCAATCCTTGACCCTAAACTGGATGCGATTTCACTGGTGTCCATTAACCCACACACCATGAGTACGCGCCCTTATGTGGTAAACGGTGACAGCGAAATTGAGCTACGTGCGCATGAATATTGTGAAAAGACCGCACAAATCATTTGTGACGGGCAAATTACACACAATATATCCCCCGATCATCGCACGATCGTAAAACGCAACCCGCACTATCTAAGACTACTGCACCCAAAAAATCACGATCACTTCGAACTGCTTCGTGCTAAATTGCATTGGGGTGATAAACTCTCATAAATCGCATTTTTATTAATTTGATTTTTCTAATCTGCGCCTTTCAACCTCAACCTTGAAAGGCGTTTTAGCGTATGCAATCACGCCCTCAACCATTGTGGAATACTAGGAACTACTTGAATGCTGCAAGAACTTTCGATTCAGAACCTCGCATTAATTGAAAAACTGACCTTAAATTTTAAAACGGGCTTTACCACCTTAACCGGCGAAACCGGGGCGGGTAAATCGATTTTATTGGATGCCCTTGGTTTGGCATTGGGCGAACGTGCCGACAGCAGTTTGGTTCGTTATCACACCCCGCGTGCGGATGTGACTGCACAATTTGATATTAGCCAACTGCCCCACATCCAACACTGGTTAGCCGAACAAGATTTGGATGATGAAGACTTATGTATGTTGCGACGCACCGTTAACTCAGAGGGGCGTTCAAAGGCTTATATTAACGGCCGCCCTATTCCGGCCAGCAGCTTGAAAACCTTAGGCAATTTGCTGATTGATATTCATGGCCAACACGAACACCAATCGCTGTTATCGGCGAGTCAGCAACTCACGCTACTGGATGCATACGCTAATCATCCTACTTTGATTGAAAACACCCAAATAAGTTTTAAAACTTGGCAAACCCTGAATAAGCGTTTTGAAACCCTTAAAGCCGCCCAGAGCGATTTTCAAAGCCGCTTAGACCTATTAAACTTTCAACAAACAGAATTTGATGACGTTAATCCGTTAGAGGGCGAGTTTGCCGAGCTATCAGAACAACAGAGCCAGCTTTCGCACGCCAATGAAATTAAGCAGGCCTGCCAACTTTGTTACGAAAATTTGGAAGGCGAAAGCGGCGCAACCGACCACATTCAACACGCTTTATCTGCATTAGAAGAGATTGTGAACTTCAGTCCAGAGCTGGCAAGCACCATAGAGCAACTCAACAGCAGCTTAATTGACATTCAAGAAGCGGCCAGTGAAGTCCAACACCATGCGGAAAAAATCGAACTCGATCCAGAGCAGTTAACCCTGCTTGATGATCGATTACACGCCCTGTTTGGGTTAGCTAAAAAATACCTCATTGAACCGGAACAGTTGGTTGAAAAACATCAACAAATCAAACAAGAGATTACTCAACTTGAACACTCTGACTCTGAATTAGAAACACTGCAAATTGAAATTGAGCAGGCCTGGTCAACCTACCAAACCTGTGCTGAAAAACTCAATAAATCACGTCAAAAAGCCTGTAAAACATTAAGCAAAACCGTCACCGATGCGATGCACACACTTGGCATGCCAAACGGTCTATTTGACGTTCAACTGACCAACACCTCCCCCACGGCAAAAGGCACCGACAAAACCGACTTCTTAGTTACGGCCAACAAAGGCCAACCCTTGCAGCCATTGGCTAAAGTCGCATCCGGTGGAGAGCTGTCGCGTATTAGCTTGGCGATTCAAGTTGCCACCGCTGAAATCGCCAGCTTACCGACCCTCATATTTGACGAAGTCGATGTCGGTATTGGCGGCGGTATCGCCGAAGTCGTTGGTAAAAAAATGCAACAACTGGGTCAACACAAGCAGATTTTATCGATCACCCATTTAGCGCAAGTCGCCTCGCATGGCCACAACCATTGGCGTATTGAAAAACACACCAAAGATGAATCGACCTTTACACAAGTGATTGAACTGGCACCACAACAACGGGTTGAAGAGCTGGCTAGAATGATGGGCGGTTTGACGGTAACAGAACAAACCCTTGGGCATGCTAAGGAGATGTTACACAGCGCACAAAAACTCAACTAATCCGTTTGTGCTATCCTTTATAAAAATCGTCATCCACAATGGGTGGCGGTCATCAATAATTCGGTTTAAAAATCAATTGTGTTTTGACTTTATCAGACTTATTTTGCAAAGGAATCCGCCCGATGATAGCCACCCAACTCAAACACTCGCTTATTGCTCAAAAACAACCACTCAAGCACTTGCTTTTATCAGCAGGCCTGTCGTTATTTGCTTTCAACAGTTACGCTGACATTGAGATTTCTCAAGACCTATCCGATTTGACCGAGGCCGAACGTGCGTGGTTGGAGGACGATTCCGGACTGGATGCAATAACCGTAAACGGTGGACAATTAAATTGGTTAACCGAAGCGCAAACCGCTGGGCAATATGGTTTAGAAAATAGCTTAACCGTCACCCAAACCTCTCTAACCGACGGCTGGGTAACCTTTACCCAATGCCACAACAACCTCGACCCAATTCGTAAAATTGTGGTGCAGTACAACTCTAACAACACCCGTGGCCTGACACTGCAATCGTCTGAAAAAATTGAATCCGTCAACATTGATGAAAGTAATCGAGCGGCGGTATTAATAGGGGTTAAAAAACACGCACGGGTTTGCATCAGTGGCGAGTCTAAATCGCTCGAAGAGACCGCTGACGGGTATTTGGTAAAACGTGGGCCCTACATGCGTAAATTTTTAGATGGTTACTACCCAATGGCGTTAAAAGAGACCATTAAGTGGCAGCAAACAGATCTAAAACTCAACACCACAGGCATGCAAACCCAACTGGGGCAAAGCTTTGATTACTCTGGCCAATCTAAAACCTTAATTGCACAATATTGGTTTGAAGGTCGATTAAGCCCAAGGTATGTCTTAACAGAGGATTAAGATATGAGTGATTGCCGCGAAGATAGAACGATAAATTCTCAGTGATGGTTAACGTGCTTTGAGCAATATGCATGGTTAGACAGGCTCTACTGCCCACTTGAACCGAATTTAATCAGGTTACGTTTAATTCGCTGAAAAGGTTTTAAGCACCGATAATGGCAACGCTTCAAGCAACACCGCATGGCAACTCTCCAACTTCAGCTTTGGGGCTTTGCCATCTTCATAAGCCTCTAGCCATCGATTGGCACACAAACACCAAGCATCGCCCGGTTTTAAACCCACAAAACCATATTCTGGTCTAGGCGTTGAAAGGTCATTGCCTTGTGCTTTGGTATAAATCAGAAAGTCCTCATTCATAATGGCACACACCCCATGCACGCCAAAATCCCCTTTACCAATGTGACAAAACCCATCTCGATAAAATCCGGTAATGGGCTCTAAACCACAAATCTGCATCGGCTTTCCAAACACATTCAAGGCCTGACTCACCACCTTCTCTTGTTGACTCATAACACACTCCTAAAAATTAAAAAGGGACAATGATTATTACTCGTTTAAAAAGCGCCCTGACGCTCAGGTTCATCAGATTGAGCAGTTGGCGGAATGGGTGGGTGGGCAATCGGTGGATGCCCTTTTGGTAGAGGAGAACCCTCTTTGAATAGAAGCTTAGCACGACTGCGCGCCGTTTCGATAAAGACTTGTGCCATCTCAACTTCAAACTGCACCATTTTTGGTGGCGGTTCAATCACATCACGCACCATCGCATAGTTTAACCGAGCGGCCCGTAAAGCAGAGAACTCATCCAAACATTGCGCCCTTAAATCGGTCGCCACAAGGTTAATCGGTTTGGCAAAGACTTCAACCCCTGGATACTGATTTAAAAAACACAGATTTACCTGCTGCATATAACGTTTTTGGTCTTCGGCAATCTGCTTGGCGCTCAGTGCATTTTTATTGGCATTGTCGCATCCGGTTAACATCAAAAAGCTCAGCAGGCCTGCCAAGATTAGACTGTTTTTAAGGGTTATCATGGCTTCTCCTCAACAAAACTTCGTATTCAAACCGCAAAAGCTATACATAATGTACAATAAACGTATAGTTAATATACAACACTTTACACCGTTAAAGCGAATCGAAAAACAGGTTCATGACTCAATTGAATAGGAAAAGAATCTGAGTGACATAACGCACTCAGATTAAAAATGAACCTAAAACCCTAACCGAACAAACGTGACTGAAACGACTTTAGGAGCCAATCATGCAAGTCAAGCCCGCTTTTTCAACTGAGCAACCTCTTCTGTCCACAGCCCCCAAAAACATTCTTATATTGGGGGCTTCGGGGGCAATTGGTTTTGCCATGTTTCAACAAGTACAAAGTCGTTATCCCAGCAGCCAACTCTTTTTAATGGCACGCAATACGCAAGCACTAGCCCAACAAATACAACAAACGGCACAAAAATCAGACCCAATTCACTTCATTCCGATAGATTTGGAATCACCAGACAAAATTGAGCAGGCCTGCTTAGAAATCCCATCAAAAACCCCTATTGATTTGGTTTTTATCGCTTCCGGCTGGTTACATGACAACCAATATTCACCTGAAAAAACCTGGCAAAGTTTAGAGGCACAAAGCCTGCATAAATCCTATCAAATCAACGCAGTAGGCCCCGCTCTATTTGTAAAGCAACTGTTTAAACAGATTGATTTAAATCACCCAATGGTGATTGGCATATTATCGGCACGCGTTGGCAGCATTAGCGACAATCGGATGGGCGGTTGGCACAGTTATCGTGCCAGCAAAGCGGCCTTGAATATGTTGATTAAAAATTTTGCCATTGAGTTAACCCGAAAACGCAAACCCGTCTGCATTGTTGGCCTACAACCGGGTACCACAGACAGCACCCTCTCTAGACCGTTTCAAAGACATCTTGCACCCGATCAACTGCAAAGCCCCGAGTTTACTGCACAAAAACTATTCGGCGTGTTACAAACCTTAACGTTTGACGATTCTGGGAAGTTGTTTGATTTTGAAGGTGCGCGTTTCGAACCCTGAGCTTATTCCCAATACAAAAATTGACTTAACGACTCGATTCTTAACATTTAGCAATAAAAAAGGGCTCCTTAGAGCCCTTATTAAATTACCCATTAACTAAAAGAGTTAGTGCGTTTGACCTTCATAATCAATAAGCTCATTCAGCAACTCAACCACCTTACCACTTTGTTTATCTAATCGGTCAACCGAATTGGTTAGTGTTTCATAATCATCAATACTGAACGCATCCATGATGACTTTAATCAAACCGTGCATCTCTGCATGCTCAATGCCTAGTTGTTTCATCATGGGTAGGTTCATTAACTGTTGACCCGCTCCTTGATAGTACCACTTACCTAACGCACAAGCGGTTGGATCAATTGCCGCATCGTAAGTCACGCCAATATCCGCACCATCAATAAAGCTACGAATTTTATTTTTCCAACCCAAGTGGGCGTCAATCATCGTTTGATATTGTTTGGCTGTATCCGATTTTTCAATAATTAATTTACGACGCTCTCTCACTGCATCACAGTGGTTGTCACTGCCTTTAAGGCCATGCTTTTCCATTTTGGCGATCAGTTCTGGTGCCTGCATTGGCTTACGAATCACATCGTTCATACCCGCCGCTTTCACTTTAGAGTCAAAACTCTCATCGTGTCCGGTATAGGCAATAATCGGCCCTTTATAACCACTTGAACGCAACTGTTTAGTGGCTTCTAACCCATCTAAAATAGGCATTTCAATGTCCATTAAGATAGCGTTTGGTTGGTAACGATTGCATTGAGTAATTGCCTCTCGACCATTTTTAGCGGTTTTAGTCACATAACCGGATTTATTAAGTACCATGGTGGCCACTTTTAAGTTGGAGATGTTGTCATCCACCACCAAGATAATAGACCCACCAATCTCTGCAATCTTTTTAGCCATAAAGTCAGCTTCACAATCGCCCAACTTAAAGGTACCTACCAGCGAATCCATACTCGCTGCCACTTCACCCAAGTAATCTGCAAGCGAACTGTTCTCTTGAACCAAAATGGCGTTCTCTTTTGCCGACTCGTCTAAACTTCTTACCGACAAATCAACATCGCTAATGCGCTGCGCCTGTTCACTGGCATTCTGCGAAATTAAACCGATGTTGCCGGTCATCTCATTGACTTGTTCAATAATTGCAGTCAAGGTATCACCGGTGTTTTGAACTTTTTGAGTACCCTGTTCAATTTTAGTAGCCGTGGTATCAATTAAGACTTTAATCTCTCGCGCCGCTTCCGCGGATTTTTGCGCTAAGTTTCGTACTTCGCCAGCTACCACAGCAAAACCACGACCGTGCTCACCTGCACGTGCCGCTTCAACAGCAGCATTCAATGCCAATAAGTTGGTTTGGAAAGCGATGCTGTCAATCAGGGTAACAATGCCGGTAATCTGATTACTGACATCGGTAATTTCATGCATGGCAACAATTGCCTCTTGCATACTTTGATTACCCAGCGTCACACCATGTTGCGTCTTTTGCGCTAACTCATTAGAGATGCTCGCCTGCTCAGTTGTCTCAGCAACCTTTTGTGTTAAATCACGCATCGCTCTTGAAGTACGGGCTAGCTCTTTAGATTGGGTACTTAAAGAATCGGTGAGTTGTTTATTACTCTCAGAAACATGAACCGCTGATAAGCTGACCTCTGAGGCTTGGTTATTAACACGGCAAAAAGACTCTCTCAAAGAGTTCATACCCGTCACCAAATTACGAATGGTCCAACCGTATTGACCTTGGTGTTCGGATTGAATGGAGAGTGTTAAATCTTTGATCGAAAGCCCCCCAATCAGAATCGAAATATCTTTTAATGTATTTTGGAGGCTATCCATTAAGCCATTGATTTCTTCACTTAATTCACGATAGAAACCGGTTAACTCCGAGACATCAACACGTGAGTGTAAACGGCCTTGTTTAGCATCATCAACTAATTTTTTCATGCTGTTTTGGACATACACTTCTTGGTAGATGTCTTGCCACTCTATGACCGTACCTAACTTGTGACCGTGCGCATCAGAAATTGGCGTTAGTTTCACTTGAAGCTGCGCACCAAAGAACTCAAACTTAAACAGTTCAGGCTCTTTTAAACTTAAAATCGACTGCAATATGTCTAGGTTATTTTTGAACAAACAACCCGTATTTTTACCAATCAAGTTATTCAAATTAAAGTCTTCAATCTCCTGTTTAATTTGATCTTCCAACCCTCTCAAATACTCTTTTAAGGAAGCATTAAAATAAGCAATCGTGCCGTTTTGATCGGCCAGCATCATATTGGCGCTTAAGTTGTCTAAGCCCGCTTCAAGTCTGGACGAACGGTTAGCCGCCACCATTTCATCATTTTTTTGTTCTCCCAAACGAATCTGCATCGCTTTAATTCTTCGATTCAAGTCCCCCGCCTTGTTTTCACCATTGGTGTTCACTCCAACGGTCAAGTTACCGTCGGCGATTTCGTCAATTGCATGAATCGCATCATTAATACGGTGTAAGAAATACATAACGTGAACGGTTGATAGCAGGGTTGCAAATATGACCAAGTCATTTAACCATCCCGGACGACTGCCAGTGAAATAAGCAACGACCTCAGTCGAAATCGCCAACAGCGCGGCAGGAATAAGGGTAAAAAGAGGCGGCCAGTGCGCCAAAGGATTAAAGCGTTTCCAAAACGAATTGACCTCGCCATAACGCAATTTAATTTTTTTATTTTTAACCGCTTCGTACGCCGCTTCAGCTTGAGTAATTTGTTCAAGACTCGCGGGCGTGCGGACACTCATATAGCCGGTTACTTTTCCCGACTTTAGGATAGGTATCGCATTGGCCTCAACCCAGTAGTGATCGCCATTTTTGCGACGATTTTTAACTATTTGATTCCAAGGTCTTCCGGCCTCGATGGTGGCCCAAAAATCGGCAAATACCTGTTCCGGTACATCTGGATGCCTTAATAGATTATGCGGTTGTCCGATTAACCCCTCATAGTCATAACCACTGGCCTCTACAAATACCTCGTTTGCATAAGTTATTTCGCCCTTTAAGTCAGTATGGGAAACTAATAGAGCCCCCTTTTCGAGCACGTATTCTTTTTGGGTAACCGGTAAATTGTTGCGCATGTGTTCGACCTTTTTGAGGTTTTGATTAATGGTGTTGTATAAGCAATCCTAGTACCAACTGCGATAAACAATCGAATTCTAATGGGTAAAAATGAAAAAAATAATACGTTTTTTAAGTTTTGTATTACGACTTGGTCGCCCTGACCTTTTTTAAATACAAAAAAAGGGGCGATCCCCTTTAGTATTCTGTGTTGAAAACAAACGATTTGCTTACTTTAAAACAGACCCGTAATCACACCGTTATCATCAATATCAATTTTTTCAGCCGTCGGTACTTTAGGCAGGCCTGGCATCGTCATCATGTCGCCTGCAATGGCCACAATAAATCCAGCGCCATTTTCGAGTTTCACGGCACTGATTTCGACAGTATGATCAAGCGGAGCGCCTTTTAAACTGGGGTCCGTTGAAAAAGACATTTGAGTTTTTGCCATACAAATCGGCAATTCACCGTATTTTTCTTGTAAACGCTCAATCTCTGCCTTGACCTTGGCGCTAGCTGAGATCGTCTTTGCACCGTATAACTTAGTGGCAATCATCTCAATCTTATCCCATAGTGGCAAACTGTCTGGGTACATAAACTCCAACTTAGCTTCTCGATGATCCACAATATCAAGTACGGCTTTAGCCAAGTCTTCGGCTCCTGCGCCCCCCTCTGCCCAGTGTTTGGATACCACGCACTTCACCCCTAAGGCTTCACATTTTTGTATCAGTAAATCGGTTTCATCGTCCGAATCATAGGTAAAATGATTAATACACACCACGGCAGGCAGCCCGTAATTCACCGTTACGTTATGCACGTGACGCTCTAAATTTGCAAAACCAATCTCTAAAGCACTCAAGTTCTCTTGGTTTAAATGGTCTCGTTCAACCCCTCCATGAAACTTTAAGGCACGAACTGTCGCCACAATCACTACTGCTGATGGCTTTAAATTAGCCGAACGACATTTAATATTGACAAACTTTTCAGCCCCCAAATCGGCGCCAAAGCCCGCTTCAGTAATAGTGTAATCGGCTAACTTTAAGGCGGTTTTGGTGGCGGTAACCGAGTTACAGCCGTGCGCTATATTGGCAAATGGGCCACCGTGAACAATGGCAATGTTATTCTCTAAGGTTTGCACAATGTTGGGTTTGATTGCATCTTTTAATAGAGCGGCCATCGCCCCATCGGCTTTTAAATCTTTCGCATAAATAGGCGTTACACGGTCGGTTTTATAACCAATGACAATGCGCCCTAACCGCTCTTTTAAATCGGCACGATTGGTGGCCAAACATAAAATGGCCATCACCTCAGAGGCCACCACAATATCGTACCCATCTTCACGCAAGTACCCATTTGCAGGGCCGCCTTGACCGACGGTGATATTGCGAAGCGCACGGTCATTCATATCCACCACCCGTTTCCATTTAATACGACGAGGGTCTATCCCCAACGCATTGCCGTGATGAATATGATTATCAATGAGTGCCGACAGTAAATTGTGAGCGACACCAATCGCGTGAAAATCACCGGTAAAATGCAGGTTAATGTCTTCCATTGGCACCACCTGAGAGTAACCGCCACCAGCCGCCCCACCTTTCATGCCAAAACACGGGCCAAGCGAAGGTTCTCGCAGACACATAATGGTTTTTTTACCCAGACGATTCATGGCATCGCCCAAACCAACGGTTGTGGTGGTTTTACCTTCACCTGCGGGGGTTGGGCTAATCGCCGTGACTAAAATCAATTTACCTTCGGCTTTTTGATGCGACAAGCTGTCCACATAATCCAACGACAGCTTGGCTTTGTAATGCCCATAAGGGTCAAGTTCTTCGGCAGGAATACCAAACATTTCTTCTGCTAAACGGATAATCGGTTTCATTTTGGCTTTTTGTGCGATTTCAATATCCGACATAACGGGTTCCTTTTGTGGCAAAGATGACAAGTTTTGGTTAACGATTAAAGTAGCTCTATCCAGTGTTTAACGGGTTTATCGGTTCCCGATTGCAAGTGCATTAGACAACCAATATTGGCGGTGGCTATGATCTCAGGCTGGTTGGCCAAGAGATTGGTAAGTTTGTTATCTCGTAACTCAGTCGCCAGTTTCTTTTGAAACAGTGAATAAGTGCCCGCTGAGCCACAACAAAGGTGTGCATCTTGCACAGGACTCAACTGAAAACCTAACTCGATTAAGGTTTTTTCCACCAGGCCTGCTAACTTTTGACCGTGCTGCAAAGTGCAGGGTGAATGGAACACCACATCTGCATTTTCTGGGCGTTTAAATTGACTTAAATCTTGTTTCACTAAATACTCAGAGATATCCATGGTGTGTTCAACAATGCGTTGGGCTTTTTTAGCGTACTGCTTATCTTTTCTTAACAGGTGCGCGTAGTCTTTGATCATCACACCACAACCACTGGTGTTTGAAATAATCGCTTCTGCACCATGTTCCAGTTCTGATAACCAAGCGTCGATATTACGTTTCACCTTAAGCAACGCATCTTCTGCCCCCGACAAATGATGATCAACCGCCCCACAACATTGTTCTTGAGGCGTTTCAATCACGCCAATCCCTAATTTATGCAACACATTAATGGTGGCTAAATTAATGTTCGGTGCCAATGCTGGCTGAACACAGCCAGAGATGAGTAATACCTGTTTTGGGTATGGCTTATTGGCAGCGGCTTTAACCAACTGTTTTAATTTTGGGTTCGCAGGAGCGTGCTTAGCAAATGGCCAAAGCGTGGTCAGGGTATTAAATACCGTTGGCGAGGTCAGGGTTTTACGCACACTCCAACGCATTACGCGTTGAGGCAATGAGCGTGGACTTTTCTCTTCGATAAACTCTCGACCAATGTCTAACAGGTGTGCATACTCAACCCCAGATGGGCAGGTGGTTTCACAAGAACGACAGGTTAAACAACGATCCAAGTGCACCAACGAGTTTTTGGTCACTTGCTTGCCTTCAAGGGCGTTTTTAATCAGGTAAATTCTGCCCCGAGGTGAATCGAGTTCGTCACCCAAAATACCGTAGGTTGGACAGGCAGACAGACAAAAACCACAATGCACACAAGAGCGTAAAATCTTATCGGCGGTTTTGCCTTTTTCGGTTTTGAGTAAATCAACAGGGATATGAGTTTGCATAGGGCTCTTGGTTGTTTTGACTGCTTATGAGTGTTTTTAATTTAATCGAATCACGTTATGATTTTGCCACTTCGACTACAATGTTTTAAAGACATGGTGCGGATCAAATACGTTTTTTAAGCCTTTTTTGAGTTTGGCCACGGGTGCTGTGTCTCGATCACGTGGCGCAAAATAGCTTTGCCACTGGGTCGAATAAGGTGCCGGCGGCTCATCACTCAGCACCCAACGACGTTGACCACACATTCCCACCGCCAAAGTATTAGGAATAGACGGCGCAGGCCCTTCCGTATCGACTCTCCAGAGCTTTTGATTGGCTTCAAGCTTGGGTTGAAATGGATTCAGAATGAGCCAGATATTATTATCGCAAAGCGTCGCATCTTGCTTGGGATGCTCACCAAACACGCGGTAAAAAAACGTACCTTCATAATAAGCACAGCCCGAGAGCGGTAAGGTGGTGCCCGCCATTTTATTCATTAACAGAATGGCTTCGGTTTCTGGCATGGTTTTGCAGTAGGTCACCTCTTCAACCAACGGCATCACTTTTAAACTGAGCTCGGTAATCACCGCCATGGAGCCTTTTGAACCGGCCATCATGCGCGACACATCATAACCGGCTACGTTTTTAATCATCTGCCCACCAAACGTCAGCGGCTGACCTTGACCGTCGACCATTTTAGTGCCTAAAACAAAGTCACGCAGTACGCCACGAAACGGACGAGATGGGCCGGTTAAGGCACAGGCGTATGTCCCGCCGATGGTGGAGTCGCCGTAGTTAGGCGGTTCAAACGCCAGCATTTGATTGTGTTCCGCTAAGGTTGCCGTTAAGTCGGTGAGTTTCGTACCAGATTTCACCGTCACCACCAGCTCAGAGGGTTCGTAATTCACAATGCCGGCATGGGCAAGCATATTGATCTCTTGAGTGTCAGACGCCAATGGCACTTTGCTGCGGCTGCCGGTGATTTGCAGCAGGGTTTTATCCACGGCCGCCTGTTTGATTTGTTCAGATAGGTGCTGGGTAAACGGATCGGTCATTAAAAACGCTCCAATTCTGGAAACGGTAGGTTATTGTTATGAACATGCATCTGACCCACTTCCGCACAACGATGTAAAGTTGGAATCGCTTTGCCGGGATTGAGCAGGCCTGAGTCATCAAACACCGCTTTAATGGCATGGAATATTTTCAATTCGGGTTCAGGAAACTGATGGCACATTGAGTCAAGTTTTTCGATGCCCGCGCCATGTTCACCGGTAATGGTGCCGCCCACATCTAAACAGAGTTTTAAAATTTCTCCACCAAACTTCTCGGTCTGTTGCAGTTCGCCCGGTTTGTTTGCATCGTAGAGAATCAGCGGGTGCAAATTACCATCGCCAGCGTGAAAAACATTGGCGACTTCCAACTGGTATTTTTTGGAGAGCGCGTCAATTTGCTCTAAAACAAAGGCGAGTTGTTTACGTGGAATCGTGCCGTCCATGCAGTAGTAATCGGGAGAGAAGCGTCCCACAGCTGGAAAGGCATTTTTACGCCCTTGCCATAACGCAATGCGCTCCTCTTCGTTTTGTGAAACCCGAATGGTGGTTGCCCCACCCCGCTTTAAGATATCGGTAATGCGTTGCGTATCGACTTTCACTTGGTCAAAACTGCCATCGACTTCACACAACAACAAAGCTTCTGCATCCAATGGATAGCCGACTTTCGCATACTCTTCTGCCGCCTTAATGGAGAAACGGTCCATCATCTCTAAACCGGCGGGAATAATGCCTTGCTCGAGCACGCTGGTCACGGCATCGGCACATTGAGTGACCGTATCAAAGCCCGCCATCACTAATTGTGCGGTATCGGGTTTAGGCAGTAACTTCACCTTAACCTCAACAATCACCCCAAGCAGTCCTTCTGAGCCGTTCATTAAAGCCAGAAGGTCAATCCCATCGTCTTTTTCATCTAAAACCGAGACATGACCATCCATGTCAATGATGGTAATTGAGAGAACATTGTGAACGGTTAAACCGTATTTAAGACAGTGCACGCCGCCGGAGTTTTCAGCGACGTTGCCCCCAATCGAACAGGCAACTTGTGAGGAAGGGTCTGGCGCATAGTAAAGACCGTAAGGCTCCACCGCTTGCGACACTGAGATATTGCGTACGCCAGGTTGCAACACCGCCGTTCTGGCAAGCGGGTCAATCTTAAGGATTTTATTCATCTTAGATAAACCCAAGACAATGCCATCTTTGAGTGGCAAAGCACCGCCCGCCAAACCGGTTCCAGAACCTCGAGTAATAACGGGAACGTGATTTTGTTTACAGATCTGTAAAGCCGTTTTTACCTCTTCAATACTGCTCGGTAACACCACCGCCAAGGGCTTCTCTCGATAAGCGGACAAACCATCACACTCGTAAGGAGAACACTGCTCTGTGTCTGAGATCACGCTACCAACTGGAAACGCGGTTTTTAGTTGTTGAATAATAGTCATGGAAACCGATTATAAATTGATTTAAATCAAGTTTCATGGAATTTTTCAATTAACCTAGTATAATGCTCGGAATTATTATTAAAGTACGCTTTAATTGGCAATCTAGAGCAACGCGCTAAGAGGAAATAAGACACTATGCAATCATTCAACCCACCTGTTCGCACCCTAATGGGCCCTGGTCCTTCTGACGTTCACCCACGCATTTTATCTGCGATGGCGCGTCCAACGATTGGCCACTTAGACCCTGAATTTATCCGCATGATGGATGAAGTTAAAGCCATGCTTCAGTATGCGTTTCAAACTAAAAACCCAATGACCATGCCGGTTTCGGCTCCGGGTTCTGCGGGAATGGAAACCTGTTTTGCTAACCTAGTCGAACCAGGTGACAAGGTGATTGTGTGTATTAACGGTGTATTTGGTAACCGCATGCGTGAAAACGTTGAGCGTTGTGGCGGAACCTGTGTAGAAGTAAAAGACGACTGGGGAACCGCGGTCTCTCCTGAGAAAGTCGAAGCGGCTTTAGTTGCCAATCCTGACGCAAAAATTGTGGCGTTTGTTCACGCCGAAACGTCAACCGGCGCGTGTTCAGATGTTAAAACCATTTGTGAGATTGCTCACAAACACAACTGTTTAACGATTGTGGATGCGGTTACCTCTTTAGGGGGAGTAGAACTTAAAGTGGACGAATGGGGCGTGGATTCAATTTACTCAGGGACTCAAAAATGTCTTTCTTGCGTACCAGGCCTGTCACCCGTCAGTTTTAATGAAGCGGCACTGGATAAGGTTCGTAACCGTAAAACCAAAGTACAAAGTTGGTTCTTAGACTTAAACCTTGTTATGGGCTATTGGGGGCAAGGGGCAAAACGCGCTTACCACCACACTGCTCCAGTGAACACGCTTTATGCACTGCATGAATCACTGGTTATGTTAAAAGAAGAAGGGCTTGAAAATGCCCACGCACGTCATCGTGCCATGCACAACAAACTCAAAGTGGGTCTAGAGGAGATGGGCATTAAGTTCTTGGTTGACGAATCGGTTCGTTTGCCACAACTTAACTCAGTTTGGATTCCAGAGGGCGTCGATGATGCCGCCGTTCGAAGCGAACTGCTAACCAAGTACAACCTTGAGATTGGCTCAGGATTGGGTGACTTTGCCGGCAAGGTTTGGCGAATTGGAACCATGGGCTTCTCAGCTACAGAAGAGAACATTCTGTTCTGCTTAGCGGCGTTGAAAGATGTCCTAGGCAAAAAATAGTTCTTAAGTAATACCTCACGAATCAATAACCAATTCGTTAAAATAGAACCACTTGATTTGCACGTACTCCGTTCAAACAAGTGGTTTTTTATTGTCTAGAATAGTATAGGAAAAGTCATTTTGATTACCCTGCCTAATGCCCTCAACGCTTGGAATACCGACGACTTTAAAGCCGTTTTTATCAAAGAAGTTGAAGCCCTCTATGGTCACGACCTTCCGCTACAACAAGGTTTGCGTTGGTCAAGCTATGCGGTGGCTGAAGGCTTTAGGGTGATGGTTTCTGTTAGCACGGAAACCGCTGAGTATTTAGAAATTAAAACCGGCGTGTTTTATAAAGGGATTATAGCCGGTTGCAGTTGCTCGGATGACCCCTCACCCACCGATGAACAGACCGAGTATTGCGAAATGCGCTTCTCTATCAATAAACAAACTGCTCAAACAAGCGTGGAGGTTATTTAACGCTTTATCAATGTGCTGGCACATTCGTAAAAGCTTGTTAAAAAGTCAGCAGGCCTGCTAACTTTTTAACGTGCACTTAATGGCAATTAGTGCAATGAACAGGGACAAATAACAGACACAAAAAAGCCGCTTACTCTTTATCAGAATAAACGGCTTTTTAGTGTCTTAAAACCAAACGAACGTGATTACGCTTCGTTGGTTAAGGTTCCATAAATGACCAAGCTGTGGCCAGACAAATCATAGCCATTCTCTTTGGCAATCTCTTGAATACGCTCTTCAATCACCGGGTCTACAAACTCTTTAACCTTACTGGTTTTTAAGCAAACCAAATGGTCATGATTGTCGCCAGTATCCAGTTCAAAATTTGAGATGTTATTTTCAAAGTTCAAACGGCGCACAATACCGGCTTGTTCAAACTGAGTTAACACGCGGTAAACGGTGGCTAACCCGACCTCTTCATCTTGCTCTAACAACAGCTTATAAACGTCTTCTGCCGTCAGGTGATGATCATCGCCTGCACGCTCTAAGATCTCTAAAATTTTCAGACGGGGTAAGGTGACTTTTAAACCTACTTTTTTTAGATTCGCTCCGCTCATTTGAACCTCAATGATTTACACGTTATTATTGCGTCTGAGATCAGACCACACGTTTATAAGCGTGTATAATAAACGATTTTTAGGGCAAATAGAATAGAAATGAAAATGATTCCGACTCCTATCGCTAAAACCGTCAGTCAACAAACGCCATCGAAGCGTCGCTCGCCTGCGGTGCGTTTACTCATGGCAAGCGGCTTGTCCGCAGCCCTAATAACCGGGCTAAGCGGCTGTTCTATTCTGGAGCCATACAAAGCCCCACTCACGCAGGGTACCATTATCTCTCAAGAGAATATTGCGCTCATTCAAGCCGGTTTAACCAAAACCCAAGCGCGTCAACTGTTTGGGCCACCGCTTGGCGAAAACCCATTCAACCCAAAACTTTGGTCATACGCCTATTACACCTCAGACAAAACCCTGCACCCTGATGCTGTCAAACGTTTAGAGATAGTGTTTGATGAGGACGATATGATTAGCGCTTGGACACTTTCAAACGAGCCAATTGAAATCGTTCGTTAATCACGACCCAATTTTCAAACAACCAGGCTAAGTTGCAACGTTTAACTCAACGCACATGTCACTTAGCCAGTGCACGCTATATTAGCCAATGCACCCCATAATTAAGCGCCCTGCTTTTGCAGTTTACGTTCATCTTCCACATTTTTACGACGACGATCACGTGGATCAACCTTGAGTGGGCGATACACTTCAATACGATCTAACTCTCGCAGCACCAAACTCTTATCGACCACTCTTCCAAAAATACCCACCTTATCGGTGTTTAAATCCGGAAACTCTTGCAGTAGTTTTGACTGCGCTAAGGCTTCTTCAACGGTGCATCCCTCTGGCACCTCTTCCACAAAAATAAACTGCTCCTCTAAAGGCGCATAAGCAATCTCTATTTTCATACTCTCTCCAAACTCATCTAAGCGTAGACTTTTTTAGCACGTTCACAAAACGAATCCACAAATGTATTAGCTATTTGCTCAAAAATGGGGCCAATCGCGGCATTTAACAAACCACTTTTGACCTCAAACACCACTTCAAATTGAATTTTACAGGCATCCACATCCAACGCTTTAAATTGCCACTCACCACGTAAACTCTTGAAAGGACCGTCTACCAAATGCATCTCGATGCGTTTGCCAGGCACAATGTGATTACGGGTTTCAAAGGTCTGTTTGATGCCCATTTTTGCAATGGTCACCTTAGCAACCATTTCAGAATCCGAGGCAGAAACCACTTCTGAGCCACCGCACCAAGGCAGAAACTCTGGGTACGCATCGACATCGTTGACTAAATCAAAAACTTGTTGCGCCGAATACGGCAACAAGGCTGTTCGGGAAATTTTCTTCATAAAAACCAGTTTTATATTAAGCAGGCCTGCTCACTTTTATAAGTGAGCCGGTTAAAAGTTGCGTCAAATTATACCAAAGCAAAACGCTCACACTTTAATTTAGGATGATTCGGTTATAATCAAATGCAAAAAAGGATAAACACATGAATAACAGAGTGCGCTTTTTAATTCTCGCTGGCCTAGCCAGCTTCAGCTTTAACGCTCAATCGGGCGAAGATACTTTAATTGAAAACCCGAGCACGGGTCTTTTAAAAGATTCATTTGTGGTGTCGTATGTGTATGACGACTTCACCGACAAAGTGGAAGATGCCGATATTCTGTTTATCCCGGCCGACTACCGAACCCAAGCCGCCTTCTTTTGGCGCTGTCGCCCCTTCTTTACCAACTTTTCAGTTGAGTTTTTAGAACACGAAGACAACTTAAAAGAGCGCGATGGCAGCTTCAAAAACAACTCACCTAAATACGCTAAGCACGGTTACATCTACGATACAAAACACGACCTTAAGATTAAAACCGACGGCGATTCAGAGCGCATGGAGGTCTCAGTGGGTGGGCAAAATGCACACCTCACCAAACACTTTAAAACCGATATTCAAAACCCAGCAGGCCTGCTCGGTATGACCTACCACTTTACCTTTAACTACATAGAGATGCCCGCTTTCCGTAAAGTGGGCACCACCTCCGAAGCGCAAGACGCATTTGCCCTATTGAATCGGGCGGTTAAACAACAAACCCCTTTGGTATTTGAACTCGAGGGTCGCAACAACGCTCAAGATCGCACCTTTACCCTAGACACCCAACGCATGCAAAATGCGGTGCCTCAAAACGTCATCGACTACTGCTTTGGGCAACGCAAACTGCGCGACTAAGCAGTTTGCCTATTTTTGTGGGCTGTGCAGTGTAACGTCCGCGTGATGACTGCTATAATACGCGCCTAATTCAGGTTTAATTTACGGTAACTCGGCTTCCTCATGGCAAAGAAACAAGCAAAAAAAGCGAATACATCTAACCAGATTGCTCAAAATAAAAAAGCGCGTCACGACTATTTTATTGAAGAGGTGCACGAAGCCGGACTCTGTTTAGAGGGCTGGGAGCTCAAAAGCATTCGTGAAGGTAAAGTAAACATCAAAGAGAGCTACATCTTGTTAAAAAACAATGAAGCGTTTCTGTTTGGTGCGGAAATTCAGCCTTTAATTACCGCCTCGACCCATACCCCACACGACCCATTACGTTTGCGTAAACTGCTGTTACATCGCCGTGAAATAGAGCGTCTAATGGGCAAGGTTGACCGCGACGGAATGACCGTTGTGCCATTGAGTATGCATTGGAGCAAGGGCGGAAAAGTCAAAATTGACATTGGCTTAGCCAAAGGTAAAAAACTTCACGACAAACGCGCCACCGAAAAAGACCGTGAATGGAGCCGTGATAAAGACCGAATCCTAAAACATTCGCGCTAAATCCACCCGGTAAACGAAATTTAAAAATTTATAGCCATTAACCTTGAAACCTCAAGTTTAAAACCCTATATAATAAGCACGCGAGTAAATAAGGCTAAAAACCGAAAAACTCGCATGAGTTCTTTGAAAATTTGGAAATCTAATCATTAACTAGATTTCTTCTGTTTTAAATATCAACGCTGCAAGGATTCAATCTGAGCAGGCCTGCTGAAATTTAAACAACGTCAAACAACCCAACCACCTTTGGGGGTGTACTGGTTTCGACGGGGAGACTGAAGTTTAGGATGCATGTCGTGCCTGAATTATGCACGTAAATCTTAATTTAAATTGTTATAGTTGCAAACGACGATAACTACGCTCTAGCGGCTTAACCCCGCTTGTGCAGACTGGGCCAGTTGTCCGTAGCCCTCAGCTCTGTATAGACTCATACGGAATCGTCAGTACCATGTGTTTGGATGGTGCTCACTAAAACTTACAAGCTCGCTTTGTGTGATCCCTGCTGGTCGGGTAACATTGAAGTTAAATTAATTGACCAAATAAACATGTAGATTCTTAAGTGGATGCTTTCCGGACGGCGGTTCGATTCCGCCCATCTCCACCAAACAAAAAAAGCCCGCTCTCTAAATTTTAGAGAGCGGGCTTTTTGTTTTAAGGTTTTTAAAAGCAGCCCCTTAATTAGAGGCCACGAACAAACCGTTATTTAAAAACTTCGTTAATCAACGCACTTCCACGCTTCGCCGTTATAGCGACAAATGTTACCGTCGCGATCCCAGCTAAATAGGAAGAGCCATTCGTTTTTGACTAGACTCATAACTGGCTCATGCGCATGAACAATATCGGCAATGGCGTCTTGTGGGGCATCAATGTACACACTTAAACGCAGCGGTTCGTGCATCCACTCTTCACCATTGTGCAGCGATTGCATGGACAGACCAATGCGTAAGTCACCGCCGTTACCTTCAAATACGCCAATATTACCACCGACCACGTTTTGCAGAACTTTGTTACCTGAACCGTAGTTGTAGTTGTCACACACTGAACTGTAATATTGCATATTAATCCAGTTGGTCACCAACATCGGTGCGGTCATAATCAAAGTCAACAAACTAAAATCGGTA
This sequence comes from Thiotrichales bacterium, assembly GCA_016938655.1. Lineage (GTDB taxonomy): Bacteria > Pseudomonadota > Gammaproteobacteria > Thiomicrospirales > Thiomicrospiraceae > Thiomicrorhabdus. The sequence continues at coordinate 94,266 of JAFGUG010000043.1, read as the reverse complement.
TCATTTTCGTATTGATAGTCGTGCAAAAAGCTACGGCCTTCCAAGTTTAAGTGTTGAGTACGCTTACGCGGTGCCACAATAAAGCTCGCATTGTTTGCCAAGCCCCACTCTGGACGCACTTGCGACCAATCTTTTGCACGACCACGAATCGACTTGGTTAAGGCTTCACCTTGCAGGTGCGTTAAGCCCAAACGACCGGCACGCTCTTGTCTTGAAAGATCTGAGGCCCCTTCCAACCATTGCACAACGGTTTGATCCATGTCTTCAATATCAAAAATACGGATATCGTCAGTGGTCGTGTTATGAAGCGCAGCCACAAATTGCGTGGTTTCTGGAACAGTAATACCTTGATCAACCAGGCCTGCTCGAATATCAGGTTGATTGAGCAAGTGCGCCAAAATACGCACATTTAATTCACCCGTTTGCCCACCACAGGCACCACAGTCTAACCCTGCCGCCATGGCGTTATTGCAGGTTTGGCTTCCGTGTCCCACCAACAAAACGTGTTGCGCCAGATTTTTGTCTAATCCCATCGCTTTTAAGATGCCGCCCGCTAATTCGACTTTTTGTTGCGTTGTTAACGGCTGACTGTCTTGAGTAAGTTCCCAGGCCTGTCCAATATCTAAGTCGTTAATCGGGTGCTTATGGTCCTCCGGAAACACGGTGTTTCTGAGTAATTTAAAGGCATACAGCAAGCCACTGGCTTCAACCATACTAAAGGTAGCCGGTGCGGCCGTACCCCACTCCAACCAACGCGCTTTACTGTTGAGTTTAGCGTGCTGTTTTTCATTGTTTTCGGGTTTGATAATCGACTTTAAGCGCAGTTGTGCTTTTAACAGGCCTGGTAACTGCGGACGTACCAACCCGCTCCCCGGTGCTTGGTACTCGATGGGCAGGCCAAAGAATCCAGCAAAACCAAACGTTTGAATACGACTGTCTTGTGCTTCTAACGCTCGGCGCATCACCTCTGAGCGCACATCGATACAAAATGCCGCTTGCACCAAAGGTCGTTCATCGACTTCTGGCGCAGGTGCTTTTAATTGTCTGTGCAACTGTTTTTGGTAGCTGAGCTCGGCGGCACGTTGCCAAATCCAGGTTAGAGATTGCGCTTCTATGTGCGACGTTTTTAACTCGGGCAGTTTAGACAGTTGATGCAACCATAAAAATTTAAGTTCGCCAAACATGCCTTTGTTTTTACCTTGCTGATAACGCCACAGTACCCACTCCCACGCCAAGCGAATGGCCAATAAATCGACCATCATATTATTTTCTTCCCCGTCTAAACGGTCTTGCCAGCGTAAATACGACACCCATGAAGCCCAACCGTTAATGTCTAACAATAAGGCATGAACGTAGTCAGTTAGCTCTTCGTCAGACACCTTCATGTCGGTTAACGCTTGGGCAATCACCGCACGCGACGAACGAGGTAAGGTATGAAATAGCTCGGTTAACCCCGGCTCATCCATAATAATCTCAATCCCTTCATCGGCCTGTGTGGCCAACAACCAACTTTTATACAGTCGTTCTGAGCCATAACTCGATTGACTGCACAGCTCGGAGTCATTGAAGTACATTGCACAGAACTGACTAATCTGATGGGTAATTTCATCTCGCCACGCCATTCTGTGTTGACGATTACGACCGCTGTCCATGAGATCACTCACATTGTGCCAATGCGCTAACTCTTCACTGGAAAGCAGGTGCGATTCACAAGCGTCAATCGTGGTCTCTAAACCAGACTCATCAATCGCTTGCTGCAAAATCTCTGGGGTAATGGCATCTCGCCACAGCCCTTTAAAGTAATTTTTAGCCGGCAAACAGGTAATCTGCGAAAGTGCCGCTAAATCCGCGGACACCTTTTTAAAACTGCGCCCTCGTAACTCCCACCATGGGTTGACCGCAATCATCTGATCCAAAGGCCAAGTCGGTGCAATCAAGTCACAACCCGCATAGATCGCGGTTTTTTGCGTATCTGTTAAGGTTGCCCCTTCAAATGGGTTTAAATTTCTTTTAGAACTTGAAGTATTCAGTGTTGTATTACTCATTGAATCATCTCCTTTTCTGGAATTTGCAGCTGTTTTGGATTGGTTCTAATCGGTAACTGTTTTGGAAACAGTTTTAAGCTGGTGCGCGTCATCCATTCGTCTAGATAAAAACCGGCATACAACGCAACTCTAAAGCGCATCACACGCGGGTGTTCTGGCAAGTATCTCAAGACCCAATAAAGCCCCATAAATACCATAAACAATGCAATCACCCACATATCACCATAAACACCGGTGGCATCCGCCATATTCGGTGCAATGAACCCAGCACCGTATTTTTGCAAAGAGTAAGCTGCAATTAAAATAGCCGCCAAGGTTAACACGCCAAACACACTGCCTGCTTTAGACTGACTGTCTCGCTCTGCGATCAGAATCATAATGGCAATCGCCAACAGGAACCATGGGCTGTAAGGGGCGGATAGACCAAACACGAGGATAATCATCACCACAATCCCAAATGAGATAAAAGCACTGCTCGCCCACTGCCCAAAACTCGGCATTTTGGGTGGCGCTAAACGACGCTTCATGTCTAGTTCTACTTCTGAACCGGAGTTTAAGAACGCATACGCTTTGTAGCAAGAGTGCGCCACAATGTGTAACAACGCTAGCTCATATAAGCCCAAGCCAATCTCGACCAACATCAGACCCATTTGCGACATGGTTGACCAAGCTAAACGAACCTTGATGCTGACCTTGGTCATCATAATCAGTCCAGCCACAATGGTAGTGAGTCCACCCACAATCAACAGTAACCACTGAGCAATGGCCGATTGAATAATCAACGGCGCAAACAAGATCATTAAGAAACCACCTAAGTTGATAATACCCGCGTGTAATAAAGCGGAAACCGGTGTTGGGGCTTCAACAACTTGAATCAACCAACCGTGAACCGGTAACTGAGCCGATTTAATGAGTGCTGAAATAACTAATAGAACCGCGGCGATCTCTTGATAGGTGGTTAAACCGTCTGACGCGGCGGCCATTTTATAAACGTCACTGATCAACCAAGACCCGCTGTCGTGATAAAGCATTAACACGGCAATAAGTAAGGCTAATTCAGCAATTCGAGCAAAAATAAACTTTTTGTAAGCCGCTAATACGGCACGTGGACGCTCTGGGTAAAACATTAACAGTCTGTGTAGACCGGAGCTGATTGCAACCCACGCTAATACAAATATCAGCATGTGATTACTCAGTACCACCATGGTAACCGCCCCCAACGTCATCATTAACCAACGTAAGTAACGTGCTTCATCTTCTCGATTACCCGCCATATTTTTCTCAGAAAAATGCACGTTAATCATGGCAATAAAACTGATTAGAATAAGCATAATCGCACTGCTTGCCGAAGGATTTATCCAAGCTTCTGCCTGTGTTTCAGCCAATGAAACTATGCCTGTTACGACCATCAAACCAAAAATAGACGAGATGGCGAGTGCAAAAATGGTCACCATCTTTGCAAACGGCCAGCCGGCCTGTCTTAAGTTAACCGCAGCCCCTACAAAAAAGAGCAGCGGGATGGCATAAAGTAAAATAGACCATACGATATGTGTGTTCATTTAATACTCATCCTTTTAAGTTTTGTTGTTATTGATGCATTTAAACAAAGTAATTTACGATTAAGATATTAGTTAAATTTGGGATAGAAGAATAATTGATAAATCCAATAAGACCTATAGAAACAGTAGGTTATTAAAGAGAAAAACCTGTAAAGTGATTTAATATCAATAATTTAAGCAGGCCTGCTTAGTATCAAAAATAGAGGGTTAACCCCTGGTAAGGGTTATAAATTAGGTTAATAGATGTCTTCGTCTTCACTTAACGCCTGAATATTTGCCATGCCTGCTGGGTCTGATGGATCGATTTCTATAATTAAATGAATCGGGCGGCAACAAACAAAACAGTCTTCAATATACTCTTGGTGCGCTTCTGATGGGTCGACAACCAGTTCAAAAGTTTCCCAGCAATAAGGGCATTGAATATTTTGGGTATCCAGCATGATTAGGCTCCTTGCGCATTAAATTCAGTTAGCCACGCTTCAAGCGGCGCTTTTAAAAGGGGTTGAGCGTATAAAAAACCTTGAATATCTGGACAACCATTCTCTAATAAGAAAGCTTGCTGTTCAGCGGTTTCAACGCCTTCGGCAATGACCTCCAACCCTAAGTTTTTGGCCATTATGATAATGGTTCGGGTAATCGTCGCATCCTCTTCGTCATCTGGCAGATCGCGAATAAAGGAACGGTCAATTTTTAACTTACTCACCGGCAGACGTTTTAAATAAGCCAAAGAGGAGTAACCGGTTCCAAAATCGTCAACGGCAATCGAAATACCCAAAGCCCGAATTTTAATTAACACGGCTTTCATCTCGTCTAGGTTTTTCATGACGGCGCTCTCTGTGACCTCTAAACAGAGCCAATCCGGATGGCATTGGGTTGAGAGAAGACTGCTTTGTAAAAAGTCGATAAAGTCCGCTTGTTGAATCTGTTTAACCGATAGGTTCATAGACAGCACCCCCAAATCGAGCCCCTGTTGATGCCAGTCGGCCCATTGAAGCATCGCACTTTGCATAACCAAACGATCTAACTCAACAATCATGCCAGTCGATTCCGCAAGCGGAATAAACTTATTTGGCTGCACCATGCCCATTAAAGGGTGATTCCAACGCACCAAGGCTTCCATGCCCATCACTTTGTGTTGAGCCGCATCCACTTGTGGTTGATAAGCTACCACAAACTCGTTATTTTTAATGGCTTGGCGCAAACTGGCCTGCATTGCCACATGCTCAAACGCCATTTGTGTCATGTCTTCGGTATAAAACTGGACGTTGTTTCGACCCAAATCTTTAGCTCGATACATCGCTGCATCGGCATATTTCAGTAGATCATCAATCGAGGTGGTATCTTTAGGGTACAAGCTAATGCCAATACTACTCGATAGATAGAGAGCTTGCGAATCAATCAAAATGGGCTCTTTGGTCAGATCGATGATTTTTTGAGCAAACTCAACCACCTCTTGCGTGTTGGTAAAGGGCTCTTTAATAATGGTGAATTAATCGCCCCCTATTCGCGCTAGAGTATCGATTGGTCCAATTTCAGCATACAATCTCCGGGCAATTTCTTGCAAAACCCGATCACCCACATCGTGCCCCATGGCATCATTAATCTGTTTAAACTGATCTAAATCGATAAACATAACGGCAAAAGACTGCCCACTTCGTTTGGCGTGCCGAGCGGCACTAACAAGACGATCTTGCAACAGCAATCGGTTAGGCAGGTTGGTTAATAAATCATGATGCGCTTGATGGTGCAGTGCTTCTTGATGCTTCATAAGCTCATCTTGCATTTTTCGGCGCTGCGTAATATCTTCATAGGTACCTAATAACCCCACAATTTCGCCTTTCGTGTTCGTCAGAGGTACCTTTGAATTAGACAACACCATGCGCTCCCCATTAGCCTTAGTCACAATCTCTTCGACCTGCAATTTTTCAACGCCGCTTTCCATCACTTGAAAATCCTCAAGTAGATAGGCCTCTCCCGAACTCTCTGCCCAAATTAAATCTAAGTCCGTCTTGCCAATCAGTTCGCTATTTGACTGCAACTCAGCATCCTTTAAGAAGTGTTTATTGGCACCCAAGTAGGCGCCATGCAGATCTTTCCAATAAATTCGAACGGGAACGGAATCAATAATGTTTTCAAATAACTTTAACTGATCGTCTAAGATTTGCTCTATCGCCTTGAGTTCGGTAATGTCGATATCAAAAATCGCATAACACGGACGGTTTTTATAGGTCACTCTCTGTAACGTTGCATGAACAGGGTAAGTGGAACCGTCTTTGCGTTGATGGATAGAGGTATTGTGCATCTTATCTAAAGCTTGACCCGCTAACTTCATCTGCTTAACTCTCTCGGGAGTCAACTGCGGATTAATATCGTGAACTGTAAAATCAAGCAGTTCTTGAATTGAATACCCTGTATTGCGGCTGGCACTTTCATTTACATAAACAAACTTATCGGTTTCATAATCAACAATATACAACTCTTGTTGTGCCACTCGAATTAACTTTGCCAGTTCACCATTTTCAGTCAAAAGTTCAACCCGGTCAGAAATATCCATTGTCGCACCAACGAGCTTAATGGGTTGACCACTCAGCTCGTCATACACGGCTCTACCGTAAATTTCTATACTAAGAGGGCTGCCATCCCCTCGCTTAGAGGTCACCACAACACTGCGCTTTTCACCGGTTTGAATCGCCTGTTCAATCTGCTGTTGAACCAAGGTTGCCTCTTCTGGCTCAAGACGACGATAAAAGTCTTCAAGTGTTGGGACGTGGGTTGCTGGATCTTCCATGAAAATATTGAATAATTCGGGTGACCAAGAAATGGTATTTTCAACTAAATCAATTTCCCAACTACCAATTTGCGCAATTTCTTGAACTTCATCCAAAACACTTTTACTGCGTTCAAGCTCATGATTTTTTTCGATTAATTCATTGGTCAGCGATTGTAGGTTTAAAATTGCATCTTCGGGTGCATCGACCTCTAAAAACACAATGAGATAATAATCATTCAAAATATTGGAATTTATCTGGCTAGTAACTTCAAACCATTTGTAAGCCCCTTTTTTCGTAAATACTTTGCATGTAAATCCGAGTAATGGGGTGTCATTTTTTGCGGCCGTTTCTAAACTTTTACGCCACTCTTTAATAATATAAGCTTGATAGTTACGATCCGGATAAGCTTTATCAAACCAAGCTTCATGAGTTGGAATATCTTCAATGGTATAGCCAAGCGTGCTTTCAAATACAGGATTGACATAAACAATCTCTTCATAGGCTTCACCGGACTCATTCACGCATCTTTTATTAATAATCACGGGGTTAGGCATGAGTGCCAACATCGCTTTTAGTTGTTCTAAATTAAAGGTGTGCGAACTATTAAAAACCATATCAACCCTTTGATACTTGTCTAAAAACTTTACGAACATCAACGCGCATACAAATGACCTTTACTCGACAATTGACCTGTGAAAAAACGAACACTAACCATTAAAAAAACTAAATAAGCTAAGTTAGTTTACTTAATTTTCAGCCTTTCGCTGAAAAAAATGGAACGCTCTGCTTAAGATAGTCGCTTTTCAACAAAAAATCAGCAGGCCTGCTAACATTTAAAAAAATCAGTAAACTCAAAAAAGAGAAACGTTCAAGCAAATACGCTACTATATTCCTCTTATTTACAGTATTACAAGGAATCCTCATGCTGGTTACTCACTCTGGTCGTTTTCACGCGGATGAAGTCTTTGCCACTTCAATGGTCTTAATGGTTGAAGAACACGATATTGTCCGCTCGCGTGATGAAGCCGTTATTAAGCAAGCGGATATTGTGTTAGATGTGGGTGCCGAATATAACCCAGACACCCTGCGTTTCGACCATCACCAAAACAGTTTTACCGAAGCGCGTCCTGATGGCACGCCCTACGCCACCGCAGGGTTAATTTGGCGACACTTCGCTAAAGCCATTTTTGCAAAACGTGGCCTAACCGATGACTACCAAGCAAACTTTGCCATGCAATGGGTCGATGCCAAATTAATCAGTGATGTGGATGCAGTGGATAACGGTGTTTTTTCAGAAGATCCTCGGCCGTCTGTGTCACTGCTTATCGCGATGATGAACGAACCGTCTGACCAACCCGAAAAGCAAGAGCAAGCCTTTAAAAAAGCTATTGAATTGACCACCGATATTTTAAATAACTTTATTAAAGCCGCCATGAAGGAAGCAGAAGTAGTGGTTGAATTAGAAGCCTATGCCAAAACCGTAAAAGACGGTATTTTGGTCATGGATAAAAACCTCCCATTTAAGGACTTTATACGCTCACATCCAGAAATTAAACGTGTGGTTTACCCACGAAGTGATGAACAGTTTGGGGTGTTTTGCAACACGTTTGAGAACCACCTTCCAGAGCGGTTCCGTGGGTTACGTGATACAGAGTTGAATGAAGTCAGTGGTTTAACAGATACCATCTTTTGTCATAAGTCTGGGTTTATGGCAGTGACCTTAAGCTTAGAGAGTGCGTTGTTTTTAGCCAAAAGCGACAAAATTTAACTAAAAGCCATTATTGCTCACACATGCCAATATTTTTTCTGACCTCATCTATTGTGGCCAAATACGGTTGCGGTTTACCAATAAAGTAACCTTGACCGTATGTTACCCCAAGCTCTAATAAGCGGTTACAGGTCGCTTGGTCACCGACAAATTCAGCAATGGTTTTCATGCCAAACGCCTGCACCATATTTGAAAGACTTTCTACAAACACTTGGTCTTCATGGCTTTGTAATAGGGTCTTAACATAAGAGCCATCCAGCTTTACATAGCTAAGCGGCATACGTTTTAAATAACTAAACGATGAGAAACCAACCCCAAAGTCATCCAAGGCAATTCTGACACCTAACGCATCAATTTCAGTTAAATTGCGTAATACTTCTTCAAAGTTATCAATGTACGCTGTTTCCGTTAATTCAATAATAAGGTGGTTGCAAGGAACCTGGTACTTTTCTAAAAGTTTCACCAGTAATCTAGGCAGATCTCCCTCTTGCAAAGTTGGCGCCGAAATATTCACCGTAATAACCAATTCTGGACGACTCGGCAGCTCTCTAGCCAAACATTTCAAAACGTGCTCAAGTACCCACTCATCAATATCTTGAATTAAGCCCATCCTTTCGGCAGCAGGAATAAACGAACCTGGATAAACCAGGTTCCCGTTTTCATCAATCTGACGAATCAATGCCTCATAATGCGAAATAGTTTTGTCTTGCAATTTTAAGATCGGTTGATAATTGAGCTGATAACGATTCTCTTCAAGTGCGTTTTTTATAGAACGCATCTGCAAATTATCCGTTTGCAAGCTGCTGAAATCATCGGTTTCTGGACTAAACAAATGCCAACGTCCAAGCCCTTTTTTCTTGGCTTTATACATCGCCAAGTCAGCGTTAATAATTAACTGTTCCTGTTGATGTGCGTGCTCAGGGAAAAGTGAAACCCCAATACTCACCGAATATTCAAGTTTTGAACCATCTTCTAAGATAATGTGACTGTTTAAGGCTGTAACCAACTTATCTAACACCAGCGAAATCACTTCACTGTTTACTCTGCAAAGAATCACTGTAAATTCATCACCAGATAAGCGACTAATTACATCATTCGACCGTGTGACTTTTTTTAAGGCGTTGGCAATATTAATCAGTACCAAATCCCCCACACTGTGACCATAAAAGTCATTAATTTGCTTAAAATGATTTACATCAATAAAGACCAATGCGCCTTGCGAATTGGAACTTAACATATGCTGAAGGCTGTATTGAAAGGAACGTCTATTCCCAATCAAGGTTAACGGATCATGATGGGCTAACCAGTGCAACGCATCCTCGGCCTCTTTGCGTTTTGTCAAATCGGAACCAATTGACAGAATAATCGGATTTCCCTGTTCATCTTCGACCAAAGTATGAGACCAAGAGATATAGAGCACATTATTTAAACTGTCTTTAAGCTCCATGTCATTGTGAATTACCTCCAGCTTATTTGAAAGAAGGCTTTGCAACTCACCTCTAAACTTTTCGGTTAAATCATTCTCGGGAAAAATATCCAAGAAATGGTGGTAGGTCTTATTCAAACTTCCAGAGAATTTTTTATTAACAGTAATCACCTCTAGATTGGCATTAGAGGTCACAATAAACATATGAACGCTGTCAATTAAGCGAGTCAAAAATGCTCTAGAACGGGAAAGGGTTTTTAATTGATGAATTAAGGAATCGTTTTGATCAGAAATTAAACGGTTTGCAGTCGTCAATTCATAAGAGTTTTTTTCTAGGGTTAACTCTAAGATTTTACGATCATGATCGTAATCCTCATAAGCATCAGAAATAGATTCAAACAAACCATCAAGTTCATCTGAAAAAGTATTAAAATCACAATTTTTACCGAAGGATTTCTTTAGTTGTCGCGCTAAAAGCTTATGCATACAAATCAATTAATCCTCATAAATGGTGGTTAAAGCAATCGTTTGATTGTGCAGTGATGACTCTGCGTGCGTGCTTGAAATTGGAGAAATTTCACCATACGAGTAAAAGCCACACAATTGAACATTTGTACCCAATTCGCGTTCTAGGGCTTCGAGCTCCTCTTCAACCATCTGCCCCATTATGATTTTTCGGCCAACACAACTCACAACCAAGCTTAACGCTGGCTTGTTATTGTGTTTGATCACATTTTTAGCAGCTACGCCGGCACCATCGACCAAAATATCTAAATCCGGTTTCATTAATCGTGCACGACAACCTTGCGGCACATCTCCAGCAAAGGTAATCGATTTCATCTCTTCATCAATGGCAAGTAATGTACGAATAACTTCGAGATTCCCCTCATCTTGATTAATACTGAGCGGAAATCTCAGGCCGCTATTGGGTAAATCCTCTGCATATTCTCCGAGGTAATTTTTATAAAGATCTAAAGCAGGTTTGCCATCAATCTCATACACGATGTTCTCTTTTGACTTGGTGATAATACGCTCAGCACCAAACTCACTCCAACCACCATAATAGCCATCGCTGGTGGTTAAGCTATCACCATAAAAAGCCAAAATGGCAATTCGATGACTTGTTGCTGGCGCATTTGCAATGACAAACGTTTCTTCAAAACGATTACCGTCTCCTGCCAATCCACCGGTAACCGAAACGGTTGCCCCTTTGTTCAAACCTCTAAGCAGTTGAGAACCGTTGATATTTAGACCATCAGAAAGCACAAATAGTTGTTTAATATTGTCAGTCGTCAAGCGATTAACCAGTCGAGTTAACTCAAGTTCAATCTCTTCTGAGGTATCGTTATTATCAATATCCATACTCAACAACTTCACCTGAGCAGAATCAAATGAAACCGCCGTTAAAACTAAAGAGGATTTACTGACTTCAGCACCTAAAATATTGCCTGAAGTTGACGAACCCATAATATTAGCTTGAGGGTAACGTGCACGAACCTGCTCATAATACTTGGGCTGTTTAATAGTATCGGTATCACCAAACATAAAGACGATATCCGGTGAGAACCCATCTGAAACTTGAGATTTCATAGTCTGCCAACAAGCATTATCTGGGGCAAGTTTAGTAATCTCTATCTCCATCAACCACGAACCTTAATTTTTAAACATAACAGGCAATTATAATCCACTCTGATGCTTACCCCAATTAATCCTGTTTATAACAAATAAACGTTAGTTTGCAGAAAACAAGTGAAAGATCAAAGTGTCTCTACTTAATTCGAGTAAACAACTTACGATTGCCCCGTTGATCAATTGCGCCAGCAAGACGTTCTACACCATGAATATAAGCCGCCGTTCTTAATGAACACTGATAACGTTGGGCAATATCAAACACCAAATTGGTTTCACGGGTCATGTTCTTTTTGAGTTTTTCGTGCACCTCTGACTCCTCCCAGTAATAGCCCGCTCGGTTTTGCACCCACTCAAAATAACTGACGGTTACGCCACCCGCATTGGCTAATACATCAGGAATCACATCGGTACCTGCGGCTTCTAAAATTTCATCGGCTTGCGGCGTCACCGGGCCATTGGCAATTTCTAAAATGGTTTTGGCTTTAATATTACATGCGTTTAACTGGGTAATTTGGTTTTCCATGGCCGCCAACGCCAGTACATCCACATCCAACTCTAAAAGTGCTTCATTAGTCATCACCTCAAACTCCAGCATATTGCACACCGAGCCATCGCAGTATACGGAGGCGAGTTCATTGTTATCTAACTTAAACTGATGCACATCATTAACGTTAAGCCCTTTTGGATCAAAAATAGCACCTTTTGAATCGGACACCGCCACCACTCGATACCCCTGTTTTTTGGCTAAAGAAGCAAAATGATAGCCCGCGTTTCCAAACCCCTGAACCGCAATCGTGGTTTGGTTAATGTCCCAACCCTTATGGCGTGCGTATTCGTTCAAAGTAAACAACGCCCCCTGTCCAGTGGCACTGTCACGACCCAATGAGCCGTTTAAGTGAATCGGTTTACCAGTGATAATGCCCGGCTCTTGACGGCGTGTAATCATCGAGTACTCATCCGCCATCCAGCCCATAATGGTGGCATTGGTATACACATCCGGTGCGGGAATATCACGTTTTTCTCCCAAAACATCGGCAAAAGCTCGAATATAACCGCGTGAAAGACGTTCTATTTCCAACAACGATAACTCTTTAGGGTTAACCGTCACGCCGCCTTTTGCGCCCCCAAACGGCAACCCGGCCACCGCACACTTCACCGTCATCCAAAAACTCAGCGAGGTCACTTCGTCTAAATTCACTCTGGGGTGATAACGAATTCCGCCTTTGGTTGGCCCTCGGGTATCGTCATACTGCACGCGATACGCCGGAAACACCCGCAAACTGCCGTCGTCCATTCGCACCGGAATATTGGCAATAATCGAGCGTTTGGGTACCGAAAGCCGAGTCATGACCTCTTCATCAATATCAATATGGTTAAATACCGCTTGCAAACGTTGCTTGGCTATTTCAAACATCTTTCCATCTCTTGATTACAGGGACTATCGATTCTAGCACGTCAAGCCGGTTTGCAAAGCCTATCCATAAAGTTGGCTAATCAAACTATTTTTAACCCTAAGTAATATTTTTTATCTACTTCCATCTCGTTATACTGATAAAAAGGCGATTACGGTTGGTGACCGCTTGGTTAAAAGTCGGTAACATAAGCGCAACTCACCTTTATAACGCTATTCTCAGATGATGACTAAAAGGAAGCAAAGCAATGGATATTTGGAGTAAGATTTTTTGGCAGGTCGGCACCGTGTTAGCAGTGATTGTGTTAATTGTGGCACTGGTGGCGTTGTCGAATGCTGAGGATGGACGATTAACAGTGGAGAGTCTGGAGCACCTTTCCGGTACTTTTACCGCACTTTACAATACCTTAATTATTGTCATTTACCCGTGGTTGGCGTTGGGTGTGTTTATTTTTATTCGTTTTATCCGTCGCTTAATGCGTGGTTAATATGCAAGCAAATCATGCCTAACTTTGGCGAAGCTCATACTAAATCTAAGCATTATTCGGCTTCAGTGTGCGATTGCTGTTAAGCGTGTTTAAATTTAACAGGTTAGATGAAGCGCACTCAAACGGCACGGCGACCAAATACCGTTCAAAAGCCGGCTGAAATAACCAACCCTTAATAGAACGCTGTTCTCTATGTAAATAGGCACTCACTGATTCTGCTTGAACAGCCGGTATCGACAAATGGGCAAAGTGTTTTCTACCCTGCTGCTGGGCATAGGCCAATTGTTGCGGCGTGACACTGAGCATCTTATTTAGGTAGTTCTGAGGCAATTTGGGCGAATCGACTGGACAGGTAATCCAACGCTTAATGGGTTGCACGCCTTTAAGATTTTCAAGCGTCGCTTGATAGTGCACCACCGCTTCAATCCCAGCCAAAGGGCCACAGTAGTCCTCTCGTTCATCGGTAATCACATCAAAACCCAACGCATGATACTTAGAAAGGTTTCGGTTGGCACTAATAAAAATTTTGAAAGTCGGTGCGCCACCGCTGGCTTGACTTAACGGCAATGCGTTAATCTGGGCCTGTAACTGTTCTAAAAGCTGTTCAACACATGACCTATTTTGATACACACACCAGCCTTTATCTTGACCGCCCATGCGACGGCCTTGTCCGCCTGCCAGTACAATAATCCCAATCACCCTTTAACTCCCATGCGTTTATCGCTATTCAACAACCAAATCAATAGGGCCAAAAGAGCACTAAATCACCTTTTGAGCAGGCCTGCTGAGGGTTCACACGAATAAACCCACTGGCATTTACCAACTGCGTTAACTGACTCGACGAGCCATTTAACAAGGGTTTTAGGCCTTTTTCAGTTCGCTTAACTTGCAGCCATTGAACTTTATCCGCCAACTTTAGGGAAGATTCAATTAAGGGCAAACGTTGCGATTTCGGTTGCCATTTAACCAGGCCTGCCGACTTTTGAATCACCGCTTTAACAAACAACTGAAAACTCATAAATGCCGCTAACGGGTTACCCGGTAACGCCACCAGAATGCCATCATTTAACAGGGCCATCGAGAAGGGTTTCGCAGGCTTCATATTCAATGTCCAACTCCAATGCTTTTTTAATGAATTCAACACCGTTTTAACGTGGTCTTTTTGGCCAACCGACGCCCCTCCAATGGTTATTAAAATATCGGCTTTTTTAGACCATTCAAAAAGTCGGCTCTCTATTGTCGCAGCATCATCGGGTAACATCTCGCACGCTAGCAACTCCGCTGGCAGTTGCTTCACCAACTCACCAATTAAAGAGGAGTTGGCATCGTAAATCTGCCCTGAACTTAACGTTTGACCCGGTTCAACTAATTCATCACCCGACACCAACACCACCACTTTAACCTTTTCAAACACAGCGACTTGGGCGATGCCCACCGACGCTAACAGAGCGATATCTTGCGCACGCATTAGGTGTCCCTGTTTAAATAGACATGCGCCCTTTTTAACGTCGGAGCCGACCGCTTTGATGTGCTGTCCACGAATGGCTTTTTGTGGTTTTATTAAGAGAGGTTGGGTATCGCCTTGTTGCAATAAGGCTTGTTCTTGCGGAATCACACAGTCCACACCTTCTGGAATCACCGCACCCGTCATAATTTTAACGGCCTTGCGACTAGAGATACCTTGGCTTAAATCAACCCGCCCAGCACAGATGGTTTCCACTACTGGCAGTAAATCCTGTTTGGATTTGGTAGAAAACCCATAACCGTCCATGGCACTGATCGCTAAATTTGGCAGGTTAATGGGCGAGTAAAGCGTTTCGGCTAAGACTCTTCCCGACAAATTGGCCAAGTTTACCTGCTCTGTTGATTGTTTAATGTGCGTTTTAGAGAGCACAAAATCAAATACCGTATCGTAGTCGTGTTTCAGTTGGTTATTCACTTCTAGCATCCTGCTGACCTCTTTATCCAAAACTCGTTTGCGCGCACAACTGCGGCCGTTTGATCAATTGATTCCATCAACATCAATGCCGCCGCCGTAGTGGCAACCACACTTTGTTGACCATACACATCTTCTTGAGTCCCCGCCCATAAGGCAAATAAGTCCTCCTTTTGCCAAGTTTTTGGGCGCATTTGACGCTCTGTTATCGAATTAAATAACACATCTTCAAACCCGGATTCCGCATCCGTTTTATGACTTGAAAAATACAGATGGCTCAACGCATCGGGTCGAATCTCTGGCTCGCCGCCTTCGCCCTTAAACACCAAATTACGTTCTGTACCGTTTACGCTGGATGCGGCATGATGTAAGTGCTCGACCCCTTTATGAAAGATGCCCTGCATACTTTTTTTAGCATTCAGCGGGTTGAGCAGTTTTACCGCAGTGTTAAACACCGTGCGCACCCCAATCTCGGATTTAAGATGCAAAATTTCTCGTAATTGCGGAGCAAAACAACATAAGGGCAAGTACACCGCGCGATTCTGTTCCAGCAGTTCATTGGCATTGGAGAGTGAGCAGGCCTGCTGAATTTGCAACGGCTCTAAAAACGATTCGACATACGATCGATTATCAAACTGCCCCGCATCACCATGTAATAAAATTTGGTAACCGTTCTCGGCTAACAACTTTACGCTCAACAAAAAATACGGAGGATAACGCCATTTGCCGGCGTATGCCGCCCAATCTAAATCCACGTTGGAGGCCTGTTGACTTAATTTTAAATAGTCACGCAAGCCTTTTACAAAGCCAATCAGTTCGTCTTGCGACTCCCCATTGGCACGCATTAACAACAAAAAAGCACCCAATTGTTTGTCGGTAACTTCGCCCGCTAAAATCATTTGTAAGGCTTCGGCGGCCTCGTCTTGCGTTAAGCTACGGCGGCTTTTGGGGCCCTTTCCTAAAATTCTTAAAAACTGCGCAAACGGGTGATCGCTCATACCGCTACCTGACTGTCGCTCTGGCCATCACTGGCCAGTAACACGGGGTGCAAACGCGCCCGAACCTTAATCACCTCACCAACAATAATTAAAGAAGGCGGCTTAATGTTTTTTTGCGCAATGGTTTCGGCCATGGTTTCTAAGGTACAGTAAGTCTCTTTTTGCTCTGGCGTGGTGCCTTTTTCAATCACGGCCACCGGCGTCTCTTTGGGCATACCATGTTCAAGCAGGCCTGCTTGAATGTGCGGGGCGTTTTTCACCCCCATATAAAACACCATGGTGTCACCTGAGTTTGCCAAACGACCATAATCTACGCCTTTTGCACCCGCTTGTTGATGCCCTGTAACCAATGATACCGATTGCGAATAATCCCGATGCGTCAGTGGAAAACCGGCATACATCGAGCAACCCGCCGCGGCGGTAATACCGGGCACCACTTGATAGGACACCCCATGACTAACCAGCACTTCGGCCTCTTCTGCGCCCCGTCCA
This sequence comes from Thiotrichales bacterium, assembly GCA_016938655.1. Lineage (GTDB taxonomy): Bacteria > Pseudomonadota > Gammaproteobacteria > Thiomicrospirales > Thiomicrospiraceae > Thiomicrorhabdus. Next base: position 77,740 of record JAFGUG010000043.1, on the reverse strand, counting down.
AAAATATACGGATCACCGCCCTTTAAACGGGCTACGCGTTTGCCCTGCTTCGCCAATTCAACCATCATTAAACCGATATCGGGCTGCTGAACCTTGTGCCATTTGTCTTTTTTACCCACGTAAATACGTTCCGCTTCACGGCGTGCCATCTCAATAATTTCGGGCGCAACCAAACGATCGTATAAAATCACATCCGCTTGCTGTAACAAACGCAACGCCTTAAACGTCATTAAATCTGGGTCACCCGGCCCTGCGCCAATTAAGTACACCTCGCCTTCAGGTAACGGTTGACCCTGTTCAGCCACTTGGTTAATTTTGCGCTCTAAATCCGCTTCGGCTTCCGCAAATTTGCCATGCACCGCTTTATCAATAAACGCCCCTTCTAACAACTCTTCCCAAAAAGCTTTACGCCCATCCAAATCGGTAATGGCCTCTTTTACTTTTTGGCGATAACGCCCCACCAAATCCGCTAAACGACTAAAACCCGATGGAATCATGGTTTCCAAACGGGCTTTCATTAATCGCGCTAAAACAGGCGACCGCCCGCCTGTTGAAATGGCAATGGTCATCGGGCTACGATCGACAATAGCGGGCAGAATAAAATCACAGAATTCAGTTTGGTCAGCCACATTCACCGGAATATCATGGTTTTGGCAGTAACGATACACCGCTTGATTGACCGCTTCATCGTCGGTTGCAGAGATAACATATTTGGGTTTCGGAAAGTGGGTCATGGCATCCGCACAAAAGGTCGCAATCTCCCAAACGATTTTGCCGTGTGCTAAATGGTGTTTCATCTCGGCTTTGAGTTCGGGTGCAACGACCGTCACAATCGCCCCTGCTTTAATAAACAGATCCGCTTTACGTGCAGCAACCGGGCCACCGCCAACAATTAAGCAAGGTTGATTTTTAATATTGACAAATATCGGTAAATAGTCCAATTTGGGATGCTCTTAAAGGGTGAATGCCTTTCACATAACAATCCAGCGTCCACTCAATATTTACAATTAATAATCAATAGGTTAAGAATAAAAATACGGTATTTTTATATGCATACAGAGTCATTGACATTCCATTTTGGTGCATAAAAATCCATGTTGGACTGCTTAAAAAGCGGCTCATCAAAATGATGAATCGCCTTTATAAAAAACCATCTTTGAACCTTTTAACCAAGATTTTAAACTTAACAGGCCTGTTAGGTTTAAGAAGCCTATCCAAAATCAACTGATTATTTGTGCGTCTTGATTCAAATATAAGTGCATTTCAACTCCATTTTCACCGCAATTAATTCAAAAAACGCCCATTCAATGCTTAACGAACTGTGACAACAGATTAAACACGCAGGCCTAAAACCTACAAAAATAACATCCATTAAACCATTGATTTTATTACATAAAAAATAGTTAAAATTCGCCTCAATAGTTTTCCAAGCCCAAATAGCCTGCCACAAATTAGCTTGTTTTCTTAATTTAAATCGTTAATCTGGAGCCAAGGAAACATTAGCCGACTCTAATATTAGAGACATTTTTAGAGCCGGTTAAATGTCGCCCGATAGCCGTTTATAACGAGGAGTTTTCAATGATGAAACGCAGAGTATTTTTAAAAAACACGTTAGCCACAGGCGCCGCTGCGGTTGCCGTCAACGCTGGACTATTAACGCCAACTACGGTGCTTGCAGATTGGAACAAAGATGCCTTTACAGCCAAAAGCACAGACAATGCTTTAAATAGCCTCTACGGATCCACTAGCACAGCGGAGTCGGGCGACATTCAACTTAAAGCACCAGCCATTGCAGAAAATGGCGCGGTCACACCGGTCACCGTCGATGCCACTGGCATGAGTGGTGTTGAATCCATTGCCATTCTTGCCAGTAAGAATCCGATTCCGCTGGTGTGCACCTACACCTTCGCAGGTTCAGGGCTTGGCTATGCCTCTACCCGAATTAAGATGGGTGAAACCATGAATGTGATTGCCGTGGTCAAAGCCGGTGGCAAACTCTACAAAGCCCAACAAGAAGTGAAAGTGACCATTGGTGGTTGTGGTGGTTGATCTGGCTCAACGCCCATTAATCGATAATACGAAATAAATGAAACAACTCAAAAACCAAACGCAACAAGCGTTTAAAGGATAAAACCATGAGTATTAAAATTAGAATGCGTGGAAAATCAAAAGGCGGCGTTGCAGAAGTCAAGGCCCTCATCAAACACCCAATGGAATCTGGGGTGCGTATGAACAAAAAGACCGGTAAGCCCTTTCCTGCCTTGTTTATCGACACCGTAAAAGTTTCGGTAAACGGTGCGGAAGCCATTGATTCTCAGTGGTCAGGTGCGGTGTCAGCCAATCCTTACATGGCCATTAAAGTTAAGGCCAACGCCGGCGATAAGGTTTCCATTATGATTACCGATAACAATGGTGCGAGCGGAGAATCTGACATTATTTTAAAGTAATCCCTCATCGACAACGCTTAAATGCAAAAGCCCCAGCATTCACAATTGAAGACTGGGGCTTTTTTTATATTTAGTTTTGAACATAAAAAACCCAGCAGGCCTGCTGGGTTTATTAACAAAGACTTTTACTTACGGCATCGAGAGCGATTGCTTAAGCCCCGCCTTCTTCTTGGTATTTTTTAGCCACGGCAAGTACTTTGTCTCGATTCTTAATGAACGCATCCACGCATTCAGGGTCAAATAAAACCCCTTTATTCTCAACCACATAGTTTAAAGCAGTCTCAATTGTCCAAGCTTTTCGATACACACGATCGGATGAAACCGCATCAAACACATCGGCCACTGCTGCAATTCTTCCAATAATCGGAATGTCTTTGCCCTTTAATCCTAGCGGATAACCCGAACCGTTCCAACGTTCATGGTGTGCCCCAATTAGATCACGTAAAATTTCAACATGATGTAACGGTTGAAATCGGAAGTTTCTCTCAATCGAATCTAAAAACAATAAGCCCTCAGAAACATGAGTTTGCATGGTTTTATACTCTTCAGGGGTTAACTTTCCGGGCTTGAGCAAAATGTCGTCTTTTATCGCAAGCTTACCCACATCGTGAAGAGGCGCATAAAACCACATATATTCAATTTGCTCATCGCTAAAACCAAATTGGTCGGCCAACTCAATCACGATAATTTCCATATAACTGGCCATACGAATCAGATGCTTACTGGTTTCAGCATCTTTTAAACGTGTAACCTCTTTGGTCGTTTCAACCAAGCCAACCAACGTCTTAACAGGCAGAACATCAGAGATGACTAAGGCTTCCATTAGTCGAGTGTAGGCTGTGAGCTGTTTCTCTAAATGTTGATCAAAATAGTCAACTTGGGTTGCATCATAAAAAATAAAACCTAGCAAAATCTCATTGAAATAGAACGGTTCGGTGAAGCTGGACTGAAAATTTTGGGAAATGACTTGGCTGTGCTCGCTTCGAGATTGCCTTAGAACAGATAAGTCTTTAATGACTCTCGGCCTTCCATTAGCGGCAATCTCTGTCAATGAAGGAATCTCGCTCAACGGTGCAGAATAGTGGTTTAAAAAAAGTTGGTCGAGGTTAGAGCGAACAAATGTGTGCAACATGCCTGTTTGTTCATCATACAAAGCAACCGCAATGCGCACCAAATGCGGCCATTGGTCTAAAAGTGTTTGATGCAACTCATACAGCTCTTCAGTAATGGTACGAAACCCATGCCTCATGCTAAGAACCCTAATTTTCTTAATAAAATATTAAACAAAGTATACTCATTACTACTCGCTATTTATAGCGATAAATGGCTCAACCAAAACCCTAAATTCAAAACCCAACAGGCCTGCTGATTTTTGATTTAGAGTTGAAACAGACTAGTTAAAGATATTTATTTATGGGTTTAAGTAACCCGCTCAACCAAGACACTTTAAAAAATTTCGTGCCTTCGTGTCTTCGTGGTTAATCACATCAAACGGTTTAACCCCGATTACGCCACAACTTTGACACAGCTCTATCACTGCCCAAGCTGGCGATAATCAAACACACTAGACCCAATGCGCCAAATAAAAACGTGGGGAGCAAGCTGGCCATAATATCAAACTGTATGGCAAAGTAACCGCCCACACTCGCTAGCCCTAAAAACAGAACGCCCATCAGAACCAATACTTTACGGTGTGCTGGGCTGTAGATGTATTCGGAATTATCGTCTGGGGATTCGAGCAGGTTTAAGATGGGTGAAAAAAGTTTTAAAAGAATGGGTTTCATATTACCTCGTGCGTGACTTTCTAATGGCGAACGGTTCATAGCAAACTGAGCAGGCCTGCTGAATTTTATTTAAAGAACCTAAAATAACAGCTTTATTCTATGAATGCGACAGGCCTGACTAGCAATACCCAAAAAAACTTCGTGTTTTGGTGTCTTCGTGGTTAATCAAATTCAAAGCAAACTCTACTTTAATTCGCGCGCCTTCACACTGGCTAAAATTTCTGTGAGTTCGGGCACACAGCTGCCGCAGTTGGTTCCGGCTTTAAGCGCCGCACCAATCGCTTCCACCGTCGTGAGTTGATCTGTTTGAATCGCTTCGGTGATGGTGTGGATGCCAATGCCAAAACACGAACAAATGGTTTTGCCTTCGTCTTTCGCGCCCGACTGCTTGCCGGCCAATAAACTTAAACGGGTTTTGGCGTCGAGTTCTTCTTGAGCAAACACCGACCCTAACCAACTGCGTGGCGGTAAATCGGTACTTGGCGCAATAAACAGCACCGATTGCAAGGCACCGTTTTCAATGCGTGCGGTGCGGTAACGGTTGCCCGCTTTATCGTGATACTGAAGTTTTTCACCGTTTAAGCCCAAAACCGTGTCCGCCCACACTTCCATATCCATTGGGCACACAGAACAGGCAATTTCGTAACGGTAGAACTGTTTGCCTTTGATTTTGACCCAGTACTTAATCGCTTGGGTCACTATCGGTTCACGACTCAAAATAAAGCCGTGCCACTGCACATGAAAGGGTTCGATTTTGACTGGCGAATGTTTGGATTCCGGTTGCCCAGAAAGCGGATCCCCCACCGGTTGCACCAACACGTCCACTCGGCCATGACTGGCGTATTGCGCTGTCCAGTGAATCGGCACAAACACGCTGCCCTTGCGTGACCTGTCGCTAATCACAACACGGGCAATCACCTGTTTATCAGCGCCCAACGGGCTGGTGAGTTTGGCGAGTTGCCCATCCGTCACGCCATACGCTTCGGCATCTTTGGGGTGGATATTCACATACACTTCGTCTTTGTGTGCCATCAGTTTGGCGGTTTTGGCGGTTCGCGTCATGGTGTGCCATTGATCACGCACACGACCGGTGTTAAGTATCAGTGGAAATTCAGGTGTGGTGGGATGCACGGGTGGACGCGGTGTAATGGCAATAAATTGCGCTTTACCGCTTGGGGTAAAGAATTTGCCATCGGTGAACATACGCTTGGTGCCGTTAGGCGCATCATTTGAAAGTGGCCATTGAAACGGGCTGAGATTGGCGTATTGTGCTTCGGTAATTTTATCGAGTAGTGAGATATCAAAATCGCGCTGGCCGTTGTTTTCAAACCCTGATAACGCGGAGTGTTCTCTAAAAATATCGGCCGCTGAACCGTAATTAAACGCGTCACCAAAGCCCATTTTTTTGGCGACTTCGCACAGAATCCACCAATCGGGTTTGGCGTTTTCTGGGCCATTCATAAACTTGCGTTGACGCGAAACGGTGCGATCGGAATTGGTCACCGAACCATCGGTTTCACCCCACGTTAAGGCGGGCAAAATGACATCGGCGACATCGGTGGTATCGGTGTGTTGCATGCAATCGGACACCACCACCATCTCGCAATCAATCAGTGCTTTTTTGACCGCATCGGCATCGGGCATCGACACCACCGGGTTGGTGTTCATAATCCAAATGGCTTTGATTTTACCTTTGGCCACGGCATCGAACATATCAATCGCTTTCAGGCCATTGGTTTGCGCCATATTAGAGGCCTGCCAAAAACGCGAAACCAAGTCGATGCTTTCGGGTTTGTTAAAGTCCATGTGCGCGGCCAATTGATTGGCTAACCCGCCCACCTCTCGCCCGCCCATGGCATTGGGTTGACCAGTAATGGAAAATGGCCCCATGCCTTCTTTACCAATTCGGCCGGTGGCTAAATGGCAGTTAATAATGGCGTTGGATTTATCCACCCCCGACGACGATTGATTAACCCCTTGCGAATACAAGGTCACCATTTTTTGACGGGTCACCGCCCACTCAAAAAACTGCCGTAAGTCTGCTTCGTCTAACTCGCACTGCTCGGCCACTTGCGCAATGGAACCTTGTAACAATTGCGCTTGATTCAACGCATCTGCAAAACCTTCGGTATGTTTTTCAATGTAGGACGTATTTAACACATCCGCCTCAGCCAATTGCGCTAAAAGCCCATTAAACAACACCGCATCACTGCCCGGTTTTAAACCCAAGTGCAAATCGGCAATGTCACAAGTGGACGTTTTACGGGGGTCGACCACCACAATTTTCATGTCGGGTCTGGCACGTTTGGCGGCGGCAATGCGTTGATAGACAATCGGGTGCGCCCATGCGGTGTTGGAACCGACAATCACCAATAAATCGGTGAGTTCTAAATCTTCATAGGTGCACGGCACGGTATCCGAACCAAAGGCGCGTTTGTAACCGACCACTGCCGAGGCCATACACAAACGCGAATTGGTGTCGATATTCGCCGTGCCCATAAACCCCTTGATCAGTTTATTGGCCACATAGTAGTCTTCGGTTAAAAACTGCCCCGACACATAAAACGCGACTGCATCCGAGCCGTGCTCTTGAATAACCGAACGAAACTTATCGGCCACCGTGCTTAACGCCGAATCCCAGCTCACTACTTCGCCATGCACTTGCGGATTGAGCATTCGCCCTTCAAAATCTACCGTTTCGCCTGCCGAAGAGCCTTTTACACACAACTTCCCAAAATTGGCAGGATGCGAATCGCAACCTTGAACCTTGACCTCAAACGCTTCAATACCGCTGACACTTGAATGGGCGTTGGCTAATTTGGCTACTTTGGTTTTTTTAGGCGAAATATCCATCCCACAACCAACCCCACAATACGGGCAGGTCGTTTGAATGGTTTCGGATTTGGCTAGGGATGACATGGGCATAAATTAACTTCTTTTTCGTGCAACAAGCACGCTGTTTAATGGCTCAGAAAAACGTTATAACTTAACGAACACGCGACCGTTTTCGAGCTTGGTTTGGTAAGCGGGAATCGACACCCCCTCCACATCCAAACACTGCCCGGTTTTTAGGCTGTAATGCTGTTTTTGTAACGGCGCGGCCACCATCAACTCCCCTTTTAAATCGCCAATCATGCCGCGCGACATCACAAAGGCTTTACCAATCGGGTCGTAATTATTCAGCGCATAGACTTCATTATTAATGTAGTACAACGCCACTTGGGTCTCGTTAATCAAGGCGGCCACACCAGCGTTTTTAACTAGCTGATCCACTGAACAGACTTCAACAAATTCACTCATTTTGATACCTATTTTTTTGAATCATATTTTTGAACCACGAAGGCACGAAGACGCGAAGGTTTTTTGTTTTTTATATCCGTTCAACTAAATGATTACTAAAATATAAATTCAGACACCTGATTAAAGTTTCAAATCGCTTTTCTTCGTGCCTTCGTGGTTAATCTATCTATTTTCTTAGACAGAATTCAAAGGTCTGAATTGCCTGGCAGTTCAAGGCGAAAAATGTAAGTTTACACCTGTAAACGTCCATTTTTTAACGCTGAAATGGCGGGCAAGGCAGGCCTTTGAAACGGTCTAAGCGATTTGCTTAATTTCTACGGCAATACCCGCTAACTTTTCATCTTCGGTGGCGGGACGAATCTGCCCGCGCTCTTGCACAAACAGTTGTGGTGCTGGTGTATCGACGTTGACAAACGAACGGAAACGTTTAGTAAACTCAGGGTTTTCAATCGCGGTTTTCCAGTCACATTTGTACGTTTCATGTAACCCTTCCATCTGAGCTTCCAACTCGTCACCCAAGCCTAAAGAGTCATGAATCACCACCTCTTGCAAATAGGCCAATCCGCCCTCTAAGTTATCCATCCATGTCGCGGTTCTTTGCAGACGGTCGGCGGTTTTAATGTAGAACATCAACAGACGATCCACGTATTTAAAAACCTGCTCGGTGGTCAATTCAGTGGCGAACAGATCGGCGTGACGCGGTTTCATTCCGCCGTTTCCGCAAACATACAGATTCCAACCTTTTTCCGTTGAAATCAGACCGATGTCTTTGGCTTGGGCTTCGGCACACTCACGGGTACAGCCGGAAACGCCCATTTTGATTTTGTGCGGTGAACGTAACCCTTTGTAGCGATTCTCCAACGCAATCGCCATGGTCACCGAATCGTCCAACCCAAAACGACACCAGGTTGAACCAACACATGATTTAACCGTTCGCAACGATTTTGCATAGGCCTGTCCCGATTCAAATCCCGCATCAATCAGCTCTTTCCAGATAGACGGTAAATCGTTCATTTGCGCGCCAAACAAAACAATGCGCTGTCCGCCGTTTACTTTGGTATACAGTTTGTATTTCGTTGCTACCTCACCCAACACAATCAATTTTTGTGGCGTAATCTCTCCGCCTGGCACTCGTGGAATCACCGAATAAGTGCCGTCTTTTTGCATGTTGCCAAGGTAGTTGTCGTTGGTGTCTTGCAGTGCAATTTTGTCGGGTTCAAGCGCGAACGAATTCCATAGCGAGGCAAAAATACTCCCCGAGGCCTGTTTACATACTTCACAACCACAGCCTTTGCCGTACTTGGAAATTAAGGTATCAAAGTCTTTAATCGCTTCGACTTGGCAGATGTGATAAAGCTCTTGGCGGGTGTGCGGAAAGTGTTCACAGATATCGGTGTTCACTTCAACACCGCGTTTTTCGAGTTCGTTATTAAGCACGCTGGTGACTAACTGCACACAGCCCCCACAACCGGTGCCCGCTTCGGTGGTGGCTTTAATGTCGGCCATGGTGCAACAACCGCCTTCAACCGCACTAATCACATCGCCTTTTGAAACCGCATAACACGAACACAATTGCGCAGTTTCAGGGAGAGCATCGGGGCCAAACAGACTGCTGGCCGAACCATCTCGGTTTGGCAGAATCAGCATATCTGGGTGCTCGGGCAAATCCATGTCATTGAGCATAATTTGCAGGAGGTTACCAAAATCTTCGGCATCGCCCACCAACACCGCACCCAGTAGTTTTTTGCCGTCAGGGGTGACCACAATTTTTTTGTAAATCTCTTCTGGGCCGTTTTCATACACATAAGACAACGCATTTTCATCGGTGCCATGCGGGTCGCCAATTGAGGCCACATCAATACCCATGAGCTTTAATTTAGTGCTCATATCCGCCCCAGTAAAACTCGCCGGTTCCGCATTCAGTTGATTCACCACGACTTGCGCCATGGCGTAACCGGGCGCAACTAAGCCGTAAATCATGCCTTCATGCAAGGCACACTCGCCGATGGCAAACACATCATGGGCTGAGGTTCGGCACTGGTCGTCAATTTGAATGCCTCCCCGAGGCCCCAACTCTAGGCCAACTTGCTTGGCTAAGTCATCGCGTGGACGAATCCCAGCAGAGAACAGAATCATATCGGTTTCCAATTCTTCACCATCGGCAAACACCATTTTGTTTAAACAGTGTTCGCCATCAATAATCTTCGTGGTGGCTTTTGAGGTATGAACCGTCACCCCCAGTTTTTCTATTTTGCGTTTTAGTAATGCCGAACCACCATCGTCTAATTGCACAGGCATTAAGCGTGGTGCAAATTCCACCACATGGGTTTCTAGTCCTAAATCGACTAAGGCTTTAGCCGCCTCTAAACCCAGCAGGCCTCCACCAACCACCACGCCCACTTTGCCACGTGCCGCGACTTCTTTCATCGCATCCAAATCTTCAATGGTGCGGTACACCAAACAGCCATCACGGTCATTGCCGTCAATCGGTGGCACAAACGGATACGAACCGGTGGCCATAATCAGTTTGTCATAGGCGATAGTTACGCCCGCCGCCGAAGTGACCGTTTTAGCCTCAGTATCAATGTCAGCCGCTTTGTCGTTTAAGTAGACGGTCACCCCATTGGTTTCATAAAAACCGGGTTTAACTAAGGACAGATCTTCGGCGGTTTTACCCGAAAAATAGGACGACAAATACACTCGGTCATAGGCCACCCGCGGTTCTTCACAAAAAGTGTGTACTTCAAAATTGTCGTAGGCTTCACTGGCTACTAACTTCTCAATAAAGTTGTGCCCAACCATGCCGTTTCCAATAACCACTATTTTTTGCTTACTCATTTTTTTACTTCCTTTGAGTTTCCGCAGTGCTTATGCCTGACAGAAACCTTCTCCAAATACTAAAAAGTCTCTGCAAGCACGCATGTCCTTGCCCGAAATTAACTGTTCAAAAATCCACTTGGCGCCGCTGGTGTCGCCAAACATCACCGAGCCAATAATTTTGTTCTGTTTTAACACCACCTTGCGATAGACGTTGGCGGTTAAATCTTGATAAACAATCGATTCTGTCTCTGGCGTGTCTTTAAATTCGCCCGCCGAGAACAGTTGAATACCGGTTACCTTTAACATGGTAGAGGTCAAGCTGCCTTGATAGGCCGAGGCTTTACCCGCCAAGACTTCAGCCAACACTTGTGCCTGTTCATACAAGGGTGCAACCAAACCATAGGTGTTTCCGCGGTGTTCCACACACTCGCCGAGTGCAAAAATGGAATCGTTTGAGGTTTGCAGTTGATCGTTCACCACAATGCCGCGATTCACCTCTAACCCCATTTTTTGACCCACCTCCACATTGGGACGAATGCCGACCGCCATCACCACTAAATCGGCGGGCAGAACTTTTCCGTTGTCGAGTTTGACCGCCGTGACGTAATCTTGACCTTCAATCGAGAGCGTATTGGCGTTCATTTCAAAGCGTAACCCTTGTGCTTCAAGGGACGATTTAAGCAGGCCTCCTGAGATTTCATCCATCTGAACATTCATTAACACCGAACTACGATGCACCACGGTGACGTCCATACCTTGAATTTTGAGACCATTTGCCGCTTCCAAACCGAGCAGGCCTCCTCCAATGACGACGGCTTTAGGTTTTGTTTTGCCTGATTGGGTTGGGTTCTTGGCGGTTTTCAGCATTAAATCGACATCGTGGGTATCTCGAAAGGTCACCACGCCGGGCAAATCCGCTCCGGGAACCGGAATCACAAACGGTTTAGAACCGGTGGCAACCACCAGAACGTCATAGTCGTAACTGGCGCCTAAATCGGTTTTGATGGTTTTGGAATCGACATCCACATCAATCACCGTGGTGCCTGTTTGCAAATGAACACCACGCGTTTTATACCAATTAAAGTCGTGGGTCATAATCTCAGGCAGGGATTTTTCACCCGCCAAAACGGGTGAGAGCATAATGCGGTTGTAACCGCCCATCGGCTCTTTATTGAAGACGCGAATGTCATATTGATTAGGTGCTTCGATGAGCAGGCGCTCGATAAAACGTGCGCCGACCATACCAGAACCAACAAGAATTAATTTTTGCTTCATTGCAACCCTTTAAGATTGGCCCGAAACAAAAAAATGCGTCGGGCACTGAAAAACAGTGAAACCCGACAACAGGTAAGAATTAATATTTTATTAACAACAATAGTGCCAACTTTCTAAAAACTAAATTAACGTTATTATTTCAAACACTTAAATAATTTTTAGAAGATTTTAATGCGCTATTTATCTATTTAACTACACGCTACAATTGCGTCAGTGATTCAATTTGGTGCAAAGCCGATTTTAAAAGTAAGCAGGCCTGCTGGTTTATTTTGTTTTATCATGCTTTACGCTATTTAACGCGCCTGAACAGTGATGTTTAATGCTCAACCTTGCGTTGCTTCTCATACAAGAAACGCAGCACTTCTGAACGATAGTGGTTGTAGGTTGGGTCATCTGCAAGCGCTAATCTATCCCTTGGATGCGGTAATTCAATTTTCAATATCTCACCAATTGTTGCATTTGGCCCATTCGTCATCATCACAATTCTATCGGACAATAACACCGCTTCATCGACATCATGGGTGATCATAATCACCGTATTGTTCAGCTCTTTTTGAATCTCCATTAAGGAGTCTTGCAAGTGAGCACGGGTTAAGGCATCCAGTGCGCCAAACGGTTCATCCATTAACATCACTTCGGGTTGCATGGCCAAGGCACGAGCAATCCCAACACGCTGCTTCATCCCCCCAGAAATTTCATCAGGACGTTTGTGCATCGCGTGATCCATGTGCACCAACTTTAAGTTGTACTCAATCCATTCACGTTTTTCAGCGGCCGATTTGGATTTTTTGAACACTTGGTCTACGGCTAATTCGACATTTTCATAAGCGGTTAACCATGGCAGTAATGAGTGGTTTTGAAACACCACCGCACGTTCGGGGCCTGGGGCATCAACCTCTTTGCCATCGAGTAAAACCCCGCCTTCGGTTGCACCGTACAGGCCTGCTACTATATTTAACACGGTCGATTTACCGCAACCAGAGTGGCCAATCAAGGAGATAAACTCCCCCTGACCAATCTTTAAATTTATATCCTGAAGCGCTCTAAACGGCCCTTTAGGCGTTGGGAATTCAATACCTACGTTGGTTAATTCTAAATGTACTTCTGACATACTATGCTTCCTAAGTCTGTTGTGTGTTTGCGATTAACGAATGTCCGCTGTTTTATCCCAAGAAACCGCTTTTTGTATGATTAACATCCCGCGATCTAAGAAGAAACCAACAATACCAATGACAATCACCGCCACCATGATTCGACCTAATGAGTCTGAACTGCCATTTTGGAACTCATCCCAAACAAACTTTCCTAACCCTGGATTTTGCGCCAACATCTCAGCCGCAATCAGCACCATCCACGCAATCCCTAAAGAGATACGTAACCCCGTAAACATCATTGGAATGGAGCAAGGTAGAACGATTTTACGCACATGTGTCCACCAGCTTAGGCTTAAGACTTGACTGACGTTTTTTAGGTCTTGGGTGACGGTGGCCACGCCAGCCGCCGTGTTGATAATGGTTGGCCATAAGCAACACAGTAGTACCGTAAACATAGAGTTTAAGAAGGCTTTATCAAACGCTGGATCATCGGTCACATACACCGCAGAGACCACCATGGTGACCAACGGTAACCACGCCAAAGGCGAAACAGGTTTGAAGATTTGAATCAACGGATTCACTGCCGAATAAGCGTTGGCACTTAAGCCAATGACAATTCCGATCGGAATCGCAATAATTGAGGCCAAAATAAACCCACTCATTACGGTTATTAAGCTGCGACCAATTTGGTCAAAAAACGTTGGATGCCCGGTGTATTCACGAATTTTAATTTCCGCTTCAGGGTTGTTTTCTAGCTTGGTCGCATTGCGGTCTTCCTGACGCTGATAAAACTTCTCCTCTTTTAACGCTTCCGCTTCGGCTTCCGCTTGCAGAGAGACAAACTGTTCATAAGTTTGTACTGGCCCTGGAAACTGACCTAACGACGTTTGAATATTAGATGCGGCCGCTTGCCACAACAATAAGAAAAAGAAAATACCAACCAACGGCAAACCAATCATTTTGACAATGGTATTGAGTTGACCTTTACGATCTTCTCCAATGGCCAGTTTGTAAAAGGGCTCAATTACGCCCCATGTTAAAGGATTCATATCATCACCTTATGAGTTTCAAAATATAACTATTTAGGGATTCTGCTCTTAACGCTTAAGAGCAGAAAATAAGGGATTAATTACAGTTTTTTGTCGCCTTTGATACCGATGACCATGCTATCAATGTACGCATTTGGCTTAGAACCGTCGTACGGGATACCATCCATAAAGTCATCTTGTACGCCACGGAAACCATCTGTTTTCGCCACTTCTGCAAATTCTGAGGCTTTGAATGTACCGTCTGCAATTAACTCATCCACCGCTTGCTTATAGATGTCTGGACGATAGACTTTTTTAGCCATATCTTTGTACCAAGAGTCGGTTTGCGCTTCTGAAATCTGCCCCCAACGACGCATTTGCGTCATGTACCAAATTGCATCTGAGTAATAAGGGTAGGTTGCGTTATAACGGAAGAATACGTTGAAATCGGGTTCAGAACGCTTATCGCCCTTCTCGTATTCAAACGTTCCGGTCATCGAGTTGGCAATCACTTTGTAGTCTGCGCCCACATAGTTGGGTTGCGATAAAATCTTCACGGCCGCTGGACGGTTTTTATTGTTTTCAGCATCAAGCCAATGCGCGGCACGAATCATCGCTTTTACAACGCGAATGGTGGTATTTGGATACTGTTCATAGAAATCTTCACGCAATCCAAAGACCTTTTCTGGGTTGTTTTTTTGAATCGAGTTATCCGAGATAACCGGTACACCAATGCCTTTGAATACCGCTTGCTGGTTCCAAGGTTCGCCTACGCAATAGCCTTCAATGGTACCCGCTTCCATCGTCGCCGGCATTTGTGGCGGTGGCGTCACAGAGAGTTGAACATCGGCGTTTAAGGTACCGGAGGTATCGCCTTTATGCGGCGCGTAGAAACCTGGGTTTAACCCCCCTGCTGCTAACCAATAACGCAGTTCATAGTTGTGGGTGGAGACTGGGAACACCATCCCCATCTTAAATGGCTTACCGGCATCTTTATACGACTCAACCACCGGCTTTAATGCAGACGCGCTAATTGGGTGCTTAGGCTTGCCGTCTTCCATTGCAACATGCGGCTTCATCGCCTCCCAAGTTTTATTAGACACGGTAATCGCGTTACCGTTTAAGTCCATTGAAATTGGGGTAATAATGTTTGCTTTGGTTCCGTAACCCATCGTTGCCGCGATTGGCTGGCCTGCTAACATATGCGCGCCATCTAACTGACCATCAATCACGCGGTCTAATAGCACTTTCCAGTTTGCTTGTGCTTCTAACTGTACATACAAACCTTCGTCTTCAAAATAGCCCTTTTCATAAGCGATCGCTAACGGAGCCATATCGGTGAGTTTAATAAAACCAAATTTCAAATCTTCTTTTTCAGCGGCGCCCAGAGCATAAGCACTAGAAACAAACGCACCAGAAGACATTGCTAAAACGGTTGTCACCGCTAAGGCAGTTTTCTTTAAAAAGTGACGGCGTGTATTGGTTGATTCAAGGTTTTTAGATAAAGACATGGTCATTTCCTTACAAGTTAAATTTTCAAGTCAAAACAAAATGAGAATGGGCTCTGACTATCTAACAGGTAAGATCTATAAAGATCATGTGATGCTCTGCCGCTTAATTTAGACATTAAGGCGGTAAGATAAACAGAGCATCATCACTCAACAGATTAATAAGAGTTAAACATTTTAAAATCCAACTCATTAAATATATATAAAATTCAATAAGTTAATAAAATCTTGCTACTTTTAGTCAACTTAAAAGGCTTTTTAAAACGCTTAACTGACCACTTTTAGTCACGCTTTTGCACGATTTAGGTGCAGCCATTGATAAAAAGAGGTTACAAAAAGCGATCTTCGCCCAACACAAACTGACCTTTTGTCCACGGCTCGGAGTGCAGGCCTTCCGACTTACTATTGAAATCGGGCACCGACACCCCCTGCTCCTGCATAACCTCTCGATACAGTTCGGTTAAATAAACCGACCGTGCAATCTCTTCGAGTTTAATATCGGCACTCACCTGACCTAATTCAATCATCTGTTGCAAAATCCAACGGGCATGCGATTGCCACGGAAAATTGGCAAAATACTTAAATGGCAAAGAGAAGTTTGGAATCGAGCGTGTCACACCGGATGAAGGATTAATAACATTACCAACATAGGCGTTTTCGATACTTGAAATGGGCGCGCCCACGTATTCCTCTCGAGACAACATGTCAAACAAGGCTTGCCGATTAGCCTCATCATCAATCCATGCACTGGCTTGATACAGCGCCCAAATTAATTTTTTATGTTCTCTTTCATGGCTCTGTGCCCACTCTTGTGTCACCGCCAAGACTTTTTCGGGTGCATTGTTCCAAATCTCGTAACCAGTAATTAAGGTCACCCCCACTTGCTTTATAACAGCATGAGTGTTCCAGGGTTCCCCAACGCAATACCCATCGATTAACCCCTCCTCCAAGGCTTGCACCACTCTTGAAGGCGGAACCACTAAAATCTCAACCTCATCATTGGCTTGAAGCCCACCGGTTTGTAACCAATGATTTAACAAGTAATAATGCATCGAAAATGGAAAAACCACGGCAAAACGTAACTTAGACAAACCACTGGATTGGCGTTTTGTAACAATCTGTTTTAAAACCGTTGAGGTACGTTCTGGGTGATGAATAAGCGCCGCATCAATCTGATTCATTTCATCAAACAACGTATTAGATACACTCACCGCATTGCCGTTTAAACCAAATGAATAACCGCTGACTAATGGCTTTTTAATGGATCCAGCTGCGCCTAAAGTGGTCGACATCAGCATGGGAGCAAGCATGTGTGCCGCATCGTATTCACCAAACACCAACTTATCGCGAATACTGGCCCAAGAAACCTCACGGAACAGCTCAACCTGCAGCCCTTGCTCTGCAAAATAGCCTTTTTCCTTGGCCACAATCAATGGCGCACTGTCGGTTAACGGACTAAAACCAATTTTAATAACGGATTCAGGCTGGCTACTTTGCTGGCTATTGTTCTGCATGATGCTTCCTCATAAACTCATCTCAAGCACACTAATGATATTCTCAGCCACTTCTACCACCGACTTATTTTGATCCATCGATAATTTTTGTATGGCTTGGTGTGCCTCGTCTTCCGTGACTTTTTTATGTTTGATTAATAGGGATTTCGCTTTTTGGAGTAGCTTGCCCTTCTCAAGCTCGTTTTTAGTCTGACTGAGCTCGTTCTTAAGGGCTTGATACTCTCTAAATCGTGCAATAGCGACCTGCATAATCGAGCGAACACGCTTGGAGTCGGTGTTGCGGGCAACGTAACCACTTACGCCAGAGCGAATCGCTTCACGCACCACCACGTCATTATCTTCATCAGCAAACATCACAACAGGCATGGGGTTATGTTGATTTAACAAAGACATACTTTCCAGCATATCTCGATCCGGACTGTCGGTATCAATGACCACCATATCGGGCATGAAGTTGGCAATCATCGCCAACAAATTCGCGCCCGGTTGGACACGGGCAATCACCTCATAACCTTGGTCTTGAAGTGCCTGACTCAAAAGCGCAGAGCGCGCTGTGTCGGAATCGACTAAGAGAACTTTTAATAAATCCATATCATTGAGCACCTGCTAATCTTTGCGCACAATAGAAAAACACGGTATTGATTTATCCAAGTGCCGCAACCACATCGCAGATCTCGTGGGCAATAACGGTAATTTTTTTGCCTTGATCCATCGCCATTTTGCGCATAGTTTTATAAGCCTGATCCTCAGACATGCCTTTATGCTCAATTAACAGGCCTTTGGCTTTTTCAATAATGGCACGCTCAGAAAGCTTGCCCTTAACCTGTGCCAACTCTTTCTTGACTGCTTGGCACTCGTTAAAACGTAACATGGCCACTTCAATAATCGGTCTGAGGCGATCCGGGCTTTTACCGTCCACAATGTAAGCGGTGACCCCTGCTTTGACCGATTGCGCAATCACATGCGAATCACGATCATCACTGAAACAGATAACCGGTTTTGGGCAGTAAGCCTGAATCACGGCAAATTGTTCAAACAGATTCATGGTTGGTTTTGCGACATCCAACACCACCAAGTCAACCGACTGACTGCTGAGTACCTTTAGAACATTATCGCGGGTTGAAGCCGTGATCACGTTAGCAGCCCCCGACACCTTTAAGCCATCAACCAACGGTTGCGATGCACTTACCTCATCACAGACTAATAAAACATCAAATCCTGAAGCCATCTTTGCCTCTCCTGTAAACATTATTTATAGTATGTAGTTAACAGTGCACAGACCAATTTTATTTTATGAATAAAAATCATGAGGTTATTAGCATTTGCTAATTTAAATTGAGAAATAGCCTTCTATTACGCACCAAAACAAATCATTTACGGCGCTTAAATGCTTCATTTCAGACAAAAGATAAAAAATCAGCAGGCCTGCTTGATTTCAATCAAGCACAAATGGTGCACCCTATTGATTTAAAAACTGGCCAACATAAAACCGTTAGGGATATTAATTACACAAATCTTTAAGGCAAAAAAAACGCTCATCAATGCCTGGATAACCTTAAACCAGAGCGATGAGCGTTAAGCGTCTAACTAACTTTGAACTAACTGACTTAGTTAATGCAACCGCTAAACCAAAACTAATTTTTTATTTAAAATTCATAGTGTTAACTTTTATACGTCCAAAAAAAACCCATGAAAATCAAACTTAATAGGCCTGCTAGAAGTCAATCAGGCTCAAGCTTGCACCTAAATGGGTCAAAGCTTAATCAACACCCTATTTCATCACTTAAAAAATTCTCATAGAAAAGGTTCTTATTGAGCTAAAACGTCATAAAACCAAACTTATAGACACAAAAAAGCCCCAATAAAGAGGCCTTATGAAACACAACGAGTTTTTGTATTCGAACAATCTAAAATTGCACGTTTGTTGCTTAAACCGCACTGGCGATAGTGAAACTCAACGTAGCATAGATTCCACTTAACACACTCATTGGAATAACCGTTGTGAAGACTTTACTAAATAAGCCACCTAACGGGTTTTTGTCTTTCTGTTTATTTCTTGAATACATAATTAATTCCTTACTTTTTTTGAATCTAACTTTTATTTTCTAGTTAGAAACGCGTGATTTCAAACAGCACTACCAAAGGTAAAGCTTAATGTTGCATAAATGGTGCTTAGTATCGCCATTGGCACACCGGTTGAAAAAACCTTAACGCTTAAAAATCCACCCATCGGGTTCTTGTCTTTTTGTTTATTACGTGAATACATGGCTAACATCCTTTTAATCGATTAAATGTGATTAATGTTGATTGAAATTAAACTGCACTACCCACTGAAAATGAGAGAGCAGCATAAATTGCGCTCAGTACCGCCATTGGTAAACCGGTTGATAAAACCTTAACGCTTACAAATCCGCCCATTGGATTGTTATCTTTTTGCTTATTACGAAATTCCATATCTGTTTCCTTTGAAGCTTTGCTTCATAAAATTATTTAATCTGGGTTTAGTATAAGCTTTTCTGATGACATATCAATACTTTTTATTAAATAAATGTTATTTATTTACATTAATTAATTTAAAACCCTTATAAAACGGGACTTTACAACAATATCAATCACTTAAATTTCACACTATTTTACTTGGTTTTGACATTTAAAAAACCATTTACCCGCTTTTTTTGCATGAAACATTTATGACACGTAAGAACAAACAGCACTCTAAAACCGAATAAAGCCACCAAAACATAAGCTAAGTTAATGCATTAAGTATCTATACCACCCTCTAAAACCGCTCGAAAATTCCTTTTTAAACTGCACATAAAATAACCACTCATGGCTAGCCATAATGAAATTAGGTTTACCTGTTTTCTTGTTTTCAGATTATTTGCTATTCTGATGACATTCATAACGTCACTGGGAAAACATCATGCAATACAACAAACTGGGTCACTCGGATATTTCAGTCAGTCGAATCTGTTTAGGCACTATGACTTGGGGCGAGCAGAACACGCAAAGCGAAGCGTTTGAACAGATGGATTTTGCGTTAGAACAAGGCGTCAACTTTTGGGATACTGCAGAACTTTATGCCGTGCCGCCGCGCGCCGAGACTTACGGCCACACCGAAACCATGATTGGTAACTGGTTAGCGCAGCACAAGCGCCGTGATGAGATTGTGTTGGCGTCTAAAATTGCTGGGCCAAGCAGTTTTAGCACTCATATTAGAGGCGGTGAAACACGCTTTAATAAACAGCACATTCATCAAGCCCTAGAGGCCTCTCTTAAACGTCTACAGACTGACTACCTAGACTTATACCAACTGCATTGGCCGGAACGCACCACCAACTTCTTTGGTCAGCTGAATTTCCGTGCGCCTGAGCACAAAGAGGACACCACAGACTTTGAAGAAACCCTTGAAGTCTTAACGGAATTAGTTAAAGCGGGCAAAATTCGTCAGATTGGTCTTTCCAACGAAACGGCTTGGGGAACGATGAAGTTTTTACAACTAGCCGAACGTAAAGGTCTGCAAAAAATTGTCACGGTACAAAACCCCTACAACTTATTAAACCGTAGCTTTGAAATTGGTTTAGCGGAAGTGGCTTATCAAGAACACATTGGTTTACTGGCCTACTCGCCGCTTGGATTCGGCGCTCTTTCGGGTAAATACCTGAATAATCAGTGCCCAAAAGACTCAAGACTCGACCTGTTTCCGCACTATGACCGTTATATTAATCCCAATGCGGTGCTTGCCACGCAAGCGTATGCGGAGTTAGCCAAAGCACACAATTTAACCCCCACTCAATTGGCTTTGGCGTTTGTGAACCAACAACCGTTTGTGAGTGCCAATATTATTGGTGCGACCTCCATTAAGCAGTTAGCAGAGAACATCGATTCTATTAACGTCACCTTAAACGAAGAGGCACTGCAAGCCATTGAAAAAATCCATAACCAATACACCATTCCATCGCCTTAAATAAATCAAAATCGTCTTAAATCCATCCTTTTAAAAGTGAGCAGGCCTGCTAAGTTTCGTTCTGCTCACACCCAATCTTAATAAATAGGCTAAATTAACCGATAAAAGATGCCTAATCACCCCGTTCTAAAACCATTTAAAACACGGGTATCAATGGGTTTAATCGCCTTAACGGTTTTATACCGATTAATAATGGAATGTAACCATGCAAAGTCGCGAAATAGAGTCCAAAAAAATGCCCAAAGGCCGCTTGAATCGGTTTAGTAAATTTACCGGTTTGGTCTCCAGCGTGGCTGGCAATATGTTGCTTGAGGGCAGTAAACAGTTGGCTAAAGGCCAGCGCCCTAATACAAAAGACTTGCTCCTGACACCCGGCAATGCCAAACGCTTTGCCGATCACTTGGCGCAAATGCGTGGTGCCGCTATGAAAGTAGGTCAACTGTTGTCAATGGATGCCGGCGACCTGTTGCCCGAAGAGCTGACGACTATACTCAGCAAGTTACGTTCTGAAGGCAAGTCCATGCCATTGAATCAGTTGGTGGGCGTTTTAGAATCCGACTGGGGTGACGATTGGCAAGATCAGTTTGCCCAGTTCTCGTTCTACCCGATTGCTGCCGCCTCCATTGGTCAAGTGCATGAAGCACACACC
The DNA here is from genome assembly GCA_016938655.1 of Thiotrichales bacterium. GTDB lineage: Bacteria > Pseudomonadota > Gammaproteobacteria > Thiomicrospirales > Thiomicrospiraceae > Thiomicrorhabdus. Next base: position 56,354 of record JAFGUG010000043.1, on the reverse strand, counting down.
CAAGATGGTCGCCACTTGGCATTAAAAATTCAGTACCCGGGCATAAAGACCACCATCGACAGTGACGTAGACAATCTCTCCAGTTTGTTAAAACTTTCTGGTCTGATTCCCAAAACGGTTGACCTAAAACCCATTCTGCTTGAGGCCAAACTGCAACTGCACGCTGAGGCCGACTATCAATATGAGTCTGACTGTTTAAATCTTTATAAAACCCACTTAAATAATGATCCACGTTTTTTAATTCCGAGTGTTCACTCCGAACTGACCTCTGAGAACATTTTGGCAATGGATTTTGTGGAAGGCGTGCCGATTGAATCGCGCGTGCATGCTGCTCAAGACGAACGAAACGCCATTATGCAGGCGCTATTTGAACTGTTATTTAAAGAGATGTTTGAGTTTAAGTTGGTGCAAACCGACCCCAACTTTGCCAACTACCAATTCAACCCCAAAACCCACCAGGTAGTCTTACTCGACTTTGGCGCGACCCGTCATTACAGTGAGCAAATTTCAGAGGGGTATCTCAAATTAATTCGCGGAGCGATAGCCCACAATCCGCAAGAAATTGAAGCCGCCGCAACCCAGATTGGCTTTTTTAGCGCCAGTATCTTGCCCCAACAAAAAGCCGCGGTGATTGAGCTATTTCAGCAGGCCTGCGAACCGATTCAATTTAAAGGTGAGTTTGATTTTGGCACCTCTGACCTACCTGCCCGCATTAAAGACAAAGGCATGGCTCTGAGTATGGAGTTGGACTACTGGCATACCCCGCCGGCTGACGCGCTGTTCTTTCACCGTAAACTTGGTGGTTTATACTTGTTGGCGGCCAAACTGAAAGCACGTGTCAATGTATTAGACACTTTTACAAACGTTACTCAAACGCTTTAAGCAACCAACACTCAAACATCAAACCAAACGAAGACTAAAGACGAACCTGCGAATGAACCCATCCAACCTAAGCCATCACGCACCGGACATCACGGAATACAAACAGCTTCAGCCATTAACGGGGTTTCCAGAAAAGATGGCGATTCTGGATTGCGAAACGACCGGTGGCAAAGCCACCCGAGATCGTATGACCGAACTGGCCATTATCCTAGTGGATAACGGTCAAGTGGTTGAGCAGTGGCAAAGTTTGATTGATCCGCAAACCACCATTCCGCCTTGGATTACCAATATCACCGGCATTCATAATCGCATGGTAGAAGACGCCCCTACTTTTGAGCAACTGTGGCCAACCATTCAAGAAAAACTGCAAGACCGCGTACTGGTAGCGCACAACGCCCGTTTTGATTATGGTTTTCTCAAAAACGAAGCCCGACGCTGTGGGCAAACGCTCTCGTTAAAAACGTTATGCTCCGTTAAGTTAAGCCGATTGATGTACCCGCAATTTAAAAAACACAGCTTGGATGCCATTATTCAGCGCTTGGGAACACACGTTCAGAATCGTCATCGCGCGATGGACGATACCCAAGTGATTATGCAGCTGTTTGAAGTGATGAGTTTAGAATTTGATGAAGAGAGCATTGCTTCCGCCTGTAACCGCTTACTAAAACGCCCCTCTCTGCCCAGTCAATTGGATGAAAAACAACTCGAAGACCTGCCGGATTCACCCGGCGTTTATTACTTTTATAACGAGAACCACCGTTTGTTGTATGTCGGTAAATCGGTGAATCTTAAAACCCGAGTGTTGAGCCATTTTTATCAAGACCACCAAACTACGGTTGATCACCATTTAAGCCATCAACTGCACCACATTGAATTTGATGAAACGCCCTCCGATTTTGGTGCACAAATTTTAGAGTCACAGCAAGTCAAAACCCTTTCACCCAGCTTGAACCGACGGCTTAAAAAGGTCACGAAACTTTATCAATACAAGCTAGTTGAAGAGAACGGCTATTTAAATATTAAGATACAAGCCGTCACCGATACCAGCCAAACCGAATCGGTGTTTGGCCTGTTTCGCAGTCGCCGTCAAGCGAGTAATCGTTTAGAGAAATTGGTGGATGAACATTTTTTGTGTCATCGTTTGAGTGGTTTAGAAAAAGGCAAACAAGGCGCCTGTTTTGCGTTTCAAGTAAAGAAGTGTATGGGCGCATGCTGTCAAAAAGAGCCGGCGGTGAGCTATAACCTTCGGGTTGAAAATGCGATGAAAAAACTGAAAAAACAGCAGTGGCCGTTTAGTGCGCCGGTGATTGTAGAAGAGTTTAACGCCGTGAGTAAACTCAAAGCGTTTCACCTGATTAATGATTGGTGTTATCTGGGTAAAATAAAAACCTCCATGGATTTATGGAGTTACGAACCATTCTTAAACAAACAAAACAACAACGTCACAATCCAACAAAGCGATGACTTTTTTGATTTGGACATCTACTTTATTCTGATTCGCTTTTTGCTTAGCGACGATTTGTGCAAAAAAGCAGGACTCAAAATCACCCCCTTGCTACCCGATACACAAATCCACTTTGAGTAATTTCAAGGGATTACTCCTCAAACTCAATTCGTTGCAAATTTTTACACCCTTCTGAACAGCGATTTTCGCAAGCCAAGGTAAACCAGTGTTTGGCTTGTTTGATGTCCTTTTGCGTGCCCTTACCGACTTCATAAAACAGACCCAGATTATTTTGAGCAATCCCATAACTTTTATTGGCCGCTTTTTGATACCAGTTGAACGCCTTTAACTCATCACGTTTAACCCGTTCATCCATTTGACCAGTTTCATCCAATCCACTCAAATCACCACTGGCATACAGTTTCGCTAGGCCGTATTGGGCATACGGATTACCCGCTTCGGCTAAAGGAAGAAACAGCCTGTAAGCGGTTTGATAGTCTTTATTGGCGTAAGCATCCATCGCCTCGGTCAAGGTTGCATTTGCCAACGTAGAAATCAATAACAACACAAAACCGAACAGGCCTGTTTTTAATTGCATCATCGTCATACCGCCTTATTTGATCGCTTAAACCTTTTAAAAAAATAGAATTCAACCGATTTGAATTTTGCCAATCGGCGCCCACTGATCAAGCTTCTTGGCAAACGGTTTTATTTTAAACAGATCGCCATTTTCACCGGCTAATACCGTTCTAATTCCGGCCTGTTCGGCGACCAGTTGGTGGGCTTTTAAGTGTTCCGCTTCGCCATGCGTGGGAATCAGCATGTCAGGTTTAATCAGCGAATAAAAATCGATTAAGTCTTGTTGATTTGGATGACCAGAGGCGTGCAACACAACCCCTTCTTTTTCGGCATCTTCAGCATGAATCACCTTCACACCCAAGGTTTCAAAATGGGAAATTTGTTGGTCAATGGTTTGGGTGTTCGGCGGAATTTTAATGGCGCTGTAAATCACCGTGTCTTCCGGTTCTAAAAACAGCCAAGGGTGATAGCCCAATGCCAATTTTTGAGTCGCTGATCGTAGCTCTGCTTGGGAGCCGGTGGCAATGACCATCACCTCCTCTTTTGGCAGATAACCAACATGCTTTGGGTCAACTAAGGTGAGGTTATCTGGCCAATAGCCCAAACGCTTGGCAATGGACACCATATTCTCTAGCGAGCGCCCAAACACCGCACAGTGTTTATTCAGTTTATGGGCGATTTTTACCAAGGTAACAAACCGTGCGATATTACTGCTAAAACAGGTGACAACCACTCGGCCTTTTTGCGCTTTAATGGTTTTCAGCAGGCCTGTGTAAACACTGCTCTCTGAACGACTGTGCCCGAGTTTGGTGGCATTGGTCGAATCGGCAATCATCGCATCCACCGGCAAAGACGTTAAAGCCGCAAAACTGGCCGCATCAAAGCCTGCACCCAACACAGGGTTATCGTCTTTTTTCCAATCACCGGTGTGCAGCACATTGCCCACATCGGTTTCAATTAACAACGCGCAGGCCTCCGGAATCGAGTGTGGCAATGGCAGCCAAGTCACGGAAAACTGCCCCAGTTCATAACGCTGATGCACGTTAATAATGTGCAACGGCACGTGCGCTGCCCAAGGCGAGTTAGAGAGTTTGTTAACTATCACCTCAATCGCAAAGCGCGTCGCAAAAATGGGGGCACGTAAAGTTGGCCACAATTCCACAATCGCGCCAATATGATCTTCATGGGCATGGGTAATGACAATGGCCTGCAAGCAATGGGCATTGTGCTCAATTTGTTGCTGAATAAAACGCGCATCCGCAATATAACGATTTCGACCATTTTTATCGTCAAAGCCAATGCCGCAATCCACCATTAACCACTCACCTGCATGCCCATAGAGGTTCATATTCATGCCAATTTCACCGGTGCCGCCCAATGGCAGGAACCATAAATCGTGGCGTGTGGGTGTGGTTTGTTTATTGCGCATAACGGATTCGTTTGTGAGGTTGATGAGTCATCTTAAAACGTTATTTGGATGCATCGAGTAGATTCACCAACGGCGCATCCATCTCAGGTTGCGAGAACTCCGCTAAATGCTTAAAACCGTAGTAGCCATTCAAACCCGAAACTCCCGCAACCTTAAGCTTTTCTAAATCCAAACGCCCCTCCTCGTCCACGCCGTGATCAGGCACATAAACGCTTTGCACTTCACCAATCACTAAGGTGGTGCCATTTAAAGGGATATCTATCGATTGCACGTGTTTCATGGCAATTTGAATCGGCGCATCGGCCACAAACGGCACAGGATTATCTTCTCTAAAGTGCATATCCAATCCCACAGCCTCAAACTCCGATTCAGTTTTTGCGAACTTTAACGAGGTAGTATGCGCTTTATCCGCCCAGTCTTGGTGAATGGCGTTGATATTGTAAATGCCGGTTTCTAGGATGTTGTCATAGGTATGACGAGTGACCGCACCTTTTGGTCGCAACACAAACCCTAACAAAGGTGGCGCACTGCCTAAATGAATCACCGAACTGAACACCGCCACATTATGTTGCCCTGACGAATCACTGGTCGAAATCAAGTTGCCTGGTTTGATACCCGTAATCGAGTTAATCAAATGAATGGTTTTTTTTTGACTCAATTCATTCAGTGCGTTTTTATCCCAAAATGCCATTCACTTCTCTCTTAATTCATCACGTTATTGACTGGTTTAATTAGACTGACTGGCCAGTAACCTAAAATCAGCTTCATATTGTTTCAAGTTTTTAACCAACAACTGTTTTTGTTTACTGTCTAAGCTGTTAACCAACTGCACAATAAACCCAGCGGTTACCTGTTGGTTATGAGCAAACTGTTGCTTCAGTTCATCCGACCAAAACTGACGTCTATCTTTAAACATGGCTTCAATTTGTTGAGATTTATTGGCGTTCTGATCGGCAAAAATCGTTTTTAAATGCGCTTGCCAGGCCTGTCGATTTTGGTAAAAACCGGGCGTCAACCAATCCAAGTCCGCAGACCATTGTTCAATCATTTGTGTTTGACTTGGGGTTAAATCATCCAACCAATCTTCTAAAAAATCGTGCAGGCGTTCTTTGCTTTTCTCTTTAGACTTCGCCTCACCAATTAACACCTTATCCTCATAGTACTCTAGGTTTTTATCGGTTAAGTTTTCCAGTAGTTCTGCTTGTTGTTCAGCGTTCATTTGCGCCATTAACGGTGAAAAATCCCTTCCAAAGCGGGTGAACACCGTTTCGATAAAATCATCTAGTTGCAAAAAATGCTCAGCAACCCTTTCCTTGGAAACGGGCATTTGCAACTCGGTGGTAAGGGTCGCTAAAAAACTGGCATAAAGCGGTAATTGGGTAGCACGATGCCAATCTAAAACGGAATCCAGTGAGGCAGAAAATTCATCTTGCTGATAGTTTTCAATGGTCACGTAGTCTTCAAGATACCACGGCGCTAACCAATCTAGTTGGTTGTACACAAAACGGGTTGAGCACCCTGCCAACACCACACTCGCCAAAAGCAGTGCGGCCAACCACTTGATGCGTGTAACGCTGAAATTATGCAGCCGTCGTTTCATATCTGTGCTCTCAAAAATAAGTTCATTTTAGTATCGTATCAGATAGCCGCAAAAAGGATTTCACCGCTCAAGATGGGTTTGAGTTTTAGCGTGATGTGCTGACTGCCGCAACCAACCATCGATAAAGGTTAGTCTAACTCCGTCAAGGTTGCTTGGGACTGAAACACTACAGCGTGATCCATTTCGAGTTTAATGCCGATTTTTGAGCCCACTGCATGGTCGTGGTGAGATTGACTCATACAAAGCACTTTTTCACCGCTTGGCAATTTAAGGGTAAACAAAAAGTGCGAACCTCTAAAAGCGCGGTTCACGACCTCAAGCTTCCAGTCACTGTCGTCATCGTGCAAGATGTCATCGGGTCGAACCAACACCGAAACAGCCTCGCCAGTGATGACACCAAACGGCAAATGGGTTTTTAAAAGGCCTAACTCGGTATGCACCGCTTGGCAATCACAGACCGTGCCGCTAATCAGCGAACCTTGCCCGATAAAGTCGGCAATAAACGGGTGTTTGGGTTCATGATACAGACGGTATGGGGTATCCCACTGCAACAGTTTGCCAGCTTGCATCACGCCAATCGAATCGGCAATCGCAAAGGCTTCATTCTGATTGTGCGTCACCATTAAAGCGGTGATGCCTTCCGCTTTTAAAATGCATCTCACTTCACGTGCTAGCGACTCTCGCAACTCCACATCCAACCCCGAAAACGGCTCATCCATTAACAGAATATCGGGCTTTGGCGCTAGGGCTCTGGCCAAGGCGATACGCTGTTGTTGACCACCGGATAACTCGTGCGGATAGCGTTTTTCCATGTCCGGTAAACTCACCAGTTCAAGCAGTGCTTGGGTGCGCTGTTTTTTTTGTGCCCGTGAAAGATGCGGAATGCCAAATTGAATATTTTGCCCAATGGTCATGTGCGGAAACAGGGCGTAATCTTGAAACACCATGCCAATATTGCGTTGTTCGGTGGGCAACGTAAAATCGGAATGCGAGATCACTTGTTCCGACAGGGTAATTTCGCCTTCTTTAAGATCTTGTAAACCGGCTATACAACGCAATAATGTGGTTTTACCGCAGCCACTTGGCCCTAATAAACAGCCAATTTCGCCTTTTTGTAACGACAGCGATAAACGGTTAACAATCGTGGTGTCTTGGTAGACACTTTTAATGGCATTTATCTGAAGCTTAGGCATGCTTTCTTCCTATGAGTTTGCTCAAGATGATAATCGGAATAATACTGGTTAACACAATTAATAAAGCCGGCAGGCCTGCATCGGCAAGGCGTTCGTCTGCCGCCATTTCATAGGCGCGAACGGAGAGCGTATTGAAGTTAAACGGTCTTAAAATCAAGGTGGTTGGCAGCTCTTTTAACACCTCAACAAACACCAAAATAAAGGCGGTCAACAAACTGGTTTGAATCAACGGAAAATGGATGTTTTTAAGAATCGTAAAACGTGATGCGCCCAGAGTTCGAGCCGATTCATCCATACTCGGTTTCACCCGACCTAAACCGGTATCGATGGTTTGCAACGCCACCGACAAAAAACGAAAACTGTAAGCAAACACCAAGGCAAACAAGGTACCCGATAACAGCAGGCCTGTTGAAATCCCGAATGCATTTTGCATCAATCCATCTAACGTATTATCTAACCAGCCCAATGGAATCATCACCGCAATGGCAATCACCGTTCCCGGAATGGCATAACCGAGTGCGGCCACTTTAATTGCTGCATTGGTCGTGGGGTGATTATGAATACGCTTGGCATACGCCAGAAACAACGCCAAACCAAGCACCACCACCGACGTAATGAACGCTAGGTAAAAACTGTTCCAAATCAGGGTGATAAATTCGCTATTAAATTCAGTTTCGGCGGTCATTGCCGACCAGTAAATGAGCTGTATAGCTGGCAAAATAAAACCGAGTAAGATTGGCGTTAAACAGAAGGCAAACGCGAATCCAGAAGACAGGCCTTTCAACTCAATAAAGGTGGTTTTTGAACGATTTGAGGTGTTTGAAGAGAAGTACTTTGCCTGCTTTCTCGACCAAAACTCAATCAGCATCAGAACCAACACAAACGCCAATAAAATCAAGGACAAATGCACCGTCGTCGTCGTGTCACCAAATCCTGTCCACGTTCGGTAAATGCCGGTGGTAAAGGTCGGTACGCCAAAATATTGCACGGTTCCAAAATCGGCTAAGGTCTCCATTAACGCCAAAGTTAAGCCGGCAATAATCGCTGGGCGCGCCATCGGTAGTGCCACCTTAAAGAAACGACGTGCCGGGCCTGCACCCAACATTTTACTGGCCTCTAAAGCCTGCTGACTTTGATTTAAAAACGCCGCGCGGCTTAATAAGTAGACATACGGGTAAAGCACCAACGAGAACATGACGATGGCGCCGCCTAGAGAACGCACCTCTGGAAACCAAGCGTTAACGGTTTGAAGTCCAAAAATTGAACGAAGATAGGTTTGAACGGGCCCCTCAAATTCCAACAGGCCTGTATAGGTGTAGGCAATAATATAAGCGGGCACCGCCAAAGGGAGCAATAACGCCCAGTGCAAAAAGCCTTTACCAAAAAACTGGTACTGACTCACTAACCAAGCGGTCGGCACACCTAATAAAAGGGTGCCAACCGTGACCCCCAACATTAACCAAATGGAGTTAAACACGTACTCGGAGAGCACGGTTTCAGTAAGGTGCTGCCAATTTTCATTGGTGGGCTCAAAAATGAAACTCACCAATATCCACATCGGCATGGTTAACAAAACCGCCACCAACACCGTAAAGATTAACCACTTATTTTTAGATAAAAACATACTAAGCATCATGCCTTTGCAGTAAGTGGGTTAATCGATTTAGGGTAGTGAATGGCTTCAAATGATTTAAATCGCTTAAGTTGTTAAGTGGATTGAGTCGTTTGACTGCAGATTATAGCCGAATCATTGGCGTGCGTTTTAACGCCAGCTAGCACGATCCATTAAACGCACGGCTTCTAGGTTATGTTTCCCTAACTCAGACAGATTCAGCGCATCCGATTTAAAGCTGCCCCAGTTTTTTAGGGTTTGACTTATCGCCACTCCATCAATAACAGGGTATTCGTTATTGGCTTCAGCGTACCATTTCTGCGATTCATCGGACAACAAAAATGCAATAAGCTTTAATGCGTTTTCTTTGTTTTTAGACGCTTTCGTCACCGCCACCCCACTGACATTCACGTGTGCACCACGGTCAGATTGGTTTGGCCAAAAAACCGACACCGATTGCCCAGCGGCTTTTTCGTCTTCATCTTGGCTATTCACCATCTGCCCCAAATAATAGGTGTTAATTACGGCGATGTCACACTGCCCTGCTGCCACGGCTTTCACTTGATCGCGGTCTCCACCTTTTGGTTTGCGAGCAAAGTTTTTAACTAACCCATTCGCCCAATCTGCTGTGGCTTGCTCACCTTTATTAGCAATCATCGAAGAGACCAGTGATTGGTTGTATATATTATCTGACGAACGAATACACAGACGTTTTTTCCATTCCGGCTCGGCCAACGCTTCGTAAGTACTTAATTCAGAGGGCTTAACACGGTCATTGGCATACACAATCACGCGCGCTCGAGTCGTTAACCCTAACCAGTAATGCTCAGAATCTTGCAGGTTCATTGGTACACGTTTTTGCAAATCGGGTGTGATGGCCGGTTGAACAACGCCCGCTTCTTTGGCTCGGTACAAACGACCGACATCGGTGGTAATCAACAAATCTGCCGGCGAGTTCATGCCCTCCGTTTGCAAGCGCTTCAATAATGCATCGGCCTTACTGGTCACCAAATTCACTTTTATCCCAGTTTGCTCGGTAAACGCATCAAGCAATGGCTTAATAAGCTGCTCTTTTCTAGCCGAATAAACATTCACCACCTCTTCACTGGCCTGCGCAGTATTAAGCGGAACCGCCAAAGTAAACGACAGAACAGAAACGGACAACAGTGTTTTTAAATTTGAAATTTTCATGATTCAAGCTCACTCAATTAACTAAAAGTTAAAAGCATTGTAAATGATAATGATTGCCATTTCCAATATTTAAATCAAGCAACGATTAAACTAATCTTCTTAAATCAGAATATTTAAAGTGCTCAAATAATCTTTAACTAAAAGACGCTATAAAATCAAATAGAAGACGACTGCGCTTCAAACTTGCAAAGCGGTATAAACCGCTTTAAGTTTCTTAAAATCACGCGATTCGGTCAATTCAATTAAGGTAGTAAGTTTAATCGACGCCATAAAACTCGCACTCGGCACATTAATCACAGTGTCTCGTAATTTAAAGGGAGCACCCAATTCAAGTAGCCAATAATCTTTATTGTTTTTGGGTGCTCGACCTGTTTGTTCCAGTGTGAGTTCTCTGCGTTTTTTAATACTCACGGATTTAACTGGCCAAACCCATTCAATACTCTGAGAAGCCGGCCCAAAGGATCGAGTTGCAATCGCTACAAATTGCAACTCATGCATAATCGTATGCTCGATATCGGCTTCAATTTTATTTTGAAAATCTTTAATTGTCTTTACTGGTACGTGATACCACTCCGCCAATCCCTCTTCGAAGCGTTTTAGGTAATTTGATTCTCGCCCTGCGGGTTTACCTAAGGCTATGGTCATGGTAAGTGCATTCTCTTTGTTCACACTCAAACCGCGATAAGGAATACGTGCGGAATCTTGAAGGTACAAATGGTCACTTAATGCGGTTGAATAGACGTTTTGCTTGGTGCCTATTTTCTCTTTTAAAAAATTAGACAACCAAAGGCTACCGTTAAAAGCTGGTTGCGAAGGCAGTAGTGGAAAGGCACCAATATCAATTTTGTTAATCGCTTCCTGATACGGATTAGACGCTGTGCTCGATTGTTCAAAATAGCCAGGGTATAAAGCGTAAGCACCAAATACAGGCCTAGTCTGCCCTGCGCTGTCTTGTTTGTCTTGATAAAAAAGTGCATCACGATAGCGATGCATTTGATTCAATGCATCATCGGGTACCCAATCAATGGATTCTTTTTGACCATCTTTTTTAACGTTTTTTGGTGGTTTAATTCGATACTTTGCATCAAACAGCCACACAAACTGCTCACCGTTTTTAAACGTAATTTCTAATAAAATATCGGGCTTTTGGCTGGCTGTCCAAACTCGAATCCCCTCTTTCAAATCTTGATTTTTAAACAAGGGCTCATGTTTTAAAACAATAACTATCCCATCAGGCCTGCTCATTTTAAAAGAGCCATAATTGCCATTTTTGATATCAAAGGTTAAGTCTTTCTTATACAGCAAGCCTTTGTTAGTGGCCTGTTCTTCAAAGCCTAAGTCTTCAATTAATAATCGTTTTACTTCTAAGAAACACCAAATTTCGTAAAGTTCTTCAATGGTTTTCATAGAGACGGTCGCTTGATTACCAAGCACGCCCAAATACCATTTAAGCTGTTGCCAAGCCTTATAAACCGCCGAATAACCCGTTTTTTGTTGCAACACCAACGACTCGCCATTCAACCCTTTAAAAGTCGATAACTCTTTGAATAACGGGTTATTTTGAAAATGCTCTAAAGGTTGAATCCAAGACTGAATCTCTTGAAAAAAGGATTCTGATAAACATTGTTGCTCAGGTTGCTCATTAAATTGGCGCGTCTTTTGGCTAAACGCTTTTAATCGTTTCTGTAACGAACTCAAAACAAATTGAATAAACTGGTTCTCAGGCGTATCGGCACTCAACTTTTTTTGGGTTACGGCATAGCGTTTACGGGTTTGACCAGCGCTGATATCTTGACGAACTTTTTCAGCTAACTTAGTCGGTAATTTACCTTTTAACCGGTCTGCTTTTAATTTTTTTGTTTCTGGTAATAAACGGCTATGTGGTGCGCTTAATATTTGCTTAATACCCTTTTCAACTGAATGGCGAAGCGATTCAAATTCAGCAATCCATAACAGTTCAAACGGCTCATGCTTTTCTCGTGTGCGATCAACCGATTGTTCGGTTGACTCTGCTAAAGCAAAACGCCATAACGGATACTGGTTATCCAATACCTTATAAATGGCATCTAAATCCGCTTCCATGTCGATTTTGGTAGGCAATACCTCTAACGAAATCGAAATATTTTTTTGCTTATTTTTGACCCAATAAGCAATGGGCAATTTAAACCAACCAATATCATTTTTAAAAGCGATTGTGCCTTGTAAAACGGGTACACCTCGATTTGAAAACCGAAAAACATCATTTACTTTATTGAGCTTATGGCAAACCTTGGGGTGCGTGTCAACCGCATCTGTAAACGTAACATGGGCTTTAAAGATAAACTCAAATTCATAAAGGGTGTTTTCAAAAAACAGCGGTTTAGGAAGTGTAATCGCCCTGCACTCTTGATTACCAAAACGTCTCCAAAATGGAAATTCGCCTTCCACAACAGGCGCATTATCAGAATAAAATAAAACAGGTTCAGAAAACCGTATTTCAGAAAGTGGCAAGATTTTATTACGATGAGCCAAGGTGTGCGCTAAACGAGTCTGCTTGTTTGCAACTGGCTTAGACCAAACCACCAACTCCCAGTCTTTGGTTTTTAGTTTTAAGAGTGATTGCATTGAATCCCCTTAGTATTGTTAAACTTCGTGACTAAGGCCAAAAGCTGGTAAACCCATTTTGCTGTAAACGATGTTGCATCCACTCTAGTTTAAGGCTTGAACGGCACGGCACACGGATAAATTCTTGAGGTGAAAGAATGGTCTGTCTGAATAAGTCTGGACGATTTGTGTCTTTCCAAATGCTCTGCAAACAATCCGGCTGTTGAAGCGTGGTGATTAATGCTTCTAATAACGTTTGACTTTTGTAAGACAACTTATCCTCGTCACCTTCAATACGGGGCAACACTTTCATCATTAAAAAGTCATCCCAAACCGCTTGGAGTTCAACGTCTGTTTTTGGATTAAAACTGATTACAGAAACAAACAGTTCATTTAAAGCACGGTAAGCCAGTTCAAACATAGTGCCTTTTAACACATGATTGACCGCATCAAAAAAGGCTCTGGTTTTTTTACCATCACTGTCAATTATCACGTCATTTAAATCAGCTAATTTAGCGTGTGACACTAGTGGATAACCTAAAGCTTTTGGTTCATGCAGCGCCTCAAAAAATGCAACGGAATTGTTGGGGAAAAACTCCCCAAAATCGAAAGTTAAGGCACGATCAATCACCTTACGAGAAAACCCATGCGTGGTTTCATCCATATTCACCGTACCCGCCACAATCAGGTTAAACGGAATACTGATCCCTTTGTTTACAAAATAACGCCACAAACCATCAAATAAAGGCTCTTTCAAACCTAAGGCTTCGCGCAGTTTTTCTAGGCCTTTAGGTTCTAGCTGATTAAACGTATCGGGTTTTAAAAGTGGGTCACAGGTATACACACCCTCCTCCCATTTTCGGGTTTCTATTACCGACAAGTAATCCGCAAAATACTGTTCCACTGGCGCCAAATTCATCTCATCTAAACACAACCAAAATGGCGGAATTTTTGAAATATCGTGCGTTGTGTAATCAAATTCAGACGCACCAAATGAGTTTGGTAAATCAATAACAGACAACCACGCCTTAACCATAAAACGTAAAACATCGGTGGTAATAAACTCCGCCCCATCCTGACCTAAACGAGAGACATACCCCAATAAATCCGATGGCTCATGCCAATCAGGTCGAACTGAAACTAATTCAAAATTTTCTATATTATTTTTTTCTTCTTCTGTTTGCCAGCAACTTATTGCCTGTTCTCGAACGAATCGGCTTTTCCCTGTACCGGAGATTCCTGCTAAAAGAATAAAGGGCTTTGATAATGTATTTTTTACTACATCTCTAGTTAACCCTGTAACCTCATGCGTTATGGATAATACAGTGTTGTTATGAGGTGTTCTGGAAGAAAACTCTCTTAGGTAAGGCTCAATTGTTTCGTTCGGTAAATCAGTTGAAATATTAACCCCACCATCATAACCATGAATAACTACTGACTGCCCACCTGAAAGAAGTTCACCTTCGCCTGAATATTCACCAATACCTGCAAGGGATAGTCTATATTCGCTTTTAGAAGGCGGTTTACTGTAATTATTGTCACCCAATAATTTTTTATTTACATAGACCCTTACCGTAGTTTTAAATTCATTTTCTTCAGATAGTGAGGGTAGTAATTTCCTGGCATCTTTAGGAACCAGAACAAATGCACCTCTACCAGTTCCCTCTTCACTAATACCTAGTTCATTATCATTAAATCTGTGTAGCCAAACTTTCGTAATCATGCTTCTCCAATAATAAATACTAACTTTAATGTTGATTTTTTTACGTATTCTAGTATTTTTATATTTCAATTAGTAAATAAACAGTATATTCAAAAAGAATCTTTATGGCGTAAGGGATGAAATACACTAATCTTTATGATGAAATTTTTAATCGACACTTATCTAACCATGCCGATTCCTTGCTAGTTATCTCAGGTTATCTTGGGCCATCCCCTGTGAAGGATCTATTAAGCCTATCAATACCTTCTAAGGTTATATATGGTATGTATGGCTCTGATGGCATCAAACAACAACTCCACAATTCATTAGTTCAGACTCAAAAAAGTGCAACCAACAATGAAATAAACATCATGTATTCAAGCACTGGTGTTCACTCTAAGTGTTATGTCTGGTATAAAGATGAACAAATTATTGATGCATTAATTGGGTCTGCCAACTTTTCAGTTAACGGCCTCACGACCCCCTTCAGAGAAGTGCTAACTGATTTAAATCAGTCAAGTTATACAAACTTAAATGACTATATAAACCATCTAAGACCGAGTTGGATACCTTGTTCACAGGGTTTGCCTTCATTACCTACTCAAACAACGACGGCAAACAATGTAACAACTCCAAACTCAAACATATGCTTTCTCCCTCTCATAGACCCTCGCACAGGCCAAGTTCAAAATGCACATGGTCTAAATTGGGGCCAAAACCCCAGCAACCATACAAGACCTGATGATGCCAACATACCTATAAGAACTGACCATATTCGCCACTTTCCTAATCTATTTCCACCTAAACAGTTGTCTTCACATCAATCAGGAGGAAAACCTAATAGGCATAATGATTCGATAGAAATCTTCTGGGATGATGGAGTACAAATGACAGCCGTCTTGGAAGGAACTCAGTCTATAGCTAACTTCAATCCTAATAACATATATCCAAAACAAATTTGCTCATTTCCAAACAAGGACGAATTAGGAATATATCTAAGAACAAGATTAGGGGTTGCTTACGGTCAACCGGTAAGCAGGAATGATTTAGACCAATATGGGAGATTAAATATCGGAGTAAGCCTGATTGCTCCAGGCATCTACTCTTTCGATTTTTCAGTTTAATTTTTATGCAACTGATGTACCACTTCAGCAATAATTTTACCGAATGCCGGTGGTACAGCATTTCCTACCATTTTGTATTGGTCGCCTCTGGACCCTAAAAATTCAAAATCATCATCAAATGACTGAAGTCTTGCAGCTTCTCGGACAGTAATGCTTCTTGCTTGCTCTGGATCTGGATGAATATGACGTAAACCATCTTTATATAGATGAGCAGGTATTGTATTACTCGGCTTTTCAGGATCTATGACATGATGCTTATGGAATTTAGATTCTTTTCCCATTAACTCATTATATAAATCAACTCTAGCAGAAGGAGAGGAATACTTATTTTTACCACTTTTTAAATCTTTCGCTAGCATCTTGAAGAGATCAACATCACGAGGGTTATGATAACGAGGTTCATGATTTAGAAATTTATTCTTCCCAACAACTATATGAGAAAGTTTTTTAGCCTGCTCATTGACCTGGATTGGAAAAGCTTTTGGCATTCCGTCAAAAGCGACCTTTGATGCTAGAGGATAATCACTTTGACTACTCTTCATCAGCTTATAAAACTGAGAAATTTTTATCGCATTCTTACGAGGAACTCCATAAATAATTACTCGCTTTCTCTTTTGTGGTACGCCGTAATAGGAAGTATCGAACAAAGCATCCTTTCGAAGATCATCTGATATGGTGTATCCAATATCAGCAAAAGCTTTTATGATCCTTTCAATAACACTAACTCCACCGGGCTTAGCTGAAAGCATCCCCTCCACATTTTCAAAAACAAAGAAATCTGGTTTAAAAGTATCAACAATTTTAACGTATGATTCAAAAAGATAATTTCGGTAATCATCACACATCCCATTTTTATCCTGAACTCTTCCGGCAATAGAATAAGCTTGACATGGTGGCCCACCAATAACACCATGTACCTTTTGACTAGCAACGATATTTTTTAACCCTGGGTTTTCACCATATACATCGTCATCAAACCCATGCAACAGCTCTTCAGTTCTTTGCATATCAAATAGAATTGCCTCATGTTCATTACCCTTCCACTTTGTTTGCATACGATGATGCAAGGTTTCTAAAGGCCTTCTTTCCCATTCAACAGACGCTAGAGCCCTATACATACCTGCTTGCATAAAACCATCTGTAAGACCGCCGCAACCGGCAAATAAATCTATTAGATTTTTAGTCACTGATATAACCTTTAAGTTGTTCAGCAATTACTTTACCCAATAAGGGAGGCACCGCATTACCAACTTGTTTATTTTGTTCTGTTTTAGTGCCAACAAATTTAAAAACATCTGGAAAGCTTTGTAATCTAGCATTTTCACGGATCGTAGGAACACGATGATACTTATAGTGAAAGTGATTACGATGTCCGGTATCAATTGTCTTTGAAGGCTTCTGACTATGATAACGAGTCCAAGCTTCATTAAACTTACGAGAATCACCGACTCCTGGAGGCAGGTCTTTATGATTACCTCCTTCAGGTACCTGTGATATTACATTTATAACGTGATCTGTGTGTCGAGTACCAACGTGATTAAGAATATACTTTGAGCCTTTGCGCATTATTTTTTGAAATTCAGAATCAGGATTAGATGTATATGATAAAACATCATCACCAAAATCATTTTCCAATGAAGGTAGATCTGAAATTGCATCACTACAAGTTACATACTCAGCTTCATTTAGCATAGGCGCAGGAAACGAAAACTCACCAAGCTCTTTTTTTAAGGCTACAAAAAATACTCGCTTTCTTATTTGTGGTACCCCATAATCTGGTGCATACATTAATTGATATTTACATGAATAACCTGCTTCATCAGCAAGCCTTAAAATTTCTTTTTTAGCCGCACCTTTATACAAAGTAATAATTCCCGGCACATTTTCAATTACGATTGCCTTTGGGTTTATTTTTGAAGCTAATTTAAAGATGGCATAAAACAAAGTATTTCTTTTATCATCAGCATTTCGAGTCCCCGTCAATGAGAATCCCTGGCATGGAGGTCCTGCAATAATGACGTCAATCTCATGCTCTTTTTCACGCAAATAGCGAACCAATTCATCAATAGCTGAATCAAGATGCAAATCTAAGTTAAACCCTTTTGAATTGTTATGATTGAGTTCAAATGTTTTTAATGCGTGCTCATTATTATCGACACCAACAACAACTTCGAAACCTGCTTGCTGGAATCCATAAGAGAAGCCCCCACAACCAGAAAATAAATCTACTGCCTTCAACTTTCAACCTCTCCAAAAAAACCAAATCGAGGGATTATACCAACTTTCAAAACAATACTCTTCGCCTTCTAACGTATGGTGTTTTCACTAAAATTGTTTGGACCTATAATTTTCTAAGCCATACGTGACTACCTTTAAATTAAATATTATTTTTTATCTCGATACTTCTATATCTTTTTATTCTTTAGCACAGACTTTCCAAGTAAAATGCTCAGGCTATTCATGGCCTTAATCAAGAGCTTTTCCGATTCCTTACTGCCACCCCATAAATCCATAACGGCATTATTGAAGTGGTACAGCCTTAAAACATCGAGTATTTTTTCCAACAGGAAAGGTATTCGTTTCAAGTAAACCTTGCTCACCTTTTGCAAAATAATCCGCATATTGGCAGACCAGTGGCGGTGGATAGTGCTTACCTTTAATGACCACTTCATACTTTTGCGATTGACCCTGTAACTTTTCAGACTCAATTTTTTCTACCGCCTGTAGAACATTGTCTTTTGTAATGCTGTCTCTAATATTTGGCATAAGAACTCATTCGTTAATACTTTTGTTTTTCTGGAATCACACCACGCACGCCGCCTTTTGGGTCCGACATATCACCTTTGTAGCGAGGAATGACGTGTATGTGTGCATGGGCAATGGTTTGGCCTGCGGCTGCTTCGCAATTTACACCAATGTTATAGCCATCGGGTGAATAATCCTTATCTAGCTGTAGTTTTACTGCTTGAACTAAGTTCATGGCATCAATTTGCTCTTGCTGGCTCATATCAAACCAAGTTGCAACGTGCCTTTTGGGGATAACTAAGGTGTGGCCTTTTGTTACGGGGTAGAGATCGAAGCGTGCGTAACAGGTTGTGTTTTCTAAATAAAATTCACTGTCACAAAATGGGCACAAATTCACATTACTTCCTAATATTTAAGGTTTGAAAAGTGGGTTAAGGTAAACCGTTATGCTAAATAATTGCAAAGGTTTGATTCTACAAGTTGGCAGGCCTGCTGTCACTTTAGATTATAAATGACTGTTTGAAAGTAGGCAGGCCTGCTAAGTTTAGGTTGGCTCTGCGGGTTTAATGATTCGGATGGTAGATTTCACGATTGAAGGGCCGCCTTTGATCATAAAATGCACAACGTCTAATTTGAATATTTCGTGCCTTTTAGGGCAAAAGGCGTGACGCGTTATGAAACCTTTACCTTGTTGAAGGTATTCAATTTGTTTGGAGTGGTAGCGTTTTTGGCATTTTGGACAGTGAACACTAAAAGCGGGATTGTGCTCTAACACCGTATCTAGAAAAAAACCGAGATTTAATTGTTTAATGGTACCTTGGGCAAGTGCATAAGACGAAAGGTTACTTTGATCGGCTCGTTTAAGCCACTCTATTAACTTAGTTTTTAGGATCCCTGTCTTTTTTTGATTAAGCAACCAATCGAGTAGTGTCCTAGCTTCTACTTTAAAGTCGCCTGCCACATCAATCATTTCATAAGCATTGGCCTCTTGATACTTGAGCGTTAAAAACCGAGGACACGTTGGCTGAGCCATTAAATCCGGTTTTTGTTGAACAGGGTTGAGGCTTAATAGACTTGAGTCAAGATTGGCAAATGCTTTGGAACGGGAGGTTTTACAACGTTTTTTAAATTGTTTACGGTTGAGTGTTTTGTGAAAACGTTTAAGCGTGATTTTAAACATATTAATTAGCCTGTTATTTACGTATTACTACGCATAAATAACAAATGATAAGCAAGCAAGGACGCCCGTTTAAAACTGAGTAAAAACGAGATTATTTAATTGCTCTGACGTAATAAGAAAAGAAGCAGGCCTGCTAAGTATTAAATTATGGTGTTCAATCGTTATATTTTGAAAGCATTCAATAACTAGAGTGATGTTCGAAATTTTGAGATTTGGCACAGATTTGTCACGGATTTGTCACGAGGCTTAAAGTAAATAATTCAAATTATGAAAAATTTTCGAATAAAATTTAGCTTATATTGCAAAGTTGTATGTTGAAAAATTAGAGATAAAGAAGAAGAAATAACAATCGAAAACTTAAATAATCTAAGAAAAAGAGTGTGTTTAAGAGTTTGATATATAAAAAAAATGGGGCGAATGACGGGGATCGAACCCGCGACAACCGGAATCACAATCCGGGGCTCTACCAACTGAGCTACATCCGCCATAGATGGCGTGATCGACACACCATAGGAAATGGTACGCCCATCAGGATTCGAACCTGAAACCCTCGCCTTAGAAGGGCGATGCTCTATCCAGTTGAGCTATGGGCGCTTATCGAACCTTTTGACTATTGAAACGAAAGCAGAAAAACTACCTTCAGACCAATAAGAATATGGTCGGAGTGGAGGGATTTGAACCCCCGACCACCTGTACCCAAAACAGGTGCGCTACCAAGCTGCGCTACACTCCGAGAAGATGTGGCGTATTGTATAGACGCCCCCTATAGCTGTCAACAACAAACATAAAAAAAAACCGGTTTTTTTAAATTTAATTTATCACCCCATTTACAGGACTTTGATAGCCTTCGCTAACTCATTGATTATTTATCTAAAAAAGTTTTAGCTATAAAAAAAGTCCTGTTTTTGACCTGCTTTAATAAAGGATATAAATGATTCTGAAATCTTTGAGGTTGAAAAATCGGTTATTATATTGAACAAAATTTTATCTTAGTTAGGGTGATAAATACGATGTCAGCAAAAATTTTAGACGGTAAGGCCATTGCGGCGGAACTACGTGAATCCATTAGACAGGAAGTCGATAAGCAAGTTGCGGCAGGTAAGCCTCGTCCGGGTTTAGCGGTGATTATGGTGGGTGAAGACCCAGCTTCTCAGGTTTATGTTAGAAACAAAAAAATTGCGTGCGAAAAAGCCGGCTTTAAAGATGTATCGCAAGTGTTGCCAGCACAAACTTCGCAAGAGGATGTATTGGCGTTAATCGATGAGCTGAATGCCGATGACACGGTGCACGGTATTATTGTTCAACTTCCTGTTCCCGAACACATTAATGCAGAAGCCATTATTGAACGTATTCACCCTTGTAAAGATGTCGATGGTTTTCACCCTTATAATGTAGGTCGTTTAGCGACTCGTATGATGCAGCTTGCGCCTTGTACACCGCACGGTGTGATGACCATGTTAGCCAAAACGGGTATTCCCTTGCGTGGATTAAATGCCGTTGTGGTCGGTGCGTCTAATATTGTGGGTGTGCCGATGATGTTAGAGCTTTTAAATGAACGTGCAACGGTTACGATTTGTCACAGTGCCACCAAAGATTTACCCAAAATGGTTTCTGAAGCCGATTTAGTGGTCGTGGGCGTCGGGATTCCGAACATGGTCAAAGGTGACTGGATTAAAGACGGTGCCATTGTGATTGATGTGGGCATTAACCGTATGGAAGACGGCACGCTTTGTGGCGACGTGGAATTTGATGTGGCAAAAGAGAAAGCCAGTTGGATTACGCCGGTTCCAGGTGGTGTTGGCCCAATGACCATTGCAACGTTACTTGAAAACACCATGAAAGTGGCTTATGAGTTAGAGTGTAAATTATAAGTTAAGCTTTCTATTAAAAGTGAGCAGGCCTGCTTACTTTTTAAACAACTCCAAACCCGTTTACAAAGTGTTGTAAGCGGGTTTTTTATTGTCTTCAGCTAATCTAAATAAGTTAAGTATCTATTTTCAAATCCCCCTTCTACCGATAAGTGGAACAAAACATAAACGATTACCCAACCTGCAAAATCCCTAAAGCCGCTCTAAGCTCGTGCCAACTTTTCCAGATATTGGCTTTTACAACGGGAATATCTCTTTCCACTTTATGGGTTTGTCTTTGCGCATTTAATAAATCCAATAAATTACGACTGCCGGTCACTAACCCATTTTCAGTCGCCTGCTTGGCTAAACGGGTTGAACTTAAGGAGGCATTAAGCGATTTTAAAGACTGAGTTAACGCTTGGTACTTAATAAACGCTTGCTTGGCTTGCGTGCTTAACATTAAGGTTTTTTGCTGCACTCGAGCTTTGGCTTGGGATTGCATACCTCTGGCTTTTGCTATGGCGGCATTGGTTCCACCGCCGGTGTAAATCGGCAGTTCTAAACGCACCCCTGCTCTCACGCCTTGCATATCATCGTAAAAATTGCCGTTACTGTCGTTATACACCAACGCACTAAACGCTTCTATTTGCAGGCCATCTCGATTTTTTGCGTAATCAATCGACTCTTTAATGGCCGTTTGTTGCTCTTGAATCAGCAAAATTTCTGGGTGACGTTGTATAAACGCACGCCATTGCGCTTCATCAGCAAGCTGAGTTTGATTGAATAGACTTGCGGGCAACCTTTCTGGGAAGGTCTGCTCGGTTAAATTAACCGTGGTGCCAACCAACTCGTCTAAATTATTTTGCGCAATCCCCATCGCTAACTGGGCGTTAATTAAGTCGGCCTGATTAGTATCCAGCCGAGCTTGAATTTCGGCGATGTCATTTAGGTCTTGATAACCAATTTGAAAGCGTTGATTCAACTGTTGCAGAATTTCGGTGATGGAGGCCTGCTCTTTTTGCAGAAACTCAAAATCGGCCTTTTTTTGCCAGTAGTCAAAATAGACCTCCGAAATCTTTAAAAAGAGTCGTTGTTGCTCGGCTTCTCGCTGAAAAACGGCGGCTTTGTATTCGTGGCTAGCCATATCAATTAAGTTCGATTTATCGGGTTGATAGAGCGGATAAGTCGCCTGCAATTGATTGCTGGTTCGAGCAAAATCCTTATTTTTCATCCACGCATAACTCAACTCAGACTGTAACCCGACCTTGGGTGCTAACAAGCTGCGGGTTTCTTGCTCATAACTACTGGCGGTTTGTTGCACCGCTTGCGCTAAGAACAGCGTTGGATTGTTTTCAAGCGCCTGATTAAACAGTGTTTGCAGAGGCGACGGTTCAACCACTAACGCCTCGTCTACCGGATTCGCCAACACGGGTAAGCTTAGAAAACTCGCACTGAAAGCCGCAACACCTGAAAAAATAAGCGTTAAAAATCGATTCGTATTCATGACTTTTCCTTTAAAACGTATTGACCTTGCACAAGTGTAAACAGACGGTTTCTGTAAAGCAGATAGGTCAGTATGGGAATGAGTATCATCGACACAACTGGGGCGGATATCATGCCACCAATCATCGGTGCGGCAATGCGCTGCATAACTTCCGACCCCGTGCCACTGCCAAACATAATGGGCAGTAAACCGGCCACAATCACAATGACCGTCATCGCTTTTGGACGAATACGCTGTACCGCCCCTTTCATAATCGCTTGAACCAAATCGGCGGGGTTGTTTAAACGCTTTTCTTGTTGGGCACTGTCTATCGCCTGCTTGAGATACAGCAGCATAATGACACCAAACTCAGCGGCGACGCCGGCAAGGGCAATCATGCCCACGGCGACGGCTACCGAATAGTCATAACCCAGCCACCAAATCGTCCACACCGAACCCAACAAAGCAAACGGCACAACAATTAGAATCATTAAAGCCTCAACCCCATTTTTAAAGATGAGGTAGAGCAACATAAAAATAATGAGAATCGTGAACGGCACAATGGTTTCCAGCGTTTTCTGAGCTTTCAACAAGTACTCATACTGCCCTGTCCAAGCCACACTATAACCCGCAGGCAAGGTGACGTTATCGGCCACCACTTGCTTGGCTTGTTGCACATAACCGGCTAAATCCGTGCCACTTTCAATGTCCACAAACGTCCAGCCATTTAAGCGCGCGTTTTCAGACTTAATCATCGGCGGGCCGAGTTTGATCACCACATCCGCTACCTGCCCCAATTGCAGTTGCTGACCATTCGGTGAAACGATCGGTAACTGTTGCAGTTTTTGCACAGAATCACGCCACACTTGCGGATAACGCAGGTTCATCGAATAACGCTCTCGCCCTTCAATGGTGGTTTGTAACGCCTTACCACCGACTGCGGTTGAGAGAATATCGGCCAAGTCTTCCATGTTTAAACCGTAGCGCGCCATATTGGTTCTGTTTGGCAAAATATCAATGTAGCGCCCGCCTTGTGCTCTATCCGAAAAAGCCGATAAGGTGCCTGGCAGACCACTGATGGCGGC
This sequence comes from Thiotrichales bacterium, assembly GCA_016938655.1. GTDB lineage: Bacteria > Pseudomonadota > Gammaproteobacteria > Thiomicrospirales > Thiomicrospiraceae > Thiomicrorhabdus. Next base: position 32,672 of record JAFGUG010000043.1, on the reverse strand, counting down.
CTCTATTTCTTGGCCAATACGCTCTATTTTAGCCAAGTCGTCACCCGATACTTTTATGCCAATCGGCGTTTTAATTCCGGTGGAAAGCATATCGATGCGGGTTTTAATGGGTTGCACCCACGCATTGGTTAACCCTGGAAATTGCACCTTGTCGTTGAGCTCTTCAATCAATTTAGGCAAGGTCATGCCGGCACGCCACTCAGACTTATCATGCAACTGAATAGTGGTTTCAATCATGGTTAAGGGCGCGGGGTCGGTTGCGGTATCGGCTCGACCAATTTTACCGAACACCGTTTTCACCTCAGGAACCGACTTAATAATGGCATCGGTTTTTTGCAACAGTGCTTGCGCTTCCCCAATTGACAGGCCTGGTAACGTAGTGGGCATATACAGTAAATCGCCCTCTTCAAGTTCGGGCATAAACTCAGAACCCAACTGCTGCCAAGGGTAGACAATCGAAGCCAACACCACCAAAGAGACCACAATGACGGTTTTAGGCCATACTAATAAGGCTTTTAAGGTGGGTCGATACAGAAAAATTAACACTCGATTAATTGGGTTTTTGCTCTCTTTCGGCAAGCGTCCACGAACAAAGTAGCCTATTAACACCGGCACTAAGGTAATGGCTAAAGCAGCGGCAACCGCCATCGCCAAGGTTTTGGTTAAGGCTAGGGGCGTAAACAGTCTGCCCGCTTGTTCTTGCAGAGCAAAAATCGGCACAAAACTCAGGGCGATAATCAACAGGGATAAAAACAGCGGTAAACCGACCTCTTTTGCCGAAACTAAAACAATCTGCCAATGCTCCTCTCCTTTGGCAACCTTACCCGTTTTCTGATAATGCGCTTCAAGATGTTTATGCGCATTTTCAATCATAACAATGGTGGCATCCACCATGGTGCCAATGGCGATGGCAATCCCCCCTAAGCTCATAATATTCGCCGACACGCCCATCGCCTCAATGATAATAAACGCGCCTAATATTCCAAGTGGCAAAGAAATAACCGCCACTAAAGCAGACCGTAAATGCATTAAAAAGACAATAGACACCAGTGCGACAATTAACATTTCTAACAAAAGCTTATTCGTCAAGGTTTCTACCGCTCGGTCAATCAAACCGGAACGATCATAAACCTCAACGAGCTCAACCCCCGATGGCAAACTGTTTTTAAGGGTTGAGATTTTATCTTTTACTGCTTCAATGACTTGTGAGGCGTTTTCGCCTGAGCGCATCACAACAATACCGCCCACCACTTCACCCTCACCATCTAAGTCGGCAATGCCACGGCGAGACTCTGCACCTAATTTAATTTGGGCAATGTCCTTTAATAACAGAGGTGACCCATTTTCAGAGGCCAACCCTAACGGAATCGATTCTAAATCGGCTACTTTATTTACATAGCCTTTCAAAGCGACCATGTACTCCGCTTCGCCCTGTTCAATCACCGAAGCGCCCATTTGCACGGTGCTTTTACGAATCGCTTCTTGAACTTGTTTTAAGGTGATTTGATAGGCACGCAATTTATTAGGATTAACCACCACCTGATACTGCTTAATCATGCCGCCTACCGAGGCGACCTCGGAAACACCGGCAACCGATTGCAGTTCAAATTTTAAAAACCAATCTTGCAAACTGCGCAGTTGAGCAAGGTCGGTATTTTGGGTTTTATCTACCAACACATACTGATAAATCCAACCCACACCCGACGCGTCCGGCCCTAAAACGGGCTGGGCAGAGTCTGGCAGTTGTCCTTTTACTTGATTTAAGTATTCCAGTACACGGGTTCTTGCCCAGTAAGGGTCGGTGCCATCTTCAAACAACACATACACATACGAGTCGCCAAAAAATGAGTAACCACGCACCACTTTGGCTTTGGGCACCGACATCATTAAACTGGAAATCGGGTAGGTGATTTGGTCTTCCACCACCTGCGGGGTTTGCCCTGCAAAGGGGGTTTTGATAATGACTTGAACATCCGACAGATCAGGAATGGCATCCAGTGCGGTTTTGTTTAATGCCATCCACCCCCAAGCAGCAAGGGTTAAACTGATGAGTAAGACCAAAATTCGATTGCGGATTGAGTAAGCAATTATGTTATTAATCATCCTAGCCCCCTACTCGTTTGCATCGGTTGATGATGAAGCAGAAGGCGAAGCAGCGGGCGCTGACATCAAACGCTGTAAATTTGATTGAATCTGACTCTCTGAATCAATTAAAAACTGACCTGAGGTCACAATCGTCTCGCCCTCGGCCAGCCCTGAAAGCACTTCTACAATGCCTTTACTTTGCATGCCGGTGGTGAGTTCCACCACTTCAAACTGACCATTATCCAACGCTTTCACCACGCGTTTGGTGAGCCCATCATCAATCACGGCTTCCAGAGGAATGGCAAGCACGTTGCGTTTTGGTCCGCCATAAATGGCCACGTCCATAAACATATTGGGCTTGAGTTTTCTAAATGGGTTATCAAGTGGCAAACGCACTTTCAAGGCTTGGGTTTTAACATCGGTAACGGGGTAGATATAGTCAATAAAGCTCTCCCACTCACGTCCAGGAAAAGCGTCTGATGTGACGGCGGCGGTTAAGCCATCGCGAATCCAGTCTTGTTGCAAGGGCAATACCTCAGCCTCGACCCAAACACGACTTAAATCGGTCAAACTCATTAACTCGATTTGCGGCTGAACATACATCCCATCTTGCACAATCAAGTCACTGGCCACACCGGCTTGCAAAGCATATACCGGGATTTTGTGAATCACCCGATTGCGTTTAATAATGTTGGCAATATCCCCTTTGCTTACGCCAAGCAGTTCAAGACGAATTTTGGCGGATTCTAAAACCGAATTGGCTTGGTTGCCCAAACGCTTTTGGTTTTGGCGAGCAAGCAACAAATCTTGTTGCGCAGAGACAATTTCAGGCGAGTAAATACGATAGAGCAACTGGCCTTTTTCAACCATTTCACCATTACTGCGAACACTTAAGTCGCTAATCCATCCGGATGCACGAGGGTGAACATGAATCACATTGGCCTCGTCTGCGACCACTTTTCCAAAGGTCGGAATGTATTTCCAAAGCGTCACGCGTTCCACTTTTGAAGTACGAATTGCCAACCCTTGTTGCAAGCCATCCGCAGCAGAGCCCGATACCGAAATTTTGGGGGTTGATGCATTTTGCTTAAAGATTTGCTTTACCAAATCCATTCCGCAAAGTGGGCAAATTCCTTCGTGGTCGCGCACAATTTGTGGGTGCATGGGGCACACGTATTTGACCAAGTCGGCCCCACTGGACAATTCAAGTGATGGCAAATTCGCAACTTGGTGGTCGTCGTGTGCGCTGTGGTCGTCGTGTGCGCTGTGGTCGTCGTGTGCGTGCGAATCGTGATTGGCCATCTCTTCTGCAAGAACAGAATGCACAGACAGCAACGAGAACAAGCCGATAAAAAATACAGAAACAAAACGTCTCATGATTAAACCCTTTTTTCATAAATCCAAAAACCAAGCCACTTAAAACGTGTAAGTGAACATCATTAAAACAATCGGTCAGGATTAAGCTTGCGGGGGTTTAAATTCAGGCGAGATGGCAACCGACACCAATAAAGGTGTATACGAAGCGGTGGTAACAGAACTCAGCAGGCCTGCTGATATTGAGGGGGAATCAAAATTCACAACCGGAGAGATATGCTGACAGGTCTGGCCACTGGCACACTGGCAGTTATCGCCACAATACGCACAAGGCGTAAACGTCTTTTCTGCTGACGTGTTCATGGATGGACAACAATCATGCGATTCATGTGCCTGTTGATGGTTGTGATTTGTATTGGTGTGATCAACGGCATGATGCATATGAACATGAGAGCTTTCGACAGCAACGGTTGATACGGCTTTAGATTCATCCGTATTTTTATTTAACGTACTCGCCCCTGCCCACTGCGAAGACAGCGAACTAAATAACAGGAAAAAGAGCATTAAATAATTTTTCATAGTTTTGATTGTACAAGTTTTTAGACAAACTACCAATTAATGATACAAAGTTTAAATGGTTCGACTTTATAACCAATTAAATAAAAGACCGCAGGCACCTAAAAAACTTTCATTTAAATGTGACGCTTTTAAGTGCCTTCTAAAAATACAGGACTCCTTAGGCACTCGTTACATCTCTCTTAGCCAATAAAACCCAAAGGCCGGAATCACTAAAGCGTTATTATAAATTTCCGGTTTCTGGCGTGTGTATAAGTCAAACAGCTCACCTTGATCGTAAGTTCCCCAGCTATCAACATCTTGTAAATCGAGTTTTTGTGGGCGATTATTAAAGTTAGCCACCACCAAAACTCGGTCACTGGCCTTTTGGGGGTTATAACGATTAAACACAAACAGATTAGGGTTCCCCACATCCACCAGCTCACGATTATTAAAGTCCGAGAACACATTCACCTCTTTACGAACCGAAATCATCTTTTTAATGCCGTTAAACAGCTGATATTCAATGGTGCCCGTTTCATGTCTTTTTTCCGCTTTTTGCCAATTGATACAAGGTCGATGCACCCAACGGTTGTCATCCATTTTAATCGGGTCATCTAGGTAGGCATCATCATTTAAAGTTCCAATTTCATCACCGTAATACAGTAACGGCAAGCCACCAAAAGAGAGGATCATGCTGTTTAAAAGCAAGGTCTGTTTGACCGCATCCGCTTGCGCTTCCAGGTCACCGCTTTCGATGGCATATTGCAAACCAACTAATGAGGCGAGCGAGCCTGAGATTCTTGAGTCTCCTGTTTTAAAATTCTCTGCAAATGGCAAGCCACGAGCGTGCGAACCTTCATAACGACCAGTGAGGTAGTTAATTAAAAAACGACGGTGTGAATGCGGTTCATAACCGGCTTGAATAATGTCTTTATCATCAAACCCTAAGCCGATATCATCGTGACAACGAATGTAATTTAACCAAGTTGCTCGCTCTAACTTACAGGGTAAGCTTTTAATACCTTGGGTTAATAAATTGGCATTTTTAGTGGCTACCGCATCCCATAGAAGCGCCATATAAGTGGCGTTATAAGCCACTTCACACTCTTTGGCAATAATGGCATCTTCGCCAAAATATTTGGTAACTTCAGAGGGCGCAACAATCGCCTCGGCAATAAACAAGACGCCGGGCGCCGTCACCTGACAGCAGTCTTTGAGTAATTGTAAAATCAGATGGGCTTCATGTTCGTTTTGGCAGGTGCTGCCGAGTTTTTTCCAAAGAAACGCCACCGCATCCAAACGCAGAATGTCGGCACCTTGGTTCGCCCAATAAAGAATAACATCCAGCATTTCAATAAATACCGCAGGATTGTTGTAATTTAAATCCCATTGGTAGGTATTAAACACCGTCATTACCCAACGTTGCATTTTTTCATCCCAAGTGAAGTTACCTGGTGCCGTTTCAGGAAACACTTCCAACATCCCTTGTTCAAACATATCGGGGATATTGCGGTTTTCATAGGTGTAGTAGTAGTCACGATAAACGGGATCACCTTCACGGGCTTTTTCGGCCCATTCGTGTTCGTCCGAGGTGTGGTTCAAAACCACATCCAACGCCAAGAGCATGTCACGTTGACGCATATCTTCTGAGAGCGCTTTTAAATCCTCAAGCGACCCGACTCGGTCATCAATATCTCTAAAATCACTGACCGCATAACCGCCATCACTTTGCCCCTCGGGGCACTTCATAATCGGCATAATATGCACCATATTCACACCGAGTTCTTGCAAATAACTCAAATGGCTTTGCATATCTTTTAGGTCTTTTGCAAAGCCATTTGCATACAGCGCCATGCCCACCCATTTTTGGTGTAAAAACCAGTTGTAATCACGCTCACGCTCAATATCTTGCACCTTAAGTTCGTCTGAACGTTTGATGTATTTACGCGCCATGGTTTCCACCAGTTTGAGCGCCTGCTGCTCAAAGTCGGGACGATTGCCATACAGCTTGCCAAACAGGCCATGGATGGCATAAAAATTGGCGCCAAGACGGGTATAAAAATGGCGTAAATCTTTATTGTAGATGTCCGGTTTGATTTGATTGAGTATATCGTTCAATAAGGAGTGGGAGATTTCTTCGTACATAAGCTCTTAACTATTTTGATTAAATCAGCTTAGATTAGCGACTGATAAAAGGATTTATGATTCGGTGTGGCACCGCGAATGCCAATAATTTTGCTTGCTAGCCCCTGTGCCGTTGCAAGCGTTTTTTGAATCGGCCAATTTTGGACTAGGCCATGAATGTAAACAGCCGTAAAGGCATCGCCCGCCCCCACAGCATCAATAAACTGCTCGATTTTATCGGGTGTCTCGCTAAAGAAACCGTGTTTGGTGAGCACGGTCACGCCATCCGCGCCTTGGGTCACAATGACGTGTTCATTACCGTATTGCAATTGAAAAGCCTGAATTGCCTCTTCAATATTCGGTTGTTTAAAGCCCAGTTCACGCAATTCATCGATATTGAGTTTGACCCATTTTGCTTGTTTAATCCATGATATGAGATGCGTTTTATCCCACCACGGGGCGCGTAAATTCACATCCAAAAAAATCGACCAATCGCCTGAGTCAACCAACGTTTGAAATTGCACTTTGGCATAATCACTTCGTAATGCCAAGGAGCCGTGGTACAAAATGCCTTGTGCATTGGGTAACTGAATGTCAGATTGCTGAATAAAATCATAGGCACTGTTCACTTTTATATCATAGTGCGGCTCATCGCCCTCAAAGGTCACGTCTACCTGGCCTGTTGGGTTGCTTTCATCAACCTGTATATTATCCGTTGCAATGCCCCAATCGCAGGCCTGTTGAATTATTTTCTCACCCAACTTATCGTTACCCACTCTAGAGATAAATACTGGATTATCGCCCAAGGCTTGCAGGTGCCAACAAATGTTAAAAGGCGCACCACCAAGCACTTGCTCTTGTTTATCTGCGTGATTAAAGCAGTCAAACAACACTTCACCATAAAGAGATATCGGTGTGTTAGATGATGAACTCATTGATGATCCTTTTTTTGAAGAGTATGAATGTAAGGTTTAAATTCAGGCAGAAAGTGACTAACACCCTGTAAAACGCCGGCACTGTAATGGCCACTGTTTTCTGTGGCGTTGATCGCTTGATAAAACTGAGAGGTTGTCTTGCGCTTTGTCACTAGGGATAGGGCTTGCGCTTTGAGTTCTTCGGTTGCATTGGCCACTAACACCGATTGAACTGAGCTAATTAAGACTTCCAGGTCATTGCCACTGTCACCCGCAAAAACCACCTCTTGTTCCGCATAATTTAAGTAGTGCTGTAAAAAATTAATGGCGTGCAGTTTATTGGCTCGGGGCGGCAAAATATCCAGCAACCCGGTGTTCGTCGTTTCATCGATACTCCAAATCAAATTGGTTTGCACCGCTAAAGAGTCTAAATGTTTTTGCACAAGATTTAAGCAGGCCTGCTCATTTAACTGATTCAGGTCAACGTAATAGCTAATCTTATGCGGGTTTTGCTTTTCAGGTTCTTGCAGTGAAAGACCCGCAATGTCATTGAGAGAACTCTGGATTTGTGCGGGTTTGAGTATCCGCCAATCTAGGTCAATCTCAGTTTCCCACGCCTCAATCGAGTGCCATTGACTGTCTTTTTGCTGATAAATTCGTGTGCCCACATCGGTAATGGCATAGTCTGCTTGAGGCAAGTGGTATTCATCCACCGCTTGCTGCATTAACCCTAAATGACGACCGGTTACATACGCTAAAGTAACCGATGGCAAGGCACAAAACTGGGTAAAGTCAGCTCGTGCATTTTTAGCTTCCGTTTGCATGCCATTGGGTATCACAGTTCGATCCATGTCCGTACAAAGCAATAACCTCATGACTTACCCTCACTCTGTTCAGAGTCTGTCTGCTTACTACCCGTAACTTGAGCTTCCGAGTGAACAGAAAAGTGCTTACCAAAGAAGTCATAGTGCTCAATCGCCTCTAGAATACCCTCTTCATAATTCTTTTTGGCATAGTAAATCCCGTCAAACTCTTTTAAACTCGTTAAGTCCTCTTTGTGACGGTTGGCCACCACCACAGCGAGCGTATTACCGCGCATCATGTCTTCATCCGCACCCGAACCGCCGGCCACCAAAATATTCTCCAACGGAATCTGCCAACGGTCAGCCACATAGCGTAACGCCATGCCTTTAGAAGCGCGCATGGGTAAAATATCTAAGTATTTATTAAAGGAAAGCTGAGTGTGTGCCGACTCGTCCTCTTGGCGCAGAATGCCATTGATGTGCTGTAAATCGGTAACGTCTTTATTCAAGTAATAGCTGATTTTAAACGGGGTTTGTTCCGATTTTGGCTGAAGATATAACCCAGGATGACTGTCCATTAAATCTTTAATTTTATGTCTGCCCCAGTGGAAATCGATGTGTTTTGCCCAGAATTGATCTTTGTTCAATTTGGGTGCATAACAAATTTCCGTTCCCGAACTGGTGATTAGAATATCGGGTTCAGGAATTTTAAAGTGCTTTAGCAAACGCAGAGCAGAATCGAGTCGTCTATTGGTCGCGACTATAAACAAAGTCGATTTACGGTGTGTTTTCAACAACGACACTAACTTGGTTAACGCTTCCGGATTACCTACCAAGTTGTGATCCAGACTGGTGACAAAGGCACGGTCTTTATACAGCGCTGAACGTCTTTCTATCGGCGTTCTCGGCAAACGCTCTGCATTTTTAATGATTGGATTAACCAATTTTAAATAGCTCTCAGCGTGCGCTGCCCAAGCATAGTGGGCTTTAACGCCAGTTAAGCCTTGCTGAATCATTCGGTCTTTCATATCGGGTTGATAGAGCATTTCCAATAAGGCATGGGTAATGGTTTGTGGCTCCAATGGATCAATCAAAATGCCGTTTTGACAGTTTTCAATAATGTCTCTGGGCCCGCCATCTTCGGTGGCTACAATCGGCAGGCCGGATGCGGCCGCTTCAATGAGTGTTAAACCAAACGGTTCGGTTAAAGCAGGGTTAACAAACACCCCACCTGATGCCGCGGCAACCCTGTAAATAAAGGCCACCTCATTTCGGCTATGATGCTTTGGCAGAGAGACTTTGCCATACAAATCATAGCGATCAATCATTCCCCAAATCTCATGAAAGACCTCTTGCGCACCCGATTCCAAATCATCGACATCATCACGATTGCCGGCAATAATCACCAAGTTGGCTTTGGCTTGTAACTCGGGCGATTGGCCAAACGCTTCAATAAGGGCGGTGATGTTTTTACGTGGATCGGGTCTTGAAAGCGCCAGAATAATTGGTTTATTGGCATCTTTTAGAGAATAGGTTAACTGCTGGTAGAGTTCTGAACCGAGCTCATCGCCTCGCGGTGGTTGAAATTGATTAAGATTGGTACCCGGTGGAATAACGCGCATTTGCTCGGGTTGATAGAAATCGTAAATTTCGTACTGCTCTTCAATCTCTTGATTGGTGCTGGTAATCACACGCTCTGCCGTAGCTAAAACCTGCTCTTCGGCATTAATGCGTTTAGACATGTTGTATTGGCTTTCAATCTCTGCCGTTGAAACACCATTGGCAAACAGTCGTGCGCGTTTAACCCGCCCTAAAGAGTGACCGGTATGAATGAGTGGAATAGAGAGTTGATTGGCCAGCTGGCTACCAACGTAACCGGCATCGGCATAGTGACTGTGAAGAATATCTGGGTAGTGATTTTGATGGCGAAAATACTCCATCATATTGTCCGCAAAGGTATCTAAATAGTTCCAGAGCTGCTCTTTATAGATATACTCTTCCGGCCCCGCTTCGATTCTGACAATCGAAAACTTATCCGATACCTGCTCAATGGGCTGAGCATAGTCCGCATCAACCGCGTCATCTTTTACAAGACGGGTAAACAGCTCTACTTTGCTCACTTCAGGTCGTTCCGCTAAAGCCTGAGCGAGCTCCAAAACATAGAGGCTTTGGCCACCCGTATCGGCATCCCGCCCTAATTCCAAGTTATGCCCACGGATTAAGCCGTGAACACTCATTAGTGCAATATACACACCGGTTTGATTTTCATTCATAATTTCGTTTTTGACTACTCTTGTTGACTGAAGAAACATCATCATAAATGGTTTTTATGAATCAAGATTGCTATTTACCATAACAAATTCAAAGACAATGTAACAGTGAGCAGCCTTTTAAAGGTCGTTTTTCAGCATAAATTGATCTCAAAGCGCATTTCATTTTGAAAGTCAGCAGGCCTGCTGAATGCTCAAACAAAAAAGCCCAGTGATAAGACCTCTCCTATCACTGGGCTCTAAAATTGGCACGACGGTCAATTAAACTTTAAATTTTCCAACTAATTCACCTAACGCACCTGTTTCATCACGCATGGTTTCAGCCGCCGCAGTGGTTTCTTCGACTAAAGCCGCATTTTGTTGCGTTGCATTATCGATTTCGCTCACCGCTAATCCAATTTGAGAAATGGAGTGTGACTGCTCTGCAGAGGCCTCGGTAATTTCTGCGACAATCTCACTGACTTGACGAATACTTTCGGTAATGGCTTGTAACGCTTCATCCGATTTCTCGGCACGTTCTGTACCTTGCTCAACCGCATCAACCGCATTTTCAATTAAATTTTTAATATCTCGTGCTGCATCAGCTGATTTTCCAGCAAGATTTCGAACTTCTCCAGCTACTACGGCAAAGCCTCGCCCATGTTCCCCTGCTCTAGCGGCTTCTACCGCGGCATTGAGTGCAAGTAAGTTGGTTTGGAAAGCAATGCTATCAATTAAGCCGATAATCTCTTCAATACGATGACTCGCCTGCTTGATTTCAGCCATTGAATCAATGGTGCTGCGCATAACAACCGCACCATCATCCGCCTGTGTTCTTGCAGAAGAAGCAAGTCGGTTCGCTTCACGTGCATTATCCGTTGTTTGGTTGACCGCATGGGTAATCTGATCCATGGTAGCGGTCGTCTCTTCTAACGAAGCCGCTTGGGTTTGAGTTCGATCGTTTAAGTCTTGGCTACCTTGGTAAATCTGGTTAACGTTATCAACCAAATTATGAACCCCTATAGTGGTATCCGAAATTAACTTAGACAAGCTTCTCATTGAGGTATTTAACCCACTACTTACTTCAGCAAACTGTCCTTGATAAGACGTGGTCACTGATTGAGTTAAGTCGCCATCTGAAAGCGCTGATATGACTCGAGCGATATCCTCTAGCGCCAATGAAGTTTGTTTGATACTGCTGTTCACATTTTCAACTAATGCCTTCATCTCACCTTTTGCATGGGTTGTGACATTCCCATCAAAGTGACCTTTGGCCATCTCGTTTAACACATGGTTAATGTCGGATACAACCGAACTCATGGTATTCATGGCATCATTAATAGTGGTACGAATTTGCCCTTTAACTTGTGCATCCATTCGAACACTAAAGTCTCCATCAGAGATCGCCAAACCAACTTTATTGAGTTGTTGCATGGTGACATCAACACTTTCAACCGAGGCATTAACCGACACTTTAAGAGTCTCAAATTGACCATGGTAATTTTTACTGATGCGCTGTTTAAAGTCACCATTGGCAACCGATTGCATAACATGGTTACTTTCGGTGAATACGTTCTCTACCATCGAAATCAGTTCATTAATACTTTTAGCCGCATCGCCAATTTCATTGTTAGCTTGAACCTCAACTCGGAGTGCAAGGTCGCCACTTGATTGAATGGCCGCCACGGTGGATTGCATGCTGAGAAGCGGTTTAAACGAACGCGTTAAAATGAACTTAATGCTAAAGAAGGCAACCAGTAACCAAACCAACACAAAAATTGCGCCCATATTAAAGACATTTTGTTCAGCGGCTTTTAATTCGGTGGTATCTGATAACGAGACTTTGTAAGCGATGGTGTCTCCAAAACTGTCCAATACCGGTTGCGAAACCACATTGTAAATTCGGTCAGCATAATCGACTTGAGACATCGCAAATTCTGTAACATCCAAACCCAATGATTCAACGACTTGGCCTAATTCTTCATTCGTGCTAGTAATAAGGTTTCCGGACAGATCGTACAAAAATAGTGCACTGCCAGAAAGGTCTGCCGCCATCGAAATTAATTTACTGTACTTCAGTGTCATATCAATCACCGCCAGAGCATCACCTCTTGGCGCAATTGGGAAGATAAAGTGGATTTCAGGTTCGGCATTGCCGACCTTTTCAACCCCACGCACCAGTTCCATCTCTTTGAAGGTTTTGGTAGCCAGTTTTAAGTTATATTTTCCCGATTCAGCGGTGTTTCTTGAAAACAGTAAATCATTGTCTTTTGAAAGAATACGAATATTCGAGGTAACCCCGGTTGCTTCTAGTAAGTTAGACGTGGTGTTAGCACGTTCTGCAATTAATGTCTTATCGCTCTCTTTAATCCCTTTTAATAACTTGGCTTCACGAGTAAATGCAAACACACTCTTTTCCATCTCGCCAACCACCTGATTAACAATCATCTTTTCAATGACGTCCTGCTTACCCGCAATAGAGGTTTTTAATTGTGTTTGTGCCTGCATCCCGTTAAAGGTAAAGACTGCGGCAAGAATGGCCACGGTGATTAAAACAACGGCAACCGTAAAAATTTCAATTTTTGTTTTAAGTGAACTTTGTTTCATTATTAGGTGCTCCGTCTAAGCTTATTCGTAAGGGTAGTTGGCATTTTTCCAAGAAGGGAAGCCTAAGCGGAAGTAATAGACTTGGGTATAACCGTATTCAACCAGTTTTTTTGCTCCACTGGCCGCTCGATGACAAAGTTGAGCATTACAGTAACTGACAACCGGATGGTCTTTAGCAACGTATTGCGCAATGTAATCTGGATTAAATTCAGGTTTTTTTATACTGATGTGCAAAGCACCGGGAATACGCCCTGCATCCCAATCGGCGGTTTTACGTGTATCAATAAAGACAGCGCCTTTGAGCCAAAGTTCTTTGGCCTCTTTGGCACCGATGGTGGTTGCGCCTTCAACGCTTTCAACAGAGGGCCCCGATGCGGCAAACCCTTGAGTTGAAAGGAAAGAACTGGCTGCTATTACACAGGCCAATAGGAGGTTCGATAATTGTTTTGATTGTGACATTTGAATAATCTCCTCAGATTTTTCATCATGGTTTTTTTATTATTTTGCCATGAAAGCCACCTAACAATTATCGATATAATTTATGGTAGGTACCCTCTTGTGCAATTAGCTCTTCGTGACTTCCGGTTTCGATGATGTGGCCATCTTCAAACACTAAAATACGATCGGCTTGTTTAATTGAGCTCAAACGATGCGCCACAATTAAGGTTGTACGGTTTTCTAAAAACGGGGCTAAATCCACATACAGTTGGCGTTCGGTTTCCATATCCAAAGCGGAGGTGGCTTCATCCATAATCACCACTTTAGGATCTTGCAGAATCATTCTAGCAATCGCTAAACGCTGACGTTGACCGCCAGAGAGTTTAATTCCATTACGCCCAACCACAGTCTCCAAACCAAGTTCAAGCGCTTTGACCACATCATCCAATTGCGCTTGCTCTAAAGCTTGCCATAGATGCGACTCTTCCATCTCTTGGCCTAGCGTTAAGTTAAAGCGAATACTTTGGTGGAATAACACCGGTTGTTGCAATACCGTTGCCACATTCTGACGCACGGTCTGCTGACCGATGTCGTGAATTTTTTCACCGCCATACAAAACATCGCCCGATTGCGCCTCGTAAAAACCTAGCAGAATCTGTACCAATGTAGTCTTACCGCCCCCACTTGCACCCACCAACGCGAGTTTTTCACCGGGGTTTATAGTGAAATTCAATTTATGCAGCACATCTTCGGTTTTACCTGGATAGTGAAAACTGACATCTTTCACTTCAACGGCTAAAGGCTCAGGGCGATTAAACGGGTTAACGCTACTTTTATAAACCGGCTCTTGATCTAGGTCGAGGACTTCGTTGATGCGTTGCAAGGCGCCACTGGCGGCACTGTAACCGTATTGAATGGCCAACAGTTCTTGCACGGGTCCCATCATAAACCAAAGGTAACCGAATACCGCAATCATCTGGCCGATACTTAAATCGGAGAACACCACCATCAGCATGCCGGCACCACGGAACAGATCAAACCCCACCAAAAAAATCATAAATGAGAATCGACTGGCCGCATCACTGCGCCACGTAAACGCTTCTGAGTGGGTCTTAATGGAATAGGCATTGGTGCGCACACGGTCAAAAAAGTTTTTATCTTGGTTCGCCGCTCGAATCTGCTGTAACGCATCCATCGTTTCAGTCAAAGATTGCTGGAACGCATCAACCGCGGTGTTTTCATCTTTTTTAAGCGTTTTAACACGACGCCCCATGACCATGGTGAAGTAAACGACGATGGGATTAAACAGTAAAATAAACACCGCTAACTGCCAGTTCAACCAGAACAAAACCGCACTGATACCAATTAATGAAAAGACCGCAATAATCAGCTTACTGACCGTTGTGCCTAAGAAGGTATCAATGGTGTTGACGTCGTTGAGCATGGTGGCAGAAACACTGCCGCTGCCCATGGTTTCGTACTGTGCCATCGACACACCTTGCACTCGTGCCAACAAGTCCTTACGGATTTTAAAGGTGACGTTTTTGGCAATCACTGTGAACTGTTGCATCTGCCAAACGCCTAACCCTAATCCCATGCCACGTAAAATAATGGTGATAATGGTAATCGCGACAATATAATAGGTCGCGGTGTACCAGTCGGATGAGACAAACATCTGTAAGAACGCGACAATGGGGCCCGGTTTATCCAGTAACACTTCATCGACCAAAATCGGCAATAACATTGGTAACGGCACGGTGGCGAGCATCGCAAAAAAGGCGATGATATTGGCTTTAATCAACTCCGGTTTATGCTGAACCACTAAATCGTAGATGCGCTGCCAAGTATAAGAACGCTCTGAAGAGGCAATTACTTTAATTTTTTTAGGCTTTTCAGCGGCCATTGTTCTCATAGGTTTCTCTTAATCTCTTTAAATTTAGACGTTAACGGTTAAGCAAGTTTAAATAGGCGGTTAAAATTTTCTGTGGTGGCCTCTGCCACGGTTTCAAATGGCAAATCACGCAATTTGGCAATCTCTTCAACCACATAACGGGTGTAGCCTGGTTGATTCGTTTTACCGCGGTATGGCATCGGTGCCAAATACGGTGAATCAGTTTCCACCAGCAAGCGATCTAGGGGCACTTGTTGCGCCACCGCTTTTAAATCCGTGGCATTTTTAAAGGTCACAATCCCCGAAAACGAAATATAAAACCCGATTTCCATCGCTTGGTTTGCCGTATCCATGTCCTCGACAAAACAGTGCATAATGCCGCCCACTTCATCGGCCCCCGATGCTTTCAAAATGTCCAAGCAGTCTGGTGTTGAATTACGGGTATGGATAATCACCGGCTTTTGCAACTGCTTGGCAATGCGCACATGTTGGCGCAAACGGTCGTGCTGCCACGTCATATCTTGTTCTTCGACATTAAAGTGGAAGTAATCCAAACCAATCTCACCAATTGCAATCACCTTTGGGTGCGAAGCGGCTGCTAATAAGGCTTCATCTGTCACCTTGACACTGGGCTCTTCACACGGATGCACACCAATCGCGGCATACACCTCTGGAAAAGTATCGGCAAGCTCTAACACCGCAGGCCACTGTTCAGGATTAATCGCCACACATAAAATTCGCTCTACACCGAGTTCTTTGGCACGCTCAATGACGTCAGCAACCGAGCCCACTTTATCTTCTGGCAAAATATTTAAATGACAATGTGAATCGACAATCACGCGAGTTTTCCTTTTCTGTTTTCATCCGCAAACACACTCTCGAGAGGCGTATGCGATTGTTGAATTTGTAACCACTCTAAACACAATGCCTCTAACACTAACTGTTTATTGGCGTTGCCACGCCAAGTACGTTTGGCATTTAGGCAGGCCTGCTGAAATCGCAGCCAGTTCTGTTTTTGAGCATCCGTGTATTGCGTGTTCTCTTGATAAAACGCGGTACGCAATGCGGTCACGCTCCACAAGTAGAAGAAATCAAATACTTGCTCAGGCTGAGTCCATTTTAGCCACGGCTCGACCACTTGGCTGACCGTTTTTTGACCCGATTGCAGTTGTTTAACTGCAGTTTTCCAATCGTTATCTTGTTCAAACTGACTGTTTTCTATCCAATTTTTAGCATCCATAGGTGCGCCCCAATTTAAACGTAAAGCACGCTTCAGCAAAGCTTGATCGGCTTGCGGCAGGGCTTGGTGCAACCAGGCCTGTGCGGTTTCAATTGGGGGTGCGGTAAAGTTCAATTTCTGGCATCGGCTAATAATGGTAGCGGGCAGTGAGCCGGCTTGATGCGTAGTCAACATAAACAAGGTCCGTTCCGCAGGCTCTTCCAAGCTTTTTAACAGCGCATTAAACGCCGCTTTGTTTAAACGCTCCGGGCCTTCGATCCACGCCACTTTATAGCCGCCTTGGTGCGAAGTTTCATTAAGCTTATTGATTAAGCCACGCACCTGATCCACCGTCATCTCTTTTTTATCCTCTAACACCGTCAAATGATAAAAATCGGGGTGCTGACGAGTCGCCAACAGATGGCAACCCGTGCAGTGGCCACAGGCATTGCGAGTATCGCAAAACAAGGTTTGGGCGGCCTGTTCAACAAAAGATTCCAGTCCAATGCCTTTAGGGCCTGCAAATAGATAAGCGTGCCCTAATCGGCTTTGCAATTGTTGCCACTGTTGCCATTGTGGAACTAACCAAGGTGCTAGGTTAACACTCATATTACGCCTCGCTTATAAGCGATTGTAAACGTGCCACAATCGCCGCTTGAACCGATTCAAGGGATTGGGAAGCATCCAATACTTTATAACGTTCTGGTGCTTGAGCGGCACGCGTTAAATAGGCGCCACGTACTTTTTCAAAAAAATCGTGCTTCTCTTGTTCAAAACGATCAGTTTCGCCTCCTCTGGCTGCAACACGCGCCATACCCACTTCAATCGGCAGGTCAAAGACAAAGGTGGTATCTGGGTGAACGCCCTGCTGAACCCACTGTTCGATTTGTGCAATGCGCTCAAACCCCATGCCACGCGCCGCGCCTTGGTAAGCATAAGAGGCATCGGTAAAACGATCAGAAATCACCCATTTACCTTGCGCCAGTGCTGGCAAAATTTTCTCTCTTAAATGCTGAGCGCGTGCGGCAAACATTAACAGTAACTCGGTATCTTCATGCATGGCCGTGAAATCTTGGTTGAGTAAGATACCACGGACCGCTTCGCCAATTTCCGTGCCTCCCGGCTCTCGAGTACTGATCACTTCAATGCCTTGCTCAGTTAACCATTCTTTAATAAAACTTAAATTGGTTGATTTACCGGCGCCTTCGGTGCCTTCAAGGGTCAGAAATTTGCCTGTCATGTTTGCCGTTTCCTTGGTCAATGGTTTAACACTTTTTCAAGTATTGAAGTACTTACCAGCGTGACTGAAAAATACACTAAAAAGCGTTAGCGATTAAGTATGTATTGTTGAACTGCTTTATTGTGTTCAATCAGCGTGTTAGAGAATTGATGCTCACCACCGCCCTTAGCCACAAAATACAAGGCTTTGGTTGGCGTTGGGTGCATGACCGCACGAATCGCCTCTGCACTGGGCATAGCGATGGGTGTGGGCGGTAAGCCGTTTATTTTATAGGTGTTATAGGTTGTTTTGGTCAACAAATCACGCTTGCGGATATTGCCATCGTAGTCGGCTCCAATGCCATAAATTACGGTTGGATCAGTTTGCAGGCGCATACGTTTATTTAAACGATTCACAAACACACCAGCAATCAACGGACGCTCATGCGCAATGCCGGTCTCTTTTTCAACAATCGAGGCTAAAATCAGCGCTTCATACGGCGTTTTAAGCGGTAAGTTTTTAGCTCGGTTTTGCCACTCGGTTTCTAAAACCGTTTTCAAGTGCGCCTGAGCACGCTTTAAAATCGAAACGTCACTGTCGCCCGCTTGGTAGTAAAAGGTTTCGGGTAAAAACCAACCCTCTAAACCGGCATAGGGGTATTTTTTATCGTTCAGGTTCTGCAAACCAAACGTTTCATAAAGTGATGCTAGGGCTTCTGGCGTTAATTCATCACTCAACGCATGCTTTAACTTTTCAGCCGACTTTAGGGTTTCAAGTGTCTGTTTAAAGGTGTGACCGGCAATCAGGGTGATTGGATACTGAACCGTTTCCCCTTTTAGCAAAGCATCGGTTAATTGCGCAACCGTCCACTTAGGGTTAATCGTTAATTCGCCCGCTTTAATTAAACCATGCTTCTCTTGATAACGCAGATACCAAACAAACCCTTTGGGAAAAGTCAGCAGGCCTGCTTGATTCAGTTGTTGGGCCACTTTATGTGCGGATGACCCAGGCAGAATATTGATGGTTTGTACTTGCTCGGACTCGGCAATCGGCTGAGTTAAAAACTGGTTAAGTTGGAAAGCAAACAGGCCTGCTGAAAAGGCAAATACAATTAAAAAAGCCGCCAGCATTTTTTTTATAAACGTCAGTCTCATCAATTAACACGCTCGTCAGCCATTAAACACCATCTATTTTGTGCTTGCCAAACCACCCAAGCCTGATGAATCGCTAAGGTACGCTCTGAAGAATAAGCCCTTTGTTGAAACAGGTTCACGGGCATCACCCCGCGTAGTGCATTGGTTAAAAACAGCTCATCCGCTTGAAGACAATCCTCCAAGGTCAGGTAACACTCTTGATAGTCCAACCCAACGCCTTCGGCTAGGTGTGAGATCTGCAGTCGAGTGGTGCCGGAAACGCCACTTTGCGCTAAGTTCGGTGTCATCAATGTGTTGTCTTTAATTAAAAATAGGTTCGATTGTGTGGCACACACCACCTCTTCATTAGCATTAAGCATTAAGGCTTCACTCAAACCGGTGGTAAGCAGTTCGTTGCGTGCTAACACGTTTTCCAAACGATTGAGATGCTTCAAACCAGCCAGTTGCGGTTGAATCGTACTTAAGGTTTGACTTAACCCCAGTTCAATCGGTGCTGACATGGTTTCAAAATCGCAGACGTTTTCAAATTGTGGATGGGGATGGATATAAACAATCGTATTCGGCTTTGGTTCTAAAGGCGGTTGATAGCCTTTTCCACCCACCCCCCTTGTAATAACGAGCTTCATCGCTAAGGGCTTGGATGAATCATTAAAACAGCAGGCCTGCTGACTTTTAAATGAACTGTCTGAAAGGCTTGAATCCTTTTTCGCTTGCGTTACTTCAACAAAATCGGCTAAAACCGATTTAAGCAGATTCCGAACATCCGACTCTACAAGCGCAGGAAAACCAAGTCGCTTGGCACTATTTTGTAACCGCCACCAGTGCCCTTGCCAATTATAGACCTGCCCCTGTATAACAAGCAGAGTAGTAAAAAAACCATCGCCGTACTGCACACTTCGATCCATTGTCGAAATCTCATCCGCACGTTGGCCGTTTACCCAACATAACCCCGTCATTACACCGTAGCCTTCTCTTCTTGATGCAAACTTTGAGCTTGCGAACAGTCAAGGGCATTAATTAAGCCTTTAGCTTTATGACGAGTTTCAACCAATTCAAAAGCCGGCTCAGAGTCGGCAACAATGCCCGCCCCGGCTCGAAACTGCACACAATTTTCGCCGTCTTTTTGGCTGTGAATCATGGTACGAATTAAGATGTTTAAATCCATCGAACCATCACGATTGATATAACCTAACGAACCGGTATAGGCTTCGCGTGGCATCCGTTCAAGTTCGGCAATGATCTCCATACAGCGCACTTTTGGACAGCCGGTAATGGTACCGCCTGGAAACAGAGCATGAACAATGTCCAAGGGGTCAAAGCCATCACGTAACTGCCCACGCACGTTAGAAACAATGTGGTGCACATGCTCGTAACTCTCAACCACCATCAGTTCATTCACTTCTACGGTACCCGGTTGGCAAATACGCCCTAAATCATTACGTTCCAAATCAATCAACATGATGTGTTCTGCACGCTCTTTAGGGTGCGAAATCAACTCTTCAATCAGCGCTTTATCTTGATCAAGATTAGCACTGCGTTTACGAGTGCCAGCAATTGGGCGTGTATCGACCCAAGGAGACTGATACTTTACAAGTCGTTCTGGAGAGGAACTGATAATTTGCCAAGCAGGCACATTGGCTTGCGTACTTTGAGTGTCTGAGAAGTGCGCTAAAGCCGCAAACGGAGCGGGGTTATTCTGACGAAGTGCCTGATAAACCTTTAGATAGTGGTCGTCTTGATTGAGTGCTACTTGCCACAAGCGTGAGATATTTACCTGAAAAATATCCCCCGAAAGAATGTACTCTTTGATGGCTTCTACGCCACTCAAATATTTTTGATCAGGCTCTTCGCTGGCCTGTTTAATCGTTAAGTCGGTGGTTAATTCAGGCAACTGCAAAGCGGCTTGAATGTCATGTTCTATTTGCGCAATGTTGTCAGTAAAGGCGTGTTCAACAACAATCGAAATCTCAGCCGTTTTATGATTCACAACGATGGCACACGGCACACGTGTGAGATTCGCCAATGGAAATTCCGATTTTGGTAGGTTAAGCGTCGGTTCAACCACCTGTGCGTAGTCATAACTAAAGTAGGCAAACCAACCACCATAAAATGGCAGATCACAATCCAGACGTGGCGTTTTTAAGTTGGCAAACGCAGACTTAACCGACAAAACAAACGCATCCGCCTGTGTGGTATCTAATAGTTGCAATGTCTCTTGAGGAAAGGCAAATAAAATATCGAACCCACCTAGTAGCTCGCTTTGCGCAACACTCTCTAATAAAAACGGGTATCGTTGCGGATTAAGCTGGTGCAACATGGCTAAATCGAGTTTTTGATTCGGTGCAAGGCAAACCGGCTGTTGAATCACAACCTGTTTTGATTCTATTGAATCTGCACATTCCACTGTCTGCATGCTTGGGTTCTCTGGCACTTTAAAAGCTAAGATTATACTTGAGAGTCAGCCGCTACAAAAATTATAAGCCTTAAAAGTGGTGACTTTTTTAAGGCCTAAAAAAGCAAAAAACCGCTTAATCAACAAGGATTAAACGGTTTTTGGTGGCCGATTCAACCAGAACAAAATTTAGATGGAAAGATTAAATCTTACCTAACACCAAGCTGGCATTGGTTCCACCAAATCCAAACGAGTTTGACAGTGCGTAGTCAATTTTAGCATCGCGCGCACCACTGGCAACGTAATCCAAATCACATCCCTCTTCGGGGTCTTCTAGGTTAATCGTCGGTGGCAACACCTGTTCTTTTAACGCTAACGCAGTAAACACCGCTTCCATTGCACCCGCTGCACCCAATGCATGACCGGTCATCGACTTAGTTGAACTCATGGCTAAGTTGTAAGCGTGATCTCCAAAGGTCGATTTAACCGCCATGGTTTCACAGACATCACCCGCAGGGGTTGAAGTTCCGTGTGCATTTATGTAACCAATTTGACTGCGGTCGATACCAGCATTTTTTAACGCCGTAACCATGCAACGTGCCGCACCTTCACCACCCGCGGCTGGCAAGGTCATGTGATAGGCATCGCCACTCATACCAAACCCAAGCACTTCGGCGTACATTTTGGCACCACGTGCTTTGGCATGTTCGTACTCTTCAAGCACCACTGCACCGGCACCGTCACTTAATACAAAGCCGTCACGACCCTTATCCCATGGACGGCTTGCCGCTTGAGGATTATCGTTACGCGTTGATAAGGCACGTGCCGCGGCAAAGCCACCTAAACCGAGCTCAGTCGTCGCGTATTCGGCACCACCGGCAATCATCACATCCGCATCACCGTATTGAATCATACGCGCAGAGTCACCAATGCTATGAGTCCCAGTTGCGCACGCCGTACCAATCGCCATGTTTGGTCCTTTTAAGCCATGCATAATCGACAAGTTACCCGAAATCATATTGATAATGGCACTGGGTACAAAAAACGGTGAAATACGACGAGGGCCAGACTTCTCATAAATCGTGTGCTGAGTTTCAATGGAACCAATCCCACCAATACCCGAGCCAATTGACACACCAATACGGAACGCATTCTCTTCGGTGACTTCTAATCCCGAATCTTGCAGGGCTTGCGTACCCGCCGCGATGCCGTAATGGATAAACGGATCCATCTTCTTGGCTTCTTTAGCAGAGATGTAGTCTGTGGCATTAAAGCCTTTTAAGACGCCCCCAAACTTCACTGAAAAAGGGTCGGTATCAAACTTTGTTAGAAAGTCGATGCCACTTTTTCCTGCCAATAAATTGTTCCATGTTTCTGAAACCGTTAAGCCTACAGGTGTTAACACACCTAAACCAGTAATTACCACACGACGTTTAGACAAAACTGTGACCTCATCTATGCATTGAATTCTTTAAAAGCCTTATTATGAATGACTTTTAGATACAAAAAAAGCCGCATAAATACGGCTTTTTTCTTAAAGACTTGCTAATTCGCAACCTTTTAAAACGTAACCTAGCTGTCTAGGTTAGCGTTAACGTAAGCAGTTGCTTGCGCTAGGGTAGAGATTTTCTCTGCTTCTTCATCAGGAATTTCGCAATCAAATTCTTCTTCAAGCGCCATTACTAGCTCAACCGTGTCCAGAGAGTCCGCACCTAAGTCATCAACAAAAGATGCATCAGCTGTTACCTGATCTTCTTCTACACCTAATTGTTCAACAACAATTTTCTTTACGCGTTCTTCAATACTGCTCATGGAATTCTCCAGTTTTTTGTTTTTAAAAAGTATGTTTCAAATAATTTGACGTATTTTCGCTTTATCTTCTGCGTTTATCAAGTTTTATCTTGAGGTTTTTTCTTGATTCAAATCATTTACGCAGACGAAGTAAGCGCAAATTCAATTAAACCATGTACATGCCGCCGTTTACATTTAAGGTTTGACCCGTAATGTAAGCACCGCCATCGCCCGCTAAAAAGGTGACCGCTTTAGCGATGTCTTCTGGCTGACCTAAACACTGTAATGGAATTTGTTTGCTTAAAGCTTCACGTTGTTCTTCAGGCAGGCCTTTGGTCATATCGGTATCAATAAAACCAGGTGCAATCGTATTAACCGTAATGTTTCGTGCGCCGACTTCACGTGCTAGAGACTTACTGAAACCAATAATACCCGCTTTGGCGGCGGCATAGTTAGTTTGACCCGCATTCCCCATCACACCAACAACAGAAGCAATGTTAATAATACGGCCACCTTTGGCTTTCATCATGCCACGCAAACACGCTTTAGACGTTCGGAACACCGAGGTTAAGTTGGTTTGAATAATATCATCCCACTCATCATCTTTCATACGCATCAGTAAATTGTCACGGGTAATCCCTGCGTTATTTACTAAGATGGTTGGCACGCCAAACTCTTTAGTAATTTCCGCTAAGACTGAGGTAATCATGTCGGCTTCAGTCACATTTAGGCACTTTCCTACCCCATTTGCACCTGCTTCTTTTAAATAGGCCGAAATGTTTTCTGCACCGGCATCAGAGGTAGCCGTTCCAATCACTGTGGCACCTTGTGCCGCTAAATCCAAAGCGATGGCTTTTCCAATTCCGCGGCTTGCGCCTGTTACTAAGGCAACTTTACCTGTCAACATACTTAAAATCCTTACTAAAGAGTGTGTGTCGCGTTATTCTATAAGCTTGATAGCGCTTTTTCTAGTGTGGCGTCATCGTAAACGGCAATCATGCCCATTTTACGATCTATACGACGGTTTAGACCCATCAATACTTTTCCTGGCCCTAATTCTAACAGGTTATCAACCCCATCGGCCTTCATTGCCTCAACCGTTTTAACCCATTGAACGGGTTGGTAAAGCTGCTTTACTAACGCTTGCTTGATTTCTTCTTCAGATACAGAGACAGCAACATTCACATTATGAATCACTGGAATTTGCGCTTCAGCAAAGGTCATGTCTGCTAATTTTAGTTCTAACGCATCTGCCGCGGGCTTCATTAATGAGCAGTGAGAAGGCACACTGACGGCTAAAGGTACAACACGAGAAGCACCGGCTTCGGTAGCCGCAGCCATCGCAATATCCACCGCGTCTTTGTTTCCGGCAATCACAACTTGACCGGGTGAGTTAAAGTTTACCGCTTCAACAATACCGTCTACGCCTTCACAAACCGCAACCACTGCATCGTCTTCCATACCGAGCACCGCTGCCATACCACCTTGACCAGCAGGCACGGCTGATTGCATTAGCCGCCCACGCTCAGCAACTAATTCAATCCCTTGTGCTAAGGTCATCACGCCGCTGGCAACCAATGCGGTGTATTCACCCAAAGAGTGTCCTGCAAGGTAAGCAGGTGCGGTTTCAGCCTGAGACATTAAGGTGCGGTAAACCGCAATCCCTGCCGCAAGCATAGCAGGTTGCGTAACGTCGGTTTGGTTTAGCTTTCCATCTGCATCATTTTGCACCACATCCCAAAGGTCGTACCCTAAAACGGCAGAGGCTTCAGCAAACACTTCTTGAACAATCGGATTAGAGGCCGCTAGTTCGGCTAACATGCCAACTGACTGAGAACCTTGTCCTGGAAAAACAAATGCGTATGACATAAAAATGATTCCTAATTTTGTAACTTATCTTTTATCGATTATTGAACAATGCGATTGAGCAGGCCTGCTCACTTTTAACCGTTAATATTTGATTAACGCAGAGCCCCATGTGAATCCACCACCAAAGGCCTCTAACAACAGAGTTTGACCACGCTGAATTCGACCATCTCGAACTGCTTCATCCAGCGCCATGGGCACAGAGGCACTCGAGGTATTGGCGTGTTTATTCACAGTGATAACCGTCTGGTCATCACGCAATTTTAATTTTTTAGCGGTCGCTTTAATAATGCGTAAGTTTGCTTGATGCGGCACTAACCAATCAATGTCTTCTTTTTGCATATTGTTGGCTTCTAGGGTTTCATTAGCAATACGGCTCAGTGTATTGACCGCTACTTTAAAGACTTCATTCCCCTTCATCTGCATGGTGCGCTCGGCAATGGCATCCGTTTGAGGTAACTTGGAGACCCCAGATGGTACATGCAACAGCTCTTCATATTCACCATCGGCATGAATATGCGTAGACAAAATACCTGGCTCTTCTGAGGCCTGCAGTAACACCGCTCCGGCACCATCACCAAACAAAACACAGGTATTTCTATCTTCCCAGTTCGTGATCCTCGACAAGGTTTCCGCCCCCACAACCAGTGCACACTTTGACATTCCTGTTTTAACAAACTGATCGGCAACACTTAGGGCATAAATAAAGCCTGAACAAACGGCCTGAACATCAAAGGCAGGACAGCCATGAATATTTAAACGTTGTTGAAGTAAACAGGCCGTGCTCGGAAAGGTTTTATCAGGTGTGGTGGTCGCCACCACAATCAGGTCAATTTGAGTAGCCTCTATTCCTGCCATCTCTAAGGCTCTTAGGGTTGCCTGTTCCGCTAAATCACAAGTCGTTTGCCCCTCTGCCGCAATGTGTCGTTGCTCAATACCCGTGCGCTCACGAATCCACTCGTCACTGGTCTCGACCATTTGCTCAAGATCGACATTGGTTAAGATTTTTTCGGGTAGGTAACCACCTGTCCCAGTAATACGGCTATAGATTTTTTGGCTCATAGAAACTTAACTTTTATCTAGACTGTCATAACAACAGTAATTAACGGAATTAACCGAAAGGCGTTCGGTTAATCGTTTTGTGAAGCGTTTGACTGATGAATCAGTTTAGAAACTTCAGCTGAGATACGCTCTGGGATGTTCTTACTTACTTCCAAGCGCGCTTCGGCAATAGCATGATAGAAAGAAAATGCATCCGCGCCACCATGACTTTTAATCACGGTTTTTCTCAATCCTAACAAAGAGGCACCATTATAACGTCTTGGATCCACTTTGCTCTTAAATGACTTTAAGACAGGCATGGATAGGATAGCGACTAACTTGGTTAGCCAGTTTTTTGTGAAGGCTTCTTTTAAATAGAAGGAGATCATCTTAGCAACGCCTTCAGAAGCTTTTAACGCGACGTTGCCATCAAAACCATCACAAGCCACGACATCCACATCGCCTTTAAAAATATCATCCCCTTCTGCATAACCCACATAGTTAATGTCGGTATCTCGAAGGATTTTGTGCGCATCTTTGATGCGCTGATGTCCTTTGATTTCCTCTTCACCAATATTCAGCAGGCTCACTCGAGGCGTGGGATTATCATCCACCGCAGTGGTTAATACCGAACCCATTATTGCAAACTGTGCCAACGTCTCGCCATCAATACCCACGTTTGCACCCAAATCTAGAACATGAACATGCCCTTTCATTGTGGGTAACGTGGTACAGATTGCGGGTCGAGAGATATCTGGCAGTGTTTTCAATACAAACTTAGCCACCGCCATCAGTGCCCCTGTATTACCGGCACTCACGCAAGCGTGTGCCTCATCATCCTTAACTAAATTAAGTGCGATGCGCATCGAAGATTGGCGTTTATTTCTTAAGGCTTTAGATGGAAGGTCATCCATCTCAACCACTTGATCAGCATGCTGAACAGATACACGAGCGGTATCGTAGTTGTATTTTGACAGTTCTTCATTAATCAGGTCTTCTTTGCCGACCAGAATAATTTCGATATCAGAGAATTTGGTAAGGGAATCAAGGGAAGCTGGAACGGTGACCGATATACCGTGGTCACCGCCCATCGCATCTATAGCAATTTTAATACTCAAGAGCGATTAGCCTTTTATTTGTCTGCGACGACTTTTTTACCTTTGTAGTAACCATCTGCAGTTACATGGTGACGACGGTGAACTTCACCCGTCGTTTCATCTACAGTTAATGTAGGTGCATCTACTGCATCGTGAGAACGACGCATACCACGTCTTGATGGGGTTTTACGACTTTTTTGAACAGCCATGGCAATCTCCTAAATTTATAAAACTATTTTTTTAACCCTTG
The DNA here is from genome assembly GCA_016938655.1 of Thiotrichales bacterium. GTDB lineage: Bacteria > Pseudomonadota > Gammaproteobacteria > Thiomicrospirales > Thiomicrospiraceae > Thiomicrorhabdus. The sequence continues at coordinate 5,660 of JAFGUG010000043.1, read as the reverse complement.
CAACGCTGCAAACGGGTTAGGTCTTGAAGTAGACGTTTCATTTAAAGCATCACTTCCAGACGGAATTTTTTCTTGATCAGCAGTCCCACTCGTATTTTCATACGGCATTGAACTGCCCTCTTTTGTGGGCGATAACGGCACACATAATAACAGCTCATCTTCGACCCATTCAGGAAGTGAAACTTTCTCATCTTCTTGAATTTCAAAAATATCAACGTCATTTGGAACATCGTCAACCAGTGCCATCGATTGAGTCATGACCCCTTTTACCTCAGTGGTAACTGGGAAATCAAAATACTCTAAAGAACGCTGACACTGCAGATTTAAACTGGTTTCAAGCTTCATAATAAAGGCCGGCATACGCAGTGCCTTATTATAATAGAATTCCAGATCAACCATTACTTCACGATCCGCATCTTGCACCAAGGCAGCAAGGCGTTTTAAACGCACTTGGTTGACTCGAGCCACAATGTGTTTATTATGGTTGACCGAGTTGATTGGATCTATGAGTTCTGGAAGCTTGTTAAACATAGCGGCGAATCATACTCGCATCGCTCAATTAAGTCAAAAAAAACACGCATTTTTTATAAATTAAATTAAGACGTTAAATTTGCCTAAAAACCAACAAGATACTTCGCTTTCTTATCGTGTTAATTTCTGATTTTACCAACTAGATTTCCACGTACTTCACGCACTGCTCGCGCCCACTAATTATTAATTAAATTAGTGGGTTAAACCCCACTATTGACAACAGAAATTAAACTCTATGCAAATCATTACCAATAAAAGCCAACTGCCAGAGATTGTTTTAGGCTCCTCCTCTCGCTTTCGAAAACAGATGCTTGAAAAACTTCAGCTGCCATTTATTCAGCTTGCCCCGGAGATTGATGAATCCCCCTTAGACGGTGAAAAACCGCATGCCATGATTGAACGGCTGTCTTTATTAAAAGCAAAAAAAGTGGCTGAAACACACTCTAATAAAATCATCATCGCCTCGGATCAATGTGCGACCTTTAATAACCAACCAATTGGCAAACCCCACTCTCACCAAAAGGCCGTTGAACAGTTACAAACCTTTAGTGGTCATGCCATCACTTTCTTAACGGGGTTAGTCGTGATTGACCCGACGAATAAACAAATCCACCAAACCATGGATCGAACCATCGTCCACTTTAGAGTGTTAGACACTCAAACGATTGAGAACTACCTGCTCGCTGAGCAACCTTATGAGTGTGCTGGGAGCTTTAAATCGGAAGGCCTAGGCATCACACTGTTTGAAAAAATTGAGAGTAAAGACCCTAATGCACTCATTGGCCTTCCCTTAATTGATTTAACCAGCCTGTTTGCCAAAATGGGCATTGTACTGCCTCTAAAACCCTAAAATGGGGTATTCAAAAGTAAGCAGGCCTGCCAAAAATTAAAACAACGTTCATTTGGGCAGGCCTGCTAAGTTTTATTTAACGAACTTTTTGATCTCAATTCAAACTAACCCACTTTCAATCTCGGGGTTAACCAACTGTGTAAGTCCTGCATGCTATCAAAATGCGCCAAGGGATTATGCTCGTCTAAAATAGGTTTATCATGCACACCGTAAGACATGGCCACACGGTCCATATTAATATTTGCTGCCATCTGTAAATCAAAAGAGGTATCGCCCACCATCAATGCGTGTTCAACCGGTACATTTAACTCTGCTAATATTTGTTGCAACATAAGTGGATCAGGTTTTGATGCGGATTCAACCGGTGTTCTTGTCATATCAAAATAACCACCAAACCCGCATTCACTTAACACTTGGTCTAAACCACGTCGACTCTTACCCGTGGCAATCGCAGTTTTGATGCCCGCCATCTTTAGGCCCAGTAATAACGACTCGGCGCCATCAAAGGGTACCATCTCAACCTGACTCTCTTCTAGAAAACACTGCGAATAAGCGTTCGCCATCGCGGCAACTTTTTCGTCAGTCGCATCAGGGTAAAGTCCTAAAATCGCCTTATCCAGACTTAAGCCAATAATCTGTTTCGATTCATGATCCGATAAAACGGGCAAGCCACAACGCTCGGCAGCAACCTGAATTGAAGTAACAATTCTGGCTTCTGAATTCATAATCGTGCCATCCCAATCAAAAATCACTAACTCGTATTGTTTCACACTAAAATCCTATTTTTTATCCAGCGTTAATGCCTGGATGGTTTTTTCAAAATCTGGCCATATTGGGGCTTCAATTAACATCCACTCATTAGTGACTGGGTGGGTGAAGCCTAAAAACTGTGCATGCAAGGCTAATCGCTTCATACCAAGAGGTCGGAATTGTTTATTTACATCGTAACTGCCGTACTTATCGTCACCAACCAAAGCGCAGCCCTGAGAGAGCGCATGAACACGAATTTGGTGTGTGCGACCCGTTTTTAATTTAACCGTAACTAAATCACACCCCTTAAGATGTTGCTCGACACTAAAGTAACTGACCGCTTCTTTACCATCATTGGCAACAACCACATGCCACCCCCCCTCTTTGGGACGGTCTTTACGCAAAGGTAAATCAATCCTATTCTTAGCCTTTGGCCAACTGCCACTCACCATAGCGATGTAACGTTTATCAAATTTATTATCACGAATTTGCTGCTGCAAGGCTTTCAGTACCGACGGTTTTTTGGCAATTAAAATACACCCTGAGGTATCCCGGTCAATTCGGTGAACCAACTCAATGCGACGTGCCAGCGGACGTAACAACCGAACCATCTCAATCAACCCCCAGTTAATGCCCGTGCCACCATGCACCGCAATCCCCGAAGGTTTATTGATCACCATTAGATCGTTATCTTCAAACAGAATATTCGCCTCAATTCGCTGCAACTGAGCGTGCGGAATATCGCCTTCAATCACTTCAACTTTATCGGGTACCGTGACGGGGGGAATACGCACGATATCACCCGCAACCAATCGGGTACTGGCTTTAACACGGCCTTTATTAACGCGCACTTCCCCTTTGCGAACAATTCTGTAAATCAAGGTCTTAGGTGCCTTTCTTAAATGACGCATTAAGAAATTATCTACCCGCTGACCCGCATCTTCCTCTTCAACGGTAACAAATTGAACCTTTGCCGACATGAACCCAACCACCTTATTAAAGCGTCTAGTAAAAGTGCCCTACACAAACCACCAGACACCTTAATTAAAACGCTAAACGTTAAAAATTGGCGTCAGTTTACATGCACCGAGCGAATATGTCATTGCATAGCATGAAAATGGGTGCTATATTTGCGGTGCTTAAATTTGTAAGCAACCGTTGGAGATGGCACAACTCGAAACTGTGCAAGAATTTTTAATCCGCTTTATCCCCTATAAAAGGCGATAAAACCATTAATTAACAACATCTAATAACACCTTACAAGCCCAAAAGCATGCAACTTATTATGACCGAGCACCCTAAACCGCACAAAAGTTTAGCCTGTCACGCTTAATAATAAGCCCGACAAAATCAGTAGGCGCAGTGTTTTTATATTCAACTATAAGACGCCTCATTGATGATACGGGATAATGAAATCGATTAATGTCGATAAGAGACCAAACAAATAACAGATTTTGCCAAAGTTGAAATCTGATGTTGGCTAGAGCTTGAATCCAAAATTCAAATAAAATGCAATTCAAGCTCGATACCACTGTTGCTATAAGGCACCCAACAACACAGAAAATGTAGTGAGAAACAGCCGCTTTTCGGCCAAGCAATATTCAAATATATTGCCCAAAAGGTTATTCAGGTCATGCGACAAAATCGTCCCCCTCTAACCCCTCCACTAACCTTATCGTGTGTGCCTTTGTTAAATCAAAACAGCAACAAATGCCAAAACTTCTTATCTGCCGACCCTATTCTCGGCCTTCAACGATCTCTTTCCCGTCTTTGTTCGTAGCATCTTGGGCTTCTTATTAGATGTCTCAAAACTATAAAGAGAACAGCATGAAAAGAATGCTTATAAATGCGACTCAGCAAGAAGAGCTGCGCATTGCCCTTGTCGATGGACAAACCCTGTACGACTTAGACGTCGAAACACCGCACCACCAGAAGAAAAAAGCCAATATTTATAAAGGCCGTATCACCCGCATTGAACCAAGCTTAGAAGCCGCTTTTGTTGACTACGGCGGTGACCGTCACGGCTTCCTTCCTTTTAAAGAAGTAGCTGAAGAGTATTTTCCAAAAGAAAAATCAGAAGGCGGACGCCTGTCAATTCGTGAAGTACTGAATGAAGGTCAAGAGATCATTGTTCAAGTACAAAAAGAAGAACGTGGAAATAAAGGCGCGGCCTTAACCACACAAATCACCCTAGCGGGCCCTTACATCGTCATGATGCCAAACAACCCAAAAGCGGGTGGAATCTCACGACGTATTGAAGGTGATGAACGCTCAGAAATTCGTGATGCCTTACGTGATACAGACATTCCTGATGGTATGGGCATGATTATTCGTACCGCTGGTGTGGGTAAAAACACCGAGGAACTGCAATGGGGCGTTAACTACCTCGTTCAGTTGTGGGACGCCATTAAGACAGCCTCAGTTGATAAGCCGGCGCCATTCCTAATTCACCAAGAGTCTGACATGGTCATCTTGGCGATTCGTGACTATTTACGTCAAGATATTGGTGAAATTATCATTGATGATATGACCACGTTCCATAAGGCACGTGATTTTATTCAGCACGTTATGCCACAACAGGTTTACAAAGTTAAACCGTATCAAGATACCATTCCGCTGTTTACACGTTTTCAAATTGAGTCACAAATTGAATCCGCTTACCAGCGTGAAGTTACCCTTCCATCGGGTGGCGCAATTGTGATTGATATCACTGAAGCGCTAACTTCAATTGACATCAACTCAAGTCGCTCAACCAAAGGGGGGGACATTGAAGAGACCGCCTACCATACAAATATGGAAGCGGCTTGTGAGATTGCGCGCCAACTGCGTTTGCGTGACATTGGTGGCCTTGTGGTCATCGACTTTATCGACATGCACTCAAACCGTCACCAACGTGATGTTGAAAACAAAATGAAAGAGGCGGTTAAAACCGATCGAGCGCGTGTTCAAATCGGCAAAATCTCGCGTTTTGGTCTGCTTGAAATGTCGCGTCAACGTCTACGTCCTTCTATTGAAGAAGCCACCCAGATCGTCTGCCCTCGCTGTAAAGGCGTCGGCGTTATCCGCGGTGTTGAATCATTAGCACTCTCTATTCTTCGCTTGCTTGAAGAAGAATCGATGAAAGAGAACACGCGTCGCGTTACCGTTCAACTGCCGGTTGATGTAGCCACCTTCTTATTAAATGAGAAGCGTAATCAAATCACTAAAATTGAAGATCGTCATGAACTGCATATCTTGATTGTTCCGAACGAACATCTGGTTACCCCACAGTACACGATTGAACGTACGCGTAATGGTGAAGAGAGCAACAACAGCCCAAGCTATGAAGTTAAAGAGATGATTCTTCCAGAAGATCATCATAAAACGGAAGCCGTTAAAGCGATTGTAAAAGAGGAACCTGCGGTTAAAAACGTACAGCCTTCTTCACCGCCTCCAAGCCCTGCTCAAGAGACCTCTCCGGTTTCCGAAGCGATTGCTGAAGAGAAAAAGCCTGGATTGTTGTCTCGTATGTGGAACGCGCTGTTTAGTT
>JAFGUG010000042.1 GCA_016938655.1 Thiotrichales bacterium | reverse complement strand
GTTATAACCAACATGAGTTATAACCAATAAAGCCCCGTCGTCCCAATCACCGCTTCCAAGACACCCAAAAACAGATTAATAGCAATAATGGGGCGCATTTTGTTATTCATTATCACTGCCGCTTCTGGAAATTTTTTCTCCTCAATGTAGCGTTTAAATTGTGCAAATGGCACAAAATACAACCAAGCAAACAACGCAATCATTAACCACCCAATTAGGTGCATGGCCTGAATGTAATTGGGTGTTGCCTCTAAGCCCCCAAAGCGCGCAGACCAATCCCAATAGCCCGTCACCACCAACACCACTATAAATAACCATACCCACGGAAAGAATCGGCTAAACACCTCTTTAAACAGCGTTAAACGCAGCGGTGGCTCAAGCATTAAAGCGGCGGGGCGCAAGACTCGAAAGACTAAAAAAATACCGCCGACCCATAAAATGGCAGTAACGGTGTGCAGTGCAATGGCAAGTTGGTCAAGAATAGGCATGGTTTTTCTCAGTTAAGTTTGCAAAAGTTAAGAGGTATTTTGGAAAATTTTTTAGAGTGCGTTCGACGTTGAACCAGATACGGCATAGATTGCTTGCAAGATGATTCAAGCTTAATGCAAGTGTCGCCGTTCATTCTCTTAAAGTATTAAGCTAAGTGCAAGCGTATTCATAAAATGGTTAGAGAGCGTATAGCGAACAGCAGACCAGCTTTAAGCTAAGTTATTATTCGACTTCTCTGCTACACTACTCGCCAATTTCTTAGCTCTGTAAAGGCGCATTCTGTGGCACTGAAACCAACCATCTATAAATTCCGTATTTCGCTCTCTGATATGAATCGTGACGTTTACGACACGCTTAATTTAACGGTGGCGATGCACCCGTCGGAGAATTTAGAGCGCATGATGACCCGCGTGTTGGCTTATTGCTTAAATGCGCAAGAGTTTCTGGACTTTACCAAAGGGTTAAGTGCCATAGAAGAGCCGGATATTTGGCTGAAAACACTGGATGACCAGTTAATGTTATGGATTGATATTGGCGAGCCAGCGGTGGATAGAGTTAAAAAAGCCACCCGTATTGCCAGAGCCGTTAAGGTTTACAGTTTTAACAGTAAATCGTACGTCTGGTGGACACAAAGCCAAGCCAAACTCAAAGACCTAAATGTGAGCGTATTTGCCTTTGATAATAAAGAGATTCAAGCCTTAGCAGGCCTGGTAGCCAGAACCATGGAGATGTCGGTGACTGTTTCTGGGGATTCGGCGTTTGTCGCCACCGCACAAGGGGAGTGCGAAGTGAGTTGGAAAACACTGCAACACGTTGAATAGTGAGAAGGTTTCAGATTTGAATCGTGTAAAAGTAAACAGGCCTGCTGATTTTAAAAATAAGCAGACCTGTTAAAATCTAAACGAGTTAAAAGTGTCTGTTTTAGAACTCGGCGTCGTAATACACTTTTTGAACGTCATCTAAATCTTCAAGTAGATTGATGAATTTTTCAAACATCTCTAAATCTTCACCTTCAAGGGTTTTGGTCATTTGCGGTACAAACTGAATCTCATCCACTTCAAACTCAATGCCTTCAAACGCATCTTTTAACGCATTTTTGGCTTTCGCGTATTCCGTGTGCGGGGCAAAAACCGTGATTTTTCCGTCTTCCGCTTCAATATCACTGACGTCGACATCGGCCATCATTAACGCTTCTAACGCCGCTTCTTCGTCATCGCCAGCAAACACTAAAATCGCTGAGTGATCAAACATGTGCGCCACCGACCCTTGCGTGCCAATTTTACAGTTGGTTTTTGTAAAGCAGTGACGCACATCGCCAAAGGTACGGTTTGGATTGTCGGTTAAACACTCCACAATCACCATGGTGTTACCTGGGCCGTAGCCTTCATAACGGGCAGGAGAGAAGTCTTCGCCGCCGCCGCCTTTGGCTTTATCAATCGCTTTTTCAATCACGTGTGCCGGTACTTGGTCTTTTTTTGCGCGGTCAATCAAACCTTGTAACGCTAAGTTACCCTCAGTTTCAACGCCGCCAGATTTTGCACAAACGTAGATTTCACGACTGTATTTACTGTAAACCTTGGCCTTTTGGTCTGAGGTTTTTGCCATTGACTCTTTGCGGTTTTGGAAAGCTCTTCCCATTGCGTTGCTCCATCGAAAGTTTTGAGAGCGTAAATTCTACACAATCAGAGCGGATAATTGCAGTCATTTAGTGAATTAGATGACTACTTTTGTGGGATATTTGCCTATTTTTGAGGAGAGCTTGTTGTATAGTTGCGGTAATTAAAAATGAATACCGTTTTTGGAGTGGAGTATGAACCGAAAAAAAGCGATAAAACAAAAGTTTGTCCGTAAGTTAAAACAAGAGCGTGCACGTAATTCGGTGCAGAAAAAAGAGCGTTATATCTCAAAAGCAGAACGCGCAGAACTGGCAGAAAAATCACCAGATGCGATAACTGAAAGTGCTCGCCAAAATTCAACCGACGAGTAGATTGAGTTAGGGTCATTTATTGGCTTTATTAAGTTGAATGGCGAATAGAAAACCTTAGTGCAAAACATATTTTTTTTAAAAAGTCAGCAGGCCTGCTCAGCTCAATAATTGAGGCGTTATTGAGATAGTTTGGCGCAGTTCTTGAGCAGAAATTAAGAGAGTATTAAGTGAACGAGAAACGACTTCGCCATTCAATATTTTTATAGCAATTTTTAAATTTTATTTAATTATTTTTCACAGCTTGCTCGCCTTTGTAAAGCCCGTCAAAACGGGCTTTGTGGTTTTAAAGTATTGTTTTAAATAGTTAAATGCACAGTCGTTTGGCTAAATACGGCTTTCTAATTTTGTCAGGATGAGTAAAATGAAGACAGGCTATTTCAGGGGTGGAATAGCCACACTCTCATTATCCTGATAAGGAGTTCTTATGAAAGCAACAACGAAACCAGTTTGGATTTTAGTCGCAGACAGCAGTACCGCTAGACTCTTCACCGCTGAACATTCAGCCTCTGATTTAATTGAAATTGAGACACTTACCCACGCCGAAGCACATTTACACGAACAAGATCTGGTAACCGATTCTCCGGGCAGGGGAAGCAGCAGTGGCGGCGCGGGAAATCATGCTTACACACCTGAAGTTTCAGCGAAAGAACAAGAAGAGATGCATTTTGCTAAACGCGTCATTAAGCATTTAAGTAATGAGTTAAATCACAATAAATTTGAGCGTCTGTTTATTGTGGCTGCACCGGCTTTTTTAGGGTCGTTACGCAGTGCGTTTAATAATCGAATTGAAAAACAGGTTTCATTTTCATTAGGAAAAAATATTGTGAACTTATCGCCGGTCGAGATTAGAGGGCATTTGCCACATTCACTCGCTTAATGTGCGACGAATTAGAAATCCTTAGCGGAGACGTTAACGATTTTTAAATAATTTTAATTATAAATGACGTTGATACAAAAATGCCCCGCTTCTAATGAATAGAAGCGGGGCATTTTTTTTGTTTTACGTCGTGTTAACTTTAGGTGTGTTGCCATCCACTCATGTTTGGGGGGTAACAGCCTTAATGGGATGGATTACTTTAGCTAACTCAAATAAACGTGCTTACGCTTTTTTAAGGAATGCAGCCACTAACACAATCTGTGTACCGTTCACTTTACCTTCAATGTGTAATGGGTTGTCGGTTAAGTGGATGTTTCTTACAAGTGTGCCGCGCTTGGCGGTAAAGTTTGCACCTTTGACCACGAGATCTTTAATTAAGGTGACATCATCGCCCTCTTGAAGCAGGGTACCGTTGCTGTCTTTAGTCGGTTCTGAATCATCATCGTCACTTGGCATGCCTGCTTCCGCCCAGGCTTTGGTTTCATCATCCAGATACATCATATCAATTAGGTCTTGTGGCCAACCTTCGGCACGCAGTGCATTTAATAAACGATACGACATGACTTGTACCGCAGGAACAGGCGACCACATGCTGTCGTTTAGACAACGAAAATGATTGGCATCCATACTTTCTGGGTTTTCAATTTGAGTGTGACAAGTTCCACAAACTAAGATCGCTTGATCGGCTGAGCCATCACTGGGTGTCACTTCTAAAACCGTTAGGCCGTCTTCGGCACCACAAAGTTCACATTTGTTACCACTGCGCTCAATTAGGGTTTGCTCGATGCTCATGGGAGATTCCTTTCTATTTAAATTTAAGTGCGCATATTATAAGGGTTGAGAGGAGGTGAAAAGGCTTAAAAACAGCGTATATCGCCAGTATACGATTTAAATATTTTATGAGGTGTTATGGGGTTTGTTTATGAAAATGCTCGGTCAAATGATGATTTTCTTATTTCATTTCGATTTAACCCGCTCGATTGTCACTTTTATTTTTAAAATGACGCAGTTAAACTGAGTGCTAAAGTCTTTTTGAATAATTGCTAGATTGGGGTTGCCTGACTAAATTTTGGATTGGTTTGTGCTTGTAATGATGAGATTCATACGAAGATAATCGCGTTTAAAGTTTCGACAATGTAGGTAGCTCAGTACTTTGGGAAAGTGGAATGGTTGTGAACACTGAAGGTGTCGTAAAGTGACTCGCTCTTTTTGCGATTACAACAGCAAGGTGGACTATTTTGCCGTATTGGGTGTGCATTTTGATGCCTGCCCAAAAACAGTGAAATTAGCGTATCGCAAAATGGCGCGACGCTACCATCCCGATGTGTCTAAAATTCACGATGCGCAGAAAAAATTTCAAGAGATGGCCTTTGCGTATGAGGTGCTGAGTAAGTATCGAGACACGTATTGTGCAGATTTTTTAGCCCAGCAGCGACGTAATCAATCGGGTATGCCAACTAAAAGCGAGCCCACACCCTCTCCGCAATCCAAATACGCACACACTTCGACCACCTCCGATGATGCACAGCGTCAAACACAGAAGGATCGTGCGCAAAACGATCAAGGTTCAAGTCATGGTCAGTCGGGGTCGCCGTTTAATCGGTATCGTGCTTATCAACCCATTAACGGCAAAGACCGCGCCATTACCTACCCGCTGACATTGCGTTATGCGATTCGACTGTTAAAGTTAGGCACCTTTTATATTCCGGCCTTAAAAGTGCAAATGAAATTTACTCGTGAAGCGCTTGAAGGTAAAACCTTTCGCTTAGCCGGTAAGGGGTACAGCGGTTTGTATGGCGGTCAAAATGGCGATTACTTGGTGCGCTTTGAAATCAAAAGCGATAATCGAGATTGGTTGTTAAAGGGGGCGGATCTTTACGGCCGCATTACTGTCGAAGCCCAAAAACTGGTGGCAGGCACACAATTGAAAGTAGACGTGCCCACCGGGGCTTGTGAGATTTGCATTCCAGCTGATTACCAGTTAGATCAATTTGTCTGTGTGGAGGGCATGGGGTTACCTGCGCAGGCCGAAGAATCCGCAGGCCACCTCTATACCCTGTTAATTCCTGCCTAAGTAAATAGCCAATCAAAAAATAGGTGACTTCGTGGTTTTAAGCATGTTGCCGACCACTTGAAAACGCTACAATGAAACCCTATAACATTTGAAATAATTTATTTCTGTTTAACCTCGGCGATGTAAAGCCGCACAATCAAAAAGAAAAAGACACTCTATGCCCGATTCTCATGAATACGACGACGGTAATTTACTGTTAGAAACCGCAAAACCAAAAGTCAAACCGCCCAAACGTTACCAAGTTGTCTTGCTAAATGATGACTATACCCCAATGGATTTTGTGGTGGAGGTGTTGCAACGTTTTTTTGGTATGGATGAAATGAAGGCCAGTGCGGTTATGTTAGCGGTTCACCATGATGGAAAAGGCGTTTGCGGCGTGTTTAGTCGTGAAGTCGCTGAGATGAAAGTCCAACAAGTTAATCAATATTCCCGTCAACATAAACATCCGTTGATGTGCCAATTAGAGGTAGCTTAATTGTGTTAAGTAAAAATTTACAAATGACCTTAAGCAATGCCTTTAGTGTTGCCCATGAATACGAACACGAGTTTGTGACCTTAGAGCACTTACTGTTAGAGCTCTTAGGCATGCCAGAAGTGCAAGAGGCTGTGTTGGCTTGTGGTGCCGATATTGCCAAAATAGAAGCAGGGTTAGAACACTTTCTGGAAACGGAAATGGTCTCTAGAAAACCTGATGAACTGCAACCGACGATGAGTTTTCAGCGCGTCATAGAGCGCGCAATTTATTTAGTGCAGTCAAATGGTTACTTAGAGGTAACCGGCCTGCATGTTTTGGCGTCTTTGTACTCTGAACAAGACTCGCAAGCGGTGTTTCTGTTAGAGAGTAGCGGCGTGGATAGAGTCGATATTTTAAGTTACATCTCGCATGGCGTCACCGCGAATGAATCGGACGATTACCTGCCTGCCGAGAGCGGCAGTGCCTCAGGTATGGAAGGCGAGAGTGCCGGTGGCGAAGGCGATAAAAAATCCCCCTTAGAGTCGTTTACCATTAACTTAAATCAAGCGGTTAAGGATGGCAAAATTGACCCAGTAATTGGCCGAAAGTGGGAACTGGATAGAACGCTCGAAATTCTGAGCCGTCGCCGCAAAAATAACCCATTATTAGTGGGCGAACCCGGTGTCGGTAAAACCGCCGTGGCCGAAGGCTTGGCGTATCAAATTGTGCATGACAAGGTGCCTGAATCGCTCAGTGATGCGGTTGTTTACAGTTTGGATATGGGAGCGCTATTAGCCGGCACACGTTATCGAGGAGATTTTGAAAAGCGCTTTAAAGCCTTGTTAAAAGCCCTTGAGCAACATACGCATGCAGTGTTGTTTATTGATGAAATACACACCATTGTGGGCGCTGGTGCGGTGCAAGGTGGCGCAATGGATGCATCTAACCTAATGAAACCGGCGTTATCCTCAGGTAAATTACGTTGTATTGGCGCGACCACCTACGAAGAGCATCGTGGTATTTTTGAAAAGGACCGTGCGCTGGCCCGTCGTTTCCAAAAAATTGACGTGCGTGAACCGAGCACTCAAGAGGCGTTTGAAATTTTAAAAGGCCTAAAGTCACAATATGAAGCGCACCATAATATCAAATACACATTACCGGCCTTAAAAGAGGCAGTGGCGTTATCAGCACGTTACATTACCGATCGCCATTTGCCGGACAAGGCAATTGATGTGATTGATGAAGCCGGTGCTAAGCAAGTGTTAATGGCATCAAGTAAGCGTAAAAAACAGATTGGTGTCCCCGAAATTCAAGCGGTGGTGGCAAGCATTGCGCGTATTCCGGTATCGCAAATCACCCAAAAAGAGAAAGACAAACTGCAAGATTTGGGCACTAACCTTAAACGTGTGGTGTTTGGTCAAGACCATGCAGTTGATAAATTAGCCTCAGCCATTAAATTGGCGCGCTCGGGGTTAAGTGACCCGCAAAAACCCACCGCAAGCTTTTTGTTTGCAGGGCCAACGGGTGTCGGTAAAACCGAGCTTACTGTGCAGTTAGCGCAACATCTAAGCATGGAGATGAGCCGCTTTGATATGTCGGAGTACATGGAGCGTCACACGGTCTCTCGTTTGATTGGTGCGCCTCCTGGGTATGTGGGCTATGACCAAGGCGGTTTATTAACCGAAGCGGTCAATAAGAATCCGCATTGCGTGATTTTATTAGATGAAATTGAGAAAGCCCATCCGGATGTGTTTAACCTGTTATTGCAGGTCATGGATCACGGAACGCTCACCGATAACAACGGTAAAAAAGCCGATTTTAGAAACGTCATTTTGATTATGACGTCTAACGTGGGTGCGGAACAAATGGCACGTTCCAGCATGGGCTTTACCGTGCAAGATCACACCATGGATTTTGAATCGGAATTGAAGAAAGCCTTTACCCCAGAGTTTAGAAACCGTTTGGATGGCGTGATTCAATTTAACCGTTTGTCTGAAGAGTCTATGGGCTCGGTGGTCAATAAGTTCATCTACGGACTAGAGCAGATGTTAGTGGACAAGAAAGTGACCTTAACGGTCACGGATGCCGCTCGTCAGTGGTTAGGCAAGAAAGGCTATGACCCATTGATGGGCGCACGTCCAATGGCACGACTCATTCAAGAGAAGGTGAAACAACCGTTAGCGGATACCTTATTGTTTGGCGACTTACAAAATGGCGGGCATGTGACCATTGATTGTAAAGACGATGAATTGGTGTTTGAGCATTAACTAACGTTTGCATTCAAATGAATTGAAAGTTAGCAGGCCTGCTCATTTTGAGTGGGCTTTTTTTTACTCACGTGTTTGGCCTGCGCACGCTTTTTGATAGACATAAAAAAACCGCTTCTGTTAAAACAGTAAGCGGTTTTTTTGCGCTACAGAGCCAGCTTGCTTAAACGGTTTCTGCCGCACTGATCACCTTAGATTGCTCGAGTTTATGACGAGCCAATAAAGATTACTTACCGCGGTAAGTAATACGACCTTTGGTTAGGTCGTAAGGTGTCAATTCAACTTTGACAGCGTCACCAGCAAGAATTCGGATGTAGTTTTTACGCATACGACCAGAAATGTGTGCCAAAATTTGGTGACCGTTTTCTAGTTCTACTTTAAACATGGTATTGGGTAATGTATCAATTACAACACCATCAAATTCAATTACGTCTTGTTTTGCCATAAGCTTAGGTTAAATCCTTAAGAAAAATTTCGGGCGGATTATATCACCTAACGGCTTGAATTCAAATAATTATCGCGTATATCGGCAATTAAAGTTCGGTATTGCTCTGGAACATTGGAAATACTCTGCCTTTGTTGTGAATCGGTGTTTATTTTAGTCCGTACTTCTGTTTGTTGTTCTGTGTGCGGCAAGAGCCAGTTAAAGAGCGCTTGGTCGGATTCGTTTAAGAGATTTTCAAAACATGTTTGTCGTTCAGCAGGTTGCGTCACCAGTTTTTCAATGTAGGCAATCAGCAACAGTTCGGTTTCTAAATTACCGCGTTTGCACTGAAATTTAAGTCGATTTAAGCAGGCCTGTTGATTTTCAGTCCGCACTTGTTTTAGCTCAGTCATGGTTTTTAACAATGAAATTTTTAAGTTCTTGAATTGCGCGACTCGGATTTAAGCCTTTGGGACACGCATTTGTGCAATTTTGAATATGGCGACAACGAAAGGTTTTCATTGGGTCATCGAGTTCTTTTAAGCGGTCAATGGTTTTTATGTCGCGTGAATCAATGACAAAACGATGAGCGGCTAAAAGTGCGGCAGGGCCAAGAAATTTGTCTGGATTCCACCAGAAAGAGGGGCAACTGGTGGTGCAACAGCCGCACAGAATACACTCGTAACCGCCGTCCAATTTGGCGCGGTCTTCCGGCGATTGCAGATGTTCTTGTTGTAAGTTCAGAGGTTCGGTTTGTAAAAACGGTTCGGCTTCTTTGTAGTGTTGGTAGAACAGATCCATATCAATAATCAGATCACGAATAATGGGCATACCGGGCAGGGGTTTAATCATAACGGGTGAACTTAAAGAGGCAACCGGCGTAATACAGCTTAAGCCATTTTTACCGTTAATGTTCATGCCATCCGATCCGCAAACCCCCTCTTGACAAGAGTGACGAAAGGTAAGGGTTGGGTCTTGTTCACGCAGTTTGTTCAGCGCTTCTAGTAACATCATGCCCGGTGAAATGTCGCTGGCATTGAGTATAAAGGTTTGGTCGTAGGGTTCGGAATCCGTGGCAGGATTGTAACGACTGATAATAAATTCCATCTTACTCTCCAAACTAATTAATAAACACGCGCTTTCGGTTCAAACGAGGCATGGGTTTTGGGGGTTAAGTTCACTGGTTTGTATTGCAGTTGGTGACCTTCAGAAAAATACAGGGTGTGCTTGAGCCAGTTTTTATCATCGCGTTCTTCAAAGTCCATGCGGCTGTGTGCGCCTCGACTTTCGGTGCGTGCTAAGGCAGAGTGCGCGGTGGCGTGGGCAATGGCCAACAAGTTCTCGAGTTCGTAGGCCGCTAAGCGCTCTTGGTTAAAGACTAAGCTATGGTCGCTAATGGTGACGTTATCTAAGCGAGTTTGCAGGGTTTCAAGTTGCTGTATTGCTTGTTGCATGGCTTCTGGGTCACGAAATACGCCACAACCGACTTCCATGATTTTTTGCATCGCTTGTTTAATTTGAATCACCGAATCTGACAGGCCTGCTGATTCTTGAGAGGTGCGTGCTTGTGATGCTTTGTTTGAGTCGGTTGAATGATGGGTATTCGTTGTTTGCCAACGTTTAATGCGCTGTAAAACGGGCTCAAGCACTAATTCGGTCACGTCTTGTTCATTCAGCATTAGCGAGTTTTGCGCTTCTTGTTTGAGCTGTTCGCTGATGGTTAAAGCGGCTTTTCGGCCAAACACCACAATATCCAGTAAGGAGTTGCCACCCAAACGATTGGCACCATGTACCGATACGCAGGCACATTCACCAATAGCAAATAGGCCTTTAACTTTAATTTGTTCATTCGGTTTTTTTGGGTTAGGGGTAATCACTTGCCCTGTTAAGTCGGTTGGGATTCCGCCCATCATATAGTGACAGGTTGGGTAGATGGGCATGGGGGCTTCCACAGGGTCAACGCCGGCAAAGGTCATGCTGATGTCGCGGATACCTGGCAGGCGGGTTTTAATGGTGTCTGCATCTAAGTGCGTTAGGTCGAGCAAAACATGATCTTTGTTTTCTCCGCAACCGCGACCGGCTTTAACCTCAATGGCAATGGCGCGTGATACCACATCACGAGAAGCCAAGTCTTTAACGTGCGGTGCGTATTTAGCCATAAAGGCTTCGCCTTCCGAGTTGCGCAATACACCGCCTTCGCCACGAGAAGCTTCGGAAATTAACATGCCTTTGCCGGCCACGCCCGTTGGGTGAAACTGCCAAAACTCCATATCTTGTAAGGGCAGGCCTGCTCGTAATACCATGCCCAAGCCATCGCCTGTGTTAATGCTGGCATTGGAGTTATTACGAAAGATAAGGCCAGCGCCACCCGTAGCAAGCAGAATGTGGGCGCTTTTTAAAATTTGGTATTGGCCATCATGAATATTCATAACAAGCACGCCGTTGACTTCGCCTTCAGTGTTTTTAATCAGGTCGAGAACATAGAACTCCTCAAAAATATGCGTGCCAGCGTGAAGGTTCTGTTGATAGAGTGAATGAAGAATGGCATGCCCTGTTCGGTCGGCGGCGGCACAGGTGCGGTAGGCTTGTTCGCCACCGTAGTTTTGACTTTGGCCGCCAAAGGCGCGTTGGTAGATTTTGCCGTTCTCAAGTCGTGAGAAGGGCACACCAAAATGCTCCAGTTCGCGCACAATTTCGGCGGCTTCTTGGCACATAAACTCAATGGCGTCTTGGTCACCTAAATAATCACTGCCCTTAATGGTGTCGTACATGTGCCATTGCCAGTTGTCGGGGGTGACATTGCCTAATGCAGCGTTAATGCCGCCTTGTGCGGCGACGGTATGCGAACGCGTTGGAAACACCTTAGACACCATCGCTACTTTATGACCTTGCTCGACCAGTGCCAAAGAAGCGCGCATACCAGCACCACCGGCACCCACAACCAAGGCATCAAAATGTTGTACGGGCAGATTAGTCAGGTCTTGAGCCGTTTGCTGAGGTAGAGAATGTGTCATGGTTTGTCTCTTGGTAGTGAATAGAGTGATTTAAAAGGTTCAACAGGTATTGCGTTACCTTGCAAAATACAGGCTTAGCAATACCCAAACAATATTCAAACTGACTAGAATCAACAGCCAACGAAGTGCCCAAAGCCACATGATGGTGTGCGCTCGTGGCGTGTAGTCAATAATAATGTCACGCAAGCCAATCCAACTATGCACAATCAATAACAG
Source organism: Thiotrichales bacterium (assembly GCA_016938655.1). Lineage (GTDB taxonomy): Bacteria > Pseudomonadota > Gammaproteobacteria > Thiomicrospirales > Thiomicrospiraceae > Thiomicrorhabdus. The sequence continues at coordinate 31,376 of JAFGUG010000042.1, read as the reverse complement.
AATTGCCACCAACGTTGGCAACAGATAAATAGGCGATAGAAGATGTGCTGCTAAGTTTGGCAAACTCTCTTGAGATGGCGTGCTTAAGCTTAACCACGCTAAGTAAGGCGAGTATATAAGTAGGTAGAGTGCGCTGAGCCGTTGCCAAATATGCGCTTTTTTGCCTGATAACGTTTGTAAGTTCATAGTGACCACACCTGCACAATAATGAAAACACTTGCTAACCCCCAACTGATAAGCAGCAACTGACTCATACCTTGGCTGTTAATGATTTGGTAAGGCTTTGTGGCTGTGAAGTGCTCTGCCAAGAGGTGTCGTAAACCGCTTAACCAATGAAACGTGAGTGCAGTCCAGAATAGGGTATGTAGTAATAAAAGTATCCAGTGTCCTTGAATGCCGCTTAAAGTGACCTCAGGATGAAGAAGAATTAGATTGATGAGTGCAAGATAACCGATTAAGGCAATCACCAAAGCAAGGCCGCTAATTCGGTGAGAGACCGATAGCCAGGCGTTTAACGGAAAACGAATTTTTAGCAAATTGATAAAGGTGGGCCGATTGCCAGGGTGTTGATACATTGCATACTCACTTTGCTTGAGTTATCTAAAATTTTCAACGAAATGTAACGAATAGCATAGTTAGAAAAATGATTAAGGCCAAAAATAAATCGCTTTCAATCATTCTACTGGAATTCAGCAGGCCTGCTCAATAGGCTGCACTAAAGTTTTTAATTGGCTATTAAGGATTCCTAACAACCGTGATTAATGACTAAGTGATAGGTCAATGATAGTAACTTGAAGGGTTTGCTGCAAAACCAAGTTAACTTGTCAGTTGGGATTGGGGTTTGCAGTGTGATCATAGAGGGGGATTGTTGACGTTAGGATGTTGTTAGTTAGCTGAACACACCTAGAGTGCGGCTTTGGGGTTGATGGCCGCTTGAAAATGCCCATGTTCGATGGCGGCTTGCAGCCAGTCGATTTCCATCTGCCACTTCTTTACTGGAAAGGCTTGTTGCGTTTGTTGGTGGAGCAGCGCTTCAAATACATTGCGTGACATGGGACGCGCGCCCATACTTTTTAAATGTGGCGTTTCAACTTGCGTATCAATCAATTGAAACCCCCACTCTTTAAGTTGCATGGCAATGGCAATCAAGGCGATTTTAGACGCATCGCTGACCTCTGAGAACATCGATTCGCCATAAAACATTTTGCCCACGGCCACACCGTAAAGCCCGCCAACCAATTGGTTGTCCATCCAGACCTCGACTGAGTGAGCGTGGCCTTTTTTGTGCAAGTCAAAATAAGCCGCTAACATTTCATCCGTAATCCAAGTGCCATCTTGATCACTGCGTTCAATGTCGGCACAGCTCTGCATTACCTCAATAAAACAGTGATCCAAGGTGACCTTAAGATTTTTCTCACGGATTAGTTTTTGAATGTTCTTACGCAGACTGCGACGAAATTTAATGTCATCAATAATAAGCACACTGCGTGGATCAGGTGTCCACCAAAGAACCGGTTCGCCGGGGTTAAACCACGGGAAGATACCTTTTGAATAAGCGTGCAGTAACCACTCGGGGGTTAGGTCGCCACCAATGGCTAAGAGCCCATTTGGGTCGGTCATGGCTAAGTGGGTGGGGGGGAAAATAACGGGCTTTTTATCTAGCCAAAAAGGTTCGTTTTGCATCGATGAGTTGAGCCTAAATCCAGATTCTTTTGAACAAAAAATTGTACGAACAGTTAGAATAACACAATTGTTTTACAACACCCTATGTTGTTGCTGAAAGCGTGAGTTTTTCAGTGTTTAATGCTTATCAAACTAAGAAACGTTACCCATACTTATGACGCAATTTGTCCATCTTCATGTTCACTCCGAATACTCCATTCAAGACAGTACCCTAAAGGTTAAGCCACTCGTCGCCATGGCAAAAGGTGCGCAACAACCTGCGATTGCGCTAACCGATCAAAGCAATTTATTTGCCCTCGTTAAATTTTACAACACCGCAATGGGGGCGGGTATTAAGCCAGTGATTGGTGCGGATGTGCTGTTTGAAGATGAGGATGGCTCGGTATTTCGGTGCGTGTTGTTGGTGCAAAATGAGCAGGGATACCTAAACCTTTCACACTTGATCTCATTGAGTTACTTAAAAAACCAAAAGCTCTATCAGCATAATAATACGCCACTGATAAAACGTGACTGGTTGGCCGAATTTAATGATGGCTTGATTGTGCTTTCAGGTGGACGAGACGGGGATATTGGACAAGCCATCTTGGCTGAAAAACCGAACTTAGTTGCCAAGCGCGCCACCTGGTGGCAAACGCATTTTCCAAACCGTTTCTATTTGGAGTTAATTCGAACTGGCCGAGACAAAGAAGAGGTTTATATATCAGGTGCGGTGGACGTTGCCTTACGTTATGAACTCCCCGTGGTGGCCACGAATGACGTCCGTTTTGCTGCGCCCGAAGACTTTGAAGCGCACGAAGTGCGTGTTTGTATTCACGATGGCAATATCCTAGAGGACCCAAATCGTCCTAAACGCTACTCTGAAGAGCAGTATTTTAAAACCTCAGAACAGATGGTTGCGTTGTTTGATGATCTGCCTGAAGCGATTGAAAATACGGTTGAAATTGCCAAACGTTGCTCACTTAAACTCAAGCTAGACGAATACTTTCTACCCGACTTTCCTGTGCCAGAAGGCATGACGATGGATGAGTTCTTTATTCAAGAGAGTCACAAAGGCTTGGATGAACGTTTGGATTTTTTATTTGGTCATTTGGATGCACAGACCATTGCCGAAAAGCGAGCGGAGTACTACGACCGAATTAAATTTGAACTCGATATTATTTTACAAATGGGCTTCCCCGGCTACTTCTTAATCGTTGCTGACTTTATCCAGTGGGGTAAAAATCAAGGGATTCCGGTAGGGCCAGGACGTGGTTCAGGGGCGGGTTCGTTGGTGGCCTATGCGCTGAAAATTACCGACCTTGACCCGATAGAGTACGATTTGCTGTTTGAGCGTTTCTTGAACCCAGAACGTGTTTCTATGCCCGATTTCGACGTTGACTTCTGTATGGATCGCCGTGATGAAGTGATTGACTATGTGTCACAACACTATGGTCGCGACCACGTTTCGCAGATTGTGACTTTTGGAACTATGGCGGCTAAGGCGGTTATTCGTGATGTAGGGCGTGTTTTGGGGCTGGGTTATGGTGTGGTCGATGGTATTGCCAAGCTGATTCCAAACGAGTTAGGTATTAAGCTTAAAGAGGCCATCGAGCAAGAAGAAGAGCTGCAAAATAAGCGTGACAACGACGAAGACGCAGCACAACTGTTAGAGTTGGCTTTAAAGCTTGAAGGCACGGTGAGAAACACCGGAAAGCACGCCGGGGGCGTGGTCATTGGGCCGAAACCGCTGGATAACTTTTGTCCGGTTCTTTGTGACGTAGATGGTTCCAGCGTGGTCACGCAACTGGACAAAAACGATGTAGAAACCGCAGGCCTGGTTAAATTTGACTTCTTGGGTTTACGAACCCTCACCATTATTGATTGGGCATTACAGTCCATTAATGGCACTAAAAAACCGGGTGAAGAAGGCTTTGTCGACATTGCGCGAATTCCGCTGATTGACCCGCCGACGTTTGAGTTAATAAAAACCGGTAAAACCACAGGGGTGTTTCAGTTAGAGTCCAGTGGTATGCAAAGTTTGATTGTGCGCCTTAAACCCGACTGTTTTGAAGATATTATCGCGTTGGTGGCCTTGTTCAGACCGGGGCCACTGGAATCGGGGATGGTGGATAACTTCATCGCCCGTAAGCACGGCAAAGAGAAGGTCTCTTACCCCGATGCGCAATGGCAGCATGAATCGCTAAAGGAGACCCTTTCACCCACTTACGGCGTTATTCTCTATCAAGAGCAAGTTATGCAGATTGCTCAGATTCTGGCGGGCTACACGCTCGGTGGTGCCGATATGCTGCGTCGTGCCATGGGTAAGAAAAAACCTGAAGAGATGGCCAAACAGCGTTCGGTCTTTAAAGACGGGGCGATAAGTATTGGTGTAGATGGCGAACTGGCCATGAAAATCTTTGACTTGGTAGAAAAATTTGCCGGTTACGGTTTTAACAAGTCTCACTCGGCCGCCTATGCGTTGGTCTCTTATCAATCCGCTTGGTTAAAAACCCATTACCCTGCCGAATTTATGGCGGCACAAATTTCATCGGATATGGACAACACCGAGAAAGTCGTTCATATGGTCAATGAGTGTTATGCCATGGGGCTGGAGGTTCACCAGCCAGACATTAACATGGGTGAAATTCATTTTAAACCGGCTGGTGAAGTGGGGTGTCGAGCGATCAATTACGGCTTAGGCGGAATTAAGGGGGCTGGTGAAGCGGCGTTAGAAGGTGTGATTAGAGAACGCCGTGAAAAGGGGGATTTTAAAAACCTGTTTGATTTCTGTTTGCGTGTCGGCAAAAAGGTTAATAAACGTGTTTTAGAGGCGCTTATTCGCAGTGGTGCGATGGATTGTTTACACACTAATCGTAATGCGATGTTGGCCAGTATCCCAATGGCGTTGCGCCAAGCAGAACAGCAACAAAAGAACCAAGACTTGGGTCAAAACGATCTGTTTGGTGATATGTTGTCTGTGGAAGAAGAGGGAGAAAGCCAGCTATTAGAGGTGGATGAACTCCCAGAAAAAATTCGTCTTAAAGGGGAAAAAGAGACCTTAGGTTTGTATATGACCGGCCACCCAATTGATATGTATCGCAAAGAGCTTGATGGCTTAGTGGGAGGGACATTGGCGCAACTTAGACCGGAAAAATGGCAAAAACGTTGGGTAGCGGGGCTCGTGATTGGTTTGCGTTCCAAAACCACCAAACGCGGTGATCGCATGGGCTTTATGGCACTTGATGATAAAACAGCGCGCTTGGAGGTGGTGATGCGTCCGGCGGTTTATGAAGACATCAAACACACCATTAAAGAGGATATGGTGGTCATGGTGCATGGCGAGGTCAGCGAAGACACCTTTAATGGCGGGATTAAACTGTCGGCTGAGAAAATTGTGAGTTTGGCGGAAGCGCGCACAGAGAAAGCACGGGCTCTCAAACTGACCGTGGATAATGCCAGTGCAAGTCATAAGCGTATTCAAGCACTTAAAGTATTATTGGGGGCGTATCAGTCAGAGGCAGGCCTGCCAATTTTGATTGACTATCAAAATCAAATTGCTCAAGCGCAAATGAAGGCTTCTCATGAGATTAAATATTTTCCTGACGACGAGCTTTTAGAAGGGTTAAAATCACAAGGGTGGCATCCAGAAGTGTTAATGTAAGCCTAATTTTTCGGCAGTTTGAGGCAGTTTAATGAAGATTAATCCCGCATTATTTAGCCAAGCTAATTTTGAAACACTGATTGAGGCATCGCAAGATGGCGGCATCTTATTAGATTCGAATGAGATCATTGTTTTTTGTAATAGTGCGGTGGAAAAACTGCTTGGCTGCTCTGCGGAACACATGCTTTTTCAGCGTTTACCACCGGTCATTGACGCCCATCTGTTCCACTCTTTAAAGCAACTTTGTATTACCGAACTAAAAACAGCGCAGCTGTCAAAGGCCATCAACAAGCCTTTCCCTGCTAACCGGTTAGATACCTATGCCCACAAGCACGACGGCGAGCATATTTGGGTTGAGGTCAGTCTATCTATTTTGCCGGCCGATAACCGTCACTTCTTTTACCTTCAGCTCAAGCAAAAGGCCAAGTCGTTGGTGGCCGATTCGGCACTAAAAAATCTGTCAGCCATTGATGAATTAACCGGCTTGAGTAACCGGCGAGAATTTCAGCGATTGCTTGAGAGTCATATTAATCACCCCTTAAGCGTCGCGATTATGGATATTGATCAATACAAACAGATTAATCATCAGTTTGGTTTTCAGGTTGGTGACAGCGCCCTTCAGGCTTTTTCAGATCTATTGAAAATAACCTTTCCAGATGCAATTTGCGTGGCCAGATTACGCGCGGATGAATTTGGAGTTGTCTACTCTGGTGGAGTCGGGTCGGGTTTTTATAAAAAATGCGAGACATTTCGTGAACAGGTCACCCAACTTGACTTGGTGGAATATGATGTGCCACTGACCGTCAGTATTGGTGTGGCAAAATATGTGGAAAATAGTCGAAAACTGATGAGTAAAGCCGATGAGGCTTTGGTCGTTGCGAAACGCAATGGCCGCAACCGAGTTCACATGCTGCTTAAATAAAGGGTCAAGTCAGACGTTTATAGTTTAGAAAGGTTTTTCAGTTGAAAGGGACGCTTTAATGGTCACCTTCAACTAAGAGAAAAAATCATGATCGGTTAGGTTAATGATAAAAAGTACAAAATTCCTCGGGTTCAATGCGGGGTGTACGGTATTGATTGACAACATGCTCTTTATCTTCATATCCCAGCGCCATTCCGCCAATTAAAATTTGGCTTTCGTCTATGTTTAACTGTTTTTTAATGAGTGAAGGAAACTCGGCTAATGCCCCTTGTGGACAAGTTGACAGGCCTGCCTCTTCTGCCAAAAGCATAATGTTTTGTAAAAACAAACCATAGTCTAAATAGGAGCCGGTTTCGAGCGAAGGGTCGATAAAAAATAGCAGCATAATCGGCGCATCAAATGCACGATAGTTCGCCTCCCACTGTTTTAGACGAGCCTCTTTATCACCCCGTTGAATATGTAATACCTCATATAGCTGTGTGCCGGTCGCTACTCGCCTTGCTTTATAAGGCGCTACCCACTCTTGAGGGTAGTAGTGGTAATCCATGGTTTCAGTTTGGCCATCGCGAAATGCGTTAATCATAGCGTCTTGCAAGGTTTGTTTGGTTTTCCCGGATACAATCGCAACTTGCCAAGGTTGCATGTTGACACCCGATGCCGCAAACCGTGCGGTTTCAAAAATGTTTTTGATGGTCTGTTCTGAGACGCTTTTGTTTAAAAAGGCGCGTACAGAGTGGCGTTGCTTAATGGCTTGCGAAACGTTCATAAAAATCTCTTTTGTTCAGGGGTTATGGTCTAAGTGCGGTTAATTTAAAAAAACTAGGTCTCCAAAGCGTTTTAGTTTTCTGGTGTCATGAAGTATTAATTTAACTAATGCTGAGTAATAAATTTTACTTTCTCTGGTGCTGTTTTTTCTATTCACAAAGTCAGGTTTTACTCTTTAATTTTTTTATTAGGATGTTAAACTCTGCACAATAACTTATTTGGGCGCTTACCTGCCCACATTTTAAGTGATTCTCAAGTCCTAAGTAGCTGGTCAGAGTATCCTCGAAATATAATTATCTAATTATTGCAGGAGACGCCATGTCTAATATTGAATCCATTCTTACTGAAACTCGACTTTTTGAGCCTTCCGAAAAAATAAAACAAAGCGTTGCAATTAATGCAGAAATGTTAGCGGAGCTGCGTGCTAAAGCTGAAGCCGATAATACGGGTTTTTGGTCTGATTTGGCAAGAGAAAAATTAAGCTGGAGTAAGCCATTTACCATTGGCTTGGATGATTCAAATGCCCCGCACTATCAATGGTTTGCTGATGGAGAGTTAAACGTCTCTTACAACTGTATTGACAGACATCTTGAAAAAAGCAGTGATAAAAAAGCGATTATTTTTGAAGGTGATCAGGGCGACGTCACTTCTTATACCTACAAAGAACTGCATGATCAAGTTTGCCGTTTTGCAAACACACTCACAGCACAAGGTGTTGATAAAGGTGATCGCGTTATTATCTATATGCCAATGATTCCGCAGGCTGTTATTGCCATGCAAGCTTGTGCGCGTATTGGTGCGATTCACTCAGTGGTCTTTGGTGGATTTTCTGCCGAGGCGTTGCGCGATCGCATTGAAAATGCCGATGCGAAGATGGTGATTACCACTAACGGTAGCCGTCGTGGTGGTAAAACGATTCCGCTAAAAGGAGCGGTGGATGCCGCTTTAGAAAAAGGCTGTAAAAACGTAGAGAAGGTCATTGTTTACCGTCGAACAGACGATGAAGTGATGATGAAGGAAGGGCGAGACATCGACTGGATGGACGCTGAAGCGGGTATGAGTAACTACCACAACCCAGTTCCGGTGGGCGCGGAACATCCGCTGTTTTTACTTTACACGTCTGGTTCAACGGGTATGCCAAAAGGTGTTCAACACAGCTCGGGTGGGTATTTATTAAATGCGCACCTTACGAATGAGTGGATGTTTGACCTGAACGATGATGATGTATTTTGGTGTACTGCAGATGTGGGCTGGATTACGGGACACTCTTATGTTGCCTATGGTCCGCTGTCGGTTGGTGCAACCATCTTAATGTTTGAAGGCGTCCCAACTTATCCGGATGCAGGTCGTTTTTGGCAGGTTTGTCAGGATCACGGCGTAACGGTTTTCTATACAGCACCAACGGCGATTCGTGCCCTAATGAAATTTGGAGCTGACCTACCGAATCAATACGATTTGTCGAAATTACGTTTATTGGGAAGTGTGGGTGAGCCAATTAACCCAGAAGCGTGGATGTGGTATCACGATGTCATCGGTCGTGGTGAGTGCCCGATTATTGATACTTGGTGGCAGACTGAAACGGGTGCACACATGATTGCTCCTTTCCCAGTTACGCCATTAAAGCCAGGTTCATGTACACAACCTTTACCTGGAATTGATGCCGCTATCCTTGATGAAGAGGGTAATGAGCTAGGTCGTGGAGAGGGAGGCCTGCTGGTTATTAAGCAACCTTGGCCATCTATGATCCGTAATGTTTGGGGAGATGACGAGCGTTATAAGTCGACTTATTTTCCATTACAGGACAAGCCTTATTATGTGGTGGGCGACAGCGCCTATCAAGATGTAGATGGGTATTTTTGGATTTTAGGGCGTGTTGATGATGTTCTTAACGTTTCAGGTCACCGATTAGGGACCATGGAAATTGAGTCGGCATTGGTTTCGCACCCTAAAGTAGCTGAAGCCGCTATTGTTGGCCGTCCACACGATGTTAAAGGTGAAGCGGTATCTGCGTTTGTGGTTTTAAATGTGGATATTCCTTCGAACAGCGATGAACGTAATGCATTAATTGCCGAATTACGTGATCACGTAGCCAAAGAGATTGGACCGATTGCAAAACCGGATGATATTCGTTTTGGTACGAACCTACCTAAAACCCGTTCTGGGAAAATCATGCGTCGTTTGTTAAGAACGATTGCCAAAGGTGAAGAGATTACCCAGGATACTTCAACACTCGAAGATCCGAGTATCTTGGAACAGTTTCAAAAGAAAAAATAACGAATACCTAAAACAATCAACTAAAGCCTACTTATAGGCTTTAGTTGTTTTTTTTGCAAGAATTTGGGGATACCCAGATAGATCTGCTTTAGAGGGTTGGGCAATCTGATAAAGCAGCGTAATTATTTGAAATAATTATAAAAATAAAACTGCTTAAAAGCGTTTATAAAAAAATGAGGAAAGCGTTGTCTATGACATTTTTTCAAGACTTAGAGGGGTTACTTGAATGAGTAAAACTAAATTTGCGGCCATTTTATTGGCTATATATACCGTGTTGTATTTTGGAATTGCATTGATGGTAAGTGCGACTTTCAAAGATATTGCTGCGGCGGATGTTGCAGGGATGCCACTGGCGATCTGGGGAGGGTTACTGGTCATCATTACTGGTGTTGTTATTACTCGACTTTATCTTAAACGAATGGATGCTGAGGAGAACGCATAATGGAAAACCTAGTTGCTCTAGTTATTGTTGGCCTTGGTATTGGTCTATCGATTTGGATTAGTTTTTATCACCGAGCTTCAACCGGCAGTACAGCAAACTTTTACGTTGCTGGCGGCGGAATTTCTCCGCGCGTAAATGGTCTAGCGATGCTAGGTGATTATGCTTCGGCGGCAAGCTTTTTGGGTGTGGCCGGTGCGGTTGCGCTGATGGGTGTTGATGGCTGGTGGCTTGCTATCGGTTTCTTTGCTGCATGGGTAGTGGTTTTATTGACCATTGCAAGTCCGCTTAAAAATGTGGGTAAATTTACCGCTGCGGACGTTCTTAATGCACGTTTTTCAGAGAACACCAAAAAGATTCGCTCTGTTGCTATGGTTTCGACTCTCGTGCTTTGTGTTATGTATCTTGTTCCACAGATTGTAGGTGCGGGTCACCTTTTCGGTCTATTGTTGGGCTGGGATTACCTTCCAACTGTATTAGTGACGGGTTCATTGATGGCATTATTTGTAATCGTCGGTGGTATGAAAGGGACATCTTATAACCAAGCTATCCAGGGTGCTATTCTGTTCGCAGCAATGTTATTCCTACTTGTGTTTGGTGTGATTCATCTGTTTGATGGTAACCCAGCGGCTGTCGTTACAGCAGCGGAGACCATGGTTCCTGCAAAACTTGCAGCGGAAAATGCGGCAGCCGTTGCAGCAGCCACAGCAGCAGCGAGTCCTGGCGAAGCAGTTGAAGCGGTGCGTGCTATTATGGCTGAAGCACCTTCTGCGGTAACACCAGGTGTGGGTTTGCGTGACTTTGCTAACCAAGCTTCACTTGTTATTGCTTTGTTCTTTGGTGTATTAGGTTTACCACACATTCTGATCAAGTTTTACACAGTAGCAAACGCTTCTGATGCTCGTAAATCAGCTGAAATTACGATCTGGGGTCTAGCCGTATTCTATACCGCTATCTTCTTTGTTGGTTTGATTGCAATGTACGCGTTGTATCCTGAACTATTGCAAATGATTGCAAATGGTGAAGTAGGTAAAGCGAAGAACATGACAATGCCTATGTTAGGTGACATGCTTGGCGGTCAAGTCCTGATGGGTGTGATTGCAGCCGGTGCGATGGCAGCGATGCTAAGTACTTCAGCAGGCCTGTTGATTTCTGCAACGTCTTCTTTAGCACACGACCTTTATAAAGGGGTTATTAACCCGAACTCTACCGATGAGCAAGAACTTAAGTTTGCAAAAATTGGTGCATTTTTCTTAGCACTTGTTGCCAGTGGTATGTCGGTTTGGTTAAAAGAAGAAAACGTCGCGATGTTAGTCGGGATGTGTTTTGGTATTGCCGCTTCAACGTTTGCGCCAGCGCTTGTATTCGCCGTTTGGTGGAGAGGTTTAACAAGCCAAGCTGTTATTGTTGGTATGGCAACCGGTCTGATTCTATCTTTACTGTTTACATTCTCTAAGTTCTTCGGACTTAAAACGATGTTAGGTTTAGATGTACTGGTTAACCCTGCACTATACTCTGTTCCTGTTGCTGTTCTTGTGACGGTTGTTGTTAGTATGATGACAAGTGACAAAGGTAATACAGAAGAGTTTATGGCGAAAGCACACGGAAAATAAACTAAGTTTTATATCGTGTTAATAGAGGGGGCTTCGGCCCCCTTTTTTTATGCCCTGAAAAGCATTTATCCGTTTTCTTAGTTTGATTTTTTGCCTTTTTTTGCTGTTACATTCTCGGTTTTTAAAGAGTATGATTGTGATACTTGAATTGAACGGTCTTAAACACGATGGCAATTACCCAACAGCGCGACTTTCTTGCGAAAATCCCTCCTTTTGATCACCTTGATGAGGCTCTGTTAAATCAACTGGCGGATAAGATGGATGTTGTTTACCTTCCTTATAAAACGTTAATTAAATTTAATGAGCCAACGGGTAAAAGTTTTCTCTATCTTTTAATCAAAGGCAAGGTCGCTGAAATCCAAGATGGTGAAGTCACGTCTCGTTACAGTGTGCGAGGTTTTTTTGGAGACGCCGATATTTTGGGAGAGAGCCAGCGTCTTGTTCATTATGAAGTGCAAGAAGAGGCCATTGCTTACAAGTTACCTGCCAAACTGTTTTTAAAGGCGTTTGAGCAAAACCAAGAATTTTCCCACTACTTCAACTCCTCTATTGTTGAAAAATTAAACCGTATTCATGAATCGGTTCAGTCAGCGACCTCAACGGAGGTGATGATGGATACCGTTATCACTGCACCTCTGCAGTCTTTAGTTTCACTCGATGAAAGTGCGACATTGAATCATGCCGCTCAGTTAATGGTCGAACATCGAACAGACGCCTGTATTGTTGAGTTTAAAAATGCTGAAATTGGCATTGTTACGTCAACCGATATTTTAAAACTGTTAGCCAAAAACCAAGCAGGCCTGCCATCAATAAAGCTGGGTGCGTTGGCAAACAAGCCTGTTCAAACCGTTCACGAGTTTGATTATCTGTTTAATGCGTTGTTGAAAATGACCCGTTTTCAGATTGACCGTTTAGTGGTTAGAAGCGACCAAGGTTATAGAGGATTTTTACATCAAAAAGATTTAATGAGCTTGTTTGCGAATCAGTCCGGTTTGGTTTTGTTAAAAGTGGAGCAAGCGCAAAGTGTTGCCGATTTGGTGGTGTTGGGTGAACAGATCGATGGGTTGATTGGTAACCTTAATCGCAAAGGCATTAAAACCCACTACATTGCCAAACTGGTCAATGAACTGCATCGTAAAATGCTTTATAAGCTGGTTGAGTTTTTATTACCTAGTCATTTAACGGATAAAGTTTGTCTGTTTGTGATGGGGAGTGAGGGGCGTTCTGAGCAGGTGATTCGTACCGATCAAGATAATGCACTTATCTATGCCAATGAACTAACGCACAACGAGCTTACAGAGCTGGAAGGATTTTCAAATACCTTTATCGCCACATTGCAAGAACTGGGTTTTCCGCCTTGTCCCGGAAACATCATGCTGTCTAATGCGAATTGGCGCATGAGCGAGAACGATTTTATGCAAAAGGTAAGCGATTGGTTTAAAAATCCTTCTGAAGAAAACTTTATGTACGCAGCCATTCTGTTTGACGCTGAAACCGTGTTTGGGCAAAGCGCATGGCTAAGCAAGCTTAAACAAACCTTAGAGCAAGAGAAAGAGGCCTATTCAAACTTCTTACGCCACTTTGCTGTGCCCGTATTACGGTTTAAAACGCCCATTGGTTTTCTGGGTGGTTTGGTTGTGGACTCTGAAGAGGGGCATGAAGTGATTGATATTAAAAAAGGCGGTATATTTAGTATTGTTCATGGTGTACGTTGTTACGCGTTAGAAGCGGGTATTGCAAAAACCAATACGCATTGGCGAATCAAAGCGTTAATGGATGCGGGTGTTTTTGATCAAGAGTTTGGTATTGAGTTGGGAGAGACCCTCAACTTTTTGAATACCTTGCGATTAGAGTCGATGCTTCACCAGTTAGCGGAAGGGGTTGCAATACCCGATAATAAAATTCGTTTGTCGGAGCTCAGCCATATGCAACAGGGCTTACTAAAGCAAAGTTTTGGTGTGGTGGATAATTTTAAAAAACGCATTAGTCACCACTTTGCACTGGATGGGTTACTGTAATGCTTGCCGATATTAAAGCCTGGATAAAAGGCTCTCAGTTAACCAAGCTAAAACGCCAATTAAAAGACCCTTACTACCAGTATTTGTTTGATGTTGAGCCGGGTGTGTTTGTCAGTTTTGATTGTGAAACGACCGGCCTTGATAGAAAAAAAGACCGAATTATCACTTTGAGTGCCATCCGCATTTTTAAGAATGACGTTCAGACCAGCCAAAGTTTAAATTTGGTCATAAAACAAGCAGACGATATTTCTGCTGAGAGCATTGCGATTCATCAGATTCGCAATATGGACGTCGAAAACAGTGAGGCGCTTTATTCAGATGAGTTTGAAGCGATGAAAGTGTTTTTAGAGTTTATACGAGGTGCGACGCTGGTTGGTTACTATTTAGAATTTGATATTGCTATGGTCAACAGAGTCATTAAACCGCATTTCGGAATCGGACTACCTAACCCACAAATTGAAGTTTCAGGAATGTATTATGAGCACGCCATGCAAAAGTACAAAAGGTCGTGTATTGAACCGAATATCGATGTCTCCTTTGACACGATTCTGCAAAAATTGAACATTCCAAATTTAGGACAACATGATGCCTTTAATGATGCATTGATGACGTCGCTTATTTTCTTGAAATTACAAAGCGATAGAGCCAATTAAGTTTCGACTAAATATGTCCTGGTTTTGCCTTCAGGCTTGACAAAATTAGAACGAGGCAGTATGGTATGCACAGATTTTTTAAAAAGTTTCTTAAGAGGCGCAAAAAGTTCCATTTTTGTGCCTGCTTAAATTTTAAAAAACCCCGTCTTTTCGGGGTTTTTTTGTATTTAAACTTAAGAAGTGCACCTACAAACGGAAGCCATACTGAGTGACAATAGAGCAAAAACTAGAAGACCTATTCAAACCAACCATTGAGTCTATGGGCTTTGAATTATGGGCAATTGAATATATACCCGCGGGCCGCCACACTACCTTACGTGTGTTTGCAGACAAGCTTGGCGGCATCAACGTCGATGATTGCGCAGCCATCAGCCGTCAATTAAGTGCGATTATGGATGTGGAAGACCCCATTTCAGATCAATACATGCTAGAAGTGTCCTCTCCTGGACTTGATCGCGTACTCATTAAACCAGAACACTTTAAACGTTACGAAGGCAAATCGGTTCGTGTACGTTCAGCCGTTGCAATCTTAGGACGCAAGAAGATCAATGGCCTAATGACAAAAGTGTCTGAGGATTCGATTGAAGTCGAGGTAGATGGCGAATTGTTTGAGATTCCCTTCGGGCTGATTGACAAAGCGAATTTAGCAATCGAAATTTAAATACTTTAAAATTATTCTATAAATCTAACCTATTTATGTAGTTAGAAAACATTATTAAGAGCGAGTGAGAAATGAGCAAAGAAGTTTTAGCCGTTGTTGAACTTATGGCAAATGAAAAAGGCGTTGATGAAGAAATTATCTTTGATGCAATTGAGAGCGCACTAGCCACTGCAACACGTAGAAATTATGATGATGAAATTGACGTACGTGTTGAAATTGACCGACATACAGGCGATTACAATACATTCCGACGTTGGGAAGTGATTGAAGATTCAGTCGCAATTGAAGACAACGTTGGTTGGTATATCCGTGAAATGGATGCCGTGGATGAAGATCCAAATATTGAAGTGGGTGGCTTTATTGAAGAGCCGATTGAATCAATTGACTTTGGTCGTATCGGTGCGCAAACCGCTAAGCAAGTCATTATTCAAAAAGTGCGTGAAGCGGAACGTAAGAAAGTTGTAGAAGTCTACGAAAAACGCGTTGGAGAAATCCTAACAGGCCAGGTTAAGCGTATTGATCGTGGTGATGTGATTTTAGATATGGGTGACAATGTTGATGCCGTGATTCCACGCATTGAATTGATTAACCGTGAAATGTTTAGAATTGGTGATCGTGTTCGTGCCTATTTGCAAGAAGTGACGTTCCGTCCGCGTGGTCCACAACTGTTTATGTCCCGTTCATGTAATGAGATGTTGATTGAACTGTTTAAAATTGAAGTGCCTGAAATCAGTGATGATTTGATTGACATCATGGCCGCTGCACGTGATGTTGGCTTCCGCGCTAAGGTTGCAGTGCGTGCTAACGATCCTCGTCTTGACCCAATTGGGGCATGTGTAGGGATGCGTGGTGGTCGTGTTCAAGCGGTGACCAACGAATTGAATGGTGAGCGTATTGATATCGTATTGTGGGATCCAAATGATGCCCAGTATGTCATCAACGCAATGGCTCCAGCAGAGATTAGCTCAATCATGGTCGACGAAGATCGTCACACGATGGATTTAGCAGTAGTAGAAGATCAATTGTCACAGGCAATTGGTAAAAACGGACAAAACATTCGTTTAGCGTCTCAGCTAACCAAGTGGGAGTTGAATGTTATGACCGAAGCGGACATGGCAATCAAACATGAAACTGAATCAAAAGATACCATTACGGAATTTGTAAACGCACTAGACATCGATGAAGACTTTGCTGAAGTTCTTGCCGCTGAAGGGTTTGCAACCTTAGAAGAAGTTGCCTATGTGCCAACAGCAGAGATGTTGAGCATTGATGGGTTTGATGAAGATATTGTTTCAGAATTGAAACAACGTGCAAAAGATGCATTGTTAACTAAAGCCATTGCTGATGAAGAGAAGTCTGCCTTAGCGGAGCCTGCTGAAGATCTTTTAGCACTTGAAGGGATGACCCCTGAGATGGCTAAACAGTTAGCGAGCAACGGTGTTATTACCCAAGAAGATTTAGCTGAATTGGGTACAGACGAATTATTAGAACATGTTGATCTTGACGAAACTGTCGCGGGTGATTTGATTATCAAAGCACGTGCACCATGGTTTGCAGAAGGATAAAGGGAGAGTCGCAATGGCAGAAGTATCAATTAAACAGTTTTCAGAGACACTCAACCTTTCTGTAGATAAATTACTTTCACAACTTAAAGAATCAGGTGTGAAAGGTAAAAAAGCCACTGATAATATCAGTGAAGAAGAGAAACGCACTTTGCTAGCCTATTTAAAAAGTTTGCACGGTGAGACCAGTGAAGAGACGCCAAAAAAAGTCACGTTGCGTCGTAAACAGACTCTTAATTTGTCTTCTGGTTCGGGTGCTGGTAAGCGCACCGTAAACGTTGAAGTTCGTAAAAAGCGTACCTACGTCAAAAAAGAAGTCGGTCAAGAAGAAGCCGTTGAAGTACCTGTTGTGGAAGAGGTTGTCGTTGAAACAACCCCAGTTGAAACACAGGTTGTTAAGCCTGTCGCAGAAGTGACTATTGAAACACCGGTTGAAGAAGTGCTTGAAGCCTCCGTGTTTGACGAAGCTATTATTGAAGAGCTTCCGGTTGAAATAATTGCACCTGTTCCAGAAAAAACGGCTGACAAAAAAGCGAAAAAACACCGTAACGAACCGCGTGAAGTGAAAGAAATTGACAAAAAACCACCGGCTAAAAAGAAAGGGTCATTAGGCGCTGAAAACCTAAAACGCATGAAAAAACGTCGTGTTAATCAGCCTGCTAAAAAGAATGTGGCCACACTTTCTTCTCCTAATGAGCACGGTTTCCAAAAACCAACTGAGCCGGTGATTAAAGAAGTTAAGATTCCAGAAAGTATTAATCTGGCAGAATTAGCAGACCAAATGTCGGTTAAAGCCGGTGAAATCATCAAATTTATGATGATGAACTTAGGCACGATGGCAACGATTAACCAAATCCTTGACCAAGAGACGGCCATGTTAATTGTTGAAGAGATGGGTCATAAAGCCATTGCCTTCAATGAAGTGACCATCGAAGACGAAGTCGTTAACCAAGAGTACACAGGTGAAACGGTTACGCGTTCTCCAGTTGTCACGATTATGGGACACGTTGACCACGGTAAAACGTCGTTACTTGACTACATTCGTAAAGCAAAAGTGGCACACGGTGAAGCGGGTGGTATTACTCAGCACATCGGTGCTTACCATGTTGATACGGATAAAGGTGGGGTCACCTTTATCGATACTCCGGGTCACGCGGCCTTTACGGCAATGCGTGCACGTGGTGCCGACATTACTGACGTGGTTGTTATTGTGGTTGCAGCGGATGATGGTGTGATGCCACAAACCAAAGAAGCCATTCAACATGCCAAAGCTTCTGGTGTTGGTATCGTGGTTGCCGTTAACAAAATGGATAAAGAAGCGGCCAATATGGACCGTGTTATGCAAGAGTTGGTGGCTGAAGAAGTGGTTCCAGAAGCGTGGGGTGGCGATGTTCAATTCGTCCCTGTTTCTGCTAAAACAGGAATGGGGATTGATGATTTATTAGACGCCATTTCATTGCAGTCTGAAATGTTAGAGCTTGAAGCACCAACTGAAGGCCACGCTAAAGGGGTGGTCATTGAATCACGTCTTGATAAAGGTCGCGGTCCAGTAGCCACTGTTCTGATCCAGTCGGGTACCTTGAAAAAAGGCGATATCGCACTGTGTGGTATGGAATACGGACGTGTTCGTGCCTTAATCAATGATTCAGGTGAAACGGTGACCGAAGCCGGTCCTTCAATGCCGATTCAGATTCTTGGACTTTCAAGTGTACCGGTTGCCGGTGACGAAATGATTACCGTAGATAACGAACGTAAAGCCCGTGAGGCCGCTACTTTCCGTCAAGGTAAGTTTAAAGAGCTGAAAATTGCACGTCATCAGAAGTCTAAGTTGGACAACATGTTCAATAAAATGGCGGAAGGTGAAATTCAGAACGTTAACATCGTGTTAAAAGCGGATGTACAAGGTTCAATTCAGGCAATTGCGGATGCATTAACGAAACTTTCTACTGACGAGATCAAAGTGGTTATTGTCTCCTCTGGTGTGGGTGGAATTTCTGAAAGCGATGCCAACTTAGCCATGGCTTCAGATGCGCTTATCTTTGGTTTCAACGTGCGTGCGGATGCGTCTGCAAAACGTATCATCGACAGTGAAAACATTGGTCTTAAATACTACAGCGTTATCTATGAAATCGTTGACGAAGTAAAACGTGCTATTGAAGGTAAAATGGCACCTGACTTCCGTGAAGATATCGTGGGTGTGGCAGATGTTCGAGAAGTCTTTAAGGCTCCGAAAATTGGTCTAATTGCTGGTTGTATGGTAACGGAAGGTAAAGTTAAACGTAACGGCTCAATTCGAGTTCTACGTGATAACGTGGTTATTTACGAAGGTGTGCTTGAATCACTGCGTCGCTTTAAAGATGACGTGGGTGAAGTTAATAAGGGTATCGAATGTGGTATCGGTGTAAAAGATTACAATGATGTTCAAGCAGGCGATCAGATCGAGTGTTTTGAGCGTATTGAAGTTAAGCGTACGCTTGACTAATCGGCTTTACATAGACCAAGATCAAACTCAGCAGGCCTGGTCGGCTGAGTAGCAGCTTGAATTTAAATGCTCCTTATGGGGCATTTTCCATTTCTAAGAGGGCTTAACTAAAGCCGCCTTATAAGATTGAGAATTATGAATCAACAAAACTTTAGTCGCCCAACACGAGTGGCGCAAGAAATTAAAAGAACGATGGCTGATTTGCTAATTAAAGAAGCTAAAGACCCGCGTTTTGAAAAAATTAATATTACCGAGTGTAAAGTTTCAAAAGATTTGGGTATTGCCAAAATCCATTTTGCTTTGATTGGTCACTCTAAAGATGATCCAGAAGTCGAAGAAGTATTGAAAGCCTTAGAAAAAGCCAAAGGGTTTTTACGCACTGAGCTAGGCAGTCGTTTACGCTTACGCATTGTGCCAGACGTTCGTTTTTACTATGACTCCATTCCTGAGCACGCAGCTTATATGGAAGCGTTAATCAGCAAAGCTTTAAACAAGAAGTAATATGGCTCAATATAAACGACCACCCAGAGATAACATTCACGGCATTGTTTTATTAAACAAACCGGTTGGTGATTCCTCCAATGGCATCTTGCAAAAAGTCATGCGCATTTTTAATGCCAAAAAAGGGGGCCATACTGGCGCTTTAGACCCTTTTGCAACCGGTTTACTGCCAATTTGCTTAGGCGAAGCGACAAAGGTTTCCGGGCTATTGCTTGAGTCGGATAAACGTTATACGGCTACTTTAAAATTGGGTGAGAAGAGTGATACCGGTGATACCGAAGGTGAGATCATTCAAACCCTAGCGGTGCCTGAGCTTTCAAAAGAGAGCATCGAATCCGCTCTTGCCAAGTTCATGGGCTCCATTTTGCAAGTCCCGCCAATGTACTCTGCCTTAAAACATCTAGGAAAACCGCTCTATTACTATGCTCGAAAGGGGATCGAGATAGAGCGACCTGCGCGCCCAATTACTATCTTGGCTTTAAACCTAGTGTCTTTTACGGACAACCAAATAGTATTTGATGTGTTGTGTACCAAAGGGACTTACGTGCGTACTTTGGGTGAAGACATTGCCGAAGCTTTGGGGACGGTCGGGCATTTAACTGCTTTGCATCGAACGCAAACAGGCTCTTTAAAGGGCGATGATATGCTCACTATTGAGCAAATAGAGGACACTAAGCAAGCCTGCTTAAAACCACTTGATATTGCATTACAGCACTTGCAGCGCATTGATTTAAACGCGGAACAATCTCAACTTATTCGGTTTGGCCAAAAACTCGATTTACCGAAGCCAGAAACCGATTTGGTGCGGTTCTATGATGATCAAGGCGTGTTTTTTGCCGTGGGTGAATGGCAAATTGAAAAAGACATCTTAAAACCCAAGCGGGTCTTTAACTTAGAAGATGGCGTGACAGCAGCCACGGTATTATCGCAAGCCGAAAAGGGGCAGGCGTAATGTTGTTTTCTAAAGCGGACGGTATTTTGGATTTGCGAAGCTTTGAAGATTTTAAAGCCGCGCACCTTGTTGATGCCACTTGGATGGCTTGGCCAGATTTGCCAGAACACCTAAACGAATTGCCTGCTTCACCTGCTGAGTTTTTTTTAGTTGGTAGTGCGCAAGCGATTGAAGAAGCGTCTATTTTTTTAGATAGCAAAGCGTATAAAGTGAGCGGTTCTTTGGTGATTGAAACGCCAGAAACGATGCAGGTTTGGGGTGATAAATTACCAGGCCTGCTGGTTTCTGGCGCAAAATCAAAAGCGTTGTGGTCGCCAAATAGTCTATTGGTAGAATTTACCGAACAGGTGGCCTTAGATGTAAAAAGCATTCGTCCGAGCGCACTTGATTTAGGGTGTGGCGGTGGCCGAGATGCGGTTTTTTTAGCCAAACAGGGGTGGCAAGTCAGTGCCATTGACAATGAAAATCGAGTCATCAAACGGGCTAAGCAACTTGCATTGCGCTCAGGGGCTTCGGTTAAGTTTCGTTGTTGCGATTTAAAAAACACAGGCTGTTTGACGGACCAAACGTTTGACTTAGTCATGGTCATGCGTTTTTTAAATCGAGATTTGTTTGAGCCCATTAAACAGAGGATTAAGCCCGGAGGTTGGTTGGTTTTTCAAACATTTACTGAGGGGGTCGAAAAATTTGGTTCGCCTAAAAATCCCAATTTTATTTTAAAGCGTGATGAGCTAAGCCAAGTTTTTAAGGACTTTAAAATAATTACTGATAGAATGGAAACATTGTCGGACGGCCGTCCAGTGGTCTCTTTTATAGCTCAGAAACTCGATGGCAATAACGAATAACATTTTATTTAAACGCAAAAATTACCTGCTTGATTGAATGTTAATTTAAAACATGCACAGCAATTTGCCTTAGAACACATAAAGAGGGCCCTATGAAAACGGTTTCTGCAAACGAACTTTTTGACTATTTCCAAACACATCAAATTTGTGAATCCTTAATTAAGAGTGATGTTGCAAAATTGACCGCTTACTTACAAGAAAAAGATTACACAGGTGGTGAAATCCTATCTGACTCGGGCGAGGTGGGGGATTTTTTAGGCTTTGTTTTACAAGGAAAAGTTGAGTTTACCAGTGGTGTAGGCGTTGATGAAGCTGAAGTGGGTAAACAAAAAGAAGGTTCTCTCGTGGGTGAAATGTCTTTCTTCGATCGTAAGCCAAGAAACTTGCGTATGTCGGCCACTAAAAAAGGCGTGAAGATGTTGATTTTAACCCGTCCAATGTATGACCGCTTAAAGGTCGAAGAGCCTTACATTGCGGTTAACATTTTAGAAAATGCCATTGTCAGTTTAGATAACTTGATTCGTCACATGGGAGATGACATTAACGCACTTGAACATTACGTTCACGGTTTTGGTCGTCACTAATCTTTAGTTTATCTAAGCTGTTGAATTTTAAATGCAAACGCCTTTTGTTATTATCTGCAAAAGGCGTTTGTGTTTTTAAGTAAAGTCCGTATAATACTCCATTCAATTTCTATCATCGGTTGTGGAGATTGTTTTTTATTAAAACCGATCCATTGGAGAGTACAGTATGTTTGACGCAGAAGTTAAAGCTAAAATCGTTGCAGAATACGCAACTAAAGAAGGTGATACAGGTTCACCAGAAGTACAAATCGCACTTTTGACAGGCCGTATTAAGTACCTTACTGAGCACTTCAAAACACACAAGCAAGACAACCATTCACGTACTGGTTTATTGCGTTTAGTTTCTCGTCGTCGTAAGCTTTTGGATTATATCCACAAGAAAGACGGTGAAAGATACCTAAGCATCATCAAGCGTCTTGGTCTACGTAAGTAATCCAAAACAATTGAAGAAAAGAACCCTGCATTGCAGGGTTTTTTTTTGCCTAAAATTTATTTCTGATGCAAGGCAGTCAGTGAATACGAATAAGTCTTAAACTTTTGCGGTTTACAGGTGTAATGGCTAAAAAGAAAGAGTAGAATAATCGACTTTATCTGCTTTTAAAACTGTCCGTCAGTAACTGCAAACCATTGAACCTGAATCCCTAAGTGAATCTCTGTTTACGAGTGTTTATTTAGGGATTCAGGTTTCAGCCTGACTAGGACGAATAACGAATCAAAAGGATGTTTCATGGCTAAGATTACAAAGTCTTTTCAGTACGGTGATCAACAAGTAACGCTAGAAACCGGCGAAATTGCGCGTCAAGCTGACGGTGCAGTAATGATCGGAATGGGGAATACCCGTATTTTAGTCACCGTAGTAGGTGATAGATCGGCCAAAGAGGGGCAAGCTTTTTTCCCTTTAACGGTTAACTATCAAGAAAAGGCCTACGCGGCTGGAAAAATCCCAGGTGGTTTTTTAAAGCGTGAAGCGCGTCCTTCTGAAAAAGAGACCCTTATCTCACGTTTAATCGACCGTCCAATTCGTCCATTATTTCCTAAAGGGTTTAAAAACGAGGTGCAAGTGATTGCAACCGTTGTTGCGTTGGATAATGAGGTCGGTACCGAAGTAGCAGCCATGTTAGGAACGTCTGCGGCACTTGCCATCTCTGGTATTCCTTTTGATGGCCCAATTGGTGCGGCGATTGTTGGTTACCGTGATGACCAATACCTATTAAACCCAAGTGCAGAGAGCTTACAAACCTCTGACTTAGAATTAAGTGTTGCCGGAACCAAAGATGCGGTGTTGATGGTTGAATCAGAAGCCGCTGAATTGCCAGAAGAGGTGATGTTAGGGGCGGTTATGTTTGGTCATAAAGCGATGCAAGTAGCGATTGATGCGATTGCCGAATTTGCCGCTGAAGCCGGTAAACCGACTTGGGATTGGCAAGCAGAAGAAGAGAATGTTGAACTAAAAACAGCGGTATTTGATCTGATTCGTGCAGACGTTGAAACCGCTTATAGCATTGCTGACAAGATGGAGCGTTACACCGCTTTGGATGCGGCAAAAGAGAAAGCGATGAATGCCTTAGCTGTCTCTGATGAAAACCCAACCGGCTATGACACCAAAGACATCTACATCATGTTTGGTGAACTGCAAAAAGACATCGTTCGTGGTCGCGTCATCGCAGGCGAACCCCGTATTGATGGTCGTGATGGAAAAACTGTTCGCCAAGTCACGTGTAAAGTGGGTGTGTTACCACAAGTTCACGGTTCTGCTTTGTTTACCCGTGGTGAAACTCAGGCGTTGGTGGTGACTACCCTAGGAACCGAGCGTGACGCTAAAATTGTTGACGATTTAACCGGTTCTTATCACGATCGTTTCATGTTGCATTACAACTTTCCTCCATTTTCTGTGGGTGAGTGTGGTCGTGTGGGTATGCCAGGTCGTCGTGAGATTGGTCATGGTATGTTGGCGCGTCGCGGTGTGGCGGCTTTATTGCCAACTGCGGAAGAGTTTCCATACACGATTCGTGTGGTTTCTGAAATTACGGAATCTAACGGTTCAAGTTCAATGGCTTCGGTTTGTGGTACGTCTATGTCATTGATGCACGCAGGTGTGCCCATTGCTGCGCCGATTGCGGGTATTGCAATGGGGCTTATCAAAGAAGAGTCTGGTTTTGCAGTCCTGTCTGATATTTTAGGCGATGAAGATCACTTGGGTGATATGGACTTTAAAGTTGCCGGAACCGAGCAGGGTGTTAC
Organism: Thiotrichales bacterium; assembly: GCA_016938655.1. Lineage (GTDB taxonomy): Bacteria > Pseudomonadota > Gammaproteobacteria > Thiomicrospirales > Thiomicrospiraceae > Thiomicrorhabdus. The sequence goes on along the minus strand of JAFGUG010000042.1, from coordinate 7,541 downwards.
CGCTCTTCAGATGGACATCAAAATTACCGGTATTACCGAAGAGATTATGAGCATTGCGCTAGAGCAAGCCAAAGCGGGTCGTTTAACGATTCTTGAATCAATGGCAACGGCCATTCAATCGTCTAATCAAGCCGTTGCTTCTACAGCACCGCGTTTCACGATGATTAAAGTGAAAGCTGAAAAGGTTCGTGAAATCATCGGTAAAGGTGGCGCGACTATTCGTGCATTAACTGAAGAAACCGGTTGTGTGATTGAGATTGATGATGAAGGAAACGTTAAAATTTCATCTTCTGATGATGCGGCTTCTGCAGAAGCGATTAGACGTATTAGTGAAATTACCGCAGAACCAGAAATTGGTAAAACCTACGATGCGGTGGTTAAAAAGATTGTTGATTTTGGCGCCTTCGTAGCCTATATGCCTGGTCGTGAAGGTTTGGTTCACGTTTCTCAAATCGCTGAAGAGCGTGTTGAGAACGTTGAAGACTACCTGAAAGATGGGCAAGCGATTCGTGTGAAATTAACGGAAGTTGATAAGCAAGGACGTGTAAAACTTTCTATGAAAGAAGCGGATAAATAAGCCGCATTAAAGATAATTAAAAAGGCCACTCGTTGGCCTTTTTTTTGCACTTGTATTTATGGTTTTTAGCACTATAAAACCTAGGTACAAATAATCCGATAGAATAGTTGTACAGTTTATCGAATACCAAACAGAATTCATAAAATTACAAACATTCAAAGAATCTAACGATAGGAAACGTAATGTCAAAAGCCCATTCCGCATTTGAGTTTATAGGTCAACACACCATTGAAACCCTTAGCCTAACGGTTGAGCAGTATGTGCATAAAAAAACCGGTGCCACGCACTATCACTTGGCAGCGGATGACCCACAAAATGTTTTTTTGGTGGCGTTACGGACCGTGCCAATGGATTCGACTGGGGTGGCGCATATTCTGGAACACACGGTACTGTGCGGCAGTGAAAAGTATCCGGTTCGTGACCCATTCTTTATGATGATTCGTCGTTCACTGAACACCTTTATGAACGCTTTTACCTCTAGCGACTGGACGGCCTACCCGTTTGCGACCCAAAACCGTAAAGACTTTCAGAACTTACTGCAAGTGTATATGGATGCGGTCTTTTTCCCGAACTTAGACGCGCTGGATTTTGCCCAAGAGGGTCACCGCTTTGAGTTTGAAGAGATGGATAATCCTAATTCGCCTTTAACTTACAAAGGCGTGGTTTTTAACGAGATGAAAGGGGCCATGAGTTCGCCGGTTTCGCGTTTGTGGCAAGCCATGACCAGTGCTATTTATCCAACCAACACTTATCACTACAACAGTGGTGGTGAGCCGGTCGATATTCCAAACCTATCGCATCAGCAACTGGTTGATTTTCACAAGGCACACTATCACCCATCAAACGCCGTATTTATGACTTATGGTGATGTTACGGCGTTTGAGCATCAAACGCAGTTTGAAGAACTCGGTTTGAGTCGTTTTGAAACGCCCGTTCCACAAGTGCATGTTGGCTTGGAAGAGCGTTTTTCTGAACCGCAACAAGTTAACGATGTGTATGTGTTGGATGAGGAAGATACTACTCAAAAAACCCACATTGTCTTGGGTTGGTTATTAGGTGAGAACAAAGACCCAAAAGAGGTGCTAAAAGGCCACTTACTCTCTTCCGTTCTGTTGGATAACAGTGCTTCGCCATTGCGTATGGTGTTAGAAAATACCGACCTAGCGACCGCACCTTCGCCGCTTTGTGGCTTAGAAGAGTCGAATAAAGAGATGGTGTTTGTGGTGGGTGTACAAGGGTCTGAGCTTGAACACGCGCAAGCCGTTGAAAATTTAATTATGAATGAACTCAAGCGCATTGCCGATGAGGGCGTTGAGTTGAGCCAATTGCAAGCCATGTTGCATCAATTAGAGTTGTCGCAACGTGAAGTGGGTGGTGACAGCTACCCGTATGGCTTACAGCTGATTTTACATGCGCTACCGGGTGCATTGCACGATGGAGATCCGATTGCACTATTAGATGTGGATGTGGCGTTAAAGGAGCTTGAGCAAGAGATTCAAGACCCGCAGTTTATTCCTAACTTAGTAAAAACTTGGTTATTGGAAAACACCCATCAAGTGCGCTTAACCATGGCACCGGACACCGAACTCTCTAAACGCGAAGAGGATGCCGAAAAAGCCAAATTAGCAGAAATTCAAGCAGGCCTGTCGGATTCTGAAAAACAAGCGATTATCGACCAAGCGTTTGCTTTAGAAGCCCGCCAAGAGGAGATTGATGACCCCGATATTCTGCCAGAAGTCACTAAAGATGATATTCCGGCGGAAATTAATATTATTGACGGTCAATCCGAAACCATTGGTCACTTACCCTTAACCGGTTACGTGTGTGGAACCAACGGGATTGTGTATGAGCAGGTTTTGATTGATTTACCGCATTTATCCGAACACGAAAAAGCGATTTTACCGTTGTTTAACAGTTGTTTAACCGAAGTGGGCAGCGCGGGCCGTGACTACCTTGAAACGCAATCGCATCAGGCAGCGGTTTCGGGTGGGTTATCGGCACGTTCAGCCATTCACTCTAAGATTGGTTCTTCGACCGATTACCATAGTCACTATATCGTTTCGTCTAAAGCCTTAGCCAGTAATCAGCAAGCGATGGCCGAGTTGATTGAAGATACCCTATATACGGCGCGTTTTGATGAGATGAGTCGCTTAAAAGACTTGGTTGGGCAGATTCGTGCCAGTGTCGATCACGGTATCACCGGCAATGGCCATGGTCATGCGATGATGGCGGCCACCCAAAACATGACGGCGGCGGCTAAATGGAAATTTGATCGCAGTGGGTTTGCCGGTATTCAATTTGTTAAAAAATTCAATGACAAGCTCAAAGACAAGGCGGCATTAGAGTCGTTTGCCGATGACTTAAAAACCATTCAAAACAAGTTATGTGACGCGCCTAAACAAGGTTTATTGGTCGCCGATGAACACAGCTACTCGGCTTCAATGGATGGCATGAAAACCGCATGGCAATCCATTCAGCAAGCGCCAAGCCATACCGATGGTTTTAGCATTGAAGCCACGAATCAGCAAATTCGGCAGGCCTGGGTAACCAGTACGCAAGTCAACTTCTGTGCCAGTGCCTATCCTGCGGTGAGCTCAGACCATCCCGATGCGCCTAAGTTAGCGGTATTGGGTGCGTGTTTGCGTAATGGATTCTTACACTCAACGATTCGTGAGAAGGGTGGCGCTTACGGCGGTGGTGCCAGCTTTAATGCCGAAGCTGCGGCGTTTGTGTTCTATTCGTATCGTGACCCTCGATTAATGGAAACGTTTGAAGACTTTAAACGTGCCAAAGATTGGTTAATGAGTAACGATGCCACGCAAGCCAAAGTGGATGAAGCGATTTTGAATGTGATTAGTTCAATGGATAAACCGGGCTCTCCGGCTGGCGAAGCTAAAAAGGCGTTTTATCAAACCTTATATGGTCGTACTCATGATGTGCGTATGGCCTATCGTCAAGGCGTTATCTCAACCACGGTTGATGAGTTACGCCAGTTGGCAGAGCGTTACCTGTCTAAAGACAATGCCTCGCAAGCGGTCTTAACGAGCAGTGCCATGGTTGACTTAGTCAAAGATAAAGGGTTTGAAGTCTTTACACTTTAGATTAACTTAATTGAATAAACTATCTTGAATATAAAAAAGGGGCTAACTTAAATTAGCCCCTTTTTTTGTCTGAGTTACTTAGATTTTACAGGTTACAGATGCTGTGGTTGCGTTGAAGTTTTTGTAATTTTTTTAAATCATTGGCTTTTAAAAATAGATGATAATCCTTGTGCGGAATAGCCAATAATTCCTGTTTCGCATCTAATGAAAGAACTGAAAACTTACTTGGAAGACAGCCTAAGTGCTTTATGTGTTTGATACAGTGATTGAATAAGGTCTTTCTAATTGCCGTTAACTTTAGGTTTGCGAGCCGATAACTATTAGAAAGTTTATTTTTCGATTTAGTTTTCATAACGTTGACCTCCTTAAGTTCACTATTTATATTACTTAATTAATAAATTTTATAAATAGATAAACGTTGAGGGATACTTAATGTTTATGTAAAAAACTTACCTTTTAAATGGTTAATCAATAAACACCAGATATTGCAATTTCCATAAATCAAACAACAACTTAATATTGCCTTCGTTATTACCGCATAATAGTAATTCGTCTTGAATTAAGAAAGACTGATTGGCTAGTTTGGCCATAAACGCATTAGAGGCCCCAAAGGTCTCCCAGATCGCACCGTTGATATACAGCAAGGTTTCACCGTTGACTTCGCTGTAAGCAAAACGACAAACTGGGTCTTTAATTAACCCCGGCTCCACTTGCAAGGCACCCATAAAGTCTTCAATATCGGGCGTTTCATCTTCGGTTAAAGGTTCAGGAAGTTGTTGCGCCGCAACGGGGTCAAGTTGCGTGGCAAAACGTCCAAACCAAGTTTTCATTAAGGTTTTGTCTTCAAGAATCGACTTTAACAAAGTTTGCGCTTGATCTGCTGCCGCATCGGTAATTTCGCCTGGGTTTAATCCGGCTTGCCAAGTGGGGTCTAAATACAGGGCTTTAAAGGCGCTCATCTCTGAAAGGTGGTCACCAAAGCTGTCCCATAACTCTTGGCCGCGATACGTTCGGTAACCAACCGAATAGGTCATGCACTCGTCGTCCAATGCCACACCGTGATGTCCCCATTTGGGTGGAATGTACAGAATGTCGCCTTTTTCAAAAACGTAATCTTCTTCAACCTTAAAGGTTTTCATTAAACGCAGGTCAACGCCTTGAATGTAGTTGTCTTCAGAGCAATCTTGAGACGTCAGTTTCCAGTTACGTTTACCGGCGGCTTGCACCAAAAACACATCGTAATGGTCAAAGTGCGGGCCAACGTTACCGCCTTTGGTGGCGTAGCTGACCATAATGTCATCAATTCGCCAGCGGGGTAAAAAATCAAAGTCATTTAGCAGGTCAGTTACGTCTGGAACCAAGCGATCCATGCCTTGTACTAATAATGTCCAATTCTCTTCAGGCAGACCTTGATACGTCTCTTCGGTAAATGGGCCTTTTAACAATTGGTAATCGGTGTCCGATTTTTGAATCACAATACGGCTTTCCACTTCGTCCTCTAAAGACAGGCCTGCTAACTCTTCCGGTGAAACCGGTGTTTCAAAATCGGGCAGGGCACCGCGAATCACTAACGGCTTCTTCTGCCAGTAATCCGCCAAAAAAGTGTTTAAATCAATGTCGTTAAACTGAATCATAAAAAGGTTCTCAAAAAATAATTAAGGGTGACCAACAAAAAACCCACCAGGCCTGGTCAGGCGAAAGTGGGTTTAAAACGGTAAAAACAGATGAAATAATAACGAATTAGGTCTTTTCTAGAAGTGGTTAATACAAGGCTAGGAAAAGGGAGTGTACTTTTGTACACGACCGTTCCTAACGCAGTAGTAGCCGCTTATAGAGACGAGATAAACGTTATTAGCGACCTTTTAGCATTGTGATCGCCAGCTCTATGCTTGCCGCTTGTACTGAGGCATTACCAATATAGGTTGCAGGCGTTAAGTCACGTAAATACTGTTTTGCATCTTCTGGTAAACCTTCAAGACCATCCACAAAGTTCTGCATAATCTCTTTATTAACACGCTGACCACGGGTTAAGTCTTTTAACTTTTCATACGGCTTTTCAAACCCGTGACGACGCATAACGGTTTGAATCGCTTCGGCTAATACTTCCCAGTTAGAGTCTAAATCTTTGGCCATCGCTTCCGCGTTCACTTCTAATTTACTTAAACCTTTCATCGTCGCTTGTAACGAAATTAGGGTATGTGCAACGCCCACACCTAAATTACGTAATACGGTTGAATCCGTTAGGTCACGCTGCCATCTTGAAATCGGCAGTTTCATAGCTAAATGTTCAAAAATGGCGTTGGCGATACCCAAGTTACCTTCTGAGTTTTCAAAGTCAATAGGGTTTACTTTGTGTGGCATCGCAGAAGAACCAATTTCACCCGCAACGGTTTTTTGCTTGAAGAAACCAACTGAGATATAGCTCCAAACATCACGGTCAAAATCGATAACGATGGTGTTGAAACGAGACATTGCGTGGAAGTACTCGGCAATGTAATCATGCGGTTCAATTTGCGTGGTGTATGGGTTCCAAAGTAGACCTAGGCTCTGAACAAACTGCTCAGAAAGCTCATACCAGTTCACATCTGGATAAGAAGCAAGGTGCGCATTATAGTTACCCGTAGCACCGTTGATTTTACCCATAATCTGTACATTCATTAACTGCTTAGCCTGACGCTGTAAACGGTAAGCCACGTTAGCCCACTCTTTACCCGCAGAGGTTGGCGATGCTGGCTGACCGTGGGTACGCGCCATCATTGGGATGTCTGCCATCTCAACACTCATCTCAACCATTTTCGCGATCAATTGATCCATTGCCGGAATAATCGCGAATTCACGCGCATCTTTCAGCATTAAGGCATAAGACAAGTTGTTGATGTCTTCAGACGTACATGCAAAGTGAACAAATTCAGACACCGCCATTAACTCTTCGCTGTCCGCAAAGTGCTCTTTAATTAGGTATTCAACCGCTTTAACATCGTGGTTAGTCGTGCGTTCAATCTCTTTAACACGCTGAGCCATCTCTAAAGTGAACTCATCCACCAACTTAATTAGGTGGTTTTCAGCGTCCGAACTTAACTTTGGAATTTCAGGAAAACCCGGGTGATTGGCCAACATACGCAACCAAAAAACTTCTACTTTAACGCGGTTTTTGATTAAGCCAAACTCACTAAAAATCTCTTTAAGATTGTCTAAACGTGCGCCGTAACGACCGTCTACCGGAGAGATTGCGGTTAATTCTGAAAGTTGCATAGATGAAATTCCTTTAATAGAAAAGTGCAGTAAATTTAATGGGCAGTATTATACCTTAAAAAAACCGATGATTTTTAGGGTTTGAAGGTGCTGTGAATAATGCAAATGATGTCTATGGAGCACGGGAGGGAATGGTCTTAAATTGAGTAGTTTACTAACCAAATATAAAAATAGTTTGGTATAGTAGCTTTAATTAAATTTACAAGTAAATGTACTTAATTTAGTGGGTGTTTAGCCAGAAGGTTAAAAGCCAGTTTAGATAAAACTGTAAGAGGTTTTATTCAAGTTAATCTGCTTTCTAAACTTGGTTTAAAATTTAGAGATATTAGAAGTAACTCTACTCTGACCCCAATAAATGGTTAACGTAGAAATGCTACAAGGACACAAAATACATGTTTAGCTTATTTATCTTTTTTGGCATGTTAGTTATTCTACTGTCGTTAAAAACAGAGCTGTTTTCGATTAGCTTTATACAAAGAACTGATGGCAATAAAAGATTTATTCTCTTTTTTTCAGGACTGCTATTATTTTTTAGTGGCTTATATTTATATTTTTCAGAACCTGATAATTACGCTGAATGTCTAAAAAATGAATTAAAAGGTGTGAATAGC
>JAFGUG010000041.1 GCA_016938655.1 Thiotrichales bacterium | reverse complement strand
GTTCCAGGTGCTCTAAGCGGGATTGCGCTAAGTTTACTAAGGGTTTTGGATAGGTTTTACCTAACTCAATACCTTTGATTTGGCATTCTGATAAGTGTTCCCAAGGGGCGTGAATGGCTTTGTTGGAAAGTCTTTTAAGCTCAGGCACCCATCGACGAATATAGTTTGCATGTTCGTCAAACTTAACGCTTTGTGTCACCGGATTAAACAAACGGTAATAGGGCGCTGCATCTACGCCACAGCCGGCTACCCATTGCCATCCCATCACATTATTGGCAGGGTCAGCATCAAACAAGGTAAAGTCAAACCAAGCTTTGCCCAGCAACCAATGTTGCTGTAGATTTTTGGTCAATAATGAAGCCACCAACATTCTGACCCGATTGTGCAGGGTGCCCGTGGCCCAAAGCTCTCGCATACCAGCGTCTATGATGGGTATGCCTGTTTGCCCGAGTTGCCAAGCTTGAGTTTGTGGGTTGGCTTGTGTCCAGTTCATGGCGTTATATTTGGTTTGAAAAGGCAGGGTTTGGGTTTGTGGAAACCAACAGAGTAAATGACGGGCAAACTCTTTCCATACCAATTGTCTGAGCCAAGGCATAACGGACTCGGCGCTCAAGCTGCCGTTGACTGTACGCGCTTGGCATTCGTGAAAAAGGGCTTTGATTGAGATTTGTCCAAAGTGCAAATAAGGCGATAGATGGCTGCTGGCATCTAAGGCGGGAAAGTCTCGATCAATGGCATAGTTGGTTAGCTGCTGTTCTAGGAAGTTTTCAAAAGTTTGCCAAGCAGCATTTTCACTGATTTGCCAAGGTGCCATTAAGGGTTTAGCCCAAGTCGCCTGTAAAAGTGCGTTGAGGCTGGAAGGCAAGGTTTTGGCTTTTTCAGGTAGCGCAATTTGTGCCGTGGCTTTTAGGTCTGGAATGGCGGCATCTAAAGCATGAATATGATCGGCTTGCTTGATTAAAGCTTTGTAAAACGGCGTGAAGACTAAGTAGGGTTTGCCTTGTTGATTGGAAAATTGGCTGGGTTCAATCAAAAACTCCGAATACAGGGGCGTCAGTTTAACATTTTGGGTTTGGCAAATCGCTTGGGCCAAGGTTTGTTGGGTGCTAAAAGGTTCACCAGGCTGAAAACTGTATAGCACTTCGGTAATCTTATATTCAGTGATCAGGGCGGCGAACTGCTCACTGAAGTCACCCTCCAAAATCCATAAAGCGCCACCGCGATTTGCGACCGCTTGTTGCAGCGATTGTAAGGCTTGCGCTAACCACAGAGTGTTGGCAGAATCTCTGCCGCCAATACAGTTTTTGGGGTCGTGAAAATAGCCAAAAATGACCAGGCCTGGTTGTTTTAAGGCCATTTGTAACGCCAAATTGTGTTGTAAACGCAGTTCTCTTTGGCACCAAACCAGTGTTGTCATGAGCGTGTTCCTAATAAAGCCTGTTTTAAATCTTTTGATAGTGGGTTAGGGCCTAACCAAATGCCAAAGTAAATCTGTTTAAAGGATTTTAAGTTTGTCTGAAAAACCACTTTTTGGTTTAAGCGTAATTGGGTAAAGCCTGTTTGATAAATTAATTGGTAGCAATCTTGCGGTTTTACGTCTTGATAACTGGCGTGTAATTGGTTAACGGCAGTTTGCTCCTCTGGTGATAAATTTTTGGGTAATACCTCTTGAGCACCTCGCACAAAAATATCCTGAGTGATGGGTTTTAAATAACACAATTCGAGTTTTAAGGGGTTTTGGTTTGTCAAAAAATCTGCCTCTAGTGGTGCTGTGCCAGATAATTCGGCGTGATAAATATCCATAAATAACCAAGTTGCCGTGCCTTTAGACAGCACTTGCCAAGGGGTGTCGTTCGGCGGTATTTGGGCGTAAGTGGCTTGGCTCATTGTCAATAACAATAGCATCAATGTGTGTTTAAATCCGCAGCGTTTCATTGTATTGGTCATTATTTTTTCTGAAAAAACAAAGTGACTTCACCCACTTTAAAGCCCCATTTCGTGACACTGGCACGATTTAACATGGTGTTGTTATCGTGTAAAAACATCCAATCATCGAACTTGACGTGGATACTGCGGTCTTTATAGGGCAAGTCTAATATATAAGACCAGTTTAGAGTATTTCCAGCTGAAATCCCTTTTGCCAAACCAACAACATCGGCAGCGGAGCCGTTGAATTCATTGGGGGCAATTTGGGTAATGGTCCAAGTGCGCTGTTGTTTTTCGCCATCGTGGTAAAGAAAGTGTTCGTCCAAAATCAATTGTTTGCCATCGGCAGACACAGTGCCAACAATCTCCACCGTAAAACGGCGAATCACTTGACCCGAGCGATCTTGAAACTGCCCCCAAGCCCTCGTTTTGCCGTTAAAAAAGTCAAATAAGTCGAGTTTTGGTGTTTCTTGTACGTAATCTTGAATTTTCATGGTGCTACATCCTGAGAGCAGTAGGGTTAGCAAGAAACTGCTGAAAATGATGATTCGGTTCAAAAGCTGCATAAGGAGATCCTCAGTGGTGTGGTATTTTGCTTAAAATCAGTTGGTGTACCGAAATCTGACCTGTTTCAAAACCAACACTGCAATAGTCTAAATAATAATTCCACATTTTTTGAAACTTGCGGTCAAATCCCATGTTCTGCAAGAGCTCACTGTGCTGATTAAAATCGTGTTTCCAGAGTTGACAGGTTTTGGCATAGTCTTGACCGAACGCAAAAACGTCTTCAACCCAAAAGCCATGCAGGGTGGCGAGATTTTTAAGTTGTGTCAAGCTGGGTAGCAAGCCGCCTGGGAAAATATAGGTTTGAATAAAGTCCACATCTGCTTGATAGCTTTCGGCAATTGATTCGTCAATGGTAATGATTTGCAAAGCCACTTTGCCGTGCGGTTTTAAACAGTTTTGAAGTTGTTCAAAATAACTGTGCCAATACTCTTTGCCCACTGCCTCGAACATTTCGATACTGACAATATGGTCATATTGCGCGGTTTCGTGGCGATAATCTTGGAGTGCAACTTCAAAAACATCCTTGGCGGCGTGTGACTCTAGGCGTTTTTGAGCATATTTTTGTTGTTCTTCTGATAGCGTTAGGCCTTTGATTTGTGCGCCTCTATCGAGAGCGGCTTCCATTAAACCTCCCCAGCCACAGCCAATTTCCAATAAATGGTCGTTGGGTTGTACATCTAAACAATCCAGTAGGCGAGCATATTTATGGTGTTGTGCACTGGCTAAATCTTGATTGGGAAAAGCAAAAATGCCACTGGAGTAAGACATGGTTTTATCCAACCAACGGCTGTAAAAATCATTGCCTAAATCATAATGATAAGAAATGTTTTTACGACTATTTTGTACCGAATTGTGGCGAGACCGATGTTGCCAAAGCTGCCAAAGGTTCAAGGCTTTATTGGATAACAATTGCTTGAAAACCGATTGGTTTTCAATGGCCAGATGCATTAATTGGTAAAGCGAGTGGGTATCTACCGCATGTTCAAAATAGGCTTGAGCAAAGCCCAGTTCGCCTTGTGTTTTGAGTAGCCAATAAGTCCGTAACGGGTTAAGCAAGTTAAGCTCGGCGTGACGCCCCGCTTCCGGCCCTTCAAAACGGTAACTTTCGCCATAAAGCGTTAGGGTGATAGAACCTTTTTGAATGTGTTTAAAAGGTAAATTAAGCACAAATTTCTTAATCAGCGTTGGGTGGACAAGACGTTCTAACCAACTGACTTTGCTCTGCGAGAGGGTTTTTAACATGACTTCATCTCCGTATGACTGTAATTAACCTTGGCCAAAGCTGGCGGTGTTTTGTGAAATTGCCCGCCTTTTAACCAAATTTTGAGTGCCCACCAATGGATTAATCCAATGACTTTAAGTGTATTGAAAGGGTGTTTAACGGCCGCTAAATAGAGGTTTTGACTGCTTAAAGGGCGCTCTTTACCCACTTGAATGGCATTGAGCACAGGTGCCCCATTTTCTTGTTGATAAATCCCGATTTGATAGGTTTTACCAGGTTTAACAAAGCGAAATTCATAACGGCAATTCATACCAATAAAAGGGGAAACATGGAACACCTTGTCAGCTTGAGCACGTAATGTTGTGTTAAGGGGCTGTCCTTGTTGGCACAGCACATAATGATGCCATTGCCCAAAGGTGTTAGACACCTCGCCAATAATGGCAACCATTTCACCTTGTTGGTTATAGGCATACCACATGGCTAGGGGGTTGAAGGTAATCCCTAAAAAACGTGGGAAGCAGATTAACTCAATACGAGTTGCAGGCTCAGGCAATCCATAGTCAGCCAAGAGTTTATCGGCCCATTCGCGCCAAGGTCTATCGTTGCGAGCGCCATAATCTTTGTAGTGAACGCTGTATAAATTGAAGTGGTTCAGTGATAGGCCACGGGTGTGTTTGACTTCCTCGGCGATGGTATCAATATCGACTTTGAGGCTCATTACCCCATAACGAAATTGATAAATCATTGGCGAAAACCGCTGGTGCATGACTTGTCCGATATAAATGGCGCTCGACATTTTAAGCCTGTTTCTTTTGTGGAATTGTTAGAGGACTTTCCCAGGGTAAGTTGATATCCCATAAACGCGCCAGATTTACCGCGCTGGTCAAACCATCTTCGTGGAAACCATAACCAAAATAACTGCCGCAAAACCAGAGATTGTGTTTTCCTTGAATGGCTGATAATTGTTTTTGAGCGCGCATGGCAGCGGCATCAAAGACGGGGTGTTCATACACAATGCGTTGATGGGTCAGAGACTCAGCGGGCGCATTGTTGGGGTTTAGGGTGACTAAAAGCGGTGCTTGCGTTTCAAAGTTTTGTAATAAATTCATCCAATAGGTCACCGCCACCTTGTTTTGGGCGTGTCGGCTGTCTTTTAAATAATTCCAAGCGGCCCAAGCCAGTTTGCGTTTTGGCATTAAGGCCACATCGGAATGTAAATAGGCGATGTTTTCTTGATATTTAAAATGGCTTAATAATGCAAACTCGTTTCGAATGCTTTCGCCCAAACATTGGAAGGTTTGATCCGCGTGGGAGGCAAAAACAACATCGTCAAACGCTTCAATAGAGCCGTTTTCAAAATACAACACCACTTTTTGATGGGTTTTTTCAACTTTCAGGAGACGATAATTAAGCTGGGTTTTAAAGAGGTTAAGGGCTAAGAGTTTATCAATGTATTGCTGAGAACCATTTTTAACCGATTCCCATTGTGGGCGCTCTTCAATATTGAGTAAGCCGTGATTTTCAAAGAAACGTAAAAAACTGCCGACCGGAAACTTCAACATGGTTTCGGTTGGACAAGACCAAATGGCTGCCGCCATGGGTAACAGGTAGTTATCGCGCATGTGGTTGCTGAATTGGTGTATTAAAAGATAGTCGCCCAGTGTGAAGGTCAGCGGGGTAATGTTATTTAAGTCTTTTTTAGCCTGTTGGTTAAATCGCAGGATTTCGCGCAACATTTGCCAGTGAGACGGCGATAAGAGATTGCGGCGCTGTGCGAAAAGCGTGTTGAGATTATTGCCTGAGTATTCTAGTTTTCCGCCATCCACGCTGACAGAAAAGCTCATTTCTGTCTTTTGGGTTTCCACGTTAAGGTGTTTGAAAAAAGCCGTTAAGTTGGGGTAGTTGGGACGATTAAAAACAATAAATCCCGTGTCAACGGGTTGAACCTTGTCTTGTAACGCCAGTTGAGTGGTATTGGTATGTCCACCCAATTTGGCATTTTTTTCAAAAAGCGTAACCTCGTGTTGTTGGCTTAAAAACCATGCGGCACTCAGGCCGCTAATGCCAGATCCAATGATGGCTACTTTGCGCGATGCGGTATTTGAGGGAGTTTTAAAAGAGGGCATTGTAGCTTCCTGTAGCAGTGTGTTTGCAAATATTCTATACATAAACTGTACAAATATCCATTAAAAAGTTATACAATTATTTATGGGACTGAGTTTTAAGGAGTTTTATATGCACACTCAAGCATCAAAAACATCTGCTTGTGAAGGGATGAGGGTCTGGATTGTCGGTGGTTCGGAAGGCATCGGTTTTGCTCTAGTTAAACAACTTCTTGAAGCTCAGGCTTTGGTGTTGGTTTCTGCAAGGAATGCGCAGTCTCATTTGCGTTTATTGGATTTGCTGAAACGTTATCCGCAACAGTTGCATTTATTAGATTTAGATGTCACACAAAAAGCCGATTTGACCGCCAAAATTAACCAGGCCTGGTCAATTTTTGGCGGGTTTGACACTTGGATTTATAACGCGGGTGCTTATATCCCCATGACGTTAGAGACTTGGGAACGCAATGCCTTTGAGCAAATGAATGCCATCAATTATTTGGGGGCGGTTTATTTGATGGTGGAATTATTACCGAAATTCCGAGCACAACAACCTACAACCGATTCGGTAATCTACCGCCCACAATGGCTATGGAATATTAGTTTGGCTGGCGATTTCGGTTTGCCCTATGGGGGTGGTTATTCAGCCCCCAAAGCAGCATTACAAAATCTTGCGGAATCGTTGCAGCCAGAATTAAAAGCGGCAGGTATTCAATTAAAGGTGGTTAATCATGGTTTTGTTAAAACCCGTTTAACTGCCAAAAATGATTTTGCCATGTTGGGGTTGATGGATGCTGAGGTTGCCGCCGAACAGCTTTATCAGGCGCTTTTTAAGAATCGTTTTGAAACCCGTTTTCCTTGGAGTTTAGCTTGGGTGCTGGGCGTGATAAAACGTTTACCCAAATCTTGGGCTTTAAGCTTAACGCGGAGGATGTTAAAAAATGCCTAGTGTTGGTAATCAATGGCAATCGCGTTTAGAGGACTATGCTCAAGCGTTTGAGAACTTAAGCCATGATAATTTGGCTGCACAATTAACCCCGTTATTCGCCCAAAATGCACGCTTTAAAGATCCCTTTAATGATGTCACAGGGCTGCCAGCCATCATCGCAATTTTTGAACATCTGTTCCAAACCTTAGATGCGCCGCAGTTCAATATTATTCACACCGCACTGAAAGGCGAGGTGGGCTATATTCATTGGGCATTTCAATTCCGTTTCAAAGGGGAATTGGACGTAAAATCGTTTGAAGGACTCAGCCAAGTCCAATTCACCGCACAAGGTCTGGTGCAGGCGCACATTGATTATTGGGATTCAGGTGAGGTGGTTTATGCCAAAGTGCCTGTGCTGGGTTGGTTGGTGCGCTGGATTGCCCAAAAACTCAGTGTGCATTAAGGTATGGTTGCGCCGCATTTTGCCTCTTCGCCAGTCGTAGGTTTTTCAACCTTATTGTCTTATGGTTTTTTAGCCATGCCCTTGGCAATGCTGGGCATTCCTTTGTATTTGTATTTACCGCTGTATTATCACCAAAACTACGACATGAGTTTAACCGCTATCGGCAGCGCCTTGTTGTTGGCGCGTTTAACTGATGTGGTGACCGACCCCTTGATCGGAAGTTGGAGTGATCGCTGGGCCAGTCAATGGCCGAGAAAGTGGCAAGTGGTTAGCGGATTTGCGTTATTACTGTTGGGGGTTTACCACTTATTTTTTCCCTTAGGGTTTGAGAGCATAACCTCAAAGCCAGTGACTTGGGTTTGGTTGTTGTTTTGGAGTTTTATAACCTATCTCGGTTGGACTTGGGTGCAAGTCCCTTATTTAACCTTAGCGGCAGAACTGACTAAGGATGATTACCAAAAAAGTCGTTTGGCAGGGGTGCGTGAAGGGTTTGCCATCATCGGTGTTATCGGCGTTTTAGTCTTACCCTTAGCGCTGAATCAAGCAATTGAAAACCAAGTTTTTTTTCAAAGTTTATGGATGACTTTTGCGCTGTTATTGGGCGTATCGGGCTTTTTGCTGTTGTGGCTTTCACCTTTTAAAACACAGACCTCTTTGCAGAGGCAACATCCTTGGCAAGCCTTGCTTAGGCTCAAGCGCCAACAACCTCAATTATTGAAATTATTCCCAATCTATTTTTTAAACAATTTAGCCAATGCCTTACCGGCGTCGTTATTTGTCTTTTTTGTGGCGGATTATTTATTGTTGGAAGCGCACAAGGGATTGTTTTTGTTGGTGTATTTTATGGCGGGCTTGTTGGCCTTACCTTTTTGGTTGTGGTTGTCTAAACGCTGGGGCAAAGCCAAAACTTGGCGCATATCCATATCTTTGGCAGGGCTGAGTTTTTTAGGAGTCTTATGGTTGAGTCCTGGCGATTTTAATGGGTTTTTAATCATCTGCATTTTAAGTGGCTTGAGCTTGGCAATTGATTTGGCTATGCCCGCGTCGATGCAAGCCGATTTAAGCCAACAGCAACCGCAAACAGCAGGATTATTATTTGGGATTTGGGGCATGGTCACCAAAATGGCTTTGGCCGTGGCGGCGGGCATTAGCTTGCCTTTGTACGAATGGGGCCAAACCTTAAGTTTGCCGAATGGTTGGGTCTTGTTGGGGTTGTATGCACTCTTGCCCATCGTCTTAAAACTCTGGGCGATGGGACTATTGCAGCGGTTTAAAAGTTTTTAAGGACAACAAAACACTCAAAATTGGATGCTTGCAATCAAAAGTGACTTCACCTATGATGTCAAAATGATAAAAATTGTTATGGATACCAATGTTTTTGTTTCCGCCCTTCGTTCTGAAGGGGGTGCTTCTCGACAAGTTTTGCGAGCCTTATTTAATCGACGGTGTCGGGGGTTACTCAGTAATACCTTATGGACAGAATACGAAGATTTATTGGGGCGCAGTGTTTGGACGGATGTTACCACTGCTCAAGAGCGTGAAATTCTATTGGCCACTTTTGCAGCCAACTGTGATTGGGTCAAACTGTATTATTCGTGGCGTCCTAATTTAAAAGACGAAGGTGATAACTTTCTGATTGAGTTAGCGGTTGCCGGCGGGGCAGATGCCATAGTTACTTACAATGTTAAAGATTTTAAACGCAGTGAATTACAATGGACACATCTAAAAATTATGACACCTCAACAATGTTTGGAGACGCTTAAATGACAAATTTAACCTTACGCTTACCAGACGACACCGCGGAGCGTTTAAAATTGCTGGCCAAGCAGCGTGGTCAAAGTGTGAATAAATTGCTAGAACAACTCAGTGTGCAAGCACTGACCAGTTGGGATGCTGAAAATCGTTTCAAAGCCATGTCTCTAAAAGCAGATACGCCAGCTGCCTTAGCTATTTTGGACAGGTTAGATAAACTTACTTAACTTTAATCATTCAATTGACTCAGGTTTAGAAATTGATTAAGGATTGCCCATTGTTTTAAAACTCTGGGCGATGGGGTTATCATCAAAAACTTTACAAGAAGTTAAAAAAAGCCTGAGAAATCAGTAATCTTTACTCTATATGCCTTTAATTAATTTATAAAACGGCTACAAGATTTTACCAAACGTGTTCGCCAGCAAAATAAGAAAACGCCACCAGAAAAGCCGCTTCTTGAAATTGCTTTAAGCCTGTTTCGGCAAACGTAATGGGTAAAGGGTAGTGTTTAAAGTTTTCTTTTTGTTGGGTGTTACCCATAATTATGGTTTTAACACCGGGCGTGAGTTGTAAGGCGGCTTCCAGTTTAAAACCATTGGCTCCGCCTGAAAACTTCCCTTTCTTTTGGCGTTCGCGAATCACGAACAATTCAATCTTATAATCTTCCGCTAACTTGGCGATGGTTTTTTGAAAGTACTGTAAATCTTCTACACGGTCTGGATTGGCACAAGTGATGCGTCGCACCCGACAATCTGGCAAATGAAAAATACCATCCTGCATTTTTAATAAACTTATCACGGCATCATTGCCACTGAGTTCTACGCCACACACCAACATGTTTGCTCTCCTAATCAATTTTAGGGCACCTCGAATAACCCCCAGTGGATTCTGGCAACGCCAAGTTTGTTCAGATCAAGGCATGGCGCTGCAGGAATGTCTAGACATTTCAAAGCGTCATAACGCCGAGCTGGCAAACTTGGCTAAGCCCCTTCGGGCGGGGCTAAAAGGCCGCTTCTTCGTTGTTACGACTCTTGACCTTAGAGTGCTAAGGTCGGCGAGCCGTGCCTAGAATAAGCGGCCTTTTAGTCCCGCAGAATCTCACTGGGGGTTATTCGAGGTGCCCTTTAAAAAGATTATGATAGCAAACAACATTACGCCGAGCCGTATTAACTTACTTTTTAGCCTCTGAATCCGGCACAAACTTTAAAACATTGCCATTGATACAATAGCGCTTGTAGGTGGGTGCAGGGCCGTCGTTAAATACATGCCCTAAATGAATGCCCGAGCTGGCACTGCGTACTTCGATGCGTTTCATGCCGTGCGAGTTGTCTTCAACTTCAATGATGGCTCCGGGTTGAGGGTCAAAAAAACTTGGCCAGCCCGTGCCACTGTTGAATTTGGTATCACTGCGGAACAAGGCCGCACCCGTAATGGGATCAACAAAGGTGCCGGGACGTTTTTCGTCCAAATGCGAACCTGTGAAAGCGTATTCGGTGCCTTGCTCAAATGCAATATGGCGTTGTTCAGGTGTGAGTAATCTAAAGCCTAGCCATTTCCAAAAACGTTCTTTATCACCGTTATAACCGGTAAAGCGCGAGACTTCTTTGCCGTCTTCAAACAGCACGATGGTGGGCGTGGCAAACAAAGCCTTTTCTAACGTCCAGTCTTTCGGAGGATTGGGGTTGAGCGTGGCAACAATTGGAACTTCAGATTGCCAGGAACTTAAAATTTCTGACTTAAATTTTTCGCAGAATGGGCAGTCTTCTGCTTCAAATACAATGAGTTGACGCGTTTTGTTTAAGTCGTTAGCGAGTAGTTGAGGATGATTTTTGACGGAACTGCTTTGCGACGGATAAGCCACGCCTGTGCCGCCTAAACCACAATAGCCATTTGGATTCTTTTTAAGATAATCTTGGTGATAGTCTTCCGCTGAAATATAGTTGCGTAAGGGCGCAATTTCGGTGGTAATTTTACCCAGGCCTGCTTGATTTAAGGCGGTTTGGTAAGTGTTGCGGGTTTTTTCAGCCAGTGTGAGTTGTGCGTCACTGTTGGTGTAAATCACGCTGCGATAATTGGTGCCCACATCATTGCCTTGGCGGTCGCCTTGGGTGGGATTGTGGTTTTCCCAAAATTTGACCATGAGGGTTTCTAAGCTGACTAAGGCTGGATTAAACGTGACTTTAATCACTTCGGCATGATTGCGTTTTGTGGTTTTACCCATTTGAATGAGTTTTTCTAATCCAAGCACTTCGTAATAACCGGCTTGGATGTCATCGCCACCGGCATAACCACTTTCGACATCGACAACCCCTGGCACTTCTGAAAGGCGTTTTTCGGCGCCCCAAAAGCAGCCCATGCCAAACACAATGCTGTCGGTTTTAACATCGGCCATATCCGACATTTCGGGGAGTTTATCGCTCATATTGGTCTCCTTTGCACAACTGGGTAAACTGAAGAAAAACGGCAAGCACAAGGCTAACCAGCGCCATGTTTTGAGTGGATATCTGTTCATAGATAACCTCCTAATTTGGTCAGGAATTATTCAGGCTATAATACCTTAAATTGTGACAACGGGGAATTGAGAATGTTGGATGCACGTCTGTTGGTTTTGATATTCATTGGGTTTTGTTCTGGAGGGGTGATGGCGCAAACAGTCAATACGGGTTTTCAACCCGAAGAAATAGAAGTGGTGAGTCAAACAAAAACCTTAAAGCTCAATGGCTTGGCAACGGTTTTAAAAGATGCTCAAGTGGTTGTGGTGGGTGAATATCATGATGCTTGGCCATCTCATCTATTACAGGCAGAGTTATTAAAACAATTGAATGGCGCACAACCTCAACAATGGGCGCTTGGCATAGAATGGTTGCCCGTTTCTTCACAAGCTGCGATTGATGATTACTTGGCGAATCAAACGGATGAATTGGAGTTTTTACAAGCTTCAGACTATGTTAATCGTTGGGGATTTGATGCGCGTTTGGTGTTGCCCATTTTGTCTTTTGCCAAGCAGCAGGGTTTGAACGTGGTGGCGTTGAATGCGCCTAGAGAACTCACTCGCCAAGTCTCCCAAGCAGGCTTGGAGAGTTTGACCCCAGAACAGCGTGCGTTATTTCCCAATCCGTTATTGCCGTTGAGTCAACAATATCAAAGGTTTTTAACGTCATTTTTTAGCCAAAATCATATTCCGCCAGAAAAAATGGATAGGATGCGCACCGTTCAAGCCATTTGGGATCAAACCATGGCGTTGAGTGCTTGGCGATTTTTACAAGCGCATCCGCAGCACAAAATGTTGATTTTAACCGGTATGGTTCATGCCACCAAGGGGCAAGGTATTGCCGATGCTTTGCAACAGCTAGCGCCTAGTTTGCAGGTTGTGAATGTGGGGAATGGTGATTTTGAGGATTTTGTGGACAAGCATTTTGATTATTATGCTTTGTTGCCAGACATCAAGTTGCCAGAGGCTTTAACCCTTGGCGTGCGTTTGCAGGATTTGGATGGGCAATTACAAATTGCCGAAGTGAATCCTGATGGACTGGGGGCAAAACTCGGATTATTGCCGGACGATCGCTTAGTCAGTTTGGCTGGCAAGCCCATTAAAACCTTGGGTGATTTGAAGATTTTATTGTGGTTGTGTTCAGATGGTTCAAAACCCATTTTAAAATGGTTACGCCATGATGCACTTTTGGATATTGATATCCCTTATGCGAGTAATCTATAAAACTTTTTAACGCGTGGATGCTGAAAACCATGAGTTTTTTGGGGGTGAATTGTAAAGTTATTGTCTAAATCATGTTTAATTCAGGTAAAATTCAGCCAATTTCACATAATTTTTTTTCTGGCTCTTTATGGTTAACTCTCTTTTGTTATGGTTCAAAACGCCGATTCGTGCGTTCAAAATGGCAAAGAATCGTCAAGTTTTTTGGGTGTTTTTCAGTTTGTTTTTGGTGGTTTTACCACTGGTTTTAATTTTGCTTTACCAGTTGCAATCAAGCGCCTTAGTCAAAAGTACCTTCACCACTTTAACCGAAGTAACGCAGTTTAAACAAAAAGGCATAGAATCTTGGCTTGATGAACGTACTGCTGATATGAAAGCTTTGGTTGAACCTGTTGCTTTTGCCAAACTGATTGAACAAGTCGTGGTGCAAAAAGATGACGAAGCACTCACTATTTTGGCTGACCAATTAACGGTTTTTAAAAGAGCTTATGGTTATGGCAAAATCTCTTTGTTAGACACTGAGTGTCAAGCGGTTTATGAAACAACTCATACAATACCCTTATCAAATCACGCACAGGATTATTGTCGTTCAGCCATACAAACTCGTGGGTTAGTGATTAACGATTTGATGAAGCCTGATTTTGCAACCCAACAAAGTCATTTTGATTTAATTATTCCTGTTTTTAATTCGTTTTCTGCCAATCATGCAGATGCCGCTGCTGTTTTTGGGGTTTTAGTTTTTCACATTGATCCCCATGAATTTTTAGTACCCTATATGGCTTTACCGCCGATTAATGCCGACATCGGTATGTCTTTTATGTTGCAAATCACGCCAAGCGGTCTACAACCCTTGGCGCTGCAAAATAACCCAGCCAAACTTAAGCAAGTTTTAAAGTTGATTCCTCAATTAGAGTCGCAATTGGCACACTTCCCTGTAAAAGGCCGTTTTGTTGCGGATGATTTAGAAAATGATCCTTTTTTGGTTTACCAAAAGATTGCCAATACCCAGTGGATTCTGGTGGGAATGGTTGATGGTGCTGAAGTGTTTAAACCGTTATATCAAGAGCTTTTTTGGGTTTTTGTGCTAGCGGTAGTGGTATTGTTTTTAGTGGGGTGGCTCTTAATGACGCAACTTGCCAAACAACACCTAGCACAAGAGACACGGGCTTTAGTGAAACAACATGACAAGCTCGAAAAAAGTCGCCAGTATTTTATGGGTTTGTTTATGGATTCTCCGGTGCCTTATCAATCCTTAGATGAAAACGGCATGATTTTAGAGGTGAATCAAGCTTGGGAAAACTTGTTTGGTTATTACAAAGAAGAGGTGGTTGGTTTACCTTATCAAAATTTTATTACTGATGATTCGCGGCAGTCTTTAACGGAAAACTTTCCGGTGTTACTGGCCACTGGCAAAGTGCAAGATGTGCCCTTTAAAATTGTTCGCAAAGATGGGCAAACGCGCCAAGTGCGTTTACAAGGCCGAATTTCTAGCGGGCCAGATCAGCCAATTAGAACCCATTGCTCTTTACAAGACATGACCCAAATTCTTAAAGAGCAAGACCAGCAATCTAGAGTGATTAAACGCACCCAAGCATTATTTAATTTAATGCTGCATTCAAGCGAAATGGCTGAGGCGGATTTATTAACAACCGCTCTAAATGAGCTTGAAGGCCTGACTGCTTCACATATCAGTTTTGTGCATTTTGTGAATGAAGACCAAAATGAAATTAGTTTAGCGGCTTGGAGTGCCCAAACGACTCAAAAATATTGTACTGCTCAGTTTGATAAACATTATTCCATTGATGCCGCCGGAATTTGGGCGGATTGTGTTCGCACCCGAGAGCCTGTTTTGGTGAACGACTATAGCGCAATCGCCAGTCAAAAAGCTTTACCCCAAGGCCATTCTCAGCTAGAACGCTTTATGAGCGTGCCCATTTTTAATCATGGTGTAGTCCGCATGATTGTAGGGGTGGGCAATGCCGAACACAACTATGATGCGTTTGATGTGGAGACGGTTCAACTGTTTGGTTCTGAACTCTATCAAGTCATTTTATTAAAACGCACCCATGAAGAATTGCTGGCCAGCGAAGTGCGGTTTCACAGGTTATTTGAAGAAGCGCCTGTGGCTTATCAATCTTTGGATAAAGAGGGGCACATTCGTGAAGTCAATGCCGCTTGGTTAGCTATGTTGGGTTATGACGTTGCTCAAAAGAATTCGATTTTGACGCGATCTATCGCAGAATTTTTAACCGAGTCTTCTAAACAAAAGCTTCAAAAAAGTTTTAACACTTTGCTGACGCAGGGCGCAGTGAATAACCTACAGTTTGAGGTTGTGCGACAAGATGGAAGTGTGCGAGTGGTAGAGGTGACAGGACGTATTTCGCATGACGAAAATGGCGCGATACGCACCCATTGTATGTTGGTGGATGTGACCGAAAAAAATCAAACCACCCAAGCGTTAAAGTTAGCTGCAAAGGTGTTTGAAAGTTCTGGTGAAGGCGTTATGGTGACGGATTCGCACCAAAAAATTGTATCGGTGAATCAAGCATTTAGTGATATTTTAGGGTTTAGCAAAGAAGAGGTACTGGATAAAACGCCGAGTATTATCAAGTCTGATAAACACGATAAATTATTTTACGATTTAATGTGGGATAGCATTCAGTCTAAAGGTTTTTGGCAGGGTGAGGTTT
>JAFGUG010000003.1 GCA_016938655.1 Thiotrichales bacterium | reverse complement strand
TGTTCCCAATTGCAACCAACGGCAGTTTCTTAAGGCCTTACCACGCCCCTATTAATTTAGAAAACAAGTAAGCCTGTTTACAATTACTTTCTTCTAATAAAAATTACGCCCTGTAATTAGAATTTAGGTACTCCAAGCCATTTCTTTCGCTGAAAATTTTATAGCAAAGAAAAGAGCGTTTTCTCGTTAATTTGTCGCATTTTTTGCGACATTTTTTCAACTTTTTTGTCTTTATATACGTATAGAATCTTGATGGATTGTCAGATTATTGAGGTGCGATGTGGTTAAAGATTATTTTGGTTTCAAAAAAGTATCGGCTTTTTCATACACTCTGTTTGGGGTTTTGTTTGTTCTGGTTGCAATGGTGTATTACTCGTTCAACGAGAAATACAAGTTTGCGGTCAATCTTTCAGAGTCACTTCCACAGAGCGTTTTTATCGTGGATAAGAAGCCTGTTAAAGATGTTCAAAGGATGGACTTAGTAGAGTTTGAGTACATTAGCCAGAGCGGGAAAATGGCGTTTGACGATGGTTCTGTATTTGTAAAATACATTGGCGGTGTACCAGGTGACAGAATTGATTTCACAAGTAATCAAGTTTTCATTAATGGATTGCCACTTGCAATGCTTAAAGAAAAATCGAGTAAAGGTTTAGATCTGGAACCAAACAAACCAAGAGTTTTAGGTGACGACGAGTATTTCGTTTACACCCCTCACCCGGATAGTTTTGACAGCCGTTACGCTTATGTTGGATACGTTAAAAAAAGCCAACTAATCGGTAAAGTTAGATTTTCCATTTAAAGGATTTGGCATGAGAAAGACATTATTAGCACTGGCATTAACAGCCTTTTCAACAAGCGCAATGAGCGATAACAATACGATTGGTAATACCTATCCAATTAAAGAACAATCAATGTTGGAGTACATCATTGAAAAACTAAAAGAAAAAGAATCCTCTGGCGAAATGGCAAAAATGCAAGAGGAGTTTAAAGAAAAAGCAATTGCGTCATTAAACAATCCTAAAGGGATTGACCTTCCTAAAGCTGAAAAAAATTCGACCAGAATTTTTGATACTACTTCAGTCGTTACTAAAGATATTGTCATGCCAGATGGTCGTGTTATGCACAAAGCCGGCACTCAATTTAATCCTTTGTTAATTAAGTCATTAAGCAAAAAACTTATTTTTATAGATGGGCGCGATAAGGCGCAAGTAGATTTTGCTATTAACGAATACGAGAAAACTGGAAAGGTAGATAAGATTGTTTTAGTCGCGGGTTCATACATTGAGTTGATGAAAGAAAGAAAGGTTAGATTCTTTTTTGACCAGCAATACAGTGGCGGTGGCGAGGGACAGAGATTAACTCTTGTTAAGAGATTTAACATTAAAGCGTTACCGAGCATTGTTTTTCAAGAGTCTCCTACCACGCCCTATTTAACTATCAACGAGGTCTCGCTGTGAAGACGCTAAAGATTATTTTTGGTTCGCTATTATTGTTAGGGGCTTCGACGCAATTAGCCTTTTCAAGCGCAACGTGCAATGGAAAGTTTCCCAACCCAATCACCGACTATTGCTGGTCGGCAGTATTCCCAATTAAGGTTGCTGGGTTTGAGATATTTAATGACCCAGATCAGATTGATAACGACTCTTCAAAGAATACGAGTCCTGTTTGTACTTGTGGCGAAGGTCTTGATTTGAAGCTAGGCGTTTCAATCTCATTCTGGGAGCCAATTACGATGGTGGATGTGGTTAGAAAGCCATTTTGCTTTGCTGGTTTAGGCGGCGTTGACATGGGCGATGTATTCCCAGCGCCCTCTCATGGTTCAGGTGTTATTGATGGCGGTTCTGTTGCGCGAGATGCGTTCTACCAAGTCCATTGGTATGCCAACCCTATTTTGTTTTGGTTAGGTGCTTTAGTAGATACGTCATGCTTAGATCGTTCACCATTTGACATACTGGATATTACAGAGGTTAACCCATTGTGGAATGATGAGGAGTTAACGACGTTAACAGTAAATCCAGATGCTTTTTTATACGCTAACCCTTTGGCTCAAATAGCTTGCGCTCAAGATTGCATTACAGCAAGCGCTGGATTTCCTAATAACTTAACGTATTGGTGTGCAGGATGCCAAGGCTCAATGTTCCCGTTGACAGGAAAATCTCAAGCGCACATTGGCGTGGTCAATACCAGCTCTCTTTTATTGCAGAAATTCACAAACATGGGTCATCGAACTTTAATGATCTGGGGAACTTCAGCTACGGATTCGGGGTCTAAAGAAAATGGGATGTGCTACAAATATCCTAAATTTATGATGGATAAGCGGGATTACAAATACTCAATGCTGTTCCCTGTCCCGCAGAGAAAGATTGGCGGAGTTTGTTCGCAACCGTTTGGAAGAACGACCGTGCTTTGGGGTGCTGGCCACGCCTTCCCGTTTGAAGGGGAGGATGTGGTTTACCAGGTACTTCGTAAAAGAGATTGTTGTGAAGGCGCAAACATAGTCAATGGAGCAATGTGATGGGATTTGAAAAGAAAGTGTTAACCGGCTTACTACTGTCTGTAATGGCCACGGCAATTGGCGCGTCTCCTAACATATCAGAGCAAGAGCTAATTGATGCGCGAGAGCAAGCAAGAGAGGCTATGGGAAGAGTGGGTAAAGTTAGTGAAATGCCGAAGCCAATGATGGATTTATCCAAGATCCCTGCCCCGCTTGTGAAGTACAACGGGAACATGCTGGATAGCGCAATGACTTCAGGCGGCTTTAAGCAAAATGATCTTGAGCAAAGTATGCCAGCCAAGAACAAGATTATCGTTTTTGTGAGTTTCTCAATGCCAGAAGAGAGCATTAGGCGATATGTCACCCAGGCGAATTTGCTGGGCAGAGAAAAGGTGTCTTTGGCCATCATCGGCATGGATGAGAGCAATAATTTGCAGAAGTTCTCAGCGAGAGTTTCTAGCATGACTAAGGATTCAAATGTGGAATTTAACATTGACCCTAACGTGTTCGAGCGATTTGGCATAAACCAAGTGCCAGCGATTGTCGTATATCGTGAGGATCCTCTTTACGAAGCTCAATGCGCTATGCGTGGTGAAGCTCCGAAAGAAAAGGAGGATTTTTTGAGTGTTTACGGAGATACGACCATTGATTACGCGTTAGAGCACTT
>JAFGUG010000040.1 GCA_016938655.1 Thiotrichales bacterium | reverse complement strand
TTTTTTATTGCTCATGCCAATCGTATTTTAGTTGGAGTTGATACTTATAGTCTGAATCGTTGGCAACATTTTGATGACGTGGTAACACAGATACGCCATTGGCTTGGACAATTACCGCCGCAAGTTGCCCAAAAGTTGGCACATCAAAATGCAGAGGGCATCTTCTTAAATGATTGAGAGCTCGCCTAAATTTAAAGTTTCTTATTCTTTAATGTTAAAGTTTTTATTGAGCATGATCTTGATGTTTTTTGTTCAATTGAGCTATGGCAGTTCGAATGAAAAAGAAGGTGCCGCAAAAAAGCACCTTGAAGCTACGCCTGTCACTGTGCAACTTAACTGGAATCACCAATATGAGTTTGCAGGCTTTTATGCAGCTTTAGCAAAAGATTATTATGCGGACGTTGGGTTGGATGTCAGCTTGCTAAAGTGGCAGCCAGATCATGAACCTTTGCAAAGGGTTTTGAATGGGCAGGCTGACTTTGGGGTTGGTTACAGTACTTTGGTGGTGGATTATGTTAAGGGCATGCCGATAGAAATTCTTTCAGCATCCTTTCAGTATTCACCGATGATTTTGTTGTCAAAAACCCCCGTCATGACATTGGAAGACTTGAAGCATAAGCGAGTTATGACACACGATGATATGCAGATTGAAGCCCTACTCAGTTTGGCTTATCAAGCACAGGTGCATGAAATTCAAGTCGTTAAGTCCACTGGCGATCTCAGTGACTTTATTAACGATGAGGTGGAATTGTATTCGGCTTATGCAACTAATGAACCTTATCGTCTAGATAAAATGGGGATTGCTTATTACCCAGTAGATCCCAAAAATTACGGTATTCAAAGTTATGGTAATTTGTTGTTTACGTCGAGTGCTTTGGCACGTAAAAACCCAAACTTGGCTAGACGGTTTAATGAAGCAACTCTGAAAGGTTGGGAATATGCGCTCTATAATCAGTCAGAAATTGTGGATTATATTTTGGCTAACTTTCCCGTGGTTAAAACGCGAGAAGAGTTATTGTATGAAGCAAAAGAAACGGTAAAGTATGTCAAATTTGGTAGCTCCCCCATTGGTCAAGTAGAGGTTGCTAAGTTGCAAGCCATCGCGGTGAATGCTGTGGAAACGGGGTTGATTTCCGAGGCTGCTTTAAAGCAGGCGGATATCTCAAAATTACTCTTTAGGGATAGAACAGGGTTTTTGACTTTAGAAGAGTTGAGCTATCTTCAGCAGCATCCCGTGATTTCGCTGGCCAATGATAATGCATGGGCTCCCTTTGAGTTTACGGATGAGGAGGCGCGTTATCAAGGTTTGGCGGCTGACTATTTCAAGCTGTTTGAACAAAAACTGGGGGTTCGTTTTGAGGCGACAGCAAATCAAAATTGGGAAAGTGCGCTGCAAAGGGCTTATACCGGTGAACTTCC
>JAFGUG010000039.1 GCA_016938655.1 Thiotrichales bacterium | reverse complement strand
CCTAAAACAACCTGCGTAAAACTCACGCCATTGGCAGGACTTAAACGACCAGTCAATGGCTCACCATGACTTCTAGCAGACGGCAAGGTATGGGCTGGCAAAGAATAACTACGTCCCGTGTTATCTAAAAAAATGGCCATTTGACGACTATGCCCGATGGCTTGATCCAAAAATGCATCGCCCGACTTATAACTGAGTGACATTCCATCAATATCATGCCCCTTAGCCGCACGAATCCAGCCATTTTCAGACAACACAACCGTCACGGTTTCTGAGGGTAATAAATCTTGCTCACTCATCGCCTGTGCGGCTCGCCCTTGAATTAAAGGCGAACGACGCTCATCACCATAAGCTTGTGCATCGGCCAATAACTCATTTTTAACCAGTGTTTTTAAACGAGTAGGACTGTTGAGAATTTTTTCCAATTTTTGACGTTCCGCTTCTAACTCTGCTTGTTCGGCACGAATACGCATTTCTTCCAACTTGGCTAAATGGCGTAACTTCAACTCTAAAATCGATTCAGCCTGTACATCCGTCAAACCAAATCGAGCCATTAAAACAGGCTTAGGCTTATCTTCGGCACGAATAATGGCAATCACCTCGTCGATATTTAAAAAGGCAATCAATAAACCATCCAAAATATGTAAACGCTCAAGCACCTTATCTAAACGATATTGCAAACGTCGGCGCACCGTTTCTAAACGATAGACCAACCACTCAGACAACATGGTTTTTAAGTTTTTAACCTGCGGACGCCCGTTTAAACCAATCACATTCAAATTAACACGATAACTGCGCTCTAAATCAGTCGTCGCAAATAGGTGCAACATAGCTGTTTCAACATCAATTCGCTTTGAGCGCAACTCCACAACCAAACGTATTGGATTTTGGTGGTCAGATTCATCTCTTAAGTCAACCACCATGGGCAGTTTCTTAGCGCGCATTTGCGCGGCAATTTGCTCCAAAACCTTAGCGCCAGACACTTGAAAGGGCAAAGCCTCGATCACAACATTAACACCCTCTTCAACAAAATAACTCGCACGTTGCCGAACCGAGCCATTACCCGTTTCATACAAACGTAATAACTCAGCTTTGGGGGTAATCACCAGCGCTTGGTTGGGATAGTCGGGCGCGGGAATCCATTGCGCCAACTCAGCAACCGTTAAATTAGGATTATCTAACAATGCCACACAGGCATTAACAACTTCCCGCAAGTTATGCGGCGGAATATCGGTTGCCATGCCCACCGCAATTCCGGATGTACCATTCAATAATACATGTGGCACGCGTGCAGGCAAAACCGTTGGTTCTTGCAAAGAACCATCAAAGTTCGGCGCCCAATCGACAGTGCCTTGCCCAGTCTCCTCCAATAATAACTGACTGAACCTAGAAAGTTTTGCTTCGGTATAACGCATCGCGGCAAAAGATTTTGGGTCATCAACCGATCCCCAGTTACCTTGCCCATCAACTAATGGATAACGGAATGAGAAATCCTGCGCCATGAGAACCATCGCTTCATAACACGCCGAGTCACCATGAGGATGAAATTTACCCAACACATCCCCAACCGTTCTGGCTGACTTTTTATGCTTTGCACTCGCCTTTAACCCCAACTCTGACATCGCAAAGATAATTCGGCGTTGAACCGGCTTCAACCCATCACCGATATGCGGCAAGGCACGGTCTAAAATGACATACATGGCATAATCTAAGTAGGCTTTCTCAGTAAACTCTGCAACCGTGCGCTGCTCAATACCTTCATAGTTAATGGTTTGCTGCGTCATGATGACTCCCCTTTCCCCTTATCATTTTGTTCTGCATCATCTGTCATCCGCCCAACCGCACAAGAAACAAAGGATTTGGCTTTAGCACCAACCGATTTTAAACCCGCCAAACTGCCCACCTCAGGATAACCTAATTGCGCCAATCGCTCGACAATGACCGATTTTTCTGCCAAATCAGCCTCAATTTTAACCAGGCCTGCCTCTATATCGACCATAACATGCTGAATAAGTGGGTTTTCCATCAGCTTATTCTTGATTTGATTAGCGCAACCACCGCACTTAATGTTTTCAACCGTAATTTCAAAACGATTTGTATGAGTCATCAGCTTTCCTTTTAAAAGAGTTGAATGCGTCTACGGCATTTTAGCAGTGATTTTAAAGTAATTTTTAGCCATTTGAGACCTTTGATTCTGAGTCAAAACCGATATCCTGTTACATTCGGCATCATAAATGCTTATAATTATTCATTAAAGCTGCACTGAACCTATCAGTGCAAATCATTACAAAAGACTCGTTATTCACTCTAACTGAAGAGATTCTCTCATGCAAAATAATCAAAGAAATTTTGAACGTGTTTCAACCTCTCAACCAACCATCATTTTGCATCACCAGCAAGAAGACACTGGCAAAATGATTGACATCTCTCAGCAGGGATCCGGCGTGATTGCCGACAATGCGGTTTTGGAAGGAGAAGATATTTGCTTAAAATTTAGCCTGCCAACACACGCCTCACGCGTTCCCTTTGAAATTAACGGTAAAGTGGTTCATAGCAATAAGGTTCGCCAACAATACTTAATTGGGATTCTTTTTGAAGACTTAAACCCAACACACGAATCTGCAATTCGTGAATTTATCACTCACCATCACTCGATGAAATATTGAGCATCACATGAACCAAGTTAGCTACCCAATGGATCGCAAAGTGACCCTTGTTGGGGAAACCGTCACCGTAGAAGGACAACTTAAAGAGCTCTCCATAAACGGCGTCGGGGTAGAAAGCCCTGTCAGAGCAAAGATAGGCACACGCTTAAAGATTATCTTTGAAATTCCCGCATTAGAACATTTTCGAACACTATCCCCTTATGGGCGGGTCACGCATCTCCACAATACGTCTGACGGTTCTTTTTATTTGGGCATCGATTTTGAACTACTCAGCGCACAAGAAGTTCGCTTTTTAGAAGATTTTATTGCCTATAAGGAACGCCTCCATAAACAAGGCAAGCATCATTACAAGGCAACCAGCGAGTAACCTTTATATTTCAGCTAAGTCGCCTTTTTCTTCTAACCAAACTTTACGATCTCCAGATCGCTTTTTCGCCAACAACATATCCATCACAACATCACTGGTTTCTTTATGTAAAGACAATTGAATTAAGCGACGAGTTTCCGGCATCATGGTGGTTTCTCGTAATTGCAGCGGATTCATTTCGCCCAATCCTTTAAAGCGGGTTGCTTGTACTTTTCCAGGAATCTTTTCAGCCAAAATGCGATCCAAAACCCCTTGGCGTTCAGCTTCATCTAAGGCATAAAATACGTGTCTACCCACATCTATTCGGTATAAAGGCGGCATCGCAACATAAATATGTCCATGCTCAACGAGGGTTGGAAAATGTTTTACAAAGAGTGCACAAATCAAGGTGGCAATATGGGCGCCGTCAGAATCCGCATCAGCTAAAATACAAATTTTGCCATAACGCAAACCACTGATATCCTCCGACCCAGGATCGACCCCTATTGCCACGCTAATATCATGTATCTCCGAAGAGGCCAACACTTCAGAACCATCAACCTCCCAAGTATTCAAAATTTTACCGCGCAATGGCATAATCGCTTGAAAACGTTTATCTCTAGCTTGTTTAGCAGAGCCGCCGGCGGAATCACCCTCAACCAAAAACAATTCGGTTAAAGCCAAATCGGACTCAGTGCAATCGGCCAGTTTTCCCGGTAAAGCAGGGCCTGAGGTAATTTTTTTACGGGTAACTTTTTTGGCTTTTTTATTGCGGCTATTGGCATTTTCAATCACAATTTCAGCGATTTTTGTGGCAACTTCTGTGTTTTGATTCAACCACAAACTCAATGCATCTTTCACCACCCCAGCAATAAAAGGCACGCACTCACGTGATGACAAACGCTCTTTTATTTGGCCAGCAAATTGGGGGTCGCGCATTTTGGCCGACAAAACAAAGGCAACGTTTTGCCAAACATCTTCAGGCGTTAATTTGATGCCGCGCGGCAACAGGTTTTGAAACTCACAAAACTCTCGAATGGCATCCGTCGCACCAGAACGTAACCCATTAACATGCGTCCCCCCTTGAGGGGTTGGAATGAGATTTACATAACTCTCCAGCAGGGTTTCGGCTGGCTCGGCCAGCCAAGTAATCGCCCAGGCCACCTCTTCAAACTCGCCTTTTGCCTCACCAACAAAGCCCTCTTCTGGCACACGTTCAATGCCGTCCAACGCTTGATTCAAATAATCTCGTAACCCATTATCATATTGCCAAGTTTCGGTTTCTTGGGTCACTTCATCAATAAAAACGACTTTTAATCCTGGACGCAACACCGCTTTTGCACGCAATAAATGTGTTAGCTTTTTTAAGGCATACTTTGGAGAATCGAAAAATTTAGGATCCGGCCAAAATCGGAGTTTGGTACCCGTATTTTTCTTGCCAACCTTACCAACAACCTCTAAAGGCTCCACCACCTCACCATTTTCAAAAGCAATTTGATGAATCGCACCTTCACGTTTTATTTGAATTTCAATGCGTTTAGAAAGGGCGTTAACGACCGAAACACCTACCCCATGCAACCCACCCGAAAACTGGTAAGCTTTATTAGAAAATTTACCGCCCGCATGAAGCTTGGTTAAGATGACCTCTACGCCGGGAACCCCTTGTTCAGGATGAATATCCACTGGCATACCTCGCCCATTGTCTTCAACTTGCATGGATCCATCGGCAAAATGCGTTACGATGATTTCATTTGCGTGCCCCGCCAAAGCTTCATCAACACTGTTATCAATGACTTCTTGAGCAAGATGATTTGGGCGAGTGGTGTCGGTGTACATTCCCGGGCGTTTACGCACAGGATCCAGCCCAGTTAAAACTTCAATTTCCGAGGCGTTATAACTGTCACTCACCGGCAAAACTCCTGTAAAATATGATTGTTCGATATAGTAGCAGAGAGCCAAGAATAATGCCAAGATATAGACAGTTCAACCGTCTTAACGAAACCTCCGCTCCAACAACAGCTGTTCATCACTTCAAAACGGATGCATTTTTAATTAGAAAATCGCCTAAAAATAACCAGGCCTGGTCAATTTTAAGCGTAAATTACGATTAAACCCTTCTTATGAATACTGCTCAAATTCAACTTTCACCCAGCTGGTTAGATCAAATCGGGGATGAATTTCACAAGCCCTATATGAAATCACTCAAGGACTTTTTGCTTTCAGAAAAGGCTCATGGAAAAACCATTTTACCGCTCGGATCTCAGTGGTTTAACGCTTTAAATAGCACTGCTTTTGAAAATGTAAAAGTTGTCATTTTAGGGCAAGACCCTTACCCAACGCCTGGTCACGCACATGGTCTTTGTTTCTCAGTATTACCCGATGTCAAACCGCTGCCCAAATCACTCATGAATATCAATAAAGAATTAGAAAGCGATTGCGGCGTTCACAACACCCACACTGGCTACCTACAGCCTTGGGCTGCACAAGGTGTTTTATTACTGAACGCTGTTTTAACGGTTGAAGCGGGCAAAGCTAATAGTCATCAAAACAAAGGCTGGGAAGCGTTTACCGATGCCATTATCCGCCAGCTCAATCAGCACAAAGAGCATTTAGTGTTCATTTTATGGGGCAGCTACGCGCAAAAAAAAGGCGCATTTATTGATCGACAACGCCACTGCGTCTTAGAAAGCGTTCACCCTTCACCGCTGTCGGCTTATCGAGGTTTTTTTGGGAGCAAACCCTTTTCTAAAACCAATCATTATTTAATCTCGCACGGCCTATCGCCAATCGATTGGCAATTGCCTT
>JAFGUG010000038.1 GCA_016938655.1 Thiotrichales bacterium | reverse complement strand
CGAAGGGTCTCAAGCGGTTTTGCACAGCGTCAAGGCCATGCGTCCACCGGAACGAGATCCTTCGACTGCGCTCAGGATGACATCGACATTTGTCACCCTGAGCGAAGCCGAAGGGTCTCAAGCGGTTTTGCACAGCGTCAAGCCCATGCGTCCACCGGAACGAGATTTACTCGTTCCCACGCTCCCGCGTGGGAATGCAGACCGGCGGCAAGTTACAGCGAATGGACTTAAAGTGATGCGAGTTTAATCAATCGGTAGGCGTTCCCACTGAGGACAGTGGGAACGAGGTAAAAACCAACAACGTCACCCAATTCGGCAACTATTTGGCCATCATGAAAGAATTTTTTGAGCGGTAGTGTTAATAAGGCTTGACCATTACATGGTAAACTTATGGCATGAGTAAATTAGACGAACTAAAAGAAGAAGTGTCTTGGTATAAGGCTTTGTTTTTTGCGCTCTTTGCTGCAGACGCTTCAATGGTTGCTTGGATGTTCAATGGTTACGAGTCAGCGAATCAACTACAGCTTGGGCTTGCAACTTTTGCCGTACTGGTGATTTCATTACTGTTGATTTTAGTGAACGTGAAAGCGTTTAATAAAATCAAGCAAATGAAGGATTTGTAAGATGACTTATTTGATTATTAGTGGTTTTGTTTTTTTGGCAACATTGGCTTTTATTGTTTGGTATACGGCTAAGGGTTGAATGAATCAATGCAATCAATGGGGCCAGACTCGATTCATGCGTTCCCACTGAGGACAGTGGGAACGAGGTAAAATTTCTGGTATTTCAACCAGGCCTGGCAAAAACCCAACTGCCGAGCCACTTTCAGAAAAAAGCCTATACCAAGCCTACCAACAGGCCATAAAAACGCTTGAGCGCAACGCAGCGGCGTCCACTTCCGCAGACACGGACAAAAAAACCAGCAAGCAGAAAACCAACAACGTCACCCAATTCGGCAACTACCTAGCCATGAAAGAATTTTTTGAACGCTAGTGTTAATAAGGCTTGACCTAAAAAGGCTTGAACCAAAAAAGCTATGAACCACAGAGACACAAAGACACAGAGTCTTTTACTCGTTAACCTTGCCGCACTGTCACCCTGAGCGAAGTCGAAGGGTCTCAAGCGTTTTTGCACAGCGTCAAGGCCATGCGTCCACCGGAACGAGATCCTTCGACTGCGCTCAGGATGACAGCAGGGGCGCACCGCATTACACACCCCTGTCACCCTGAGCAAAAATCACTGTCACCCTGAGCAAAGCCGAAGGGTCTCAAGCGGCTTTACTCGTTCCCACGCTCCCGCGTGGGAATGCAGACTGGTGGCTGGTTACAGCGAATGGACTTAAAGTGATGCGAGTTTAATCAATCGGTAGGCGTTCCCACTGAGGACAGTGGGAACGAGGTAAGGAGCTAATTCTTTAAAAGTGTTGATTTATCATTATGCTATAATTTCTGAAAAACGTTACACAGTGACAGATTCAAAGATTGAGATTCAAAGATTGGATTTTTAATGATTAATAATGAACAAGCAAAATACCTTGCTGAAATCGTCAAAATAACAGCCATAGGTCAATTTGGTTATTTTGGCTACAAGTCTCTGGAATCTGTTGACCATGCTATGTTCTATGTTTCCAGTGTGGTTTTTGTAGCATTGATCGTTATTGGTACAAGCTTGTTAGCCTTGGTAAAGGAGATGTCAAAATGAACGGTATGGATATAGCGGTGTTATCGGTCAGCATTGCAGTGGGTGTATTTGCTTTGGCCGTTTATTTTTATGCGAAGAATCAGAAAAATTAAATTTCTGGTATTTCAACCAGGCCTGGCAAAAAGCCTTTTCAGCGAAAAGGCTGTCATTCTGAACGAAGTGAAGAATCTCACACCAACAAAAGTAAACCGCTCAAACACCACACTGTCACCCTGAGCAAAAATCACT
>JAFGUG010000037.1 GCA_016938655.1 Thiotrichales bacterium | reverse complement strand
GATCAGCCTTGAAACCATGCAGGAAAAGCTTCTTCTTCCCAACGAAGCAACCTTGTTCAGTATAGCAAATGCAGAAGAAAAACGCACTTCAGTTGAAGCCTTCAACCTAAAAACCAAGAAAGATTTAACGGCAGAAATTGATGCCATGGTCGCCACTAAATCGAAGGGACAGTCGATGTTTTATGTGATCTTACTTGCGCTGGCAATGCTCGCCATTTTCGACACACAAGTTTTGTCCATTTTCCGTCGACAAAAAGAGATTGGAACCTACGTGGCACTGGGGTATACCCGCCAGCAAGTGGTTGGATTGTTTACGGTTGAAGGGGCTATGCACGCTGTATTGGCGGCCATTGCAGCAGCCGTTTATGGCGTTCCGTTCTTTATTTGGCAAGCCCATGCAGGCATGAAAATCCCTATGGACACAAGCGAATTCGGAATGGCCATTGCCCCGGTAATGTACCCCATTTACAGCGTGAGCTTAATTGTATCAACCACACTGATTGTGCTGCTAACCACGTCTATCGTAAGCTACTGGCCATCGCGGAAAATTGCAAAAATGAATCCAACCGAAGCTTTAAGGGGGAAAATACAATAAAAGTGCCTAGAGTACTTAGAGTGCCTAGAGTGTCTAGAGTGTCTAGAGTGCCTAGAGTACTTAGAGTTCATAGAGTTAAAATACTTAGAGTTTAAAGTTTAAACATTTAAGATATGGATAATAAGGAATTTGCGAAGAGTTTGGAGTTACGGACAAAGAAGTTTGGAGTAAGTGTATTGAAGTTATCGGCACAATTGCCGAATAGTCAAGAGGCTAAAGTCATACGTAACCAAATTTCGAAATCGGGAACAAGTGTTGGTGCAAACTACCGCGAAGCCAACCGAAGTCGCAGCAAACCCGATTTTGCCAATAAGATAAAAATAGCAGAAAGCGAAGCTAGTGAAACTGTTTATTGGCTCGAAATTATTCAGGAAATGGAGTGGATTGCCGAGTTTAAACTCGTTGATATAATGAAAGAAGCCAATGAGTTATTGGCAATTTTCACAAGCATAAGCAAAAATTTGAAATAAAGAAGTTCATAGAGTATTTGAAGTACTTAAAGTGCCTAAAGTACTTAGAGTTCATAAAGTACTTAAGGCATCCCAAGTACTCTAGGCATTCTAGGCACTCTAAATACTCTAAATACTCTAAATACTCTAAATACTCTATGAACTTAAAAAACTGAAGCAATGATACAATTTCTACTTAAAGGTCTTCTGCGAGACAAAAGCCGAAGCCGTGTACCGATATTAATTGTGGCACTAGGGGTAATGCTGAGCGTATTTCTCCATGCCTACATCACCGGAATTATGGGCGATTCAATAGAAATGAACGCCAAAATGACCCTTGGCCATGTGAAAGTGGTAACGAAAGCGTATTCCGAAAACATTTCGCAAATGCCTACCGATTTGGCACTGACCGGAACGACGAAGCTGACCGAAGAATTGAAACAAAAATTCCCCGAAGTTACTTGGGTTGAACGTATTCAGTTTGGCGGATTGATCGATGTGCCCGATGAAAACGGCGAAACGCGCTCGCAAGGTCCGGCAATGGGCATGGGCGTCGATTTGCTTTCGGGGAAATCAGGTGAAGTTGAACGATTGAACATCGCTAAATCGTTAGTGCGGGGCCACCTGCCAGAAAAACCGTTTGAGGTACTGCTCAGCGATCAGTTTTCGAAAAACCTTGGCGTAAACCCCGGTGATGAGGTAACACTAATGGGTTCAACCATGAACGGAAGCATGAGTTATCAGAACTTCATAGTGGCCGGAACTATTTCGTTTGGCGTTCAGGTGCTCGACAAAGGAACGATTGTGGCCGACATCAACGATGTGCGCCTTGCCCTCGACATGGACGATGCTGCCAGCGAAATTAATGGCTATTTGAGCGTTGGATATTACAACAAGAACGACGCGAATGCCGTAAAAGAAAAGTTTCAGAAGGAGTATCCCAACACCGAAAACGATGAATACGCGCCCGTTTTGCTTACCATGCAAGACCAAGGTTTGATGGGCCAAATGGTTGACATTGCCGAAGCGATGGGCACAATCATCACCTTG
>JAFGUG010000036.1 GCA_016938655.1 Thiotrichales bacterium | reverse complement strand
GGTAGAGCACAGCAAGCTTTTGCCAAAACGCCGTGGCCGTGAAAGAAAATAAATGCTTCCCTCGGTCACTAGCTTATACACGAGGGCGGTTTTGTCTACATACAAATAACCTTCCTGTCGAATGCGGGGAAAGTCTTGAATGCCAATGGGGAGTTTGCGTAGTGCCATGAGTTCAATATAAGAAGTCTAAACGAATAAAGGATAATAGAAAAATTCATTTTGCCCATTGAGGCAAATTGAATTTTAGGCAGCCATCAACGAGTACTGGAGTGGGAAGGAACTCAAATGGTAAACAATGCTTTAATTCCAAGTAAAGGGATACTGGAATTACAATCACAGGAACTTCGTCATCGGAAGTTTCATCGTCAAGATTGATGTTGTGTATGTAATCTCGATCCCCTTCTTTGGCCTTTACCCATGATTCCGATACGGAAATCACGATAAGTTCATAACACCAACGATCTTCAAAGGAAATATTTACAAGGGAATCACCAATTTTTGGAACCCAATCTTTTAAGCGTTCTTTAAATAATGGAATTAACGAAGAAATGATTTTCTGATGATACTCATTTTCTTCGTCCTGCAACGCTTCTTTTTTTGCCAGTATTATGTCGCCATCTGATACGATTTCTTTGATTATTTCTAGTAGTAATTGCATATTCACCCCACCAACCAACGGCCCAAATTCCGTTCTTCTTTGTTAAACTCCACGCCCACCTTCACCACCGCGCGGCCATCGGCCTGGTAGGGAATGCAGTAACCCTTGGCGTCAATTTGCGCAAGGGCCTCTTCGGCCGTGCCGTTTAGCTTAAATTCAAACACAAAAATACGCTCGGGGGTCCAGACCACCGCATCGGCGCGGCCCCTGGCGCTTTGAACTTCGGAGCGTATAAACTGGCCCAATAACTTAAAAATCAAGTAGAAAACCACTTGGTAATGCCGCTCGGTTTTGGCATTAAGAGCGTAAGGGAAATCTGCAAAAAAACTTTGCATGCGGGTTAAAAAGGCCTCGACATCGCCTGCTTCGAGTTCTTCGCTAAACTTGCCAATGTGAAAACCACCCCGCCCTTTTTCGATGCTGGTGTAATACGGCAAGGTAAAGTGCAAAAAGCCGTGGCGCACTTCATCGTTAGGGAATCCTAAGGTATAGCGCTGGTATCGAGCGTTGTAATCTTTAATGGTTAGATAACCACTCTGGTAAATCACCGGCAAAGGGCGGTCGGCATCGGCTTTGTAGTCGGCAAAGTCAGCAATGGTCATTTCTACGCCATCAATTTCGCGTAAATCGGTGTCGGTCTGTTTGAGTAGATCGACTAAAAAGGTGGGGGTACCGGTTTGGAACCAGAAGTCCATAAACTCTAAGCGTGAGAGTAAGTTCAGTGTGCTGAAAGGATTGTAAACACTAGGGCCACCTTGATGGAAGTGGTAGCCGTTATACATGCTACGCACTTTGGCTAAGCATTCAGCATCGCTCAACTCTTGCTGCTGTGCTAAGGCCTTGAGTTCGGGCTTAAAGTTAGCCAGCAACTCTTCTTCGGTAATGCCACACAGAGTGGCATATTGGGGGTGCAACGATAAATCGGTGGGCTGGTTCAGGTCGCTGAACACGCTCACTTGGCCAAACTTGGTCACACCCGTAATAAAAGCAAATTTAAGCCATGCGTCGGCACTTTTC
>JAFGUG010000035.1 GCA_016938655.1 Thiotrichales bacterium | reverse complement strand
GAGATTTGTTCGTTCTGCATTGCTTGTATATAGTCCGTGATAATTGACGTGAACGTAATTGAACTCGCCGTTGATCCGAATATCTACACCGCCCAATAAGTCGTACCCAATCTCAATGCCCTCAGCAACCTGATCAAAAGAGACTGGCGCAAATAATTTTTTGACATCATCATCGCATTTATCAGCGGCCTCCAACGCTTTTTCCGCAACGAGTAAATAATCCTGCCAGAGAAACTCGTTTCCTGTAGCTTCACCCGCATGTTCTGGGTCTTTTCCTGCACCGATGCAAATTGCGCGAGCCATTTCTTCTAGTTTTTCATCTAGTGTGACTTTCATACTAAATCCCCTAGTTTTTGTTATAACAGTTAGCTAATACTGCAAAAATGGCAATGATCGTTATGCCTCCTATCAAGAGCATGTATTCGATAGACATCTTTTGTTTTTCAGTTGTGGCTTCGGCAGCTTCTACGTTGGTGGCTCCCTCTTCTTGCGCTTTTACTTCTTGTACGTTCTGTTCTTTCATTTTTTAAACTTCCTTTTTAGTTAAATTTTAAATTATGCGGGCGGTAAAACGCTTTGGATGAATTCATTCATATTCCTTGCAAAGTAGGCATGGTTAATCGCTGAAACTGGGGCAAGACCTAGCGAGGGAATGCTAAAAACAGACTTTAGCAATTGCAATAAAGTCTGCTTCCTGTGCATCTCAAATTTACACGCTATCTGGCCAGAATCCGTAAAACTAATCGCCGTGTCCAAAGAGATGGAGTTGAGCTTGTCACTGGTAATGAGATTTCTTAGTAAGAAGTTTTGGGCGTGGGACACCGTAACGTCTGCCAAAAACGCTCGCTCATCGGGCTTTAACTCCTTCTGACCAATATCAACCATGAACTCGAAAACCTGATCCCTTGAGATAGCAAAAGGCTCCTTGGTGGATTTTAAGTAATCTCCAAGACGGGGTGGTTCACTGGGCTTTCCTGGTGTTTTGCGACCAGGTTTATCGTCTTTTAGTAGCATAATGTCCACCTCTCGTTAAGATATAGTGCCTGTAAATGGCCGGTTGACCGGAAGCATGTCGTGCATTTGAGCCTCTTCAACCAATGATTCAATGGGGGTTTTACTCCATCTGTCCTGTTGAGAGACGCCATCAATATCTGAATGCGCTTGATTCTGCACGGCTTGCAGCAAGCTCAAGGTCATTCTGGCAGGCATCGAGAACTCAGAATAGTCCTTTATTTCAGCGTAGCCGCCATTGCACTGGTCACTGACGGAAACGGCGTAAGCCGAAATATGGAGCTTCATCCCTTTCATGCTGTTGACACCATAAGACATAGTAGGGATTAGCCTGGCATCAATGGGTGTCATGTACGAGGCAAGCTCATACCCGCTCTTGGTAAATAAGCGCCACAAGAGAATTACCGCGCCATTCTTAGCAAGAAATCCACCCTGAACTCGACCATCAAAAACACCTTGCACATCAGTGTCAGAAAACAACCGATCCGTAATGATCAGGCGATTGCTTGATCCGTTAAAGAAATCACTGATTGCGCCTTCACCCGAAACCAGTGTGGTCGGGCACGGCTGTTGCGAGGTAGCGGCCGTGGTGTATGCGTATTCTTGTTGAGAGGCTTGGATCATGGGTTTTCTCAGTATTTAATCTTGTTGAGAGCGACGGGGTTTAGCCATCGCCCTTTTGAATTTGGGAGCTGGTTTTCGAGAAAGCGACCAGCTTACGCGCTCAATGCCGAACATCTACGGTCTCTACACAATACTCAAACAACATGCCCGTTATAGCGAAGATTGAGGTCGTGTGGCGACTCTTAATTGGCCACACTCTTCTCTGCGACCGCTGCATTCCGTTGTGTTATCGGTTGGTTGCCGACCTTTGTCGGCAATAAATTACTTCGTTACGCGGGTAAGGCAACGGTCTAACAAGTTGGTCTCTACATTCGGTGACACAAATAGGTAATCAATCTTCCCAAGCAAGCCTAAATGTCTAAAGGTGCCGTAAAACCCTGTGTCATCTCGCACTTCATCAAAATCGGTTGTATCCTTTGGAATAAACCCTTCACCTTCGCCAAAACACAAATACCCGTTTTCGGCTTTTGCACGGGTGTAGTTGTCCACATCCTGATACAAGTCATAATCGTTTGAGGCCTTGTAAGAGAACTTCATAATCGCTGAATACGGTTCGTCAAAGAATCCGGTTGGAACTTCGTAATCGAATGCTGGCAGACCGCTTACTGAGTGAAAATCATCTCTAGCTTCGCAATCAGCTAAAGAATCTCGACCCCCATTTGACGAGTAGATAATGTTTCTAGCCTGCAATTGACCGTTGGCCAAGAAGTCGTAAGCCGTGTAAGCGTGAACACCACTCGCAACTGTGTAACAGGCCGACTCATAACTTACCGTACCTCCTGCTGGCAAAAACGGGCTGCTGCTGTTGCCGCCTTCATCTGAAAGCTGAAGAGAGCCTAAAAACGAGTCAGGCGATCCGCTCTTAACAAGATTGTAAATATTAAAGCTGCGAAGCTCGTCAATGCCAACAAGCGAAGAGCGCTGTGCAATTTCGTAAGCCGAACTCATCATGGTGATAATAATGTTTTCAAGTGCCGCAGTGCGCTGCTCCGAGGTAAGCTGTCCACCATTAGCTTGGACAAACTCAATCAATCGCTCACGCGCCACAGTCGCAGTAAGAATGGCGGCCTTATGCAGCTTTAACTTCAGTGCCGCGTCTTCCACGTTTTCATAATCAATGAAGTTTTCAACGATTTTAGCTCTCTGCTCAACAGGGACGCCTAAATCTTGGGCTACTTTGGTTAAGGCCTGGTCATACGTCATGCCAGAATCGACATGGCCTTGCACAAGTGTGGAAAGTGGAGAAATAAAGGCGGCGTTATTGATGGCAGCCATTAGCATGTACCCACTTCCGCCAACCGCTTGCCCGGTATCCGCGTCAATAGCCGTCGGAGGCACGTCCACCAAGATAATGTCCGTCGGAGCATATACCGCTGTGATTGAGTAAGAGCCATCAGATAGGGTGTTGCTTCTTGGTTCATCAGAGTCACACGCAAAGTTTTGATTGGCGTCGATACACACGGTAGCCCCACCTAGATACCCGTCGGCTACATAACCACTAATAGTCGAAGGCTGAGGAGATTGAGAGTCATCTGAATCGCTTGAGTCACTTCCGCCGCCACCGCCACCACAAGCGGCCAAAAGTGCTGCGCTGGACATCATAGTAAGAGCGAGTGCTAATTTTGTTTTTTTCATTTTGATTTCCTTATTTGTTAAAAGTTGAATTGTTAAACTCTCTCGTTAAGAGCGCTTAATCATTAAACTTAACAACCAGACCGGATCAAACACATCCGGCCTGGTCA
Source organism: Thiotrichales bacterium (assembly GCA_016938655.1). Classification (GTDB taxonomy): domain Bacteria; phylum Pseudomonadota; class Gammaproteobacteria; order Thiomicrospirales; family Thiomicrospiraceae; genus Thiomicrorhabdus. The sequence goes on along the minus strand of JAFGUG010000035.1, from coordinate 11,176 downwards.
ACTTAAACTAGAACGTGTAAGCCGCACCAATCGTTGCGCCAGCAATCTGTACATGGTCGCCGTTGTACAACATTTCGTACCCAGCGCTTAGTTTCACATCAGGGGTGGCCTGGTAAGAAGCGCCAACACCCCAACCTAATGAAGAATCCGATTCAGTAGAGCTGTAACCATCGACCTTACCTTTTAACGTCACGTTGTTATAACCAATCTTACCGTCGATAGAAAACGCATCCGCGACTGGGATGTGCCCGGTCAGAGCCATGCCGTAATGAGAGTCGGTTGACAGCTCAACCCCATCTTTCTTGGTAGAGCCGGCGTTAATGCCGTAACTAGCCTGTACACCCATGTATTGATTAAACTTGTAACCACCGACTAAAGAAATCGACGGAATATCAAAGTCAGGCGTGTCACTACGGTCATAGCCAAATGCGTTGTAATTAACGCCTACTGAGGTGTTAGATTCTTGTGCTGATGCAGAAGTTGCGAAACCAATGGTTGATGCGGCCGCTAATGCGATGGCTAATACTGTTTTTTTCATGTGAAATCCTTGATGTTTTAAACTTAAAAGTTGGTTAAATTAACGCGTGCTTGACGCACGCCTTCGGTTAGAAGTTGGTTATTCGATTAAAGCCAGGTGTTACTGCCAAGCCCAGCTCTCGTTGACGGTCTTGCCTTTACCCGCTGTCGCGTTTACCGCATGTAAACGGTACGTTCCATTGGGCATTTCAGTATGTACAATAGATAAAGCAGATTGGCCAGCGTCCTTAATGGCGTAATCGTTACTTAACTGTGCTTTAACCTCTCCCATTGATTGTGGGGCGTTCGCGCTGGTTACGGATAGTGAGGGTTTTTCTTCGACCGCAAACGAAGCAATAGGGGTTAAGGCCATTGCTAGTGCCATTGGTACGAAAACTGTTTTTACTTTTTTAACTACGTTCATGCTTAAATCACGGGATACACTTTTACATGTGTGGATAGCGTCACTTCTCCCGTACTCCTTTGTTGCTACCATTGGTGAAACCCTTTTCAGGGAAATGCTTAAATAATTGTGTACTTTAGTTTCTTAGAGTCCTGAGAGCGCAGTACGTCCTGTACGGCTCTTTTGGCTTGTTGAAGGGTGTCTGCTATAAACATTTCCCCTTTCTCACTAAGCCACTTGATCGCACCCGTTTCCTTTTCTTCGACCAGGACTCTAAACGCGCCACCAAAACTCTGCTCATCGGCTTCAATAGGGCGTTCGACCCCCCACCGGTATAACTCTATTTCTTTGTCGAAAAGGTTTCCCGGCTGGTTGGATACCAGCGCTTCGGCAATCTCGATAAGATGGGGTTCGTTATCTAGGTCGTAATACCGGTAAGTTCGCCCTTCGGTACTGTCAGCAAGCTGGACGATAAAACCCGCTTCAACCTCGTATTTGAGAAGCGCTTTTTTATTCCCTTTTTGAATCAGAACATCTCTGATTGCTTCTTCGGGCTTTCCCACTAAAGTCAGCGCTTCCTGTTCCTTCAATTCCATCATGTTTTATTCCTTATGCCGCTTTACGGGCGGCCTCATAAATTTCCCCGAACATCACAGCAAGTTTTTCAAACACAACATCTTCAATTTGAAGTTTTTTGCTGTTTAGATCGCCCAGTCCCAATAGTTCACAAAGTTGTTTATTGCTCATGTCTTTGCGGTTTGCGTAAGCGCCCCATTTGAACATCCACGTTTTGAAATCAGATAACGTAATTTGGCCTTCGATAAACTGCTCTAAAACGGACTCGACTATCTCAACGTGAATAACTTTCTTGCTAAAGTCGTTTGAGCAATCGTTCAGGAATTTATCAGCACGGTATTTGACGGCTTTCAATCTTTTCTCAATGGCGCTTTTCGTCTCCTCCTTACCTCTAAGGGTCGTTTTGCATTCCTCATCGGCTGGAGTGGCTAGGCGAAGAATGAATCGCTTTGAGTAATCTTGCATTTCCACCAGCTTTTCATCGGTCAGGTATTCACTAAAATTCGCTTTGAGCATTGCAACCGAGCTTTCCTGGTCTTTAATAGAGGCCTGGTATGTTTTGTAGCGCAATGCAGTCTCGCCATACGTTAGGTGGTCTTTTGACCGAGCTATGGCCAAAGACTCCATTACGTAGGAGCGAACCACCTCAACGTAAAACGCTTGAACCATTGTCGGAATAGAAGATTTAACAGAGTGCTCGATTACCGCGATTTCTTTAAGCATTTCCTTTAAAGATGGTTTTCTTGGTGTCGCGCCCTTTCTTCCGATTACCGCCATAATATTGAACTCCGTGTGTTCCTTGAATATGTGCCTATTGTATATTAATTTTAAAACTTGTCAAATCTTTTTTTAATATTTATTTGGGCTTATTTTTACCACCTGAGTGCCCGCTATATGGTCGTGCCACGCTCTCTTAGTGGGAGAAAATACAATCCAAATGAACCCAAGACCCAGGGGTAGACTGGAGACTATGTAAGACAGGGCTCTAACGAATAACTGCTTCTTACTAGGAGCGGCTCCTGTTTGATAGTCGATGATCCGAGTGCAGGTAATCATCTTGCCAGGCGTTGATTGAAACTTTGACCATAGGTAAAGTATAGGAAGGACGCCAAGCATGTTAATGATGAGGAAGGCTTCGTTATAGTCAGGGCTAGACCTTACGCCGGCAAGCGTCACAAATATTGATTTGAAGTTGACGTCTATGAAGATTGAGATCGGGGCGAGGATTAATAGGATCAGCGCCCAGAAGAAGAGGCTGTCCAGAAAGGAGGACTTTAGCCTCCGCATGAAGCCGGCTGGCTCAACCTGGCTCCTGGCAAACGTTCCAACAAACCCTGTGACAAAGGGCTTTTTAGTTCCAGGGCAAATTCCATTTCTTGATAAGAATAGGAACAGCTTTGAGTGGTTAGTTTGTTTTGGCTGCGGGGAATTGGTAAGTTGATCATGTAACTGGTTACTAAAATCGGGTTTTTGGTTACTAAAATCGGGTTTTTGAGCACTTAAACGGGCTTTAGCCTTTTCACTACGAGTATTGACATGGGTATGGTTCGGAATCAGAGTCATAGCCATGCCCCTCTTACTAAGGTGGCCATCGCTGCGAAAAAGGCAACTAGAAACAACATCTCCCCGGTGAAACCTCTGACCAATCTTAGTGAGAAATTACGAAACAGATAAGGGGCAAGTACAGGCACGCCTTTTGGAGTCATCATGTCCATCAAACAATGTGTAACCGCTCCTATCGAGAATCCAACAATAATAAGGTAGGCGTTCATGTCCGACTGGGCGCTGTTCAGAGTCACCGTGTTGTAAAACGGAATGCTTTTTACGAGCAATATGAACCCTTTTAACCACGGCTCAACCATTATTGCGTTCCCAATAAGAATGGGATTCAAGATGGTCACTAAATGGATTAAAGCGTAAACGGAAAGCAGTACCCAGAGGAGCGTCCAATGGGTAATGGTTCTGTGGCTTATTAACGAGACGCGCTTTCCAGCTTGCTTGTTGTAGTGCGGAATTTCAAGCCAGTCAGGGGCGGTTGACCCCGCCATAACAGCAAGAACAAATACACCTGCCCACTCATAGCTGATCGCGCCTTGCAGAGCTGGGGATGCGGCGTAAATGCCTAATGAGGCTGCGCTTAGGATGGCTCCGCTGGTGAGATGGCTTCCTCGATTCATGGTGAGATTAAGCCATCTTTAGTGGGCGACTGGGTGCTATCTCTTGACAAGAGCCAATCCCAGAATGCTGAAGACGGACGACGAGAACCTCGTCAGTGGATTCTTCCGCCTGCACTCTAAACCCGCTCTCACTGAGAGAGCCACCCTCGCCTTCCGTAAGAAAGTAGTGGTCAATGATCGTATGAAAAGAAGCCTCTTTATGCACAGCAACCCTAGAGATGCCGTTGAACATCATTAAGCCCATGATGCATTCGATTGCGGCCTTTAAAGCTGCTCTGTAAACATCAGAGCCTTGCTCATAGTGCCCGCAGATAATGTTGGTGATAAAAATATGGTCGTCAGCACCCAAATGCTTCGACTCCATGACCTGAAGCCCAATGTCCGGTAACGGTGTGTAACGCGCAAAAAGTGCAAGAACAGGTTTTGGCTGCTGATTAACGGGTGCGTCTTCTTCCACTATGACCTGAATCATATTGTTTGCTTCCAGCATGTCTAGGTACTCGCCCGCGATAGGGTCTGGTGTGCCTCGCGTTGCCTCGCTGACGAACTTCTCTGCCACACTCCGCCCGTAGCGCTCTCTCATTCCAGTCTTGGTGAGAGGTGAATCTTTGAATCCAAGACTAAGCACTGCGCTGTATGTGGTTTCGTTATGCTGCATATTCGTTCCCTTTCTTTTTTTCGTTTTGTTGACTTATTGTTTTATGAAGTTCGGTTATCTGTTCTATGACAGAGGGCATGTCGTTTTTAATCTGCTGATTGTAATAACGCAGGATCCGGTATCCGTTGGCGACAAGGAGGTTCTGTCTTTCAAGCGTTGCCTTAAATCCTCTTAGTGAGAGCGCGTGACTTCTGTAGCCGTCTATCTCGATAACCAGTCTGCTGCTTGGCAGGTAAATATCAGCTCTAAAGCGCCTTCCCTCAACCAGGCCTGGTTCTTCTGAGCGGGCTTCAGGCAAGTGCTTCTTGATTTCGTCGTAAAGCATGGCCTGCGGATCGTTCTTTCCTCCACGGCTATTTTTTGAGGTAGCTGGCGAGGTAGATTGATTCGGCGCATCGGATAATATCTGCCGTATCTCACTAGGAATACGCTTCCACAAGCCCGACTGTTTCGCTTGCATTACGGTCATCCTCATAAAAACTCCTGTTCCTTTGTTTCTTTTTATATTGTCTTAAACAGTGGCGGGTAGATTCGGTGTTTTTTGACCTATTTTTTTAGGCTTTTTTTAGGGTTTTAAGAATGTTAAATGCCATAGAATGCCTGTAAACAAGGAGATCAAGAGTTAATGGATAATTTAAACGCTTACCAAAAGAAATGTGTCAACGAGGATGGGCACTTGCTTATCACGGCCTGTCCGGGTTCTGGGAAAACAACTGTGCTGTCTTATCGCGCTGAGAGGTTGCTGAACGACTTCCCTGGCTCGACGATATTGGCTGTCACATTCACAAAAGATGCGGCGAACGAGCTAAAGGAACGGATACTCAAGCGAGTACCGGGTTCGGAATCAAGGGTGTTTGCTGGAACATTCCATTCTTTAAGCCTTCAGCTTTTGAAGCGCTCAGGAGTAAGGTTTAAGCTGATTGATGAGGCGCAGTCTAGCGAGTTTTTAGAGCGCGTAATCTCGATTCATCATTTGAATGATTCGATAAAGAGTAACGACTTGAAGCAGGTGTTTTCCGCCATGCAGTCAGCGTGCAACCCAGAGGATCACGAATACATGCGGAACGACATGTACCGTTTGCTGTGGGATGGTTATAAAGCGATGAAAGAAGAGGTTGGCGTAATCGACTTCTCAGACATTCTTTCAAAGTCTTTGGAGCTTCTTCAGTCAGGCCTGGTTGAGCCTTTTAACGCGACATTCTTACTGGGAGATGAGTCTCAGGATATGGACGAGGTTCAGCATGAGTGGATCAATATTCATGCTAAGAACGGAACCAAGGTAACGCTTGTTGGGGACGACGACCAAAGTGTTTACGGTTTTAGATACGCTTCAGGGTATGGCGGGATGATTAAGTTCTTGAGAGACCTGGAGGCTAAACAGGTTGTGCTGCCGATTAATTATCGTTGCGGCAAAAAAATATTGGGTCACGCGGCCAATCTTATCGAGAAGAATAAAAAGCGCGTGGATAAGCCAATACAGGCTGGCATGAACTATGACGGAGAGGTACTGCCTGTCGTGTCGTCGGAGTTTTACTCGAAAGAAGTGCTGAAAGATATGAACATGGGCAACGAGCGTGATGCCGAGTTTCGTCATCTGGTTGGGTTTCTCGTTGAGGATATGCGGAAGAATCCACCAAAGGATAATTTTGTTGTGTGGAATATCCTGTCCAGAAAAAATATCAACCTAAACAAGCTGGCCACCAGTCTCAGGAGCGAAGGGATTCGATACCACAAGGATGATAAGAGTTTATGGGACACGAGGAACGCTAAATTCCTGGCCGGTATATTGCGGTATCTCTCAGTAAGACCAGGGAAAGGCGAGTGGATAGATTTGGCGCTTTTTATCGGGTCTTACATAGATAACATGCCTTATCTTTACCGGGATGGGGAGAAGATGAGCCTGGTCAATCTATACCGGTACTTGGTGGAAGACCCAGATAAATTAATAATAGATTCAAACTTGATTAAGTCGGCCAAAGCCTTGGTTTACGCTGAGGTTAAGTGGCGAGAAAGTCTTGACAAGGGCACGATTGAGGGTATGGATGCGTGCATCTCATCTGTCGGGGATATGCTGATTCGTAACATAATGGATGATAAAAAGCTGGCGGTCAAAACAAGAGAAAATGCTTGTCAGAATATCGTTAGCTGCGTTAATGATTTGATTGGTCGCAGGGAGACGGAGTTAAAAAAACGGCTTTTCATGGCAACCAACCCAATGGTCAACAAGAGTAACGCCCTTGAGTACAGAATGGAGTCTTGTCGAGAGGCGTGCAAGGAAAGCGGCAAGCCCATGCTGTTTGTTAACATGATGACAATGCATAAATCAAAAGGTCTTGAATTTGACAATGTGTTTATCGTTTGTGCCGATGATTACGGGTTGTCTAGCGACGGGGATTTAATGAAGGATGAGGCGCTCGATGTCGATGAGGAGCGGAGATTGTTTTACGTGGCAATGACCCGCGCAAGACACAGACTTGGATTCTCCTTACTTGAGAAGCCTAGCGAGGGGATTAAATCAACCTTTTTAAGTGACGCTAAGATACTCTAGCGCCGTTTATTGATACCACCCTATACCCATGCCGCTCCCTGCGGTGAAACTCCTTTGTGATGTCCTTTAAAACGATTGAGGCGTCACAGTCTTGATACAGGTCGGACTTACCACTGCCCCTCGCCGATTTTGTGCTGCCCCACTCTCTGTCAATCACAAAGAACCCAAACAAGTCCTCACCAAGAAGAATCCGGTAGTAGCGGTTGTTATCCAATAGCGCATAAAACCCCGTCGTTCACGGCGGAGATATAAGCGCACAGGCGAAGCCTGTTTAATGCGGCCTTTGCTGTTGTTCAATATATTGCTTAATAATCGAGAGCGGTGCTCCGCCACAACTCCCTGCAAAATAGCTTGGACTCCAAAGCATATTACCCCAGAGTTTTTTCTGAATTTCGGGATAGTTCTTTTTGCGAATAAGGCGACTTGATACGCCTTTCAAACTATTCACCAAGTTAGAAATCGCCACTTTGGGGGGGTAGTTAATAAGCAAGTGAACGTGGTCATGCTCGCCATTAAACTCCACTAATTCCGCTTCAAAGTCTAAGCATACGCTCCTAACTATTTCTTCTAGGTCAATTAACACCCTTTCCGAGAAAACATCTTTACGATATTTTGTTACAAAGACCAAATGCACGTGAAGATTAAAAACACAATGTCTTCCTGTTCTTAATTCGTTATTATCTTGCATAGACCAACTCCTTTTTGTATGATTATACCTATGAGACAAACCATTCGCAAAGCCTTTAAATTCCGACTCAATCCAAGCTCTGAGCAAGTACAGAAGATGGTTGAGTTTGCGGGTGCAAATCGGTTTGTTTGGAATAAAGCGTTAGCGATAAACCTGTTTCGACTTGAGCATAAGCAATCGCTGCTTTGGTATAACGAAATGGCCTATTGGTTAGGGCTGTGGAAATCCAGCGAAGAATACGGCTTTCTAAAAACCGTTCATTCTCAGCCGTTGCAACAAACCTTAAAAAAATTAGAAAAAGCGTTTAAAGACGGTTTTGATAAAAAACAGCCTTTAAAGCGCATTCCAAAATTCAAGAAAAAAGGTTTGAGTGACAGCTTTCGTTATCCACAAGGATTTAAGCTGGAGCAAGACTCCAACAAAGTGTTCTTGCCTAAAATCGGTTGGGTGAAATATCGTAATTCACGCCAGGTCATTGGTGACGTTAAAAACATGACGATTTCCCGTAAAGGCGGTTATTGGTACGTGTCGATTCAGACCGAGTATGAATCTGAAATTCTGCGCTATGTGTCAACGTCTATGGTTGGTATAGACATGGGCATTACCCGTTTCGTAACCTTATCAGACGGCTCATACGTAGAGCCTTTAAACAGCTTCCGTAAGTTGTCAAAGAAACTGGCGTTTGAGCAGCGAAAGCTGTCTAAAAAAGTCCGTTTCTCTGCTAACTGGAAAAAACAGAAGCAACGAATTTCAAAAATACATGAGACAGTTGCTTACGCAAGACATGATTTTCTTCATAAAACTTCAAGTAATATCAGCAAAAACCACGCAATGATTGTTGTTGAAGATTTAAAAGTAAGAAACATGTCTAAAAGTGCGAAAGGTAATATTGAAAAACCTGGTAAAAACGTCAAAGCGAAATCGGGTCTAAATAAATCTATCCTTGGCCAAGGGTGGGGGATGTTCGTTTCGTTTTTGGAATACAAACAGGCCTGGTCAGGTGGAGATATATTGAAGGTAAACCCTCAATACACCTCTCAAACCTGCCCTAGCTGTCATCATATATCAAAGAATAATCGAAAAACTCAAAGTGAGTTTGAGTGTGAAGAATGTGGATTTAAAGCCAATGCCGACTTGGTGGGTGCTTTGAATGTACTTGAGCGAGGACATCGCTTGTTAGCCTGTGGAGTTGAAACGTTAGTTTCGTCTAAGAAGCAGGAACCAGTAGGCAGTAGCAATACAAACCTACTCTTAACGGCCTAGAGCTGTTAGGAATCCTCGACCTTTAGGGCGGGGAGGATGTCAACAGGATTGTGCCACGTTGCTAACTCTTGATACGACTTACTGTTCGTTACCCGGTAAGTGGCGTCCAGAATCTTAACAAGATTTTCTTCGTCCATAGATTTCATCAGCGACCACCTTATTCGTAAGTTGCATTGGTTCTATCTCATGTCTCAGTCATTGGTTAATTCTTGATTTCGATTTGCAGCTTCAGCCTGGGTGCAAAATGTTAAGTCAGGATTAAAGCATTGGCTGGTGGTCTCGTTAAGAATTAAAGACAGCTTTGCAATGTATTCTAATACAAGCTCAGGGTAATAGTGGTAACAGGCCACTCCTGATAAGAATCCAATTATAGCCATGAGTATCGGCGACCTTAAAACCATGAATACCGCTGCGTATAATAGAAAGCGTATCAACCCTCCAATCATTCGTTGCATAGTTAAATCCTCGAATAGCTTTCTTTTTCTAAAGTGATTGTACCTATAGCGTGAATAACATGGGCTTTTGGGTTACGCGTTCTTGATACGACCATTAACGCCATCACTCTATTGCTACTCTCACTAAGATTTTCAATTGCTTTTAACTCCCTATCTGGAATCAAATTAACAACAGGTTCGTTCGCCCAGAAAGAATCTTCAAACCCAATTCCTTTAATTCCTATTACCAGTTTTGAATCGTTAACCAGTTTGGCCTTTTGAACATCGCCGATTACAATCCTTTTAGTTCCTAGTGAGAGACTGAAGTCGTTTATTGCGCCAGGCCTGTTCCCAATAACCAAGAGCTCATCAATTAACTTAGCCGTTTTGTTAATGACAACTCCATTAGCAACATCCTTTAACAAATTGAAAACAAAGTCCGAGTATATTTTGCCATCTACTAATGACAGTTCACTTTCGACCGACTCCCACAAATGGTTAATTAGACTCTTTGCCGATTTGTTGTCAGGAATTAAAGGCCGACCATCGTTATCCGGCAAATCTATGTAATAGCTTTTTGGACTCTTGATGTGATTAATGTTTAAAGCCGACTTGCTAAAAAAACAATTCGGCTGGTGTAGCTTTGGGGATTGTCCGGGAAACTTTCTTAATTCAAACTTTTTGCTTGAGCGCCTAAACGCGATTGAGAGTTCTAATTCGTTCCTCTCGCAACAAGAGCAGAATACTCTCACGTCTCCTTTTCTAAGATACAAGCCCCTTAAAATCTTCTGTCCAATATTGGTCTCAGTGTTAATGTCTAAACCAGCCTCACCAGTGGAGAGGCTTACCCTTGTTCGACTCATACACGCCCCTTTTTTCGTTAAATTGTTTTTCGAGATTAATTCCATTCACAAGACCAGAGCGATGCTTGGATATGAATGCATTCAAATCGGTTATGCACTTCAATCTTAAACTCGCGTCTTCAACCGCATTGCATTTCAAAGTCTCAGCCTTGTAATAAGATTTAAACGATGCGTCTGAATCAATTTCGTAATTGCTTACTCCCGCAATAGCGGCGCTAACAAACAGAGAGTTTAAAAGCGTCGCCTTAATTAAGTTAGAACCATATCGCCTAAACATTTTTTGGAAGACCCTCTTCGTTTTTGATAATGATTTCTTCAGGCTCAATCATTACTGTTTCTTCACTCTCAATAGCAGCACCTTTTACCGGCTTGTCTATAAAGCCAATAGCCAACTTGTAGTAGTACATGGTCGCGGTTAACTTTCTTAGCAATTCAGTACGCTTCCTTAATTCAGCAAACCCACTCTCGACATATTCAACGTGCTCCATCATGTGTGGCTGGCAACGTCTAGCTAATGCAGTCATGTTGTACTTATTCTGATCCTTCGCTTTCTTGATGTGGACGTTTGTCCTGCGTTTCTTACCATCCTTGGTAAAAAAATAATGGTGAAACCACGACATTGAAATGCCAGCCCCTAGCTCAACAACCCTACACCCCAGCGTGTTGTTTCCAGCGTCATCAAGAGATGAGTACTCCTCCCGCTTTGCCCAGTACAAGCTGGACAATTCGTTGGCGATGCGCCTGATGTCATCTCGCTCATAATCCACAAACTTTTCAAACCCTTCAACTCTATCTTTTGTTGTAAATAACTTTTCCATGCTTTAACCCTACTAATAAATTGCAAATTAAGTTCGCCTGTTCCCAATTACAAAAAAAGATGTTATTTTTTGTTGCAATTGTAAACAAGTACGCCTTTTCCCAATTGGGATTTTTGATAAAAATCCCACTCCAAAACCTCTTTGCAATTGTAAACAACTGCCCCTGTTCCCAATTGCAACCAACGGCAGTTTCTTAAGGCCTTACCACGCCCCTATTAATTTAGAAAACAAG
>JAFGUG010000034.1 GCA_016938655.1 Thiotrichales bacterium | reverse complement strand
TAAAGCTGGCAAACTCGTGACGTTATAGAAGGTTTGAAATTCACGGGCCGCAAGGGGTTCATTGTAAAAATCGATCAAGGTGTGATCCGTATTGATTTCGATTTCCCTGAAAATGACTTGGTCATCAAAAATACCGCTGAGTAAGTTAGGGTAAAGCGCTTCTTCCTTGAGATTTTCAGTCGATTTAAGTCCTTTGTAACTGAGCAAAATGGCAATGGGAATGTTCTTTTGTAAAGCCTGCTGACCATCTTCATAAAGATTGTGGGCAAGTGGCATTTCTGAAGCGGCGTGAACGACCATACAGCTCCAGAGTAAAGCGAGCAGCGTTATGAGTTGATTCAGTGATGGTGCTTGAAACATAGCGGTTTTATCCTTTTTCTTCAGGTTTGGCATTAAGTGTGTAAACCTGGTTTCGGCCATTGTTTTTGGCTTTGTAAAGTGCCTTATCAGCCCTTTCAATGGTTGTCTTAATGGCTTCTTGGCCTTTGTGGAGTGTTACGCCAAAGCTGGAGGTAATTCTGTGTGTGCAGTCGAATGAGATGTCTGCAATAGCCAATCTAAGGTGTTCTGCCAGTTGCTGAGCATGGGATAGGTGTGTCACTTCAGAGAGCACAATAAACTCCTCGCCACCCCAGCGCACTAAGACATCAGATGTGCGTAATGTTTGGCTTACGTGAAGGGTAAGTTTTTTGAGCACTTCATCGCCACAATTATGGCCAAAATGATCGTTAATTTCTTTAAAGTGATCAATATCAAAGAGGATTAACGCCAGTTCGAGATTTTTGGCTTTGGCACCTTTGGTGAGAAGGGTGAAGTTATTCAAAATAAAGTTTCGATTGTATAAGCCCGTTAATGCGTCGCGTTGCGCTGCTTGGCGCAGTTTTTCGATTTCTTGGATGGTGTCGGTTACATCGGTCAGTACAATGATTTCACGTTGTGTATCAAATGCATTGATATAAACACTGTAAGCATGGAGTTGTTGCGTGTATTGATTTTTAATTAAGACCACTCTTTTAGATGCGGGTAATTTAAGCAGTACGTCTGTCCAAAGTTGTCCTGAAGGCACGTTTTCAAGGCTGAAAAAGTTGGTTTGTGGAATGAAGAAATCACAGATGCAATCGTGAAACCTTAAAAAGGTTTCTAGATTATCAAATATAAAAAGTTTAAAGAAACTTTTATTGGCAAAGGAGATGGTTTGACCATTCGTTAAAATGACAATGTTGTCTTGTAGGTCTATGATTTTTTGAAGATTTTCTTGGGCTTGCTTTTCTTTGGTACGGTTTTGAATGAGTCCTTCAAGATGACAGCCATTTTCATCATAATTGACTTGCGTTAACTCATGTACCCAAACAATCTCGCCCTGTTGATTCAACATGCGATATTCAATATTGAGGGATGTCTCTTCATTCAGTGTTTTTTCTAATGCGGCCAGATAGCGCTGTAAATCTGCTTTATGAATAAGACTATTCAGACTTTTGACTTGGTTGTATTTGAAGAGCGAGGCTTCATAACCTAGATTTTGCAGCACAGCATCGTTGATGTATTGCACGGTTCTATCAAGGTCGCAGTTAGCGCGATAAATGATTTCTGGGATATTCTTGAGGAGGTTTTCAAAAGAATTTCGCGCCTTTTCAAGCTCGATTTCAAAGAGTTTCAAGTCACTCATGTCGAGTAACATACCGATGCTGCTGGTAATGGTACCTTTGGCATCTGTGTGGTGGCTGATGGTGTGTTTTACGGTGCGTATTATGCCGTCGGCACGCAAAATTCGGTGTTCAAGGCTCAGTTCTTTGTGATCGTGAACAGCCATTTGATAAACCTCTAAAAGCAGTTGTCGATCTTCTGGATGGACTCGGTTCATTAATAACTCAAAATTCGGTTGAGTGTCCTTTTGAGAATAGCCTAAGAGCTTAAACAGTTCTTGGCTCCAAGTCATTGTGTTATGGGTAAAGTCGATTTCCCAAGAGCCTAAGGCGCTGATGGCTTCAATGCGTTGATGAATGGTTTGTTCATGTTGCAAGGCGTGTTTTTGTTGTTGGGTGTGATGGAGAACTTTAATAAAAATAAAGACAATCAGCAGAATTGCCAAGATGCTCAATAAATGTTCTTGGTGCAGTTGTGCTAAATCTTTGTGTTCGCGCGCGTTGAGAATATAGGCAACGGTTTCATGGCTAATGGCATTTGGCACCGCAATACCCGTGAGCAAGTAGAACTTGCCATCAACCACTTGTAGCGATGTAAAGTTTTGCCCCTTGAGCGGATGCTCTTTAAGGTATTGTTGCATCAAGTGATTAATTAAGGGACGGCTTTTTGAATGAATGTTGGCTTCGTGCAGGTAGTTTGCATCAAAGGTTGTTGCTTGGTAATTGGCTTGTTCGCTTTGAAAAACTTTGGCATTGACCACGGCTGCTTGGATGATAAAGTCATTTTCAACGGCTAGATTTTTATGAATTTCATTGAGTATAACAGCCATAGAAACCGGGGTTTCTACGCTGCCCAAATAATTGGGTCCCTCAAATAACGGAAAAACAAATCGGTAACCGTTGTAAATGCGCCCTTCTTCAAACCCTTCAACTTTCTGATGGGTTTGATTAACATGCATGATGGTTTGGCGGATATTGGTTAGATCATCGCCATAAGTGTCTGGGCGATGAAAACGTAAAAAGCTGTGATTATTGGGTAAATGAAAATGCAGTTGCTTGAGTTCAAAGTGCTGCATGGCTTGATACATATCAATGAGGTTGTCATAAAGCGCTTGGCGCAATTGTTCTTGTTTTTCTGGTGAGCTGCCCTGCACTTGTTTCAATATCTGGATGACCGATGGTTGTTTAATGCGGTTGATATAGAGAATTTCAGATTGGTACTTAAACGAATCAATAACGGTTTGATAGGTGCTTAAGATTAATTCTTGTTCCGCTGCTATGTGGGAGGCAACTCTCGACTGATAGGTGTTGTAGTTAAAAGCGATTAGCAGTGCGCTGATGACAC
>JAFGUG010000002.1 GCA_016938655.1 Thiotrichales bacterium | reverse complement strand
TTGTGGAAACAATTGAAAAACCAAAACCAGGCTGTTGCCAATTCAGCATTCGAGCATAACAGCCAGTGTATTAGCCAAAGCGTCGCTTCATCTTCAAGATAAGGATCCTGCCCTTGCTCTGAAAAAATCGCCTTACCGATTTCAGTGGTTTGCAGTCCGTCATCGCTCATTTCTAACATTTGCGTTGCACGCAACCAATAGCGGATTGAATTCACCATGTTTTTTCCAACACCCAACTGGACAGTGGCTTCATCGGAATTAAATATTCCGTTGTCGTGTTGAAATGTTTGAAATCCTTTTGTTAGCCAGCCATAGCGAAGAGAAAAAGTTTCATGACGTCCAAAAGTTGCTTTATTTGGAGTGAGGGGTCTAATTAAGCTGTCCATTTATAAGAAAAAAATCAATTTATGAGCAAACGGCATTCTACACATTAAATTGATGAATTTGTATTAGCGCCTCAAATTAATTTTGGTGAGGACCGGGTTGAAAATAGCTTCCCGGTTCGCGGACGAAACAAGCGTCTATGTTGGGTTGCCGCTGTTGATAGGCGATCCAACATTGATCCATCTTGCTTGATTTGCATGATTGGCTAGACTAAACATTTGTTTTGCGGAGAATGCAATGCAAACTGTAAATATGTTACAAGCCAAGTCCTCTCTGTCCCGTTTAGTAGAACATCGAGCAAGGGCGGGAGCGTGAAATTGTGATTGCCCGGAATGGCCGCCCGGCAGCCAAACTTGTTCCGATGGATACTGCACCCGCCGGCAAGCGGATTGGCGTGGCAAAAGGCTTGTTCGTGGTGCCGGACAGTATCGATACACATAATGACGAAGTGGCTCGGTTGTTCATGGGCGAGGTGCGATCTTGAATCTGCTGCTGGACACTCATGTCGCATTATGGGCTATCACGGATAGTCCAAAATTGCCGCAAAAAGCGCGTGATTTGATTGGGTCGCCCAAAACGAACGTTTGGGTCAGCGCGGCAACTATCTGGAAAATTGCCATCAAGCATTCACTAGGTCGAGGCGACATGCCGGTTTCTAGCCAAGATGCGATGCGCTATTTTCAGGAATCCGGCTATCGCTTCCTCGCCGTCGAGGCGGAGCATGCGATTGCCGTCGAAAGTTGCCTGCGCATCACCAAGACCTGTTCGACCGCATTCTTGTGGCGCAGGCACTCGTTGTGCCGATGCGTTTAATGACCCACGATCCCTTAATGGCACTCTATAGCGACACAATCATCAAGATTTAATCCTGGTTAGCCGTGGCGCCGAGCAGACTTAACACCTCGGACTTAAATTATTATTGATAAGGCCTGAGTAGTTGCTTTTAAAGTATTTTTAATGCGTTTACCTTATTTACTATACTCCGTCTCTATTAAAAACCCATTAAAATAATGCCTACAAAAAAGAAACAATACGTATAATTTTAACATCATTGTTAACAATAAAAGCCTAATGTATAGTTGAATCTCCCTTTGGAAAAACCTTTAAACTTTAATGAGGTTTGCACATGAG
>JAFGUG010000033.1 GCA_016938655.1 Thiotrichales bacterium | reverse complement strand
AGTTGTCAATAATTATTTCAAACTTTTTTCAAATCTTTTTCGTTAACCAATCCGAAGATCTATTAACGAAAACCCTAACATAAGCGGCTCCTTCAACCGATTTGCTTAAGTTTTTAAGCGCCTCCCGTTGAAGAGGTGCGTATTATGCCCAGACGCCCCAAAAGTGTCAACACCTTTTTTAAATCTTTTTAATCTTTTTTAATTTCTCTGCAAAATCTCATCAATCGTGCCTTTATCTTCCGGCATTTCGGGTTTTTTCCCATCGTCTATAATAGGTGCATTCCATGGCCCCGTTACTTTATATGTGTAAGTAACTAACTCTTCGTTTAACTCTGGAATCACTTTCATTAATGCATAAACAGCCAATGCACCAATCGGAGAGGCTATGCCGGTTAGTGCACTTAAAGCGGGGAGTGAACTTCCAAGTGCCGGAATGACCCTCGCTTTTAAATTAAACTCACGGTCAATTAAATCTATATCTCCCCCTAACTCTACCGAAGCTGAAGGCGCTTTCATCTCAAACCCTTTTAAATTCAACTTTCCATTGATAAAGTGTGTTTCACCTTTAATAGTGTCATAGGCAAAACCTTTTGTTGTTAGATCCTTTAGATCTAATGAAAGCCTTCTGGCTAATGAGGTTACATTCAACAAACCCAGGAGCCTTGCAAACCCTGGTTCAACATCTTCTATTACCCCCTCTTTTAACTGATACTCGGTTTTCCCCAACAAACCAAGTAAATTAAAACACTCAAGTCCACCTTGCCATACTATATTAGAAGAGACATCCGCTCGCTTTCCAGAAAACCCTTTTTTAAGCCCTAGCAATCTTGTTAAATCTTTAATGTTTGTTGATTTCAGTTTTAAATCAGCGTTGCTTAATTTTGATGTCTTATAAAAGTAATAGTTGCCGGTAACGGTGCCACTACTTTTCTCAAGAGAGGCTTCTATGTCTTTAAAATGTAACCGAGACTCACTGTCTTCGACTTTAAAGCTTAATAATGGCACGCCAATTTCATCTATGCGGATATTTTCTCCGGTAAAAGAGATATTAGGCCATACAAATTTGGCAGACTCTTTTAACTTGCAACTTTGTATTAATTGGAGTCGCTCTTGCTGCGTTAGACTGGATTCTAAAGAGTTAACTGGCAGGAAGATTTGCAGCCAATCTAGATGAACGTTCAAATTACCGTCTGGTTTAACATCAAAATGCGTGGAAATTTGTTTAGAGAGCAGTTCCGCATGAAAGTTTTGATCAAGCGCATTTGACCAAGTCAATTTTACATCTTTGTATGGATAGTCAATAAAACGAACTTCGCCAACATTCAACTCCGAATTATTCCAATCGATAGACTTTAAAAAGGAGCCGCCTTGTGCCTCACTTTGAAAATTCGGAAACTCCCAAGCTGCCCATTTATCTAAGTTAAGTTCCGGTAAACTTCCTAGCACTCTTAAACCAGAAGTATTCGTGTATTGACGCTTGCTCTGCCCAATGTTGAGCCAACCTTTTTTGACAGCATAACGTCCACTTTTTGATTCAAGCGAAACATCAAATGATCCAAGCTGCCCGATATCTCCTGTGACAAGAAGACCTTCATCAATAACGGTGATGGTCGACGTAAACTTACCGTTGAGATTTGTATTATTCAGAGGTACGGGCATTAACCAATCTAACTTAGTGGTGTCGACTTCTAAATTAACTGCCGCTTTGGACTGTTTGCTTTGCAGGGGCACAGAAACATTGGCCGACCAATCCGCTTCACCTTTTACAATAGACGGATAATCCAACGTTGACTGACCTGAGGCGTTGACTTGAATTACCCCGTCCTTATTGGTATTAACCCGAAACTCAGCCGGCCCTTGATGAAACAAAGCGGTGAGCTTGTTACTTTCAACCCCTTTTTCGCTAAAAGTTAGCAGGCCTGCTGAGTTTGTAAACTCCAAAATATCAAATAAACGCAGCGTGTTTTTATTTAGGTTAACAGAGCCTTCTACGGTCAGTGCTTGGTCTTTAAACCCCAAAACAGGCACCCAAACCTTATTTAAACTGACTTCAACTAAACCCGTTAACGCAATTTTTTTCTTATCAGACAACATCTCGGTTAAACCAAGTTTCGCAGGAAGCGGACTATCCAGAAGATAATCAATGGCCGCCGCCCCTTTACCCTTGGCCTTTGCTGAAAATTCGACGGCAATATCTTTTGAGTTTAATGAACCAACGTCAACCTTTACAGCTTTCGCCTCAACGTCATTACGCAAAGAGAGGCTATCGGCCAAGATAGTTAAGTCAAACTGAGACCAATTTACAGTGGCGTCTAAACCTTGCAGAATTGGCCAACCTTCATAAAATTTAAACTGTGCATCTTGAACATCAACTTGGCCACCAAAACGGGTTTCGCCTGTTTTAAAGGGGTAGTCGTTCAAATCGCCATTAAAATAAAACTCTCCTCGTCCCGTTTCTCCAGAAATCAACGCTGCTTTCAACCATGCCGATAATTTTGGCGTCATAATCGAATAAGGTAGATACTGCTTAACCTTAGCAATGGTTTTTGGATCGATTTGCGCTTGCACATCTAATTTACCAGAAAAATCCCCCCCCCCATTCAGCTCCACGGCCATATTATCCCAAAGCAACTCAAGCGAATCGAGCGCCCAACTATTATTTGGTACATCAAAACGACCTGTCACCTCTGTCGGCAAGTCAAAACGCATTGGCACCGGATGAATTGTTGGATACATGACCCAAATTGGGTTATTAGAGTGAAACTTAAAGTCTGGGCCTCTTTTTTCTACATGCAGTGCTTGCAGCGCTACCCCTGGTAAGTTAGTAACAGGAACCGCCAAAGCCGCAATGTCTGCCGAAACATTTTCGAAATAAAGCTCAGGAACCGCCAAATCCGCCTCAACATTTTTTAATAAAAGTTCAGCAGAGGCATCAAAGAGTGCGGCCATTTTTTCATTGTGCAAAATTGCCTTCACAATCGGCTTAAAGGGCTTTAGGTCAAACGCTTGGGTTTCAATTTTTAATAAACGCTTTGAGGAAAGCTGAACATGAATAGGGGAAACCGTTTCTATAAACTGATCATCGAGCTGAATACCACTTAACAAGAACTGCCAATCGGTTTGCCGACCATCATAAATCTTAGCTTGGTTTTTCCACTCAAGGTTCACGCCGACCGATTTTGGTAAACGCGGATCATTATCAGACCAAATTAATCCCGGAGCAGAAAGCTCCAAATAGAGGTTAGAGAGTAAAGATTTGGAAATCGTTCCCTTAAGGTTAGGAATCAGCTCGCCTTGCGGTAGAACTTGGTGCCACTTTTGAGGCGTTAGCTTTGCAAGACGCTCCAAGCGAATCGCGTCAAACGCCTTAACGGTAAAATCGCCACTTTGTACCCCACCAACCCCCCCCGGAAACAGCGACGCTTTTAACTGAAAACGCTCGCCCTGTAGTACTTGCCCATATCTAACATTAAAGTCAGCCGCCAAACTCCATCTTGCCCCCTTAAAGGCTTGAAAGCTGCTAACGTTAATGGTCCAATCGGTCTCTTTTTGATAAATAGAGGCAGAAAAATCGGTTACTTCGACCTTCTTCCATAAACGGCTAAGATCAAACTGAGTGACCAGCTCTTGCGAATTTAAACTTAAAAAACTCTCCATCGAAGGCGTTGCCGCATTGCTCTTGATCGGTTGCCCATACTCAAGCACGGCTAACCCATCAATCGTTAACGAATCCCCCCAACTGGAGCTGGGTATCAAAGGAGAGAACAAATTAAAATCAAACGCGATGTGTTTTGCTTCGATCTCAAGGCCGTCATGCTCAATAAGCGCCTCATCAACCTCAATTTGCACCCCCAGCCACCCCTGCTGGATTTGCAAAGATTCAAACGAGACATCACTATTCGTTATCCAAGCTACCGTCTCCCCAAACTGGTTGGGAGCCCACTGTGCCCAAGTAATAACAACACGCACCAACGCCAAGTAAACCACAAAAAGGGCAAACACAATCCATATTGTCTGGTG
This sequence comes from Thiotrichales bacterium, assembly GCA_016938655.1. Classification (GTDB taxonomy): domain Bacteria; phylum Pseudomonadota; class Gammaproteobacteria; order Thiomicrospirales; family Thiomicrospiraceae; genus Thiomicrorhabdus. Next base: position 8,325 of record JAFGUG010000033.1, on the reverse strand, counting down.
CGTTTTTTTAACCATAACCGTCTATTCGTCTACTCTCAATCGGTCAATTTAAAGCATCACCACGTCAAACTGTTCAGCAGAGTAACTGCTTTCAGCCTGAAAACGAATGCTCTTATCTAAAAAGGCCTCTAATTCCGCGACACTATTAGACTCTTCGTCCATGATGCGAGCCACGACACTCTCTGCAGCAATCACACGGTACCGACTGGCTTCAAAGGAGCGTGCCATACGGGTAATCTCTCTAAAGATTTCATAGGCCACTGTTTCCGCGGTTTTAACCGTTCCACGACCATTACACACCGGACAAGGCTCGCAGAGAGTGCGCTCTAAACTTTCACGTGTTCGTTTACGGGTCATCTCTACTAAACCTAAGTTAGAGATACTGCTAATCGAAGTCTTGACTCTATCTCGGCCCAACTCTTTGCTTAATACCGTAAGCACATGTTGCTTGTGCTCTTCTACTTCCATATCGATAAAGTCGAGAATAATGATGCCCCCTAAATTACGCAGCCTTAATTGACGGGCAATCGCTTGCGTGGCTTCAAGGTTGGTTCGGTAAATCGTCTCTTCTAAATTTTTATGGCCAACAAAGGCCCCCGTATTCACATCAATCGTGGTCATTGCTTCAGTTTGGTCGATAATCAAATACCCACCTGATTTTAAGTTAACTCGTTTTTCGAGCGCACCCTGAATCTCTTGTTCAATGTTGTAAAGATCAAAAATGGGTCTTTCACCTTGATACAACCCCAGACGCGCATCTAAATCCATGACATAAGTGCTGACAAACTCCTGCATTTTTTTCAGCGTTTCCGTGGAGTCTACACGTATCTTCTCAATACGCTCAATTGGAATATCGCGCATAATGCGCAGATACAAGGGTAAGTCCTCATAAATCACACACGGTTTTCGGGCAGTTTTAGCTTTCTCTTCAATACAGCTCCAAAGTTTGTGCAAAAACAGTACATCGGCTCTTAACTCATGAAACGTCGCCCCTTCGGCAACCGTGCGCACAATAAAGCCACCTTCAGAGTCTTTGTATTCCGGAACTTGCTTCATTAAATCGCGCAAACGTTCACGCTCTTCTGCGGTTTCGATTTTTTGCGACACCCCTAATGCACGTTCGTTAGGCATATAAACCGATAAACGAGAAGGAATCGTCACCTGCATACTAATACGTGCACCTTTGGTTCCCAGGGGGTCTTTGACAACTTGCACCATAATTTTTTGACCGGGACGAAGTAGTTTAGCGATATCTTCACACTCCTCCTCTTCTTCAAAACCCACGCCTTTAAAACAGATATCCGACACATGCAAAAAGGCCGCTCGCTCTAAACCGATATTAACAAATGCGGCCTGCATACCTGGCAACACACGGTCAACTTTCCCCATGTAAATATTGCCTACCAAGCCGCGTTTATTACTGCGCTCAACCCAAACCTCTTGCAACACCCCGTTTTCAACCCACGCAACGCGCGTTTCATTTGGCGTCACGTTTACTAATACTTTTTCTTCATTATGCATTTAAGATGCCTTTTAATTCTGTTTGGTATCCGGATTCGGTTAACAGTTGATCGAGTTCAAATAGAGGTAAGCCCATTACCCCGGAGTAACTGCCTTGAATGTTTTTAATAAATTTGGCACCTAAGCCTTGAATGGCATACGCCCCCGCTTTTCCAAGCGGCTCTCCACTTAACCAATATTGGTTGATCTCTGCTTCCGCTAGGGGTTTAAAGGTGACTTGCGTGGAATTGATAGCGGAAAAAACTTGATTGTTATGAACAATGGCGAGACTTGAAAGGACTTGATGCGTTTGACCGGACAACACAGACAGCATGCGCTTGGCATCCATCTCACTCTTAGGTTTGCCAAATATTTGCTGCTCAAAAATGACGGCTGTATCGCCACCAACCACCCAAATACCCGTACCTGCTTGCATACCAGAACGGCCAGCGCACGCTTTAACGTAACCCGCCTGTGCTTTTTCAACTGCAATGCGTTTTACATAGGCTTCCGGGCTTTCATTAGGCAAAACAGCCTCTTCAATCGGTGCTTGAATCACTTCAAACTGCAAATTGAGTTGCTGCATTAATTCTTGTCGACGTGGCGAACCGGACGCCAAATAGAGCAACGGTGCTCGGCCTGCTTGTGTTTCCATTAATCTGCTATTATTCTAGTCAATTATCCGTTCATTCTACCTTCTCAAAGCGGGTTGTTGTTCGGTTTCAGTAGATGAATTTACCTATAAGAGAGTTTGCAATGGATATTATCCTGTCTGACCACACGCCACAGAATTTAGAAACCACCTTTAACAGCGTGTTTTTATATGACCACCCGCTTTATTCATTGCTGGCAAAACAGACGGAGATGACTTGGTTACTGGTTATTCCAAAACAATCATTAGAAGGCAGCGCACAACTAGAGTATGTGCAGAATTTATATGGTGAGATTTACCGTTTGATTGGTTTTATACAAGACGATGATATTGGCCAGCATTTTAATATCGCTAAGATTGGCAATAAGCTCCCTTACCAACATATTCACCTTATTTTTAGAGAGAACACCGATGAAGTTTGGCCAGACGCGGTTTGGTGTCACGAACCGATTACCGCCTCAGAAGAGACACCGAAAATGCTTAAAAAAGCACTGGCTGCGTTTTACAGTGAGCGTTCACTAGAAATGTAACTGCTTACAGGCTTATTTATAGAAGGCTAAAGCCTTCGCCCCTACTACACATTAATTTGGGGCGCAGGCATTAGCCTGCTCTAACCTGCTTATCCTCGATTCACTCTATAAACCAAACACCTACTCACTCGACTCCAAAACGCGGTTAAACACTTGAGCAATGTGCAAGCTGGTATAACCGCCTAAATCACTTAACTGTTGGCGACAGCTAGTCCCAGTTGCCACAATCCAATCGCGGTTTTTAGCGTGCTCCAAACTTGGCAGTAAAATCTGGTTGGCAATTTTTTTTGACACCTCATAGTGCTTATAGCCAAATTCTCCGGCCATTCCACAACAACCTGAAGGGATCATTTTTACGGTTACGCCGTTTATCAGCTCTAACGCTTTTTGTGAATCCATGGGTTTGGCTAAGGCTTTTTGATGGCAGTGAACGTGTAACCAGACAGTTTGGTTTGGCACGTTTAATGACATTAACTTAGTCAAAGCATTTTTGGCGAACAAGTCTAAAATCAACTCCTCATAACTCATCACCAAGTTTAAGCAGGCCTGCTCAGTTACTGACTCAAACAAACAGGTGTGCTGACTTTTTAAACCGCTATTCTTTAATAAATCCTTAGCTTCATCTCGCCAAGTGAGCAGTTCAGAAGGTTCAATGCCCACAATATAATCGCCCATTTGCCATTTTTCTAGTTGGTTTAAAATCGATAACAGAGCCTGTTGCGCTTCTTTTAAAAACCCTTTACTGATTAAAACGCGCGGCGAATCGTGTAAAAAAACCACTTCAACCTGCAAGCCGATTGCACTCAAACTTTTTAACACCGCCTTACCGACCTCGGGTTCTTGATATTGGCTAAACAAGTCCACCAACACCCAAACTTTTTGTGTGGGCAGTTCAGTTTGAGCAGATAAAAACCGTTTTTGATAATCAACCCACCAGGCCTGCTGACTTTCTGTAACCAAATTTGGCAAGCTTCTGCGTTGATCAATGCCTAATAATGCTTTCACCGAGGTTCTGGATTGCAACCAATTGGCTGTGGCAGGCCATTTTTGAGCATTGTCCAAGACCTTACCGTAGTTTTTTAAAACCCAAGCCTCTGGATTAAACAGCCCCTTAATTCCAACCTTTTTGCTCTTCGTTTGATACAGCACTTCCGATTTCAGACGCGCCATATCAACATTCGCAGGGCACTCAGTTTTGCAGGCTTTACACCCCAAACACATATCAAGCGCCTGCTTCAGTTCGGAATCATTCAAGGCTTTTTGCGGATTGGGCTCGGTTAACGCAAAGCGCAACAAGTTACTGCGTCCACGCGTGGAGTCGTTTTCGTTTCGAGTTGCTTGATAAGAGGGGCACATTACGCCACGACCCACCGACTGGCGGCAAACACCGGCGCCATTGCACTTTTCCACCGCGTCCATAAGTGACAAATCGTCTGACCAATCAAAGCCCGTTTCCAAAATTCGCTGTGGTTGACGATTAGCGCGTAAATACTGGGTATTCGATTTGTCGCTTAAAATAACGCCCGGATTCAATAAACCGTGCGGATCAAACGCGTGTTTGAGTTCAAGCAGATAGGCATAAACTTGCTCGCCAACCTGTTCTTTAATAAAGGGCGCGCGCAAACGACCGTCGCCGTGCTCCCCCGAAATCGCACCACGATACTTTTTAACTAATTGAGCGTGGCGCTTGGCGATGGTTTCAAATAAATCCCGATCGGTTTTGGTGGCTAAATCTAACTCTGGGCGAATATGAATTAACCCCACCGAGGCGTGACCGTAATAAACACAGTTCACCTGCAGTTCGGCCATAAGCGCTTGCACGTCTTGAAAAAAATCAAACAGATGTCTAACAGGTACCGCCGCATCTTCAATGACCGCCACCGCTTTTTTGCGTGACACCTTGCCCATCAGCAACCCTAACCCCGCTTTACGCACCGCCCAGACTTTGTCGGAATCCGCCGAATCAATCACCGCCACATAATACGCACCGTTAGCCAGTAACCAGGCCTGCTGATTTTGCAAACGGTTTTGCAGTTCGGTTTGGGATTCATCAAACAGCTCAATCACAAATACGGCTTGCGGATCGCCCTGAATCCAAAAACGGTTCGCTTGCTGTTGTCGGTTCTGTTTAGCGCCATCTAAAGTCGCTTTATCAATCAGCTCAATGGCCGCGGGGTTAAATTCCAGTAATCGAGACACCACTTTCATAGCCGCTTCAATCGAATCAAAATGTGCACACATTAACTGACGATGTTTGGGTAAATCCACCAACTGTAAGCAGGCCTGCTTAATCACTGCCAAGGTCCCTTCGCTGCCACAGATTAACGGCGCTAAATTAAACGGTTTACCTTTGGGATTAAACGGTTGATGATGGCGATAAAGCTCGTCTAAAGCATAACCGGTATTACGGCGTTTAATGGAGGGGTGCGGATAGTGTTTAAGCAGGGTTTTGCCGTGGCGTTCAAGTAGGTTAAAGACGGTGCGATAAATATTCCCTTCAAAATCTGGTTGCGCCAATTTGGATTTCAGCAGGCCTGCTGATAATGGCTCAAAGGTGGTTTCGGTGCCATCGGCCAGAATCACATCAACCGATTTTACATGTTCGCGCGTGGTGCCGTAATACACCGAATACGAACCACAGGCGTTATTGCCAATCATGCCGCCAATCATAGCGCGGCTTGAAGTCGACGTATCGGGGGCAAACCGTAAACCCTGTGGTTTTACAAAATCATTAAGGTCGTCTTGAATCACGCCGGGCTCAACCACCACCTCTTTATTCTCGGGGCAGTATTCCAAAATGTGCGTGAGGTGTTGCGAAATATCAACCACCACCCCCGACCCAATCGCTTGGCCCGCTAAAGAGGTGCCGCCAGCGCGCATGGTAATTGGCTGGCGACTGGTTAAACAACGCTTAACCACCTGAACCAGTTCAGACTGACTGTTTGGCGTATTAACCTCAAGCGCTTGAATTTCAAAAATCGAGGCGTCGTTCATGTTGTGTCGCATTCAATCTCCCGCCCGTGTTCTATTGACTCAATCTTATGATGCTCTAAAAACCAAATAATCTTAACGATTTGCAACTCAATAAAGACTTTATTAAATAGCGGTCGATTAATCTGAAATTAAGCAGGCCTGCTCAGTTTTAAAGAATGTAAATCTAAAAGAGGACTAATCGTCGGCATCATAATTGTCAGCTCACTGGCAAGAATTGCCGATAAATCAATACCTGAGACTTATTTTGGTAACCACTACACACTGTAAATGTGATTATTAAACACAACACTCTGAAGCTTGCACTGTAACTCATCTAAGCTCCAAGAGAAACAATATTGAACCAAAGGTTAATGGTTAAAATTAATAAACTTTAAACCGGTGTACTTAAGGCCAAAAAAATACTGACGCTAAATTTTAACGACTCCTTTGAGCATTTTCTTTGTACAAAATCTGACCCACTGTCAAGGCCACAATGATCAAAAACGGCAATGTAGTCTTATTTAAATGAAACATGGTGATACTTAAAAAAAAGAACAAGTACAACATACATGTTAAGGCGCCTGCTACTGCTAGTGATTTTATTTGATAGCATTTTGAATTCAGGCGTTTTATAAAAAAGCGCATAAATACACCAAACAAAAGTACTAAAGACACTAAACCAACTACCCCTTTAAAAGCAAGCTCTTGAATAAATTGATTGTGAAGCTGATGAAACGTGCCAAGTTCTTCTATTACCTTCCCCTGCTGAATCACTTCTGTCACCGCGGCTGCATATCCATTTACACCTGCACCAAAAATGGGGGATTCTAAAAAGGTAGCCATTCCTACTTTCCACATCTCTAAACGCAACCCTGAAGACGTGTAACTTTCATTTAGTGTAAGGTAAATTTCAATATCCTTACTTATCAACATTAGCCGCTCTTTAAAAGGTGTTTCAACTAAGAAAAACATGAATCCAATCAATAAAAACGACAACACGAACCCAAAGTTTAAAAGCTTGGTTTTTTGAATGGCCTTAGCATAATGATAAAGTACAAAATACGATACAAACGGAATGGCAACCCATCCTCCACGCGTACCACTCATAATAGATAAATAAACACCGCCCACGAAGCCCAATAAAAATAAAATTATCCAAAGTTTTTTGTGTTGACTATTCTTATCCTGAGTCCAAATCAATCCTGAAAGCGATAAAAAACCGAACAGAAGTGACAGGTTCCCAAAATACAGCGGATTGCTTATTAAATCAGAACTTAATCGGTTAAAGCCTGGTTGATAAAAATCTCCTCCTAACCAAACCACATAAACCACATTGGATAGCGTTGCAAATAGGATAAATAACCAAAAAAAATGAATATCGAACCTGTGTCGAGCTATCACCATAATCAACAAAATGGTAAACAAAAACTTAGTTGGCTCGTCTAAATTCGCCAAGGCATCTTGATTTATTAGCAATGACGCTAATGCCCCAATAAAATATAGTGCCAAAACAAAATAGATTCGCCGCTCATCTGCCTCAAAAATCAGCGTATGCCTTTGTTTAATCAGATAATAAAACGAAAATAACAACAGAACCAGGGGCAAAAAGCTTATCCCGCTTGGTAAAGTAAAAAAAATCATCCCATAAATAATTAGCAACGCGTTAAAGATTGATGTTTTACAAAATACAATTTTATTTATTGGCATAGATTGGTCTCAAACTGTTTCTTTGTTCGAACAGTTTTTTATTTATCTTTTTATTATTGAACACAGTTAAAACAATTGCATTGGTTGCTTGTGAGCCTGCTAATTTTTAAAGACTTAAATCAATTGCCGCCAACATAATGGTCAACAAACTCACAGATGTGACATGTAAAGTTATTACCAAAGACTTATTCAGAAATGACTAAAAGCTATAAATACATTGACTCTTTTTTACAAAGTTACCCCTAGTAGAATAATCCTAAGTTAAGAGGTTACCGTTATATTCACTCGTAAACTCGCGAGGATTGTACTGAAAAAATTGTATTCTAATTCGCTCTTAAATAGTCTGCATTAGCCGTTTCACGCTTATAGAACCAGAATGCCAAAAATAGAAACAGCGGAATAAACAGCTCAACCGCCTCTTCAATCAACGATGCATTTTGCGTCAGCCAGTTATCCACCTCAAAACCAAAGCCCTGAAGTTTGCGCTGCAAGCCATCTAAACTCTTAGAGAAGACAATACTAAACATCCCCAAATAAATACCAAAGGTATGTGCTTTAGGATGAAACACTTGCATCAACAACGGCTTAAAGTGCTTATAAATGGCCAGAGCAACCACATAAACCAACAGCAATAAAACCATCCCGCCAATAATTTTTTGCATCAATGGCACTTGTTCAGAAACCAGAAATTTACTTTTCAGAATACCCAACTCGGTAAAGCGCTTATCAAAATCGAGTTCACGCATCGCAAACATTAACAGCAGAATAATCAAGTAGTGATATTTAGCCAAATAACGATTTTGGAACGTCACCACCATATAAGCGACCACAGCCAAATAACCCAAAGCCGACAAAGTTTCAACCACCCCGCCTTCTTGTAAAATGGTTTCAGCCAAATCATCCGGCATGGCAAACAACGCCGCGAATAAAGCAACTAAAAAAGCGGCTGAAAGCAAATACACT
>JAFGUG010000032.1 GCA_016938655.1 Thiotrichales bacterium | reverse complement strand
TGTGGGTAATGCGACTGAAGGTGCTCCAGGTACATTCACGTTTACTTCAGCAGCGCTGTTGGATGGAACTTACGCATTCACAACAGTAGCGACAGATCTTGCAGGTAATGCAAGTGTAGCTTCAGCAGCGTTGAACGTAACGATTGATGCAACTAATCCATCCTTCACATCTGGCGCAACCGCAACCGCTCAGAATGAGGGGACGACTGGTGCAGTGGTTTACACAGCGACAACAACCGATGCTAATACAGTGACCTATTCAGAAGCACTTGATGCTGGGAACATGTTCACGGTTGCTGCAAACGGTCAAGTCACTTTAAGTGGTACGCCTGACTATGAAACAGCCACTTCTTACTCTGTGACGGTGCGCGCAACCGATCTTGCGGGTAATGTCACAGACCAAGTCGTAGCCATGGCAGTAAACGATGTGAACGACGTTGCACCTACCCTAACAGCAGGCTTTACTGCCTTGTCTAACGGTCAAGTTTCTTTCACTGTTAGCGATGTGGATACGGTTGGAACGCTTTCATTAGTGAACGGTGGTTTCAATGGTACAACAGCGGTTAATGATGGCACGGCAACAACACTGACAGCACAAGCTAAAGCAGGTGTCTCTCAGTACATTGTCGAAGTGACGGATAGCGTTAACGCAACATTGGTTGTAGGGAATATTGTAGAAGGCTCAACAGGCGCTGACACGATCAACCCACCAGCGAATAACGAAGATACGGTTGTTTACGGTTTCGCTGGTAATGACACTATCACAACAGGCAGTGGTGACGACATCATCTTCGGTGGTGCTGGTGCTGACGATATCACGGGTGGTGCTGGCAACGACACTATCGATCTTGGTGCTGCAGGTGATGCTGATACGATCATCTACACATCAGGTACTGATGGTTTAGATACAATCACTAACTTCGTAAATGCTGAAGATAAATATGACACTAGCTTTGTAACAACTGCTGGTAACTTTACATTCCAATCGCAGGCTGTTGATTTTAATGGTACAACAGTTGTATCTTTCGATACAGCCGCAAATGGTGTACAGGATGTAACTGCTCCATGGGATGGGTTTGACCTAACTGATATTGCAGTAGTTCTTGATAAGATTGATGATAATAGTTCAATTGCTATTTCGAATGCTGGTGATGATTTCTTGTTGGTTGTTCAAAATGCATCAGGTGGACAGCGTGCTGTGTATCAGGTTTCAGAAACTTCTGGCGATGCCTTTATTACTACGGCTGATACGATCACACTGGTTGGTCTGTTCGATTTGAACACAACACTTGCCAACGGTGACATTATCTAAACCTTAGATAGCTGAATCGTTTCTCTGCCTTCTCACTACCTCGGTAGTGGGAAGTTCTAAGAGATCAACTTGAAAGACCCGTTTCTCACAAGGAAGCGGGTTTTTCTTTTTTATGAAAGCATAAATTTATAGCAATGGGGTCATAGCAATGGGGTCAGACTCGATTGCTTTCTTCACCTGCGGCTCGCAATGACAGTCTTGGGGTGCGCAATGACTAAAAAAGCGCCAATACAATCCGCCCCTTTGTCATTGCGAGGCCTTTAGGCCGCGGCAATCCAGAAAGGCAACACCGGATTCGTCATTGCGAGGAGCGCCAGCGACGTGGCAATCCATAAAGGTAAAGCTGGTAGTGGATTGCTTCACTGCGTTCGCAATGACGTAAAAAAGGTGTCATTGCGAGGAGCGTCAGCGACGTGGCAATCCAACAAGGCAGTGCTGGTAGTGGATTGCTTCACTGCGTTCGCAATGACAGTCTTGGGGTGCGCAATGACTAAAAAAGCGCCAGTGCAATTTCTTTTTGAAAGTTTTTCATGAAATCAATTTCATGTACAATGTACACGTTAAATCAAAAGGATTTCCTGAGTGAGTCACGCCATTGAATTTATAGAAACGTCGATCTTTACTAAGCAAATTCAATCTTTGGCCACTGATGATGAATTACAGCAATTGCAAAAAGAGTTGGTTGCACAACCTGAAAAAGGCAGTCTTATTCAAGGCACCGGTGGACTTAGAAAAGTAAGAATGGCAGTTGGAAATCAGGGAAAAAGCGGAAGTGTGCGAGTAATCTACTTTATTGCACTCGTGGACGTAATTTATCTCGTAATGGCTTATCCAAAAAGCCAGAAAGAGACGCTAACCCTTGCTGAAAAAGCAGTTTTGAAGAAATTAACCCAACAACTCAAAGAGGAACACTAAGGTGAGTTTATTTGAAGAGTTAAAAGCCTCCTTAGAAGAGGCGGTTGAAATCAAAAACGGACATAAAGAAGGCAAGGTGACACGTTTTGAAATCAGTGATGTCAAAGCGATTCGTGCCCAGCTAAAGGTTTCTCAACAAGAGTTTGCCACTGCCCTAGGCACCAGTGTGGATACGGTGAAAAGCTGGGAAACCAAGCGACGTAATCCAACAGGACTTGCCGCTAAAGTGCTGGCAACCATTCAAGACAATCCCAGTTTTTATCAAGAACTCGCTTCGCACTAAACGTCTGTTTAAGTAAAAAAGAAAAAAGAGACCCAATTTTCTCAAAAGAGTGTCATTGCGAGGCCTTTAGGCCGCGGCAATCCACAAAGGCAACACCCGATTTGTCATTGCGAGGAGCGCCAGCGACGCGGCAATCCAGAAAGACAAGGCTGGTAGTGGATTGCTTCACTGCGTTCGCAATGACGTAAAAAAGGTGTCATTGCGAGGAGCAAAGCGACGTGGCAATCCAGAAAGG
>JAFGUG010000031.1 GCA_016938655.1 Thiotrichales bacterium | reverse complement strand
TGGTGGAGCTAAGCGGGATCGAACCGCTGACCTCAACACTGCCAGTGTTGCGCTCTCCCAGCTGAGCTATAGCCCCTCGAGCTGATGGGTGCGTATTATATAGAGTTGGCGTTGTGGGTCAAGCTTTAATGTTAAAAAAATCATACTTTTTTACAATAAAAAAGATCTTATCCGCAACTCGATTGTAACTCGTTGATTTTGAATGAACGCGGAATGAATGCAGTGTTATTTAAAACACTATTTTTTGCTTTGAGCAGGCCTGCTGAGTTTGAATCTGTAAGAAAAAAGGAGGCTTTAGCCTCCTCTTTAAATTAACGTATTAATGCTTTTTTTATAAAACGAAGCACGTGTTAGGTTATGTTAGTTTAGGTTAGTTCTCTTTACGCGCTTCAATAAACGTTAAGGCCATTTTAATGCGCTCAATACAACGATCTTTACCAATTAACTCGGCTGTTTCGTCAATGCCGGGTGACTGTCCGCCGCCCGTAATGGCAACGCGCAATGGCATCCCTACTTTGCCCATACCAATTTCAAGTTCTTCTGCTGTGGCATTAATGGCTTCATGAATCGGTGCCGCCTGCCAATCGTTTAGTGCTTCTAATTTGCTTAAAATTAACATCAGCGCTTCTTCTGCAACAGGACGTAAATGCTTTTTAGCCGCACCGGCTTCAAATTCTTCAAAATCGTTATAAAAATAGACCGCACCCTTTGCCATGTCGACTAGGGTTTTAGCACGTTCACGTAATAAATTAGCCACCGCAGACAACTCAGGGCCTTGTGATAAATCACAGCCGTGGTCACTCATAAACGGTGCTAAATGACGGGCTAAATGCTGTGCATCCGCTCGCTGAATATGCTGTTCATTAATCCAAGTTAACTTGTCAGTATTAAAGGTAGAAGGCGCGCTGTTTACGTCATTAATGTCGAAGTACTCAACCATCTCGTCAATCGTAAAAATCTCTTGATCGCCGTGTGACCAACCTAATCGAACGAGGTAGTTCAATAACGCTTCAGGCAAAAAACCCTCTTCTTTGTATTGCAGAACACTCACTGCACCATGGCGTTTTGAAAGACGACTGCCATCTTCGCCCAATACCATTGGAATATGCGCAAACTTAGGCACTTCTGCGCCCATCGCTTTATACAGGTTGATTTGACGCGGGGTGTTGTTCAAGTGGTCGTCGCCACGAATAACATGCGTCATGCCCATATCCCAGTCGTCAACGACCACACTTAAGTTATAAGTTGGCGTGCCGTCAGAACGGGCAATGATTAAGTCATCCAGTTCTTTGTTACCAATAATCACCTGCCCTTTTACTAAGTCATCAATGACCACTTCACCATCGGTTGGGTTTTTAAAACGAATAACTGGGTTTACCCCTTCAGGTGCTTGACCTGTATAGTCACGAAAACGCCCGTCATAACGCGCCTTTTCACCCGCGGCTTTTTGCGCTTCACGCATAATATCCAGTTCTTCTGGCGTGGCATAACAGTGATAAGCCAAACCTTTAGCAAGTAAGGTATCAATCACTTCTTTATATCGTTCAAAGCGGTGTGTTTGATAAAAGGGGCCTTGGTCGTAGTCCAAACCTAACCAGCTCATCCCTTCTAAAATGGCATTAACGGACTCTTCTGTTGAACGTTCTAGGTCAGTATCTTCAATACGCAAGATAAACTCACCGCCCAATTTCTTAGCGTATAGCCATGAATATAGGGCTGTTCTCACCCCTCCAATATGTAGATAGCCGGTTGGGCTTGGCGCAAATCGAGTACGAATCACAGAAGTTCCTTAAATGTTGGGGAATTTAAAGGCGGTATTATAAACCTTCAAGCGTTAAATCTCACGACTTGATAGCGCTTAATAATGAACGAAGGCTTAATAAACCCATTAAAAAAGCCAGCACCAAAAAAATACCCAGGCTCATGCTGGTTAAAAATGGGTGGTTGTCGGCCTGCGCTACATACTGCATAGCCATGCCATAAGCGGCAATGGGATAGATATAAGCCCATGAGGCAACAGAAAGGCCACTGGCCATGAAATATCGAATACTTAATGTCCAAAGCAACAGCATAAAACTGGCAAAACTAAACAGTAGCCAAGTTAATCCAGGAATTGCCACTAAGGCTTTAGGGTGGGTGATTAAGGTCGGTTCCAAAAGTAAAATGGAGGCGACGGTGGCTAAAGATGGCGGTGCCATAAAAATAAACAGGGTGGGTCGTAAATTCAGTTCAATTTTGGATTCAAAGATAAGTCGATAAAGTAAGCTCACCGAAAAACTAAACCAAAGAATCAGGCCGCCTGCAAAATACAGCCAGAGTAACTCTGGCCAGAAATGCCAATCTTGTAACCCAAGCGGTTCAATAAGCGTCAAACCAGAAATGACCACCACAAAGTTACCGGACAACAAAATAAACCAAGTCGGTTTATGGTGCTCGATGGGCACTGATTCGGCAAAAATCCAACGATTGATGAGGTAGATGTTTAAGAACGTATGGGCAATAATGCCTGAGAGGTAAAGGATTAATAATAGCGAGATGATAGTTGGGTTGAGCGAGAAAATCTTAACACTGGTCATAATCACCAAAAACGTGGTTAAGGTAATGGACGGAAACAGCGAAATTTGAAAGTGGCTTAGCCACTCTTTTTTCAATTTATCTCGGTGTTTATTAAACAGACCAGACGCAAACCCAACGCCCACTAAAATAAACGTTAACCACCCAAATAAAATAAAACTTAACATAAGGTTATTCAGTGCAACATCTTGCTCAAACCCAAGCATTTGTTGCAAATGCAAGCCGTTCATCGCCGCGCCAAGCAAGCCCATTGGAATGCCAAAATAGACAACGGATGGAGCGAAAAGTGCTGGTATGACCGGTTTTATTGGTTTCATTAAACCTTAACTTCTTTATATTTTTTAGAAGAGCCATTTACGGCGGTAGCTGAAATTATAACGATATTACTGGTTTATGGACTATAAAACCGTACTTATCCGTATAATACAGTATGTTAATGCAAATTTAATCTTCAGAAGTGATTATGGAACCTGAAAAAGCCCCTGTTCAAACAACTTCACCCCACCTATTTCATATCGCGCTCTCTTTTCTAGGGTTGAGCTTTGCTGTGCAATCTTGGCTGGTCGAATTTGGTTTGGAGAAAGCACTTAAATCTGATTTATTTGCAGGCCTGCTTATTTTTAGTTTGATTGTATTTGTAATCATTTTTTTGAGTTACTTCATAAAGTTAACACAACATTTTAAAACTGAATTAAGCCGACTTAAACAACATGATGGCGGTCATTATTCAGCTTTAAGTATGAGTTTTATCTTAGCAGGCCTGCTGATACTGCCTTACGAAGCCAACTGGGCGATTGCTGTTTGGCTTTTAGGCAGTCTACTGCAGTTTGTGATTACCACATTTGTAGTGAAGGGCTGGCTCTATTACGACCACTGGAAAATAACCGACTTAAGCCCCATTTGGTTTATGCCTTTGTCAGGCCTGTTGATTATTCCGGTGGGCATACCAGAGTTTGCACCCATTGAATTTGGTTGGATGCTACTGAGTATCGGGCTTATATTTTGGCTAATTCTGTTTAGCTTAATGCTCTATCGCCTGTTTTTTCAGCCATTATTATCGGCCAAAAAACAACTCTCCTTTTTTATTATGGCCACGCCACCGGCCCTAGGCTATTTAAGTTACAGCCAACTGGCATCTTTAGAGGCGCCGGATTTAATTGCACGCCTACTGTTTTACACCAGTCTGTTTTTGAGTCTGCTATTGTTAACACAAATAAAACGTTTTCTGACAACGCCATTTTGTTTTGATTGGTGGCGCATTCCCCTGCCGTTTGCTTTGATGAGTGTTGCCAGTTTAAGTATGTTTCAACAACTGCACATTAGTGCCTTTATCTTCATTTCTGCACTCTTTTTGGGCTTGCTTGCCATTACAATCTTTTATTTATCATTGCGCACCCTGTTACGACACCCATTTTTATCATAAAATTAAAGCTTGTATTCAATCTCCTCTAAACCTAAACAATTGAGTTTATATGATCCAGACGATTCATTACGTTATCAGTCCGAGCGACCCAAAGGGTCACCTTTATCATGTCACGTTATCCATTCCAAAACCGAATCAGCCGGTGCAGACGTTAAGTTTGCCCAATTGGATTCCTGGAAGCTATTTGATTCGTGACTTTTCTAAGCACCTTAACGACCTTAAAGCTGAAACGTTAAGCGGGCAAACGGTTAAGTTGAATGTGATTGATAAATCCACTTGGTCATTTGAGAACAGCGGTGAAGCGGTTACAGTTAGCTACCAAGTTTACGCGTGGGATTTATCTGTTCGTGGTGCGCATTTTGATGAGAGTCACGGCTTTTTTAATGGCACGTCGGTTTTTCTGTGTGTGGATGGACAGCGTGACCAGGCCTGTTCAGTTGAAATAAAAGACAGTCAGTTTTCTGAACAACACAACTGGAAAGTGGCCACGGGCATGCCAAAAAACCAGGTGAATAACCGTAATTTTGGATTGTACCAAGCCGACGATTACGACAGCTTAATTGACTACCCCGTTGAGATGGGCACGTTTAAAGAGATTCATTTTGATGCTTGTGGTGTGCCTCACAAGATGGTGTTAACCGGTCTTTTTGAACTGGATGAGGCGCGTTTAAAAGCCGATTTAATTAAGATTTGTGAAACTGAAATTAAACTGTTTGGTGAGCCTGCGCCGATGGAAGACTACTTGTTTCAAATTATGGTCACCGGTAGCGATTACGGTGGGCTGGAACATCGTAACTCAACCGCTTTAATGTGCAGTCGTGACGACCTGCCTTTTAAAGGTATGAAAGAAGCCACCGATGGCTATTTACAATTTTTAGAGTTGTGCAGCCATGAGTATTTTCACACTTGGAACGTTAAGCGCATTCAACCCCAAGTCTATCAAGCAAGTGATTTAAAAGAACCGGTTTATACCAATCAACTGTGGTGGTTTGAAGGCATTACCTCATACTACGACGGACTGATTTTATTGCGTGCCGGCTTAATCGATCAAACCACCTACTTAAAAACCTTAGCTGAACAGATGACACGTGTCTATCGTATGCCTGGACGTTTTAAGCAATCCGTGGCTGAATCGAGTTGGCTAACGTGGACCAAGTTTTACCAGCAAGATGAAAATGCCCCTAATGCCATTATCAGCTATTACACCAAAGGGAGTTTAATTGCACTTGGCTTAGATTTAACCATCCGTCAGCAAACGGACAACCAAAAATCACTGGATGACGTTCTGCTGCATTTATGGCAGTATTTCGGTAAAGAAAAGGTTGGTTTAAAAGAGTTTGAAATTGAACGCATCTGCTCTCAAGTCAGCGGTATCGATTTAACGGACTTTTTTGACGACTATTTGTACGGCACAAAAGATCTTCCGTTTGAAGCCTTATTTGACAGCATTAATGTTGACTTCAAACTGCGAAACCCAGCAAGCCTAAGCGATAAGGGCGGCGAAAATCCAAGCGCCCTTTTACAAGCTCATTTGGGTGCAAACTTAACCGATACCGAGCACCAGACCGTTAAGGTGACTCATGTTTGGCAAGACCAACCGGCTTACCATGCAGGTTTAGCGGCAGGCGATGAAATTATCGCCATCAATCAACTTAAAACCCCTTCTACTGGTAACCTAGAAGCGCGTTTAAAACGACTGGATAAGGACTCAGAACTGCCTACTTGGGCGTGCAGTTATTTTAGACGAGATGAATTGCGCCACACGAAAATTAAATTAACGCCAG
Source organism: Thiotrichales bacterium (assembly GCA_016938655.1). Lineage (GTDB taxonomy): Bacteria > Pseudomonadota > Gammaproteobacteria > Thiomicrospirales > Thiomicrospiraceae > Thiomicrorhabdus. Next base: position 156,871 of record JAFGUG010000031.1, on the reverse strand, counting down.
CCCCACAAGACCGCGTGGTATTAACGGTTCAACCTGAAAAAACCAGTGAATGGCAGCTAAACAGAGGCTTAGATTAATGACTGATTTAACGGTGAATGAACTTAAAGAACAAATGTCTAATATTGAAATTACACAAGCTTTTCAAGATGATACGATAGAGTCTTTACAAAAAACCGTCGCCATACAACATCAAGAAATTCAGATGCTACAAAAGCAGATGACGCTGCTTTCTGACTATATTAAGAATATGAAAGAAGGCGGGAATATTCGTTTGCCGAGTGAAGAGGTTCCTCCACCACATTATTAATCAATGGGGGTGCAGTTCATCTAAATACGTTTCGATGGCCTGCCGTGCCAGTTGGTCGGCCATTTGATTACCTGGATTACCATTGTGACCTTTCACCCATTCAACTCGTGCATTGAGTGCGCGAGTAAGGGTTTCAAATCGCTCCCATAGCTCGCGTGATTCAACAGGCCTGCCAGAAAGATGGTGCCAGTTTTGTTGTTTGTAACGTTCAATCTTACCGTCTAGCCCCTCTATTAAAATCCGAGAGTCCGTGTGTAAGACTATGTTTTGATTTGGTTTTAAGGCAACTTTAGCGGCTTCTAAAGCATTAACCGCCGCCAGAAGTTCCATTTCTAAACTAGACTGGGTGCGACATGCGCCTGAGTCGGTATAGGTCGATTGGTTGCTTTCAATCACCACCACTCCCCAACCACCAATATGAAGTTTAGAGACATAACCACCGTCACTGAATACATCAAGGGAGGTATTCGGCTGAATTTGTTCTGGAGGTTGTTTTCGTGTTAGATTCAAAAAATTGATTTCATATAATTAAATGTAAACATCATTATGCGATATCTGCTCTTCACTGTCATGATGACGTTTTCTTTTGATAAGCATAATTCCGCAACTTTCAAAAAAATAAGGTTCTGAATTAAGGTATAGTTCAAACATTAACCATGAACGTTAGGTTTTCTGAAAATTGAAACAATTCATCAAACGACAATCCCCACCCAAAAATGAGGCTTCTGAAAGCGAGGTTCAACAAGAAGTTCAGGCGAACTTAATTCGTCTAGGGCCGCAAGTTTTGTTCTCCAGCATTCTGGTTGCAATGATTTTTTATATTGCGGGCTTATCGGTATTAAATCTCTTTTGGTTAAATCTTTGGATTGCCGTTTTTCTTTTGTTGAATGTGTTTCGTCTGATTCGGATTCGTGGCATGAATCAGCAACCTGCTTCCTCTACAGTTTACTTTAAAAATAGACGTGAATATGTAGCGGGTGCCTTTTTATCTGGCGTGGTATGGGCTTCAATCGTCTTCTTTTATAATCCAGACCAACCGCTGACTATGCAACTGCTCATTATTACCTTATTGGTAGGGTTGCCACTGTCTTCACTCTCTGCCAACGCCAACCATTTGGGGGTTTTATTTGCCTTTAGCATCCCACTGTTTATTGCGTTGCTCTATTTTTCTTTTTTATTATCCAGTGATGAACCGTTCTTTTTTTTGGTGGCAATGGTCCACATAATCATTACCCTCATCACCTCTATGCGGTTGAATAATACGATACGAGAAAATATCCAATCGCACATTTTAAATAAAATGTTGCTTGAGGAATTTACACGGGTGAACCTTGAATTGGAGAATCTGGCCTATTTTGATCCCTTAACGCAGTTACACAATCGACGATATTTTAATGAATCGGCAAAAGCAACATTAGCTGAACTGGATTATCAAAATGAGTCCTTGGCATTCGTGATGATGGATGTCGACCTTTTTAAAGAAGTAAATGATACTTATGGCCATGATGCTGGCGACTTATTGTTACAGCATATTGCTAACAGCATCAATATGACCATAACCAAATTAGCCGAACAAAACGCTTTAACCATTGAGGCTGCAAGACTGGGGGGGATGAATTTAGCCTACTTTTTGTCTACCCAAAAGACCACACAATTTTAGAACTCGTGGCCGAAACACTTTTAAAAGCGATCCAAACCGATTTGTTATTGGGCGAAAAGCTCTACTCGCCACAAGTTAGTATCGGTATTGCGATTGCTCCAGACGCAGGCACCAGTTTGGGAATATTATTAAAAATGGCTGACACCGCTATGTACAAATCCAAACAGTCTGGTGGTAATACCTATGTGATTGACCACCAAGCACCGCATTCACTCTAAATTGCCTATAAATTTAAATTAATGGAAGCCTATTTAAGTCTATTTGCCCTGTCATTTCTAGCGGCAACACTTTTACCTGCCGCATCCGAACTGTTTTTAACAGGCCTGTTGGTTTCCGGTTACGATCCTTTTTGGTTGTGGCTGGTGGCGACCTTAGGCAATACTTTGGGTTCGGTATTTAATTACGGATTAGGACGTTATCTGTTGCACTTTCAAAACCGTAAATGGTTTCCATTTAAAGAAGAAAGCATGCAAAAGAGTGCGCGTTGGTTTAATCGGTACGGGGTGTGGAGTTTACTGTTGGCGTGGGCACCGGTTTTTGGAGATGTGTTGACGTTTATCGCGGGGGTGTTAAAAGTTAATTTTGCGTTATTTGTCCTATTGGTGGCAATGGGTAAAGGCCTGCGATACGCAATACTTTTGCAAGCGTTTTCGTGGTTTACTCAAGGGTAAAGGTACTGTTTCAAACCAAGCAGGCCTGCTCAGTTTGATTTTAAAGGTTTAAGGCTTATCGACTGCCACGAGGCTTGCGGTTGAAACCACTTAAATCGTGAATGGTCTTCTTTTTACCGGTGATAGCACGTTGTGCAGAACGCGAGTTCTTAACCGACTGCTTTTTAGCGGTTGCATGCACACGTAGGTCTGGACGCGCTTCTTCTGGCAATTCCACACTGGCAAGCAGTTGGTTAATCTGCTTCCAGGTTAAGGGTTCAGTTTTACCTTTTCGTAAGGTGCGTGGCAACTGGAAAGCACCATAACGGACACGGTGCAAGCGGCTCACCTGAACACCTTGTGACTCCCACATACGGCGAACTTCACGATTACGCCCTTCTTTGATAGAGACACGGAACCAGTTGTTCATTGACTCATCATCACTTTTTAAGCGGCTGATTTTGTCAAAACGTGCCATACCATCTTCAAGCATGACGCCTTTTTTGAGCTGATTCAAGACACTGTCTTCCACTTCTCCAAACACACGTACCATGTATTCACGCTCAATTTCAAACGACGGATGCGCTAAACGGTTGGCTAACTCACCGTTGTTAGTCAAAATCATTAACCCACTGGTGTTCATATCGAGTCGACCAATACTCACCCAACGACTGTTAATGATGCGTGGCATTTGCGAATAAATCGTATCACGTCCCTTTTCATCGGAACGTGAGCAAATTTTACCTTCCGGCTTATTGTAGAGAATAACTTGCGTTGGCTGCTTAGCAATACGCGTCGATTTCACCAACTGTTCATTGACTTTAATTTGGTCATCTTCCATCGCACGGTCGCCAAGCTGAGCAGTGCGTCCATTAACCTTGACCTTGCCCTCTGAAATTAAGACTTCAACAGAACGTCTTGAACCAAAGCCACCACGGGCTAGAATTTTTTGAAGTTTTTCACCACTTGGGTTGCTCATAAGTTTTCTCAGTTAAGTGTATCTTTAGTGTCAGGATAAAAGATTAACGGATGCCAACAAGGCCGTAAATCATTTCCTGAAAATAGGTAAAAGGGCCCATTAATAAGGGGCCTAAAATGCCCATAATCATTAAGCCGACTAAAATAATAAATCCATAGGGTGCAATCCGATTAAATTGCCATGCCCAAGGTTTAGGTAAGAAAGCAGACAACACATGACTGCCATCTAAAGGCGGAATCGGCAATAAATTAAGCACCATTAAAATAAGGTTAATACTGACACCAGCCACCCCGCTATACAACAAGAACTGGCCAATATCCGGGCTACCCGCTTGTAACTCTAAACCAATCTTGCCAATGATTGCCCATAAAATAGCCATGATAAAGTTGGAGGCGGGGCCTGCCATGGCCACCCAAGCCATATCACGAGCGGGGTGTTTAAAGTTTCGGTCGTTTACTGGTACGGCTTTTGCCCAACCAAATACAAAGCCACCCAGTACCAACAACGCCGCAGGAACAATAACCGTTCCAATGGGATCAATATGTTTTAGGGGGTTTAAGGTTAAGCGTCCCAACATTTTTGCAGACTGATCACCCAGTTTAGACGCTGCCCAGCCGTGTGCCACTTCGTGTACCGTAATGGCAAACAAAACGGGCAGTGTCCAAACTGCGATTTTCTGCATAATATCGAGTTCGTTCATTCCTGAAATTCGCCTTGTCCTTGTCGAACCAAAACCGGCTCGTCTTCGGTGAAATCAATAATAGTGGTCGGTTCAAACCCGCTGTAACCGCCATCTAAAACACAGTCTAACGCGTGCCCAACCTCTTCACGAATCGTCCAGCCATCGGTCATTGGATGATCTTCGCCGGGCATAATCAATGAAGTGGTTAAGAGCGGTTTATCAAAATACGAGAGTAATTCATTGGTTACTTGGTTTGGGGTCACACGTAACCCAATGGTTTTACGTTTTGGGCACTGCAGGCGTCTAGGCACTTCCCGACTCGCAGGCAAAATAAAGGTGTAAGGCCCAGGAAGATGACTTTTTAAATAACGAAAAGCCGTATTCCCAACTTTAGCGTATTCCGATAAGTTACTTAAATCACGACACATTAACGTCAGTTCATGATCTTCATCTAAACGGCGAATTGCACGGATGCGTTTAGCACCCTCACTGTTGTCCAGTAAACAACCTAAAGCATACCCGGATTCGGTTGGGTAAGCGATTACGCCGTTTTTATTGAGAATTTCAACGACCTGTTTTAATAACCTCGATTGAGGTGAGTCCGGATGAACCGAAACATACTGACATTCTTTACGCACGAACAGACTAACTCTTATAAATAAATTATGCTGTATTATAGCACTAGCTGGTTTAATTCAAGTCTTGAATGCATGACTAATCCATGAAGATAGCGGTGATTCGGATTCATTGATTGTGAACAGTAATGGAGCACAACCACAAAAAACTAGGGGCTTTTGGTGAATGCGTTTAAAGCGTGTTTTGAATCGGGGTTTTGAATGCCTGCCAGACAGGCTTACAAGCAGCGGGCATCTCGGCTAACCACCCCAAACCACGCCACGTGTGTTCAGGACGATGAAAATCGGAGCCCATAGAGGCTAGCAGTTCATAACGATTCGCACGTTCTGCCATACCTAAAGTATCCGAAGTTGGTCTTGGGCTATTGACTACCTCAATGCCTTGTCCGCCAGCGCGTTTAAACTCTTCAATCATGCGATTCAGTTTTCGGCTGGTGAATTTGTAGATACTTGGGTGTGCAATGATGGCAATGCCGCCCGCTTGGGTAATCAAGTTAACTACGTCCGCCAAATCCGGCCACTGGCAAGGTGCAAATCCCACTCGCCCTTTTTTTAAATACTTATCAAAGGCTTGCTGACTGTTCTTGACGTAACCGAGTTCAATTAACATCTGAGCAAAATGACCCCGTCCAACCACGCCTTCGCCAACTTGTTGGTTGAGTAGACGCTCTAAGTCGTGATTTTGAAAATTGGGTCTGTTAGATAGCTTTTCGAGCATGCGGTTAGCACGTTGCCAACGTAACCCTCGAATACTGGCTAGACCTTGTTGCAAGGTTAGGTTTGCAACGTCAAAATCCAAACCCACAATATGAATGGTATGCCCCTCCCAATCGCATGAAATTTCTGAACCGGTGTAAAGTTGCAGCCCTTTTTGAGCGGCATACGTTTTTACCTGTTCGTAACCATTGGTCGTGTCATGATCAGTAATGGCCATGGCTGTGATTTTGTATTCACAAGCACGATCAATCAGCTGTTCAGGGCTAAGCGAGCCGTCTGATGCGTTTGTATGACAATGGAAATCTAATTTCATTAAGAAGGTTCTTTATATTAGTTTGTAGTTGGAATTGCTTTTTGGAAAGATCGGATCAATTGCACAGAAGTTTTGCTCGGATTGCTTTCAATCTGTAGCAAACACCGCTAGAATCAATGCTTATTAAAAATAACACAAAGACATTATAAATTCATATGAAACTTTTATTTGACCTATTCCCCGTCGTCCTGTTTTTTATCGCTTATAAAATGTATGACATCTACACTGCCACTGCGGTCATTATTGTTGCAACCATCGCCCAGGTAGCGTTTGTTTATGCCAAAGAAAGACGGGTAGAAAAAATCCATATTATAACCTTAGCGTTAATTTTAGTGCTCGGTGGACTCACCCTTATTCTGCATGACGAAGCCTTTATTAAATGGAAGCCAACGCTTGTAAATTGGGGCTTTGCTCTGGTGTTTTTAGGCAGTCATTATATTGGTAGCAAACCGATTATCCGTCGCATGATGGATTCAGCCATCTCACTTCCAGACGTGATCTGGGTACGCTTAAGTATGATGTGGATTGCCTTCTTTATTTTGTCTGGCGTCACCAACTTATATGTGGCCTTTAATTATGACACCGACACCTGGGTCGATTTTAAGCTGTTTGGCTTAATGGGCATGACTCTGGTCTTTATTGTGATTCAAGGTTTTTACATTAACCGTTACATGGAAGAATCTGATTCTGAGGCCGAGGCGGAAACCCTTGCGGATGGTGGTGAGATTGTGCACACGCAAAACTCTAATGAATCCGAGTCTAAAAAAGACGACATTAAACCAAATTAATCACTCACTAAACGAATTAAGGAGCCTGTTATGTTGTATTCAATTTTTGCCTATGATGTCCCTAATAGCCTACCGTTACGAGGTCAAGCTAGACCTGAGCACATTGCACGCTTGCAAGCATTAAGTGCCGAAGGAAAATTGTTTGTTGCCGGCCCAAATCCAGCGATTGACAGTTCAGAACCCGGTGAGGCCGGTTTTACCGGCAGTTTGATTGTGGCCGAGTTTGACTCTCTTAAGGCCGCGCAAGCATGGGCAGATGCCGACCCATACATGGCCGCGGGTGTGTATGAAAAAGTCGTGGTTAAACCCTTTAAAAAAGTACTGCCTTAGTTTAAAGTTTACTAGTCAACCCAATTCTGAATGGAGATCCTCAAGATGGGAAATACCGCTTATTTAATTCCAACACGTAATCAAAAACTCCAGTTGCATGCAATGGATATGCTTGAAGTTTTAGATGAAGATCTGGTTCAGATTCCACTTTTGGGTTGGACGGCCGCGGGTGAGCCAATTCAAATGGAGATGGATTATGACAATACCGTTTCTGTGCCCAGTTCGATGGTTAAAAAAGAGACCTTTGCTTTGCGTGTAAAAGGCACCTCGATGGTGGATGAAAACATTCACGATGGCGACATTGTTATTATTGAACGTCGTTCAACCGCTGAAAATGGGGAGTCGGTGGTGGTACGCATCAACGATGAAATGGTTACCATGAAAAAAATCTACATCGAAAAAACAGGCGTGCGTTTACAGCCTGCTAATTCCGATATGGAGCCAATTATCATCAAAAATGAACAAATTGAGATTTTAGGCATTGTTACAGGCATTTTAAGACAACCATGATTCAACTCTTTATTACCGGTGGCACCATCGACAAACAGTATGATGAAATCACCGGTGAACTCACCTTCCCCACCACACACCTGCCTGAATTACTCTCGGAAGCCAACTGCACCCTGACGATTGAAGTTGTAACGTTGATTCAAAAAGACAGTTTACAAATGACAGATGAAGATCGCGTTCAAATTGAGCAGGCCTGCATAAACAGCTTAGCAACCCATATCGTCATAACCCACGGTACCGATACCATGGTCGAAACCGCAATGCGTTTGCGTACCAGCCCAGCTCTTGTTGCCAAAACCATTGTACTGACCGGTGCAATGCGTCCTTATAAACTAGGGCAATCTGACGCCCCTTTTAATATCGGCAGTGCATTAATGGCCGTGCAACTGGCTGAAGTCGGGGTTTGGATCAGTATGAATGGCCAACTGTTCTCAGCTGACAAAGTGATTAAAAACCGAACCATCGGTCAGTTTGAAAGCACTTAAGCCACTTCTGTCTCTTAACCATCAAACATTTCATTAAAGGCAAGCAAAGCCTTATTCAGACCGAGAAAAGATTTCACTATTAAGCCTATTTTTCTTTTTCTATTTAAGCAGGCCTGTTGGGTTTAAGATAACTTAGCCTTTTGACGAGCTTTTTACCTTTTATTTATCCACGTTTCATTTTTTAGGTCAAAGGACTTGAATGAAAATTGTATTGGCTTACTTGGCCATTGTTTTAATTTGGACGACTACGCCGCTTGCCATTAAATGGAGCGGTGAGACCGACTGGTTGTTTGGGGTGGCGGCTCGCACTGCACTGGGTGCCATCCTCATTTTGCCGATCCTGTATTGGTCAAAATCGCGTTTTTCGTTTGAATGGTCGGCCATCAAAGTCTATTTGGCGGCGAGCATTCCTATTTTGGGCGGCATGACGATTATGTACTGGGCGGCGCAGTATCTTCCATCGGGTTGGATAGCGATTATTTTTGCGCTCACCCCTGTAATGACCGGTCTGCTAGCGCACTTCTGTTTACCCAATAACAGCTTAACCAAACGGAAGTTTTTTGGGGTGGGTCTGGCGCTGCTCGGTTTGTGGGTGATTTTTGGGCCTAACTTAAAAGACCATATGATTGAGATGCAACTCACCGCCATTGGTGCGGCGTTGTTGTCGGTATTTTTGCACTCTTACGGTACGGTTAGAGTCAAACGGTTGAACCACTCTATCTCGTCGTTACATGTTGTTATAGGCGCTTTATGGGTTACGGTGATTGGCCAATTTATTCTGTCGCCAAGCACCCTGCTTGATTGGCCAGAGATTAGTCATCGAGAAGGTTGGACAATTGTTTATGCCGCCAGCATTGGGTCGGTCTTAGGGTTTTTACTGTACTTTTATCTACTAAAAAATGTTGAAGCGATGAAGGTCGCACTGATACCGGTTATTACGCCGGTGTTTGCTTTGATATTAGGGCATTTTTTAAATAACGAACCCCTAAACGCTTCGGTTTGGCTGGGGGCAGGATTGGTGACCTTAGGTCTGATTATCTTTGAAGTTCGCTTTAAAACGCTTTGGCTAAGATTTCGAGCAAACAACCCCCCAAAAAACATCGAATAAAAGACTTAACGCTGAATTACTTTTCATCCCATTTCGATTCTTAAAACAAACAGGCCTGCTCAAATTTGGCAGGCCTGCTATTTTTTAAAATCGAAGCGTAATCTAACATTATAAAGCGTGTTTCATTACCACTCTAAACTTCTTAAATACTTAAATATCTCACGAGAAGCTTTGGGCGGTTTATTGGTATCGCGCTCTTTTTGGGCGTTACGAATCCACTGACGAAGTTGTTGGCGATCGGCCTGCGGAAATTTCCTCACAAACTCAGATAGTACGCTGTCGTCGCCTTCAACCATGCGATCACGCCATTTTTCGAGTTGGTGAAAATAGGCATTTTGCTGTTTAGCTTTAAGTTCTTTTTCGGCCAGTTTTTCTTTAATTTCAATAATAAAATGTTCATTCTGACGTAAAAGTTTACCAACATAGAGTCGTTGTCGTTTTAAAGCCGGCCCTTTGTCCATATTTTTTAGCATTAAAACGGCTTCTTCAACTTTAGCTGGAAGGGCCAATTTCTTGATTTCATTCGGCGTCATTTCAGAGAGCTGCAAACCTAAGTCAACGACCGCTTGCGCCGCTTTCTTAATTTCAGTGCGGCTCTCAAACTCTTCTTGCTCCCAATCTGGAATCTGTTTTTCTGCAACGTATCTATTGACATTACGAGGTCTAACCATTGTCTGTTCCTATCATTTCAAGCCATTGTTGTTCAGTTAATACGGTGACACCCAACGCTTGCGCCTTAGTGAGTTTTGAACCCGCGTTTTCGCCGGCAATCAAATAATCCGTTTTAGCAGAGATGCTACCGGTGACTTTTGCCCCTAAGGTTTCAAGTTGTTTTTTAGCATCGGTTCGAGACCCTTGTTGCAACGTGCCCGTTAAGACCACTACTTTACCATTAAATGGCGAGGCTTCATCGACCTTTTGGGTTTCTGGGTCGGGCCAATTGACGCCTGATTCTATCAATCCTTGAATGACTTCAAGGTTGTGCGCCTGTTTAAAAAATGTCTCAATATTTTCAGCGACAATCTCGCCAACATCGGGCACGGCAACCAAACTTGCTTGGTCTGCCGATTCGATCTTGGCTAGAGTAATGAAGTGTTGAGCCAAGTTTTTAGCGGTGACTTCGCCCACTTCTGGAATCCCGAGAGAATAGATAAACCGCGCTAAAGTGGTGTGCTTGGCTTGTTCAATCGCCTCCACCACATTACGTGCCGATTTTTCAGCCATGCGCTCTAAATTAGCCAGTTGCTCGACGGTGAGTTTAAAAAAATCATCTGGGTGCTTGACCAGTTCAGCATCGGCTAACTGCACAATCAACTTATCGCCTAAACCTTGAATATCAAACGCCTTACGCGACACAAAATGTTGCAACGCACGTTTACGTTGTGCGGGACAATACAGCCCACCACTGCAACGGTAAACTGCTTTATCGTGCTCTTTAATGACTTCTGAATCGCATTCTGGGCAGGCCTGCGGCATTTCAAAAAGCGGCGCGTTTTCTGTCCGCTGACTTAAAACAGGGCCAACCACTTCAGGAATCACATCGCCTGCACGACGAACAATCACCGTATCGCCAACTCGCACGTCTTTGCGGGTAATTTCATCTAAGTTATGCAGCGTTGCGTTAGAGACAATAACACCACCCACCGCAACCGGTTTAAGGCGGGCAACCGGTGTTAAAGCGCCGGTACGGCCAACTTGAATTTCAATGTCCAGTAACTCAGTCCAAACTTCTTCGGCCGGAAACTTACGGGCAATCGCCCAACGCGGTGCTTTGGCGGTAAAGCCCAGTATTTTGTGGCTGGCGATGTCATTTACCTTGTAAACGATGCCATCTATTTCATAGGGTAAGTTTGGGCGTTTTAACAGCAACGCATCGTAATAAGTTTGCATACCCAACGCACCTTCAACCACTTCCGCATCAGGATTGGTTGGTAAGCCCCACTGTTTAAATTGTTCAATCACGTACGAGTAACGCGAAGGCATCGGCCAATTGTCGCTTATTTCCCCCCAACCATAGACGTAAAAACTTAACTGGCGCTTAGCGGCAATGCGCGGATCTAACTGACGTAAGGTTCCTGCTGCGGCATTACGTGGATTTGCAAAGGCTTTTTCATCCTTTTCAAGTTGTTGTTGATTAAGGCGATTAAAGGTTTTTTTAGACATAAACACTTCACCACGTACCTCTAATACGGCAGGCCAACCCGTGCCGCTCAGTTTTAGAGGAATACTTTGGATGGTACGAATATTATGCGTCACGTCTTCGCCCGTTGAACCGTCGCCTCGGGTAGTTGCTTGAGTTAACAAGCCATCTTGGTAGCGCAAATTAATCGCTAAACCATCCATTTTCGGTTCTGCAGAATAGGTGGTGTTCAGTGAAGGTAACAACTTTAAGTTGGCTTTTTGAAAATTCTCAAGGTCTTCTTGATTAAAAGCGTTACCCAATGAGAACATCGGTACGGCATGCTTGACCGAAACAAAACCGGCTAAAGGTTGGTCACCAACACGCTGGGTTGGTGAATCACTGGTAATAAGCTCTGGATTGGCTTGTTCAAGTGCCACCAATTGTTGATAGAGTGCATCGTATTGCGCATCACTAATACGTGGATTATCTTCAACATAATAGGCGTAGTTGTGATGCGCAATCTGCTCTCGCAAATGCAGTATTTGTTCAGATGGGTTCATGTTTGTCGTGTCTAGATTGGCGATAAATGAGGAGAAGTAATTTGTTAAACAGGGGCAAGGTGCTTGGTATGGCTTGCAACCAAGAACCCAATCAAACTGCAAGGCTTATAACGGTTCAGACTCATACTCAACCGCGGCATCACGCATCGCTTGTAAATCGGATTCTTTAATCAGGTGGCGTTCCATATTGTAAAGACGACCATTTAAACGCTGCGATACTTTTCGTGCCATCATAATTAAATCGTGCATCGCCGCTGGCGCTCTCATGGACGTGGGAAGTTCTAAAATTAGGGCTAATCCAGGGGTTGTGTGGGACTGAAGATTTTCGGTTGGGAAGGTTCCCGGTTCCATAATGTTTGCCACACGAATGATCTCTGTGCCTTGTGAATCAGTTGTAACGTAGATACTGTTTTTAGAAAACTTTAGACCGACACCGAGCAGCGCTTGATTGACCGCATCCATTGCAAACTCTTGACCTGAACCGCCCGTATTTAAAACCATCAATACAAACACTTGGTGCTCACGCTCCTTAATTGGGCGTGTTTGTGCAGCGGGCGGGACTTTTTCTTCGGGAATACCAAAGTTTGGCTTTGGTAAGTCGTCTGAGGTTAAGCCAACCTCATTAACAGAGTAAAGTTCTTCAACTTCTAGTACATGATGGTTGGCTTTTTTAGGCGACTCAACCTCAACCTTTTCAAGCTCAGATGCCGAAAAGTTGGGTTCCGAAGTGGTCTGTGCAGGGGCAGGCTTTTCAGGTATAAAATCCTCACCAAACGGTAGGCTGGTTTGATTATCCGGTACCCTCTCTTCGTCAAACGTTTCTGGTGATTGCGCAGCCTGTGAGACAGGTGAAGCGATTTTGGATTGCGGCGCCTGAACTGGCGAAGCTTGGGTTGGCTGGCTGTGCTTTGCAACCGTTGAAGAATCAGATTCCTGTTGAGGTGATTTGCTTTGACGTTTTTTACTTAAGAAGTAAAGTACCCCAACCACAACCACGGCAAATACCAACAAGACGAGCTGTAATTCATTCATGAAAACGATTCTCCGAAAATCCAGACTATCTGGAACAACTACGACGAATCATTCCAGTTAAAAAATAAACATGATTGTACCTTTTATCGACCTGATGTTTCCAGTCAAATTGGGTTAAAATTCTTGGTTTATTGTGTTTTGTTAGCTTGATTAACAGCCACTTGCTTTTGTTGTTAATGCGTATCGTACATTTAACGAATTGAGCTACATTTCAGCGGATTTCAAACATCTAACCACGGACCACAAAACACGCAAGCAATGCTTCAATGGATAGAGCACATGACAAAGCGCACACAACCCCCTATTACAGACACGCAAGCACCACTTAACATCTTTATTTTAGGCGTAGATATTGGTACCAGTGGTGTGCGCGGCTGCATTGTAGAGGTGAATAAACAAGTTTTATCAAATCAAATATTGGCAGAAACGGTTCACGTAGAGTGCTCAGTTTCCATGCCACACCCAACCCAATCACATCAAACCAACGCCAGTAGCCAATCTCCTAAGGTTTGGGAAAAGGCTTTTGAGAAATTATTTAGTCAATTAGCGGAATCCGAGCACTTTAAACAGGTTCAACATATCGTTGCAGATGCCACCTCTTCAAGTGTTTTACTGGTCGATAGCAAAGGAACACCTCTAACCGATGCGTTAATGTACAACGATCAACAGGCTCAAAAACACGCACAAACTATTCAACAATACGTTGATATTGGTGGCTACAAAACAGCAGCAACCGGCGCGAGTAGCACGCTGGCTAAGGTGCTATTTTTAACGGAGTCTGTAAAGCGAACGCAACTTCACACAAATTCCGTTGTGATTTGTCACCAGTTGGATTGGTTCAATTTTTGGTTAACAGGCCTGTTGGGTATTACGGATGAAAACAATGCTTTAAAACTGGGTTACGATTCTGTTTCAGAACAATGGCCGAATTGGGTAGAAGCGTGTTTAACGCAAAAGTCAGCAGGCCTGCCTATTTCATTACCAAACGTTGTAAAACCTGGTTCTCGTATAGCTGAACTCTCGATTTGCTTTGCAAACCATTGGGGATTATCTACGAATGTGTCCGTGCATGCCGGTACCACCGACAGTATTGCAGGATTTTTAGCTTCGGGGGCCAACCAAAGCGGCGATGCCGTCACCTCTTTAGGCTCAACCTTAGCACTAAAACTGGTTTCTGAGAAACCGATTTTTAACAGTGCATTCGGTATTTACAGTCACCGTTTGGGTCAAAACTGGTTGGTGGGCGGTGCCTCTAATTCAGGCGGCGCGGTCTTATTACACTATTTTGACTTGGACGAACTCAAGCAACGGCTTACTGATTTGAACCAACCAGAAAACCAACCACTTTGGCAAAATAAATCCAATCCAAACTACTATCCACTTATCAAAACGGGCGAGCGCTTTCCAATTGCGGATGCAGCCTTTAAGTCTCGCATACCGGCCTTGTCACAACGGCCAAAGCACTCTGAAAAGCAGGCTTTATTAATTGCTATAATGCAAGGCTTGGCTAATATCGAGCAAATGGGGTATGAACGCCTCGAAGAACTCGAAGCGAGCCCTGTTAAACGTCTTTTTAGTGTCGGAGGTGGCACCCAAAATACCGTTTGGCAACAGTTACGAAAAGCCTATATCCCAGTTGAATTCGTTGAGCCAGACTCACTCAATGCGGCGTTTGGCGTTACTCGATTAGTCTCACTTTTTTATCAACCTATTTCGTCTAAGGACGATTCATTTAACCGTTAACGTTAAAAAGGAAAACCATGTCTAAATACACCACTCAAACCTTAATCGAAGCACTAAATGCAGGTGCAGTAGACTTTAACTCTGTTATACAGGTTATTGATTCTGAATATGAATTTACACCTACTCATTTCGTAAATGGTAATCAGATTAATGAAGCCAATACCAACAATGGTTCATGCAAGATTTTTGGGTTTGCTAAGTTAAATGGGCTAAGTGAGCAAGCCACACTGAATGCGTTTGGTGATTTTTATACAGTGGATGTTTTGCAAAACCCTCAGAAAGAGGATCATCAGAATATTCGTAATTTTATGGCCACCGGCTGGGCGGGTATTGAATTTTCAGGCAACTCTATAAACCAGAAATAGTTGTTTATTGAATTCTTCGATATGGAAAAAAGCAAATGAAAAAACGCAAATTTGGTGAGTCTGGCACCCACAAAATTTGCGTTTAATGACTCAATCAGAAAAACGAATGAGGCATTATCCGGCGTGAACTTTCTTAACTAACGCTAGGTCTAAATACGTGTGACCAAAGGCATTGCCCGCCATTACGGTGAAAGGGTTCCCCTCATCACCCATCTGATCTAAAATCAAATCTGCACCGCTAAAGTCATCTTCAGCGGTGTACCCATTCACCGTAATAATGGTTTTAAGATTAGACTGCTTAGAAGATTGGTAACCATTATAAGAGTCTTCAAATGCAATCGCATCTGCTGGCGTAAGGTTCATTTGTTCCAATGCCCAGATATAAATATCAGGGGCCGGCTTTTTAGCCGGAACGATGTCACCAGCCGCAATCACTTCAAACCAACTTTCTGAATTTTTACCTAACGTGTTGTCTAATAACGCGGTCACATTCTGTGGTGTTGTGGTTGTAACAACCGCCATGCGCATACCGCAAGCCTTAGCTTCATTAATCAATTTTTCAACCCCCGGACGCAATGGAATGCGCCCTTCTGCCATTAACTGAGTGTAAAACTTAGTTTTAGCAGCATGTAACCCCTTAACGAATTCGTCAAAATTGTCTGGTTTAACAAAAGAGGTGTTGAATTTTTCTAAGTAGAAACGAATACGTTCTTTACCACCGGTAACCGATAATAATTCACCATACAAGGCTTCATCCCAGTTCCAATCTAATCCCGCTTCCTCAAAAGCCATGTTAAATGCAGGACGGTGTCCATCTTTTTCTGTGTCTGCTAATGTTCCATCCACATCGAATAGTAATGCTTGTAGCTCTGCCATGTGATTTTAACCTCTAGGTAAATAAATTAAATTTTGAGGGAGTTTGCGTGATTTAGTCTTAAATTTCAAGCATAAGATTCGGTTAAACCCTTAGATAAGGGTGCTACAGACAACAGAATAAGAAAAATTACTTGTTGCACTATTTTAAACCTGCTATAAAATGCGATTAATTATTTTACGTAGTTCGTCATTCGGCTTTGGAATCATTAAAAAATAAGCTTGTTTGACTTTATTAAGGTCTGTAATATAGTCAGATATTGCAAAAAAGGCCCTATCGGTTTTTAGGAGAAAGAGATGGAAATACAATCGGATTTTATTGAAGACTACCCAGCGTATGTTCCTGCAAAGGGCGAAGAGTACATGAGTCCTGGTATGTTGGAACATTTTAAAAATAAACTAACCGCTTGGAAAATGCAGTTAATTGAAGAAGCCAACTCAACTGTTTCACACCTACAACGTGACTCTGAAACCCCTGCAGACCCAAATGATCGAGCGTCTCAAGAAGAAGAATTTGCACTTGAACTGCGTACTCGTGATCGCGAGAGAAAATTGATTGCTAAAATTGACAAGTCACTCAAAATGATTGAAACCGGCGAGTATGGTTACTGTAAAATCAGTGGTGAAGAGATTGGTTTAGGCAGAATGGAAGCGCGTCCAACTGCTGACCTAACCGTTGAAATGAAAACCAAACAAGAACTACGTGAGAAACAAGGGGTCGCTTAACCTACCCTGCTTGTTTATCGTAAACAACAAGCCAGGTCTGCAAGCCTGGCTTTTTTATTGATGGTGTTAAACCCTGGACTTCAATATCTTGAATACAGAACAACTTATCGATCTGCTCTGCCAACCGCAAAGCTATCCGCATCCTGTTGAGGTGATTACCACCATTGAAACCCATATTTCAGTGGTTTTTTTAACGGGTCAGTACGCTTACAAACTCAAAAAGCCGGTTGATTTTGGGTTTTTAAATTTCACCCGTTTAGAAGATCGTGAACGATTCTGCTTGCAAGAACTTCGCCTTAACCGTCGCACTGCACCAGACCTTTATATTGATGTCGTTCCCATCTATCTGGATGCCCAAGGCAATATTCATTTCACCGCCACTAACAGCCCCCAACCAGCCGAAAACCCGGTTGATTTTTTGGTCAAGATGAATCAATTTGAACCTAGTTGGGTGTTGGGTCGTTATCTAGAAAACCATCACCTTAGTTCTCAACAAGAACAGTTACTGGCTCAACGAATTGCAGATTTGCACCTCAATGCAAACATGGTCAAAGCGGACTCTCACCTTGGGGAGCCAGAAACCATCCTGCAACCCATGCTGGATAATTTTCCAACTCTCTTCAGTAACTGTACCGAGGACTACACACCACGTTTACAGGCTTTATTGGACTGGACGAACCAACAGTTTTCTGAACTAAGACCGTTGTTAGTTTCACGAAAAAAAGAGGGCTATGTGCGCGAATGTCATGGCGACTTGCACCTTGATAATATTACCTTGATTAATGAAGTTCCTACCCTATTTGATGGCATTGAGTTTAACGATGAGTTTCGCTGGATAGATGGCATAAGTGATCTGGCCTTTTTATTAATTGACCTAGACTTTCGTCAACAATCGGGGTTTAAACGCCGATTATTTAGCCAATACATGGCCCTAACAGGGGATTATGCGGCGATTAGATTGCTCAGTTTTTATCGCGTTTATCGCTCGCTGGTTCGCGCCAAAATATCGGCGTTACGCTTAACTCAACTGGATAAAAACTCGCTTGAATTTCAACACTATAAAACAATAACCTTACAATATATTCATCAAGCAGAGCGGGATGCTTTTAACAAATTTCAACCTCAAATCATTTTATTACAAGGCGTATCGGGTTCTGGTAAAAGCCATTTTGCTAATCAGTTGTTAACACAGATTGAAGCGCTGGTTATCAGCTCAGACATTGAACGTAAAAAACGGTATGGCATTAAACCAACGCATCGAGTGAGTGAACAAGAGAAACAAACGCTCTACTCACCGAAAATGAACCAACAAACCTATCAACGTTTACAAGACTTGACCAAACAGATTATTGGTTTAGGCATGTCGGTGATTGTGGATGCCACTTTCTTAAAAGCGCAACATCGTTTAGCATTTTATGATCTTGCCAACACACTGAACTGTCAATGTAAAACCATTTATATTGAAACAGATGAAACAACCGCTAAACAATCGATTCAACAACGTATAAAGCAAAACGATAACCCTTCTGATGCAGATATATCGGTCATGCTCAAGCAGATGAAGGTGATTGAAGCCCCGAGCGAAAACGAGCACTCCTTGACATTAAAAGCCAGTGAATTGCGTCGTTTTTATCCTACCGATTTAATTCAAGATTTTCTGTTCTAGCCGATAACTTTAGTAACGTATTCCCAATTCAAATTTATGAATTGAAAAAAAGAGCGATGAAGTTATGATGCAAGTGATCATGCAAAACACCCAAAAAACTTTTTTACAAACAGCATTGGCGTTGGTTTTAAGCGCCGTGCCGTTGCCGTTTACTTGGGCGGTAGAAGAACCTGTCGATCTCACAACCGTTGCCGTTTTAGGGATTAAACCTGCTGAATTTAACATTCCTAAAATTCGTGAACACCTCTGGAATATAGGTGGCTTTATGCAGGCACGCTCAACCATCAAACAACGTAATATAGACAAGTTTTTTGCTTGGTCACGTATTCGTGACAGCTACTATTTAGAAGTGCGTTATAACCATATTGGCAATGTCACGTCTTTAAAACGCCTTTACCGACCTTACTCAATTGAACAATCTAATAAACGCACTGCTATTAGCACAAAAGACGTCGCCCTAGAATTAATTGGGAAAGCTGGTCAGCCGAGCCGGATGGTTCGAAAAGGCTGGGGCGGAAGTTTGACGTATTCCAGTTTTGAGTGGGAAGATGATAATATAAAAATTGTGGTTGATCGTGAAGGCAGTGAGAAGTTAGGCAATGTGTTTGTAGAGTACATTGTTAAAAACCAATCACCCTACGCGATCGCCCAACTTGAATAATTTATGACGATAAAGCGTAACTCATAATCATAGGCTCAAAAATGAATGTTTCATCCTCACCCAGCGCAATGGCGATGCAAGGTATAAATCAAGGATTTGATCGTCTGGCTGACAATACTCAAAAAATTGCAACACCGGGCAATCCTGATTTAAACAATGCTATTATTGATAATAAACAAGCTGCTACTCAGGTGCAAACCAGTGCTAAAGCCCTAAAAACCTACGATGAAATGATTGGTAGCATTATCGACATCATGGCGTAAGCATACTTTTTAATTAAGTCCCTTGTAAAACCGCTTCGCTAACAAACTGCTTAATCATCTCTTTAGACGCGTCTAAATGCTGAAAAGCGTGATCCCCGCCTTCAAACGTTAGTGTTTTATGCATGATGGTCTTTACACTGTATAGACGTTCTGCCAAATCATACGCAATCACCTCATCCCCTTTATCGAGCAACAGCAGACTGGCTAACGTTTGGCTAGGGTGTTGATAATACTCTTTTAAATCTTCACGATATTGAGCATCGACCGTAATCTCTTCATGAGTGTGCTGATTAATATGCACTCCCTCATACTCTTCAAACAAACTCATAGGGTCTAACGCCGGATTAATCATAATGTACGGTTTATTGTGAGCATGCGCTAAATACTGCGCATAAAATCCGCCCATTGAGCTTCCGGCTAAAAACCAATTTGAATCTGCTTCAAAACCTAGCAGGCCTGCTTGTTTTAAAAAGTGTTCTAAATAGTCCACGCTTTCATGGGGTTTACTCATGGGGTAATCGGGCGTTAACACTTGGCAGTTAACCCGCCCTAATTCAGAGCGCATTAAGCTTGGCAAAGTTTCTTTAAACCACTGCGCTTTTAGACTGTTTTGGCTACTTAAAAAGCCATGTAGATAGACACATGTGCACGTTTGCATTCTGTTAAAATTCTCTCATGATTAAATCACCCAAAATTGTTCAACGTCCCATAAATCAAGAAGTCTTTGAGGCCTGTCAGGCACTTGGACTTTCCGACCTTCAATCTCGTCTGGTTGCTCAACGCAAACACAGTACTGATCTGCTAGCAGAGACCGTTTTCCCGAAATTAAAACACATTCAGCACCCTAATCAACTAAAAAACTCGCAGCAAGCGGCTTTATTGATTAGTGAAGCGATTTTATCTGACGGTGTTATTGTACTGGCAACCGACTACGATACCGATGGCGTAACCTCGGCTTGGGTGGCGATGACCGCTTTGGTCGATTACTTTAAAGTGCCTAGAGAACGCGTTAAACATGTTATTGGCGATCGTAAAACCGGCTACGGCATCACTGATGAAGTGGTTGAACGTATCTTAGCGATTGAAGAACCCATCAGCTTAGTGATCTCTGCCGACCAAGGTTCGAGTGATGAACCGCGCATTAAACGCCTTAAAGAGGCGGGCATTCAAGTTTGCGTTACAGATCATCACCAAATGTCTTTAGATGGCGCGCCAGCCAGTGCAGCTTGTACTGTAAATCCACAACAACCTGATTGCGAATACGACAAAACCGTTGCGGGATGTTTTGTGATCTTTTTGGTCATGACGCAAGTTCGCAGTACGCTAATACAACAAGGCGTTTTACCCGCCGATACGCCTTCGCTTAAAGACTTATCATTAAACGTTGCCTTAGGAACGGTTGCCGACAGTGTTAGCCTGCAAAGCCCAAACAATCGTGCAATAGTTCAAGCAGGCCTGCAAGTTATTAACCAGTTTAATGTGCCTGCTTGGCAGGCTATGAAAGAGCTTAACGATAATCAAGGCCAACCCTTTAATGCTGAATACCTTGGGTTTCAGGTTGCTACGCGTATTAATGCCGCCAGCCGTGTGAGTGATGTCACCACGGCTTTTAATTTTTTAACATCAAAAACGTTAGATGAAGCGTTGCTTAACCTTACCCAGTTAGACGAAGATAACTTCGATCGCCGTGCTCAACAGCAAACCATGCTCGAAGATGCACAAAATATTGCTAAAACGATGTACCACCCCAAAAAATACAGCTTAGCCGTGCCTTTGCAAGGCAATGCCGGTATTCAAGGGATTATTGCCACCCGCATTGGCGAACAATTTGGGCTGCCCTGCGTGGCAATGACCGATCTTAAAGATGGAAATTTGGCTGGCAGTGGCCGAGCCATTGTGCCTAATCTAGATTTAAGAGAGGCGTTTCAGTGGATGTCCGAGCAGGATTCTGAACTGTTTCTATCGATGGGTGGTCATAAAGGTGCCGCGGGTTGCATGATTCCACTCGAAAAGTACGAGATGTTTGCTGAACTGTTTGAGATGGCGGTTCAAAAACAGTTAGGCGATGAACCACCCGTCCCCCTAATTGAAACCGATGGTGAATTAGCAGATGAAATGTTGGTTCCCGAGTTGATTCCCCACTTAAATGCGTTAGAACCCTTTGGTCGTGAGTGGCCACAACCGGTCTTTTCCGGGAATTTTGAACTGATTCAAATTCGTGAAGTCGGTCAAACCAAAACACATTTATCTTGTAAATTACGAACGATTGGTGGCAAAACGATTCAAGCGATCTACTTTAATGCCAAGCAAACCGCTGACGAACCAACACAATTTAAGGTCGGCAGTTGGGTTCATGGCATCTACCAGCCCAGCCTCAACCACTTTGGCGGCCGCACCAGTGTCCAACTTCGTCTTCAATGGCTTCAGACCGCCTGATAAATAAGACTATTAGGTAATTTAAAATACTATTGATTACCTGAGTCAACTGCTCAAGTATAATTTCTATTTTGAACGTTTAAATAGGAATTTTGATGGAAAACAACACCTCTTTGTTAGAAAGACTTCAATATTTTCCTGCCAGCTTTTTTGGCATGATTATGGGAATGACGGGGCTGTGTCTTGCCGTCCTTAAAACGGAAGCCTTATTCGGTTGGTCATTAAAGCCCGGCTATGCACTTCTAATGTTTATTACCGCCCTCTTTATGCTTCTTATTTCCGCCTACCTCTATAAGATCATACACTTTCGCAGTGCATTTATTGAAGAAGCTAGACACCCCATTAAAATGAACTTTTTACCCGCCATTGCAATTAGTTTATTACTATTAAGCATCGCTTTTTGGAACATTGAAGAGGTTAAAACATCGTTTAATCTATGGATTTTAGGTGCCTCTTTGCAACTTATATTAACTTTGTGGGTGCTTTACAACTGGACCTATCACGACTTTTTTAAAATCGAACACTCTAATCCATCTTGGTTTATTCCAATAGTTGGGAACATTGTTGTGCCGATTGCAGGCGTCAATCATGTTCCAACCGATATTAGTTGGTTCTTTTTTGCTATCGGTATCGTCTTTTGGATTATCTTAAAACCCGTGCTGTTTTACCGCCTTATTTTTCATGCCCCAATGCCTGAAAAATTAATACCCACGCTTTTTATTTTTATGGCACCGCCCGCAGTTGGGTTTATTGCCTACGTCGCTTTAACACAAGGACAGATTGATTCATTTGCACGGATTCTCTATTTCTTTGGACTCTTCTTTGCTGTATTTTTGCTGTTCTCAATTAACAAGTTTAGAGGTTTGAATTTTGCCTTATCATGGTGGGCTTACACCTTCCCGATTGCTGCCTTCTCACTCTCTTCATTCTTAATGGCACAAGTGTCACAAACCCCTGCTTACAATTGGCTGGGTTTAATTTCGATGCTTGCCTTAGCTTTTTTAATTGTATCGCTGAGTGTTAAAACGTTTGTCGCGGTTAAAAACAAAAAGATTTGCACAGCTGAACATTAAATTAAAAAAGGTTTGCTTGGCTAGTTGATTTGATTTAATGAGTAAACTGACTGTGTTGAGATAATAGCAAGTTACATTATCTTTTTAACGAACAAAAAAAATCCCGTTCATAAAACGGGATTTTTTATAAAAGGCACCGGATTTACTTACCAAGACTTATAGGCCAAAAACTTACCTTCCATGGTGACTTTTACACGATCACCAGCCGGATTTTCGACTTTATCAATATCCATTGTGAAGTCAATAGCACTCATAATTCCGTCTCCAAACTTCTCATGAATTAATGTTTTCATGGTTGGCCCATAAACCCCAACAATTTCATACAAACGATAAATTAACGGGTCGGTGGGAATGACTTGGTCCCAAGTTTTGGTTGGAAACCCTTTTAACGCCTCAGCGACTTCACTACCTAGGTTTAAGAAAGCCGCTACCTTTTCGGCTGGTTCTGAGTCGAGATGATTCATACCTAAACAGGCTGACGTTGTGTAAACCTCACTTAACCCAGCGACTTCAGCAATTTCTGCCCAACTCTTAGACTGCTCACTCTTAGCTAAAATAATCGCCTCAGTCATCTCTATTTTTGAAATCATAAACTTCTCCTTAATTAAAATTCAAAGCCACTAAAGCAAGGCACATGCCATAAATTTAAGTAATTGTTTTTGCTATCTTTTTATAGAAAATGACGGCAAACATAGATTACAAACCTTACAAAAATAAACAATTGTAATTAATTGTAACAAAAAACATACAATCAACATTACATTTACATACATTTTATAAAATTAATTAATAAATAGGTTTAATAGTAGTATTTAAGTATATGTAAATAATAAGTTAATAAAAAACTGGCACTTTAAAAGCTACACAAGATTCAACTTTCGAGCATTCGAAATTAAACATTAAATTACTTTTTTTAAAGGAGTCTTATATGACTGATACAGTTCACATCCCATCTTGTTTACGTCCAATTGATATGAAAGGCTTAGGAAAGCTAGGCGAAGCCGGTAAAGCGGCACCTGACACAATTAAAACATTAAAAAGTAAAACTGTTCTTGAAGGGCAATTTAAAAATTTGAATTACATTCGTAACCTAGACCCTATCGTTGTTGATGAACCTCCCATTCTTCTCGGTGAAGATACTGCCCCAAACCCTTCTGAAATGGCATTACTCTCTTTGGGATCATGTTTATCAGTCGGTGTTCAGGCAAATGCGACCAATCAGGGTATTCCTTTAACAAAATTAGAAGTGGAATTAGAAGGTGACATTAATATTACCGCTGTCTGGGGTACAGGTGATTTAGATCCAAATAAGAAACTGGGAGTAACTGAAGTTCGAGCCATGTTCACAATTGAATCCCCAGGCACACCTAAAGAAGTATTAGAAGAGTTAGTGGCGCACGCAATGAAGTGGTCTCCAGTGGCAAACACGTATCTAAATGCTGTGACTATGTCGGGCAAATTAGTAGATTAATTTAATTAGGCTTGGTACTGAAATCTACAAATACCAGGCCTGTTGAGTTTCGGAGAAATATGATGATTGATCAAATTGTAAAAAACGATTTAAAACCACTCACCGTGACCATTGACCATGGAACCTACACAACGGAAGTTCTTGATAAACTGGGAAAAGCAGGGGCATTTCGTCACCACATTCCCTCTCAGAACAACGGAAACTTAGACCTGTTTAGCACCATTGCAGACATGGCGAAGGTCTCAGAAGAGTGTATGTCGACTGGATTTATGATGTGGGCACAGACAGTATGCGCTTGGTACATCGAAAACTCTGATAATGCATGGCTTAAAGAAGAAGTGTTACCGAAAATGGTGAATGGTGACGTATTTGGTGCAACTGCTTTGTCTAATCCTATGAAACATTTCGGTGGGATTGAAGAGTTAAAGTTAACCGCTGAAGAGACTGAAGATGGCTATATTATCAATGGCACACTCCCTTGGGTATCTAACCTTTTGGAAGGTTCAAGCAAACATTATTTTGGGGCAATTTTTCACGTCTTAGACAAAAATGGCCAGGCTGCTCGTGATGCGATGGCTTTAGTCCCTTGCGACTTAGAAGGTTTAACCATGAAGCAATTGGT
This sequence comes from Thiotrichales bacterium, assembly GCA_016938655.1. Lineage (GTDB taxonomy): Bacteria > Pseudomonadota > Gammaproteobacteria > Thiomicrospirales > Thiomicrospiraceae > Thiomicrorhabdus. The sequence continues at coordinate 132,094 of JAFGUG010000031.1, read as the reverse complement.
TGAGTTTGTAGGTATGGAAGGAACCGGTACCTATGCTTTGATTTTTGATAATGCATTTTTACCAAAAAAATACCTTTTAGCAGATCCAGTCGGGCCCATGTTGAAAAAAATGAAAGCGGGTTTCATCTTGTTACAAACGGGTATGGCTGCAGGCGTTATTCAAGGTGCCGTCAATGACATGAACAAGTCAAACTTAACGTTGTCTGAAATCAATGAATACTTGGATGACTCACCCGAGGAGATGCAAGAAGAACTTGAAGATGCTTTAGAGTTTATTCAAAGTTTATGTGAAGAACCTTATACCGAAGGCGAAGAGTACATTAAATCGGTTCTTGAAGCTCGCTTATTAGGCGCAGAATTATGTAAACGAGCGGCCGATTCCGTTATGCAACACGCTGGTGCCAAAGGTTATATTGTAGATGCGGTTGCGCATCGTAAACAACGTGAAGCTTATTTTGTCATTATTGTTACCCCATCAATCAAGCATTTAAGAAAAGAAATTGCTCGCATTGAAGAAGCGGCTTAGGAGAGAAAAATGAGCATGCCCTTTCAGAAATATATTTGTAAAACGTGCGGTCTAATCTACGACGAGGAACTTGGCGACGAAGATTCAGGCCTAGCACCAGGTACCCGTTTTGAAGATATTCCTGATGATTGGTACTGCCCACTTTGTCTTGTAAGCAAATCCGACTTTGTGCTGATTGACCCCAATAAAAAATCCGCTTCAAGTGACCAGCCAAAACGTAAAGTCAGCAACAAAGCCGATATATTAATTATCGGTTCAGGTTACGCCGGCTGGCAAGCGGCTGAGGCGATTCGCCAGTCTAATTCAGAGGCTGTGATTACTCTTCTGACTGCAGATGATGGCACGGTTTACCCAAAGCCGGCGTTATCAATGGCTTTGAGTCAAAACCGCACGCCGGACGACTTACCGGAGGCCACCGCAAACGAAAAAGCCGCCGAACTGGAATTAGGGGTTAAAGTTCAAACCAAAGTCATGTCGATTAATACCACTCGCAAAAAAGTCATGACCACAACCGGAAGCTTTAGTTACGATAAATTGATTATAGCCACCGGTGCCAAAGCCATGATGCCAAAAGTGGACGGCGATGCCGGTCATGAGATGGTAACCATTAATGATTTAGCGGCTTACAAAAAGTTTTATAAAACACTGCAAAGCATTAAAAAGGTGACGCTAGTCGGCGGTGGCTTAATTGCAACCGAGCTGGCTGAAGATTTAAGCTCTTTTGGTATCGAAGTGGATATGTTGATTCGTGGCTCGCACTTAATGAGTCAAATTATGCCAGAAGGGATATCCAACAATTTAGAGGCTAAACTCAAAGATCGAGGTGTAAACCTGATTTTCAACTCTGAACTTAAGGAGATGAATAAAACCGATTCCGGTTACATGCTTAAAACCGACCAAGGTGAAACGTATGAAACCGACCTCGTTTTGGCCGCCATAGGCATTCAACCCAATATAGATTTGGCTAAGAAAGCTAAATTAAAGACCAATTTAGGCGTGTGCATTAATGAGCAGTGTCAAACCAGTAACCCTGACGTGTTTGCGATTGGTGATTGTGCTGAACTAAACGGTGTCGTGCAAGCCTATTTAGAGCCTATTAGACGTCAAGTTAAAGCGCTAGCTTCCTTTTTATACGGAGATGCAACCGCACACTTTAACTTATTGCCTACACTGATTAAAACGAAAACCCCAAGCCTATCTATTATGTTAAGCCCACCGTTAGTTGCAACCCACGGCCACTGGGAAACCTCTGTTGAGATTGGAGAGAACCAAAAACTGTTATATAAAGATGGGGATGAAGTCTCTGGGTTTGCACTAAGCGGTGACCTTGTGAAATCGGCTAACCAAATGTATGCTGAGCTTTATTCGTCTTAAAGTGAAGTCACTTAACATTTAAAAAAGTAAATTTAGGGGCTTTAAGCCCCTTTTTTTAAAAGTCTGTTTTTCAACCATCATTTAATAAATTTTAGTCACTAAACAGAAAGAAACTACTCAAGCTTTAACTTTTTTAATCGGTAGCTGAACTGTCTGGGTGTCATGTTAAGCATTGAGGCTGCTTGGGTTTTGTTCCCCCTTGCAGCCTCAAGTGCCTGTTGCAAAAGCGTGCTTTCATCTTCTGACACACGCCAATAGTTACGTTTATCACCTGTCTGTTGCTTAAACGGTTCAGGCCCATTAGGCATAGTATTGTGCGCACGAGAATCCGCAAAAGATGGCAGCCCACTCTCTTGGTGCGAGGAAACTAAGTTGGCAGAAAACGCACTGTTATTCGAGTAAGTTTGAGTGGTATATCCTTGATTGTGGGTTTGTGGCTGGCTAAATGGCTGGTGATGGAAAGCATCATGCGAATGCTGCCCATGTGAAAAATTTGATTCAGCAGAGTAGCTTTGTGCATCCGAAGGCACACGCTCATTACTGGTGTTATGTATGATGCCACTTTCATCAATAATGATATTTTCAATTAAAGGCGCCGTAATAAACCGGTTATCGTCAGCCAGCAAAACCGATCTTTTTATCACGTTTTCAAGCTGCCTGATGTTCCCAGGCCAATCGTAACTTTCCAAGAAATTCAATGCACCTTGATCAAATATTGCAGACGACTGATACTCTTGGTTTGCTTGGTTAAGAAAGTGCCTCGCCAATAAGCGAATGTCGCCATCACGTTCACGCAGAGGTGGCAACATAATTGGAAAAACGTTAAGGCGATAAAACAGATCCAAACGAAACGTTTTTTGATTGACCGAATCTTGTAAGTTCTTATGGGATGCCACAATAATTCGTGCATCAATTGGAATCGGTCGAGTACCACCAATCCGAGTAATACTGCGTTCTTCTAGGACTCGTAACAGTTTGGCCTGTAAACTTAAATCCAAGTCACCAATCTCATCTAAAAAAAGCGTGCCTTTATTGGCTAACTCAATTTTTCCCTGTTTCATTTGAATCGCACCAGTAAACGCGCCTTTTTCATGCCCAAACAATTCAGATTCCAACAGCTCTTCAGGTATGGCGGCACAGTTAATGGCAATAAAAGGGCCATCTTGGCGGTGCGAGGCTAAGTGTAGCATTCTTGAAAAACGCTCTTTACCCGTACCCGACTCCCCTTTTAACAAAACCGTGACTGAGGTATTAACCGCACGAGAGACTTTATTTAAGGCCACCATGAGTGCTGAGCTCTCACCAATAATTCCGAACTGACTGCCTTGCCCTAAAGCCATAGAACGAAGCTGTTCATTCTCTTCTTTTAAAATCTGAGTCTGCTTTTGTAGCATGCTATGCACGGAGAGTATTTCACTGATAAATAGAGAAATCAGCTTTAACAGACCTAAATCTTTATCAAAACTTCGTGAACGTTTTGTTAAACGGTTTACTGCCAGAACCCCAATCGTTACTCCTCCTCTGATAATAGGCGTTGCAATGAAAGCCACGGTTTCAGATGGCAGTGTGCTTCGATCAACGGTTCTAAACAAATAGTCATCCTCTTTATCAATGTCCGAGACAATCATAGGCGTCCCTGTATGCATAACCTTACCGGAGATGCCTTCCCCCATTGAAAAACGGCTTCGTTGAATTTCTTCCTCTGTCAGACCGAAAGAGTAAGCAACGTGTAAAAAACCAGAGTCACCCTCTTCCAGTAGAATACGTCCTCGGTTTAATCCCATTTGACGGGAGATTAAACTAAGAATGGTACGAATTGCTTTTTGAGGTTCGTAGGCGTGCTCAATTTGTTCAGCCGCCTCTTTGATCACAATGTATTCTGAATGGTTGGCGATATCTAAATGTTCGACTTGTTTCACACGGTAACCTACAACCCTTTTCTGCTGGGTTTTATCTATTAAAAAGTTGAATTCATAGTATCATTTTGATTGTTAAACCTAAAGAATTGGAGTTTAAAATATGGGAATTTCTTGCCAAGATTATGATCGTTTAGAGATTGCAGCAATGAGACGGACAGAGTTATTGTTGACTCTGCGTATTGATGAGAATCGGGTACAAAAAATGCGAATCGTTATTCAGAATTTAGTTGTAAGAGAAGGAAGAGAGCTTTTAATAACCACCGATGGAGATGCGTGGCCTTTAGATAGCATCTTAACGATTGAGGAAATGCATCCTCAATCGTTACAAAATTAAATCAAATTTAACAATTCTATTTATTCTACACGCCATGAATAACGTTTAATTAATAGAACCGCAATGGCATCTAATAAGTAACCAATGATTCCGATGACCACCACGATAGCGGCTAACGAGTCGTAATCCAAGGTGTCACGTGCATCGTTAATAGCGTACCCAAGACCCGATGTTACACCAAGATATTCAGCCGGTACCAATACAACCCATGCCACACCAATCGCTAAGCGAATTCCGGCAAATACATCTTGAGCAATCGCTGGCATAATGACGCGACGTAGCATTTGGAAGCCATCCGCACCTAAGTTTTTAGCCACGCTAAACCAGTTTGGATCGATACGCTGAACACCGTGCGCCGTCCCAAAAATGATTGGCCAAACGGTTGCCATAATCAACAAGAAGATAATCGCATTGTCCCAAGTTTCAAACGCTAATACTGCAATCGGCATCCATGCCAAAGGACTGATCATACGTAAAAACTGAAATGGCATGTTGGCTACTTGACGAACCGCCAAAAAGTAACCCACTAAAACCCCAACTGGAACCCCGATTACTATCCCCCAGAATAGACCGATAATAATACGGTATAAACTCGAGTAGATGGTTTCCCAAATAGAACCGGTTTCAATTAAGTAAGCCAGCGCGGTAAAGGCCGGACCGGGGGCAAATCCAGCAAACGCCTCGGTATCTGGATTAGATTCAATTAAAACCCCACCAATCCACCATAGTAACAACAGGATTCCCATCCCTAAAGTCGCATTTAAAAAGTTTTGAACGCTGGTCGGCAATTTTTTAAAACCAGCCTTCAGCTGGCTAAAAGAGAAACTCGGTGCCTGTTTTGCTATGACTGCTTCACTCATAATACAAACACCTCTTCACGAACGGTTGGGTTCTCAGGATTAACGCCAGGCACTTTATCCCAAACCTCAAACTTATCCATCGCATTTTTAACGTAATCGTAGTTCACCAAATCTTTAACAACAAAATCGGTATCAAGATCGTTTAAGAAGCTCTTATCACCCGCAACCAAGGTGTCTTTTAATTCATCTATAATAAATTTAGTGGCTGTTGGATAAGGATAAGGGTTAAAGTCAATACGCCCCACCCCCCAATCTTCATGCTTAATAGCATCAGGTTCAGCGTAATGTTCAGGCGCATAATCTGTCATGGCTTTAAGCACGACTTTCGCTTTCATAGGAAGGTATTTTTTACCTTCTCGGGACAGCATGTGCGCCACTTCTGCCTTGTTCTCTTGTGCATATAACGCACCTCGAACAACGGCATTCATGACTTTTTGAGACCACTCTTTTTTCTTATCGACGTGCTCATCGTGCATACAAACCACACAGCATGGGTGGTTTTTCCAAACATCACCGGTAAAACGAAGCATTTTAGCACCCGCCAACACTTCACCCGCTGCATTGAACGGTTCAGCCACAATATAAGCATCAATTTTCTTAGCCGCTAATGCTGGTGGCATATCAGGCGGTGGCATAATTTGTAGGTTCACTTGGTTCGGTTTCAGTGGATCAGTTTGGTCTTGAATCACCGGTTCTAGTCCGGCATTTTTAAGCGCCATTTGTAGAACCACGTTGTGCATTGAGTACCAGTAAGGCACAGCAATTTGTTTCCCACCTAGTTCTTCAAATTTTTCAACTCCGGTGTGTTTACCCACCACTAAACCTGAACCGTTGGTATGTGCCCAACCGGTAATTTTAACTGGGAATTTATTGTTGTATCGCATCCAAACAGGAATGGGTTTTAGGAAATGAACTAGATTAAATTTCTTAGCGGCAAACCCTTCAATTAATGGCGACCAACCACGGATAAGGGTTGGCTTTTCAACCTTAAGCCCTTCATCTTCAAAGAAACCCATCGCATGGGCAACTAATAGCGCACTGGCATCGGTGATGGGTAGGTAACCAATACGCACCACTTCATCTTCGGGCATTTCCATTTTAGCCAAAGCATCCATAGGAATACTCATTGCGGCCGCTAAACCACCGGCTGTCGCTAAACTATCAAGAATGAATTCTCGTCTTCCTTTGGCAGGGTTAAATTTATACTCTTCTTTGGCTGATTGTTCGTTAATATCACAAAGATTGCACATGGCTATTCTCCTAAAACGTAGATAATTTAAAAATTTGATAAATAATTGAGGTTATGAGGCAAGATCTTTAATCTCTTGCAACTCTTTTTGTTTGGCTTGATCAATCTTCTCGAATTCAGCGAATAACTCTTCCTTTAAGGCAACGAAGTCATCTGCATTTCGATCACGCGGATAGCTAACTGGAACCTCTAAAGAGCCGACAATTCGCCCTGGGTTGTGATTCATAATGATGACCTTGTCAGCCATGGCGTTCGCCTCTTCAATGTCATGGGTCACCAATACCATCGTGATACCTTGGTCGTGACAGATTTGAGCCACTTCAGTTTGCAAAGCAGAACGCGTAAAAGCATCCAGCGCTGAGAAAGGTTCATCTAACAATAGAACCTCTGGTTCGGCAGCAAGGGAACGGGCTAGCGCAACACGTTGTTGCTGACCACCAGAGAGTTGTTGGACATTTTTGTCTTTATGCTCACTCAGGCCAACCATATCCAGTAAATCTTCGACACGTGACTCGTTTCCTTTGTAAGTACCGGCAAACACAAGCGAGAGCGCAGCGTTTTCACGAACAGTCATCCAAGGGTATAAAGAAGGTTTTTGAAACATCATGTTCCATTTAGCATTGGGTTTTAAAACCGTGTGGCCATTAATACGAATCACACCTTCAGTAGGAACAAGCAGGCCTGCTAACATTTGCAAAAGGGTTGATTTACCGCATCCACTGCGACCAATAAGAGCAGTTAACTGCCCTTTTGGGATATTAAGATTAATGTCTTCTAAAGTAGGCGAAAGTTGCTTTCGATTGTAATAATGAGTTAAATCTGAGACCCAAATATTTGATGCGTTCATGTTAATGCTCCAATAAGTTACTATTAATACAACCTTAGCTTATTAGGTGCCATTAAAATATTAATCATTTAATTACAATAACTTATATTTAAATATAAGAGTTTTATTATTTAATTGTGCACCATTATTGAACAATTAAAAGCACGCCCTTACATTAATTAACAAATGACTTACATTTATTAACAATTAAAAACAAACAGAGTTCTTTAAACGTCTTTATTGTGATAAGCAGGCAGCAATACGCAGATAAAACAAAAGACTAGTGTCTTACTGCGGATCAGAAAAGGGAGGCGATAGGAGTTTATAAATTAAAAGCTAAAATGAACGGTAGCCTAATTTATTAGATTCGATTTTTAAAACGCCAAAATCGATTAAGGTGTTTCGGTTCGATGTGATAACGATGGCCATCACCCAGTTCTAATAATAGAGAGTGAATTTTTTTCTGTTTTAAAGCGGTTAGGATCGGCGCCATCCAGTCGGACTCCAACCAGTTAACTGATTCAATCCACGCCTCTTGTGTCAACTTGTCTAAACTCAGATTAATAAATTCAGGCATCAACAGATGATGCGTTTGATCAGAATCTAAGCAGGCCTGCAAACTTTCTGGAAACGCACTGCTTTGCGCACGAGTTAATTTAGCCATGCCGGCTAAATACGAGTTTTCAGACGCTATGTTTGCCGTCGCTCTGGGGTATAGATTGACGTCTTTTAAACGCCCCTCTCCCCAAAGCCAAACGCCATTTATTTCAGGTAATCCCGCTTCACGACGTTTCTCATTGACCGGATGGGTATAAAACAACATAGAGGCTTCGTTTAACAGCTGACGCCAATATTGAGCGGCATGCCCAGTTGGGTATTTTTCATGAAGTTGCTGATAGCTTGCCTCATTTAAAGAGGTCGTTTTAATATCCACAACTTGTTTAATATTTAAAAACCAATCGGTTGGCGAACCGTACTCAATAACCACCTTATCTTGTTGAAAGTGTTGATTAAAAGCGTCTATTAATGCCAAAGCCTCTTGTTCAGAAATTTGCAAATCGGCACCTGGAATTAACACCAACGTATCTCGATCGGGCACCATCTGCACAGGGTCAATTTTCATCCAAAACAAACCATCATCAAATGCTTCAAGAAAGTGTTTCGCCATGGTAGCGGCAACCGGTAACGTTTGGTTTTGATGAAACAAATTACTGGCCGTTGCGTAAAAGTCGTCAACGGGTTGATTATTTTTTGAATGAACAGGAAATAGATCTGCCTTTTTTAAAAGCGTGCGCAGAGCAGGAAGAGACAAATCCAACCAGGCCTGCTCAGATTCAATAATGCGCTGCTTATTTAAAAAGTCTGGAATCCATAAGGTAATGGCTTTGCTCATAATCGGTCTCAATAAACTAAAAAAATAGGATAAAAAAACCGGGTTACCCCGGTTTATTATTTGTTAGATGGTGCCAATATGACCATGAAAAACAGGTTTATTTTAAGAAACTTAAAATAGATTTTTCAATGTCTTTTTTATCAATCACCGTCGATTGTGCAATTGGCTGCTGAAACAGTTTTTCAATTTTAGCAGGAATTTTTACCTTTGCTTTTTCAGCAATCGATTTTAGCGCCTCAATATCATGCAATCCTTCTTCACCTGTAAGTGCGGCGGCAATCATAGGTGAAAACTTTGTCCACTCAGCAGTAGAATAAAAAATGGTTTTGATTGTTTTATCAGCACGACAAGTATCATAGGCTTTAAAACACGTTGCTGTATGCGGATCCATTAAATAGCCTGCATCAAACGAACGCTTAATAAAACGACTCACCTCTTCATCGGTACAAAAGTCTGCTGCAAAGATAGCCTGAAGCTGTGCAAGCTCATCTTCAGTTAGCTCGTAGTGCTTTTCATGATCCAATGCTAACATGAGTGTTTTAGTTCGCTCGCCGCCAAATAGATCGAACAAAATACGCTCAATGTTGGAAGATTTTAGAATATCCATAGCCGGCGAAGTCGTTGGAATCACGCCTAAATCTCTTAGATCGTAAACACCGGTTTTAATAAACTTAGTTAACACATTGTTATTGTTTGAGGCGATGTGAATTTGTTCAACTGGCAGACCCATTTTAAGGGCGTAGTAACCACCCAGTGCATTACCAAAGTTACCACTTGGGACATTAAGATATATCTTCTCACCCATTGAAATTGCACCTTGACGAACTAACTCAAGGTAACTGTGCACATGGTAAAGTGTCTGGAAAATAATTCGTCCAAAGTTCACTGAATTGGCAGCTGAGAGCGAAATACCACTGTCAAGCAAAGTGGCTTTAAAGGCATCCGAAGTCAGTAACGTTTTAAGCGCACTTTGAGCATCATCAAAATCGCCTTTAATCCCAATAACCTTTAAGTTCTCGGCATCCTCAGTCACCATTTGTAGTCGTTGCACATCCGACGTTCCACCTTCTGGATACAGACAAGCCACCATCACATTGTCTCTACCACGGAAGGTATCTAACGCTGCTGGCCCGGTATCGCCACTGGTTGCAGCTAAGATAAGATACTTTTCGTTTCGTTTACGTGCAACTGCGGATAAGACCGTTCCAAATGGCTGCAAAGCCATATCTTTGAAGGCACGTGTTGGACCGTGATACAACTCACTCACATACAATTCGTCAAACACCTTCACAACTGGCACAGGGTGTTTTGGGTCATCAAATTGATCATACAGAGACATCGCCTCTTCAATCACCGCCGCATCAATATCTACATCAAACTCTGACAAAATGGCTGTCGCTAAGGTTTTATAGTCGGACTGTATATGTTTCTCTAAAAATGGAATTCCTAAATCAGGTAGTTTTTCTGGCGAATACAGTCCACCAAAAGAGGACATAGGGCTTAATATTGCCTGTGAAAAAGTAATTTGCTTAGGGCGGTGACCGTCATTGCCACGTGTTTCAATAAAATTCATAGGTAAAATCCAAATCCATTATTTCTGTGATTGGCGTAATCAGTGTTAGGTTATTTGCTAAGGCTTTGTGACCACAACAATATGAAGCGTTTGTTTGTACTTTGGGGTTATTTATCACCCTGCTGCCACAAGTTTGCAGCACAGGCAAAAGGCACGTAATGGCAGTTAACTACGCGCCTAATGAATCGACACGAATTCGCATGACATCACCGACAATCTCATCTAAAGCTTGCAGTGCGATCAAAGCCTGATTTAAGTTCGATTCTTTAGTCTCGTCGGTAATCATAACCAAAGTCGCATCATCACGGTTTTGCTTACATGGCTCTTGATGCAAGTGTTCAATATTGATATTTGATTGCGCCAAAAGAGCTGTGACTTTTGCTAAAACACCCGTATGGTCTTTTGCAAAACAGCGAATGTAATAAGCGGAATCAATGGCATCAATATCCAGTACTGGGGCTGTTTGCATTTGATCCGCTTTAAAACCTAAAGCGGGTACTCGGTCTTCTTTAGGCTGGTGTTGCGCACGAATAACATCAATAACGTCGGCCACCACTGAACTCGCTGTTGGTCCAGCTCCCGCACCAGGTCCGTAATACATGGTTGGCCCAACGTGATTACCATACGCCATTACGGCATTCATGACACCGTTGACGTTTGCAATTAGCACTTCCTTTGGAATCAAGGTTGGGTGAACACGTAAAGAGAACCCTTCTTCGGAGCGTTTGGCGATACCTAAGTGTTTAATTTCATAGCCTAACTGCGAAGCAAAACGAATATCTTCAGCGGTTACCTTGCTAATCCCTTCAGTATAGACCTTATTAAACTGCAACTCGATCCCAAATGCGATAGACGCTAGGATGGTTAACTTATGCGCCGCATCAATCCCCTCAACGTCGAATGTCGGATCCGCTTCGGCATACCCTAGCTCTTGCGCAACGCTTAATACCTGAGCAAAGTCGGCACCGGGTTTTTTCATCTCAGTCAGAATATAGTTACCAGTACCATTAATAATGCCAGCAATCCACTCAATTTTATTTGCAGCCAAGCCTTCACGCACGGCCTTAATCACGGGAATCCCACCTGCTACAGCCGCTTCATAAGCAATAATCACGTTGTGTTGTTCGGCCAAGCTAAACAACTCATTACCGAATTCCGCAATTAATGCTTTATTGGCAGTGACAACATGCTTACCGTTTTTAATGGCGGTTTCTAACAGCTCTTTCGCTAAGGTTGTACCGCCCATCAACTCAATGACAACATCCACATCAGGATCGGTAACCACATCCTGGGTATTGTCGGTCATTTGAATACCCGTTGTATCAACGGAACGTGCACGATTTAAATCTCTAACAGCAATAATAGTCACTTCAATCGTTTGGCCTAATCGACACTGGATCTCTGGTAACGTGTTTTGCAGAATATCCAGCGTTCCACCACCGACAGTTCCTAATCCTAATAGACCCACTCTGATTGTTTTCATTCTTTTTATTTCCTATTACAGCTTTTATTGCAGCTTTTATTGCAGTTAACGCAATTTACAACCCGTTAAGACAAGACAATGAGACTTGCGCTAACGGGTAAGCATGATTTCAATTAGTCTTGCTTAATTAATCCATCTTTACGGAACATATCACGAATACCGCGAACTGCCTGTCTTGTGCGATGCTCATTTTCGATTAAACCAAAACGCACGTGATCATCGCCGTAATCACCAAACCCGATACCGGGAGAGACCGCAACCTTCGCTTCGGTTAACAGTTTTTTAGAGAACTCAATTGAGCCCATCGCTTTATACTCTTCCGGAATCGGCGCCCAAACAAACATGGTCGCTTTAGGCGGAGTGACATTCCAACCAATGGCATTCAATCCTTGACAAAGCACATCACGACGCACTTTGTACATATCTGAAATTTCTTGCACACACTCCTGTGGCCCTTCCAATGCCGTAATCGCCGCCACTTGAATTGGCGTGAAGGTACCGTAATCCAAATACGACTTCATACGTTTTAACGCATTAACTAATACTGGGTTACCAACCATAAACCCAACACGCCAACCTGGCATATTGTAGCTTTTTGACAAGGTATAAAATTCAACGGCGACATCTTTAGCGCCTTCCACCTGCATAATTGAAGGGGCAACATAACCATCAAACACAATATCGGCATAAGCCAAATCGTGAATAACCCAAATACCGTGCTCTTTGGCAATGGCAACGACCTTTTCAAAGAAGTCTAACTCAACAGTCTGAGTGGTAGGATTGCCAGGAAAATTCAATACCAACATTTTTGGCTTAGGCCAGGTCTCTTTAATGGCACGCTCTAACTCTTCAAAGAAGTCAACATCTGGCGTCATTTTTACATGACGGATATCAGCACCTGCAATAACAAACCCGTATGGGTGAATAGGGTAAGCCGGATTTGGAACCAACACCGTATCTCCTTTGTCGACCACTGCCATCGCCAAGTGCGCCAACCCCTCTTTTGAACCGATGGTGACCACCGCTTCCGTGTCAGGATTAAGCTCGACGTCAAATTTAGTTTGATACCAGTTGCAAATAGCCTTGCGTAAGCGAGGGATCCCTTGTGATACCGAATAACGGTGTGTGCCTTCACGCTGAACGACTTCAATCAGCTTATCAACAATGTGCTTAGGCGTGTCTTGGTCTGGGTTACCCATACCAAAATCGATAATATCTTCTCCACGACGGCGTGCTTCGGCTTTTAATTCGCCAACAATGTTGAACACGTAAGGAGGGAGTCTGTTAATCCTAGGGAAATCTTCTTTCACGAATTTAGCCTTCATTAAGCCACGCAAAAAGCGTATTAATAAAAATTTTTTATAATCGGTAAATTTTACAGAAACTATTTGTTTCGTCAATTGATTAGTTGCAATAAATCCGCTTTAATAGTGCTTTTACAAAGCCATTATTGGATATTGCAAATTCCAGTAAATAAGATGAGTTTTTATGAAATTTACCGAACACCGCGACTCAAATATTAATGCCGTTAAACACTATGAGCAAGGGGAAGTTAAAATTAATGACCAGGTGCTCAAAAATAGCTGTTTTTTAAACCAAAAAGAGCTGGTTAAAGACTGGAGTTGCCGACATATTAGCTTGTTAGAAACCGATTTACTGGATGAACTTTTAAGCTTGCAACCCGAAGTAATTATTTTAGGTACGGGCGAAACCCAAGTTTTTCCAGAACCGAGACTGTTTGCTTATTGCTCACAGCGAGGTGTGGGTCTCGAGGTAATGAATAACCTAGCGGCTTGCCGAACCTACAATGTTTTGACAACCGAAGACCGAGAAGTCGTACTCGGGTTAATTATGGATTTTGAGCAATAAAATCGGCTTAATTTACACAGACAAAATTAGCAGGCCTGTCTGATTTGAGAAGCTTGCTCATAACGCACTTCTAATCAAATAGCTTTTTTATATCTACCTTCTTACCTTTGTATCGTGCCTCCACATAGACCTTTGGACGATCTGTTAAGCCGGTTGCACCGGAATTGGCAATCTTCTGCCCGACTTTTACGACTTGCCCCTCTTTCACAAAAACTTGGCTATTATGCGCATAAACACTCATATGACCACTGGCATGCTTCAACATCACCATTAACCCAAATTGCATAATACCACTGCCAACATAGACCACTTCACCGTCCGCCACAGCCATGACCGCCATACCCGGAAACGCATTAATCTCTAAGCCCGTAATGCCTGCGCCATCTCGAATAAATCGGTGCTCTAATCTTTGTTCCATCGGCCATTGCCAGTTAGCTAACTGATAGCTCTTTCGCACTTCAGTCGAACTCGGCAAACGGTGAACAGGCGTTTTAGATATCGATCCAGCTTGTCTGACTGTACTGGCTGTTAAGGTAGGAATCGTTAGTCGTTGACCAATACGAATAAGGTAAGGTTTTTTTAAGTTATTCGCTTTCGCTAAGGCGGAAAGTTTAATGTTACACTTGGCTGAAATCAGGCTTAAACTGTCGCCTGACACCACCTTATAAGAATTTGAGCAGGCCTGCTTAGATGACTGTTTTAATGATTTTTCAGAAGCGTTTTTATTTAAGTGATCCGAGGCACTGTTTTTAATCGGTTCTAAATCGGTCGAAGGTTCAAGATAAGAGCGTTTCACGGAATGATTGCTGCATCCACTCACCACCAACATCAACATAATGACAAATATGACCTCCATGCCTCTCTTTAAGGCACGGCCAATATTGGATTGAGTCATAAAGCCGTTCATGATCATTATTAAATCTCACCTCGCATGACTCTATTACCTACCCTAGGTGACTTTGTGAATAATATAGAAGATCACGAGAGCAATCACAAACCAACCAATCCAATCTATCCATTGACGGATTTTAGGTTCGTAACGCTCCCCACCCACCTTCATTAGCCAAGCGACCAAAAAGAAACGCGCGCCACGACCAATAAACGAAGCAATAATAAAAGGCAGTAACGCCATACCGGTTGCGCCAGCGGTCACGGTAAACAGTTTATAAGGAATGGGGCTGAACCCGGCTATAAACACAATCCAAACGCCATACTCAGCAAAAAAACCTTCAATTTTACGGTACTTTTCAACATAGCCAATTGACTCAATTAACGGCCACACCATATCCAGCATCCAATAACCGATGGCATACCCCAAAACACCACCCAATAACGAAAATATCGTGGTAATCCAAGCATATTGAAAGGCTTTATCTGGCTTCGCTAACGCCATTGGCATCAGCATAACGTCGGGTGGAATGGGAAAGAAAGAGGATTCGGCAAAACTCATGCCGCCTAAATACCATGGGGCTTTCGGATGCTTAGCCCACATTAGGGTTTTATCATACAGTGAAGAAAAAAGACTCACGCTTCAATTCCTTGTTTCATTGGCACAAACATCACCTCACCTAAACAGGTCTCTTTAACACCCGTTGCCGTTTTCTCAAACCCATAAAGCAGTTGCTGCTGCTCACCAATGGGCATCACCAGACGACCGCCCTCTTTGAGTTGGCTTATCAATTCTTCTGGAAGTTTTGCCGGCGAAGCCGCAGAAATAATGCCGTCAAACGGTGCCTCATCTTGCCAGCCCCAGTGACCATCATTTAAGTTAAAAGTAATGTTAGATAATTGTAAATCGTTTAAAACATCTCGGGCACGCGCCATTAAAGGTGCAATGCGTTCAACGGTGTAAATTTCGTCAATTAACAACGATAAAATTGACGTTTGGTAACCGGAACCCGTTCCAATTTCCAGAACCTTTTTCATAGGACGGTGATCCGTATCTGCAAGCAGCCATTGCGTCATGGTTGCCACTACAATCGGTTGAGAGATGGTTTGACCATAGCCAATCGGTAACGCCGTATCCTCATACGAGCGACTGCCCATCGCCTCATCTAAAAAACAGTGGCGCGGTACTTGGCGCATCGCATTTAAAACCCGCTCATCATAAATCCCTAACTCAATCAGTCGCTTAACCAACCTATCTCGAGTACGCTGAGAGGTCATACCCACACCTTGTTTTTGACGAAATGCCTCGTTTGGGTAGGTTAACACTGTATCAAAAAGATTCGTTCGAGGCGGATAGGGATGAGTTTGCATTACAACGCCTTTGCCCACTGTGCTAAAGGCTCCATCATCTCATAATGCGTTAGATCAATTTTGAGTGGGGTAATCGAAGCGTACCCCTGCTCAACTGCATGAAAGTCAGTACCAATGCTGGCGTCCGCCGCTTCACCGGCGGGCCCAATCCAAAAAATAGGTTTACCACGCGGATCAATCTGCCTAACCACGGCTTCTGAACAGTGGCGCTTACCTAACCGAGTAATCTGAATGCCTTTAAGCGTTTCTAATGGGATATCCGGAACATTAATGTTAATAATGGTATCAGAACTCACCTGTGGCATATCTCGTAAAAAAGAGATTAAAACATAGGCGGCGGTATCAAAATTTTGATCACCACACAGTGAAATAGCAATGGAGGGCTTGCCTAAAAAACGCCCTTCGGTCGCAGCGGCGACCGTACCCGAATAGATAACATCATCCCCCATATTCGCACCATCATTAATACCGGAAATCACAATGTCAGGCTGAAAGTCTAACGCACCATTCACGCCCATGTGCACACAATCCGTTGGCGTACCGTTTAGTGAATAAACTTTAAGACTCTCATCCAGGCCTATAGGCGTTTGATCTTGAATACGTAAAGGGTCAAGCAACGTTAAGGAATTACTTGCAGCACTACGATTACGATCAGGCGCTAAAAGAATAATCTGCTCATGAAGATTGGCTTGTTGTAACGCTTGGAAGAGCACTTGAATCCCTGGGGCTAAATAACCATCATCATTGGAGAGAAGAATCTTCATCGGGTACACTATCCACATTAAAAAATATTAAGGCAGATTATATAGTGTCTAAGTTGTCAGATGAAGAGAAATCCCTATTTGCTTCGGCAATGCAAGATGTTTCACCAATTAAATCCTCGAACATCCTTAAAACGGATCGTGAAACACAGCAAACCAAACGTTACCAGGAAACCATGAAGGCGCTTCGCGAAAAAAATCGTCAGCAACAGAATAAAATGGGTAGTCAAGGAACGGTCAGTCAATACGATAAATTAGAACCGGTCAGTGCTTACGAAAGTTTGATGCACCACCGAAAAGGACTGCGCTTGCAGGATTTAACCCGTTTAAAAAGAGGCGAATATCCAATTGAGGCCGAGTTGGATCTGCACGGTTTAACCGAAGTGGCGGCGGATGAAGCGTTGCAAAACTTCATAAACCGATGTTATCAACATAAAAAGCGTTGTGCTTTGGTGATTCACGGCAAAGGCTATAACTCAGAAGCCAGTGCGCCCGTATTAAAAAACTTGGTCAATATGCGATTAAGACAAATCAAAAAAGTGATTGCATTCTGCAGCAGCTTACCAAAAGATGGCGGCACAGGCAGTGTTTACGTCTTGTTAAAGGCACAATAAATTTGCAATTAAGGTTTATTTAAAAAAACTGAAAGGAACAATTAAAAATAAGCAGGCCTGCTCATTTTGATCATTTAAACTATTCTGAAAGGGTTTCTGGGGCGTTTGTTAGTGGCATCTCTTTGGTCAAAAGCGGTTGAGTCGCGACCTCTGGAAGTTCAATGACTTCGATAAAAACTTCATCTTTAGCGACCATGCCCAATGTTTGTCGAGCGATTGTCTCTATAGCACTGTCTTGCGTTTGCAACACCTTAACCTCTTGTGCCAACTCAGCGTTCAGCGCTTGCTGCTCCGCCAATTCAACTTCCAATTGATTTAGCTGTTTCTGTAACGCAAAAAGCTCGCTAATGCCTCCCTCGGAAGACAATAAACGAGCTTGAAGCACTAAAATAATTAACGCCAATGAAATATAGAGTATTTTCATAAGAAACCTGTTATTTCATTGTGTTAATTAATTAAAGCGACGATAAACTTTCAATTACTTTAAGTTATAGAATGCCGCCATACCAGGATATACCGCTTCCGCACCTAAGGCTTCTTCAATACGAATCAACTGGTTGTATTTAGCAATACGGTCAGTACGTGACAGTGAACCTGTTTTGATTTGACCACAACCGGTTGCTACCGCAATATCCGCAATCGTGGTATCTTCAGTTTCACCTGAACGGTGAGAAACCACCGCCGTATAACCCGCTTCTTTCGCCATCTTAATCGCGGCAAACGTCTCAGTTAAAGTACCAATCTGGTTGATCTTGATTAGGATAGAGTTACCTACGCCCTTCTGAATGCCTTCAGCAAGGATTTTAGGGTTCGTGACGAACAAGTCATCTCCTACAACCTGCAAACGGTGACCGTCTTTCTCTGTTTGGTATTTAAAACCATCCCAGTCAGACTCGTCTAAACCATCTTCAATTGAGATGATTGGGTACTTATCAACCCAACTAGACAGTAGATCAACCATGCCTTCAGAAGTTAATTCAATATTTTCTGACTTAAGCGTGTACTTACCATCGCTGTAAAGTTCAGATGATGCCGCATCCATCGCAATCATAATGTCTTCGCCAGCTTTGTAACCCGCTGCTTCGATCGCTTCAAGAATAACCGTTAACGCTTCTTCGTTAGACTTAAGATCTGGTGCAAATCCACCTTCATCACCAACAGCCGTGTTGTACCCTTTATCACCCAATACTTTCTTAAGTGCATGGAATACTTCGGCACCGTAACGGATGGCTTCAGACATAGTTGGCGCACCAACCGGCATAATCATAAATTCTTGGAAGTCTACAGAGTTATCAGCGTGCTCACCACCGTTAATGATATTCATCATCGGAACTGGCATCTGGTAAGTATCTGTTTTTAGGTAAGCGTATAAAGGAAGACCTTTAGACTCAGCCGCCGCACGTGCGACTGCAATCGAAACTGCCAAAATCGCGTTGGCACCTAAACGCGCTTTGTTGTGCGTTCCGTCAAGTTCAATCATCATGTTGTCGATTGCCGCTTGATCCATCGCATCTTGACCCACTAATGCGGATTTGATCTCTGTATTAATGTTATTAACTGCAGTTAAAACACCTTTACCACCGTAAACGGATTTATCGCCATCACGTAATTCAATCGCTTCACGAGAACCGGTAGACGCACCAGAAGGTGAAATTCCACGTCCAAATGAGCCATCTTCTAACATTACATCCGCTTCAACGGTTGGGTTACCACGTGAATCAATCACTTGGCGTGCTTTAATATCTTTAATCAATGACATTATCATTTCCTATCTTTTCTAAAAATTTATGAATCTGAGTGATTATAAACGGCTGATATTTCAACCGTATGACAACTTTGTTTTTTGTTGAGAAAACTTCGTTTATTTAATTGAATCTTCAATAAAGCCTTCTGACTTAACCAGGTCGTCTAATCGTTTTAAAGTTTGTAATAACGGTTTTAAGTTATGGATTGGCCACATGTTTGGTCCATCACTTAAGGCATTGGCAGGATCGGGATGTGTCTCCATAAACAGGCCTGAAATACCAGCGGCGACTGCAGCCCGTGCTAAAACGGGTACCATTTCACGTTGCCCGCCTGAGGTTGCACCTTGACCACCCGGTTGCTGAACCGAGTGGGTGGCATCAAATACCACTGGACAGCCTGTTTGACGCATTCTTGGCAAACCGCGCATGTCTGAAACTAAGGTGTTGTAACCAAATGAAGTCCCGCGATCACAAACCATGATATTTTCATTGCCCACTTCACGCGCCTTGGCGACCACTTGGTCCATATCCCAAGGCGCTTGAAACTGTCCCTTTTTAATATTAACGGGAATACCTTGACGACAGACATTTTGAATAAAATTGGTTTGACGAACTAAAAACGCAGGCGTTTGCATGACATCAACCACAGAAGCGACTTCATCCAAAGGCGTGTCTTCATGAACATCCGTTAAAACCGGAACACCAATTTCGTCTTTTACTTTTTGTAAAATTCGTAGCCCTTCATCCACACCTAAACCACGAAAACTGCTGGTTGAA
Organism: Thiotrichales bacterium; assembly: GCA_016938655.1. Classification (GTDB taxonomy): domain Bacteria; phylum Pseudomonadota; class Gammaproteobacteria; order Thiomicrospirales; family Thiomicrospiraceae; genus Thiomicrorhabdus. The sequence continues at coordinate 112,532 of JAFGUG010000031.1, read as the reverse complement.
GTTCGATTTGCTTTGTCATAAGAGGATTTGTAGATGAATGGAATGCCTAATTCATCTGTTATCTCTTTTAACAAACCTGCGGTATCGAGCGCAAGTTGTTCTGACTCAATAACACAAGGCCCAGCGATTAAAAATAACGGCTGGTCAATTCCCGCTTCAAAGTGACATAGTTTCATTTAATGAGTCTCTTGCGATGTTTTGTGCGCATTTGCAGCTTTTACAAATGCCGAAAATAGTGGGTGACCGTTTCTGGGGGTTGAGGTAAATTCCGGATGGAATTGACACGCAACAAACCAAGGGTGATCAGCAATTTCAATGGTCTCAACCAAGCTGCCATCTTCTGAACGACCGGCAAAAATTAAGCCGGCTTCTTCTAATCGAGCAACATAACCGTCGTTTACTTCGTAACGATGACGGTGACGCTCACTGATTAACTCACTACCATACACTTCAGCAATTTTAGACCCCGCTTGTAGGTGACAGTTTTGAGCACCCAAACGCATAGTGCCGCCCAAATCGGCGTTCTCGTCACGTTCAACCGTCTGACCATTTTCATCTGTCCATTCGGTAATCAGTGCCACCACCGGATGCGGCGTATTTGGGTTGAGTTCGGTACTGTGCGCGCCATCTAAGCCAGCAACATGACGTGCGAATTCGGTAACGGCCATCTGCATACCTAAACAAATACCTAGGTAAGGCACTTTATTTTCACGCGCATACTGAATGGCCTGGATTTTGCCCTCAACGCCTCGTGAACCAAATCCACCTGGAACTAAAACCGCATCCATGGTTTTTAAGATATCAATCCCCGTCGTTTCAAGCACTTCTGAATCGAGATAATGAATATTGACTTTTGTTTTGGTGTGAATGCCTGCATGAATTAAAGCTTCAATTAAGGATTTGTATGCTTCGGTTAAATCAACGTATTTACCGACCATGGCAATGTCAACATTTTGTACAGGGTTAAGTTGATCAAAAACCACTTTATCCCAATCCGATAAATCTGCTGCAGGTGTATCTGTTAAACGGAAACGATCGATCACTAAATCATCTAAGCCCTGTTCATGAAGCATACGAGGTACTTCATAAATGGTACGTGCATCAAGTGAGTTGATAACCGCTTTCTCTTGCACATTGGTAAACAAGGCAATTTTGCGTTTTTCGTTGTCTTCTAATGGGATTTCAGAACGGCAAACTAGAATATCCGGCTGAATACCGATTGAGCGCAACTCTTTAACCGAATGCTGGGTCGGTTTGGTTTTCACTTCACCTGCCACGGCAATGTAAGGAAGCAGCGTAAGATGCATAAACAATGCACGATCACGCCCTACTTCAATGCTTAATTGACGAATCGCTTCTAGGAAAGGTAAAGATTCAATATCCCCAACGGTACCCCCCACTTCCACTAAAACAATATCCGCTTCAGAGGCCGCATACTTAATGCGTCTGATGATTTCATCTGTAATGTGTGGAATAACTTGAACCGTACCGCCTAAATAGTCACCACGACGTTCATTGCGGATAACACTCTCATACACCTGACCGGTAGAGAAGCTGTTGCGGCGCTTAAAATGACGCTGAACGTAACGTTCATAATGACCTAAATCCAAATCGGTTTCCGCACCGTCGTCGGTAACGAACACTTCGCCGTGCTGAAGTGGGCTCATGGTACCAGGATCGACGTTGATATACGGATCCATTTTTAACATGCTGACTCTAAGACCGCGTGCTTCAAGCAATGCACCCAATGATGCAGCCGCGATTCCCTTACCTAAGGATGAAACAACCCCACCAGTCACAAAAATAAATTTAGTCATTAATCTACACTTTATTGAACGTTTTAAATCTAAGAATTAGATGAATCAGAATGGGTGGGAATTATAGCCCAAATCCTGTATTTCAGCAATGTTATTTAATAGTTGGAACAAACAAAACTAGGCTAAAAAATCCATTAAGTCCATTTTCTCAAATCGATTTAATTTTGACGTGTTCGTCTTGAAAAAAACTCACAACATCATGCTCAGTAAAACGGTAACTGACTTTCTCTGAACCAGCATCATTATGCATGAGTTGTGCCTGATAGCGGTCTACTAATTCAGGGCTTAGCCAGCCTTTTTTAATATCAGCTCCACATAAAAACAAAGGGGTCTCATCCAAAAAAAGCACCGGCCAAAATCCTCTTTGCCAAGTTGGAACCCCCTGCTCTTGAAACCATTTTTTAGCTTTCTGTCGGTTAAAAGGCTCGCCCTCTCTAAGGTTCCTAACGGTTAAGCGATCTTTATATTCGTGCACCCATAAATGCGGTAATGTCAAATCAAACTGGCGTGTTTCAAAGTGCTCTTCCAAACGACTAGCGCCTTTTGACTGATCGCTTAACTGAGCTTTAAATTCAGACAGGTTAAATGAGTAGTTATTATAAGAATCAACGACATAGTAGAGATTATCTCGATAAAACCTTAATGAACCCGAACGCATTTTTAGACTTGCTGTGGCTGAACACTGATCACAGCCATAAAGTTTAATCCATTCTAAATGGTCAGCGCTGAATTGCACATTCAACAGCGTCTTGCCCCAGTATCGCAAGACATTCTTCAAGCTCGGCCAATCCAGTTCTGCGTAACTTGATAGCGTAATGCAGTGAACATTAAATACTCCTCGTTTTAAATCTTGTTCAGCCAGTCGATCGAGTAAGCCGAATGCTTCAGCTTGATACTCAGCCGATTTGGCAATTTGTGATTGAATATTTGGGCAGGCCTGTTCAAATTGAGGAAGCAGTTGATTGCGCACCAAATTACGAGCATAACGATGATCTAAATTACTGGGGTCCTCGACCCAATCAAGCATAAAGTGATCGGCATAGGCTACCAACTCTTGGTAAGGCACCCTTAAGAGCGGACGGATATGATCCGTTTTTTTGTGGTTCTGAACAGTCATGGACTTTTGATATGGCATGGCTGCTAACCCCGCTACCCCACTGCCTCGAGTCAAATTCAAAAGAAAGGTTTCAACCTGATCGCGCTGATGATGTGCCGTCAACAATAAAGTATCGGGTAGCAAGGCCTTATAAAGTGCCGAATAACGCGCTTTTCGAGCTCGAGCCTCTAACCCTTGCCGATGCTCAGTACCCAGAGTGACTTGAATAGACTGAAATGGAATGGCCCAATTGTGGCAAACCTTCTCACAGTGCAACCCCCAAACAGCTGATTCAGACTGTATCTGATGATCAACATATAACGCTCGGGTACGTGCATGCAGTTCAGCATCGTGTGCAAGAAGGTGCAATAGTACCGTAGAGTCCAACCCACCACTAAACGCGACCAGAAAAGACCGATGCTCAGTTTGTTTTTTAAACTGCTCAAATTCAGTTAATAGCGTTGGGTAAGAAAGTTGCACTTTAGACCTAATTAGAGGGGTTAAATAAAAAAATCACTGAGATTTTAGAATCGTCAGTGATTTAGTGTTTGTTTTGTTTTAGTTAATGCTTAACTTTGTTAGATATTAAGGTGATTACGCATCTTCAAAGTTGCCGTAACTCATATAACGTTGATAACGGGCATCTAACAACTCTTCAATTGGCCGTTCTGCTAGTTGTGAAAGTTGAACTTTAAGAGCGATTTTTAAGTTATCAGCCGCTTGCTGAGGATTTCTATGCGCCCCACCCATCGGTTCAGGGATAATTTGATCAACCAGCCCCAGTTCATTCAAACGGGGGGCGGTAATCCCTAAGGCTTCCGCCGCATCTTTTGCATTAGCCGCATTTTTCCACAAAATCGATGCACACCCTTCAGGCGAGATAACCGAATAGGTACTGTACTGCATCATCATGGTAACGTCACCCACACCGATTGCTAAAGCACCACCCGAACCACCTTCACCAATCACCGTACAAATAACCGGAACTTTTAACTCTGCCATCTCAATCAAGTTACGCGCAATCGCTTCACTCTGACCACGCTCTTCAGCATCAATTCCTGGATAAGCACCGGGGGTGTCAATAAAAGTGACGATGGGCAGACCAAAACGTTCAGCGGTTTTCATCAAGCGTAACGCTTTACGGTAACCTTCTGGGCGTGGCATACCAAAATTACGTTTGATTTTCTCCTTAGTATCACGGCCTTTCTCTTGACCAATCACCATCACTGGCTGACCATCAATGCGGGCTAAACCAGCAATAATTGCCCAGTCATCAGAAAACGCACGGTCACCGTGTAGCTCTTTAAAATCGGTAAAAATTGATTTGATGTAGTCAGACGTATAAGGACGTTGCGGATGACGTGCTACCTGCGCAATTTGAACATCCGTTAAATTTCTAAAAATAGACTCCGTCATATTCTTATTTTTTTCTTCTAAGCTTGCGATCTCTTGAATCAAATCCATGCCGCCGCCATCCATATGACGGAGCTCGTCGATTTTAGCTTCAAGCTCGGCGATCGGTTGTTCAAAATCTAAAAAGTCTAATTTCATGCTTCAATTCCATTATCAAATCAACTAAGAAGTAATGTCGCATTCTAACAAAGTTCCTTGTAAATAGGCGTACTAATCACTCAAATTTTTATATAAATGAACTTAAATCGAACACACATTTAAAGTAAGCAGGCCTGCTAAGTTATGTCATTACTGGGATTTAACTTTGTAAACAGAGATAAAATTAATTTATAATCCACTCAAATTTAAATTTAATTAACCTTTGAAATTGAGATGATTACAATGAAAAAAAACACATTTAAAGTGGCTTCTATTGCCATTCTATCGGTTGCCAGCATGAACACTTTTGCAGATGACACTGGCTTTAGTGGCGCAGGTGAATTTGGTTTTACAAAAAACACAGGGAACACCGAGAGCCAAAGTGTTTTAGGTTTGGTTAAAATTGACTACGTTCAGCCGGTATACGAAATAAAAAGTGCTTTTTCGGTAAACAATAAGTCTGAAAACAATGTTCAAACTCAAAAGCGTTATGTTGCAGACTTGCAGTACAACCGCTTTTACGCTGCGGATAAAAGCTACTACAGCTTTGCACAAGCACGTTTTGAAAAAGATGAGTTTGCTGACTTAAAACTCGACTCTCTCTATACCATTGGTCTTGGTAAAACACTTATTAAAGATGAGAAAAATTTATTAAACGCGGAAGCAGGTATCGGTTTTCAAACCACCGATTATGATTTAGCAGAAGATGAAGAGCAGATGGTGGTTCGCTTAAAAGCCGATTACGCTTACCAAGTAAATGAGCATGTTGCTTTTACGCAAGATGCCATTGTTTATGCGGGTGACAACCAAACAAAACTTGAAACCAACTCAGGTTTAAAAGTGGCACTTGCGGGTGACCTTAGCTTGAAAGCCGGCTTCCAATACCGCCACAATAGTGAGCCTGGCGCTGGCGCTAAAAAAACAGATACGCAAACAACCTTAACGGTTATTTACGACTTCTAGCTTGACGACTCTGCCTGCCCGTTTAGCGTTTAGGTAGGCAGCGTTTTAAATTATGCTTTTAAACGTTTAACCTCTCGACTCATGTCATAAATGGACAGCATCGCTTGATGACGCTGCGAACTCGTAAAAATATCAAGTCCGATTTCTGCACCAAAAAACAGCTCTTCCTGCGCCACTCCCAACCAAACTTTAGCGCTTAACGCTTCACCAAAAAGGGTTGTTAGTGAGGTTTTACACACCTGATTGGCTAATCGCATTTCTAACGCATATTCAAATGCTTTGTAACGCACCCCGCGCTCACTGGTTGCATCCACAAAATACAGTGCTTCTTGTAATGCTTCAAGGGCAGTTTCATGCTCGCCGGCGGCTAAAGCCAACCAAAAACGTAAATCTGACACTTGGATTTGTGACCAAAAACTGCCCGGATCTGGCATCAAACCTATCAATGATGCCACACCTTGGTGCTCACTCAAGCCAAGAGCATCAACCTCTTCTAAACAGCCGTTAAAGTCCGAGTCTTCGGTGAGGGCAATTAAATGGTCACGCAATGCTCGACCAATATTCTGGTTGCTCTCAGTCAACTCTTCACACGGATAGATTTCAGACATGCCTGGCACCACTAGACGGCAGGTTGGAAAATCATAGTGTCCATACTGTGCGACATATACATCGGTTTGTTGTTGGTGAACCAGTTCAACTAACTTTTGCCATTGAGACTCGGTTGAGCCTGAGAAATCCCAATGCACAAACTCATAATCAAATTCACTTGACACAAAACGCGCATGAATCAAGCCGCTCGAGTCAATAAAATGGTTTTCAATGTTTTCATCTTCAGCCACCGCATCCTCATCAAACACAGGGGTTTGAAATCCGTCCAGGTTGCCGAGTTGTCTGCCTTGCAAAGATTCTGTTAAGGTGCGTTCTAAGGCCACTTCAAAAATCGGGTGCGCACCAAAAGAGGCAAAACAACGCCCGGTTTTTTGTTCAAACAACGTCACGTTAATAACCGGGAACTGTCCGCCTAAAGAGGCATCGCGAATAGAAAGTTCAATGCCCTCTTTAATGAGCGCATCACGCGCGGCAACGACGTCTTTAAATTGATTCACCACCTCGTCAGGCACCTCTGGCAAGCACAAGTTTTCACGCATAATTTTGTTTTTAACCCAACGTTCAAAGACCTCAGACAACCCTTGCACCTGCGCTTCTAAAAACGTATTACCGGCAGAAAGCCCATTACTGGCATACAGGTTACTGAAGAGGCTCATTGGAAAGTACACGGTTTCACCGGTTTTTTGTGCAATAAGTGGCAAGGTTCGAATCACATCAGCGCTGTCGTTAAACCCCAATAGATCTTCTGGCTGATAAGTGTTCTGGTTATCGTAAAACGCCCACAATTCAGGGGTAAGACACTGGTTAAAATCACTTAAGGCAAACTGTTTTTCATCAGGATAATAGAGCCAGGTCGCATCACAGGCTCTAAAGTGTGACTCTAACCAATAATCTGAGAAAAAATAGTTGGTTGAAAGGCGTTCTAAAAACTCACCTAACGCACTCGCTAACGTCGATTTACGACTGGTGCCTTTACCATTAGTAAATAACCCCGGACAATTTTTATCATGAATGTGCACCGAAAAGACGCTCGGGACAGGATTAAGCCAAGACGCTTCCACAATATCAAACCCCGCTTTTTTGAGTATGGTTTGCATACGTGAAATAGAGTCTTCTAAACAGGCGTCTTTGCCTTTGATATATGTGACTTCAATCATGAATAATTCCTTAGGTTAATGGGATGCTCAGTATCAACTAATATCAGTAAATGTCGATATAAATTTTGTTATGTATCAATAAATTAAATTAGTATTTATTTATTTTGAAATCAGTAGAATAAATCATGTTGTAATCAAATCAAAACAGTATGGAGCTTTTATGAAAAAACGATTCTCAATGGTTTTTACCGGTTTAGCTTTAAGCGTATTTATGAGCCAAGCTGCAGTGGCTTCAGAGATGCCTGGTAAGGCGCTTCACGAACAAGCCGATTGCATGAAATGTCATGCGGCAAAACCTTACGACCCTTCTAAAACCGATACTTACCCAAAACTGGTTAAGATGGTTCAATTTTGTAACGACAACTTAAATGCTGGTTTTTTTGAAGACGAAGTTGAACAGCTGGCAGAATATTTAAATAAAGAGTACTACAAGCACCCAATGTAGAACGCAGTTAAAACACGTTTTAAATAAAAAAAAAGAGGGATATCACATCCCTCTTTTTTTGGTTAATTTTTAATTTAATTAGCGTTTTAAGATACTTAACCGCTCTTTCAATTCCGCCAAACTGGTTGCATCGGCCTGCTCTACTCCTTCCTCATAAATTGCATTTTTGGCATCCCTTACCAGTTTATCAATCGCTTCCACTAAGAAATAATGTTTTGTCGTTTCGCTGATCGCTTTCCAATCTCGTGGGTTTGCACGCCATAAGGCTTCTAATCTTGGATCCGCGGCTAAATACTCTAGAACCGTTTTTAACGCTTTATTAAGCGGCGCAATGCTTTCATAAGGCATTAAAGGACGTTCAAAGTCACCGTAATAACTTTGGCGATGCAACTTGGCTAATTCAAATGCCGGTTGCATTTCTGACAGGCCTGCTGACTTTGCCTGACTGATTGCTTGATCCAGTCGGTCTAACGTTAAAACAGGGGCATCCGATTTCCAACGCCCAAACACAATAAACACGTTATTTCGTTCAACAAAAAATAACTTACCGTATGCCAACTTAAGTACCTTTTCTTTGGGCACGACATATTCAAGTTGCTGAGTATCTAATTTAGTGGTGTCAGTCCAGATTTCCCAGCCATTTCCCATGCCTTGATCGGTAGTTTCATATTTACTGATGGGCACACAAGATGATCCATAATCGTGACCTTCAACATAATCTAAAACGGCAACTTGGTAATCACCCTTGTCAGTTATGGCGGTAACTTTACCAATAATAAAGGCGTCATCTTTAATATTGGTGGCTGGAAAGGCCACAAACACCGTTTCACCTTTAACAAAATCACTGGCTTTAACACCTTGTGTCACACTCAGCATCAAAATCAACAGGCCTGCTGCTTTTAACCAACTTACATTCTTTAACATTCAATAAACCTATTTTTTATTTAGACGTTTCTATTTTATGATTCATTATTCAAGCGAACCGTTAAGACATCGCAGGTTGCCAGATGCAATACATTATCCACAGTGGAACCAAGTCTCTTGCTAAAACCATGAACACCATGGCTGCCTATCACAATCAAATCGGCAGCGATGTGTTGCGAATAATCCAAGATTTCGTGCTTAGCAATACCCACAAGCAGGTTACCCTGCTCTAATTCCAAACCCGATTGTAACAACATTGCGTTAAGCCGTTTTTTTGACTGTGTACTCACCTGTTCCGTGATTTCTGCATCCCAGACACCTGGCAAACCCAAAACGGCTATGTCCTCTAAAATGGGATAGGTTGGCAACTCCATCACATGCAAAACCTGAATGCTTGCCCCAGTCTGTTTAGCAAGCTCAACCCCACGTAATAAAGCCCGTTCAGAGTGTCCCGAAAAATCAACGGCCACTAATATCGATTGATAAGGTTGCATGCAAAACTCCTTAATTCAAATCCTGCTCAAAAGTAGGCAGATTGTTTTCCACATTTGCTGTGGATAAGATTGTGCGTAAACAATGGTAAACACCTAAAAGTGTAATAAAGTCTTAATGTTCTCTTAATCTGCTTAAATTTTAAGCAGCTCCATGCATTTTTTACAACCTAAACCAAAACCGTTATCAATTACCTTTTTTGGCGGCTCTTTGAGCAGTCGTTTCAGCAACATTATTGCGTAAATAAACCGGTACTGGAATGTGTTCAGATAGGTATTTAGCCTTTTGTAATTGCTTTCCTGCAAGCTGAACCACGGCTTTTGCTGAAGGTAAGCGGTGATGCCAATGAACAATCTTATTTACCAAATCTGGATAGGCTTGATCAATATCGCCAATTACATAAAACGCATTCTCAGCTAAACGTGCTTTGATACCCTCTTCTGATAAAAGTTCTGCTGCTCCTGCCTTCCATGCATGTGTTTGAGTACAGTAAGTCCCCGCTTGCCAATAAATTTCGTTCATTCTTGCATCCATGAGAGCAACCCAATTAATTGTTTGCGGAGGTTGCTCTTGATTCGCCTGTAAGACTTTAGTTAATCCAGAAAACGCCATGGCTTCAAGCGATGAAGTCGCAATCACAGGTTTATTCCAACCTAACGCCAAGCCTTGGATCACGCCCGTGGCAATTCGAATCCCAGTAAAGGCGCCAGGCCCCTCACCGTAAGCTAAAAGTTCTATATCGGCATCGGTGATCTTTGCTTGCTGTAAAACCTCGTCAACCATCTCCAATACACGATGCGCATGGCGTTGCGGTAACATCTCAAAAATATGGAATAGGTCACCTTGGTAAGACAAAGCTACGGAGCAAGCTGCCGTTGAAGTTTCAATCGCTAAAATGGTTTTCATAAACGAGTTCTTAATTTAAGTCTTTTTTAATAAGTAATTGGATAGTAAATTTTAATCGTATCGATGGCAAGCCATGGCCTGCTGAAACGTTACTCATTCAGCTTATTGGATTTAACAGATGCTTTATCTAATTTACCCTTGCTGCTGGCCGTCAATTTTTCTATCGCTTGATCTGCCTCATATACCCAAGGAAAATCCGGTAAACTGGCTCGAATAACTGAACCATATTGCTTTCCACTTAAACGTGGATCACAAAGCATTAAAACACCGGTATCAGTGACATCACGAATTAAGCGTCCAGCGCCTTGCTTCATTGCCATCACCGCTTCAGGCAGTTGAAAATGCACAAACCCATTCAACCCTTTCTCTTTTAAAAACGCTTCTCGCGCTTGTACAATTGGGTCATCTGGCGGAGAAAATGGTATTCGATCAATGATCACCAACTGTAAGTCTTCGCCTTTAACATCCACGCCCTCCCAGAAGCTACTGGTACCCAAAAGTATGACATTGTCCTGTTTTTTAAATTCGGATAACAACGTCAATTTAGGTTGGTCACCCTGCACAAGTAGTGGTCCTTGCCAATGTTGCTTTAATATCGCATGCGCTTCTTGTAAAGCTCGATGACTGGTAAACAACATAAAGGCTCGACCTTCACTGGCCTTAAGCAACGGCCAAGCCGCACGTAAACAAATTTTGACATAGTCTGGACTTCGGGGTTCTGGCAAACCAACCGGGTGGTAAATCACCCCTTGAGTTTGGTAGTCAAACGGGCTTGGCCAGCGACTGGTTTTGGCATCACCTAAGCCTAAACGATGTGCAAAATAATCAAAATTATCACGAACACTGAGTGTGGCCGAAGTGAACAACCAAGCACCACCAATTTCCTCACGTTGTCGGCTAAAAGGGCCTGCAACGCTCAAGGGGGTTAAGTTAAACTTAAAGCGTGCTTGTGACGTTTCTACCCAACGAATTTTATTTTCAGAGGTTTGCTTCATCCATTCGGTAAATTGAGACTCAAAGTCCTTAGCACGTTTATAAACCGCACTTATCTGCTTACCTCTTTCAGTAATCTCTTTTAAGCTTTCAACTAAAAAACCAAGTTGATTACGCAAAATCTTAACCGCTTCATTAAACGGCTTATCGTTTTCGAGTTGCTCCCAAGTCCAACGCTTGTCCCATTTACCAAAAAGTTCGCTTAAGGCTTTGAGTTGAAGTTCAAATTTAGTGGCTAAATCACTGATCGATTGGCTATCAGGTGACTCTTGCTTCTGCGCTTGACGTATATCGCGTACCAACTCTTCGAGTTGACCACGCGTGATTGAAAAACCTAAAAACTGAGCGGCAATATCAGGTAACTGATGAGCTTCATCGAAAATATAGATGTCCGCGTCTGGTAATAATTCTCCAAACCCCTGCTCTCGAAGCGCTAAATCGGCGCAGAAAAGGTGGTGATTGACCACCAAAACCTGCGCTTCCGCAGCGCGTTCTTTAACAATCGGGTAAAAACAGCCTGATTCGGACTGACAACCGGCAGCTTGGCAAAACTCCAGTCTTGAAGTGACTTTGCGCCAAATCAGATCGTTTTCTGGCACACTTTCCAGTTCAGCACGGTCACCTTGCTTGGTGCGTTCTGACCAATGGCGAATTTCTGCTAACTTTTTCCAGTCCTCTTTGCTATGTTGCTCTGATGTTTCAGTAATTTCAAGACGTTGCGGACACAGATAGTTATCACGCCCTTTTAATAAACGCGCTTTACCTTTTACCTTGCAAGCCTTTAATAACATTGGCAAATCTTTTTGAATCAGCTGTTCTTGCAAGGTTTTAGTTGCCGTGGATACGATGATTTTTTTACCCGACAGGAGCGCCGGCACTAAATAAGCAAAGGTCTTACCCGTGCCTGTTCCCGCTTCAGCAAGTAACGTCCCTTCATCATCAATCAGTTCTGCGACCTCATGCGCCATATCCAACTGCGCTTGCCTTGGCTGGTAGCCGTCAACATACTGGGCGAGTGTTGAGTCTTTTCCCATCACTAAGTCCACAGTCAGTTTTTCAGCAACATTTTTTTTAGCAGACATGCGGGCTTCCTTGGCAAAGGTCGTTCTTATTTAAGTGTTGGAATTATACTGAATGGAAGCTGAGAATGGATTGAATTGTGTTCTAAATACACACTAGATAAGGTGCTGGATAGATTAATAAACGGCTATGACTACTAAATGTTGTATTTTTTAAGCTTTTAATGCAATTAAACTAGACAAGCGGCTTATTTATCAGTAACATACGCCGCGTCAAATTTGAACTAAAACCAATCGGCTCTCGACAAAAGCCGACCATAATTATGGAATAAAATAATGAAAATCTTATCATCATTAAAATCTGCCAAAACACGTCATAAAGACTGTCAAGTTGTTAAACGTCGCGGTAAAGTGTACGTAATCAACAAAACTAACCCTAGATTTAAAGCTCGTCAACGTTAATATTGACACTCTAGAGTTAAAAAAGGCGCACTGATCATGCGCCTTTTTTTATGCCTACAATTTAGTCAACTTAATGGGACTTAGACAGCCCCAAGATATAGGGCTTTAGATATTAACTTCTGGTAAAGGCGTTCCATATAGAACATGATCGACTTTTGCGACTGTATCAACAATCAAATCGGTATCAACCTTACCTATAAAATAATCTGCCCCCATATCTAAGACTTGTCGACTGTTGTTTTCGCTAGTCATAGACGTGTGCACAATAATAGGTAAATGTCGTGATTTTGGACTGAGCTTTAACTCTTTAATAACCGTGTGCCCTGATGCAACCGGCATCTCTAAATCAGTAAATACCATCGATATTTCATCTAAGCTGTCTAATGAATCCACATAATCTAGCAGTAACCGTCCATTATCAAACGCCAAATACTTGAGATTTAACTGATCAAACACCATACCCATGTATTTTTGAATGGCCATACTGTCTTCAGCAAACAAAATAGTTCGGTCATAGATGTCATTACTAAATCTGTGTGTTCGTTGATCAACCGCTTTAGCAGAAGCAAAGATTTTTTCAGCCATGGTAGGCATTGCTTCAATTAACAGTTTTTCGATATCAAGAATAAAACAGAGGTCATCACTGTTTGATAAATAGGTGTGGTTAATGATTTGGTTGGTATTAACATCTACCTTGTAATTACCAGCTGGGTGAATTTCTGCCCAATCCTTCTCTTCTACACCGTGAATATAAGAAACACGCAGTCCAACAAAGTTATGACTGAAATCAGAGACGATAATAATCGATTTTTCTCGCTCTTCATCCGTCATATCAAAGCCCATCCATTTGGGCAGGTCGATTACAGGCAGATAAACACCGCGCAACTCAATCATGCCTTCAATTAATGGGTTAGCATCGGGCATAGGGGAAACATCATAAGCCCGTGCTTCAAGGACTTCGCGAACCTTAAAAACATTCATTCCGTAATAAGGCGGATGTGATCCGTTCCTGGGAAATTGCACTTGAAATATCATCAAGCTCATTTGATTGTTTTTACTTAACTGCGCTGTTTTTTCAATCTGTTCTAACATGGTACTCATCGTAAAAACCTAACCTACCATTTATGAAAAGTGAGTGATTTAACCAAGCGCTAAATCGAAATATCGAGATGTTCTCCAATGAATACAGCGCTTTTTTTGAAAATAAGCAGGCCTGCTAACTTTGATTCAACAATTCTCGAATGGGTTTGAATGACTTTCTGTAACCAGAAATCATGCCAAACTCCTTAATTGCAGCTAAATGTTTTACCGTTGGGTAACCTTTATGCTGTGCAAAACCATATTCTGGGTATAAAACGTCTAAATCTAGCATTTGCTGGTCACGATGTACCTTTGCAAGAATGGATGCTGCACTAATTTCGGCAACTTTTGCATCCCCTTTCACTATTGCCTCACAGCTAAACTCGACTTTGGGGCAGCGATTGCCGTCTACTAAGACCTTAATGTTACCACTTACCTGCTGAGCTACGGCAATAATGGCACGTTGCATTGCAAGCATTGTGGCATGCAAAATATTTAATTCGTCAATCTCTTCGGGGCTTGCTTTACAAATAGCGTAAGCGATCGCTTGCTGTTTAATCTCTAGGGAAAGGTGTTGGCGTTTTTTTTCGGAGAGTTTTTTAGAATCGTTTAAAGGTAAACTGCAATCTGCAGGAAGAATAACCGCTGCGGTGACGACATCACCAATTAAAGGGCCTCGGCCCACTTCGTCCACGCCAATTATATAGTCAAACCCCTCAGCAACTTCCGGGTTAAATAGTACGTCCTGATGCTGAATCATGGCAGGCCTGCCCACTTTTGAATGGCATCCGCAGCCAATTCAGAGGCGTTCTGTTTAAGAGATTGGTGCTGTTGTTCAAACGCCGTTATCTGCTTAGTTCGATTGGCTTTATCGACCACTAAACGCCCTAAACTTAAAGCGATTTTATCAGGCGTTGCATTTTCTTGAATCAGTTCAGTAACGATGGTTTTGCCAGCCAGAATATTCGGCAAGCCAATCCATTGCGTGGTAGCCAGTCGCTTCATAATCCAATAAGAAATAGGATGTACTTTAATCGCTAAGACCATAGGGCGTTTCATTAAGGCACACTCTAAGGTCGCCGTTCCAGATGTCACAATGACTTGATCACAGGCCTCTAAAACCTCCCTAGATTTTTGCTCAAAAAGTCTTACATCAAGTTTAGATGCAAACCTTTCAACCGCCGCTTGTATGCGAAGTTTGGCTTTATCATGCACACACGGAACGATAAAAATCATATTTGGGTAAATTTCGTGCAGTTTACTTGCCGCTTGCATATAAATATCAGCCATCGCTTCAATTTCACTCATGCGTGAACCAGGTAAGATGGCGGTAATCGGACTATTAAGAGGTAAAGATAATACTGCGCGTGCTTTTGCAGAATCTGGATGGTCTGGAAACTGATGGGCTAAAGGATGACCAACAAATTTAACGGGAATATTGTAGCGGTGATAATAATCGGGTTCGAACGGAAACAAAACTAACACGCCATCTACCGCAGAACGAATTTTCTGCAGACGTTTTTCACGCCAAGCCCAGACAGAGGGGCCAACATAATGAACAGTTTTAATGCCCTGTTCTTTTAAGATTGACTCCACTTTAAAATTGAAATCGGGTGCATCAATACCAATAAACACATCGGGACGAAGCGCCAACAAATCAGAAATCAATTGCTTACGTATTTTAAGCAGTTCACGAAGGTGCTTTAACACTTCAAAGAAACCCATGACAGAAAGTTTTTCCATCGGCACCCAAGTTTCAAAACCCTGCGAAACCATTTTGGGTCCCCCAATGCCAACAAATCGTGCATTCGGATAACGTTGTTTTAAACTAAGAAGTAAATCAACCCCTAAGGTATCACCAGAAGATTCACCTGCAACCATAGCGATTACCGGTGAAGCGCTGTTTAGCTTAGGACGAGAAGCGAAATTAACGGACAATACCACGCTTGGAATTCTTTAAAAAGTGAACAAGTGAATCGAGCGTACCCGTTTCGTCATTGAGCGTTTCAATCTCTTCAATGGCTGTCGTTAATTTATTACCAGAACGGTAAATCGAGCGGTAAGCCTTTTTGATGCAACTGACTTGTTGTGGTGTGAAGCCACGACGTTTAACGCCTTCTAGATTGATCCCACGAGGATTGGCTAAGTTTCCTGAAACGACAACAAAATTGGGCACGTCTTGGTTAATAACGCTGCCCATTCCGCAGAAGCTATGCGCCCCAATATGACAAAATTGATGAACTAAACTATAACCGCCAAGAATGGCCCAATCATTAACGGTTACGTGCCCTGCTAAAGCCACCGCATTCGCTAATATACAGTGATGACCAATAATGCAGTCATGAGCAATATGCACACCGGCCATGACCCAGTTATCGTCACCAATTCGAGTTTCACCTAAATCTTGGACCGTTCCACGGTTAACCGTGACATTTTCACGAAATGTATTGCCATTACCTATCACTAAACGGGTAGGTTCACCGGCATACTTTTTATCTTGCGGTGCCGCACCAATCGATGAAAACTGAAAGAAATGATTATTTTCACCAATTTGAGTTGGCCCTTGAATGACAACATGCGCCTCCAGAATTGTTCCGGCGCCAATGAAAACGTCCCCTTCAATAACACAATAAGGTCCGATTTTTACATCCTCGGCAATCATCGCCTTCGGATCAATAATGGCTGTGGCGTGAATCAAGGCTTATACCTTTCTTTCTGCACACAAAAGATCAGCGGTAGCAATCACCTTACCGTCAACTTTGGTGACACATTCAAACTTCCAAATACCACGCTTGTTGCCTTTAGTGACAACTTCAAAATCCAACCGATCACCGGGAATGGCTGGTTTTTTAAAGCGACAATTATCTACTGCGGCCAAATAGTACATAGTTGAACCATCGGGCTTAACACCTTGGCTTCTAAACGCCAAAATTCCTGTACATTGCGCCATCGCCTCTATAATAAGCACACCCGGCATAATAGGGTTATTTGGGAAATGTCCGGTAAATTGAGGTTCATTAAAGGTCACATTTTTAAAAGCCTTCAATGACTCACCAGAAACAAACTCGGTTACACGATCGACCAATAAAAATGGGTATCGATGTGGTAAATAATCAAAAATTTCTTTAACTTCCATAGTGGCTTTTATCCGGTTTATTTCGTTTAGTGAGTAAAATTCTGTTTAGTTTTGGGTTTCAGAATAAATGGCTTTTTCTAAAGATTTAATCTGCTTGGCCATTTTATCTAAGTTACGGCTGCGAACGCTGTTTTTTTGCCAGTCAGACGCATTAATTGCTGGAAAGCCGGCATAAACACCTGCTTTTGGTAAACTGTGTGTGACCCCTGCTTTGGCTAAAATATGCACTTGATCACCGACTTCTAGGTGACCGGCAAAGCCAGCTTGGCCAGCAACCGTGCAGTGCTTGCCAAGCGTGGTACTGCCTGCAAAACCAACCTGCCCGGCAATCGCACTGCCCTCTCCGAGAACCACATTATGAGCAATATGAACAAGGTTATCGATTATGCAGCCGTCCTCAATAATGGTATCTTCGATGGCTCCGCGATCAATAGTACAGTTGTTACCAATTGACACTCGATTACCAATCACAACACGGCCAATCTGAGGAACTTTAATCCATTGGCCTTTATGATTTGCCCAACCAAAGCCATCGCCACCAATCACAGATCCGGCTTCAATGGTTACATCGTCGCCAATAACACAATCATGCATCACAACGACATTAGGGCCAATTTGAACGTTTCGACCAATTTGAACGTTTCGGCCAATCCTTGCACCAGCCATAACGACTGTATTTTCACCAATTTTAGAATTTTGGTCGACCGATGCATGGGCAAGAACCGATACAGAGTCTGCCAACTCAGAAGAGGCATCAACCGAAGCGGATGGCGCAATACCATGAGGTTCTTTAAAAACAGGATTTAATAACTGGGCGACTACCGCATACGCGTAATAAGGGTCACTTACAATGATTTTAACTGCATCGCTCGTGTCTTTATGTTCAGGTTTAACCAGAACCACACCCGCTTGAGTCTCTTTTAACTCATTCACTCTGCGTTTATCAGATAGAAAACTTATATTGGAAGCCTGAGCAGTTTGAAGACTGGCTATTTGTGACACCTCTAAAGAGGCGTCTCCAAAAAGCTCAGTCTCTATTCCAACCTGATGTAAGTGATCGATAACGTTTGTTAACTGCATAGAGCACTTTCTTACTTATTAAATTCAGAACGTTGTTTGTTACTCATGTCCTGCAGATGTTTTAAAACATCTTGAGTGACATCAACACGATTGTTGGTATATGCAATCCCTTCATACAAAATTAAGTCAAAACTTTGCTGCTTACCAATCGCTTTAATAGCGTCGTTCACTATGGACTGAAGTTTGGCCAACTCTTCGTTTCTTCTCAGGTTGAGTAGTTCTTGTACATCATTACGACGGCGTTGAATTTCCCGAGTCATCATAGTCAACTCACGCTCTTTAGTCATTTTCTGACTGTCACTCATCACCGCTTTATTTTTTTGGTAATCACTCTGCTGCTTTTCAAACTTACTGCCTAAAGACTTAAGTTCTGCTTGCTGAGGAGAAAACTCTTTTTCTAAGTTAGAACTGGCATTCTTGGCTTGCGGTGCTTGCTCAAGTAGCAGGGCAACATTCACCACGCCTAACTTAACAGGCGACTCTTCTGCCAATGCGTTAGCACTGAAAGACAACATTGAACTTACAATAAAAAGTTTTAAAAACTTAACCATTAATCTTTCCTATTTTTATGATCTAACCGATCAATTAAAGGGGAATCCCTAAGTTGAACTGAAATGCTTGTAACTCATCATCTTTGGTGTAGTTAATGGGTCTGGCATAACTAAATGACAGTGGACCGACCGGCGTTATCCATGATAGGCCAATACCCGTTGAGGTTCTTAACTCAGCAAAATCAACCTTCTGTCCTTTGGCATAAACATTACCGGCATCAAAGAACAGACTAAATCTTGCATTACTCGAATCATCAATAAACGGCACTGGGAAAACAATTGCTGCCGACGTATTCACTCTTGATGAACCTCCAATTGGACGATCACTACCATCAATGGTTAGATCATAATTGTCACCCAATGAGTTTGGCTCATAACCGCGAACAGAACTAATACCCCCGGTATAGAATCGCTCATAGAACGGTAACTCTTTGGTCGAACCAAACCCATCTCCATAGGCTAAACCGAGTTTTAAGCTCAAACTGAAATCAGAGGTTAACGGATAATACCATTTTTCGTCCATAAATAGCTTGTAAAGCGACACATCTGAATTTATTGGCGTTTCAACTTCAGCGGAAACACTAAAGGTTTGTCCAGCCGACGGAAAATAGAAGGAATTCTTTGTGTCGTAAGTCCAACCTGCAGACAAAATAGCCGAAGTTTGATCTTCTTTATTATCAACTAAGTAATCATTACAAACATTGAATGTGTCTGAACAAACCAGTGTTTGATTATTAAGTTTTAAACCGTAATTAATTCGGCTGTATTCACTTAAGGGGTAACCAAGTGAAAAACGGATACCGTAATTATTGGTTGTATAATCAGAAATACCCAGTTCTTCTGCATCAATTTCACTCAGATAAAACCCGGTACCAAAACTCACGCCATCGGCGGTAAAGTATGGGTTGGTCAACCCAATATCGGCTGACTTTCTAGCCGCAGACGAACTGATCTTAAAATCAAGCTGATTACCACTGCCAATAAAATTGCGTTCTGAAACGCCTATATTGAAGCTGACTCCGTCCAACTGAGAAAACCCTAAACCAGCGGTAAAGGAACCCGTTGATTGTTCTTCAACTTTCACAACCAAATCAATTTGATCAGGCGAGGCCTGCTGAGTATCAATATCAACCCGTGTGAAGTAACCTAATCGATTTAAACGTGCGGTTGATAAGCGAACCTGGCTTAACGAGTAAGGTGCACTCTCTAACTGGCGAAGTTCACGACGAATAACATAATCGCGAGTTCGTGTATTGCCTTCAATGTTGATATTGCGAACGTAAACTCGTTCTTTTGGCGTCACATCAAATTTAATATCAACGGTTTTGGCTTCTTTGTTCAACTTGGTATCGGGTTTCACATCCGCAAAAGCATAACCTTCCTCACTGAGTCTGTCACGAAAAGCGTTCATTGTTTGAATCACTTGTGTTCTTGAAAACAGATCTCCAGAAGAGATGGCCTGAAGCTTCGCAATCTCTTCATTAGAAATTCGAGTGTCACCCGTATACTTTACCGAGGCCACTTTGTATTGTGTACCCTCAGTCATGTTGATGGTTATGAATACTTTGGTTTTGTCTAACGAGAGGCTAACTTGATTCGATCGAATTTCAAACTCAGCAAAACCACGGTCTAGATAGTATGAACGGATGGTTTCGATGTCTGCTTGCATCTTTGGCTGAGAGTATTCGTCAGTCTCTCCAAGTATGGATTTTTCTGATAACAATAAAAGTGATTTTAAAACCGAATCTTGATAAGTATCGTTACCAACTAAGTTGATGGCGCCAATCGTAGCCGCCTTGCCCTCTTCTACTTCAATTTTTAAATTAACGCGATTTCTTGGTAACTCTTCAACTTTAAAAGCGATCTCTGCAGCGTAATAACCTTGGCCTTGATAACGACGTTTTAAATCTAGAACCACTCTGTCCAATTGCGTTTGATTAAAGATTCGTCCTTGCTTAATTCCAAGTGATCCCAACGCTTCCATGAAATCTTCGGTTTCAATTAATGCGTTCCCATCAATACTGACTTCGGTAATAGAAGGTCTTTCTACAACCTTAATAACCAAGACACCCGGCGCACGCTCAAACAAAGATACATCTTTAAAAAAACCGGTTTTATATAGCTTCTGGATACTCTGCTGAATTAAGGGACCATTTAAGTCTTGACCGACAGAAACCGGTAAATAACTATTAATGGTTTCAAAACCAATTCTTTGTGTACCTTCAACCTCGATTTTGTTGATAGTAAATGCATAAGCCTGATTGGCTCCACCCATTAAACCTAACATAAGGCCGCACAAAGCGCTGTATCTAAAGTGTTTCGGTTTCATTCTATCCATTTGTAATTCTTATGAGATCGTTTGTTAACGCTAACACCGTTAAACTAATAATTAATAATAGGCCTATTTTTTGGCCAAACACCATGACCCCTTCACTGACTGGGGAGCCTTTTATCATTTCGACAATATAATAAACTAAGTGCCCACCATCTAACACTGGAATTGGCAGTAAATTTAAAATACCTAAACTTAAACTGAGCAGGCCAAGCAGCGTTAAAAACGAGATTACCCCAGTTTGTAACGCTTGACCTGAAAACTGAGCAATACTTACCGGGCCTGATAAATTATCTAAACCAACCTCTCCAAACAACATTTTCTTCATCATAACCAGACTCATATCTATAAAGTCTAAATTCTTTTGCCAGCCAAGTTGAATCGATTCAAACAAACCATATTGAGACGTAATCGTATAGGATTTCATTAAACTTTCATCCACATAAACCCCAACGCCCAAATACCCTTTTGACGTATCCGCACTGTTTTCAACAATGGTTACCTGCTTAGTTAATAAAACAGAGCCGCGTTGAAGCTCCACTTCAACCGTCTGATTTGCTAAATTTGAGACTGTTTTAACAAGGTCTTGCCAAACTGAAATTGACTGACCATCTATTTTGGTAATCAGGTCGCCAACTTCAATCCCGGCTAATGCAGCTGGTGCGTCCTCTTTAAGCGACCCAATATGAGGCGGAAGAGGAATGGCATAACGTTGAAAACCAAACGCTTTCATCCAATCCTGCTTTTTATCCTCTAAATCTAAATTGCTTAAGGGAATTGACCCTAAATACTTCACTTCGCCGGTATCAATCGATTCAAGTTTTAATGAAAAAGTACTCTGGTCGTCAATCAGAGCTTTTAATAATTGATCACGAATGGTCATCCAACTGGTAACCGGCTTCTCATTAGCCTCTAAAACTAACCAGGCCTGCTGATTATTTGGCAAAACCTGCTCTAAAGGAGAACCGGGGAGAGGCTGTTCAAATATCGGTTTAATGCCTGATACGCCAATCAAGTAGATTGCGGTAAAAACAAGCCAAGCAAAAATAAGATTAATTAAAGGCCCTGCTGCAACCACGGCAAATCGTTTATAAACACTTTGTCGATTGAACGCACGAGGCACATCTTCTTCGTCAACAGGCCCTTCACGCTCATCGACAAACTTAACGTAACCACCAATAGGGATCATAGCAACCTGAAATTCGGTCTCTTTGCCCTGCTTAGTACAAATAGGCTTACCAAACCCAATCGAGAATCGAATGACTTTGATATCAAACCAACGAGCAACCTGGTAATGTCCCCACTCATGAATGGCAACTAAAATACCGATTACAAGGATAAAACCCAGGATTGACCACAAAAAGCTCACGCGAGCACACTCCCGTAAGTCCAAAGAATATAGAACATCGGCACGGCTATAATCAAACTATCAATCCGGTCAAGAACGCCACCATGGCCAGGTAAGATTGAGCCACTGTCTTTTAAGCCGACTTGGCGTTTTAAAACACTCTCAAAAAGATCACCAAACACAGAGAACAGAGCAATCAATGCGGCCATTAAAGCAAACAAAGCAAAATGAACATTGAGTGTCGGTTGCAGTATGTAAAGACCGATTATGGCAACAACAAAGGCCAAGATGGCACCGCCATAAACGCCCTCCCAAGTTTTACCAGGACTCACATACTGTGCTAGTTTTTTGCGTCCAAATTTGCGTCCACTAAAATAAGCACCCGTGTCAATCGCCCAAATAACGACCAAGCTCATCAATAGCGCTTCAGCAGAGAAGTGGGCTCTGAACAGAATCATAGTTATGACAAACAACGAGATAAAAAGGCCTCCAAAAAGCAGAATGAGGCCCATTGAAGAGGGTTTTGATTCACCTTTAAAGTACTGATAAGCTGAAACCACCGCTATCAAGACAAGCGCTTCAAGAGCGGTTGAACCAATAATGGCTTCGTCATTTAAAAACTCAATACCAGCGTAACTCGTCATTGTTATGAAAATAGCATAAAGGGCTTTTTGCCATAGCGAAGTGATCTTTGCAAACCCAGCCCACTCCCAAGCCGCAATCAAACCGATGCCCAAAAGTAACACAGCCCAAATATCTGGCGAAGCTTTAAAAAGTGCCCAGATAGCTCCAACGGCCAAAATAATCGCGGTTATGATTCGTTGCTTTAACATGACTTGACTTGATCCCCTGTTTGCCCAAAACGACGCTCACGTTGATTAAACGAATGAACAGCATCATCAATCGACTTTTCGTTAAAGTCTGGCCATAAGGTGTCGGTAAAATAAAATTCTGCGTAAGCCATCTGCCAAATCAAAAAGTTACTGATACGTTCTTCGCCACCCGTTCTAATCAGTAAATCGGGTTCCGCCTGCTCAGCTAAACAGACGTATTTAGACAGAGCCGATTCATCAAGGTGAGACACATCTAAATCCGGGTTAGCAAGTTGCCATCGTTTCACTGCTTCAACCATATCCCAACGACCACCGTAGTTAGCAGCGATATTTAACACTAAGCCATCATTATCCGCGGTCTGAGCTTCGGCAAGTTCGATATGGGTCTGAATTTCATCATTAAAGGCACTGCGGTCACCGATGATTTGCAATTTGACATTATTATCATCTAGTTTAGAGACTTCACGTTGCAAAGCTTTTAAAAAAAGCCCCATAAGCTTGTTCACCTCTTCAGGTGGTCGTCGCCAATTTTCGGTACTAAAAGCAAACAAAGTGAGTGATTCTACGCCAATTTCAGCGCAGTGGGTTACAACACGTTTAACCGCATTTAAACCTTTTTGGTGACCTATAAAACGGGGTAAGAGGCGCTTTTTTGCCCAGCGACCATTGCCGTCCATAATAATGGCAATGTGTTTAGGAACATTAACCTGTTGATTTTGTTGTTTAAGCAAACCAAACCCCGAATACAAGATATGAAAAACGGCCTTTAACAATCAAAAACTTAACTGTTAATTGGCCGTTTTATAGAAAAAACTAATTAGATTATGCCGTAAAACGGCATAAATATCGAATTAAATTTCCATCAATGTGTCTTCTTTTTCCTTCAAAGCAGCATCCACTTTGGCAATCATTTCATCGGTAATCTTCTGTATCGAATCTTCACCTTGACGTGCATCATCTTCAGTAATGTCTTTGTCTTTTAACAGCGATTTAATATCACCGTTTGCATCACGACGGACATTACGAACCGCAATACGTGCATTTTCAGCTTCCGCTCTTGCCACTTTCGTGAGGTCTTTACGACGCTCTTCCGTTAATACTGGCATTGGAATGCGCATGACATTACCGTTAGTGACTGGGTTAACCCCCAAGTCTGACTTCATAATCGCTTTCTCGACCACGGCAACCATTGGCTGCTCCCATGGCTGAACGGTTAAGGTACGCGCGTCTTCTACATTGATATTAGCAACTTGACTGATAGGCACTTCTGACCCGTAGTAATCGACCATAACCGAATCTAAAATACTTGGATGCGCACGCCCGGTACGAATTTTGGCAAAGTTCGCTTCTAGGTTTGCAATTGACTTTTCCATTCTTTCACGGGCATCGTCACGAATTTCATTTAACATTTTATTCTCCTAAAGATTGTTAGCTTACCAAGGTACCTTCATCATCACCTTGAACAATTCGAATGACCGCATTTTCTTTAAACATATCAAAAACACGAATCGGCATCTGATGGTCACGGCATAAAACAAACGCAGTCTGATCCATTACCTGTAAATTTTTCTGAATCACTTCATCATATGAAAGACTGGCATAGCGGGTTGCAGATGGGTCTTTTTTTGGATCTGCGGTGTAAATACCATCGACTTTCGTAGCTTTTAAAACTATTTCCGCATCAATCTCAATCCCACGCAATGCGGCAGCCGTATCCGTTGTAAAGAATGGGCTTCCGGTGCCTGCGGCAAACACAACCACATCCCCATCCGCTAAATTCTTCTTAACTTGGTTAGCATTAAAGCCAGTCGAAACCCCTTCGATGCTCATCGCTGATAACACCTGCGAACGCATCCCCTGACTCTCAATCACATCACGTAATGCCAGTGCATTAATGACCGTTGCCATCATTCCCATGTGGTCACCCGTCGTACGTTGAATACCTGACCCCTGAATTTGCGCGCCGCGAAAGATATTTCCTCCACCCACAACAATGCCCACTTCAACGCCTAAATCTCTTAATGACTTAACTTCTGCTACGACACTCTTTAAGGTTTCAGCACATAAACCAAAGTCACCTGACCCCATTAAGGCTTCGCCACTAAATTTTAAAAGAATTCGTTTATATTTCAGCGCCATAGCAGACTATCCTCACATTTACTAACTTATAAGATTAAAGCATTTTGAAAACCAAATAGACAATTTATTTTTCAAACCACTCTAACTAAATTTAACTTACAAAAAAGCCATAGCGACTTAACTTAACAGCTAAGGTCGCTATGGCTCATTTGAATCAATCCGAAATTAACCCGTGACCGCTTTAGCTGCTAATGCTACTTCGTCCGCAAAGTTTGTTTCTTCAATCTCAATCCCTGCACCGACTTCTAAACGTGTAAAGGCCGTCACGGTCGCACCGTTTGCTTTTAATAGTTTTTCGATCGTTGTGTCTGGGTCTTTAACAAATGGCTGACCAACAAGCGTGATGTCTGCAAGGTACTTACGCATACGCCCTTCAATCATTTTCTCAATGATTTCCATTGGCTTACCAGACTCTTTAGCCTGATCAATTTGGAAAGCACGCTCTTTAGCAAGCATATCCTGATCAACGTCATCTGCAGAAATCGCTGCAGGGTTAGCCGCTGCAATGTGCATTGCGATATCACGAGCTAAAACGTCATCTCCACCATCAATCGCAACTGCAACACCGATTTTCTCGCCGTGCTGGTACATACCAATAATGCCATTAGATTCGATTTTTTGTGCAAAACGTAATGCCATGTTCTCACCAATACGTGCAATCATTGCACGACGAGTTTCATCAATCGTCTTTCCAGAATCCATTGTTAAACCCATAATGGTTTCAACGTCAGTGGTATCAGCAGCAAGTGCTTTTGCAGCGATTTCATTAGCGAAGGCTTTAAACTCATCACCTTTTGCAACAAAGTCTGTTTCACAGTTCACTTCAGCGATAATACCTGTTTTCTTATCATCAGAAACAGCAATCGCAATGACGCCTTCAGCTGCAACACGACCCGCTTTTTTATCTGCGCCCGCCATACCCTTCTTACGAAGAAACTCAATTGCTGCGTCCATATCACCGTCTGTTTCCGACAGTGCTTTTTTGCAATCCATCATGCCTGCGCCAGTTGCAGTACGTAGGTCTTTAACCATAGAAGCTGTAATAGCCATATTATTATTCCTTTTCGTTTGTTCTAAATTCGTAAATGCAAACAGCCTGTTAAACTTTAAAGTGAACAGGCCTGCTTAGTTATTGAGCTGATTAGTTAGCTTCAGCTTCTACGAAATCATCACCAGCTGGCGCAGTCGTAATTGAATCTTTACCTTCAATCACTGCATCAGCAACCGCTGATAAGTACAATTTAATTGCACGAATCGCGTCATCGTTACCCGGAATAACATAGTCAATATCACGTGGATCGTTGTTTGTATCAACCACACCGATAACTGGAATACCTAGGTTTTTAGCTTCTTGGATAGCAATCCCTTCGTTACCAGTATCGATAATAAAGATAGCATCTGGCATAGCGCGCATGTCTTTGATCCCACCTAGAGAAAGCTCTAGCTTCTCTTTTTGACGGCTCATCATTAACGCTTCTTTTTTAGTTACTTTTTCAAAAGTACCATCTTGTTCCATCACTTCAAGTTCTTTCAAACGCTTAATTGACTGCTTGATTGTTTTGAAGTTAGTTAACATCCCACCTAACCAACGGTGGTTAACGTATGGCATACCACAACGTTTTGCTTCTTCAGCAACGATGTCTGATGCAGCGCGCTTAGTACCAACAAATAGTACGCGACCTTTATTAGCCGCAACGCCACCAATCATGTTCAACGCATCGTTGAATAACGGCAATGTTTTTTCTAAGTTAATGATATGGATCTTGTTACGAGCTCCGAAGATGTACTCGCCCATTTTAGGGTTCCAATAACGTGTTTGGTGACCGAAGTGAACACCGGCTTCTAGCATTTGACGCATGGTAACTTTTGCCATGATTTTTTTCTCCAAATTGGGGTTAGGCCTCCGTTTACCCATAAAACGAACCCAATCCATTTAAGTGATTAAGGCACCCCGTTTTATGTCTCGATAAACGTGCGGATTTTCTGTTAAAATTCCTCTCATTCGAAAGGTGCGGCATTTATATCACACTCCGCCTAAATTCACAATTTTATTTTGACTATTGACCCACACAAACCGCTCTGGGCAACCGTTAAAGTATCTCTAAACATTGCTACGGAAAACGCATGGCTATTAAAATCAAAACGGCAGAAGAAATTCAAAAAATGAGAGTAGCAGGTCAGCTGGCTGCAAACGTACTAGATAAGATTACCCCCCATGTTGTTGCAGGTATTTCAACGGGTGAATTGAACCAAATTATGCACGACTTTATGGTAAATGAACAAGGCACCATTCCTGCAACTTTAAACTATCACGGATTCCCTGCTTCAAGCTGTATCTCCGTTAACCAAGTGGTTTGCCATGGGATTCCGGATAACGCTAAAAAGCTCAAAAACGGCGATATTGTTAATATTGACGTTACCGTCATAAAAGATGGCTATCATGGCGACACATCCATGATGTTCGAAATCGGCGCTGTCAAGCCGTTTGCAAGTCGCTTATGTCAGGTTGCACGTGAATGCCTTTGGCTAGGCATTGAACAAGTAAAACCTGAAGCAACTTTATATGATGTCGCCTTTGCCATTCAGCAACACGCCGAAGCGAATAATTACTCTGTGGTTCGAGAGTATTGTGGGCACGGTATTGGTGCAGACTTCCACGAAGAGCCTCAGGTACTTCATTATGCTGCAGAAGAGTTAAAAGAAATTGTACTCAAGCCAGGTATGGTCTTTACCATTGAACCGATGATTAACCAAGGGAAAGCACCTGTCAAACTGTTAGGCGACAATTGGACAGTCGTCACTAAAGACCGTAAGCTATCTGCTCAATGGGAACACACTCTAACCGTCACCGACGACGGTTACGAAATTTTCACTTTACGTCATGGTGAAGTACCTGTTTTACCCTAAAGCAGGTTGTCATAATGTAATCCCGCCGATTTCTACTATTGCTAACCCACTCAAACTTGGAGGGGGGTTGGCCACAACATACGAGTTGATATTTCATGAGCACCGAACGCCCCTCTCTTCCAGGATTTGTAGAAACGCTTAACAGTGGTAACTTACTCCAGGCCATGAAGCTCGGTCGAGAAGCACTGAAACAGTTTCAACAACACCAATTTAACCAGTATGAAGAAGGCGCTGCGGTAAGTGGACTCGTTAAAGAACGTTCAACTTACATCGACCAAGTATTAAAGAAGATTTGGAAACACTTTATCCCGGAGTCTCAGAATGTTGCCCTTTTGGCCATTGGGGGTTATGGCCGAGGAGAGTTACTGCCTTTCTCCGACATCGACATTTTAATTCTAATTGAAAATGAACAACTCGCTAACGAAAATGTGTCTGGTTTTATAACCTTCCTTTGGGATCTTGGTTTTGACTTAGGGCATTCGGTAAGAACCATAAATGACTGCTTTGAAGAGGGGCAAAAAGACATCTCTACCGCCACCAGTTTACTTGAATCTCGTTGGATTACAGGAGAATACGAACTCTACCAAGAGATGCAGACCATCTGGAACAACCTGACCTTTTGGCCAAGTAAAGACTTTTTTAAAGCCAAGGTGAGAGAACAAAAAAATCGCCACAAACGCTTTAATGATACGGTCTATCAACTTGAACCAAATGTAAAAGAGAGCCCGGGTGGTTTAAGAGATATACAAACCATTTACTGGGTGGCAAAACGACACTTTAACGCTTCTTCAATTAATGAGTTAATTCAACATAACTTCTTATCTTCTGAAGAGTTCCGAGAAATTGAAGCAGGTTATCGCTATTTAAATCGTGTCCGATTTGCACTACACCACATGCGATGCCGAAAAGAAGATCGACTGCAATTTGATAATCAGCAAATCATCGCTGAAAGTTTCGGCTACCAAGACACGCCTGAAAAAATGGCGGTTGAACAGTTTATGAGCAGTTATTACCGTAATGTTCACAGCGTTGTGAAAATGAATGATATTTTATTGCAACACTTTAGAGAGGAACTGTTCAAGCAAGACGAGCCCGTTATCACCTCTGTAAACCGACAGTTTCAAGTGGTTGACCAATACCTGGACATCAAGCACCCAGACGTATTCAAAAACAACCCAACTGCGTTACTGGAAGTGTTCATCATCTTAGAGAACTACCCCAATATTCGCGGCCTTCGTTCAAATGCAATTCGTTCAATCAGTGAAGACTTGTATCTGATTGATGAAGACTTCCGTAAAGACCCAATTAATAAGGCACTATTCTTAGAAATATTCCGCCAACCCAAACGCGTTAACGCCTCCGTGAAGCGACTCCACGCTTATGGTATTTTGGGTGCTTATTTACCCGCTTTTCAGAAAATAACTGGGTTAATGCAATTTAATATCTTTCACGCCTATACTGTTGATGATCATACGATTTTAACCATTCGAAACTTACGCCGTTTCTTTGTAGATGAGTTTGCGTACGAATTTCCAACGGCACATCAAATTGCCACCAACATCTGCAAACCTGAAATACTTTTTTTGGCAGGCCTGTTCCATGACATTGCCAAAGGTCGCGGCGGATCACATGAGGTCTTAGGCGCAGAAGAGGCTAATGAGTTCGCTTTCCGCCACAACCTCTCTAAAAAAGATGGCGCCCTTTTAAGCTGGTTAGTTCGTCAACATCTAGACTTTTCAAGCATTGCTCAGAAAAAAGACCTTTCCGACCCCAAAGTAATACACTATTTTGCAGAACTGGTGGGTGACCAAGAACATCTTGATTATCTCTACTTGCTTACCGTTGCAGATGTATGCGCAACCTCCGATGACGTTTGGAATGACTGGAAAAACTCGCTCTTTTTAGAACTCTATAATGAAACTTCTAAAGCGCTTTCCGAAGCCTCAAACAGCCCTAAAAACAAAACTAAAAAAGCCTTGCAAACACAAGAAAAAGCCAAGGATTTACTCTCAAAACGCGGGCTATCCTCAATCGATTACCAGAATTTTTGGAACAGCTTAACAGGCAGTGAATTTTTTAGTCGGCAAAGCGCGAATGATGTCGCACGTGCAACCAAAATGCTCTATAACGTCAACCACGACACCCCTCAAATTCACCTGCAAGCTAAGACATCCAAAGGTGCAGCTGAGTTAATGCTTTATTTAAAAGATCGCGACTACCTGTTTGCACATATTGCCTATGCACTGGATAAACTTCACTTTAACGTTGTGGAAGCAAAAATATTCTCTACTTCGGATAACATGACATTGGTGATCATTCACTTCTTAAGCGAAGATTATCAATCAGATATTGAGGAGCAAGATCCCCAAGAAATTATCAATTTTATTGCTGAACAACTTAACGATAGCGAGATAGACCCGATTGAGTTCCGTAAAACGCTTAATGCTAGAAGAATGCGCTGTTTTGAAACGCCAACTGAAATCAGCTTCCATAAACTCAACAAACACGTTACAGAATTATCGATACACACCAAAGATGTCCCAGGTTTATTGGCACGAATTGGTTGTGCGCTTAAATCGTGCAACATTCGACTGCATGATGCCAAGATTCATACCGTGGGAGAAAAGGCAGAAGATATTTTCTTAATCAGTGATATACATAATATGGCGGTTGATAACTCGGCCAAAAAAGAGGAATTAACCCAAGCTTTAATTGCACTCATTGAAGAGGATGGTAAACCTTAAACAACGGTGTTTACAAATTAAGAGGCCTACTTAAACTAAGCAGGCCTGCTCACTTTTAATTTGGGTATTTTTTTGTTTTTCGCTTTTACGTTTTAGCTTTGATACTCAAACAATTCAAACGCATTATTATCCAAATCTCGTGCAAACAACGCCTTTCTACCGGACTTACTTAAGCTAAAGTCATGCTTCATCTCTGACAAGATGTTAATAAAGAAGTCTATCGACTCCACCCGTAAAGCAAAATGATAATCACGGCCACCATGCCCTGGTCTGAGCGTATCCGCATTCGGATTATCCAGTTGCATTATATGAATCGTTTGCCCAGCTTGTAAATCTAACCAATAACCAGGAAACCCAAGGTCGGGTCTAGGCAAACACTCTAGCCCTAGAAGATTTTGATAAAACCTTAATGAGGCATCCGCATCTCTTACAATGATACTAATGTGATCTAATCCCAGCACCTTAGACATAAATATTCCTAAAAATAAGACATAAAAAAAGCGTTAAATAACGCTCAATAAAAAACCAAACTTACCGCTGGTTAACTCTGCACAGTAAAGGTTTCTTTTTAAAAAGAAGTGACTTTACAGAGTGTGCAGAATATTAAAAAACCATCTCGTTATCTAGAACGATTGATTAATCATTGCTATGCAGGGCCGTGTTTAAACCACCCCAAACCGAGCCATCGGTAATAATCGCTTCAACGGCACCGGTTTGGCTGTGGCGTCTAAAGAGTAGTTTTGATTCACCCGACAAATCACGAGCAGAAACAATGGAACCATCTGGCATTTTTACCTTGGTACCCGCCGTTAAATACAAACCAGATTCAACGATGCAATCATCGCCTAAAGAAATACCCAATCCTGCATTGGCCCCCAATAGGTTTCTTTTACCCATTGAGATAACTTGCTTACCGCCACCGGACAAGGTTCCCATAATAGATGCACCACCACCAATATCGGTATTTTCACCCACCACCACACAGGCACTGATTCGACCTTCCACCATTGAGTTACCCAAGGTACCCGCATTAAAGTTAACAAAGCCTTCATGCATAATGGTTGTACCAGGCGCTAAATGTGCACCTAAACGAACACGGTCGGCGTTACCAATGCGAACACCTTCAGGAATAACGTAGTCCGTCATACGAGGAAATTTATCAACACAAGTCACATTAAACTGGTGAACTTCAACCGCAATGGCTTCTCTCAGGTTCTCAACTTCAGCCGGTAAAACTGGGCCAGCCGTAGTCCACGCCACATTGCTCAACAGACCAAACACACCTTCTAGGTTAATTTCGTTCGGCTTAACGGCACACTCAGACAATAGGTGCAGACGAAGATAAGCATCCTCTGCAGATTTTGGCGCGTCATCCACAGAATCGATTTCAACTGTGACAAAATCGCCTTTAATTAAACCCGCTTGCAACGCTAAACAGTTACGAGCAATCTCTTTATTAGAACGCGGAAACCACACGTCTAAAGTTGCACCAGTTTTCGTATCGCTGTAACGATGTCCAATTCGCTTGATTGTCATAATGCTTTCTCTCAAAAAGTTATAAATAAATTAACCGACAAGTATACCTTCTCTGTTGCTAATCAGACAACCAATCCAAGGATAAAAACCAATTTTTTGGGTAAATCCATTAACAAACTTCGAATAGGCTATTCCGTTAAATAACTACGTTAAATATTGTAAGATTATGCTCATTCATAGGCAGCAATTTAGACTCAACTTATTTAAAAGGATTATTATGATTTTATACGGCATATCCAACTGTGACACGGTACGTAAAGCACGTAAATTTCTAGAAAAAAACAACATTGAATTTACGTTCCATGATTTCAGAAAAGACGGTTTTGACCTTGAAACCTTTAACAAATGGTTACAGTTACAACCGCTTGACTGTCTAGTGAATAAACGCAGTACCAGCTGGAAGCAACTTAGCGACAACCAAAAACAAGGCTTAACAGACGGCAGCGATCTTGCGCCTCTGATTGATATGCCGACACTTATTAAGCGCCCGGTGCTTGCACACAACACCCAACTGCTGGTTGGTTTCAAAGAAACTGACTACCAAACCTTAATAGACACGCTCTAATTTTGTTTTCAAACTGCACGACAAACAGCGTAAAATAGCTTATCCAAAATAATTACCGAGAATCCGCATGAGCGAAACCATCGACTTAGCCCAAAAACTTATTCAAATTGACTCCGTCACGCCAGATGATAAAGGTTGTCAAACGCTTATTAGTGACTACCTCAGTCCATTAGGATTCAAGATTGAGAACATCCCGTTTGGCGAAGTTGATAATGTGTGGGCTCGTAAAGGTGATAGCAGTCCATTTATTGTGTTTGCTGGTCACACAGATGTTGTACCTACTGGTCCTGCTGAATCTTGGACGTTCCCACCTTTCTCTGCGCACATTGATGGCGACATGATGTACGGTCGTGGCAGTGCAGACATGAAAAGTTCCATTGCCTGTTTTATGGTAGCCAGTAAACGGTTTGTTGAAACCTACCCTGATCATAAAGGCTCAATTGGTTATTTGATTACCAGCGATGAAGAAGGCCCAGCCATCAACGGTACCGTCAAGGTCATTGAAACCTTAGAAAATCGAAATGAAAAAATCGATTATTGTTTGGTGGGTGAGCCGTCTAGTAGTAAAAAATTAGGGGACTCTATCAAAAATGGTCGTCGTGGTTCTTTAAATGGCAACCTAACCATAAAAGGCATTCAAGGGCACATTGCTTACCCTGAACTGTCTGAAAACCCGATTCATACACTGGCACCGGCTTTAGAACAACTGGTACACATGAAATGGGATCACGGCAACGAATACTTCCCGCCTACCTCATTCCAAATCTCAAATATTAACGCCGGAACAGGCGCAACGAACGTTACACCGGGTAACGTAAACTTGTTATTTAATTTCCGTTTTTCAACTGAACACACGCCTGAATCTTTAATGGAGAGTGTTCACGCGGTATTAGATCACCACAACCTAGACTATGATCTTGAATGGAACTTATCAGGCCTGCCATTTATTACTCCTGCGCAGGGCGAGCTGATTCAGGCCGTTAAAATCGCAACCAATAAGGTGATGGGATACGAACCGGTTTTATCAACCGGTGGTGGCACTTCAGACGGCCGCTTTATTGCACCAACCGGTGCACAAGTCATCGAGTTAGGTCCATTAAATGCAACCATCCATCAAGTTGATGAACGTGTCAGCGTGACCGACCTGAACCAGTTGACCGAGATTTACTACCAAACCTTAGTCAACCTTTTAACCAAGTAAAACAAATCAAACAAAACTAAGACACTATACCGTCCCCAATTTAGGCGCTACTTTTATGATGAATGAACAAGAACTCCCGCACTGGCTTCAATATGTGCTTATTGCGCTACAACTGCTTGCTGTTGGCATCTTCGTATACATCATTTGGCCTTATGTAAAAGCAGAACCCTGGAAAAAGAAGTTCGTTGATAACAAGCAAGCCTTCTCAATTATTATTGTTTTAGTAATGATTTTTGTATTTCTATACGGAATGGGGGCATTTTTTGATATTTTCTTCCCTATTGAACGACTAGACGTTGCGCCTGCAGAAACACCTGCACCCTAAACCAAAACAAGGTCTGTTTTATCAAAAATAGTCTGAATCGACTTTTCTTGGAACGCTTCTCTAGTAATCACTCTCGGTTCACCTTAAGATAACTAAAAATTAACGAAAAAGGAAAGCCATGCCAAACTCAAAAAAAATTGCTGGATCGCTCTTAGGTCAAGACTTAACCTCAGAAGAGTGTGATGTATTAGCAACCATCGTCAAAATCAGACAACTGCAACCTGCCGAAGTACTTTTTGAAGCGGGTTCTAAGGATGACATTCTTTACTTGCTTATCACAGGTAAATTAGAAGTCCTCAATGTGTTTCCAGGCGGCAACACAATTTCAATTGACGTGTTGCAAGAAGGCTCTATGACAGGCGAATTGACGTTTGTTGATGGTGTGGCTCACACTATGCGCGTTATTGCTAAAAAGGACAGTGAAGTCTTGATGTTACATCGTGATGAATTTGAATCTTTGGTTGAGAACCATCCATTGCTCACTTACCATGTTATGCGATCTATTTTGCGCTACTCACACACCTTACAACGTAAAATCAACAGTAAATACTTAGAGATGTATCGGATGGTTCAAAACCAATACACCGCTCATTATTAACCGTCAAACCACCCACAAAAAAGGAGGCTAAATGCCTCCTTTTTTGTGTCTGTTTAAAATGTTTATCCTAACGGAACCACAACCATATCATCCGTTTTTACGCATAGCATTCCACACGTAAACCCCATAAACAGCCAGTGACACTAAGATCATCAATAACACGCTGTCGGCACCCACTAAATTAGTCGCAAACACCGTTAAAATCGCGACAGGTGCAATCCACTTTAAGTCAAAAACAAACCAATTCATTAAACGACTGTTCAAGTCGATGTATTCTGCGCGATCTTTAGGACTCACAACCCAAGCCACAAAAACGGCCATCAACAAACCACCCAATGGCAACATAATATTAGCGGTAATAAAATCAACACTGTCAAAAAAAGTTCGATCGCCCAAAAAGTGTACATCCGACCATTCATTAAACGAAAGCACCGTGCCGATACCAATAAACCAAATCAGGGAACCCAAAATCCATGCTGCTTTTTTACGTTTGATTCCCCAGTTTTGATCAAACCAACTGACGGCTGGCTCAATTAACGAAATAGATGAACTGAGTGCCGCCATAATCACCAATGCAAAAAACAGCGTTCCAAAGAACCAGCCACCAGTCATTTGACCAAAAGCAATCGGTAAGGTTTGAAACAGTAAACCAGGGCCTGAACCAGGCTCTAACCCATTAGCAAACACAATCGAGAAAATAATCAGGCCTGCTAACAATGCCACAGCGGTATCGGCAAAGGCAATCCAAACGCCCGCTTTGACAATGGAGTATTTATTGGAAAGATACGAGCCATAGACCATCATGGTCCCTAAACCGATACTTAAGGTAAAAAAGGCGTGACCCATCGCAGTCAGAACCGCTTGCCAACTTAGTTTAGAGAAGTCCGGCGAGAACAAGAAAGAGAAACTCTGACCAAACGCCCCAGTGGTGGTGGCATACCCCAAAAGCACAAGTAGAATTAACAGCAGCCCCGGCATCATAAAGCTTATGGCGCGCTCTAAACCACTTTTAACCCCTTTAGAGACAATGTAAACCGTAATTATTGAAACAACCGTATGCCAAAATAACAGCTGCATTGGACTGGCTAACATGGTTGAAAAATGTTCGCCAACCGCCTCTTTGCCAATGCCATTAAAGGTACCAAGCAAACTTTCAAAAAAATACGCAACGCCCCACCCTGCAATGACGGTGTAGAACGATAAAATCAGCGCACCGGCCAGCACGCCATTTAATCCTAATAAAAACCATAGCCGACTGGCCTTATTTTCGTGAGCTAAATTAGCCATAGCCTGAACAGGGTTTGCTTTACCGGCACGTCCTAATGCAATTTCTGATAACAGAACCGGAATACCAATCAAGAGTACACAGGCCAGGTAAACCAGTACAAATGCCCCACCGCCATTTTCACCCGTAATGTAAGGAAACTTCCAAATATTCCCCAGACCCACCGCGGAACCGACAGCCGCTAAGATAAATAAGGTCTGATTAGACCAACCTTCCTTAGAAAGTTTTAATTGGCTCATGCATCTTCCTTTATAATTGTATTTTCGAACATTATAACAAGACTAAAATGCACATTCAGGCCAACTATCCGCTCGAAAAACACAACACCTTTAAGATCAACGTTAATGCCCAGTATTACGTTGAAATCTTTAGACAGAGTGATATTACTGTTTTAAGGTCCGACCTTACCCTCGCCTCACTTCCTTGGAGAATCATTGGCGGCGGCAGCAACATGCTGTTTACTGGTGACATTAAAGGGGTTGTGGTGCACTGCGGTTATAAACAAATTAAAATCGTTAAAGAAGACGCGGACAATGTTTGGGTTTCGGTGGGGGCAGGAAATGATTGGCATGAACTGGTTGAGTGGTCAGTCAATCATGGTTACTGGGGGCTTGAAAACCTCGCTTTGATTCCTGGAGATGTGGGTGCCGCACCGGTACAAAACATTGGTGCTTACGGTTCAGAAGCGCGTGATGCGATTACTCGTGTTCAAACACTCAACTTGTTTAATGGTGAACGCCGTGAATTTCGTAATGCCGACTGCAACTTTGGCTATCGAACCAGTATCTTTAAACAAGAGTACACCGATCGCCTTGTTGTGCATCGTGTCACCTTTCGTTTGCACAAACTGCATGCCGGCATTCCAAACATTATGTATGAACCCTTAAAACAAGCACTGGCAGAGGTTCCTAAAGCGGATATTACCCCCAAAATGGTGTTTGACGAGATTGTTAAAATACGCAGAAAACGTTTACCCGACCCTAAAAACTTTGGTAACGCCGGCAGTTTCTTCAAGAACCCTGTGGTCAATAGCGAATATTTTCAAGAAATTCTGGAAAACTATCCCGATATCCCACACCATAAAACCTTAGACGGCCATTTCAAAATTCCAGCCGCTTGGCTCATTGAAGCCGCAAACTGGAAAGGACAGAGAAATGGTCGAGCAGGTGTCTCTAACCGACACGCTTTGGTGATTGAAAATTTAGGCGGCGCAACTGGCCAAGACATTATCGAACTCGCACAGATGATTCAAGATGCGGTGGACCACAAATTTGGTATTCACTTAGAACCGGAAGTTATTTTTATATAAAAACGCATGTAAACAAACTCAGCAGGCCTGCTCATTATGCTTTTATCTACACCGTTAAAAACAACGCTATTAATAAGCACCCTACTGGTTCTGCCGTTGGCCAGTTCATACAGCTTCGCCTGGGAGCAGCAAAGCTATATTAATCAAGATACCTCAGACAGCGCCGTTAAAGTCTGGACCAAAACGGTTGAAGGCTCGGATTTTAAGGCGTTCAGAGGTGAAGTAATTATAAATGCACCGCTCAATGACATTGTCAGTGTCATCCGAGACACCCAAAATGTGCCTAAATGGTATTACAAATCCAAACTTGCAAAACAACTAAAACGCCTGAATGACCATCAATCTCTAAACTACTCAGTCACCGATCTTCCATGGCCAGTATCCGACCGTGATTCGGTCATTTTAGCCACCGTAACAAATGGTGCGGACGGCAGTGTCAACATTCAAATGACTGGACAACCCGACGCTTACCCACGCCAAGATGGTCTGGTTAGAGTGCCTAAATTAGAGGGCTTTTGGAAGTTAGAACCCCAAAATACTCAAACGGCTCATCCAAGTGTTAAGGTCACGTTACAAGTAAGCACAGAGCCCGGCGGAGAGATTCCCAGTTGGCTTACCAATGCCATGGTAGTGGATATGCCTTTAAACTCTCTTTCCAACTTAAAAAAACGGGTTGAAAGTGGTCAAGGTTTAACCAAGTAATCTGCTATATAACATCGGAAAAGCCGCTTTTTCAGTCTTTTAAAACAAAAAAACCGTACACGCCAAAAGAGTTGTACGGTTTCGATTTTAATCAAAAACAGATACGCCTAGTTCACACTTTTATCAAACTCACCCGACTCAATGTAAATACTGCGTGATGGAAAGGCAATTTCTGCGCCGTGCTCTTCAATTACCCCAGCGACTTTGAGTAATACATCTTCTTTAATCTCATGATATCGAATCCACTCAGTGGTTTTGGTGAAGGTGTAGATAAAGAAATCCAAAGACGAAGGACCAAAACTGTTGAAGTTCACAATCATCGTTTGATCTTGGTCGATCTCAGGATGCGCTCGCAACATCGCCTTGACGCCTTGTGTAATATTGTGCATCTGTTTGACATCCGCATAACGAATCCCCACCGTCTCTTTAATTCGGCGATTGGTCATACGCGACGGGTTCTCAATCGAGATATTTGAAAAAATGCCATTTGGTATGTACAACGGGCGTTTATCAAAGGTACGCACCATGGTCATACGCCAACCAATTTTCTCGACCGTGCCTTCTAACTCCTTATCCGGCGAACGAATCCATTCACCAACGGTAAAGGGTTTATCCATGTATAACATCAAACCACCAAAAACATTCCCTAAGAGGTCTTTGGCCGCAAAACCAACCGCGATACCGCCCATACCACCAAATGCCAGCAGGCCTGTTAAACTCACACCAAAGGCGTTTAAGAAGAACAAAGTGGTTAAGATAAACGCAATCAGTTTAATGATTTTAGACAGCGCTTCCACCGTCACTTCGTCTAAACGGTCGTCACTGCGGGCATAGAGTTTTAAGTGCCCTTCCATACGCTGGACTAATCGAATCACATACCAACCAAACGATAACGTCAGAATCGTGGATTTAAACGATTGGATATAAGGCACTAAATCTGAATAGACACCAAAGTTGTTCATAACGGTGATGACCGCCAAGACCGTTCCGTTTACCCAGATAAAGAAAGAGGCTGGCGAACGCGCCGCATCCACAAAACTGTCTAACCAGACCTTGCCACGTTTTGCCAAATGGTCATGCAGTTTGCGTAAAAAGAAACGCTGCACAACATCCACCACAAACGTTACCGTTAAGATGGTACCCACAATAAGCATCCAAACCTGTTCACCGGATAACACCACCAGTTCAGCCCAAGTTTGTAACAACCAGTCCATTAAATTAACTCCTGTTGATTATTTTTTTGATTTAAATTTTTAACCACTGACACTGCCGCTTGCCACAACGGGTTGTACTGCAACTTGTCGTAGTCTATTTTTTTGTGGGCATGCAAGCGAATAAGTCGAGCGTGCGATAATGCATTTGCGTGCCAAGTGACTTTACTGAGCACTTCATCGGCCGCTAGTGGGTCATTACAGACCAACACCAAGTCACAACCTGCTTGCAGTGCGGTTAATACTCGTTTTGCAGCGGTGCCATATTCGGTGGCGGCTTTCATGCTCATATCATCGCTGATAATGGCTCCTTCAAAATGACACTTTTGTCTCAACACCGTTTGTAACCAGTGTTGCGAAAAACCAGCAGGCAGACTGTCAACCTTAGAATAAATAACATGCGCGGGCATGACCGCATCCACGCCATTTTCAATTAAGTTCAAAAAAGGCTGTAAATCCTTCTGTTCAATTTCTGCAAACGGACGTTCATCAATCGCAATCTCTAAATGGGTATCGGCCTCAATAAAGCCGTGCCCCGGAAAATGTTTTGCGACCGAGGCCATGCCCGCTTTACGCATCCCAGCCATCACATGAAACGCCAACTTGCTGACCGTTTGCGGATTCATTGCAAAGGCACGGTCACCAATCACTTTACTGCCACCGTAGTCCAAATCGACCACGGGTGCAAAACTAAAATCCACGCCCACAGCTAAGAGTTCACTGGCGAGTAACCAGCCAATTTTTTCGGCACTATCATAACTTAACTGTGGGTTGGTTTCGTGTAGCTGTCCCAAGACACGCATGGGGGGAATGTGGGTAAAGCCTGCTCTAAAACGCTGAACACGACCGCCTTCATGATCAACACCAATTAACAATCTTGGGTGCCTCAAAGCATGAATCGACTCCGTTAAAGCTTTTAGCTGCTCAACCGATTCAAAGTTACGACTAAACAAAATCACCCCCGCTACAAGCGGATCCATCAAACGCGACGTTTCATGCGGTTGCAAACTGGTTCCGGCAATATCCACCATGACGGATCCCAGTGACATAGACTCTCCTGCGGCAGCTTTCATTCGTTTCCTTAGATTGCATCAGTTAAAAAATAGTAGCGATATGATACTTAAAATAAGATTGTTTGGTAACCTTAAACTGTTTGTCACATTCACCATTTAAAATGTTGCGTTAAATAATGCATTCAAGGAAACACACATCATGGCAAAACTTATTGGTATCGCCACACACCCAACATCAAAAGCGGCCATTACAGAACATCAATCTATTAAAGTCAGCAAAGAATCTGGCTTAGAAAATGATTATCAAGGCGCCAAAAACCGGAAAACGCAAATCACCCTGCTCTCACTTAAAAACTGGAACTTAGCGTGTCAAGAGGCTGGCAAATCCATTGACTGGACAGAACGCCGAGCCAACTTATTGATAGATGATATTGAATTTAATGACCAGATGATCGGGCAACAAATTCAAGTAGGATCGGTATTACTTGAAATTACCAAGGAGACCGACCCGTGCGCACGAATGGAAGCATTACAGACAGGACTTAAGCAAGCCCTTACCCCAAATTGGCGGGGCGGAGCACGGTGTAAGGTATTACGAGAAGGCACCTTAAACCTTGGAGACCGAGTTCAGTTACTGGCGCGTGTTTAGAGGTTACGTGTTTAGAGGTTATTTATAAAATATTAAAATAAAAAACCGCTCTTATTTTCGGTTGTTACTCCGAGAACGTACATCCAAATGGTCGCGCCATTGGTCACCGATTAAATTGACCGCCAGCACCACCAACATCAAACCAATCCCAGGGGCTAAGACCAAATGCGGTGCCACCAATAGATAACGCGTCCCCTCTTTAATCATGCTTCCCCAAGAGGCTTCCGGCGGTTGAACCCCCAAGCCTAAAAACGACAGGCCTGCTTCAGAGATCACCGCTCCGGCAATCCCAAAGGTGGCTTCAACACCTAAGGGCGCTAAGATGAGCGGTAGCACATGTCTAAATAGAATCAGCGGCGTGGCCACCCCTAGCGCACGCGCAGCAAATATGTGCTCTCGGTGACGCAAGCTTAAAGTTTGCGCTCGTGCTAAACGCGCATAGCCCACCCAGCCCACCACCACCAACGCAAATACTACGTTTTCAATGCCCGGCCCTAAGATGGCCGCCAGAGCAATGGCCAACAACAAACCCGGAAATGCTAAAAAGACATCAATGATTTTAGTGATCACTCGATCTGTCCAACCGCCCATATAGCCGCTGTAAACGCCAATCGTTGTGCCAATAATCGCTGAGAAAAACACCACCCCCAACGCCACTAATAAAGAGGTTTGTGCGCCAAGGATCACCCGCTCTAGAACAGGGCGACCCAACTCATCACGCCCTAAAATCGCATCGCTACTCGGTGGCGTTAAAAACGAATTTAGAAAAACTTCGTTGGCACTTTCATCAATAAAAAAGCCGGCAAA
Organism: Thiotrichales bacterium; assembly: GCA_016938655.1. Classification (GTDB taxonomy): domain Bacteria; phylum Pseudomonadota; class Gammaproteobacteria; order Thiomicrospirales; family Thiomicrospiraceae; genus Thiomicrorhabdus. Next base: position 70,747 of record JAFGUG010000031.1, on the reverse strand, counting down.
CGCCATCAACGCCCAGATAATCACAATCGAGTAACTCAGGTATTTTAACATCTACTGTGCCACCCGAATTCTGGGATCAATCCACGCATACACCAACTCAGTAAGGCCGTTAATGGTGATGTAGGCGATACTAATCACCAAAATACAGCCCTGAACCACCGGATAATCTCGGCGCTGAATCGACTCAACTAATAGTTGCCCTAGCCCAGGCCAGTCAAACACCACCTCGGTAATCACTGCGCCACCGAGTAACGTGCCCAACTGCAAGCCTAAAATGGTGACCACCGGCAATAACGCATTTAACAACGCATGTTTGCCATACACCCAGCGTGGACTTAAACCCTTTGCCTGAGCGGTTCGAATGTAGTCTTCGTGCATGACTTCCAATAACGAAGCACGTAACATTCTCGCTAAAATCGCCGCCAAAGCGGTCCCTAAAGTAATGGCTGGCAACACCCAAGAATAAGGTTGCTCCGCACCACTCACAGGCAACCACGCCAATGACAATGAGAACAATAGAATTAACATGGGCCCTAGCCAGAAATTAGGAATCGACACCCCCACTAACGAAACTGTCATCGCCAGATGATCAGGCCACTTGCCTGCACGCAAGGCCGCCCAAATCCCCAATGGAAATGCAATCAACACCGCAACCAACAACGCCATCACCGCCAGTTGCAAAGTCATCGGAAAACGTTCGGCAATGAGCTCAGAAACGGGTTGTTGAAAAAACAACGACTGCCCCAAATCAAACTGCGTTAAACCGATTAAATAGTGGGTGTACTGCTCTAAGATGGGTTTGTCTAAACCCAGTTGCATACGTAAGGCATTTTCGTCGGCAGGGTTTGCCCAATCCCCCAACATAACGGCGACCGGGTCACCCGGTACCAAATGAATCAGAAAGAACACCAACGTGCCGACAATCCATGAGACAAACAATACCGAACCGATCAGGCGAAACAGATAGCCAATCATTCAACAATCTCAACGAAAGCAAAAGGTTCAATTAAATCAAACAGTTCCACAATGTCTTGATTACGCATTCGAACACAGCCATGTGATAACGCAATGCCCATGGGTTCAGTATCGGGCGTGCCATGAATGTAAATATAGCGTTGCATGGTATCGACTTGTCCAAGACGATTGCGCCCCACTTCGGTACCGGAAAGCCAGAGAATGCGGCTTAAAATCCAATCTCGATTGGGGTGCGCATCTGCGAGGGGTTTAGTGTAGATTTCGCCGGTTGGACGGCGACCAACAAACACGGTATTAAGCGGTTCATCAGTGCCAATTTTAGCGCGAATAATATGTTTACCCAGCGGCGTTTTACCCGAATCCTTTTCACACCCTACCCCTTTTAATGCGGTACTCACCGCATAGGTTTTAAGCAAACTTGTACCTTGATAAAGCGACAACGTTTGCTGTGAAATGGAAATGCTGATTGAGTGGGTCAAAGTCTTTGGCATGGGGTAATTAAAGTTGGGGTTATTTTACCCTCGAAAACGGGCTGTGTGATAAGCATTCATTAAATAAACAATTAACAGTGCTCATAAAATCATGCAAGCTCAAATTAAGCGCACCCAAAAGTCAGCAGGCCTGCTCACTTTGCCTTTTAATCAAGGAGGCTAAGAACCGACTTTAATGACATTCAATAATCCATCTAAGCGGCCATCATTAAACAGTTGATAACCACTCATGCCTGTTCGGCTAACGGTGTACTGGTCTTCGTACCAAAGCGGAATGGCTGCGAGTGTCTTTTGCAAATGAATTTGCAAGGCTCTGTAGGTTTTTGCCTGCTCGTCTAAATCGGTTTGTTCTAACGCTTGTTGAATGAGTTCATCAGCCTTAGCATCTCGGTAACGCCCACGATTGGCACCGTTTGGTGGAATCGCCTCGCTATCGAACACATACTGAAAGATATCCGGACTTTTCACCCCCACCCACGCCAAACTGTACATTTGGAATCGGCCTTTTTTAATATCGTTGTAAAAGGTTCCCCAATCGTAACTTTGTACATTCAAGTGAATCCCAATCTTTTTAAGCTGAGATTGATAGATGGTCGCCAAGCGAATCCGCGTTGGGTCATTAGAGGTTTTATAACTAAATTCCAACAACCCATCCGAATTAAGCAGGCCTGCTGGAATCTTGGCTTGTTTTAATAACGCTTTGGCTTTGTTTGGATTGTATTCAAAGCCATTAATTTCTGGCACGCCACTCCAATGCTCGGGCACTAACAATCCCCCAGCTAATCGGGCATGGCCATCAAACATGGCATCAATAATCGCTTGGCGGTTTATGCCCATAGCAATCGCTTCACGCACGGCTAACTGCGATAAAAGCGGGTCTTCAAAATTAAACCCAACGTAACCAAAATTGGTGCCGGCACGCCAATCAACGATTAATTCCGGTTGCTGCTGACAATAGTGAACCAATTCGGGTGACAAATCATTTTGCACCATATCCAGTTCGCCCTTCTGTAATTTAAGCACGCGCACCGTAGCGTCTTTTACGGGGATAAAAACCAGTTCAACGCCATCTGGACGTTTTAACACCAACTTTTGCTCGTTCATCAACACAAACTGACACGCCCCCGAACCAATGGGACTTTCTTGAAACTTATGTTCCGAATCAATTAATGACTTTGGCAAAATACCAATCACCAAACGCCCAACAAATAAGGGGTCGGGTTCTTTCAGAATAAAATCAACTTGATATTGACCAACTGCTTCAATACTTGCAATCCCCTTTAAAGAACCGCTGTGCGCCGACCCAAAATCCGGGTCGAGCACACTTTTATAGGTTGCCACCACATCCGCAGAGGTAAGGCGTTGACCATTATGAAACACCGAATCGGTTTGCAAGGTAAAACGATAGTGTAATGGACTGAGTTGCTGCCAATCAGCCAGGTCGGGTTTGGGCTTGAACTGTTCATCAAAATCAATCAGCTGACGATAGAGTAGCCGATTAACTCGACTGGAAAGTGCGTCGGTGGCTTTGCGCGGGTCGAGCATTCTGGGGCGAGCCGTAATACCAACACGAATCTCATTCGGATTTGACTGCGGCGCACAAGCGGATAATGCGCTTACTAAAAAACCAGCACTGCTAAGCGCAACGCTGGTTTTAAGAAACTGCCTACGCGACAGCGAAGCGGCATGAGCAGAGTTAGCGGTTTTAGATGAACGTTCAATTAAAGGCAAAGTGAGAAGGCCTGCTTATTTGAATACAAAACGTGGGGGACTTATTTATCACTTAGAAGCGGTCATTAACGCATCGTAACGCATTAAATCTTCAGCCGTTAAGTCCCCTACTGTCGCTTCTAGGTTTAAACGGTTAAGTACTTGATTATGCATCGCTTCCATTAAATTACGCTGTGCGTTGTACAAGTTAGAACGGGCGGTTAACACCTCTAATAAGTTTTTAAGTCCGACTTTATAGCCCTCTTCGGCCGCCTCTAAAAACGAGCTATTTGATTTAACCGCTTCACGCAAAGCGGCAACCAGAGACTCACCTCGTTCCACACTGCGCACTTGAATACGCGCATTTAAACGCGCCTGTTCACGGCTATCACGCAAGGCTTGTTGAGCCGACGTTTGGTTAAAACGTGCTTCACTCACTTTCGCTGTGGTGCCCCCTCCAGAATAAAGCGGCACACTGACGCTCACCCCGATGCTGTTACCCGTACTGTCCGTTCTAAACGCTGAATTATTTGAGTACTGTGTGTCCGAAATACGTGCTTGCAAACCGACCACTGGCCAGTGCCCCGCTTTTTGCGCCGCCACCTCTTCGGTTGCGGTTTTAAATTGTGCTTCAACCTGTTTAACCAATAGGTTATTGTCCTCAGAGAGTTTTGCCCACTCTTCCATGTCAAACGTTTCAGACGGTAAGTTGGCATCCGCCTGTAAGGTATCCAACGCCATAACCGGCTTTCCGGTTAATTTCATTAACTCTTCAAAGGCGACGTCTAAATTATTTTGATTGCTGATACGTTGCGACTTGGTTAAATCGTAACTGGACTTAGCCTGCAATACATCACTGCGACTGCCTAAGCCCACCTCTGCTGAGGCTTGCGCACGATCCCACTGAAGTTTATCGGCTTGCTCTTGCGCATTGGATAAACGCACATCTTCTTGCGCCAACAAAACTTTAAAGTAAGCGTTTGCAACCCGTAAAATTAAATCTTGTTCTGCATTCTGCAAACTGCTTTTTGCTTGATCCGTTACATATTTGGCTTGTTCAAAACGCGACCATATCGCTTTATTGTATAAAGGTTGGTTTAGCGTGATCGATAAATCTCGAGTATTCACATCGCCGGTCGCCGAATCACTCTTATTCATAAAGTAACTACCGTCAGCGGTAATTTCAGGCAGTAACGTCGCTTTGACGGATTTAACACTCTCTTTGCTGGCTTCAAATTCAGCACGTTGCTGCGCTAGCTGGGCATCATGGTTCACGGCCATTTGATAGATATCGGTCAGCCCTACGGAGTCAGCGGCGTGCGCTGAAACCGCACTAAATCCAAAAAGTGCGATGGCACAGGCTTGAACTAATTTTGTGTTATTTTTTTTCATCTTCATCCCATACGTTAAACGGTCGTTTACTTAAACTTATATTATAAAAACGCACTTCTTCCGTGACTTCGCGCCCTGCCCAATTAGGTATCTCAATCTGTTCGTCTTCAGATTGCATCTCAACTTCCGCCACAATCAAACCTTGATTATCGCCTAAAAACTCATCCACTTCCCAGGTGTGTTGCCCCACCTTAACGAGGTAACGTACCTTTTCGATCACCGGCCCCACCATTAAAGTTTGCAGCATTTTTTGCGCATCCAGCAAAGGAATACTAAATTCGTATTCATCACGACTTAAGCCTATTTCAAGGCTCTTAATATTCATATTAGCGCGTTCACCCTCAATACGAACACGCACCGAACTTTTTGCACCCGCTTGGCTGATGTCATTTAAATAGCCTTGTGCAAAATGCGTCTGTTTGTGCGCCGCGGCTTTCCAGTCTTGATTATTGATTAAAAACTTCCGTTCTATCTCTCTTGCCATTGAAATTACTCAGTTCCTTAGTCGTGTTGGCGCGCTTAGCCGTATACGCCGGTTGATAAATAACGATCACCACGGTCACATACAATGGTTACAATCACGGCGTTTTCGGTCTCTTCAGCTACTTTTAAAGCGGCTGCTAACGCCCCACCGGAAGAGACTCCCCCAAACACGCCCTCTTGAACTGCCAACGCTCGCATGGTCTGCTCAGCTTCAGCTTGAGAAACATCAATAATTCGATCGACACGGGTCGCTTGGTAAATTTTCGGCATGTACTTGGCTGGCCAGCGGCGAATACCCGGGATAGAAGCGCCATCTTCCGGTTGAACGCCGACAATTTGCACATTGGGGTTCTGTTCTTTTAGATACATCGAGGTCCCCATAATCGTTCCAGTTGTACCCATAGAACTGACAAAATGCGTGACTTTGCCTTGAGTGTCTCGCCAAATTTCTGGGCCCGTTGATTGATAATGCGCAAGTGGGTTATCAGGGTTGGCAAACTGGTCTAAGACAATACCTTGGCCTTCTGCCTGCATTCGGTCGGCAAAATCACGTGCGCCCTCCATGCCATCTTCTTTAGAGACATCAATCAACTCTGCACCGTAAGCGCGCATGGAGGCTTTACGCTCCATACTGCTGTTAGCCGGCATAATCAGTTTCATTTTGTAACCCATTAACGCCGCAGCCATCGCCAGTGCAATACCGGTATTACCACTGGTCGCTTCAATCAGCGTATCACCGGGTTTAATATCACCCCGCAACTGTGCCTGTTTAATCATATTAATGGCAGGTCTATCTTTAACCGATCCAGCCGGGTTATTACCCTCTAACTTGGCTAAGACAACGCTATTGGTGTTGGGATTGACGATTCTTTGCAGCTTCACCAAGGGGGTGTTGCCAACAAAATCCATGAGTGTTTGAGTGTGCATACGATTTTCCATGCTTGGTATTGTAGTGAACAGGCCTGCTTAAATTAACCAAAAAGATTATATCAATGCCCAAAAAAGCCCGCCAGCCATTAAAAGTGGGGTTAAAAGATTTATTATGACATTCATTGCTAACGCGGGCATCAGTTTATCGACACGAGCATAGTGCTCCGAAACCCCTCTATACAAAGGAATCGCAACAACAAAAGCCATTAAAGCGATCAGGATCGTGTTGGGCAATGGACTAGAGAAGTAAGCGATCACGAGCATTAAAAAGCTCAAAAATAGAAAGCCATTAAAAATTCGTGCACCACTACGCTCACCCAACAACATCAGAATATTGTAGCGGCCAATTTTACGGTCGGCGTCTAAATCGGGGAACTGATTCAATAACAGCAGATTATTAACTAAAAAGAATGGAACCATCGACAACCAAAACGCACTCCAAGCAAAACTGCCAGTCCACACATAATAGGTTCCAAGCACCATCAAGGGCCCAAACGCAAAACCTGGGGCAAACAGACACAACCAAGGATAACGGGTAATGGTTGAGGTATAGGTCACAATCACCAAAACACCCACCACACCTATTGGCAGTAGCATCCACCCTTTTAAGGCGACAAAATAGAGCCCCACACCAATTAATATCAGTAAAAAACCCACCAGCGTTTTGAGCACATACGGGGCACTTTGCGGATTATCTTGCAAACTCCCACTGCCGCCACTAAACGGCGTGCGCTCGGTTAAGTCATCTAAACCCGTTTGATAATCTTGATACTCATTCAACATATTGACACTGGCGTGTGCCAGAACACCGCCTAACATCAAGAGTGTAAACAAAGTGCCTGACCATTCGGCACCATCGTACAAGCCCAAAGCCGTGCCCAACAAAACCACCACCATACTTAGCAGTAAAAAATTAGGACGCATGGTGCCAAACACCGTTTTAAAGTGGTTTACAAGGTTTGAATTCAAAGAAGGCTCCAACTCTTTTTATTTAATTTAAAAATATGAATTAATTTAACCCTATTTTAATCACACTTATTTTCATGATGAATCCTTAAAGAAGCTCTATTAGGCGATTATTTTCATCAATAATTAAGCCATATTGAAGCATTTTATAAAACTGGCATATTCATCGCTTATTCAACAAACGAATCAAGCTCATGCCGTTGGCTGATTTAATTATAGAGAGTTTTGCTTATTACAAAAGTTTAATTGCTTCTCTACAATCAAGTCACAGTCTGGTTATAAGAATCAGACAGATACTAAAAACAGAGATGGCAATTGTTTATATGTCATCCACCAGAGCAATAACCATGTTGTCTAATGCATCTCTTCGCGCTAAAGTGCTCAGCATAGCCGCCATAATCGGTATTATCATCGCCGTTATCATTGGCTCAATTATTTACACCACAACGGTCAGCCCAGTAAAGGGTCAAGTGGAAGATAAAATGATTGAGGAGATGACCAGTTACATCAACAGCCAAATAGATCTGAAAATTCAAGGCGGCATTATTGGTTCTTCGGCACTGGCCATCCAAGACTACATTGCGGAAGCACTATCGGTTGAAGAGCGTGATGATGTTGTAAATTTCTTTGGCAATATACGTGAACGTTACCGTAATCAAACCAACTACAAAAATATTGCCACACAGTTAATTACCGCAGATGGCCGCTCTTTAATTAAGTCATGGGATTTAGACAGTTACGGCCAAAACCTTTTAAATAGCCCAATAATTAAACGCGCCATAGCAGAGAAACAAGCCTTTGGTACCTTGGCGTTGGGTGCGCGTGGCGTTTCTGTTATCGCCATCTCTCCAGTCATGCAAGACAAAGAGTTTTTAGGCATGATCTCAATGATACAAGGGCTTGCTTCCGTTCGTAAAAGCTTTACTAAAGAAAAAGACGGGCAATGGGTTTTATTAGTTGATAAACGCTATGTAAAAGCACGATATGGCAGTATGCCAATCATTGATCAAAACACCTCTTTTAATGACGATTACATTCTCGCAAACAATAAATGGTTTGAAGAGGATGTGGTTAATTTTGCCAAGAATGCCTTCTCACCTATCGATGGTGAACAGCGAAAAGTTTACACCCATAACGGCAAAGTTTTAATTGACATCCCTGCCTATGACGAAGAACAAAAAGTCTTTGGTCGTCACCTCTTCATTTTGGATGAACAGGTCTATCAGCAACCGATTGATACGGCAATAAATGCCGCTTTGATCTCTTTAGCAGGGATTTTGTTTGGTATTTTTGCCTTAACTTTCATAATGGTCGTGGCCGTAAATCGCATGGTTATCTCACCTCTACAAAAAGTTCAGCAAGTCACCAGTAACATTCTTAACACAGGTAACTTCTCGATTCGTGCCGAAGTAAAGAGTAATGATGAAGTAGGTCAAACGGCAAAAGCACTCAATGAACTGTTGCACAATGTTAGTGAGGCTTTAAAAGGCGCAAACCATACAGTTAAATTGATCTCTGAAGGTGACTTTAAACACCCAATGACAGGCGATTACCAAGGCGATTTAGCACAACTTAAATCGGGCATTAACCGCAGTACGGACAATATTTCAACGGTAATGAATGAACTGTCTAAAGTCATGAGTGCGATGGTCAATGGCCGCTATAACCTGCAAATAAACAACCAAGCCTCCGGTGTTTACAAACAGATTATGGATGATGCACAACAAGCCATGAATGAGACCAACTTAACCATTCAAGACATTAACAGTGTCATGAATGATATGCAGAAAGGTCAATTCCAATCGCGCATCGAAGTCGAAGCTAAAGGCGAATTAGATACCTTAAAACAAAGTATTAACACGTCAATGGATTCGCTAGACAAGGCCATTAAAGACATTACCCACGTGGTTACCGCACAAAGCGATGGCGACTTAACCCAAGAGATTCAGAATGCGTATCAAGGCGACCTACTCACCCTTAAAAATGCCATTAACCAATCACTTGAAAAATTATCGAGCAGTGTCTTTGACGCTATGCAATCGGCTAATGAAGTCAATAACGGGGCTCGTACACTATCAAATGATGCAAACTCGTTAAGTTCAAGGCTTCAGCAACAAGCGGCCGCGATTGAAGAGACTTCGGCCACGATGGAACAGATGAATGCTGCGGTACAAAACAACACGCAAAATGCCCTGCAAGCCACGACGGTAGTCGAAAAAGTGCAGACTGAGACGATTCAAGCGGGCAGTGTTATGGAAAAAACCATTGAGGCAATGTCTGGCATTCAAAAATCCAGTAATGAGATTTCAGAAATTGTCACCTTAATTGACAGCATTGCTTTCCAAACCAACTTACTGGCGCTGAACGCGGCTGTTGAAGCAGCGAGAGCCGGAGAACATGGTCGAGGGTTTGCCGTAGTCGCTGGCGAAGTTCGTGCATTGGCGCAAAAATCTGCCGATGCCGCTAAAGACATCAAGCACTTAATCAATTCCAACGTGCAGCGTATTAATGACGGCACTCAATTGGCGAGTGAATCCGGTGATGTGATTCGTGCCATAACCAATTCGATTAATGACGTCACGCAAATGATTCATGAAATCAGTACCGCTTCTGCCGAGCAAGCGGAAGGCGTAAGTCAGGTGCACCAATCAATTACCGATATTGATACGGCAACCCAAGAAAATGCGGCTTTAGTCGAGAGTACCTCTGCAACTGCAGATAACATGAATAGACAAGCCGGAGAACTGTCCGCCAATATGGCGTTCTTTAAAACCAAAAACCAGTCGTCACCTCGTCCACCACAGATGGCCAAACAACCACAACCCATCAAGGCTGAGCCGACGGTAAAAAGCATGCCTGCACCGGCTAAGTCGCAACCCAAACCCGCCAAGCCGGTCGTTAAAAGTATCCGCTCAGAAGCAGAAAAACCGCTTGCACCGCATGCCAGTTCGGATGAGTGGTCAGAATTTTAATTAAACCATGCAATAAATTGCGGCTGCGTGCCGCGCAAAAACCAAAAAGCCCCTGCTCCTAAACGCTTAAACGCATGAAGAGTCAGGGGCTTTTTTTTGGTTAATTTAAACACACCGTTTCATTAACGGCTCCAATCCGCGTACACATGGACTTAGCCAATTAACCAATCAATAAACCAATCAATTAACCCGTTTAAAATCGACTTCATGATAGTTCTCTAAGCGGATATTCCACCCTTTTAACCATCGTTGCTCATTGCGCTCAATCGGTGCTAATTGGGTTCTTAACAGTAAGCGTGCTTTTGCTGCTTGAATAAAGGCATCTAAAACAGCACGATCCCGATTCATTTGCCCATCAGACTCAGGCACTGACATGGCTCTCAAAACCGACAACAATCCCCACTCTTCCCCTTGGTACTGCTCTTTTGTGTTGCCGCCTACACCTTTGAAATTAACATAATCAATTAACGCAAATTGCCCTTGTTTGAAAGTCATCAGTTTTGCAATACGAGCCTTATAAAAACGCTGCTCCTCTATGGGTAACGTCTTTAAAACCGTGTCTAAACGTATTTGAAATTGCGCAACAATAAACTCGGCTTGTTGCGCCTGTGTTCGTTCCAACCAGTCTCTTAACTCTGACAGTTGCAAACCCGACCAGGCCTGCTCAAATTCGGCTTTGGTTTGCCAAGGTGCATCCAAAGGCTCTAGTTTCACCAACCATTCAGGTGGGCTGACGGTTTGTGACACAGACTCAAACATCGCTGGAAATGTCTCGTTAAAAGGTGGGTTAATTCCTTTAGGAAACCAAATAAAGTGACCAATGCCAAACGATGGAAAGTCTTCGCCTTTGCCCCAAAAGGTTAAGTTTTTGGCTTGTGAGTTACATTCGTTTTGATAGATTTTGCCACCAATCCAACGGTAGTCTTCATCGCTAAGCGGTGGCAACGTATTAAATGAATTTGAGTGCGTGGCACTCACTTGGAAGAGAGTAGGTTGGCTAATGGAGGCGTGTACTGGCAAAATAAATCCCGCCAGACACAAAATAGATAATGAATATAAATGCTTTTTTAACATATAGTTAGTAAACAAACATAAAGCACTTTGACATACAAAAATTAAGCAATCAGCTTAGTCGCTAAAACACCGTCCATGTGTTTTACCATGCCTTTGTACATCATCATTAAGTTTTCAACCACCGACCGCTGAACCGCAGGCATCTCTAACAAGACTTCTGTCCAGTTGGCTAATTTAGGGCAGTCGGCTAATAAGTCCGTACCCGTTAACGTTTTAATAAAACACAAACGCATTAACATCGGGGCATAGGCCGCATCAATCATATTGAAGTCGTCACCGTTAAAGTAAGTGCCGCCGGAGTGTTGTGCTTCAAGTTGCGCAAGTTTCTGGGTAATCACCGCGGTTTTCTCATCGGCTGCCGCTTGATCTTTAGCCATGACTAAACCGTGCATTGCAAAAATAATGTCCGACCCAAAATTAATCCACGCGCGGTTTTTGGCTTTAACCAACGGATCTTCAGGCTGAATGCTTGGTGGGGTAATTTCATCTACATACTCTTGAATCACCGACGATTCAAACAACACTTCATCCCCCACTTTTAATACCGGTACTTGTCCTAAAGGCGAAATGGCTTTGAACCAATCCGGCTGGTCATTTAAGTCAATGTAAGTAATGTCAAAGTCGATATTTTTATGTTTTAGTACAATCACTGCACGTTGAACAAACGGACAAAGTTTAAAACTAATTAATTCAAGTTTCTGTGACATGTTCTTTCCTTTAGTCTTTTTAAAAAAGTTACCCCATCATACAAAACCCATCAACAAGTTCAATGCTTAATTAGAAATTAAAACCGTTTCTTGATTAAGAACATCGATTAACACGGTTTTTAAATAAAGTTAGCAGGCCTGCTGACTTTTAAATGGGCGCTTTCAAATAAAAAAAGCACTGGACGAATCGCAGTGCTTTTATTTGAGCGTTTACTGAGTTTGAATCACTGAATAGACTTAAATCTTATCGGCATTCACCAAATCGGTAAACTTTTGATAGAGGCTTTCTTTATCTTCTACCCGATCAGGGTCGGTAATAATCACATCCAACGGACAAACACTGATGCACGTTGGGTTGTCATAAAACCCCACGCACTCAGTACATAGGTCAGGGTCAATCTCGTAGATTTTCTCGCCCATGTAAATCGCTTTGTTTGGGCACTCCGGCTCGCACATATCGCAATTGATGCAGCCTTTTAAAATCTTAAGCGCCATGATTAAGCCTGCGCTGCCGCACGGTTAACAGCATCTTGAGCGTCTTGCTGCTCTTTAACCTTTTTAGCCGCCGAATCACGTTTCACATCGCCACCCCAAGACTCATTACGCATGACCAAACCAAACTTTAAGGTCTCGTCATCTAAGTCTTTGAATGGGTTAGGAATACGCACTAACCAGCCAGAGCCTTTCGCACAATCAACGACTTCATCATGGTGCGTTTGCATATGGTCTAACACCAAAGACACATTGCCCGCAGGGCTCATAATCTCAATGGAATCGCCCACACAAAACTTGTTTTTAACATCAATTTCAAGCATGGATCGACCATCGCGTTCTATGACATCCACCACTTCGCCCACGAAACGCTGACGGTCTGATTTAGACACCCCGTATTCGTAGTTTTGATATTCCGAGTGTACGTGACGACGCAAGAACCCTTCGGTGTAACCACGGCTAGCTAGACTCTCTAAATCGGATAATAACGAAGTATCAAATGGCTTGCCTGCCAACGCATCATCAATCGCTTTACGATAAACCTGAGCGGTACGCGCCACGTAATAGTGTGACTTAGTGCGCCCTTCAATTTTCAGTGAGTGCACACCCATATCGACCATCTCTGGAATCAACTCGACTGCACGCAAGTCTTTTGAGTTCATGATGTAAGTGCCGTGTTCGTCTTCAAAAGCAGGCATAAACTCGCCCGGACGCCCCTCTTCTTCTAACAACATCATCTTGTCGGTGGTGGCACCCAACCCTAAAGTAGGTGCGTACTCATCGACATCCGCATTGCTGTAATCGGCAACATCCGGCCCAGCGTTGGTGTCTGCGGCCTTGTCTGGTACATTCGATTCAACCGTTAAATCGGTGATGTTTTCAATGTTCGCGACTTCAATTCTAGGCACACCCACCGCATCCCCAGTAATGTCCTCTTTAGCTTCGTAGGTGTTGTAGTTCCAACGACAAGCATTGGTGCAGGTGCCTTGGTTGGCATCGCGTTTATTAATGTAACCCGACAACAAGCAACGCCCAGAGTACGCAATACACAACGCACCGTGAACAAACACTTCCAGTTCCATCTCAGGCACTTTTTCACGGATTTCACGAATCTCTTGCATCGACAATTCACGTGACAACACCACACGACGCACGCCGTTTTGATACCAAAACTTAACCGTTGCCCAGTTCACCGCATTCGACTGAACAGACAAATGAATCTCTTGCTCTGGATACTCGGCATGGACCATCGAAATCAAACCCGGATCAGACATAATCAACGCATCCGGTTTCATGGCAATCACAGGGGCAATGTCTTTCATGTAGGTGTTTACTTTTGAGTTGTGTGCGGCGATGTTACTCACCACATAAAACTTTTTGCCCAACTGATGCGCACGGTCGATGCCCTTTTTAAGATTCTCCGCGTCAAATTCATTGTTACGTACCCGTAAACTGTAACGAGGTTGCCCTGCATATACCGCATCGGCACCGTATGCAAACGCATACTCCATGTTCTTCATTGTGCCGGCGGGTGAGAGTAGTTCCGAACGAACTACGTTTTCAAGTCTGTTTGCTTCCAAGGCAAAGCTCCTTTCAATACGTTAAGTTACGAGTAAATAAATACGTTAAATTTTCGATAATGGGATAACAAGATAAGCCCCATGAAATAAGCTGGGTATTTTACAACAAATTATTTAATTTTTCTTGCCATAACAAGACTTTATCTTGCAAAGATAATCGTGCATTCGCCGGACTGGTAGACGGCAAACAGAGGTAGGTTAAATCATCGGGTAACGTTTGTTTTTTAAGCACTTGCTGTTTGAAAAGTTTTTCGGCCGCCTGACCATTAAAAGCCACCACGTTTAAATTGGGATAGTGTTTAAACACCGCCTCAAAGTTATTGGCTTGCGGGTGTTTAATGGCACTGTCCAAACTGCCCTTACGTTCACAACCTTGCAACACATCCCACAGAAATATCCCTCGCTCTTTCAATGCCAGTGCCTTTTCCTGATCGGTCACCAGCGTTTTATTTAAGAGTATTTGCATGATCGGCCAAAAGGCATTACGCGGATGTGCATAGTAAAATGACTGCTCCAAAGAGGCCACGCTGGGCATCGTACCCAAAATCATTATGGCTGGCTTTGATGGCACAATGGGCTCAAAGCCTTCGCAAATATTAGTCACAATTTAACTCTTTTTACAAACATAAATATTAGCCTTTTCTTATCTTTAGGATTGATTATTAAATTCCTTATTAAAACGGTGTAAACTACTTAGAAGACAACGCTTTCGGATGGTGTTAGGCTTTTAACACGTTAAGATAACCTGACTATTATCACTAGAAATAGGTTTGCCAACCATGCAACTTTTGCTTAATCACATCCATCGATTAATACTGCTGCCAATCATAACCAGTTTATTAGCAGGCCTGATGCTTTTTCCAGCACTCATTATGGCGCAAGAGAAAATCACCATTGGCTTGTTGGCATTTCGCCCTAAACCGGTTGAAGAAGCAAAATGGCAACCGCTTGTTAACTATCTAAACCAACACGTTCCTGGGCTGGAGTTTAAATTAATTCCACTCAACTACGGCGAGTTAGAAGACGCCATTGCCCGCAAAAATGTTGACTTTGTTTTTACCAACTCTGCGCACTATGTTCAATTAGCGTACTCAACCAAAATGTCTTCGCCTCTCGTGACCTTAATTAATAAAAAAAGCGGTCAAGTTGTGCGCAGTTTTGGTGGCACGATTTTAGTCAAAAATGACAATAACGCCATTCAAACCCTAAAGGATTTGCAGGGTAAAACCATTGCAACGCCCTCCATTAAATCGTTTGGCGGATTTGAAATGCAGGCGTTTGAACTGTTGCAAGTGGGCATAAACATTGATGAAGACATCACCATCATTCAAACCACTATGCCGCATGATAAAGCCGTACAAAGCCTAATCACCAACCAAGCCGATGCGGCGTTTGTTCGCAGTGGCGTGCTCGAAAGCCTTGAAAAATCAGGTGACATCAAACCCAACCAATTTCGAGTTTTAAATGCACAAAACCAAGCCAACTTTCCCTTTTTAACGTCCACCCGCTTGTACCCAGAGTGGCCATTGGTGGCCATGCCCCATGTCGGTGAAAATTTAGCCGGCCGAGTCACTGCGGCATTGCTGGCACTGCCCCATGACAATGCAACCACCAATGCCATCGGTATTTACGGCTTCAGCATTCCAGCCGATTATGAGCCGGTGAGAGAGGTGTTAAGAGCCCTAAAAGTGTATCCTTATAACAAACTTACCAAAATAACCTTTGCGGATATTTGGCAACAAAATCGTCAGCAAATCATCGCAGGCCTGTTGGCTTTAACGATTATCGGATTTTTGATTGTGCTGTTATTTATTTATAACCGACGCCTGCACACCAGTTACGCAAATCTGCAAGAACTCAACGCATCTCACCGACTCGCGGCGGCCGCATTTGACACGCAAGAGGCAATTTTTATTACCGACCATAACGAAAAAATTATCCGCACCAATAATGCCTTTACTCAAGTAACCGGCTTTACCGATAAAGAGGTGTTGGGAAAAACCCCTAGAATTTTAAGCTCACACACCCATAGTAAAAAGTTTTATGACGACTTATGGCAAGACATAAAAACCAATGGATACTGGCAAGGTGAGATTATTAATCAACGTAAAAATGGCGAGCAGTACCCTGTTCGCCAAAACATCACAGCGGTTAAAGATGACGAGGGCAATGTCAGCCACTATCTCTCGACCTTTAATGATATTAGCGTTTATAAAAGCAACCAAGAGCAGATTCAAAATTTAGCGTTTTATGACCCCCTAACCAACCTTGCAAATCGCAGACTCTTGCAAGACCACTTAAAACAGGCACGCGCACAGAGTGCCCGAAATAAAGATTACTTTGCCGTACTGTTTATTGACCTTGACCACTTTAAGAATTTAAACGATACCTTAGGCCACGATTACGGGGATCAACTATTAATTCAAGTCGGCCAACGCTTGGAAGCTTGTGTCAGAGAGGTTGACACCGTGGCCAGACCCGGCGGTGACGAGTTTATTGTGTTACTAGAAAAAATCGGTGCCACCGAAGAAGACGCGGCTACACAAGCCAAACACATTGGCGACAAAATACTCACACAAGTATCCATGCCCTACTTAATCAAAGGGCATGAATGCATTATCAGTGCCAGTATCGGTGTGAGTCTTTCATCTGACCACTTTGAATCGGTTGAAGAGTTAATGGTGCGCTCAGACCTTGCTATGTACCAAGCCAAATCGGCAGGCCGCAACAGTGTTCGATTCTTTGACCCAAGTATGCAAGCCTCAATTTTAGAGCGCAGCCTACTTGAAAACGATTTACGCAAAGCCATTGCCCAAAATGAATTTGTACTATTCTATCAACCAAAATTAGACCAACAAGCCCATATACTTGGTTATGAGGCCTTAATTCGCTGGCAGCACCCAATTAAAGGCTTACTGTCGCCAGGTGTATTTATTGAAGTGGCCGAGAGTTGCGGACTGATTGTGGAGATGGTCAATGGGTCTTGCAACAGGCCTGCCAACAATTGGAGATTTGGAGTCAATCTGAGCAAACCCAACATTTAACGATTGCGGTTAATATCAGTGAACATCAGTTACGCAGAGAGGATTTTGTCACGACGGTCACTCAGCAAATTCAGACCCATCAATTTAACCCGAATCGACTCGAGCTTGAAATTACCGAAAGTATTTTAATGACTGACTTAGACAGCTCCATTACCAAAATCAAGAAACTTCGCAAGCAAGGCGTGACCTTTGCCATTGATGATTTTGGAACCGGATACTCTTCACTGAATTACTTGAAAAAACTACCGATTGATTGGCTTAAAATTGACCAATCGTTTGTGCGTGACATGCTAAATAATAAACAGGATGAAGCGATTGTAAAAACCATACTGGCGCTTTCTAAAACCATGGGACTCACCACCATTGCCGAAGGCGTAGAAACCGAACAGCAAAGGGATTTTTTAATCAAACTGGGCTGCCCAATTATGCAGGGTTACCTGTTTGATAAACCCAAACGGCTTGAAGATTTAAATTATGAACAACACCCATAATAATTACGAATTAAGCCTTAAAGAATAAGGCTCCAAAAACAAACAGGCCTGCTGAAACCCATAGATTTCGAGCAGGCCTGCTAACTTTAAAGCGTCTTAGTTTTAGACGATGTTAGTTGATGGTTTTGGTTTTGGTTTTAGTTCATGGTTTTAAAAAACTCAACCACTTCAGGTTCTGAAGTTAACGCATACACTTTTTGAATGGTTAATCCATCCATCTTATAAACATTCACGGCGTCTTCTTGCTTAGGCCAAGCTTGTGTAATATCCCCTTCTCTTTCCAACGCAATCGGAAACTTGTAATCCTGCATTTTTGGAATCGCCATAAACTTGGTGATTAAGCTTGGCATCCCTGAAATATCCGCAACATATAACCACTGCTTAGCCGCCATATCTTCCACCTGCATGGTTTCTAGGGTCTCTTTCACCCATTTTCCGGCCTCTTTGGTCGAAGTAAAAATGACCCACTTAGTGTCGGCATTTAACGCTTGAGGCTTCTCCCACTGATCCAAAAACTCAGCCGGTACTAAAGTTTGCTGGGCATAAGCCACGGCACTCATGGTAAAAAATGTTAACGCTAATAGTATCTTCTTAATCATGGTTGATTGTCTCCAAACTTACAAAAGGGTAATTAATGAATCGGGGTTAGAGCCGGCACAAATCGCTTGCGGCATCCAACGCTTTGCTCACTATAAACAAGCGTGGAAAATGGTGCTAATTAAAGTTTATGGCTTTTGTAATAGCCTTAGGCTATTAAGTCAGAATTGACTAGACATTTACGAGACATTGATCAGCCTATCCAGCCTTTTTTATTTACGCTCTTTCACCACCAAAATGCGGCTTCGCGATTGCGCTCAAACAAAATCTAACCACCCAGTCAGTTTTTTTAAATCGAAATCCCAGGCTCCGTGGTGCCTGCCTGATCCCATCTAACATTGCACTCTTGCTCTGCGGCGGCTTTTAATAGTTCAATGAGCGGGGTGGCGCGACTTTGCTCGCTAACACTCTGGTCATCCCAAGCATTTTTTGTTGCTTGAACGTTACTTGAACCCGCACTCATTGCCTTGGTTAAACGGTTAAGGTATTCGGGAACATCCTCGGCGAGAATAGCCCCCGGTATCGTTCCAGAATGTCCCATTTTTTTTAGCATGCTTTTCGCAACGTCGCCAAACATCGTAACCCCAGCGTGCGCCTCTGTTTTAAATGTAATTAGCATTAATTTTCTCCTTATCCCATTAATATAATTAGGATTAGAGCGAACTTAACAAACTCTAAGGCTAATAAATCATCATACACACAAACCGGTTTCTATAACCAATTAAAAAACGACTTAAAACATGGGGTTTGAAAGCAGCAGGCCTGCTCACTTTTAGAGAATCAATCAGATTATCGAATTGCTTAAATCTCTCTCAAAAAGAAGGTTCGTTCCGATTGTTGTCTGTCATGAAAGCACCGCTGGCAACACTCAACCAGTCCCTTAAATACCATCATTTAAGAACGCCGATTTTTGGTCTCTTCATAGGAGTTGGCTAAGGCTTTTTCTGCGTCTAAATCTACCTCTAAATCACGATTTTGAATGCCCGCCTCTTGATCCGTATACACACGCTCATCCAATTGATTTTCACTTTTTGCAACGACCGTTGAAACCACAGCATCACCCGACACATTCACCGCAGTGCGCACCATATCCATTAAACGATCGACCCCTAAGATTAAACCAATGCCTTCAATGGGAATGCTAACTTGAACAAACACCATCGACAACATAATCAACCCAACCCCCGGCACACCCGCGGTACCAATCGAAGCCAATACGGACATTAAAATAACGGTGATGTAACCAGTAATACCCAAATCCACGCCATAAATATTGGCGATAAAAACCGTGGCCACGCCCTGCATAATCGCGGTACCGTCCATATTAATGGTGGCACCAAATGGAACCGTAAAGGAAGCGACTGAGTTGTTGACGCCCATTTTTTGCGTGACAACACGTAAGGTCACCGGAATGGTGGCATTGGAACTGGCGGTACTAAACGCAAAAATTTGCGCTTCTCTGATTTTTTGTATAAAGATTCTTGGGCTCAAACCCGAAAAGACTTTTAAAACAATCATTTGCGTAATAAACAGATGAAACATCAACGCGCCAATCAGCACCATGACATAGCCGGCTAATTCTGCCAGTAAATCAAGCCCCAATTCAGACATGGATTTTGCAATTAAGGCAAACACCGCATATGGCGCAACCGCCATAACAATGGTGACCATTTTCATCATGATTTCATTCGAAACCTCAATTGCATTAACAATGTTCTTGGCCTTGGAACCCACCATAACAATTGAGATACCCAACAAAATGGTAAAGAAGATTAAAGGCAACATTTGGCCTTTAGCCATGGTATCAATCGGGTTGGTTGGAATGATATTAATAAACACTTCAGATAAAGGTGGTGCCGCCGCGCCAACAAAACTCACATCACTGACTAGGTTCATGCCTTGACCAATGCCAAAGAAAGCCGCAATGCTCAGTGAGACGGTAATCGCAAACGCAGTGGTCAGCATATACAGCGCAAACGATTTACCGCCCACACGCCCCAATGACCTAAGACTGCCAATGCCACAGACCCCGCCCAACAAAGAGAAAAACACTAACGGCACAACCAGCATTTTTAACGCATTAACAAACAACTTCCCAATCACATAAAACAGCCCTTCCACGACATAGGTATTTACTAAACTGCCTTGTGCATTCAGGCCGGTTAGGTTAATTATTAACCCGACGGCAATACCCAGCGCCATCCCAATTAAAACCTTGGTTGTTAGGCTCATTTTATTTGTATCAGACATGAAAACGGCTTCTCCAAAATGTTTAAATATTGTTTTAAACCTTACAGTATAAAATATTAAAAAACCAAAACGTTTAAACCTTGGCGTTTTTTAACGCCTACCGAACCTTACTCAACTTATTTTTAACTCACTTAAAGCACTTAAATCTTAAAAACAGCTTTTAAAAGTCAGCAGGCCTGCTGGGTTTTAGAGTGCAGGTTTTCCTTATCAAAAATAACAAACAAAAAACGCAACAGACAAATAAAACTGTTTTTTAATTTAAATCGAATCTTAAACAACTAAGCATTTAAAACGCACTCAATGGCATTATTTATTTACATTAAGATAAACCGATCGGCGCACTGGAATCGTGTTTTGTTTACCAAACCCAATTAAGAATTATCGACATGAATCAATCAAAAAAATCTGAACATTGCGCCCTTTGCCAACGCAAAGTGCATTTAACGTTTCATCATTTGATTCCAAGAAAGATGCATCGTCGCAGTTATTTCAGAAAACACTACGATAAGAATTTTTTAAATAACGGGATTTGGATATGCCGACAATGTCATCGGGGTATTCACAAACTTTACGATGAGATGACGCTGGCTAAAACCCTAAACTCACTCGATGCGCTGAAACACGATTCGCAAGTGCAAAACCACGTTCAATGGGTCGCCAAACAAAAAGAAACCACGGAATAAGACAATGAATAAACCAGCCTTTAAGCAAACGACCATGTTCGCTTATTAAACGTTAGCAGGCCTGCTAACAAACGATTTGAATCGCCTTTCATTTTAAATAAAAAAAGCCGAGTTACCTTAAAAGATAACTCAGCTTTTTTTGAATCGTTTTATAACGTCAGTTAAGCCGTTGCGACTGGCAATACAATTTGACTAATCAAGGTAACCGGCGCAAGCATTAGCACTGCAAGAATAAAGCTGTATTTAACCCATGAAGACGCTTTGATTTTGTTTTCGTTTTTGTTAGACATTTCTTTTCACCTGTTTTTAAATTCAGGCAGAATCTTATAATATTTATTTATATAAGATAATCATAATATTTTATCTTGGAATAAGAAAAACCTATGTTTTTTCCCCATTGAATTTAAGTGTTTTACTGAAATAATAAAAACGCTTAGCAAAAGTGCTAAACGGTTTTTAAAACCTAACAGGCCTGCTAACGCTTAATCTCGGTCAGGAATGGTGTTTGGATAATAGACAACTTCAATGCCAAGAGGCTCAGAAGTTTTTAAAGCAAACGTGACCGTTCCTATATTAGAACGTTGGGTCGGTGTGAGCGTGTTAAGCGTCTCTCTATATTCACTGGAGTACACATAATCAGAAAACGCTCGAATTTCTTCGCTCTCAAAAAAAGCCTTTTTTGTTTCATACCCAAGACCACTTAGAAGATCTTTTTGAAAAGCTAAGACATCTTGACTCTCATATTCAAGAATAAATTTTAGAATTCTGTTCATATCATTTTTCCCTCACAAAACCACAAAGAAACCGTTCGAACTATTGTGCAATTGGTTATTTTCGCAACGGGTCAAGCAGCGTTCTTAATCCATTATGATCTAACTCATGCAACAACGCCAACAATTGACCCAAGTGACCGGGTGGAAAGCCCTCTCGAGCAAACCAATTCAGGTAGTTTCCAGGTAAATCGGCCAAGATGCGGCCTTGGTATTTACCAAAAGGCATCGTGACTTCAACGAGTTTTTTTAAGTTTTCTGGATTCATAATCTAACGCTTTTAATAACGCCAACTAAGGCTTTTGAGCAAGAAAAATAATGTGACGACTCCCCTTACCCGGTCTGGCTCGAACCATTTTGTCTTTTACGTTCTTAAACCCCGCTTTTTTAAGCTGCGTAATAAATAACGAATCGGGTGCAGCCGACCACACGGCCAACATGCCTTTTGGACGCAAACTATTTAGCAGCGCATTTAATCCCGCAGCAGAGTAAAGCCAGTTATTTTCACTGTTGGTAATACCTTCTGGGCCATTATCCACATCCAGTAAAATGGCATCAAAATCGGGCTTTTGCTGTTTGATTAGCTCGGCAATATCCCCTAGTCGTACCTGACTGCGTGTATCTTTTAAGGGGTTACCGGCGCACTCACCTAAGGGGCCACTGTTCCACTCTACTACCTCTGGTATCAGTTCGGCCACCGTGACCCTTGAACTTTCTGTCACACAATCCAGCGCTGTGGCCAAGGTATACCCCATCCCTAACCCGCCCACTAACACCTCTGCACCGGCTTTGTTTTTAATGTGCGCACAACCCAGCTTTGCCAGTTCTTGCTCAGAGTTATAGACTCGGCTATTCATCAATACGCCACGAGCCCCCGATAACTTGATGGTAAATTCATCTTCACGCTGTAACAGCACCAACTCGCCGCCATTGTTGGGAATGATCGCAGTTGCAAGTTTCGTTAATTCTTTCATCTTATCTCGTTATGGTTATGACTAATTTGCAGAACAAAATATTAGAACAGAAAACCACCCTAAAGTATTGACCAACGTCACATCCGAAGAGGCAAAGTTTAAGAATGCACACTTTTTAAAGTCGCCAAACCCATTCACTTTAAACCAACCCAAAGCAATCTTCATTCGGTATAATTCCAAGCTTATTTAATAAACAAACACACACTCATGGCAAATAAACCCGATTGGCTCAATGACCGTTCCGCCGTTATTCCTATTATTAGAGATCGCAATGGCATCAACGTCGTCTTAGTGACCACGAAACCAAAACACAAAGGCAACTGGATTTTTCCGAAAGGGCAAATTGAATTACAAATGACAGCGCATGAGTCGGCTGCCAAAGAAGCCTTTGAAGAAGCCGGCGTAATTGGTCACACCTCACCGACCCTGTTCGGCATTTATCAGCAGAACAAATGGGGAAGCAGAATACAGGTTGAAGTCTATACCATGGACGTCACTGAAGTGTTAGATACCTGGAAAGAGATGCGAGACCGTGATCGTCAGATTTTGCCGCTTGATGAAGCGATTAATGTCGTCCAGTCTTCACACAAACACATCTTAATGAAGTTGAAAGAACAGACAGAACATCAAGCTCAAGACATCACAGCCATGGATTTAAACCATAAACTCAACGCTGGCAACAACCTAGTGCTGTTAGATGTACGAGAAAACAACGAACGCCCAATCAGCGGTGTGTTAAGTCACAACGACGTGCATATTCCGTTGAGTTCTGTCGAAGATCAAGCCTATTCAAAAATCCCAAATCGCAACGCAAACATTGTTGTGTATTGCGGTAAAGGCATTCGTGGTGTTACTGCCGCCAACACCCTTAAACAGATGGGCTACCGCAACGTTACCAACCTTAAAGGTGGCATGCAAGCCTGGAAAGAAGCAGGCCTCAATACCGCTGCGCCTCAAGCTTAAATACTTAAAGAGTTAATCAGGTTAGCTTTGCTCACTTAAACACCCTTAAAAATAAGTCTGCGTGTTGGGGGTTCTTTCTCAACTTTGATTTTCAAAAAAAGCAGGCCTGCTTACTTTTAAAACCACTTAATTTTTCAGTTTTTTTATAAAAACCTCTTTAACGACCTTGCCAAATAACGCCTAAATATATGATTTAAATATGAATTTGTGAATTAATACCTAATATCCTAAAACAACCTTAAATAACTTGAGTTAGTCGCAAATACGCATTTTTTATTGATACGTCTCAACCCGATTACGCCCCTTCTGCTTGGCCACATAAAGTGCTTTGTCTGCCTGTTCAATCAGTTTATCTGGGCTCATTGGCTGACTGATGATACTAATACCGACACTCACGGTTATCGTGCAAAAGTGCGTGGTGTCAGCAATCGGTATTTGTAGAAGCTCGGTTTGCTGGCGGATACGTTCGGCAAAAATCATTGCATCTTCAGAGGTAGTTTCAGGAAGTAAAATGGCAAACTCTTCGCCACCTAGTCGAGCAATGGTATCAATTTTTCGGCACGCCTTACGACAGTTTTTAGCAAAAGCAATTAACACCTCATCGCCCACGCTATGACCCCAACGATCATTGACATTCTTAAATAAGTCCAAATCCAGCATTAGTAAAGCGACTGCATATTCATGACGCTCAAGCCGTTCAAGTTCATGCTTTAAATTGCTATTAAAGGCTCGACGGTTATACAAGTCCGTTAAGGGATCACGACGAGAAAGTTTATCGAGTTGTTCATTTGAAACTAACAACTCAGTTTGAATCTGTCTTAAACGCTGGTTTTTGATTTTCAACAAAAAGAGAAAAACAAACGCTAGTAGGCCGAATAAAACCAAGACGCCAGGAAGAAGCGTCCAACTAAGTTGTTCTTGCTTATCAATATAAGCTTTGGTTGCGGTGAGTTTTAATTTTAACGTATTGCCAAAAAATTCCATGTCGATTTCGGTTGAGAAATTAGAGGGGACTCCTGCGTTCATAACAAGACGGTTTTCATTATTTAAATGATCAAACACATCAATATTAAATCCTTCTTGCAATAACTGTTTAATTTGCGGCTGCATCAACATCTCTATCGAATACACCCCTGCCATGTAACCCATTAGATTTTTTTGACGCCCTGCTTGGCTATCGGGTATGTAACCGTTTTTATAAACGGGTAATGTAATTGCAAACCCAAGCGGTTCATAATCGTTAGTTTTACCGGTCACCACTTTAAAAAGTTCAGATGACTGCGCTCTACCAGTATCACGAGCGAGGTGTTTTGATTCAATACGATTCTCTGACCAAGCCAAATCTAGGCCAATGGTATTGACGTCGTTCGCACCACTGTTTTTCGCGGCCATATATAGCACCGGAATATGTTCTTGACGAATTTTAGCGGGAATAGGGTTGCCCTGTTCATCGGGTTCCCATAAATAAAAATCTGGTAAACCTTTTTCCCTTGCATCCAACTCAAACTGTTGACGAGATGCCGATTTAACCACCGGTTGCCACTCGATGACAATCAATCCTGGATCAGACTTAAAGTAGTTGGCACTCACCCCTTTAAATTGCTCAAAACGGGTGTCTTCAAAAAAAACGATAATGCCAGAAGCGGCTTGGAGGTTTTCGACCGACAACCTGACGGTCTCTGCCATCTTGATAGAAAACTTGGTCGCTCGATCTTCAAGTTGAGAATGGATCAGGTTGGACTTTTGATTGCCCACAAACAAAAAAGTTAAGACAAGCAGTGCCAAGAAGGTAATCAATAAAGAAACAGTGGCTAAACTCAAAAAATTTAGACGATTCGCCTTTTTAACACTCGTGTTATTGCCCATATTTACCTTAATCCTCATTTAACTCATTAATATTATTTAAATTAAGGGATTTAAGCAATTCGAATAATTACGTTGTTTTTTTAAAAATTAGCAGGCCTGCTCAATTGTAAGCGGATTTATTAACTCAACACAACTTAATGTTTTAGCACAATTTTTTTTATACAACTAAGTAATCTGGTGGCCATCTTTATTAGAGATGGCAATGACCTTTTAGCGCGCAAACTTGCTTTAAGGAAAATGAGAATCGGGAATAATTGACATCAGAATAAAATTAAATGTACAACTATAATGTGTAAACCAACATACACAAAAAATACGTAATTAAACTAAAAAAACCGCCAAAAGGCGGTTTCTTCAAATCAAGACTAGAGTTAGTTGCGAGAAAAAACTTGTCAGTTCAAGGCTTGAAAATGTTGAGCATACTAAAAGTATGTGATCATTTTCGCAGGGAAATGTTGAGCATGCTGTAGCATGTGACCATTTCACCAACAAAGAAGTTAAGTGTTTTAGACCCTATTTCTTTTTCTTGGGTGGCATTAGGTCGGTGATGGTCCCTTCCGCCATCTCAGCCGCAAAACAAAGTGTCTCTGACAAAGTAGGATGCGGATGAATCGTCAATCCGATATCTTGCATATCGGCACCCATCTCTATCGCTAGCATGGCTTCGGCAATCAGTTCACCGGCATTTGGCCCGACCATTCCACACCCTAATAAACGGTGTGTTTTGGCGCAGAACATGGCTTTGGTTAGACCTTCGTCACGACCAATACTTAAGCTACGACCTGAAGCTGCCCAAGGGAAGGCACCTTTTTCGTACTCAATGCCTTCGGCTTTGAGTTCTTCTTCGGTTTTACCTGCCCAAGCGACTTCTGGATCGGTATAGGCAACCGATGGAATCGACATTGGGGTAAACGCACTTGGCATGCCGTTAATGACTTCTGCTGCGACTTTACCTTCGTGTACCGCTTTGTGCGCCAACATCGGCTGACCAACGATGTCACCGATGGCGTAGATGTTATCGACATTGGTTTCTAAACGTTCGTTGACCTCAATGAAGCCCCAATCATTAACGGCAACACCGGCTTTTTCAGCATCAATCAGTTTACCGTTTGCGGCACGACCGACGGCGACTAGCACACGGTCAAATAGATCGGTTTCTGGGCAGTCTTTACCTTCAAACGTAACCAATAAACCTTCTTCTTTGGCTTCAACATTGGTCACTTTTGATTTTAAGAAAACGTTCTCGTACTTTTTCTTAATGCGTTTAAGAAGTGGTTTAGAGATGTCTTTGTCGGCACCCGGGATAATGGTATCGCCCAATTCAACGACGGTGATTTTTGATCCTAAAGAATCATAAACCTGCGCCATTTCTAAACCGATAATTCCACCACCAATTACTAATAGACGTTTTGGAATTTCTTCTAGGGCTAATGCGCCCGTTGAATCCATAACACGTGGGTCGTCATGTGGAATGAAAGGCAGTTTAACCACACGAGAACCGGCGGCAATAATCGCTTTTTCAAACGCGATGGTTTTGATTGAGCCATCATCAGCTTCAACTGCAACCGTATTGCCCGAAGTAAACTTACCGTAACCGGTCACTACTTCGACTTTGCGTGCTTTGGCTAAACCTGACAGGCCTCCCGTTAGTTTATTGATAACGCCGTCTTTGAATTCACGGATTTTATCAATATCAATTTGTGGCTCGGCAAAGGTAATACCGTGTGCGCCCATCTCTTTGGTTTCGTTTAACACCACAGACATGTGCAATAAGGCTTTCGACGGAATACACCCGACGTTTAGGCAAACCCCACCGATATTGCTGTAACGCTCTACCATGGCGACTTTTTTACCTAAGTCAGCCGCACGAAATGCCGCGGTGTAACCACCAGGGCCAGAACCTAATACAAGCACTTCACACTGAATATCCGCTGGCGGTAAATCGCTTGCAGATACGGCTTGTGGAGCAGGCGTTTCAGTTTTTGGTGTATTTGCTGTTTCCGCCGCTGGAGCCGGTTTAATGCTCTCTTCGACGTTGGCAGCAACGGTGTCTTGTGCGGCAATTTCCATGGTGCCCAGAATTGAACCTTCTTTTACTTTATCGCCAACAGCGGCAGAAAAAGAGACAATTTTACCGGCAAACGGCGCTGGAATTTCCATGGTCGCTTTATCGGATTCAAGCGTGACTAGTGAGTCATCTTGGCACACTTCGTCACCCGCTGAAATCAGCACCTCAATAATGTCAACTTCGGCGAAATCTCCAATATCAGGAACAACGATGTCAATAATCTTACTCATCTTAAGCTCCTGTTAAAGAATTAGCTGACGAAGGTCAGTTAGGTAGTTGCCAACCGTGGTGGTAAAGCGAACGCCCTCTGCACCATCAATGGCACGGTGATCGTAAGAAACACTGAACGGCATGATTAGACGCGGAATGAATTCTGACCCGTTCCAAATGGGCTGCATTTTAGCTTTAGACAGACCCATAATCGCCACTTCCGGAGCGTTAACGATTGGCGTGAACTGGGTGCCACCAATGCCGCCTAAGCTCGAAATAGTGAAGGTTCCACCCGCCATATCGGCTGGCCCTAACTTACCATCACGGGCTTTCGCAGAAATTTCCATTAGGTCACGAGAAAGTTCGTAAATACCTTTTTTATCGACGTCTTTCACCACTGGAACCATTAGGCCATTTGGTGTATCCACCGCGATACCGATGTTGTAATACTGTTTTTTGATAATCGATTGACCATCCGCAGACAGTGAAGCGTTGAAGCTTGGGAAGTCTTGTAGCGCTTTAACCACGGCTTTCATTACAAAAACAAGCGGGGTTAATTTAATGCCCTGCTTCTCAGCGGCGGCTTTTTGATCTTTACGGAACTGATCCATCTCGGTGATGTCACTTTCATCAAACTGCGTAACGTGTGGCACATTTAACCAGCTGGCGTGAAGGAATTTACCAGAGATTTTCTTAATTCTGCCCAACTCTTCCGTTGTGGTTTCACCAAACTTGCTGAAATCGACTTCAGGAATTGGCGGAATACCCGTTCCGCTCATCGCAGCTTGACCGGGTGCAGCAGTGGCACCAGACATCACAGCTTTGATTGCGGCTTCAACGTCTGTTTGTTGAATACGGCCTTTAGGGCCGGTTCCGGTCACGTTATTAAGATCAACCCCTAACTTACGGGCAAAGGCACGAACGGATGGCGATGCGTGGGATTTTGCGCCCATGTCTTGTGCATTCACTGGCTTGTTGGCCGCAGCAGCGACAATCGGGGAGTTTTCAACGGATGCATGTTGAGCCGGTGCCGGTTTTGGAGCCGGTGCTTCTTTGGGTGGCTCTGGCGCCGCTGCAACGGGTGCAGGTGCCGGTTTTTCTTCTGCTGGAGCCGCTGCATCACCGGACACTTCGATGTCTAAAACGTAATCGCCTTCAGCCACACTGCCGCCCACTTCGACGGCAATTTTGGTCACCGTTCCAGCAACTGGAGAGGGAATCTCCATGGTCGCTTTGTCAGATTCGAGTGTTAATAAAGAGTCGTCAACGGCAACAATGTCACCGACAGCTACTAAGATTTCAATGATTTCTACTGAATCGAAATCACCAATATCAGGAATATTAATTTGCTGGATAGCCATAATATCGTCTTCCTAAAAATTCTGTAATAAGTTTAATTCGTCTGTTTAAGTCGTAAAACAAACCGCTCCAACTTTGAGCGGTTAACAACTTTGCTTAGGCGTGTACTGGGTAAGTTTTGTTGCTGTCAATGCCATATTTTTCAATCGCTTGAGCAACCACTTCGGCTTTAATCGCGCCTGAATCCGCAAGGGCTTTCAGTGCTTCGACCACAACGTATTCGCTGCTGACTTCAAAGAACTTACGTAGCTGTTCACGGGTATCAGAGCGACCGAAACCATCGGTCCCTAATACATAATATTCACCTGGTACGTATTGACGAATACGCTCTGGGTAATCACGAATGTAATCGGTTGCGACCACGAAAGGCCCTTCCGAACCTTGCAACATTTGCGTTGCAAAAGGCACTTTTGGCGTTGCAGTTGGATTCATGGTGTTCCAACGCGTCGCTTCAATACCGTCGCGACGTAGCAAGTTAAAACTTGGTACACCCCAGATATCGGCCGAAACCTTCCAGTCCGCTTCAAGCATTTGCGCTGCTTTGATCACTTCACGGAAAATCGTTCCAGACCCCATCAACTGAACACGGTTTTTGTGTTTAGCGTCTGAGTTTTTAAACTTATAAAGACCTTTTAAGATATGGTCTTCAGAACCCTCTGGCATAGCAGGGTGTGAGTAGTTTTCGTTCATCGCAGTGATGTAATAGAAAACGTCCTCTTTTTCATTGAACATACGTTTAATACCGTCACGAATAATAACGGCCATTTCGAATGCAAACGTTGGATCGTAACTGACACAGTTAGGAATGTGATCGTACTGAATTAAGTTATGACCATCTTGGTGTTGCAGACCTTCACCCTCTAGGGTTGTACGACCTGCTGTTCCACCAATTAAGAAACCACGGGCACGAGAGTCACCCGCTGCCCAAGCCAAGTCACCAATACGTTGGAAACCAAACATGGAGTAGTAGATGTAGAACGGAATCATGCTCACGCCATAGTTTGCGTAAGCGGTTGAAGCGGCAATCCAGTTCGCCATCGCACCCGCTTCGTTAATCCCCTCTTCAAATACTTGACCTTGTGATGACTCTTTGTACCACATCAATTGGTCGTTATCCATTGGCTCGTAAAGCTGGCCAGCTGGATCGTAAATACCGACCTGACGGAACAACCCTTCCATACCAAAGGTACGTGCTTCATCCGGAATGATTGGGACAACACGTGGACCAATCGTCTTGTCACGTAACAAGATAGAGACGATACGAACAAAGGCCATCGTGGTTGACATTTCACGCTCACCCGTACCATCTGTTAGCATTTTGAATGTCGCTAAGTCTGGAACCGGTAATAGCTCTGCATTGTCTTGACGACTTGGTAGAGCGCCACCTAAGGCTTCACGACGCTCACGCATATACTGCATCACGTCAGAATCGTCTTCAGGAACGTAGAACGGTACTTTTTTCTCTAGGTCTTCGTTTGAGAACGGAATCGCAAAACGGTCACGGAAGTATTTATACCCTTCAAAATCTAATTTTTTCTGTTGGTGAGCGGTGTTAGCCGACTCTCCGTATGGCCCCATGCCGTAACCCTTAACGGTTTTAGCAAGGATAACGGTTGGCTGACCTTTGGTCTCTTCGGCACGTTTATAAGCGTTATATATCTTACGAGGAGAATGGCCACCACGTGACAATCTAAAGATTTGGTCATCGGTCATGTCCGCAACTAAGGCTGCGGTTTCTGGGTATTTACCGAAGAAGTGTTCACGAACGAAGGCACCGTCTTTGGCTTTGTACGCTTGGTACTCACCATCGACGACTTCACCCATACGCTCAATTAATTTACCAGAGGTATCTTTCTTAAGGAGGCGATCCCACTCAGAACCCCAAATAACTTTGGTTACGGCCCAACCTGCTCCACGGAACACGCCTTCTAATTCTTGAATGATGCTGTCGTTACCTCGAACCGGCCCATCTAAACGTTGTAGGTTACAGTTAATAACAAACACTAAGTTATCTAACTTTTCGCGTTTTGCTAGCTGTAACGCACCACGTGATTCTGGCTCATCCATCTCACCATCACCTAAAAACGCCCAAACCTTGCGGCCGTCGGTTTTAGCCAAACCACGTGCTTCCATATATTTCATGAATCGTGCTTGGTAGATCGCCATAAGCGGACCTAAACCCATCGATACGGTTGGGAACTGCCAGTAATCACTCATTAACCACGGGTGTGGGTAAGAAGATAAACCATTACCACCTACTTCTTGACGGTAGTTTCTAAGTTGTTCTTGTGTTAAACGCCCTTCCATAAAAGAGCGAGCGTACATACCAGGTGCAGTGTGCCCCTGGAAGAAAATCATGTCTGCGCCTTTTTCGTGCTTAGGCCCTTTAAAGAAGTGGTTCATTCCAACTTCATATAAGGTACAACTGGATGCGTAAGAGGCAATGTGTCCACCAACGCTGGTTTCTTTGTTGGCACCGGAAACAATCGCCATCGCATTCCAACGAAGGATGGCACGCATTTTTTGTTCAAGTGTTTGGTTACCCGGATAGTGTGCTTGCTCTTCTTCTGCAATGGTATTGCAGTAAGGCGTGTTGGCCGCATAAGGAATATCAATACCATGGACACGTGCTTTTTCAATCAGTGTCGCAATAATGTGTTGTGCTTTATCGGATCCTTCAAACGAAACAATGGCTTCTAATGCATCTAGCCACTCTTGGGTTCCTTGCGGATCTTGGTCTACAAAATTTTCGCTCATAGCGTGATTTCCTCATGGGTTGGTACGTTCTCTTCAGGAGCTGGGTAAGCCTGAAGTTTAGTCAACATCGATAGTTCTTATCGATATTGCCAACATAGATATAAACGTTTTGGGTTCCAGCTACTTAGTATTTCCAAAACGCGAAAGATTTAATCTTGATAAAACAAGCCACATTAACATGTGTTCAGCAAGCCACTTTTTATTAAGCGCAAACAGGCGAAATAAAGGCGAATTGACCGTCTCAAACCGTCCAATAAATTTGGAGCATAATACCATTTTTTGAGTATTTTTACATCCTCAGCAAAATAAGCAGGCCTGCTAAGTTTTAAAGGAAACCTTAAATCGTTGAATAAAATAGAGTTCTCTAAAAAAACAAGCTTTTTTAGACATAAAAAAACCTCCAACTTGGAGGCAATTTATAAACGGTTTAACAGGGTTAAAGCCGCTAATTTAGGTCTTTTATCTGCGTTTATCTGCGAGAGTCCAACCTTAAATTCTGTTTAGTCAGTTAAGTTTAAGTGCCGTTTACAGTAGTTAGTTACTTTGGCAACCAAAACTTATCAAGCACGTCTTGCAGTTCGGTTAAAGCCTGGTGATAAACGCCCTGCTTAAAGCTGACCACCTCTTGAACCGGTCGCCAATAATCTACCCACGCCCAATCTTCAAACTCAGGGGTATCATGCAAATTGAGATTAATGCGGTCAATGTCACTTTCAAGCCCAAGCATAAACCAAATTTGCTTTTGACCAATGCAGACCGGCTGGCTGTAGTGTCGAATTAAATGCTTAGGCAGGTCATAACATAACCAATCTTCTGTTCGTCCTAACACACGAACATCAGATGGTTCTAAACCAACTTCCTCTTTTAACTCTCTAAACACCGCTTGCTGTGGGGTTTCATTCTGTCGAATGCCCCCTTGCGGAAACTGCCAAGCATCTTGCTGGATACGCTTACCCCAGAAGAGTTGGCCCTCTTTACTTGCTATAATAATACCGACATTTGGCCGATATCCATCTTCATCTATCACGGGAAACCTTAAACTCTTTAGAACGCATTTACGCACGCTGTTCACGACGATTAACAAGCTTAAGGTCGTGAACAGAGTTGTAAAGCGTCATATAAATACAAATATACCGTAATATTGCCTAATTTTCGTGCAATTTACAATCCAAATTTTGTTAATGACCACCAAAGAGTTTTTCAAACATGATTTTATGACCCAAGCCTTGTCGCCCCTCGATTCATCAGGTAGCATTAGCGCAATTTCAATTTAAGAGTTTAAAAACATGGCATTAGCAATTTTTGATTTAGATAACACCTTAATCGCAGGCGACAGTGATTTCTCTTGGGGCGAGTTTTTAGTAAAAAAAGGCTACGTGAATGCTGAATCATTTGCTGCACAAAATGCTCAGTTTTATGCAGATTATAAAGCCGGTTGCTTAGATATCATGGCGTATCAACGTTTTGCCTTGAAGCCATTAAGTGAACACAGCATGGAAACCTTAAACCAGTGGCACGCTGAATTTATGGAAATGTTTATTGAACCGATCTTATTGCCTAAAGCGCAAGCCTTGGTGGATGAGCATAAAGCCAAGGGCGATCGTGTCATGATTATTACCGCCACCAACACCTTTATCACTCGCAGAATTGGCTTGCGTTATGGTATTGCCGAACTGCTGGGCACGAATGGCGAAATTAAAAATAACCGCTATACAGGTGAAGTAGAAGGTGTACCGACCTTTCAGGAAGGCAAAGTGACCCGTTTGAATGAGTGGCTTGAGCGTGAAAATGAAACCTTAGAGGGCAGTTACTTCTACTCAGACTCGCACAACGATTTACCCTTGCTGGAGTTAGTAACCTATCCAGTGGTTGTGGATGGTGATGATAAATTGTTAGCGGTCGCTAATGAAAAAGGCTGGAAAAGTATTAGCTTAAGATAAATAAGCCGATGCAGTCAATTCTCTAAAAATACAACCGTTTATGTTTTTGCAATGACCTTTTCAGTCTGCATGTAACGGTTGTCTTGCACAATAATAAGCAGTTTTATACAGTACTCCCCATTATTGACCAAACTCTATTGATTCATTTCCCCAAACATCCGATTCACTATCCAAGGTTTTAAGGTTTTAGCAGGCCTGCTAACTTTTTATATAAAAAATAAAATAAAATTGATTAGTTCATAACTAAATGAATTAATTAAATAAAAACAAATTCAAACACGCATTAATTAACTTTTTTTAGTTTTTTATTAAACCCAGTGCATCCAAATCCTAATTTGAATTGTAGTACTTATAACAGCAAATGATTGTTGCCAAGAAATTACACATTAATTACTTACAATTCCATTAGGAGCTTCACATGAAAAAGACCACTATGATTCACGCCCTTGCACTAGTTGGCGCATCAACATACCTACTCGCCTCAAACACAGCATTGGCTGGTAGCTATTCTCAAGCAAATTTACCTGCAGCGGTTCAAGTTCCTGCTGGTAACGAAGTCGCAATGTATACAAATGCAAAAGGCAACATTACTTGGGAATGTAAAGCAGATGCAAAAAATTCAGGCGCTGCAAAATGGGCTTTTGCAGGGCCAAGAGCCATCTTAACCGACACTAAAGGAAACCACGTTGTTTCTTACTTTGGACCTCCAGCAACATGGGAAGCGCTTGATGGTTCAGCTGTAACAGGGAAGCAACTGGCGGTTTCACCTTCAGCTAAAGGCAGCATTCCTATGCAGTTAGTCAAAGCCAATCCTGCAAACCGTGACGGGATGATGTCGGGTGTGACTTATATTCAACGTATCAACTTAAAAGGCGGTGCGGCACCTGCAACGGGTTGTTCAACTGATAAAATCGGTCACAAGATTGTTGTTAATTACGCCGGCGATTACGTTTTTTACAAAGCTAAATAAAACAGTGACTGTTCGTTAAATCTCGCTTGGTATTTTGATGGCTGAATCATGTAAGCACACTTAACCAGCAGGCTAACGACTTTAGAGTGACTTAAATAACCCAGTTTTGTATACTGGGTTTTTTCTTTATAGGCTCATTTTTGTGACCTCCCAATCAACATCTTTTAATTATGAAGCCGCTCTGCTCGGTTGCTCTAAAGGTCAGCGAAAAGCACTTCGAGCTTTGTATGATCAAGAATCCGCAAGATTATTGGCTGTTGTGCTCCGCGTTTTGCAAAATAGAGCATTGGCAGAAGACATTGTGCATGATGCGTTTATAAAAATATGGACCCATGCAGGTAGCTTTAATCCAGAACTGGGTTCTGCGCGAGGGTGGATTTACACGCTGACTCG
This sequence comes from Thiotrichales bacterium, assembly GCA_016938655.1. Lineage (GTDB taxonomy): Bacteria > Pseudomonadota > Gammaproteobacteria > Thiomicrospirales > Thiomicrospiraceae > Thiomicrorhabdus. The sequence goes on along the minus strand of JAFGUG010000031.1, from coordinate 35,640 downwards.
TAACTTGGCCCTCAATGCCATTCGTTACAGCGACAGACAAGTCAATGTTGATCATGATTTATTAACCGACATCATGGACGAACAACGTTTATCGGAATCTGATTCATCGGTTTCGAATGTGCTTGACGGTTTAAGTGATTCGAGTGATTCCAACAACCTACACCGCTGTTTGGAAACATTGGAACCGGAACGCAAAGCCTGCATTTTGTATGCCTACGTGGAAGGTTATACTCAGGATGAAATTGCGCAACAACTTAAAAAACCCCTCGGTACGGTTAAGTCTTGGATTAAACGCAGTTTACATATGCTAAAGGAGTGTATGCAATGAAACGCACTACACAAGAAAAACAACTATTAGCCGGAGAGTATGTTCTGGGTTCATTGAATGAACAAGAACGACAAGACTTTGAAAAAGAGATGGCTCAAGATAGCGCACTGCAAAAGATGGTGAACGATTGGCAAATGCAATTCCTACCGTTAAACGATGCCCTACCACCTGTTAAGCCTTCTCGCCCTCTCAGTGCGCGCATTGAACGAAGCTTAGATGCATTGAGCGAACACCACGTACAAGATAAAAACCGTTCAACAGAACCTGCGAGTGCTTTAGCGGTTCAAGGTTGGACAAAGTTTTGGCAAAGTTTACACGTATGGCAAGGGATTGCAGCCGCCTGTTTTCTTGCATCTGTTATTTTGGGCGTGAAAGTTCAGCTCGCACCGGAAGCAGCAGGTGAAACAGTGTATATGGCCGTTTTGGTTGCCCCTCAAGATAAGTCACCGGGCTGGGTCATTCAAGCCAGTGAATCCAATAAAATACAATTAACCCCTTTAGGTGCCGTGCAAATTCCAGAGGGAAAAGCGTTGCAGTTTTGGACGAAAGCCGACGGTTGGAACGCACCGGTTTCTCTAGGGTTAGTTAAAAAAGGTGAAACCTTAACGGTTAATTTAGACAGCTTACCGCCTTTAGAAGAGAATCAACTGTTTGAATTAACGGTTGAAGAAGAGACCGGTTCACCAACCGGTAAACCAACGGGCCCTATTCAGTCAATTGGCCGAGCTGTTTTAACGCTTTAATTAAAATGTCTTAAAAAGAAGTTACCGAGTTAAACTTTAAAGTTGACAGGCCTGCTAACTTTATTTCAAAACCCAAAAAGCCGAGTATATCTTAATGACATACTCGGCTTTTTGGTTAGTAGAGAATCGGTTTGATTCAATTAGAGCTAAACTCTAATTTTGACCCCCTTGATTAAAGACCCATCTCTTCTTTAATTTGGTCAACCCATTCGTCAATTCGACCAGCGGTCAACTCTGGCTGTTGGTCTTCATCAATGCCTAAACCAACAAAGAATTCTTCATCTTCAGTAACGGCTTTAGACTCGTCAAATTCAAAACCATCGGTTGAGGTATAACCCGCAGGCACCGCACCGTTTTCAATTGCAATGTCATGCATCATGCCCATCGCATCTAGAAAATACTCAGAATAGTCGGCTTGGTCACCTAAACCAAAACAAGCGACGGTTTTGCCAGTAAAATCGATGCCTTTAAAGTCTTCCCAAAAGTCATCCCAGCTGCTTTGTAGTTCGCCGTAGTACCAAGTTGGTTGACCTAAGATAATCTTGTCATATTGTGCAAAATCCTCTGCACTGGCCGTTGAGATGTCATGGACATCAACGATATCGGCACCAATCTTGTCTTTAATCATATCTGCAACACGTTCTGTATTACCTGTATCCGTTCCGTAGAATAGGCCAACTTTGCTCATGCTTATACCCTTTTGAAAAATTCTTAAAATTTTGTAGAATAACCGACGTTAATCATAATAATTAAAGACGGGTAATTTACTTATTCTTTATCAGCATTCTAGTTTAATTTAGCGGTAAAACAACCCCTATGACCAAACCATTAAAATAATTGCTGCGAATAATAGCACAGCCATTAAAATAGTAAATTCACTAATACTTATCTCTAAGCATGAAAAAAACTAATTCCATCGACTGCTTTAAGTGCAGACACTTTTATATTACTTGGGACGCCAATCAATCCCGTGGCTGCAAAGCCTTTGGTTTTAAAACCAAACAAATGCCAAGTATCGTGGTGTTTGAAACATCGGGTGCGGAGTGTTTAAAATACTCCCCAAAACCCGAACAAGATCAATCGAAAAACCCCTCCAAGAAGAAAGGCTGGATTGCCTAATCTGCTGGATTAAACTTAAACACTTAGCTCACCAAAGTCATACAGCACGCCTTATTCTTTAAGCAGAATGCTCTAACAACCGCTCTAATGCCGCCCACTGGAAATACGCTCCCGGATCACTTTTTCGCCCCGGTGCAATGTCGCAGTGTCCAACTAACGCTTGCGATTGTAAGGTTGGGTAGGCCTGCCACAAACCTTTAATTAAATGGCTCAATGTTTTATATTGAGCCGAGGTATAAGGCGTATCATCGGTACCTTCAAGCTCAATGCCAATCGAAAAATCATTACAGCGAGCGCGACCTTTATACTCTGAAAGCCCTGCATGCCAAGCCCGCTCTTGAAATGGAACATATTGAATCAAATGCCCATCTCGTCTAATTAAGGCATGCGCAGAGACTTTTAAATCTTTGATTTTTTCAAAATAAGGATCTTCTTCAGGATTAAGTTGGTTAGTAAAGAGCTGAGTGATGGCGTCGCCGCCAAACTGATTAGGCGGCAAGCTAATGCCATGCACCACAATTAAACTTGGCAACTCATTGTTAGGGCGATGGTCTGCATTAGGGCTTTTGATAAATTCGGCTTGCTCACATAAACCGTTTTGCGCATTCACTTGAAATGTCATACCCTCTCCACTGTCATTCTATTTATCTGCTTACCCCTTTCAGAGCATCATAGACTGCTTAATCGTTTTTATGTCAGATTTAAACCTATCGGGTAAAACCCGCGCATTACGGTATAATACTCGACTTCTGGGTGTCTTTGAATGTCAGAGTCAACAAAGATACAGGTAATTTAACAATGGGATTGGTAAGGCAGAATAATGGACTTTTTTGAAACATTAAGCGCAACGGTAAAGACGGCATTAAAAGAGGATATTCAAACGGGCGATTTAACCGCTGGTTTAATTCCCGAAGCTAACCAAGCGACCGCTACCATCCTATGTCGAGAGAACGCCGTTATTTGTGGTCGTCCGTGGTTTGATGAAGTCTTTAAACAAATTGACCCAACCATCACCCTTGAGTGGCAGGTAACCGAAGGACAAAAAGTAGCCGCCGATACCCTACTGTGCACCGCGACCGGCTCTGCCAGAAATATCTTAACCGCAGAACGCACCGCTTTAAACTTTTTACAAACACTCTCTGCAACCGCATCAGTCAGCGCACAATACGTTGCCCAGTTAGGGGACAGCAAAACCAAATTGCTTGATACTCGCAAAACCCTACCCAATTTACGATTAGCGCAAAAGTATGCGGTCAAGTGTGGTGGCGGAACCAACCATCGTATTGGATTGTTTGATGCGATTTTGATTAAAGAGAATCACATCATGGCAGCCGGTGGTATTAAACAAGCGGTGGAAACCGCCAAAAACCAACACCCCGACATTACCGTGGAAGTGGAAACGGAAAACTTAGATGAAGTCATGCAAGCAGTTGATGCGGGTGCCGATATTATTATGCTAGATAATTTCACGCTACAAGACATGCATGCCGCTGTCAAACAAGTCAATGGCCGTGCCAAACTTGAAGTGTCAGGAAATGTTGAAATTGAGCACCTAGCCGAACTTGCTAAAACCGGGGTTGATTTTATATCCACCGGTGCCATTACCAAACACGTTAGAGCCATTGACCTTTCCATGCGTTTTGTTAGCCATTAACACTTAAAAACAACCTTCTTTACAGGTATTTAGGCCTTTTACAACGCTAAGACTTTGCAAATGGTTTTCAATGTTTTAGAGTAGAAGAATCCGTTAATTGACTTAGTTAACCCAAACAGCAATTGAGCACGCTTTTTACTCTTAAAAGTCTGTTTAAATGTCACCTGTTACCACTATCCGCCACCACAGAGGTTACTGTGCACGATCACCCGTTATTACAAGTCGTTTTACTACTCGGCCTAGCCGTGATTATTGTTTCCATCTCTCGTCGTCTGCATTTTCCGCCGATTTTAAGTTACATCATTGTGGGGATTATTGTTGGGCCTTTCGGCTTTGCTTTTATTGAAAAACAAGAGAGCATCACCCTGCTCGCAGAACTGGGAATTGTGTTCTTACTCTTCTCCATTGGTTTAGAGTTCTCGTTATCGCAAATGATGGCCATGCGCAAACTGGTATTTGGCTTAGGGAGTGCGCAAGTTTTATCCACCTTTGTAATTGTCTACGGCATTAGCCTATTAATGGGGTTGGATTCCACCACCGCCATTGTTGTGGCCTCAGCCTTTGCCCTATCCTCTACCGCCATCGTGATTAAACAACTGACTGAGCAATCTGAAATACAGTCCCGACACGGTCGCTCTGCGGTTGGTATCTTAATTTTTCAAGATATTATGGCTATTCCACTGCTGATCTTAATCCCCGCTTTGGCGATGACAGGAGATGGCGGAGAATCACTTTCAACCACACTGGGAATGGCCTTTTTAAAAGGGATCGCGATTGTTGTTTTAATGCATTTTATAGGCCGTTATTTGCTTCGTCCGCTCTTTCATGAAGTGGCTTCGGCTAAGTCCTCTGAGCTGTTTACCTTAGCGGTACTGTTAGTGGCGTTAAGTGCGGCGGCATTAACCGAAGAAGTCGGTTTATCGATGACACTTGGTGCGTTTTTAGCCGGAATGATGCTTGGAGAGACCGAGTACCGCCATCAAATAGAGTCGGACATTCGTCCCTTCCAAGACATTTTACTGGGACTGTTTTTTGTCACCGTGGGCATGCTCATCTCCATTGAAATTCTGGCGGAGTATTTTTGGACGGTTGTGGCCATCACGCTGGCGATCATTATTATCAAATTCAGCATTATCTATTCGATTACCTACTTATTTAAAAAGGATGCTGGCGTTTCAACCCGAACAGGCCTGTCGTTAGCCCAAGTGGGTGAGTTTGGTTTGGTATTGATGACACTTGCCTTTACTTACAACCTACTGCCTCCTGAAGAGGGGAACATTTTGTTAACCGCGGCGGTTATGAGTATGGCCATTTCACCGTTTTTGGTTAAATTCAACGGCAAAATTGCCAAGCTAGTGCATAAAACCAGCTACTCCAAGAGTCATGAAGACATTGAACAAAGTATTATTGAAGACAATGCTTACCTATCGAATCACGTTATTTTATGTGGATTTGGACGTGTTGGCCAAACGGTTGGACGGTTCTTGCATAAAGCCAACAAGCCATTTGTGGCTCTAGACATGGACCCACTTCGGGTTTCTGAAGCGCATAATGCTGGCGAGCGCGTCTACTACGGCGATGCTTCTAAAGAGAAAATACTGCACGCTGCCGCACTGGAGAAAGCCAAGGCGGTGATTATTACCTTTAGTGACCACCACTCCTCAATCAAAATCCTAAAAAATATTCGCCGTCTGAATAAAGACATTCCGATTTTGGTAAGAACCATGGATGACTCAAACTTAAATGAGATGATCGATGCCGGTGCTTCAGAAGTGGTGCCAGACACCTTTGAATCGAGCATCATGCTTTCATCTCACCTATTGTTAATGATTGGCGAACCCGCACATAAAGTCTTGCGTGAAACGCGCGAAGTGCGAAAAAACCGCTACAAAATGCTCGAAAATCTCTACCCAGGTCAAGATGACAACTCATTAGAAGAGCACAGCATTATGAATGGCATTATTCACAGTGTCTTAATTGAAGAGAAAGCTTACGGTGTTGGCAAAGCCTTAAAAGAGATTCCGTTTGACGACTTTAATGTGCATGTTGATGCGATTGCACGAGGACATATTCGTGGTGAAAACCCAGACAGAGACACCGTTATTAGAATTAGTGACCGTGTTGTTATTTCTGGCTTACCTGAAGATATTGCACGCACTGAACACTTTTTGAATACCGGTAGTTAAGGTTTTAAAGTACCTACCTCCAAATAGTAGAAAAGGTGAACCCTCAAGTTCCTCTTTTTTATAGGAAGGTCTTATCAGTAATCTAAACAGTCATTCTAAGAAGTGTAACGTTTATTCTTGGATCCAGATTAAACTGGCCATTCTGCCGGTTACACCATCACGTCGGTAAGAGTAGAATTGCGATGAATCCGCATACGAACAAAGACCGCTATCAAAAACCTCAGTAACACCGAACTTTGCCAGTTCCAATTTAAGCAGGCCTGCTAAGTCTGCTAAATACTTGGGCACCACACCTGAAACCTGTTTTTTAAAATAAACTTTATTATCTGGATGTCGAGCGGTAAATACGGCGTAAACCTCCTCTCCTACCTCAAAGTAATTCTGACGAATGCACGGCCCAATCCAAACCAGTAAGTTTTCAGGTTGGTCGGGTAACTGTTGCAAGGTCTGGGTCACAATGCCGTCAGCTAACCCTTTCCAACCGGCATGGATGGCACTGACTAAGGATCCGGCTCTGTTCGTAATCAATAGAGGAATACAATCCGCCGTCATCACCACTGAAACCGTATTGGGTTTCGTGCACCAAGAGGCATCGGCCACCACTGGTTGCCAAGCACGATTGGAAAGCGTGTTTAAACAAATTGCATCGGTTGTGTGTTGTTGGTCTAACCAAAACGGATTACAAGGTAAGCAGGCCTGCTCACTTAAAGCTTGGCGATTTTTGTCAACATTTGAGGGTGTCTCGCCAACATGGGTGGCTAAATTAAATGCATCATAAGGAGGTAAACTGGCGCCTTTAAAGCCATCTGCAAACTCCGCTTTACGAGTTGTGCAAAGCGCTTTAATATTAGACGGTGCTGGCCAGTTTGGGGTAATAAACAAAAGAAGCTCGCTGATATAAGTTTTAGGTTATGGCTTTCAAACTATTGATATGTTGATCATTTATACTTTAAAGCATGAGAACACACTATTCAGGAATGTCTTCGTCTGTGACCCATTCCACTTCGACACCATAGTCGTAATCAAAATCATCGTAACCGTAACTCATGGCCTCAAACTCTTCCATGTCATCACGTAACGAATCAATCAATTCAAGCATGTCATCCGGCATAGGCGCTTTCCACTTCATGACCTTACCAGACACCGGATGCGTTAAGCTTAGAGCACCCGCGTGCAAAGCTTGACGTTTGAATCCACGTAAGACTTCAACAATCTCATCAATCATCTTTTTAGGAATGCGTAAACGCTCGCCATAAACGGGGTCGCCCACCAACGGAAAACCGATCGAGGACATGTGTACACGAATCTGATGCGTGCGTCCTGTCTCTAATTTAACACGCACTCGGCTATGCTCACGAAAATGCTCTAGAACACGATAATGACTGACCGCTTCTTTGCCACCTAACACACGAACCGCCATTTTTTTGCGGTCTTGGTTACTGCGACCAATCGGCTTATCTACCGTGCCACCAGACTTAACTTTGCCCACCACGATGGCATCGTAAATACGTTCGACATTGTGTTTTTGTAATTGACTCACCAAACTGGTTTGAGCAGGGACCGTTTTAGCGACCACCATTAAGCCAGAGGTCTCTTTATCTAAACGGTGCACAATGCCGGCACGCGGAACTTCACGCAAGGTTTTATCGTGAAATAACAGTGCATTTAATAACGTGCCATCTGGGTTACCTGCACCAGGATGCACCACCAGGCCTGCTGGTTTATTAATCACCATAATGGCGTCATCTTCGTAGACAATATCCAGTGGAATGTCTTGCGCAATTAAACTGACCTCTTCTTCCAAATCGGCTTCTAAGATGACGCTTTCTCCGCCCATAACCGCCATGCGAGGTTTGGTCCAAACATCGCCATTGACTGACACATTGCCATCTTTAATCCATTGTTGAATGCGATTACGTGAGTAGTCAGAAAAGAGGCTTGATAAAACGACATCTAATCGTTGCCCCATGCTTGAATCAGGTATTTCTGCGGTTAATGTTTGAGTGCTCAATGGGTCGCCTTAAAAAGTTTGGATAATGAAGCCTTAGTAACAAACAAGGCTAGAATAAAACTGTGATACAATTTGGAACTTAATTAATTTGTGTATTGTACCTAAGAAACATGAAAAAATCGCTGTTATCCATCGCTCTGGCTTCTACCCTTCTAATGCAAGGTTGTTCTGGCTTAATTCATACTGAAAAACCCGATTCTGAAATGCTGGTTGAGGAGTTTTATGCAGATGCTAGTGAAGCCTTTGCAGATGGTCAGTGGGACACCGCTATTAAAAGCTACGAAAAACTCAAAGCCTACTACCCCTATGGAAATTACGCGGAACAGAGTTATTTAGAGTTGGCTTATGCGTATTATCGTTACGATGAGCCTGAATCCGCAATTCGTGAGCTAGAAGAGTTTATTAAACTCTATCCAAAACATAAAGAACTGCCTTACGCCTACTATCTTAAAGCGTTGGCAGCAGATTCGGTTACCAAAAGTTGGTTAGATAAGTTTATAACCGACCCTGCCCAGCGAGACATGAAATCAACTCTTAGAGCCTTTGCCGCTTACGAAGATGTAATTCAGCGTTTTCCAGACAGCATCTACGCCCCTAAAGCACAAGAGCGTATGGTTATCATCCGCAATCGCATGGCGCGTCATGAGTTACAGGTTGCTAAATTCTATTTTGATAAAAAGGCCTACCTTGCCAGTGCTAACCGTTGTAAACAGCTATTAGAAGACTATCCAAGAGCAATTGTTAACCTAGAAGCTTTGGCTCTAATGAAGCAAAACTATACGCTTTTAGGAATGCAACAAAATGCCAGCGACACTCAAAAGGTTATCGATTTCAACAAGAAATTAAAAGAAGAGAATAAAGCCTCTAACACTGAACAAGACTCTTTTTGGTCTAAACTGGGCGACACACTTGGCGGTTTATTCGATTAACCGCTTCTAATCATAAAAACTCAATCCATTAAAAAGGCCGAATCCTAATGCGATTCGGCCTTTTTAGTTTATTCTCTCTTACTCACTTAAATGCTTGGCAAATAAACAAACAACCCCGCTCCGCCTCTACTCTACATAACCACTGGTAATCGGATAACGACGGTCTCGGCCAAATGCGCGATGCGTAATTTTTATACCCGGCGATGCCTGACGACGCTTGTATTCACTGCGATCAATCATACGAATCACGCGTTTCACCTCCGCCAAATCGAACCCCAAAGCCGCAATTTCATCAGGGGTACTGTCGTGTTTAACGTAAGCCTTAATAATGGCATCTAAATCATCGTAGTCAGGCAAAGAGTCCTGATCCTTTTGATCAGGTCGCAACTCTGCCGAGGGTGGACGGGTGATCACTCGCTCAGGAATGCATTGCGATATTGAATTACGGTATTTAGACAGACGATACACCAGTGTTTTAGGCACATCTTTTAAGGGTGAAAAACCACCGACCATATCTCCATACAGGGTTGAATACCCCACTGCGACTTCACTTTTATTACTGGTGGCTAACACCATTTTGCCGGTTTTATTAGACAAAGCCATCAGCAAAGTACCACGAATACGTGCCTGTAAATTCTCTTCGGTCACATCTATTGGCAGGCCTGCAAAGTCGTCTGCCAAAGCCGCTTCAAAAGCTTGGTACATCGGTTCTATCGGCTTAACGCTGTATTTAACGCCTAATGTTTGCGCTTGCTTTTGAGCATCTTCAAGGCTAATTTCAGCGGTGTACAAATAAGGCATCATCACCGCCTCAACCTTGTCTGCTCCCAACGCATCTACCGCTACAGCCAGCGTTAATGCCGAATCAATCCCCCCTGACAAACCAAGTAAAACACCCGGAAACCCATTTTTAGAAATGTAATCTTGTACCCCTTGAATGAGTGCTTTATAAACACGCGCCTCATCCTCATAAAGGTCAGCTTGATGACCCGGTACCACAGCAAGTGAACCCGCTTGGCTAAGAATTTCGACTGGCGTTAACGCGGTTTCAAACTCAGGCGACTGAACCATGACTTCGCCATCGGCATTCATGGCAAACGATCCACCATCAAACACCAGCTCATCTTGCCCGCCAACTTGGTTCACATAGATAATTGGCTTTTTAACTTCCTCGATGCGGCGAGCCACCACATTTAAACGATCTTGGTGCTTCTCTAACGAAAACGGTGATGCATTCAAGTTGAGAATAACATCGGCACCGGCTGCCACAGACTGAGTCGCGGGCGATATTTTCCAGATGTCTTCACACACCAATACACCAAACTTAATGCCTTTAAACGCAATGACACAGGGTTGATTGCCCGCACTAAAATAGCGTTGTTCATCAAACACACTGTAATTCGGTAAATTTTGTTTCATGTAACTGGCTTGAATCAAGCCGTCCTGAATCCACGCCGCCATATTAAAGCGTTCACCCAACTCATCCTTCATAGGATAGCCAACCACGATAACGACATCGGTTATTTCTTTACAAAGCTTGGTAAGCGCTTGGTTAACTTGAGAATAAAGCCCGTCTCTGAGTAACAAATCTTCTGGCGGATACCCCGTAATCGTCATTTCTGGAAACACCACAATATCGGCGTTGTGCAACAATTTTGCTTGCTCAGCGGACTCGATTATTTTTTCGACATTTCCTGAAATATCGCCCACTTTGGGGTTTATTTGTGCCATTACAACGGTTACGTTATCTGCCATGTTTGTTCTCAAATCCAGTTAATGTTCATTAATTAGCACTGCAAAATAGCCAAGCCCAAAAGAACTAGCCCAGTTTTTGTTTGATCGCTGAACCCAGATCTGCAGGCGATCGTACCACCGTCACACCGGCCGCTTCCAAGGCTGCAAATTTGGCTTCTGCCGTTCCTTTACCACCACTCACAATCGCACCAGCATGCCCCATACGTTTACCGGCTGGTGCCGTTACCCCTGCAATATAAGCAACCACCGGTTTGGTGACATTGGCTTGAATGAATGCTGCCGCATCTTCTTCGGCTTGACCGCCAATTTCACCGACCATAATAATCCCTTCGGTTTGCGGATCGTCTTGAAACAGCGCTAAGCAGTCAATAAAGTTCATGCCTTGAATCGGGTCACCGCCAATTCCAACACAAGTTGACTGCCCTAATCCATTTTGCGTGGTTTGATGAACCGCTTCATAGGTTAGAGTTCCCGAGCGTGACACCACACCAATTTTGCCTTTTAAATGAATATGCCCAGGCATAATCCCAATTTTACAGCCGTCTTGATTATCACCCGGAGTAATCAAACCAGGGCAGTTTGGCCCAATTAAATAAGAGTCGGACTTTTCTAAAACTGCACGCACTTTAAGCATATCGGCAACCGGAATGCCCTCGGTAATACAGGTAATGACTTTAATACCGGCGTTAATCGCTTCAATAATCGAGTCCGCCGCAAAAGCCGGTGGCACATAAATCATCGAGGCTTCGGCACCCGCAATTTCAACGGCTTCTTTAACGGTATTAAAGACTGGCAGCCCTAAATGCGTCTGCCCCCCTTTTCCGGGTGTAACCCCGCCGACCATTTTGGTTCCGTAAGCGATGGCTTGCTCTGAGTGAAATGAGCCTTGTTTTCCAGTAAAACCTTGGCAGATTACCTTTGTTTCGTGATTAATTAAAATACTCATATTTACTCTCCTGCCACTTCTACAACTTTGCGAGCAGCATCTGCCAAATCGTTTGCGGTAATAATACTTAATCCGCTCTCTGCTAATTTTTGTCTACCCAATTCCACATTAGTGCCTTCTAAACGCACCACCACTGGAATGGTTAACCCCACCTCTTGAACCGCTTGAATGATGCCTTCGGCAATTAGGTCACAACGCACAATACCACCAAAGATATTGACCAAAATGGACTTTACCTGTGACGAAGACAAAATGAGTTTAAACGCTTCGGCCACACGCTCTGGTGTTGCACCGCCGCCCACATCCAAAAAGTTAGCGGGTTCACCGCCATTTAATTTAATTAAATCCATCGTGGCCATCGCCAGGCCTGCACCATTCACCATACAGCCAATGTCACCGTCTAGGGCAATATAATTTAAATCGTATTCAGAGGCTTTGGCCTCTCGTTCATCTTCTTGTGAGTAATCGCGCATTTCTACCAAGGTGGGCTGACGATAGAGGGCATTTGAATCAATGTTGACTTTAGCATCCAATGCAATCAGCGTATTATCGGCGGTACGAATCAGCGGATTAATTTCGATTTGCGAAACATCTTTATCCAGAGCCAATTGGTAAAACTGATTCATCAACTGACCGAGCTGTTTAAAAGCAGCGCCCGTTAGGCCCAAAGCAAACCCAACTTCACGGCATTGATAAGGCATGACGCCCACTGTTGGGTCAATGTGAATACTCAAAATTTTCTCTGGCGAAGTTTCCGCAACCGCTTCAATATCCATTCCACCGGACGCTGAAATCACAAAGGTATGGCTTCGAGTAACGCGATCGACCACCAAACTTAAATACAGTTCTTCTTCAATCGCAAGCGTCTCTTCAATCAGCAAGCTGTTTATAGGCAGTGCCTTGCCAGCCGTTTGAATCGTCGCCAATGAAGAACCAAGCAACACAGAGCTGACTTGATGTGCCTCCTCAGCGCTTTTAACCAACTTAACACCGCCCGCTTTTCCACGAGCACCCGCATGAATCTGTGCTTTCACAACCCATGCATCACCACCGACGGTTTGCATGGCCGAATCTAATTCGTCAAGTTGTGTAATAAGTTGCCCTTTTGGGACAGCAATGCCGTATTCTTTAAATAAAGACTTCGACTGATATTCATGTAGATTCATGTGAAAAAACGTCTCCGGTTTCAGGATTTAACTCTTCGGCGTTCAATGCGCCTTTAGATAAGAGTTTTACAGATAAAAAATTGCTTTTATTTTATGTTTTTTAGACAATGATTGCACCAACAATTCAAAGAGAGTTCCCGTGAGAGCCATCGTTTTTCTACTTTTCGTTATTCTTGTGTTTTTTATTGTGCGTTTTACGCTCAATCGAATTATTCAAATCCGTGAACAAAACCGCGAAAAGGAGCGTGTTGGTAAAAATCAGCAGGCCTCTAACCAAAAACAGGATTCAGAGACACAAGCGATGGTTCGTTGTGCTGAGTGTGGTGTGCACTTACCGCAGTCTGAAGCCTATTTTGATGGTAAAGACACCTTTTGCAGTGAAGGCCATATGCAGCAGTTTCATGCCAGTTCAAAACAAAAAACCGAAGATTAAGGCGACATAATCTTCGGTTTTTAGCCTGACTAATAGGTTATTTAAGATCCAAAGATCCCACTCCCTTTAGCTGTGAATGGCTTCAATCTTAGCAACAAAGTTGACCGTTAAACCAGCCAAAGGGTGATTGAAGTCAATTAAAATCTCATCGCCATTCACCTTTTCAATTTTACCGGGAATCTCATCCCCGGTTGGCGTATCAAAGCCAATCACATGCCCCTCTTTCAGCGCCATGTCAGCGGGAAAATCTTGGCGAGTCATGGTTTGGAAATTCTCTGATGATTTATGCCCAAACGCCTCTTCAGGGGGAATCATAAAGGTCGCGGTCGTACCAACTTCTAGTCCAATTAGCAACTCATCCAACTTATTTAAAAATGAGCCATCGCCCACGGTAAACCGAAAGGTCTCCCCTTCTTCGGTCTCTTCAACCACAGGGCCTTCAAAAATAGACAAACTAAAACTGATTTCAATATCACTGTGTTCGCCCACTTGTAGCACGGGTGAAGTCGTTGCAGTTGATTTATTTTCGCTTACGGAGTCTTGCACTTTTCTGTCCTTTTTTGAGTGATTGTTCAACGGGGTCACCATATGCTACCACACGATTTCGCCCCATCTCCTTAGCTTGGTACAAGGCTTGGTCGGCCGCTTTGATGACCGCTTCTGGGGTTTTAAATTCTTTATTTCTAGGTGCAATACCGATACTGACGGCAACCTTTGTTTGGGTCTCTTTGCCTTCATGCGTAAATTTAAGTTCGGTCTCTTCCACGGCTTTGCGTAAAGCATCCAGAATCGGTCGCGCCTCTTCCGGTGTTTTACCAGCAAATACCACGGTAAACTCTTCCCCTCCAAATCGATAGGCTTTCCCACCCGAACCGACACTATTAAGCACTTTACTGACGGTTCTTAAAACTAAATCACCAATATCGTGACCATAGGTATCGTTAAACTTTTTGAAGTGGTCAATGTCAACCATGGCAATCGAGTAGTTTCGGTTTAACCCCATAAACGATTCAAACAACGCACGCCTACCAGCCATACCCGTAAGCTCATCGGTATAAGCAATCTTATGCGCATCAAATATCATCGATAAAATAATCATCAATAAAGCAATTGAGGACAGCCAACCCAGCGTACCGTAACCCGCTAAGCCATTTATGCCCAGTGCCATCAACACCAAGACAAACAAGGTCACTTGGTCTAACACTTTTAACTTCTGCACCATCGCCAAACGAATGAGCAAGACATTTGCCGCTAAAATAATCAGCAAACTGCCCATTAATGGAATTTTAATAAAAAATCCCTCTTCGTCACTAATCGGAAGTACGACCTTATTCATCAATTCAAATGGCAGGGTCGAGACCACCCAATAAATCCCGATGGCCTGCAATACAAACACACTTAAAAGCACAATATTATAACTGATATGCTTAACACCGCGCTCTGGCACAAAGAGCCAAATAAGCAAATTAAATGGCAGTAAAATCGCAACCAAAGGGTAAACAATGTCAACCGTATAAGCTTTGTTTTCAATGGGCAATAAAGTTAAAACAAGTACGGTTAACGTGACCGTTAACATCATTAAAATCGGTTGCATTCGGTTCAAGACAACACTAATAAAAATGCCAATCCCGGCGATGACGTAAGGTGCATAAAATAGTAATGATTGCCAGCCCACAGGCCAACCTGAAATTTGCTGTGCAGACCAAATGGCAAAGCCACTTAGTAACACCAGCCACAAATAGTGTTTAACCAAACTAGGGTCCTTTTAAAATTAAAAAAATGACAAAGAATTTGTCCACTCTCAACTAAGTATCACTCTTAACAAGTGCAGTATGCCCCATTCTGAGAGCGCTATTTTAAGATGCGTACTTAAGCAACATGAAGCTGGGCACGGCCATTATTTTTGGCTTGATACAAGGCCCCATCAGCTCGTTTAAGTACACTAAACTGAACCTCACCCCGAAGCACTTCGGTCGCACCCGCAGAAAGGCTTAATGTTCGGTTTAGACCTTTAATCTCTATGGTTTGAAGTGCGGCTTGCATCGCCGTAAATAATCGTTCAACTACAACCGAATTTAAACCCGGTAGCGTGATTAAAAACTCTTCACCACCAATACGGTAAACCTCAGCCCCCTCACACGTCGCAATTTGTTTTTCAAATAGCCTGGCTAAAGCCACCAATACTTTATCGCCCACATCATGACCAAAGTCGTCATTAATCAACTTAAAATGGTCCAAGTCTAACATCATCACCCACATCGATTGGTATAGGGTTTGCCCATCTGCAAATCGCTCTAACGCATCTGGAAAATCACGGTTTAATGCGTGTCGATTATTCAATTGTGTTAAAAAGTCGTGATGCGCCACAAAATCGAGTTCTTTTTGTTGCTTAAGAACGAGCAGTTTTTTCTTTTGGTCAAGCACGTAGGCAAAGCTAACAGACCCAAAAATCGTGATAAAAAACACCAACAAAATCAAACTAATCCACATATAAGTCTGCTTGGCACTGGCAATGCTCTCAGTCAGATTATAGCTGTAAGAGATAAACGCTCGAATCTCGCCCACATTTTCATAAAAGCCCCTTACTGGCCCATATTTATTAACCATATCTTGAGGCGCCCAGCTCGGATCACCGTGACATTGCAAACAGTCAGGCGTAGTCTCTCCCATTGGCGACGCAACATACAAGACCTCTTCACCCTCTACCCACTTTACCTCCTGAAAACGTTTCAAGGTTCGATCTTGATTAAACTTTTCTAATAATGCTAACTCCTCTTCGGTGGCCAAATTAATCGGATTTCGAGGTGCTTTAGCCGCTAAACGATAGTGCCAACTGGTGAGTTGTTTTTGGTGCAGTTTATCATCAAAGATACTAAAAATATGGCGAGTAATGTAGGTACCTGACAGGGCGCGAGAGTCAAAGAAATCGGGGGAGAGTTTCGACTCATGTTGCAGTTCAAAAAACACAGGTTTGAGTTGATGTGCAATGTAAGTGCGGAGGGCGTCTTGATAGAGTAATTGCTGACTTAAATTTGAAAGCTTACTCTCTATAACGGTTTCTCTAGCCTTATCCATCATGACAAATGCGATGATTAGATAAGCAATCAGCAAAAAACTGCCAAACAAATAGATAGGGCGTTTATTAACAACGGGCTGGGATGAACCTTTTACTTCATTCATTAAAATTATTCTCTCCCAACCATATACAGCCTTGGCTGGCCGTTATGTTTTACCAAAGATGGTAAATTTCTCTTGTGGCTGATCGGTGCACTTAATGCGCCACTCTAAAGCATATTCACAATTAGCACCGGTCACGCATGATGCATGATTGGTGGCCATTTCCGAGGCTTTGCCCGCTTTACGAAGAAGGTAGTGGTGACCCGTTGGGCACAACTGCTTTGCTTCACTTCGCAAAGACCAACTGTCAAACCCTTGCACCGGTTCATTGTAAAACGCAGTAAGTTTATAGGTTTGCTCTCCCATTTTTTCTACTTGAGCGGTGGTTGAACACCCTGTTAAGGCCAAGATTGCCGCAGCACCCATTAGCAGGCCTGCTGATTTTAAAGCTGATTTCATTTTACAAAATTCACTTGAGATTTAACGGTTAATAAACCAAAGAAACTATGGAGATAATGGCTCTTCTTTGATGCCTTTTTCGGCAATAATATAACACAAATTTGTATGCAATTTTTTACCGTTTACCAAGAGTGACGCGCCATAATTATCTTCTGGGTTTATACGAATATCCCCCTTGTATACTTTAAGCAATTTACCACTCATGCAACTGTACACTTCTACCGTTCGATCTAGACCTACCCAGTCAGATTGAATGTTTTTAGCACTGTTCGTGACCTTTTCACAGCCCGAAAGGCCACTTAAGGCTAGACCGGTTATGGTAATCAAAGTCGCTGTTTTGATGGTTGAAGACAAATTCATAATCGTTCTCTCTTTTAAATTAGTGGCGTGTTTCATTGTGTACTTTTAAACAAAGCTGTCGGCCCTTACTCAGCGAGTTCTTTGGCTTTTTCCATGCCCTCTTTACTGGTTTCCACCACTTTCTCAGACACCTCACCGGCCCCTTCTTTAGTGGCTTCCCAAGCACGCGAAGCATCTGTTTTTACATTTTTCCAAATCGCTTTTACAGTCTCTTGATTCTCTTCATCATTCACCGCTTCTTTGGTCTCTTCGGTTAACTCTGATACAACCTCTTTGGTCTTATCCCAGCCTTGTGCGGCGCCTTCTTTTAAGCTCTCCCAAGTACTTGCCTGCGAGATTGCAGGCGCTGCTAAAACCGATACCAACAAGCTACTTAAGAGCAATATTTTTAAATTTTCTTTCATTAGAGCCTACTTTTATTCGTCTATTGTGGTTATCTAAGTATTATGGCCTTAGTGGCTATTTATTCAAGTTCTGTCCCATCAAATTCGCGTAATGTTTTTTGGCGTAGTGAATTTATCACCCTTAGGGTTTACTAAAGCGGTTATGACTAAAACCCTCTATACTATTGAGTACCGTTTTTTGCGTTTACCCATTAAATTAAGAATCGACAATGAATCAAACCCTCCTAATTATTGGCTATGTTTGGCCAGAGCCCAATTCATCGGCCGCTGGCACGCGCATGATGCAACTGATTCATCTTTTTAAAGCCCATGATTTTGAAATAACGTTTGCCAGCCCATCAAATTTGGGAGAACATCGCTTAGATTTAACTCCGTTTGGCATTCAAGAGCAAAACATAGAACTGAACAACGCCTCTTTTGATGACTTTTTGAATACTTTGCAGCCCACAGTCGTAATTTTTGACCGATTTATGATGGAAGAGCAGTTTGGTTGGCGAGTAGAAACCGTCTGCCCAAAAGCCATGCGCATTTTAAATACCGAAGACTTACACAGTTTAAGGGAAGCACGCCAACAAGGGCTAAAAACGTTATTAAAATCAAATCAAGAAACGAGTCATAAAACGGAAAGTGAGCAGGCCTGCTTAGATTTGTCTGTGTTGTGGAACCAATCTGATTCTCACCTATTTAATGCCATGGCTAACGCCGATTTAGCGCAACGTGAAATTGCTTCCATTTTACGCTGTGATTTAACACTGATGATTTCTGAGTTCGAATCCAAACTTCTCCAAAACGCATTTAAAATAAACGCTAACCTACTGTTTACCCTGCCTTTTATCTATCAAAAACTCGATCAATTACTGCCTGATTTTGAACGAAGACAGCACTTTGTGTTTATTGGTAATTTTCGACACGCCCCCAACTGGGATTCCGTTTTGTGGCTAAAAGAATCCATTTGGCCAGCCATTCGGCAACAACTTCCGCAGGCCGAGTTGCATGTATACGGTGCCTATCCGGCTAAAAAAGTCACCAACCTACACAACCCAAAGCAAGGGTTTTTAGTCAAAGGCTGGGCAAAAGATGCACTAGAGGTCATCGCTCATGCTCGCATTATGCTTGCACCCCTGCGTTTTGGAGCCGGTATAAAAGGCAAGCTCGCTGAAGCTATGTTGTGCGGCACTCCAACGATTACAACGCCAATTGGCAGCGAAGGAATGCTTCCAGTAACAGCAAACAACAACGCTTGGCCTGGCTACATTGGTGAAACAGAAAAAAATTTAACTGAGCAGTCAATCGCACTTTATACCGATAAAAAAATCTGGCAACTGGCTCAAAAACGCGGCTTTAAGCTGGGTGAACAACGCTATCAACAACCTAACTTAGGCCATGCTTTTATTAACACCTTGCTACAACTTCAGAATGAACTTCAAATGCATCGCACCCAAAACTTTATAGGGAGTATGTTGCGTCATCACCACCATAAAAGCACGCAATATATGGCACAATGGATAGAAGCAAAAAATAGGAACCCAAATTCAAAATGACCGACTCAAAAACCAGCAGGCCTGCTCACATTGAAACCGCCGAAACACCTCGTCGCGATCAAGCCCATAATCCATTACACGGCATCACCTTAAAAGAGATGGTTACGCAGCTTGAAGCCAATTACGGCTGGGATGAATTAGCACAGCGTATCCCCATCAACTGTTTTAAAAGTAACCCCAGCATTAAGTCGACGCTAACATTTTTAAGAAAGACCCCCTGGGCCAGAGAAAAAGTTGAAGAACTGTACCTTAACGCTAAAAAGAATTGGGGAAAGTACAAACCTAAAAACACCCACGTTTCAACCGACTCTAACGCCCAATAGCACGGCTTAATGAATCAAGATTCCAACCCTGTTTTAGATTTTTTAAACATTCAATTTTATTGAGTGCAACTTTAAATATTATGATGAATAACAGACATAAAATAACCAGCAAAGAAGGTCAATCCTTCCTCGTGACTAAAGCACATTACGACCTTACGATCCGTGCTCGTGGCGGAATGTTAATCTATCTTTCAGTGTGGTTAATCGTCTCTTTTTGGGGTGACATGCCAACGGTTGCACCGACCTTTTTTTATATCAACACCTCAATTTTTATAGTGCTCGCACTGATTCGTCTCGCTCATTATGTATTGATCAAAAACCGGCCTGAATTTAATAATCAAACCGTGTACCATTTATTGCTCAAACTCATTTTGTTTGGTGGATTGCACTGGGGAATCACCGCAGCTTGGATTATCTTCGGTAGTACCTTCACACAACTCTACTATCCGATGATTATTATTACAGCGGTTTTTGCCATTAGCGGCACCATTGCTCTGAGCATTTCAAAATCGGTGAGTATCTACTACCCAATTGTAGTTCTTGGTCCTAGCTTATTCTTTGGTCTTTTTGTAGATAATGTCGAATTGCAAATTCTGTCAATTTTAGCAATATTTGCCATTCTTTATGCCCTTGAAGCCTCTCGTGCAGCGCACAATGACTACTTCTCTGCAATTACCAATCAGCTAATTTTAGAAGAGCGAGCGCTTTTCATGGAAGTTCAAAGTGAGACCGACTCATTAACCGGTCTAAAAAATCGTATGTTCTTTAATCAACAGTTTCCGTTAGCATGGGCTCACGGACAACGATCGCAAACACCGTTGAGTATTTTGATGATTGATTTAGATTACTTTAAAAATATTAATGATACATACGGACACCTAGCCGGAGACGAATGTTTAAAGTCGGTCGCAGAGCTTCTAAAAAGTAAAATACTGCGTCAAACTGATACAGTCTGTCGTTATGGTGGTGAAGAGTTCGTGATTCTGTTACCCGAAACAAATGAAACGCATGCCACTCAAATTGCGAGTCAAATTAGAGCGTCGATCGAAGCGCTTGCCTGTTTCCATAAAGAACAAAAAATCGCTGTTACCAGCTCGATAGGCATCGCCTCGATGACCCCTCAAAAGGAGATGGATTCAGAATCCATTTTAAAAGCGGCAGATGATGCTCTATATCAAGCCAAAGCGATGGGACGCAATCAATATCAGATAGCAAAAAACCTGTAACCCGTTTTCGTTTTCTTACTGCCATAAATTTGTTGATTCCATAAAAAAAGGTAGATTGTAAAATCTACCTTTTTTATTGATCGGCTTTCTACAAATTAAGCAGTCGTAACTATAATCCAGCGATGTATTCTGAAACTACTTTAATCTCTTCATCATCTAGCCCTTGTGCCATCGGAGCCATCATCGCAGTCATTGGGCCGACTTGCTCACCTGCTTTGTACTTAACCAGCTTAGCAGCAATATCCGACTGCGCTTGACCAGACAGTTTTGGCCCGACACCGCCTTCGCCTGCTGCACCGTGACAACCAATACAGGTCGCATACAAAGAAGCCCCAGACTTAACGGCTGGAGTGGGTGCAACAGCGGCAATGGTCTCTTCAACTTTTGTTTCAACCGTTTCTACAGCCGCTTCCACTTTTTCTTCAATCACTTCCACCTTCTCTTCAACCGCTTCAACCATTTTTTCTGGTGTTGTGGTCGCTTCTGGCATCGGTTGCTTAACATCTGCGGCACTTGGCTGCGAAGCGGCTGGCGCAGAAACACCTGCCCCACTGTTAGAACTTAAAGGCTCTGATTTATCTTCTGAACAGCCCGTTAAACCGATTGCGAACAGTGCCGATAAACTGGCAATCATCAGGGTTTTCTTAAAATTAAATTGTGTGTCTGTCATGCTGAACTCCTGCTAGGAATGTTAAATAGGTTTGATTACTTATTTAAGGTCATTATGCAGAAAACAGACTGGCTTTATCAATTAAATTTCTTACAACAGCGTGAATAGAGTAGTGAAGCAAACTTTCGTGGTTGGCTTTTTACCGTTATTTAAGACGAAAAAACAGGCTGTAATCATTAATTTAAAACACGATAGAATCATGGGTTATAAATTTTTATTATGAATACATAACCTAGCATGATACAATTCGCGCAATAAAATTTCCTTTAAATAGAATACGTTAGATAAGTTTACCCATTCAAACTCCATTCTATTTTTTGAATAAAACCTGTAACCACAAGTGTTTCAGCACGTTTTATTACCCACCCTTACGTCTGACTTTTAAGGTCAACGTCAGATTGGCATGGCAAAACATCTTTTTAAATATTTTGAGAACACATTCAATGAAGAATCGAACAAACAAGCAACAAAACGCCGCTTTTGTTAATAATGAACAGACACCTCGCCCAAGTTCGAAGAGAAAAATCCTGTTTTCATCCTTGTTTGTCTCTAGCTCATTACTGTTATCTGCCTGCGGTGGCGGCGGAAGTTCAAGCACAACCAGTTCGGGGACGACAACCAGCACCCTGCTAAAACAAGAAACCCTCAACGTCCCCATTAAAGAGGGCGAAACCAAAACCGTTGATCTTATTGCAGAAGGCTGTAACAACAGTATTGCTGCGACCGTGACCTTACCAAACGGTTCAACCACTCTACCGGATATCTACTCTGTTGACGACAATCTGTTAACCATTAACCTAACAAACGTTAATATTGCAGATGGACCGGATGAAGTAGAACGTTTGACATTAGTTTGCGCAAATAACTACAGCACAGCCTCAGGTAATTTAGATGTCATTAAACAAGATTTATTAAGTGATTCGCCACTCATTGCCGTGTTTGATCTACCAAACTCACTGACCGAGCGCGACACCTTAAGCGGTTCGATTCGCCTAAGTGATGACGACATTCCCGGTGAAGGTGTTTTAGAAAACAGCTACCCGTTTGTCATCGTGGACGAATCTGACAATGTGATCACTAATGGCAGCATGATTTCGCCAGCAAACACCGCAGAACAATCAGAACGCATCTTTACAATTACCGACATCGATTTAAACGATCTTAGCTTTTCCGAGGGTCAATACCGTCTAATCTCTAATGAGATTAACAGTGTCATTGGCGGCGAAGAGAATCCTGCTGAAGCCACAGTAAGAGTCACGTTTGCATTCACAGTCACGGCCATTACTGACAGCCCAACAATCATTCAAGCCCCTGAACTTGAAAGCAGAACCAGCAAAAGCATTGATGTAACACCAGGCCTGTTTGAAGACGAAGATGGCGTGCAAAATGTCACGGTCGCTCTATATTCGGATGCCGCTCTCACAAACCCGCTCCAAACCAATATCAATGGCGAGTTTTCCGGACTCAGTTTTTCAACGACCTATTACTTAGCTACGATTGGTGAAGCGAAAAATGAACTCTCTGAAACCTTTGAGTTCAAACAATCATCAGCACTTGAAGTCTCAACCAGTGACTCAACCGACAGCCCATCGACCATTACACCACCAACAGAAGCGTCTAAAACCACCACCACAATTAATGTCACGCCCGGTACCTTTAACGATGCCGATGGCACCCGAAATGTTACTGTCAGTCTGTATTCAGATTTTGATTTAGACACCTTCATTACCTCCGATGTAGAGGGTAACTTTACTGAACTCGAGCCTTCGACCGCTTACTATTTAGCAATGACAGGGGAAACCTTTAACGGTCAGTCAGAAACTTGGGAAGCGCAAACATCAGCTGGCATAGAGATTATCACGGCTGATCTAACCGACAGTGCAACCACCATTACCCCGCCAACCTTGGACTCAGTCACTGGTAGCAGCATCAATAGCACCCCTGGCAGCTTCACGGATGCTGATGGCACACGAAACATCACCGTTGGACTTTTCGCCGATGCGGCTCTAAACACGCTAATCACCACGAATGTAAATGGTGACTTTAGTAACCTAACCCCAGGTTCAAATTACTACTTAGCAACCATTGGTGAAGCGAAATATGGCATTACCGGTGAATGGGAAGCCAAGCAATCAAGTGCCGTTATGGTTGCAACCGATGCAATTTCATCTCCGGAAATCAGCCTGAACGATCAAGAGATTGTTGGACGAATCTCCTCGTTGTTCTTTGGAACCTCTGACAACACGGTAGAATTAGAAGAGCCAACCGTCAGTAATGTTGATGACAATGCAACTTACAGCATGAATGTGAGCCCTGCTCTGCCAGAACTGACCATTAACAGTGCTACCGGTATTGCAACCTACAGCGGTAACACGGCACCAGCGGAGTATCAGGTCACAATTACAGTTACCAATGCCGACACTGGAACGGCAAGTGCCACCTTCACGTTAAACGTTATCGATTAACGCAATCGCAGAACGTTTTACGCACCCTAGATAAAAGCCAATCAATTTGATTGGCTTTTTTTTACAATTTTTTCTTAAAAAGTGAAAAATTTTGAATTATCGTTCGCGCAACAGCCGGTTAGCGCCGTTCCAGAACCTTCAACCTATGCCCTTATGTTAGGTGGTTTAGGGTTAGTTGGTTTCATGGCGGCACGTCGTAGAAAAGCAGCTTAATTAAAACTGGCTTTTTGATTTAAAAGAACCTGCTTTGACGCAGGTTTTTTTTGCCATAAGAAAGTGGAAGCAATTTAGAACTAGCCTAAATCATCAAATCTCCAAAGCCCCAAATCAAGGTACCGATTACAATCGTGACGTGTGAAATCCAAACTTTTTTTAAGTGCCATTTAGACGGCGTTAAATCCGGCATATCATCCTCGGCCATGACCTTTTCTAAACGCTGATACAAAATATGCAATTCGCCATGTAACAACGAATACTCACTCATCACCGAAAACAGCACCACTAAGCTACCAAATCGGGCAAACCACGTTGGGTCAAACACCAATCCTAACACTAAACCTAACAGGCCTGCTGCCCACGCCAACAATAATAATAACCCTGTTTTTTTCTGCATTTTCTATTCCAATAACGCTTTTATGATTATTCAATTCTAGCAGGCCTGCTGACTTTTACAGCGCCTAAAAGTCGATAATAAATCGATTTTCAATTTTAAACTCTTGGCTTGATTGAGCGCCCTGCTTTCTCTTTTAACGGCTCTTCTGGCCAACGATGCCGTGGATAACGACCGCGCATCTCTTTGGCAATTTCAAAATACGAGGTTTGCCAAAAATTGGCTAGGTCAGCAGTAATTTGAATCGGTCGTCTGGCGGGCGATAACAACTCAAACGTAAGCGGCACCGAATTCCATGCGAGTTTTGGCGAAGCCAACTCGCCAAATAGCTCTTGTAACTGCACCGACACAGTTGGGTTTTGCCCGACCGCATAACGTATCTTCACCTTTTTACCCGATGGTGTTAAATAAAATTCGGGCGCTTGTTGGCTAATCTCGGCTTGCAATTCATACGGTACTTGCGCCTGTAATATCATCAACAAATCCAGATTTTTAAGCGCTTTAATCGTTTGCACACCGCTTAAATAGGGCGCTAGCCAATCGCTTAAATGCTCAATTAACGCCGCTTCAGTTAAATCTGGCAGGCCTGCTGATTTTTCTTGAATTTGCGCTTGAGTTTGAGTTTGCGCTTGGCTTTGAAACTTCAACCAACGCACTCGCTCCAACCACGCTAAATTGGTTTCGTTCCACGGCAATAAGCTTAAACGTTTGCTTTTTAAGGTTTTTAACATACAGTCATGCAAAGCCGATTCATCTGGTTTTTCCAAGCGTTTTTCAGACAGTATCAGTGCCTCGTATTTTACTTGTTGACTGCCAACAACCTCTTGGCGATGTTCATCAAACTGGTAAACGGCGTGATTTTGAATATGCGATTTGAACTGAGTCTGCAAAGTCTGCTCAGAGTAAGCCGTCGCTAAAAACACCCGCCCCTCTTTTACTTGCCCATCAATGTTGGCAATCACCAAGCAGGGCTCGGTGTTTAACGCGTCATTCTCGTGTAACAAAGCACTTTTACCATTCGCCATTAAATACCGAGACTGATTGGCAGAACGTTTTATGGCAAGGCGATCCGGAAACGCCCAAGCCACTAATTTACCTAAATCGTCCAAAGACGTATCAGACCCGTTTGTCGATTCCCCTCTGACCCCCAGCTGCTTCTGCCAGTTACTTGAATTTTGCAAGGCCTGCTCCATGGCAGGGATAAAAATCGAGTAGTGAGTTTGCGCCGTTTTACGATTGGCTCGATACGCTTGTATGGCCAAAACCCGAATCGCTAAATCGGCACCTACTTCATAACCATTTTGCAGAACATCACGTTCCGATAACAGTGCCGCTACATCACACGCCAAACGCATTAATTGAGGATTATTTGACGATTTAACCGACAACAATAACCTAGCCAAACGTGGCGTGGCACCCAGCTGAATGGCATGCTTGCCAAGCTCAGAAATGTGGCCTTTGTCTGTTAATAAATCCAAACGTTTTAAAAGCTGTTGCGCTTGCTCAAAATGCCCTTGTGGTGGCATGGTTAACCAACGCAACGCTTCCGGTGATTGCACGCCCCATAAGGCCAACTCCAAACACAAGCTGGTTAAATCGGTCACGGTCATCTCTTCGGCATCGTAATCGCGCAATTGAGCTTGTTGAGCCTCACTCCATAACCGATAGCACCAACCGGCTTGCAAGCGCCCTGCTCGGCCTTTACGTTGCTCGGCTGAGGCTTTAGAGATGCGCTGCGTTTGCAAGCGGGTCATGCCGCTGTTGACATCATAGAGTGCCAAGCGAGCTAATCCAGAATCGACCACACAATCAACGCCTTCAATGGTCAAACTGGTTTCGGCGATATTGGTGGTTAAGATAATTTTACGACGACCCTGAGCATCCGGCTGAATCGCCAAATCTTGTTGCTCGGGTTTTAAACCGCCGTAAAGGGGCAACAGCGCCCACGAGTGATTGGGCAAAACCGCTTGCAACGCTTGCAGTGTCTGCTTTATCTCGCCTTGGCCGGGCAGAAAGACCAAGGTATCTTGTTGCGTGTTTTCCACGGCTTTTAAAATAGCGCTGGTCAGAATCGGCAGAATGTCCCACTTAAACTTGGCGCTCGTTGCAATGGATTGATTCAAATAGACGGTTTCAACTGGGTAAGCACGGCCTTGCGATTGAATAACGGGGGCATCGTTTAAAAATGCACTGACCGCTAGGGTGTCAATGGTCGCCGACATGACCAATAACTTTAAATCATCCCGCAAAGCGGCTTGCACATCCAGACACAAACTCAGTGACAAATCGGCGTGAATGGAGCGTTCATGAAACTCATCAAACATCACCAAGGCGGTATCGGATAGCTCAGGGTCACTTTGCAATCGTCGAGTCAAAATACCCTCCGTCACAATCTCCAGTCGCGTAGCTTTGGAGCTAACCTTGTCATTACGAACCTGATACCCGACTTGTTGCCCAACTTTCTCACCCAATTGCTTAGCAAGGTAATTGGCAATGGAACGCACCGCCAAACGGCGGGGTTCGAGCATGACAATTTTTTTGCCTGCATTTTGTGGTTGGTTAAACCAGTCCGATTGTAAAATCGCCAACGGCACAGCAGTGGATTTACCCGCCCCTGGATCGGCTTGCAAGACACAACACGCCGACCCGGAAACGGTATCGACAATCTGATTAAGCACACTGTTAATGGGTAAGTCACGCATCGTCAATTCATTACAACGCTTTTAACTGTTTTTCTAAGCGCTGAATCGAAACCGGTTTAAGGGTTTTCATAGGCTGGGCAAACAGCGAAACTCTCAACTCTTCAATTAACCAACGCACCTCAATTAAATCGGCGTGCTGTTGATACGCTGAGTTACTGGCCAGTTCTTGATACTGTTTTAACAGCGGGGTAATTTGTCGGATCGCCAGCTGGTCTTTATTAGGGTCTTGGTCAATTTTCTCAAGACGTTTCTCCAGTGCTTGCAGATAGCGAGGTACTTGTTGCAACCAAGCCATCGGCGTCATGGCGATAAACTCTGGGTGAATCAAACCGGTTAACTGCTGTTGAATATCGCCCATTGACAGCAACCAGCGTGGATTAACTTTCCCTTTAACCTTTTTAGTTATCTTTTGATGGGCGGTTAAAATCGCATCCACCAAATTAGCAAGGGTTTGTGCTTCTCCAAGCCAATCGGTTTTTAAAAGTAAGCAGGCCTGCTCAAATTCAGATTGTTTACGAATCGCTTCGGGTTCTGGAATTAATTGCCGCAAAGCACGATCAATCACCTGCATTTTCAGATGTTCGCAAGTTCCGTAAGGCGAGAAAATTAGGCAGGCCTGCTTAAGTGGCAAATGTTTTTTAAGGTAACGAATCTTATCGTGCAGTTGTTGTTTAAACAAAAACTGCACCGCTTCAGCGTGACTCAATTTGGCCTGCTCTGGGTCAGCGGACAAGGTTAACAGCACCTTAATTTCGGGGGGTAGAGTTTTATTTTGTTGCGGCGTTTCACTGTGTTGCAAACTCAAACACGGATAGGCCACCAACTGATTGCCTTTGGCTTTTAACGATTGCTGTTCAGGCAGGTCACCAAAATCCCATTCGGTGATTTCACGTTGTTCAAAGCCGCCAGCTTGTTGCGTGCTTTGTTGCTGAATTTTCTCATCGACTAAGTGCTGATAACGACTTTTAATATCGGCTAAATCATCGCCTTCAGTGAGTTTGCGCCCCTTCTCATCGAGCAGAATAAAAAACGGTTTTAAGTAGTCAGGCAAAGCCACATCACCAAACATGGTTTGGTCAACTTTGACACTGCTACTGGCGTTGGCAATGCGATTTAACGCTTGCACGAGCTGGGTTTCAAAATCACCCTGTTCTTGAGATTTTTTATCGGCAAACCATTGCAACACTGCTTCTGCCACCGGCGGCGTCGGCACAAACTGTTTTCGAGCTTGTTTCGGTAACGACTTGATATAAATAACAATCTTGTCCTTTAAGAAACCGGGAGTTAACCATTCAAATTGTGACTGTTGAACCAAATTAAGCGCGTGCAATGGAATTTTAAACACCACGCCATCACGTTGTTTACCCGGTTCAAATTCGTAATCTACGTTTAAAGGCAATTGGTTTTTAAGCTGAATTTGATCTGGAAACGCGGTGCTTAAATCCTCATCTAAGCCCTGTTTCATAAGCTGATCTTCAGTTAAATAGAGTGACTGTTCGGTGGCTTTATCGAGTTTTTTGAGCCAGGTTTCAAACGCCGGTTGATTGTAAATATGTGCCGGAATTTTTTCGTCGTAAAACTGGTATAGCACTTCGTCATCCACCAAGTAATCCGGTCTCCGCAGTTTATTTTCTACCTTCTCGATATTGCCAATTAAACGCTGATTGTGTTGGTAAAATTTAGCTCGGGTATTCAGTTGGCCCTCTACCAAAGCATGGCGAATAAAAATCTTATGCGCCTCTTTGGGGTTAACAGGGCCATAGTTACACGGACGATTATTCACAATCGGCAAACCGTATAACGTCACCGACTCATACGCACCCACCTGACCGGTTTTTTTCTGCCAATGCGGGTCGTTGTAACTGTATTTAATGAGGTGTTTGGCCAATGGTTCGACCCATTGAATATCAATATTGGCGTTGTTGCGTGCGTAAAGCTTGGTGGTTTCCACCAACTCACCGGAAAGCATCCACTTAGGTTTTGACTTAAACAGACTAGAGCTTGGGTGAATAAACAGGCGGGTATTACGTGCGCCTAAATAGGCTTTATTGTCGTCGCGCAATGAGATGTTTCCAAGCAGGCCTGCTATTAATGAGCGGTGCACCATCACACTGTGCACCTCACTCAATCGCTCTTTCACTTCATTGCCCTGCTTAATCTCTTCAAACAGATGCAAGAGCGAAATCTTAATACCCGTGCGCTTTAGGCTCTGCTCAAGTTGCATATACAAATCATGCCATTCACGCATGCGCATATACGACAAAAAGTTGGTTTTGCAAAGCTTACGCAGTTTGTTCTGCGTTAAATGACGGCGCTGATGCTCGTAAAAGTGCCAAAGATTCAAGAAAAACAGAAAGTCAGAGCGCTCGTCTTCAAACAGCTTGTGTTTTTCTCGTGCCGCCTGCATGGTGGTTTCATTAATATCGCGTGGGTCTTGAATACTAATGGCCGCAGCAATAATCAACACCTCAGCCAATACGCCGTTCTTTTCCGCTTGAATCACCATTTTGGCAATGCTCGGATCCACCGGCAACTTGGCAATTTGTCGCCCCTCTTCGGTTAAGCGGCGCTTCTCGTCCAACGCCCCCAACTCATGCAACTGCCGAAAACCGTCGTTAATGGATTTATCCGCCGGCGGTTCAATAAACGGAAAATGTTTCACTTCACCCAAATTAAGTTGCGCCATGGTTAAGATAATGGACGCGAGTGAAGTTCGGTGAATTTCTGGGTCTGTGAACTCGGGGCGGGAATTAAAATCCTCTTCGCTATAAAGACGAATACAGATCCCGTCACTCACTCGCCCACAACGCCCTTTTCGCTGATTGGCCGAGGCCTGCGAAATCTTCTCAACCGGCAGACGCTGAATTTTATTGCGCACACTGTAACGGCTGATTCGAACTTGCCCAGGGTCAATCACGTATTTAATACCCGGCACGGTCAAGGATGTTTCGGCGACGTTGGTACTGAGAATGATGCGGCGTTTTTGCGAGGTTTGAAACACCTTGTTTTGATCGGCCATCGACAAACGCGCATACAGCGGCACCACTTCGGTGTTTTTTAAATTGCGTTTACGCAGCGCTTCGGCGGTCTCTTTAATGTCACGTTCCCCAATCTGAAACACCAATACATCACCAAACGGGTCTTCGTGCATCAGCTCTTCAACCGCATCGCAAATACCGGTGGGAATGTCCTGTTCAATGACATTACCCGCATCGTCTTCATAACGGGCCAGTGGGTTATAACGCAGTTCAACTGGATAAGTGCGCCCAGAAACTTCAACAATAGGCGGTTTAACACCGTTCATGGTGAAGTGCTCGGCAAAACGCTGGGTGTCGATGGTCGCCGAGGTAATAATGACTTTTAAATCGGGACGCTTGGGCAAAAGTTGTTTCAAAATACCCAATAAAAAGTCAATATTGACGCTTCGCTCGTGCGCTTCATCAATAATAATGGTGTCGTATTGATTTAGAAAACGGTCATTTTGCACTTCGGTGAGTAAAATCCCGTCGGTCATGACCTTAATCAAACTCTGCTGGTGCACCATATCTTGGAATCGAACTTGGTAACCGACCAGTTCGCCCAAAGTAGACCCCAACTCCTCCGCAATACGTTCCGAAACACTGCGTGCCGCTAAGCGTCGAGGTTGCGTACAACCAATCCGCCCAAACACACCTTGCCCTGCATCCAAACAAATTTTAGGAATTTGCGTGGTCTTACCCGACCCAGTTTCACCCGCTATGACGACGACTTGATGGTTTTTAATCAGGTCTAACAGTTCGTCTTTTCTGGCGGCAACCGGCAGGTGCTCATCGTATTCAATGTTTTTAGGACGAGCCTGTTCATTTCTTGCCACCCAATCGATTGAAGTTTGAACTTTTTCACACCAGCGTAACCAGGCCTGCTGATTTTTATGATTCGACTTAGACAATTTTGCTGGTTTTTCATCGACGTTTGAACCGCGAACACCCTCTAGATCGGCATCATCAAGTGCGCTTAAATCGATGCGCTGTAACTCGTTTTTTAAACGAAAACGGTCTTTAATTAAACACCGCTCAAGCAAGGCGACTAACTGTTTCTTATCTTTAGGGAAGTTCATATTGACGTGAAAACTCAAATCTGGATAATGGGGAAATATTAGAAGGCTCTTATATCCATATAAAATAATTTTATACACAATAAATTAAATATATCGGCTATAGGAACCACAAACGCACGGTAAAAGCGTTGCCATTATAACAAATAGAAACAAAGGTCTTTTGCATATGAAAATCCGTCAATTATTTGATTACGATACATGGACGTACACTTACCTAGTTTGGGATGAGGCCACAATGGAAGCGGCTGTAATTGATTCTGTTTTAGAACAGGTTGATCGTGATATGCAACACATCACCGAACTCGGTTTAAACGTTAAATATCTATTAGAGACCCACATTCACGCCGACCATATTACTGGTGCTGGGCCATTGCGTAAGCAAACGCATGCGCAAATTGTGGTTCACACCAATTCAGGCTCTGAATGTGCAGACATTTTAGCCAATGAAGGTGACACCTTTAAATTGGGTGAGCAAGAAATTAAAGTGTTGCATACGCCAGGTCATACCAACAATGATATTACTTATTTAATTGATGGCGCAGCCTTTACCGGTGATACGCTGTTAGTGCGTGATTGTGGTCGTACTGACTTCCAATTGGGCAGTAATGACCAAATGTACAACTCATTAACAGAAAAGCTCTTCACTCTAGCAGACGACACCATGGTGTTTCCGGCACACGATTATAAAGGCTTTAGCCAGTCAACCATTGGCGAAGAGAAGCAGTTTAATAACCGAGTGGGTCAGAAAAAATCGTTTGAAGATTTCTGCACGATCATGGATGGCTTAAATCTACCTAATCCAAAACGCATTGATATTGCGGTTCCAGGGAACATGAAGTGCGGTAACTTAGACGACTAATTTTTTGATGGTTGCTTGAAACGGGTTACAAACCAACAAAAAACGCCCCTTAATTGGGGCGTTTTTATTTTGTAAATTGAGTACTCATTATTCAAAAGCGTTCTTAGAAACCATAATTTCGACTCGGCGGTTGAGTTTTTGATTTTCAGGTATTGCCTCACCGAACTGATTGCGATTATCGACTTTTGGTCGAGAATCGGCATAACCTATGGCTTTAAGCTTGTCTTTATCCACGCCCTGCGCCATAAAAAGTTTTAGCACCGAAATCGCTCTTGCGGACGACAACTCCCAGTTCGAGGGAAACCGAATGGTATTAATGGGATCATCATCCGAATGCCCTTCAATTTCAATACTGTAATTAGGTAAAGGAAAATCGCGTAACTCTTTCGCGACCTCACTCAATAAATTCTGTGAATTCGGCTCCAATTCGGCCGAGGCACTGCCAAACAAAACCTCCCCTGGCAAATCAATTCGTAAATCGTTGTCTTGTAGAGTAATCGCTTCTAAAGGATTAATCTCGTAAGCCATTAAGACCTCAGATAATTTTGACTGCAAATCGGTCAACGGGTTAATGACTTCGGCGGCTTTTTTATTGAGTAAACTGGTATTCAAAGACTGGTTCACCGCTTCAAACTTCTCTTGATTAATGTCCGACACCGACAAAATCAACACAAAAAACGCCATTAACAAAGTAATGGAATCGGCATAGGTGACAAGCCAATCATCGCCAGACTCTTCACCTTTTTTAGGTTTTTTTTGGGATGCTGCGGCTATCAACAATTGCTGAGTAGCCTGTTGTTCAAGTTCTGGGTGGTGACTGGTAGGTGATTTATAAGGTGCAACCATAGTGATTACCCGGCACGACTGAATTGATGATTAGGTTCAAGGTACGCATTCATGGAATCTTCGATTACAGAGGGCGAAGCACCATCCGCAAGTAACACAATCCCCTCAGTTAGCACCTGATTACGAAAGGCTTCTAAATCTTGTTTTTGTTCAACCTTTCTGGCCGCGGGCTTTAAGACCAATTGTGCCAACAAAACACCGTAAAGCGTGGTTAGTAAGGCAACCGCCAAACCGCCCCCAATTTTAGACGGGTCGCCATCCATGCTATTAAGCATGATAATCAACCCCACTAAGGTACCCACCATACCGAAAGCAGGCGCTGAAGCGGCCATGGTATTTAACACTTTGGCTTGAGCCATTTTTTGTTCATAAATCGACTCTTTAGAGTGCGCCAACAAGAGTCTTAATTTACTGCCTTTGTATCCACTTAATAAATAGACAAAAGATTGAGTGAGAAAGCTTTTGTCCTCATTCGTCATATCGACACGTTGCTCTAAGGCAACCAACCCTTTTTGACGAACAATTAAAGACCAATCAATGAGCACACCCACATCTTCATACAGCACTTTCGGGTTAACTTTAGCACTGACCATGGTGGCGCCAATTTCTTTAAAGGACAACAAAACATTACGCCCCTCAAACGAGATCATCGCTGAGGCGACGGTTCCACCAATCACCATCGCTAAACTCGACAAGCTGAAAAACATTAAATAGTTGTCGGTGTTGAAAAACACCGCTAAAGAGAACAGACCTAAGCCAAGAATAAAACCAATGAGCGCGCTAAATGAAATGTGCATACATAAAACCAATCAGGTGACAATCACACCAGTGTAAATCAATTAATCATTAAAGTGAATCGCATAAAAACACTCAGTCAATCCGAAACAAAAAAGCCTCTGCATAGAGAGGCTTTAAGCAAATCCGTTAACACCATGCTGAACTAGTCAACCGAGATAACTTCAATTTTATAGTCTAATGTTTCACCGGCTAACGGGTGGTTACCATCTAAATAAACCTTATCTTCTGTGACTTCGATAATCTGAAAAACAATGGTGTTGCCGTCAGGGTCTTCCGTTTCAACTTCCCCGCCTTCAACCAACTCAACATCTTCATCAAAATTTTCTGGGCCAGCGTAAACAATTAAATCTTCGTTAACCGGACCATAGGCTTCATCGGCTGACAGGGTCACTTTAGCCTTAAAGCCGGGTTCTTCTCCCATCATTAACGCTTCCAAACCTGGGATGATTTCACCTTCACCCTGGATAAAAATCACTGGCTCATCACCGAAGGTTGAATCTAAGACTTCACCTGAGTCGTCACGTAGTTCGTAGTTGAATGTAACGCGACTGCCTTTTTTAATTTTCATAACCGTCCTTTTTAAACGTGTTTTACTTTAAAATAATGAACACTATTTTACAGTAAAGAGAATTCGAATGCGTCAGATTATACTAGATACGGAAACCACCGGTATTGACCCTCTCAGCGGCGATAAAATCGTTGAAATTGGTGCCGTGGAGATGATTAAACGTAAATTGACCCATAACAATTATCATCAATACATTCAGCCTGAACGCGAAGTACCACAAGAGGTTATTGAAGTTCACGGTATTACCAACGAGTTCTTGGTGGGTAAACCCACATTTAGAGAGGTGGTCGATGACTTTATGGAATACGTTTCGGGTGCCGAACTCATTATTCACAATGCCCCCTTCGATGTCGGCTTCATTAACCAAGAACTGTCACTGCTAAAGAAAAATCGCTGGGGTAAATTAGAAGACCACTGCACAATTACCGACACGCTCAAAATGGCGCGTAAAATGTATCCTGGGCAACGAAACTCATTAGACGCGCTATGCAAACGCCTGTATGTCGATAACTCAAACCGAACCTTACACGGCGCCCTACTCGATTCGGAAATTCTAGCAGACGTCTATTTAATGATGACCGGCGGGCAAACCAAACTCTCGCTTGCCGCGAGTGAGGCCGAGTTTAGCGATGCCAGTCGCGCGGCAGCAAAAATCAGTCGCGATCGACTGCCGTTAAAAGTCTTATTTGCTTCTGACGAAGAGTTAGAGCGGCATCAAACTAAACTGGCAGAAATAAGCAAGAGAAGCGATTTAGAACTCAATTGGTAACACATAAAAAGCCTTAAAACACCGCTAAAGAACCAACATGCCTGGTAAATAAAACCGACCAGGCCTGCTCAGTTTTTAAATCTGATTATTTATTAAAGTACACACATCTAAAAATAACCTGGCTCGTTATCATTACTTTCAGAATTAACACTTGAAAATGAGCTCATAAAACCTAGATCCAAGCCAGTAAAACCGCTGGAACCGCCTGAAGTGATTGAACCATCGCTCATGCCACCCAAAAGCGCTTGTAACTCACAAAGCCCGTCTTCAAACACTTCATCCATGCCAAATGGCATATCGGGAATGTCTATTCCACATGACTCATCTTCATTATTAGTGTCATCATCAGAACTAGAATCTTCTCCTGAACCTGAGTTATTAGCTTGATCGTTTAAGTCTTCCGAATCGGCTTCATCATCGGAACCCGTGTCAACGTCAGAACCAGTTTCATTATCCGAACCAGTTTCATTATCCGAACCAGTATCATCATCCGAACCAGTATCATCATCCGAACCAGTATCATCATCCGAACCAGTATCATCATCCGAACCAGTATC
>JAFGUG010000030.1 GCA_016938655.1 Thiotrichales bacterium | reverse complement strand
CGCTAAAGAATCGATTGCCTTTGTGCGCGAACAAGCCTTGCATACCGCCCTGATTCCGGTGATTAATATGTTGGTGGCCGCAGGAATCGTGTCTTTACCTGGTATGATGACTGGGCAAATTTTGGCAGGTGCCGATCCAATGGAAGCGGTGAAGTACCAGATTATGGTGATGTTGTTGATTGTGTTGTCTACCGCCTCGGGCGTGATGATTGCCTTGTGGCTGGCGAGCAAACAACTTTTTGATGCAAGGCAGCGTCTAGTTTTGCATGATTTGGTGAAACAAAAATAACAAAAACCAGCCTAAAAACAACCAGGCCTGGTCATTTTTAGCCAGATTTTAAGCCCTTTGGGAGTGTAGATGAAAAACCATTTTGATGATATTGCTGAGGACTACAACGATATTTGGGCGTTTACCCCTGGTTACCAAGAGTTTATGAGAAATGCTATTTTAGAAGCCTTGGTTTTGCAACCCAATGACCAGTTGGTGGATGTGGGTGGTGGCACGGGTTCTTACACTTATTTAATATCGCAGCAAGCGGGTTTGCTCAATAAACCCTATTGTGTAGAGCCTTCGGCACCGATGGCAGCGGTGGCGGCGCAAAATCGACAATTGAAAGTCTGCTGCGAAGATGCCAATCAATTTGCTTTGCGAGATATTCGTTATGACAAATTGTTATTGAAAGAGGTCGTGCATCACATCAAAGACCGTCCAGCGGTTTGGCAGGGTGTTTTTAAACAACTGAATGATGTCGGTCGAATGTTAATCGTGACGCGCCCTCGAAAATTGAACTTTCCCTTCTTTGATGCCGCCAAACAAGCCTTTTATCATAACCAAGCGGATGCAAATATTTGGGCGGATGAATTGAGTTTGGCGGGTTTTAACGTTGATATTCAGTACGCAACTTATGAATTTGAATTAGACAAACCTGTGTGGTTCAACATGCTACGCAATCGCTTTATGTCCGATTTAGCACCTTTTAGCGATGCTGACATTGAAGCCGGAATTTTGCAAGTAGACAGACAATATCCCAAACGCTCAACTGTGCCAGTTGTGGAACAATTGGTCTTGATCGTCGCTGATAAAAAATAACCCCGCCTGTGCGGGGTTAAAGGCCAAGATTGGGTTGGTGGGATTTAGAAAACCACGCCTAATTGCAGGGCGATACGATTGTCCATACTGTTTAAGATTTTATTGGCATCCTTAGAGGGATCATTTTGTGGAGGAATATTTGGTGCAGAGGCTTCGCGGATTTCATAGTCCACTAACAGAGTCGTTTTTTTGTTAATAAAGTACTGTGCTCCCAAAGTCGTGGTGGTGAATTGGCGTTTTTCATCTTTTGCTGTACCTGTTGCGGCATTTTTTTCAGTACCGCTATTGAGTTGATCATAACGCACTTTAAGTTCCAGCTTTGGCATAACGCGATAACCCAAATCTAGGTAATAGCCATCGGCCTTTTGGTCGGCTTGAACACTAAAGGTTGCGAGATCACTGGGTAATCCGCCACCAGTGGAACCACCATAAATCATGCCGTCTGCGGTAATGTATTCAGCGGCAGCTCTAAACTTGCCATTAAAGAAGGTGGTACCCAAGCCGCTTCGGGTGCGTTTTTTGTCACCTAAGTCAGCCAAGGTGCGTTTACCCTCTTGATTCCAAGCGAACACCTTAAAACTCTTAGCGCGAGGTCCTTTGTCGTCGCTAAAATACTTTTCTAAAGAAACATAGGTGTATAAGTCTTTGTGTTTATTGTTGTCTGTGCGGTTTAAGCCGTTACCATTACCATACATAAGAGCATAGCTAAGTTCATAGCCTTTAACATTAAACGCATCAAAAACCTCAACACCTGTATCACGGAAAGAACTATTAGAACCATTACGACCTGTATTGCCAGTTGAACTGGTAAATTGACGTTCGTTAATGATACGGTCGGTCATATTGGTGAAGTTAACATAGTTAAACACTGGGGCGGCCTGCCAGCTTTCTTCAACCCCTGGGGTTTTAAATTGTCCAACCCGTATACGCGCACCAGGGATATGGTTTAGGGTAATACTGGCATCTGTCAATTGCCCTGGGCCGGCATTGCCGCCAGTTGTGATGCCGTTATTGCCAAATTCCGCCAGTAAAAAATAGTTAACTTTGGGGTCTAAAGGTAAATTTGCGCCGCGCACCCCAATACGCGCTCTTTTGATATTGAATCCAGCTGAAGTGCTCAAATCGGGTGCCATTTGGTTAAAGGCCGCTTTTTTTCCACTGGGAAGAAGCGTGTCATCGGTTTGTTGATATTCAGCTTGCACAAACCCCCACACTTTGGCGCGTTCTGCACTATTGGTAGGTTCGGTGCCTTGAAGCATTAACCAGTTTGCCGCTTGAACATTTCCGGCAATAAAAGCGGTTGCAATGGCGGCTGCGAGTAGCGTTTTTTTGATTTGAGTGGGTTGAACTTCATGAATCATGGTGGGTATCCTTTTAAGATATTTTTATTATTTTGTGATGGTTTTAAAGTGCTAAAGAGGGTTTTTAAGGCTTAAGGATTTGATAACCTGCAGCATTGAGTTGCAGTATGCGTCCAGCACCTGCTGGCATGACTTGTATGCCTTCAATTAAAGCGGGTTTGTATCCTAATTGCTTTGAAAAACCTTCAAGTGTATTGGCGCAACCACTCAAACGAATGCCGCCATCCATCATGGATTTTATGCGTTTGGTATTTGAATTACCCTCTAGCATCAGTCTTAGCCCAGGGCCAAAAGCGACGATTTCAATATCGACATCCTCTGGGCCATAATATTTTTGAAGGTTGGCGGCCACATTTAATACTAAAGTTTGTTTGAAGGGGTCTGGATCGCTGATTTGTAATACCACTTTGTGGGTGGCAAAAGTTTCTGGCAAAGGGGCTTCTTTTTGCGCGGCTTGTACACTCAATGAAAGCAAAGCACTCATCAAAATAACAAGTGCTGTGATGAAGGGTTGATAGATGATTTTCACTTTGAAAGTTCCTCTTTTATATTAATGGAAAATTTTTCTGTAACCTCCTTGTAACGGAATTTTAGGTTTTTTATTCCAAACGATAGCGGTGAAAATTTCTATGCAATGCCAAGCAATATTTATTTAATCATTTTCTAATATCTTTTTTAAAAACAAGCAGTTGCATTTCGTGTGTGTTTTCAAGTAGACTCGAAAAAAAGCGTTGTTTTTGATATGAGTAAACAAAATGAAGTTAATAAGTCCACTTAAAGATTGGGTAACAAATAACAGAAAAAAACAGTTTAACCAATTACTAGAAACCCACTATGCGAAGCTGTATCGACTTGGGTTTGCTTGGAGCCAACAAAAAACGGT
>JAFGUG010000029.1 GCA_016938655.1 Thiotrichales bacterium | reverse complement strand
ATTGTGTACGCCAAAAAACACAAAACCCCGTAAAAACGGGGGTGGTGGTAACAAAAAGCAACAGAGGGTTTTAGGCTGGACGCATATATATGCGGAAGAAACGTTATAAAAACCTTAACCAATTGAAATTAAAACCAAAAATAGATTCAGAAACAAATTTTTACCTGCTTTTTTACCTGCTTTGGTGTGTAATGCACAGTAACAATTCGTTACCCAAACTCACTTCGCGCTCAATAGACTTCATCATGAGCACCAATATCGACTGGAATAATAGCTTCCTCGGTGAGTATAAAGTTAATCACGATACGGTATTTCACATTAATCGAAACCCTATAAAACTCATACAGTATTCCTTGCAACCGTTCCTTTTAAAGCACTATTAAAAGTATTCTATTACATTGCAGATATTACAAAAGCCCCTAAAACAAAAATACCGGACTTAATCCGGCATTCAACAAATTTACTCATAATGTGTCCAAAGGCGAATAACTTTAATAATTTTTTCGTCCTCTAGCACTTGATACACAATGCGATGTTGAATATTGATACGTCTTGAATAGGCACCAACTAAGTCGCCAACCAATTTCTCAAAACGCGGAGGCGTAACAAAAGGATCTTCTTGAATTAAATCGAGCAATGCTTGCGCTTTTGGCTTCAACCCACTTGCACTCAGCTTTTTTGCATCCTTAACCGCCTGCTTGGTGTAAACCAGCTTCCAAGTCATCGGCTTACCAAGCTAACTCAGTATCACACTCTTCTACAGGCGTTTTCAAACCCTCTACAATCGACTCACGCATGTTCGGCGTGCCCAATAAAAACAAAGTTTCATTAATCGCACTCCAGTCCTCTTCAGCAATCAAAACCGCATTACCCTTTTTGCCTGTGATAGTAATGGGCTGATGAGATTCGTTAACCTGCGCAATCAACCCATAAAAGTTCGAACGAGCAACGGTTGAATTTAATGTAGTCATAATCACCTCACAAAATAAAATAGTACGCTATAACGTACGCAAAAGCAAGGCCAATAAATATCCTAAAACAATAACGCCCAGGCAACCCTGCATTTCAAAAAACCATAACTCAAAATTTATCAACTAACCGGTTTAAGGTACTTTAACAATCCCTTTTGAGGGTAAGCAGAGATCAGTTTCTTTTCTTGCCTTAATGCATCGATTTCTAATTTCGTCAATTGAACGGAAACCAACAAGGTAGTTGGCTTCATTGACGGTGAGCGCTGGGAGCACGATTCCAAAGTTTTTTTGACTTCATCACCAAACCTCTCATTTAACAGGTTGATTATACGGCCAGCTTTAGCCAAAACTTAACCATCAAATGATTAGCGCCAAGCATCTTCACGCACTCAAGCAACTAATATTTTGGTTTTTGCTTATGATGCATGTAATCCTAATCACGAAACACCAAGCTGTAAATCATACCTAAAATAACCAACAACGCATTAACCTAAAAACCTTTAGCACCAATCGTATTTTTTCTATGTCGGCAACATTTGATCATCAGCTTCGCAATAAAAACAACCTTAATAGACCTTAACGATGAAATCAGATAATTAAAAAAATGTAATTCGCTTATTTTTAGCTGAGGGGATTCAAATAAAAAACAGAGGCCTAAACCAACGTTGGTCAATAACCCCAAGTCTTAAATTTAATTTTGTTTATTTTTCAGAGCCATTACCTTTTGCAATGATGCGTGTATAAAGTGCCTGGTATTTTTGCACCATATCCTTTGACTTAAAGAGTGCTTGGTATCGTTTTCTTGCCGCCAGCCCATAAGCTTTTGCCAGTTCAGGATTATTCCACAGCAAAGTCATTGCCTGAGCCAAAGCTATCGGATCCGCAGGCTCTATAGTTAATCCAGTTTCACCATCTATATTAATATAAGTTGTTCCCGTACCAATCTCACAACTAATCATAGGCTTACTAAATATAGCCGCTTCTAGTAATGAAATCCCAAATGCTTCAGAAGGTAAATGCGATGGAAATACAAATCCATAACAAAGGGTTAACAACGCTACTTTATCTTCATCCGGCAAACTGCCTAGAAAAAACACATTAGTCAATTTAAGCGCATCCGCTTGGGATTTTAAATCCTCCTCAACCCCACCACTGCCTACAATGACAATGGGGTAGTCGACCTGTTTTGCAGCCTCTAATAAATAACGTAACCCTTTGTAATAACGTAGGGCACCCACAAACAAGAAAAATTTTTCTCCTACAATAGAACGCCAATACTCTAATTTTTGAATTGGTACAGTAGGAAAGATTGATTCATCCATGCCATATGAAATAACTTCAACTTTGTCCTTAAACTTAGCTAAAACAGGACTAAATTCAACATAATTAGGTGAAGCGGCCACGATAACATCTACATGGCTTAAAAAACGCTCCATCAATGGCGTATAGAGTTTAAGCAAATTTTTCTGCTTAACAATATCTGAATGATAACTGACTACTGTCGGTTTTTTATTAAAGGTTAAAAAGTGAACCAAATCCATAAACGGCCATGGATAATGAAAATGTACAATATCAGCCTGACGAGATAATTGATAAAAATCACGCATAGCCACCACTGAAAACCCGGTAGATGCGACTTCAAAATCCAATTTTGAGCGATGACTTACATGGTGACCAACCTTTTGATTTCGCGCAGAACCACGGCGACTTAAATAAAGCACTTCCGATTCAACGCCCTGAGATTGTCCCCCCTCGCACAACTGATAAATAACTTGTTCAACCCCACCAAAACTCTCTGGCCGATAGGTTTTATAAAAATGCAAAACCTTCATTATTTTTGTAAAACCTCTTGATACACTTGATATGTTTGTTGAGCGCAATCACTCCAAGAAAATGTTCGTGCTTGCTCTAAGCCTTTTTTTACCGCCTCAACACGCCACAGTTCGTCTTCCAAGCCCTTACGTATAAGATCAGTAAAGCCTACCACGTCATCAGGTGCCGTCATCAAAGCACAATCGGCGGTTACTTCAGGCAGTGAAGAACTATTGGAACACACAACTGGTACGCCCGAACTCATGGCCTCTAAAACAGGTAGCCCAAAGCCTTCGTATAGCGATGGGAACACAAACAACCGCGCTCCTGCATACAACAAAGGCAAATCTTGGGCTGGAGTAAACCCTAAATAACGCGCCCAACCTTCTTGCTCGGCTTGTTCAATACGCTGGTGAATCGATTGACTGTTCCAACCTTGATAACCCGCTAAAATTAATGGCCAGCGCTTTCTTACATCCATCGGCAACCGACTATAAGCCTCTAGCAATGTTATAAGGTTTTTACGCGGCTCAATAGTACCCACATACAGTGAATACGCCCCGTGTTGCAAGCCGTAGTGCGACAACACCAACCGAGTACTCTCGCTTAGTCTTGGATAAAACTCGGCTGAAGCCGCTAATGGAACGGTAAAAATGCGCTCTAATGGCCAATTAAAATAACTCGCCAATTCTTGGCGCACAAACTCCGAGTCGGTAATTAAAGCATCGGCGGTTGCCAAGGTTTTTTTAAGCTCTTTTTGCATGTAATTGACGCGCGCAGGTAACTGGCAATCGGCAAACGTAAACGGCGATAAATCGTGAAAGGTAGCCACTTTTAATCCACCTGACGGCGGTAAATAAAAATTTGGCCCATGGTAGAGAAAATCAGCGTGATTTTTTAACGCCCTACGCTGCGCCCAAGGTAAAACCTGGCGATACAGTTCTGACACAACAGAGCTGCTTTGCACCCAACGCTTTAACCTATATTGGTTTGAAGGTTTGACCTGGGCATCATGTGCCTGCTCTGTAGGTAACTGATCAACAACAGCACGACCATTAAAATAGCTTATCTGTTCAATTAAACCAAGTTGATTAAGATGACAAATTAACTCATAGCTATAACGCCCAATGCCCGTTAAAGGAAAGCGTATCGATTCAACAGAAATCATTAACTTCATCTATACATGCCACTGAGTGTCAACACTAAACCATCCAGCCACGCAGTCACTAAAAAATCAGCCACGTGTAATCAAACCTTCAACTTCGTTAACTTTTTGCCACACTAAATTTTGATCGCCACGCGTCTC
Source organism: Thiotrichales bacterium (assembly GCA_016938655.1). Taxonomy (GTDB): domain Bacteria; phylum Pseudomonadota; class Gammaproteobacteria; order Thiomicrospirales; family Thiomicrospiraceae; genus Thiomicrorhabdus. The sequence continues at coordinate 3,435 of JAFGUG010000029.1, read as the reverse complement.
GATATTTAAGCGCAACAAGGGTTCGGTATTTGATGAACGAATATTCATTCTCCAATCTCCAAAATCCAAACTCACTCCATCGGTAGTATCTATATGTGGATTACTTGGTCCAAAATGCTGCATCACCTTTTCCAAAACGCTTGGTGCATCCAACACCGTATAGTTAATTTCACCGCTGCATGGATAAGCCTGAATTCTCTCACCCACTAACGAGGATAAGGACTTTCCGGTTTGAGACATTAATTGAGCAATCAACAACCATGGAATCATTCCCGAGTCGCAATAGGCAAAATCTTTAAAATAGTGGTGCGCCGACATTTCACCGCCATACACTGCATCTTCTAAACGCATACGCTCTTTAATAAACGCATGCCCTGTTTTTGACTGCACGGGTACACCGCCCGCCGCTTTGACCTGCTCAATGGTGTTCCATGTTAAACGCGGATCATGAATAATCTTTGCGCCGGGATTCTTAGCCAAAATCGTTTCTGCCAACAAGCCGACCAAATAATAACCTTCGATAAACTCGCCGTTTTCATCAAACAAAAAACAACGATCAAAATCACCATCCCACGCAATACCAAAATCTGCTCCGCACTCTTTTACAGCACGTTGAGTAATCGAACGCATCTCTGGCAGTAAGGGATTTGGCACACCATTTGGAAAATGGCCATCAGGAGTTTCATTTACAAACACACATTCAAATGGCAACTTTTCAGCTATTTGGCGAATCACTGCGCCAGCCGATCCATTACCTGCGTCCATCACCAACTTTAAGGGTTTAAGTGCCGTTAAATCAACATAGCTTAGTAAGTGTTGAATATAGTCAGTCTTATTGTTATGGAATGTTTCGGTTGCCGACGAAGCCGAATCAACAAAGTTATTATCCAGCACACGTTGCTCGATTGCCTTCAACCCAGAATCGCCAGAAACCGGTTTTGAACCTTTCGACACCAACTTGATGCCGTTATAGCCCTTAGGATTATGACTCGCGGTAATCATAATACCGCCATCGGTACCACGGAAAAACGTATTAAAATAGACTTCTTCAGTTCCGCACAAACCAATATCAATCACATTTGCACCGGCTGCTAACAATCCCCGTTTTAAAGCCTCTGCCAAACCAAGACTCTCCAGTCGAATGTCATACCCCACCACAACCGACTTGGCTGCAAATTCCGCAACAAAAGACTGCCCGATCCTGTAAGCTAAATCTTCATTTAAATCTTCCGGCACTTTGCCACGAATGTCATACGCTTTAAAACAGTTTAATCCCACATTACACTCCTCAACTAACCAAACTCAACCATAATAAAGTCTAATCAGGAATTTAAATACATCGACTCCAACGTCTGCTGCAAATTTACCTGTGTCAATTCGCCCACCAAACTTATCAACTTATTAGGCGATCCAACCAGGCTTGGTAATTCATTCGCCCGCACAAAGGCCGGATTTACCCGCACATCAATGTTATAACCAGCAAGATCATTTAAGGTATCAATCACCCTTTGCAAGGCCACTCCTTGCCCAGAGCAAAGGTTGACAATCTCACCGTGCGGTTCAATCTCTAACAAGCGTTTATAAACCTCACAAGCAAAACGCACATCGTTAAATTCGCGCTCAACTGCAATATTGCCAAGCTCAATCAGTTTCTCGCCGCGTTTAAAATGCGCCACAATCTTAGGTATCACAAAATGCTCTGGTTGCCCCACTCCCACATAGTTAAAAGGGCGTGTAACAATAATCGGCAACTTAGCAAAGTAAGTGCGCGCTAGATGCTCCATCGCCAACTTGCTGATGCCGTAGTGATTGGCTGGCATCGGACAAATACTTTCATCCAACACCGCCAAGCCCTGATTGCCATAAACCGTCGCACTACTGGCTAAAACCACCTTATTAAGCACCAGGCCTGACTCCACCAAGGCATCTAACAGATTCTGTGTACCAAGCACATTAACCCTATAAAAGTCTTCCACCACAGGATGACCCACAAATGAAATTCCCGCTAGGTGAATCACATAACCAGGCCTGGTGGTGGCTAACACCTGCGCAATCGCATTTTTATTAGTAATGTCGCATACAAAATCAGCCGTTGAGGCAGGGGGTTTTCGGCAAGTACCAAAAACACAAAACCCCGATTGCTCGAGGTGCTGTTTAAGATGCTGACCGGTAAAGCTATCAATACCGGTCACCAATACGCGTGGCTGATCTGCTGAACTAGAATGAGAAGCCAATTAAACTCCCTCTTAAATCTTCGTTAAATTTATATTATTTAGAGGCATTACTTGGTGAAAAATCGATCCGTTGTATTTTTCCCTTATTGGCAATAACAATGTACTGCCCTAATGCTTTCCTGCGACGTACAACACGACTAACTGCATTCTTTAAGTGCTCAACGCTATTAAATTTAGGTTGATAGTTGTTTTCTAGACTCTGCATATTAAATTAACTCCATAAAATGGTCATAAAGCCCTGTCTTTTTGATCGCCATCATGCCTTGTTTCACTTCAAATATCGAAACAGGCTATTGGTTTTCATTATAAAGGCACTCAGCAAAATTAGCTTGTTTTGCATAGTATCGATAAAAGTTCAACAGGCTTTTCGGAAATCTTCGCTCAATATCGTCACTCGGTATACTATGCCCACCGTGCTCTACCCTTTCTAAAACGCGCTGCTTTGAAACCTCTGCAGAGCTGACTAGCAAATAAAATATAGAAACCATCCAGCCATTTTTTTGCCAGAAACTCATGTGTTCCATATAGCGTAATCCTGACAAAGTGGTTTCAAATGCGAAACTTTCATCACCCATTGATAACCACTTAAGTCTTTTTAGAAAAACTCGAGCGGCTTTGACATGGTTATATACCAACTTCCAGTAAATGCTAGACAGAGATTTGTTAGTCTACATAAAAAACACAAAACCCCGATTGCTCGAGGTACTGTTTAAGATGCTGACCGGTAAAGCTATCAATACCCGTCACCAATACGCGTGGCTGATCTGCTGAACTAGAACGAGAAGCCGATTTCATTTCTTCTTAAATCCTCTTTAACCATCATCGCGCACAACTCTTCTAAAGTGGTTTTGGGCTCCCAGCCTAAATCCTGCTTGGCCTTTGCTGGATTGCCTATTAATAAGTCCACCTCTGCTGGGCGATAAAACTTAGGATTTACACGCACCACCACTTTACCAGTCGCTTTATCAATCGCAGATTCATCTTCAGCCAATCCAGTATATTCCAACTCAATACCTACGGCTTTAAACGCCATGGTCACAAAATCACGCACGGTTTCAGTACGATTTGTTGCCAACACATAAGTATCAGGCTTATCGGCCTGCAACATCCGCCACATGCCTTCAACATACTCTTTAGCAAAGCCCCAGTCACGCTTAGCATCTAGGTTACCTAGTTCAAGTACATCTAGCTTTCCTAGTTT
>JAFGUG010000028.1 GCA_016938655.1 Thiotrichales bacterium | reverse complement strand
GGAGATAAAACCTTGCCAGTGGTGATGAAGCAAGGTGCTTTAAACTTGACGGGACAGATGGCTTTAGTGGCCGGTAATCAAATTAAAGGACAATTTGATGCGGGCTTTAAGGGCGTGAGTTTAGATGCCAGTGCCAGTGAATCGGCTGAGGTGAAAAAATATATTGCCCCCATTTTTGCCGATATTCAGCAATTTAAGGTGCATAGCGCCATCAGTGGTGACGCTTTGGCGCCCAAGTTAGATGCCCGGTCTGATTTGGATAAGCTGCTGTCGTCCGCTTTTAGCAAAGCCTTGGATAGAGAACTGGCAAACGCAAAGCTTGAAGTGAAGAAACAATTGGATCTTTTACTGGCCGAACAGTTAGAGCCGATTCATGAGAAATTATCTGGCTTATTAGGTAATGAATCTGTTTTGAGTGGACAAAGTCTTGACTTAGACGCTATTTTAAAAGGAAAGTTGCCCGTCGCGGATCAAAAAGCGTTAGAGCAAAAAGCCAGTCAAGAAGCGGAAAAGGCGCTGAAAAAAGAGGCTGAAAAAGCCCTTGGAGACAAAGCCAAAAACTTATTGAAAGGGTTTGGTTTTTAATCCAACAGGCCTTTGGCCTTTATAAAATTAGGATTAAGGATGAGAAATAATTTACCCATTACGCAGCAGGAGTATGTACTTTCTGAGGGTACGGTGTTGGTTTCAGAAACTGATGTGCAAGGTAATATTACGTATGCCAATGACGCTTTTATAGCGGTCAGCGGCTACAGTTGGTCAGAACTTAAAGGACAGCCGCACAACATTATTCGTCATCCAGATGTGCCGGAAGTGGTGTTTAAAGATTTATGGGCAACACTTAAGCAAGGTGAACCTTGGCATCAATTTTTTAAGAATCGTCGCAAAAACGGCGACCATTATTGGGTTGAAGTCAATATGGCGCCCGTGATGCATAATGGCCAAATTACCGGTTATAAATCGGTTCGTAATACCATTTCTCGTGAACAGATTCCGCGAACAGAAGCTTTGTATTGTCAACTCGCTCAAGGCAAGTCCATTCTGAATAAAGGGAGTGTTACAAGCCCCTTGGCTGCAAAGCTTGCCGCACTCAGTCCTTTGCCAAAAAAGAGTATTTTGGGTAAGACGATGATTCCCTTAGTGGTGATGGCCATTCTCTGGAGTATTGTTTTGCAACTTTATTTGCAAAATGTGGCGGATAATCTTTATCAAGAAGCGGTTCATGAACGTCAGGATTTACTGAATAAAAATTTGCAAAGTGAGATTGTCAGTCAAAGTCAAATAGCATTAACCAATGCGGTCGGCCTAGCGGGTAACTCAGCCTTAATTTATGGTTTATATGACCATCAAAAAACCGTGATATGGCAGATATTGCAAGTTAATTATGACCAGTATGTTAAACGCGCCAATCTGCACGGCATGGGCTTGGCTGTGTTCGATGATAAGCTGCAATTGGTTTCGAATAGCGGGGTTAAAATCCAAACTTCCGAGATGCCCAGTGAGTCTGTAACACGCATCGTTTTTCAAGCTGAAGGGGTTTATTTACAGGCGCAAGTTCCAGTGCCTTATGGTGATAAAGTGATTGGCTTGGTGGTTGTGAGTTTACCCTTAACACAGCTAAGTCAAATGGAGGCACAAGCTAACCGTCAATATGCGGCATTTGAAAAAAATCAAGATAACTGGCAGTTAGCACAAGGGTTTAGGGATTCTTATGCCGCGCAACATTATCAAATGTTGACCCCTTCGCAACATCAAGAATTAATCAGCACTGGCTATGTCGTTAGAGATCAACTGTTATATGTCTGGTCGTCGATAGCTGACCAGAATCAAACGTCCGTGATTGGGGCGCATCTTATTGTTGAGCCCATGGAGATTTTGAGCCAGCTTTTAAAAAATACTTACTTTATGATTTATGTTGCGCAAGCCGCTATGTCAGGCGGGTTTATTTTATTGTTGCTACAAGTGTTTTGGCGGTTACGTAAATTCATTCTGTCGCCCATGAGAAACTTGACGGAGAAATTAAAAATTGCCTCTGAGCAGGGGTCGCTTTCTGTGCGTGCGGAGGTGCTCAGTTCTGATGAAATTGGCTTGATGGGGCAAAGTTTTAATCACTATGTCACGGCGGTACAGCACTTAATGATTAGTGTTGCTGATATGATTGATGAGCTTTCTAAAGGGCGCCTTTCTAAACGAATTGATGCCGATGCCAAAGGCGATTTAAACATCTTGAAAAACTATGTAAACCATTCAGCAGACAATATTCAAACGGTGATTCAGGATATTGAAGTTGTGATACATTCCATTAAAGAAGGCAATTATACCTATCACTCAGGGCAGGTTTATCAAGGTGAGTTTGCACAGATGATGGCCGATTTAAAGCTGGCGATGAATGCGACTCAAAGTGCCGTTTCGGGCATTAATAACACCATGCAAGCGCTGGCAGACGGCAATTTTTCGGAGCGTTTAACCGCTGATTTGAATGGTGAATTGGCAGCTCTCAAAGCCAATATTAATGTTTCACTGGATCAGCTGGAATCTGGGATTTCCGAAACGGTTGCGGTTTTAGTTGCCCAATCTAAGGGGGATTTGACACAGCGTGTTCAAGGAT
>JAFGUG010000027.1 GCA_016938655.1 Thiotrichales bacterium | reverse complement strand
CGTCACCGCCAGCTACACCGACGGCCAAGGCGCAGAAGAAAGTATCACCTCAGCCGCCACAGCAGAGGTCAGCAACACCAACGACGAACCCACCGGCACAGTAACCATTACCGGCACCGCCCAACAAGGCCAAACCCTCACAGCCAGCCACACCCTAAATGACGCAGATGGTCTAGGCACCATTGTTTATGAGTGGAGTAGTAGCCTTGATGGCGTGAATTGGGTTTCAATTAGAACGGGTGGTTCGTTATTATTGACGCAAACTCATGTGAATCAATTGATCAAAGTGACCGCAACTTACACAGACTTGTTCGGGACGATTGAGTCAGTTGAGTCAGCGATAACCACGGCTGTTCTAAATGTGAATGATGCTCCTGTCGCCGTAGATGACTCGATCAGTGTTAATGAGGATGAGTTGTTTGTTTCTTCTATTGATTTGGATGTGAATGACACGGATTTGGATGGAGATACTTTAAGTGTTCTGGCGGGCACTTTCACCACCGTCCAAGGCGGCACATTAATTTTGTTAAATGATGGCAGTTACACCTATATGCCTTTGTCTAACTTCTATGGCACAGATACGGTTGACTACACCGTTACTGATGGTCAGTTAACGGACGTTGGTACCTTAACGATTTTGGTCGCTGCGGTTAACGACGCTCCCAGTTTAACGGCTCAGCAAATCTTTTTAGATAAACAGCCCATCTTGAGGACCACAGTGAATACCAGTGTTTCTGAATGGGGCTCAAGAGGTGCTTTTGCGGCCTTAAAATTGGATGGCACGGTTTTAAGTTGGGGCAATTCTACCGCCACACAAGGGTTTAGTGGAGTGCTTCCAAACTTGGTCAATGTTAAACAAGTTTATTCTAATTATTATGCATTTGCCGCGCTCAAAAATGATGGTTCTGTGGTCACTTGGGGTAGTGAATCTCAAGGTGGCGATAGGAGTGCAGCAATATCGGCAACGGCAGAAGCGAATCCTTTGAGTTCAGGAGTCGTTGATATTGCTTCAACTTGGTTTGCTTTTGCAGCTTTAAAAAATGATGGCTCAGTCGTTACTTGGGGATTGAGTGGTTATGGTAATGACATGACTTATACTGACGTTTCCAGTCAGGTGATTGATGTTAGGTCGCAATTAAGTTCAGGCGTAGTTAAACTTTATGCGTCTAATAGTGCATTTGCAGCTCTTAAGTCTGATGGTTCAGTGGTGAGCTGGGGGAATGCTACCAATGGCGGTGATTCAGCGTTAAGAAACAATACGTTTGTTTCTTCAGCCAATTTATTTTTAGACTCTGGCGTTGTGTCTATTGTGGCGACATCGAATGGATTTGCTGCGCTCAAAAATGATGGCACGGTTGTCAGTTGGGGTTATGGTGGAAGTAATCAACCTGCAAATGTATTTACAGCAGGTAATATTTCAGAGGTCACCAAAATCTTTGCCAATTTAAACTCGTTTGCTGCGATTAAAACCGATGGCAGTGTGGTCGCTTGGGGGGATCTTGGTTCTGGTGGAGATATTTCATCCGTAAGTAACGAGTTAAGCAACCCTTCCAACCCCGTCGTTGAGATTTTTAGTGGTTATAAATCTTTTGCGGCATTAAGACAAGATGGTTCGCTGGTCACTTGGGGTCATGCAGATTTTGGTGCTAATAGCTCCTCAGTATCTGCTGAATTGGCATCTGTGAAATCTGTAGTCTCTACGGGTTATAACTATAGTCCTGCGGGCGGTGCTTTTGCTGCACTTAAGTCTGATGGTTCGGTGGTGACTTGGGGTAATGCTGATTATGGAGGAGATGCATCAGCCGCTGTGGGTGGAAGTTTGTCTAGTGGCGTGCAAAAAGTGTTTGCGAATAGTCGGGCTTTCGCTGCCTTGAAGGTGGATGGTTCGGTAGTGACATGGGGGGCAGCAGATGCAGGTGGAGATTTAACCTACAGCTATAGCGGGGCAGCCCCAAGCAGTGTGGCATCACAATTAACTTCTGGTGTAAAAGACATTTATATTAACGACAGTGCCTTTGTTGCTTTAAAAGACGATGGTTCAGTTGTGACTTGGGGGTCATTAGGTTATGGAATAGACACTCCACAAGGCAATGATAATGCAGATATTTTGGGATTGGTTGATATTTACCATCAAGATGAACGAACTGAGGGCACTCAAGAAACCCCTGATATTTATGTCGAGGGGCATAGTCCGTTACGCTTATTTGCAAAAGTTGCTGTGGATGCCATTGAGCCTAATCAGCCTTTAAAAGGTTTTAAGTTGCGCCTAACGAATATCGGCAACCCTGGGCTGGAGTATTTTAAAGTGGGCGGTCAAGAGATTCTTTTAACCGACACAGGGGGTAGTTTTTACCCAGTGGTTTCCGACTATCGATTTGATTATCAGGTGACAACGACTGTAACCAGTGCAACTTTAGAAGTCACAAATCTGCTAACGGCCTCCATGCAAGGGGTCGATGCGGTTGAATTTGCCAAGATGCTTTCACAAATAGCCTATGGAAATGGCTCAACACAACCCAGCACTTCGTTGACCAGAGAAATCACGCTGTTAGAAGT
>JAFGUG010000026.1 GCA_016938655.1 Thiotrichales bacterium | reverse complement strand
ATCCAGGCTTGCAGTGATGGTCGCAGTCCCTGCCCCTTCATCTACGCTGACGTTATTCAGCGTCAAGGTGGTCGCGTCAATCGTATCCACAATAGTGGTACTGGCATCATTAGTTACGTTTACAACGTTAAAACCGCCACCTGTAGTGGAGCTTACCTCAGCAGTCACTACAACATCTGCTTCAATGTAAACGTCAGGATCGGCGATCACATTAAACTCGGTGCTACCAAAAGTTGCTCCTGCTGGAATGTTAATGATTGCACCATTATCTAGCGTAACGACCATGTCTGTAATGGCTGGAATATCAAGTGTTGCTGTATAGATTATTAAGGTTTCATCTTCGGTGATTTGCTGTGGTTCTGCGGTTAGCGTTAAACCGACTTCCGTTGTTGTAATCTGTTCTTGCGTGAAAGTGGAAGATGGCGAAGCGGTGCTTGTATCAAACCCACTGGTAACATCGCCTTCTGCACCAATACGATCAACTGAATTTAATGTACCACCTTCGTTTGCAGAACCACCGGTTGCGTCCCCACCGCCAGCTGCAGTTTCTTCTAACGCGTCGAAGTTACCTTCTAATACCGCTTGTTGCAGTGCCGCTACATCAACCGCACCTTCGGTAACCGGATCTGTCATGCCTGGAGAGCCTACTACATCTTCGGTCAAGGCCATTTTGGTATCTCTACCCAATGTCAGCAAGTCGCCATTGTCTAAGCTAATCGTCACGCTACCGTCAACAGGCGTGGTGATGATGTCTCCTAACATTATTTCATCGCCTACTTTAAGGATTCTAACTTCCCCAGTAATTGGATTGGTGGCTTGCACCGTGCCCATAATTGAGGCGACTTTTCCAGCTAAGACTGACATAATTTTTCTCCAGGTTCACGCATTCGAATTTTAAACTTTATAATTGTATGATACAGAAGAGATAATAAATACCTATTGTACTTATGGACAGTTTTACAACGCCGCAAAACAAAATAAGCCTAAAATAAGCTTATCTCGTGTGGATGGCCTTTTGTATCCAGATAAAATACCAAAGTATTGACGCTAAGTGTTAGTATTAATGTCAATAGTAATAATTTATCTACTAGTATTAGAATAGAATTTAGGAACTAAGGAGCATTTATTATGAATACCATCAATCCTGCATTATCCACAGCGACGGCTGTTGCACAGATGCAATCCAATTCAGCTGTTCCAACTGAAGCCACGCAAATGTCCGAACAGCCAACGGCTTCAAGCACCAGTGCTGGCAATACAACAGTGACCTTATCTGATCAGGCTCAACGCTTAAGTCAGGCTGACTTGCAGCTTCAAGCCAGACAAACCGTACAAGATTCAGAGTCTGCAGCCAACCGAACCATTGAGCAAAACCAATCAGACAATCGTTTAATGAATTCAACGAGCTTACAAGGTCAAAACCAGTACTCTCAATCGGCTAACGAGTTGGTTGAACCAAACTCTTAACCGCCTTGAGATTATGTAACTTAAAGCAAAGCGGCCTCATAGGTCGCTTTTTTGTTTGACGATTTCACCAAACATAATTTTCTTAAATCGAAATCTAAAAATTCTCTTCTGACCGGACAATACGCCTCAAAGGACATCGCTTATGAACCCGCAAGTGCGTTATCAAAAATTAAAACAGCATTTAGCGCTCGAAAACCCAGTTTTACTGGACGTTATCAACACTTACAAAGCGCTTGATTCGATTGGTTATAAGACAGGCCTGCTAGAAAAGCACGAATCCTATGCCACGCGTATCTCTTGGTGGCCACTTATATCGATATTGGGCACGTTTTCAGCGGGTAAATCTTCGTTTATTAATAGCTACACCGGTAAATCGATTCAATCCACAGGCAATCAAGCGGTTGACGACAAGTTTACCGTGCTGACCTACGGCGATACTGATGAAATTCATACACTTCCAGGCTTGGCACTGGATGCTGACCCACGCTTTCCATTTTTTGGCATCAGTGAAGAGGTCAACAAGGTCGATTCAGGCGAAGGTAATCGTATTGATCGTTACTTGCAGCTCAAAACCACCAATGCAGAAACCCTTAAAGGCAAAATCATTATCGACTCGCCCGGATTTGATGCCGACTCGCAACGCAGCTCTACCCTACGAATTACCGATCACATTATTAATATGTCCGATTTAGTATTGGTGTTTTTTGATGCGCGTCATCCAGAACCCGGAGCAATGCGCGATACGCTGGAGCATTTAGTCTCTAAAACCATAGACCGCCACGACTTTGATAAGGTGCTTTTTATACTCAACCAAATAGACACGGCCGCACAAGAAGATAATCCAGAAGAGGTCATTGGCGCTTGGCAAAGAGCCTTGTCGCAAAATGGCTTGGTGGGCGGCCACTTTTACACCATTTATAACGAACAAGCCGCTAGTAAAATTGATGATCCTGCATTGGCAGAACGTTTTAAACGCAAAAAAGATGAAGATTTAGCCCAAATCACCAATCGAATGAATAAGGTACGGATTGAACGCGCTTACCGAATTGCTAACGCGCTTGAAAACATTGCCAATGACATCGCTCAAAATCAAATGCCAGCACTTCAAAAAGCAATTAAGGCTTGGCGAACCAAAACCGTTATCGCTGATGTTGTGATCTTTACAGCCTCAATCACCTTTTTCAGCTACGTATTAAGCCTGTTCGGTGCATTTGAAACACCCTTTAGCGAATGGTCTATCACGCAAACACTCACACAATCGCTTACCTATGGGTTAATTACTGGCACAACAATCTTAGCGTCCATGTTGGGTTTGCACTATTATTTACGCACAAAACTAGCCCACTGGGATGCAAAACGTCTTAACAAACACGCACCTAATATCGCCCAGGCGCTTTTGTACAACAACCGATTTTGGCACAGTCTGTTTGCCAAAAACCCACGCGGCTGGAATAAGCGCAGTCAAAAAAACCTAGACGAAGTTGTTCAAGCCAGTAAACAGGCCATTCAAAAACTCAACGACCAATTTGCAAATCCTTCTGGCCAACAAAAAGAAGAGCCTGAAAGCAACACGTAAATGTGAATACGACACACCATTTCTATACAAACATCCAAAACTGATTTTAAACGAGCAAAGTTTTTAAAGGGAATTATGCGTGCTAACTCTATAATTTAAATAAGGTATAAAAAAAACCTATGGGGATATAAATCTCAATAGTTCCTCAACAATTCTTCAACTATTGACCATTGCTTAAATAGGGTTACCTCGCTAAACTAATCACAACTTAAATAATTGTTCGTTATTTTTAGTTGGACTTAAACCCCCTTTAAGTCACTGTTTAAGTGCTTATCTGCCAAGCACTTAAATTTGCTCCTCAGATTGAACGCGGTAGACCAATACCGCGTTTTTTTTGCCCAAAATTCAATCAAACCCTCTTATTCAGTTTTTTATATGCCAAACTTTGGAGAATTCTTCCATGGAAAAACCCCTAGAATACAAACTCGGTCGCGGTACCGATGAACAACACCTTAAAGACCAAGCACTGTTTAAAGAACTGCTTAAGGAGCATGACAGCCTAAAACGTGAAACCGTTAATATCGAAAACGGCATTATCAGTACGACCACCGCCAAAAATCCAGCGCTGGTTAAAGTCCTGCAAAAGCATGTGGTCGGCATGGAAAAACGCTTTGGTATGGGACGTGCCATTCGCTCATGGGACCCTTTATTTGTCGCGCTCTTTCAGTATAAAGACGAAATCAGCATGACCTATCGCAATGTTGAAAACGGCGTAGAGGCAACCCTAACCACTGAAAACCCTAAGTTGATTGAACTGATTCAATGCCATGATGAAACCTTGCACGGCTTTGTAAACGAAGGGTTTGAAGCGGGAGGACGTGAAAGCCCCAAACCGGAGTGGCTAAAGTAACTTACCTGCTTAATTAATGTCGTTATCACTTGAAAAACGAGTCATACCCCCCTATTAAGAGACAAAGAAAATTAAATAGGAAGTCAGAATAATGATTATTATGTGCCCGAGCTGCGCTGGTTTAAACCGCGTTGCCGATGACAAACTCAGTAGCGAACCGACTTGTGGAAAGTGCAAAAGCCCTCTGTTTAGTGGCAAACCACTTGAGATGAATACCGAACAATTTTTACGCGCCTATCAAAAAACCGACCAACCCTTAGTGGTGGATTTTTGGGCGCCTTGGTGCGGCCCTTGTCAGGGATTTGCACCGACGTTTTCTGCCGCCGCCGCAAAGTTTGAACCGCGTGCTCGATTTGTTAAAATCAACACCGAAACCGAACAGCAACTAGGCGCACAATTCAACATTCGCTCCATTCCAACGCTAGCCATTTTTAAAGGCGGTCAAGAGATCACCCGAATGTCGGGAGCCATGGATTTACATGGTTTAACGCAATGGTTGAACCAACACCTGTAAATCTTTCGACCCCAAACACCCTAAAAAAGCGGTATGCTGTGCACAACCATCCAATTAAGAGAGCAATATCATGGAACTAGGTTCAGCCGAACACAAACGAAAACTGATGACCGCAATCCTGCGCGTTGCCCTTAAAACGGCCACACTGGGTTTGATTATTGGCATATTGATGATTATTCCAATGGTCGTCAGATTAAACGATTTTTCGCTCGGTTTAGCGTATGTTGGGTTTGCAATCATCTTAGGATCACAAGTATACGCCACGATTTTAGCTTGGAAAAAATACCAAAAAATCATCAAACCCTTTGATGCCATGTACAACAGTAACAAAGACTAAATAATCTTTCCAAACCCAGCAGGCCTGCTGGGTTTTACTTCACAAGACCTCACGCTAACTATGCTCACCTATCAGCAATGGGCGCTTATTGCAGACGCTTACATTCCAGCACTTGCGCTGTTTACACTTATCCTTCTTTGGAAGAAAATCACTCAATCCGGCATTAAAGAAGCCAAGGTTTCGATGCTTGGTTTGCTGTTATCCGTCGCTTTTATTTATTTAATGATGATGCTAGATAACGCACTGGCCATCTGGCCTATATTTGGATTGGATTACAGCACCCATACGGCCCTGGCTCTTGTTTTTGTGGTCTTTATTGCTCGGCAAACTGCCACGCTATCGCTCATTGCAAGTCTCTCTATAGCGTTTTATGCGGCATTAATGATTTTCCAGAACTATCACACGCTACTCGATATTTTGACCACATCCGCTTGTGTTTTGCCGCTGATTTGGTGGAGCCAAAACAAAGGTTTACGTAGGCTATTGAATGGAATTAACGTCGATTAAACCGAGTTAAACTTAGAAGCGGCACAGTTTGTAACCAAGCTTTTGCCTGCTGCTGTGCATTCATCCAAGTTTGTTGGTAGGGTGAAGTAGCGTACATAGTTTGATTTAACGATTGGATTAAATCATTCAATATATCAGACTTAACATAACGCTGTTCATACCACATCTGAAATTCATGCAAAGACTTAACACGGGCCATTTTCTGCTTCGGTTTGAAAAGTGAACCTTGCTGTTGTTGCCAATCAAACATTGCGCTGATTAACTGCTCCGTGCTTTGCGCTTTCAGAATCGCTTGGCGAAACTTCCAATTTAACCAGGCCTGCTTAGTTTGCCAAAGCACACCATAAACAAGGGTAAAACCGATAATTAAAGCCAACCACTGCCCAATCCACAGCAACCAAATTGGCAGCGCCATTAAGAAACGGGATTCAACCACTTGATTGACTAACTTGCCGGTTTCGACATCAAAATAGCGCACGGTAAGTTCTGGCAAAGTCAGCAGGCCTGGTTGCACAATTCGATACGGTAAACGAACAATTAACGAACTGGTCAAACCTGTTTCAGTTAGTTGTGTATTGGGTTCACGGCTCTCACTTAACCACTCAATTTCTTCGTTATGCGCCATCTGACCAATCAATTGATGTGCTAAATTCTGTAACACAAATGCATCCAATCCTTCGCCTTCAATACGCCAAACCCAATAATTTAAATCACCCGCTACCTTAAAAAACCCTCCAGTGTCCTGAGTAAAACCGACCTTCCCTACTGTCATGTTCATGGGTAAAAACTGCGGTAAAGGCTGAATTATTAAGGTTTGCGGCGCATCAACAAATAGCCAACGGCGATTGGACGTGTTTTTAACCACAACCGCAGGTGAACGAATGGTTTGCGTTTGGTTATTCGCGGTTAAGTCGCTGGTTAAAAATTGATAATTTGCCACCAGAACATCAGTTTTAGAGGGGGTTGGTTCACCCTGATTAAGTTTTTCACTCACCGCTTGTTCTTGTATTTCCGTTTGCCAACCGTCATTTTCACGCCCTTTAAAACTCGCTTGATTTGCCGAGTTTTTCAGTTCAACGGTCGCTTTCCAAACTAAATTTTCTCCTAAATACGCTTGCGATTTTGGGGGCTGCCAAACTATCGTGACTTCTGGATTGGGGTTAACGGTAATGGGTGTTTGCGGAATATGAATGGCACCCGTTTTTATCTCAGGAATCGTCAGCAGGCCTGCTGATAGTGGATAGAGTCGTAAGCGAACTTGGTCAGAACCGGCATCAACTTCTTGAATCGCAAACTGCTGTTGCAGTTCAGTTAAGTCCAATTTGTCAAAGTCGCGCAACGCTTGGTCGCCATTTAATACCAAGGTCACGCGTTCACCCAACATAACGGCCTGAGGATAGATTTTAACCAACCCGCCTGCACCCAATGCCAGCTGACTGAACAAAGCGAGTAACAACAGCAAGCTTACTGCCTTAAAACGTTTAAACCCCTTTAAAAGACCTACCATGGCTGCAATCCAGGAATCGGATGCGGCTTTTCTTGCGGTGCCTGAAAACCGGATTCACGTTCAAACAGACGTTTTAATAAGGTCGCCTGATTGTCATCAATTTTTTGCAACTGTTGCTGAAACACCTCTGCACGCTGACGTTGTTTGGCTCGCTCGACAATGGCATTGCTATTGGCTTGATGGGCGCGCGTCTCAGCGTTCAACTGCACTTTTCCGTCAATGTGTAATTGATAGTCGGTGACATCACCATCCAGCGGTAAAATCACGCCTTCACCACTGCGGTCGCCGCCCATAATGTCACCATCGGCACCAAAGCCGGGTTCTTTGGCATCGGCACTGGGTTTTTGGCCACCGTAAAAAGCGCCGTCATCGCCCCGCCCTTTGCCCTTATCACCGTCACCTTCACTGTCTTCATCGCCGTTTTTACCTTTGCCTTGCTTTTGATTAGCCTGCTCAATCTTTAAGCGTTCACTGGCCAACGCTAAGTTATGCTTGGCTTGCGGATATTCGGATTGATACAACAACGCTTGCTGGTAAGATTCGATGGCTTGCGGCAACAAGTTCGCTAAATAAAAACCGTTACCCAAGTTAAACAAGGCTTGGCTACGAGTCACATCGTCAGGCGCACTCAGTGCCGCTTGACGGAAATACAAGACAGCGGATTCTAAATCATCGTTTTTATAAGCGGCGGAACCCGCGCCCATCCAACCCGAATAGCTATTTAATTGATCATACAAAATAGTCGCGTGTTCGTAGTCTTTGTTTTGATATGCCTCAAATGCTTGCTGTTCAAGTGCAACGTTAGCATCGCTATTGCTCTTTGCAAATACTGACTGGGTCATGAACGCTGAACACAAAAATGCACTCAAAATCAGCAGGCCTCCAATCACCCCTGAAGACGAAATTGTGCTTTTAACCGCTGATTTTTCTCTGCGCGAAATGCCTGGAAACACGGCAACCGGATAAAACGCGAACAACAACGCAACCACCGTAATCACCATAAACGGGTGTGCAAAATCCTGCCAATTTTGTTGGTTGTTTTGCTCTAACCGTTGCCCCGCTGGTAAGGTCACCTCGGTTAACAATTTTTGCAGAAAAGCTTGCGATTCATCGCCACGCAGATAAACCCCTTGCAGATTTTGCGCCCATTTTTTTAAACTCAGTTCTTCTAAACGACTTTGCACCAACAACCCGTTAGCGTGCAGCTTGCCGGTTTTGTGGCTTTCATCCGTCAAGGTGCTTGGCGTGGGCTTGCCAATACCAACCAAAATGGTTTTAACGCCAGTTTGTGAACTTCGTAAATCATCCGCAAAGGGCCTATTGGCAAAGCGACTGGGCAGTTCAGGCGTTTGCCAAAAAATCGGGTTGCCATTGGTTAACACCAACATCACTTTGGTTTTACCCGCGGTTTGCGCCAAATGGTTCACGCCGTCTATCAATGCCAACTCCAACCAGCTCCCCTGCGTAGGCAACATATCTGGGGCGATTAAATCGAGGTTATGCTGAAACAGGTCACGATCAAAACTCAAGGGTGAAATCAAGTGCGGTTGTCCGGCATAGCCCATCAAGGCTAAACGGTCGTCGGTTTGAAGACTGTTTTTTAAACTCTCTACCAAACTTTTAGCCTGTAAAAAACGATTTGGATAGACATCAGTTGCAGTCATCGAATGCGATAAGTCCATCACCACTAAAATATCCACGCCACCACGCGTCGATTCAAGCTCAGTGGACTGCAAGCTTCTTGGCCCGGCTACCGCAATCATCAAACTCAACCACGCAATGGCCAATAGACGTAATGGCGACAGAAGCTTTTTAAGAACTAAAATCCGTCTTAGTAAGCGACCTAAAAAACGCTCAGAAAACGCCTGTTTAAAATCAGCAGGCCTGCTGGTTTTTGTAAGTGCCGTTACCGAGTTATTTGACGACACTTGCACCCACGGCCACAAATGCGCATCGGCATACCCTTGCTTGTTTTTACGCACCATTAAGCGCATGACAATCAGCACCACAAATGGCATCAACAAACCCCATAACCACATGGGCGCTCGCCACTGCAGGTCACCACTCAACAACACGCTAAACAGAGCCATTAATTCACTCATGATTGGCCTCTTGCTGGGTGTTTAAAACACGAGAAGTCGGCAAGACGGTTTTAGCCCCCTGAAACAGACTGAGCAAACCATAGATAAAAAACAGTAAAACGCTCACCGTTAATGGCACAAAATACAAAGGCTTCTCTTGTGGCGGGTTCGGTGGCGCAACAAACGGTACGCCTTCCGAGGCATCAATTTTACTCAGCACTTGCTGTAAGTCATCACCACTGCCAATTTGGTAGTATTGACCCAAGGTTTCACGCGCAATCTGTTTTAACGAGTCCGACTCTAACGGCTGATAGAGTAATCCAGAATATTGTCGTTGATCGGCGGCTTGACTGCTCGCTCCTACCCCCACCGTATAGATCGGAATATTTAGGGTTTGGGCATAATTTACCGCTTCGCTGATCTGTAATCGACTCGGTTGTGATGAACCATCACTAATCAACACCACCACGCGTTTTAAGGGTTCGCTCTGCTTATCCAAGCCACTCAAACTCGTTTCGTTTTGTTGTAACGCCAACCCTAAGGCTTCACCCATTGCTTCATCGGTTCTGCCGGCTAAATAGGGTTTCAGTCGTTTTAAATTTAAACGCGCCGCCGTTTGATCACTGCTCAACGGCATTAAGGTGTAAGCGGCTTCTGCATAAATTACCAAGCCAAATCGATTGCCACTGAGCCCCGAGATAAAATCATCCAGCACCGACTTGACCACCTCTATCCGCTGAGTAGGTTGACCATTTACTTGATAGTCTGGCAGTAAAAAGGTCGCGGAACTCTCTATTACAAACACCACGTCGCGCACGGTTTTTTGTTGCGGCTTTGGGTCAACCGGTTGCAACTTAATGGGTTGCGCTAAAGCAACGGCTAAGCTGATTAAAATGAATCCACGCAGCATTTGCATAAACAGTTTCAACAACGAAAATGGTTGACGCTTTTGCTTGGTTAAGGCTTTTGCCTGCGTTTGCAGATGAATCAACGGATGTTTAAACACAAACTCGCGCGCAGCCTGTTGCTGACCCAAATCATCTTGTGCGCCACGCAACAGATGCACAAACCACAACATCGGCCACAATAAAATTAGCCACAACCAATCTGGGTTCGTAAAGCTGTCTACCTGAAATTGCAGCGCCGCAAGCAAGCCGATAATTATCGTTTCCATGCTGCAACCTTGTTTTTAACATTTTTGAACCGCAACTTAAGCTCTTTTAAAGGAGAGAACGGCGCTGAAAATTGGGCGTTCTGTTTCAAAATCGATTGCGCGGTTGAAATTAAATCTAGGTAGGTTTCACGTGAAACAGATTGGTTTGAAAAACAGCTCACGTTAATGCCTTCTCTTAAATCGTGTAAGGCTGCTTTAAAAGTTTCAACTTGCATCGCTGGATGCTTGGTCGCACTGAGCCAAGTTTGGTAATGAATGAACCAATGGTACAGCTTTGCAATTTCAGATTTCGAAATCGTTGTTTGATGAGCTGAAACGTCCTTTTGCAAGCGCACCAGTTGCCACTTAAACAAAAATGGACGATACAAAAAACCCATAACATAGAGTAAAAAAACCAAAATGAGCAGGCCTGCTAAAATCCAAAAGGCGGTTTCTAACCAAACACTCCAATCGATACCAGGCGCAATCAACGGCGCTATGTCAACCAGTTCGCCTACGGGAAAGGGCGTTTTTACTGCCTCAACCATGTTGCTCACCCTGCTCAAGTAGCACATCGCCTTGCCGTTGCAGAACACTCAACGGCGCGTCACTCAATAATGTCTTTACCGTCACCCCCGCGGCTTTTAATTGGGCTTGTTGCTTAGCAAAATACACGAGCGACCACGCTTGATAAGCGGCGCGTGCTTTGGTGTCGGAAAGGGAATAGTGCTGACCGTTGACCATCGATTGCAATTGAACGCTCGATTGATTCGGCAAAGAGCGTTCCGCAGGATCTTGCACCCAAATGGCTTGAATATCGGCCAACTGTGTTAAAGCGGTCAATATTTCAACACTTTTTTGATTTAAGTCGTGAAAGTCGCTAATTAAAATTAAGCGTGAACCGGGTTGTATGCGATGCGTTAAATCGAGTAACACGTCGTTCAAATGCGGTTCAAACACATCGTGTTGAATGGGCGGACACGGTTGTGAAAATCGTGCCATCATCTGTTCAAAACTGCTGCGCCCTTCAAAAGTTGGGGTAAAGGTCACCGTTTCAGCTAAGCGCACCCCTTCAACCGGCGTGCCAGCCTGTTGAGCCATCCACAAATAATAACCCGCCGCACGCAAGGCTTGTTCGGCCTTAAGTCGCGTTCGGGTTCCAAAACGCATCGTTTGGCGGTGATCGAGCAGAATAAAGCTGTTTTCTTGACGCTCTTCTTGATACAACTTAGTAAAAGCATGGCCGGTTTTTGCCATCAGTTGCCAATTGATTCGGCGAATTTCATCGCCCACTTGATAGGGACGGCTCTCTTCATACTCCAAACCCGCGCCCATAAAACGACTGCTCTGCTCGCCCTGCCTTAAGGCTTGGCTATTGAGCGGATTAACAGGGGGTTTAATTGAAAGATGAGCGAGTTCACCGGCCAATTCGGTGATTTGTTGCGCGGACAGAATGGGGTTATGAACGTGTGAAGTGAAATCAGCAGGCGACACTTTGCGCGACAGCTGTCGCCAAAGAGTGTTTGCCAATATCGATAAACCCAATGCCATCTCTAATTCGCCTTAAGCACTTACTTCGCCCAGTGGCACGGGCACCAATTCAATAATTTTCTGAATAATTGAATCCGCGGTGTATTGTTGAGCGCGTCCGCTAAAACTGATAATCAGACGGTGACGAAGCACATCGGGCAATAACGAAATGACATCATCCGGCGTCACAAAATCTCGGCCTTTTAACCAAGCATAAGCGCTGGCCGCGTGCAATAACGCAATTGAGGCTCGCGGTGACGCACCCACTTCTAACACGCCTTGCAATGAACGATCCAACTCCCCCAATTTGCGCGTTGCGGCCACCAATGCCACCATGTATTTCTCGACCGCTTCAGAAACAAACTGTTCCGCTACCGCATGGCGAGCGTGCATCACGTTTTCTGGAGTTAAAAAAGCGGCTGATTTTTGCTGATCTTCACCAAAATGGCGTGCGCGATCGCGGCGGAGAATTTCCAGCTCTTCGGTTTCGTTAGGGTATTCCAATACCAAGTGCAACATAAAACGGTCTAACTGTGCCTCGGGCAGAGGATAGGTACCGTTCTGTTCCAACGGGTTTTGAGTGGCCATCACCAAAAACAACTCCGGCAAGGCGCGCGTTTGTCCACCGGACGTCACCTGCTTTTCGGCCATTGCCTCTAACAAGGCCGACTGCACTTTTGGCGGCGCACGGTTAATCTCATCGGCTAAGATAATTTCATTAAATATAGGCCCTTTTACAAAACTCAGTTGGCCACTGTTTACATCTAACACCTCCGAGCCCATGACATCGCCCGGCATGAGGTCTGGCGTAAACTGAATACGCTGAAAGCTGGCGTGTACACCATTCGACAACGCCTTAACCGCAGTGGTTTTAGCCAACCCGGGCGGCCCTTCTAACAGCACGTGGCCACCCGTTAACAAAGCAATCATCATCTTGTCTAAGAGCGGTTCTTGGCCAACAATGACATTTTGCAGATGCTGCTTAAGGGTTTGGAATTCGGCTTGCGTAGACATATATGTATTCCTAACTAAGAAGCGATTTTTGCAGGCTATTCTTGCAAATTGCGCTCAATATTTAACCTTCTTTATAACTAACCAGTTTATCACGTTTAAGGCTCTCAACTTAGACTCTCAAATCCAGCAATAACGTTATTTACAGTCACGCTTAACCTAAAAATAACAACGACTATTAAACGCCTAAATTACCCGACAAAAAGACTAGGTTATTTATAATCACAAGGATATAATGCTAAAACGTTTCACTCATTCATTAAAGGAAAACAATATGTTACGTAGATTTACAACCTTACTGATGTCTGCTTTTATATTGAGCTCTCTCAGCTTTACGGCCAGCGCAGAAGAGATCAAGCAAAATTTCAATGGATTAACCGTCAATGCTAATTTGGTTTTGGCAGAAGGTAAAACGTTAAACGATGAAGTGGTGTTGTTTACACACGGCACACTCACTCATAATGGTCGTGAGCCTTATAGCGCCATCCAAAACTTATTAGCCGAGCAAGGGATTAGCTCAATTGCACCCAACTTGAGCCTTGGCGTGAATGATCGTAAAGGCGAACGCGACTGTAACGTACTGCACAACCACCAACATGACGATGCCATGCTAGAAATTGGTTTTTGGTTAGACTGGTTGAAAAAGCAAGGTACAACCGACGTCGTTTTAATGGGCCACTCTCGTGGTGGTAACCAAACCGCTTGGTTCAGTGTTGAAAATGACAGCGATCTAATCAAAAAAGTGGTGTTAATCGCACCCGCAACTTGGTCACAAGAAGCCGAAGAGAAAGGGTATCAAAAGAGCTACGGTGTTGAACTACCAGGCCTGCTGAAATCGGCTCAAAAACTAGTCGATGAAGGTAAAGGCGATACGCAACTGACTAAAACCAACTTTATTTACTGCAAAGACGCCAACGTAACCGCAGAAGCGTTTGTGAGCTACTACCGCAATGACGAGCGCATGGACACGCCAACCTTGTTGAAAAAAGCCGTGAAACCAACTTTAGTCATCATTGGCTCGGCGGATAAGGTCGTGGCCGATTTAACCGACAAAATGGAACAACTCGATAACCCAGTCGTCAGCACGTACATCGTTGAAGATTCTGACCACTTCTTTTTAGACCTGTTTACCGAAGAACTGGTTGAAGAAGCTGCTAAGTTTATTCAAGAATAATCGATTTCTTAACCACACAATCTAAGCAAGTTGCTCGGCGTTTTTAAGTTAAAAGCGGTTTATAAAACCAGAAAACTCAGTAACTTGCTCTTTTCGAGCGTATTTACCGTCTCTCTCCCATCGACAGTGTATTAAATCACTTCAAAGTCAGCAGGCCTGCTGAAAATTTCACGCCACATTCCGCATTTAATTGACTATTTTATTGACTATTTAAACGATTTTTATCGGCTTTATACCCTAAAACCTTGTTAAACAGTGCGGTACTTAAACCACCACAATACATATAAACTGCTGTTTTAATAAGTAATCTTGTTATAATTAATCTTATGCATTCAAGAAAATTAAACTCAAATAGAGACCGAAAATAATTCGTCCAGTTGACGTTACGCTCCAACCTTAAAGCAAGATTAATTTATTTACCGCATTCATGGCTAAGTGCCAAAATGCATTAATAAACATAGCCTTCCCTTTTTAGAGATGAACGTATTTTCTGCATGCATGCTAGCGATGACTAACTAAAAGGAACCCACTCATATGAAATTTATGATGAAGCCAATCGTAGGTGCTCTGTCACTTGCCTTTATTAGCGCCACAGCCAGTGCCGCTGAAACACCAGAAACAGACAATGGCGGCACGTTAACCGCGCAAGTAAAAGTCCACCATGTGGTTGATGGTAAAGATAATGGTTACGATGTTAACAGTGGTACGGCAGAACTGTTCAAACTTAAGTATCTATCCTCAAGTGTGGGCGGTGCCAAATTAGGCATGGGCTTCTACGCAGTGGGCGACTTATTTGATCAAACAGATGTCATGACTACTTCAACAGGTCGACCAGCAACCGGTCTTTACCTTGTTGATGCACCTAACACCAAACCTACTATGGAAACCCTTTTAGGTGAGTTGTACATTGACTATACCCGTGAAGCGCTAAATGTTTACGGTGGTCGCATGATTTTTGACTCGCCTTTAACCACCAGTTCAGAAAACCTATTGCCTGACTTCCATCAAGTGCTGGGTGCCAACTATAAAATTAATGACGCCTTTAATGTCGGCTTGACTCAAATGACCAGAATGTCTATCTCCACTCGTGGTGCCAACGAGTTTGGTCTTACTGGTGAAGGGACCGGTACTGGCGGGATTACACAAAGCCCGTTTGTTGTTTTGCGTGGTGAATTCCAAGATATCTCAACCGTCGCATTAGGGCCAAACGCCGAAAAAACCGATGGCTTAACCATTATGAATGTAGGCTACAAACCATCTAAGCAGATGGACATTGCGGCTTGGGGTTACATGGCGCACGACATCTATAATGCACTTTACCTCGAAGCCAACCACGTTACGCCTATTAAGAGCAAGAAGATGAAATTAAAGCTGAGTGGTCAGTATTTAACTCAGCAAGCCGCTGGCGATAAACTGGCAACGGGAACCAGCTTTGATGCGGATGACATCGACTTTAATATGTTTGGTCTAAAAGCCGCGTTGGGCAGCAAAAAATGGGGGGCATTCATCGCCATGAACCAAAGCTCGGGTGACACCGGAATGTTCAACGCATTTTCTGGGGATCCTGGTTTTACTAGTGCACAATTCTCGCGTAACGAATATCGTGAAAACGTCACCGCTTACAAAATTGGTGGAAAATACGTCATCAACCCTAAGTGGATTCTAAGCGGCGGTTACGCTAACTACGGTCAGTCTGATACGGTTGCTCCAAACAGAGTAATTACAACTGGGCCAAGCGGGTTTGCAACAGCACAAACGGATGCAAAAGAGTTTGATATTGGCATTACTTGGAAACCAACCAAGAAAACCATGTTGAAATTGACTCACGCACAACGCACAAGTGAATACGATGGCACGAACGATCGTGACTTAACCATGGGTCACACCCGTTTAATCGCGGTAGCTAACTTCTAGATCTTAATTAGAACTTAACTGTTGCTTAAGGTCGAAAAACCCATGTTTTTCGACCTTTTTTACTTTTTCAACCCTCAAAACCCCACAAACAAATATAAACAAAACTCAGCAGGCCTGCCCAAAAAGCCAATATTCACTCACATTTAAATGATTAAACCTGCCTAAGCTTTCTAACCTCTCCTCTTAATTCACATCCATACATAAATCATCGGTATTTACATAGAACGCGGTTTAAACTATATTCAATAATCACTGATTGGTTTTGATGCATGCTCAGTTAAATAAAACGACGAGTGATTGCGGATTTTTTAATCGTTTAGTTGATACTGACATAAAGCTCGGTTTAAACGTTTGGAGTAAACAATGATTCAAGTGCTTGGCGCCTCAGGCAGCCTAGATAAAGACAACGACTGTATCTCTTTTTTAATAGAGGAGAATATTGCTATAGATGCCGGAAACTTAATGCGGCCTCTGGGAAAAAACAGCAACAAAATAGAACATGTCTTTATCACCCATGCCCATTTTGATCACATTTTAGACCTGCCTTTTCTTATCGAAACCCACTTTGATTCTCGCAAAAAACCGCTCAAAATTTATGCTTTAAAACCAACGCTAGACTTAATACAAAATCATGTTTTTAATGAACTCATATGGCCAAAATTTCAAACCATTCCGCACGCAAACAAACAAGAACCTTTACTCTCTTTTGTCCCCATCGAACTAGAACAGACATTGTGCATAGGGGACTTAGAGGTTACGCCCATTGAAGCAATTCATACCGAAGGGGCGTGTGGCTATTTATTAAAAAAACACGACATCAGCTGCTTAATTACCGGGGACACCTACCTAAACCCTAATATTGCTGAACGTATCAACGCTGACAAAACCATACAAAGTTTATTCATTGATGTTTCGTTTCCCTCAAATTTAAGCGAACTTGCCAAGCAGAGTAAACATCTTACGCCGGCACTATTAAGCCAGACCATTGCAAGTTTTAATCGCAATGTAACCATCTTTCCCTACCATTTAAAACCCGCTTATAAAGAAGCACTGCTAAATGAGTTGAATCAACGACCACTTGCGACCTTACTAGAACCGGCTTTAATGGGGGGTGAGGAAATTTCAATCTTTGATAAAAACATCACCACACATCAAAAAAATGATTTAATCAAAGGGAGTGATCAACACTTGCAATCTCTATTGGATATTGCTCAAGCCCTCTCTTCTGAAACCAATTTAAATCGACTGCTTGAAATGATTGTAGAACAAGGTATTGAGTTTTCTGAAGCCGATGGAGGAACGCTTTACCGTCTGTCTTCGGATAAGCGAGAGTTAGAGTTTACCGTAATCCAAAACCGCAGTTTGAATATCAAAATGGGGGGTACAGCGGAACCTATTTCATGGCCAAATGTGCCTCTTTACCTCGAAAACGAGGTGCCGAATGTTCGCATGGTGGCGGCATTGTGTGCGCTCAGTAAAGAGGTCATTGTGATTAACGATATCTACAATGAACCCCACTTTAATTTTGACGGCACCAAAAAGTTTGATGAATCCACTGGCTATCACTCAAGCTCAATGTTGGTGGTTCCAATGCTCAATCAAGAGCAAGAGTTAATTGGTGTTTTGCAACTTATCAATCGACAAAACGCTTCTGGCAACCCTGTTCCTTTCAGACTGAATGACCAGAAAAATGCACAAGCGTTAGCCTCTCAAGCGGCCATATCACTCACAAATACCTTACTGATTTGTGAGTTAGAAAAACTGTTTGAATCGATTACCAGTACCATTGTTAAAGCATTTGATGAGAAATGCTCTTTTACTGGCGGGCACGTGCGTTTTGTCGCTGACATATCGCAAATTATTGCTAAGGGGATTGATGAAGATGAGGCCTTTTACCCAGAGGTAAATTACACCGACCAAGATATCCATGGCATTAAAATGGCTGCGCTTTTGCATGACGTAGGCAAAATTTCCACCCCCGAATTTATTATGCAAAAGGCGACCAAACTTCAAAAGACGGTTGACCGAATTGATTCGATAAAAGAGCGCATTGAAATCATCAAACGCGATGCCAAAATTGCCTATCTAGAAGCACAATGCGCTGGCATACCAGAAGCCCAAGTCAGCCAACTAAAAGAGACTTACCATGAAACCGTCAATCAATTGAATGACTTCTTTAATGTGGTTGAAAACACCAATAAAGGCCTCACCTATTTAACCGATGCTCAACTTGAAACCATAGAAACCGCCAGCCACTTTAACTATCAATGCAATGATAAATGGGTGCCCTTACTGAGTGAAGATGAAAAGCTCAATCTGTCGATTCGTACCGGCACACTCAACCAAGCAGAACGTGCAAAAATCATGGATCATGCACGGGCATCGTTAGAAATCTTGCAGACGCTACCGTTTCCCAAAAAATACCAACATATTGTGGATATTGCCGCCAACCATCACGAAAAACTCGATGGCTCAGGTTACCCGCGTGGATTAACCGCTGAGCAACTGACACTGGAAGACCGTATTTTAATTCTGGCTGACCTGTACGAAGCGTTGTCGTCTAAGGATCGTCCTTACAAAGATCCTAAGCCGCTGTCTGAAATTACCCGAATTCTGTCATTTATGGCAAACGACGGACACATCGATAAAAAATTACTGCGTTTCTTCTTTGAAAGTGGTACCTACAAACATTTCAATGTCAATTTACAGCCCAGTCAACTAGACGAACTTCAACTTAATTTACAGTGAGACCTTGCACAAGAAGGCTGACAATAACGTGTTTGAGAAAGGGAAATCAAGCCGCATTTAATATAAAACATTAAATGGGAGTGAGGTTTTGTACTGAATTAATATCCAACAACCAGGCTTTTACCTCTTGCACCGGTAACGGTTTGCTAAACAGATAGCCTTGACCTTGTTCACAGCCCATTTCAATCAATTTAGCCAGTTGCGCTTGGGTTTCTATGCCTTCAGCCACACACCCCATGTGCATCGCACTGGCTAGGGAAATGACCGCAGAAACAATCACACTGTCCTCTTCATCAAAGGTCAAATCATCCACAAACGATTTATCAATTTTAAGTTGATTCACCGGCAGTTTTTTAAGGTAACTTAATGATGAATAACCGGTTCCAAAATCATCAATCGAGATTTTAAAGCCCATAAACCTTAACTGTGCCAGTAGATTAATCCAGCGCATGGGGTTGTTCATAATGGCCGATTCGGTAATCTCGAGTTCAATGTCTTGCGGGGTAATCTCGAGTTGATCAAAAATCGCTTCAACCGTTTTAATAAACTCACCATTTTCAAGCTGCACACCCGATACATTCACCGCAATCGTGCCGTAAAAGTGTGCGTCGTCTTGCAAGGTTAATAAATCTCGGCAGGCCTGCTCTAATACCCATTCGCCAATCGGCACAATACAGCCCAACTCTTCCGCCAAAGGGATAAAGTGATCGGGACGAATTAACCCTTTAGTTGGATGATTCCAGCGGATTAAGGCTTCAAAGCCCACCACTTTACTGCTTTTTAAATTTACTTTGGGTTGATAATGCAGTTCGAATTGATTATGCGTAATCGCCATTTTCAGATCGGCTTCCAGTTCAAGACGGCCAACCAAATCCTTTGACATCGATTCTTTATACACTTGAAATGCATTTTTACCCATTTGCTTGGCGCGGTACATGGCGGTATCAGCATTGCGATTTAGGCGATCAATCGTCGTTCCATGTTGCGGGAAAAAGCTAATGCCCATGCTAATCGACAAACTGAATTCGGTTTTATCTATCACGATTGGCGCTTCAAATACCTGCAAAAAATCATTGAAAATAATCTGCGCGGTCTGCTCATCAGGCAAGCTTTCAATCACCACCACAAACTCATCACCGCCAATTCGCGACAACGAATCCTCTTCACGCACACGTTTTTTTAACCGGCTGGCAATCTCAATTAACACTCGATCGCCCATCGCATGGCCATAACGGTCATTAATGTATTTAAAATCGTCTAAATCAATGAAACACACCGCAACTAAGGTTTCCTCACGCTTACAAAGCTGCATAGCATGCTCTAAACGGCTGTGCAGTAGGGTTCGATTCATTAATCCAGTTAAGGGATCGTGGTGCGCCAAAAACGCCAACTGCACTTCCGACTCTTGAAGCTCGGTAATATCAACCGCCGTTCCAAGAATTTGAGTGACTTGACCCATTTCGTTACGCTTAAAAGCAGTTTCGTGACTACGAAACATCAAATAATCACCCGACTTATGTTCCACACGATAATCAATCGTACGCACTTCACCGTCTGGTAATTGCGCTAATTCCGTGTAGTGTCTTTGTACTTTAACTAAGTCATCATTATGAAAATTTAACAGATCAAACAGATTTTTTCCGTGCGCTTGAATCTCAGCTGGGGTATACCCCAAAATACCAAATACCGTCTCATTACAGTAAACATTTTGCTGGGTTTCTAAGTCAAAAATGTAGACTAAAATTGGTGCGGAATTGACCACTTTATTAATAAAGTTTTTTTGAGTTTCAAGTTCAATAAGCGCTTGTTTGGATTCCGTAATATCCGTGTGAGTCCCTAATAAACGCAGCGGTTTGCCATTTTCATCGCGCGCCATCACCGAGCCTTGCGAAACAATCCAACGATAAGATTGGTCTTTAGCCCGCATTCGAAACGTTTGAGCAAAAATAGGGGTCAAACCTTCAAGGTGTTGATTCAATTTAGCCAATAGCTCGGCAATATCATCCGGGTGCACACAATCCTGAAACTCGGCGAACGTCTCTCCAATTTCATCACAGGCATAACCAAGCATGGACTTCCACTTTTTAGAATAGTGCACACGATGGGTAACCAAATCCCACTCCCACACACCAAAGCCTGCGGCTTCTAAATGGTCTATTCCATGCTGATCTGTTTGCAGATAACGGCTCACTTTAAGTCGTTACTCCCAAGTTTATTCATCCTTAAAACCACTCTTGTCGCACTCTAAATTCAAACCTGCCACTCCCCCCTATTACCCGAACAGCCAAACATTAAAGCCCCCTCTTTAAAGGTTAGGGGCATCATAAGTCTCGGGTTCATCGCTGTAAACACAGACATTCCAGTCGTCTGCTAAGCCATCCTTTGCCAAGCAATAAACATTAAAAAAATCCACAATTTCTTGGCGTTGACAGTGCGCTTCAAACGCCGCCATGTTCGCCCAAGTTTCATTAAACACAATCGGAAAACTGCTGCCTTCCGCAAAAGGACTTTGGATATGGCGCGTTACCTTATATTGAATACAACCGTCCTCTCTTAAGGTATTGGGCTCTAAGCTCTGCAAAACCTTAAACAACTCAGCCGCCTGACCCGGTTTGGGTTTGAACTGCGCTAAACAATAGACTTTAGATGACATTTAAACAGGCCTCTTAAAAACAAAGGACTAATTTTAGCACTGATAACACAACGCATTATGCTAACCGAATCGAAACGCCATTAAATACTCTAATAGCCTATTTTTTCGATTTATAATAGGCTTTTTTAAATAACGAATCGACCGCTATGACTGCTCGCCAACTACTGCGTTTAATACAACCCGTAACCAAACTCATTATCCACAACCCTAAATATATCTTTGGTGCTGTTCTAGTTGCTGTCCTATGGTTTGCCTATGAAACGCAAATTGCACGTCCAGGCATGAGTTATATGGGCATTCCGAAATTGGTCGAACAGCCCGCTACCGGTAATTGGAGTCATATTCTGCGTAACCAAGGGTATATGTTGGAGTACTCTGAATCGCTTAAAAACCCATTATGGGTCATCTACCAAGTCGGCGACAAACAATACGATTCGGGTAAGCGCCCAAGTGGCTTCACCAAAGATTGGCGCTCACTGGCGAGCGTTTCGCATGACGACTATACCGGTTCGGGTTACGATCGCGGTCACATGGCACCTAACTACCTCATTGCAACTCGCTACGGCCGCAGTGCGCAACTGGAAACCTTTTTAATGACCAACATTACCCCTCAAAAGCCAAATCTTAATCAAAAGTCTTGGCAACGCTTAGAAGAGATTGTGGCCAACGATTTTTCTGAGTGGCACGGCAATTTTTGGGTGGTCACTGGGCCGATTTTTGATGATAACCCTAAAACCTTAAAAAATAGCAGCGTGCCGATTCCTAAGGCGTTTTATAAAATTTTAATGCAACCCGCATCGGCGGATATGCCCGGTAAAGCCTTGGCATTTGTGTTCCCGCAAAATGCCCGGGCCAATAGCAACTTAATGACCTTTGTGACCACGATTGATGACGTTGAAAAACAGACTGGAATTGATTTCTTTCATAAACTGGATGACGAAATGGAAGCGCGCTTAGAGAGCAGCAAAACGCCAGAAGCGTGGCGTTTACCGGAAGTCGCCAATCGACCTTCACGATATTAATAACCTTAAAGCCCTGCTTAATGAAAAGTCAGCAGGCCTGCTCAGTTTTAAAATCGTTTAAAATACCACGACTTAAACCCAATAAACCCAGCGTAAATAAAGAGTAAATCCGTATGAAAGACGACCTATACGCCCATCAACATGAAGCGGTTGGCGCTTTTCAATTTGACGAATCGGTGGTGGCGGTTTTCCCCGACATGATTCAACGCTCGGTGCCGGGCTATCAAACCATCCTGACCGGCATTGGCGAACTCACCACCCGTTTTGCCCAACCCAACTCTAATCTGTATGACTTAGGTTGCTCACTTGGAGCGGCTACCTTAACCATGCGCCGCAAACTTGAGCACAGCGACTGCAAAATTATCGCCATCGACAACTCGCCCGCTATGGTCAAACGTGCGGGAGAATACCTGCACGCCTATCACTCAGATGTGGAAGTGGATTTACAATGTGCCGATATGACCGATATTCCTATTGAAAACGCCTCAATGGTGGTGATTAACTTTACCCTACAATTTATTGACCCTGATCAACGCCAAGTGTTACTGGAAAACATTTACCAAGGCCTTAAGCCCGGCGGCATTTTGGTGTTATCAGAAAAAATTCATTTTGACGACCACAACTTGCAATCGACCATTGAAAATCTGCACTGGCAATTTAAACGAGCCAATGGCTACTCCGAACTGGAAATCAGCCAAAAACGCAGCTCGTTAGAGAACGTATTAATTAGTGACACGGCCGATTTTCACATTCAGCGCCTTAAAAATATTGGTTTTAAATCCGCTGGTATCTGGTTTCAAGCCTACAATTTTGCCTCGTTTATCGCCATTAAATCCTAAGGCTTGCAAACAACAAACCCCTTCAATCTTTGTTTGCAAAAGTCAGCAGGCCTGCTGATTTTTGCAACTAACAAACCGCCGATTGTTTTCGTATAATACCCACCTCTTATCAGCCAACTTCAAAATAAAGGGCGCTGACTTTTTGTTTACTGGTTAATTTAAAAGGTTTCATGTGAAACAACATTACGACCCTTTTTGGGAAAAACTCGAAGACCCCCGTTTTGAAGAGTGGCATCAGCAACTCCCGAGTTTGCTGGAAGAAGCCCTGCACCCAGAAGGCAATGGTAATTTACCAAGATGGCTCGAGGCCTTAGAAACCCTGAATCAATTTGAACGAAATCAACCTTGCGACTTAACGGCCTCTGCCGTTCAAGCCGGGCAGGATGATTTATCACCAGAAGACAAAAGCAAACTCGAATCGGCATTACGCGCACTCATGCCTTGGCGTAAAGGCCCCTTCAACATTCACGGCATCGAAATCGACACCGAATGGCACTCCGATTGGAAGTGGGATCGCGTCAGCCCGCATTTAAGCCCCCTAAAAAACAAACGCGTATTAGACATTGGTTGTGGCAGTGGTTACCACCTATGGCGCATGGCCAGGGAACAGCCCGAACTGGCGGTGGGCGTTGACCCAAGCCTGCTCTCTATGAGCCAGTTTTTAGCGCTCAAACACTTTATTGGTGAAGCCGTACCCGCGTATTTCTTGCCGCTAACCCTTGAACAACTGCCCGTTTCTCGTCGTGGCGGTGCGTTTCACACCGTATTCTCGATGGGGGTTTTGTATCATCGTCGTTCACCCATTGACCACATCTACGACCTTAAAAATCAGCTGCTACCGGGCGGTGAACTGGTTTTAGAGACCTTAGTCATGCCTGAGAGTTACGGCCAACTTCTTGTGCCCGAAGATCGTTATGCGCAAATGCGCAATGTCTGGTTCTTGCCGTCGGTAAAAGAACTTACGCGCTGGATAGAACGATGTGGCTTTGAGAATGTTCGCTGTGTGGACTTAAACCAAACCACCACCGAAGAGCAACGCACCACCGACTGGATGACTTGGAATTCGCTCGCCGACTTTCTCGACCCGAATGACCACAACAAAACCGCAGAAGGTTATCCTGCGCCATTAAGAGCGGTCATGATTGCCACCAAACCGCAATAATTAATCATCCCCCCCTTTTTAAAACTAAGCAGGCCTGCTCAGTTTCATTGCCAACCACTCAACAGGCTTTGCAACTAAGGCTGTCTTTAATGATTTGAAATAGCTATTTTTTGGGGTGACTTTTTGGTATTGTGAAAGTCATTATTTTAAGTTGCGTACGTTATGTCCTTTAACATAATCACACCTAAAAACATCAAGCTAATTGGCACCATCGTTGGAATTCTGGTTGTCTATATTTTTGCAACCGCACAACAGCTCGTTTTATCAAATGAAATCAAACCAACCTCTTATATTATTCCTACTATCGTTGGCGGCCTATCTGGGTTTTTAATTGCCTTTTGGTTCAGCAAGCTCACCGAAGCGAAACAGCAAATTGAAAACAGCCACAACCGTTTAAAATTAGTTTTAGAAGGCACTGAAACCGGGCTTTGGGATTGGAACTTACAAACCAACGAACTTATTTTTGATGAACAGTGGTGTCGATTATTAGGTCATGAGTTAGCTGAAGTCCCGCCGGTTCTAGATAGTTGGAAATGTCGCGTTCACCCCGATGACCTTGAACAGTGTTACATAGACATCAACCGCCATTTAAGTGGTGAAACCCATTTTTACAGCAACATTCATCGCATGAAACATAAACAAGGGCATTGGGTTTACATCCTTGATCGTGGTCGCGTCCTGGAGCGCGATAAGGGTAATCAACCTGTTCGTTTTACTGGCACTCATACCGATATTAGCCATTTAAAAGAGATTGAAAACGCGCTTGAAAAATCCAACAGAGAACTAAAAAAACTCTCTTTAAAAGACGGCCTGACTGGCTTATATAATCGCCGTGCGCTTGATGAACATCTAGATCAAGATTGGGGGCACTGGGAACGCAATCAAATACCCATTAGTACCTTAATGGTCGATATCGACCTCTTTAAACAATTTAATGACCATTATGGACACATAGCCGGTGACGAATGTTTAAAGCAAGTCGCAAATGTTTTGGCGTCTTCAGTTAAACGCGCCAATGATATGGCCGCGCGATATGGTGGTGAGGAGTTCTTAATTATCTTATCCGGGATCACTCAATCGCAAGCGAACGGCATTGCACAAGACATTCATGAAAAAATCGAACAACTTGCCATCGCACACCAAGCCTCGACTCTTAGCAATAAAGTCACCGTCTCAATTGGTATAAACAGTTGTGACACTGAACACCCCTGTCCATCGCACGAGGCTCTGATTGACGGTGCAGACAAAGCACTTTACCAAGCCAAACAACAGGGTAGAAACCAAACCGTTTTATACCAAGAGTTCGAAAACAGTCCACATAAAATTTAGCAGGCCTGCCCTTTTTAAATACCGAAAGGCCAATTTTTGAACACCGTTAGTATCACTTCCCACCCATTTTCAGAACGTTTATCACTCAACGTTACACCGCCTCTAAATAAATTTTCAACACCTATGGCATTGAACCTGCTTGCGTCACCATAACAAAATTAAAAACCGTCATTGTTGCCGCTTTTATGGATAACACACGTCAAACAGGCAACACCCTACGGTTAATTAAGTAGTTGATAGATAATGAAATACGAATGGCTGAATAATAAACTGATTTTTATTATGGCTATTCGGTATTATTAAGTTATCTTCACAATTCCAGAAGGAAATAGTCGTGTTTAAGTCACTCGGTCTGCAAGCCAAAATGGTTCTATCCATTTTAATCATCGCGGTGGTTGTTATTGTACTCTTAGGGGTGAATGCCTACGTTCAATACCAATCTCAATATCAAACCACAGCCAACAATATCACTGCCGATCTGCAATCAGACATGCAAAGAAGACTTCAGAAGAAGCTGGATGTTGGGATAACCAACGCCATTAGCTTCTCGGCAAATCGAGAGTTAACCCGTGCTGTTAAATATGGTGACAGAGCAACCGCATTGCGCATTTTAGAAGACATCAGCAATACGTTTAAAGCCAATACGGACTTTAAAAACGTCAATATCCACATTCATACGCCGGACAACCGTTCATTTTTACGCAGCTGGAGCCCTGAAAAAAATGGCGATGACCTGTCCTCTTTCCGTTTTGGGGTACAAAAAGTCATCGACACTCAAAAACCGATTGCCGTTTTAGAACTGGGTCGAGCAGGCCTGGCTATTCGTGGCATTACGCCGCTATTTGATGGTGACAGCTATCTGGGTTCACTAGAGTTTATTCAAGGGGTTTCGAGTATTGCACGCGATTACAAAAGCAAGGACGTGAACTATGCCTTGTTATTAAATAAGTACGCTCTTTCCATCAGCACCAAAGCTCAAAAGAACACGCCGGTAGGCGAATATGTGTTAGCCAATGAGAGCTGGTTTACCCCAGAAACCATTGCCATGGCGCAAGCGATTAATTGGAATGAACTGAATCAAAAAGGTTGGTTAATTCAGGATGGTCGTCTGATCACTCAAGCGAAAGTCGAAGATATGCAAGGTAAATTGGTTGGGGTACAAATACTAGGCACACCGATAACCGAATTCGATACGAAGATGACGGCTTTAAAAAATGATTCCATTAAGCAAGAAGGCGTCATGTTTGGTGTCATCCTTATTATGAGCTTAAGCATTATCTTCATTTTGCGAAGTACCGTTATTCGTCCAGTTAAAAACCTGCAAACCGTCATGGAAAAAGTGACACAAAAAGGCGATTTTTCAGCGCGTATGCAGCTAAACGATAACCAAGATGAAATTATGCATCTATCGGCGGATTTTAATGCCCTGATGGACAACACCCAACAAATTATTAAAGAAACCTCTGAAACCATGCAGGCGATTCGTAATGGGGTTCTGTCACAACGTATTCAAATCAGTACGGTAGGCGATTTAGACCTGCTTAAACACGCTGTAAACGGCACCGCAGAAACGCTTGAAAACACCATGGGCACCCTTGGTTATGCACTGAGCGAACTTGGAAAAGCCAACTTTAGTACAAAAATAACGCTGGATGACAACTCGAAAGGCGCATTTAAAGAAGCATTAAGTAATGCGCAAACCACGATGAGCACATTGGATTCAGCGATCTCTGAAATTAACCAAGCGGTTGCGCTCATGGCCGATTCGGACTTCTCACGTCCAGTAAGCGTCACCTTAACCGGCGATTTAGATGTCTTGAAAAAGAACATCAATCAAGCCTTATCGAACCTACAATCTGGTTTTGGTAGTTTTAATGGCAGCTTAACCAACTTAATTGATGGTGACCTCACTGCACACGTTGAAGGACCCTATAAAGGTGAATTGGCAGTTCTGCAAAAAACCATCAACACCGCCTTAACCAATATCTCAACCATCTTTGTAGACATTAAAGAAACCTCTGAATCCGCACTGAGCAATATTCAGAAATTGACGCACGGTAATGAAAACCTTAATGAACGTACCCAAAACCAAGCGGCTTCCATTGAAGAGACCGCAGCGGCCATGGAAGAGATTACCTCAACCGTTCAGCACTCGCTCTCAAACTCAAAAGAAGCCAATGAGTTGGCCAGATTAGCGCGTTAAGATTCCAATGCTAGCGAGTCCATCATGAAGCAGGCACAAGATGCCATGCAAGGTATCCACCAAGCCAGCGCCAAAATTGCAGACATCACCACCTTAATTGATGGCATTGCGTTCCAAACCAACCTACTTGCACTCAATGCGGCTGTAGAGGCCGCAAGAGCAGGAGAACATGGACGTGGCTTTGCCGTGGTTGCCGGCGAGGTGCGTAACTTAGCACAACGCAGTGCCGATGCCGCTCGCGAAATTAGTGGATTGGTTGCCAATACCACTGAACAGATTAATCACGGCAGTAAATTAGCCGCTCAATCGGGGGATATGTTGCAACAGATTAACCAACGTGTCTCAGAAGTATCGGATATGGTTGATGAGATCAGTCGCGCGGCTGAAGAGCAATCTCTAGGTATCAGTCAAATTAACCAAGCAATTGGTTCCATGGACAACGACACTCAACAGAATGCCACTATGGTTGAAAGTGTGTCACACGACACGCAACGTATGAACACAGAAATAGGCAAACTGGTTAAATTAATTGGTAGCTTTAAACTCAGCAGTGGCAAATATTTAAAATAGTATTACCTCTTTAAGGCTGACTAACCAAGCCCAATCACACAAGTGGTTGGGCTTTTTTTATCTGTAAAATCTACCCTATCTTGATAGGTCGCATTAATGACGACCAAAACGTTATAATGTGGCCATTAACATTTAACCAAATTCTGTTCATCACACTTGGTAACGCAATCTTATGGAATCTAACACCCTTTTAGCAAGCCGTTTTCAAACACTGCAAGCACACATAAACCAACACATTATTGGTCAACCCCACTTAACACAGCGCATGTTAATGGCCTTGTTGTCGGATGGTCACATCTTGGTTGAAGGGCCGCCTGGGTTAGCCAAAACCAAAGCGATAAAAACCTTGGCGGAGCTCATTGAAGGCAGTTTTCATCGCATTCAATTTACGCCCGACCTACTGCCTTCGGATATTACTGGAACCGAAATTTTTAGGCCTGAAACGGGCGCTTTTGAGTTTCAGTCTGGGCCGATTTTTCACAACTTAATTTTAGCCGACGAAATTAACCGTGCGCCGGCTAAAGTTCAATCCGCCCTACTTGAGGCGATGGCAGAAGGTCAAGTGAGTGTTGGCAAACACACCCTCCCCCTTGAAAAACTGTTTATGGTGATGGCCACACAAAACCCAATAGAGCAAGAAGGCACCTATCCGCTACCAGAAGCCCAACTTGACCGCTTTATAATGCACGTCAAAATAGCGTACCCGTCGGCCGATAGTGAATATAAAATTTTGGAGTTGGTGGAAAACGAAGAGCGACAAGTTGAGGTGATCCAACCAGAGAACCTATCGCAGGCAGACCTGTTTACCGCACGCAATCAAATTTTGAATTTACACATGGCCGACGCCGTGAAAACCTACCTAGTGGAGTTGGTCATGGCCACCCGTAACCCACAAGCCTACAGCACCGATTTAGCCAACAAAATCGAGTACGGAGTTAGCCCGCGCGCCACTTTAGCGTTATCGCGTTGTGCACGAGCGCACGCTTGGCTTCAAGGCAAAGACTTTGTAAGCCCGGATGACGTACAAGCGGTGGTACACGACGTATTCCGTCACAGATTGTTACTGAGTTTTGAAGCGGAAGCTGAGGGCTTAAACACCGACCAAGTGACCGATCAAATCTTAAGCTATGTGCCCGTTGTTTAGAAAACGTATTTATGAGCGCCGAACTAACCACTGATAACAGCAGCCTGTATTCCACCCTTAATCAATTGGTGGAGGCAAGGTTTCACGTGAAACACCACACGCTTGGTA
This sequence comes from Thiotrichales bacterium, assembly GCA_016938655.1. Taxonomy (GTDB): domain Bacteria; phylum Pseudomonadota; class Gammaproteobacteria; order Thiomicrospirales; family Thiomicrospiraceae; genus Thiomicrorhabdus. Next base: position 128,571 of record JAFGUG010000026.1, on the reverse strand, counting down.
GTCAGCAAAAAGTGATGCAACAAGTCAGTGGTGGTCATCACAGCCTGCGTAAAGGCAGTGGTATGACCTTCAGTGAAGTACGTCAATATCAAGCGGGTGATGACATTCGTCACATCGATTGGCGTGTCACCGCTCGTACCCAAAAAGCACACACCAAAGTGTTTACCGAAGAACATGAAAAACCGGTGCTGATTGTTGCCGAACAAACGCCGGCGCTTTTTTTTGGTAGCAAAGTACAACTTAAGGCCGCACAGGCGTTAAATGTGGCTGCCCTCTTAGGGTGGTGCACGTTACAACAAAATGACATGATTGGTGGCTTAATCTTTAACCACCAACAACAAACTTGGATTGCCCCAAAACGCCAACAACAAACCCTTCTCAGCTGGTTCAATAAAGCGTTGGTTTTACAAAAAACGTTACAGCAACCGGGTTCGGCTAACCCTGTGTATTGGCAGCAGGCCTGCCAACAATTGCTAAAGGTGGTAAAACCGGGCAGTAAACTGTTTTTAATTGGCGACTTTCTAAACCTCAGTGAGGTGGCACAAGGTCAACTTAAAACCTTGCGTAAACACAGTGACATTACCGCGATTCATATCTATGATCCACTGGAAAAAGCCTTACCCAAACTGGGTTGGTTATCGCTGACTGCCAGCTGGGCAAGTGAAAACTTACTGCCCATTAACAGCTTAAAACAAGAGACACGTCAACGCTATCAAGACCAATATGAGCAGGCCTGGTTAAACGCCCAACAGACCTTTCGTCACATGAAAATTCCGTTAATTGAACTGTCTACTACCGATTCCGCGGTTAAAACACTGATTGCAAAACGCATTATTAAATAGGCACGCAGAATGAACGATCCATTAAGCCAATTAAAAGACATTCAACTGCCCGACCCTATCGGCTGGTGGCCGCTGGCATTTAGTTGGTGGGTGGTGATATTCAGTTTTGTTGTTATCGTGCTGTTTGTTGTTTGGTTTTTCAGAGACCGACACCGTCGTAACGCTTACCGACGTGAAGCTCAAACGCAATTGATCAGCATTGAAAATGATGTAACCCTGAACCCTCAAATGAAAATACTGCAAATCAATGCCCTCTTAAAGCAGGTGGCCATTACCGTTTATGGTCGTCAAACCATTGCCGCTTTAAATGAACAGGCCTGGTTAGATTTCTTAAAAAAGAACGCGCAATTTATTGCGCAGCCTGCGGATTTAAAAACCCTGTTAACCCAAGCTTATCAACCCACCGACCGCATTGCACCCGCCGATTTACAACGTGCCTTAAAGGCTTGGCAGGGCTACGCTCAGCAATGGATTAAAGGACATCACCTATAATGCAGTGGTTTTCTATGTGGCAAAATTTTGAATTTTTATGGCCGTGGTTAATCGCCTTTTTACCTTTGCCGTGGATTATTCGTCTACTGGTTAAACCGGTTAAACAACAGCAAACCCCCTTGTTAGCACCGCAAATTATGCAGCGTGTTGCCGCCCCCATGGAAGATGAACGGTTTATTGAACCGAGCATTCACAACCGTAAAGTTCCGTTTCTATTTGCACTCTTGTGGCTATTAGTTGTTTTGGGTGCCATGCGCCCTATTTGGTATATTTCACCCACGCCCTTTACCACCAGCGGTAAAGATCTCATCTTGGCGGTTGACCTCTCCGGCTCCATGCAAAAAAACGACATGTATTTAGGCGGTGACGACGTTGATCGACTCACCGCGGTTAAGTTTGTGGTTGCGGATTTTATTGAACAGCGCAAAGGCGACCGTATGGGCTTAGTGGTATTTGGCTCTCAAGCCTTTTTACAAAGCCCCCTCACCTACGACCTACTCACCGTTAAAACACTGTTAAATGAGTCGGAAATTGGCATGGCGGGCAATAACACCGCCATTGGCGATGCGATTGGTTTAACACTCAAACATCGCCAGAAAAATCAGCAGACTGAATCGGTTTTAATTTTACTTACCGACGGTTCCAATACCGATGGTGAAGTCGATCCAATTGAGGCCGCGCAAATGGCCGCCAAGATGGGATTAAAAATCTACACCATTGGTGTTGGCCGCGTCCAACATCGTACCGGTTTAGATGCGTTTTTTAACAGCTCAAAAAGTGATATGGATCTGCCCAGTTTGCAAAAAATTGCCGACCTCACCAACGGTAAATTTTTCTTAGCCAATGACACCCAACAACTTAAAGCCATCTACCAAGAAATTAACACCTTAGAGTCGGTAGAACACGAAGTAAACAGTTATCGTTTGTGCACAGAGCTTTATGCTTGGCCACTTGGCAGCGCCCTGATTTTAAGTTTGTTTATGGGTTGGTCGAAGTTACGTAAGGCGGACTTGTAATATGGATGTGCACTTAGAATTTTTGCGCCCTTGGTGGTTTTTAGCCCTGCTCCCAGTTGCCTGGTTACTCTGGAATGCTTGGCAGATTAAAACCCAACAAGGTCGATGGCAGAAAGTGATTGAGCCGAAATTTCAACGGCTATTACTGGGCAATAACAACGACTCTTATAGCCAAACCAGTATGCGTTTAGCCGTGCTCGGTTTAGGCTTTATTTGGTTGTTAGCCATTACCGCCTTAGCGGGACCAAGCTTAAAATCGGTAAAATTGCCCGCCGAGAAAATTCAGCAAGGTAGCGTGATTATCTTAGATTTGTCCCTATCGATGCTGGCCGATGATGTCGCGCCTAACCGCATAAGCCGCGCGCGCTTCAAACTCGTTGACCTGCTCAAAAAACACCCTGAACTGCCTATCGGTTTAGTCGGTTATGCGGGCACGGCGCACAGTATTGCCCCCATCTCTGAAGACAACCAAACCCTACTGGAAATGCTGCCGGTGTTAAATCCGTTAATTATGCCAAAATACGGCTCCAATCCACTCGAGGCGATGCAGCTGGCCGAAAAGATGTTTGAGGCCGCGCAAATCAACCAAGGCCATCTAATTTGGGTCACGGATGATATCGAACCGAACCAACGTAAAGCGATTGAATCTTGGTTAAACAAACGCAATTTAAGTCTGAGTATTTTAGCGGTCGGCACCCAAGCTGGTGGCACGGTTAATATTCCAGATTACGGGCTACTGCGTGATGAGAATGAACAGATTATCACCCCCAAACTGCCCTATGCCGAATTTCAAAAATTAAGCAGTGCAACCGGTGCGGCCCTCACGCCACTTAAAGTCGATGAGAGCGATTTAGCCCTACTTATTCCCAGTAACTTAGGCGCCATTGCCAAAGAGAAACAAGAGAAAAACGGCAAAGAGGTATTACACAAACTCGACGAAGGGGCAGCGTTGATTATTGCTCTAATGCTCATGCTCGCCTTTGCTTATCGACGAGGCTGGTTATTTAGTGTAACCCTATTAGTGGTTCTGCCCTATGGGGCTGTTTATAGCCCGCCAAGCTATGCCGAAGCGGCCAAAAACGAAACCAAACTGCCGGATTTTATTGAGGTCTTTGAAACCCCTGATCAACAAGGCTACGAAGCTTGGCAGCAACAAAAATACCAAGCGGCTGAGGCGTTGTTTGAATCGCCAGAGTGGAAAGGTGCCACCCTGTATCGTCTGGGTAAATACAACGAAGCGGCCAATCAATTTAAACAAGACCCCAGTGCCAAAGGGCACTACAACCTTGGGAATGCGCTGGCAAAACAGGGCAAGTTAGAAGAGGCTAAGCAGGCCTATGAACAAGCCTTGAAATTGCAACCTAAGTTAGCCGATGCTCAGAGTAACCTAGAACTGGTTAATCAATTATTGGAACAACAAAAACAGAATCAAACTGAAACCAGTGATTCTGGAATGGACTCGGATGAACCTAGTACCGAAAAAGCAGAGAGTAAAGAGAACCAAAAACCAGAACCCCAAAAACCCTCGCAAGACGACACACCGCAAACCGATCAACCGAGTCTAGCGGATAAAAGTCCAAGCCAGCAAAATCAACAAAACGACAAGAACAAACCGCCTGAAAAAGACGGCAGTGACGATCAAAAAACCACCGATTCTGAAGAGCAAGGTCAGGCCAAAGAGGCGCAAAAAGACCAAAAAGATCAGGCCTCCTCTACTCAATTAAAAGGCGAAGACACAAAAGAGGGAGAGCAACCTAATCCAAGTCCTGAAGAGACCACCGAAGGTGAAGGGTTGACTGACCACACTGAAACCCCAGAAACTGGGGAAGCCCGTGAAACACCAACGGAACCAGAAGCATCTAAAGGTGCCGGCTTAGATGAAAAAGAACCAAAATCAACGCAGTCGTTAGCTGAGATAAAAGAACAAGAGCAGCAACGTGCCACCGACAACTGGTTAAAACAGATTCCAGATCAACCCGGCCTGTTTTTAAAACGCAAATTTGACTACCAGTATCAACAACAAAACAACCCCAGAAACAATAACCAAAACGGCCAAAAAACCCCGTTATCTAACCCGGCAGAAAAGATATGGTAAAGCGAATTAAACACACTCAACACACGCTAGAGCAGTTTATGCAACGCCTCTTAAAGCTAACCGCATTCATGCTTTTATTAGGCTTCTTCAATGTCGCTTTGGCGAACAGCATCACCGTTGAAAGTGATCGCCAAAACATTGAATTTGGGGACATTATTACCTTAAAAATTACGGCCGATTTTCAGGTCATTACCGGGCAGCTTGACCTATCCGCCCTAAAGGATCAGTTTGAGGTGTTGGGTTCACAACGCAGCAACAACATTCAAATGATCAATGGCGATTTTCAGTCCAGTACCACATGGTTAGTGCAGCTGTTACCCAAACAGGAAGGTCAGTTAGTTATTCCCCCTTTTGAATTTGAAAACGTATTAAGTCAGCCCTACACCATTAACGTCAGTCCAATCAAAGTGGAACACAGCGGCACCGCCCTGCAACCGTTTTTCTTGGAATCATCCGTCGATGTCGCCACCCCTTATGTTCAACAACAAGTGATTTACACCTTACGTTTTTATCATCAAGGTCGCTATGTAGATGGCATGATTCGTCCGCCCAAGTTCGAAAAAATGATGTTGGAATCCTTAAAGGAACAAACCGTTTATCAAAAACAGATTCAAGGTAAAAACTTTACCGTCTACGAATGGATCTACGCACTCTATCCACAATCCAGTGGCAAAATTGCCATTGACCCACCCCTGTTTAACGGCCGCATTCAATACGCTGGGCAGTTGCGTTCGGTTAAAGAGTTTGCCAAGGCCATTGAGTTGGATGTGCAAGTTGAACCACCTAGTTTTGCAGAGCAAGCGACCAACAGTTGGTTGCCCACCCAATCACTCACCTTAGCCGACAAATGGACTCAACCCACTGGGGATGAAATTCGCATCGGCGACACCCTAACGCAAACCATTACCATGAGTGTGCAAGGCCAAAAAGCCAGCCAGTTACCAAACTTAACGTTACTGTCGCAATCCAATTACAAGGTTTACCCAGAGAAACCTCTGAGCACTGAACGCCCTTCGGTGTCTGGTATTAACACCGTTAAACAGTTTAAACGTTCTATTATTCCAACTCAGGCCGGCACCTTAACACTGCCTGAACAGGTGGTTTATTGGTGGAATACCCAAACCAATCAACTCGATAAAACCGTCTTGCCTGCCAAAACGTTTGAGGTGAAAGGGGCACTCGTTGAACAACAAAACTTAGTGGACTGCACCCTTCCAAGCCAAGGCTTAACTGCAACCCCTGGTGGCACTCAGGGCGGGACAGGAACGGTATCCTCTATCTGGCCGTGGCTGACCGCCCTATTTGCAATGTTATGGTTGGCAACCGTTGCGTTGTTTATTAAACAAAAACGCCAAGCGAATGCCGCCGTTTTAAGCTCAGCTACCCCACAACAAGTGGCAGAAGAACAAGCCAAAATCAAAACTCAGCAGGCCTGGTCAGATATTGATTCCTTGTGTCAATTACCACCGGATTCACTGTATCCAGCCCTCAAACAGTGGCTCAAAAAGCAGCACAATATTCAGCACTTTTCAGAACTCAACGACACTAACTTACAAGCCTTGATACAACAACTTGAGGCCAGTTTATACAGCGAATCGCCACTTGATAGCCGAGTCATTGACCAGTTGGCCGAAGCACTGAAAACCTTTGATTCACCCAACCAAGCAGGCCTACTTAAATCCCAAAAAGCAGAATCTAAGTTGGCAACCCTGTACAAAAGGTAAGGTTAAATTAAGAGTGTCTTCAGGGTAAAAGCGGTAAGATTACTTAAAAATCGAACCTTGAGGGCACGTGCATGAAACAACGATATTTGGCAACTTCAGCGCTAACTGTCACGGTTATCGCCTTATCAGGTTGCAACCAAAACGATTCAAGTGACCTCAGCAGCTATACGGGTAATACCCAGCCCGCTTACCTCAGCTCAGCCGTCGTCGCCAATCAGTTTATTGATAATGTCAGCGCCGTTACCTACAGCCTGACTGTGAGCGATTTAACCGGCACACGCACGGTAACTCGAAGCCTGACACCACGCACACTCTTAACCCCTGAATCCACCACAACTGCGCCCGTCACAAAAACCGCAACAACTAGTCGACAACCCCGTACTCTGCAAGCACGCAACATACAAACAAATTTAGCAAACCTTAAAGTAGCACGTTCGGTTGACGACACCTACGTTGGATTATGCGGCGGCTACCTTGATTATGTGGGTTTTTATGACAACCAAACCGACTATATTGACGTCACCGCCCGCGCCAGTAATTACTGTGATAATCAGCAGGTATATAACGGTTATTTCTACCTCGAAGGCTATGGCGAATACAGTGATTACGGCTACGATTTAAACATCGGTTTTGAAGCGTTTAACTACCGTGATGATTACTACGGTGTCAATTACACCCTTAATGGTCAGAGCCGTTTTCAAGAAGCCTACCCGTTATTTTTTACCACCTCAAATATGGTGATTCGTGATCGCCAACTCAGAAAAACCTATATGCTCAGAAATTGGCAGGAGGTGGTGGATGAAGGCGTCTACCCAGAAAACCAAACCTTATCGGGCGAACTGTATGACGGAAGTCTAGGTTACGTCAACATCAGCACCATCGAACCCCTGGTTATCGGTGCTTACGACTACCCAGAATCCGGCCAGCTTCGTTTACGCGGTGACCGTTCGGTTGCTTGGGTCACTTTCTATGGTTCGGGTTACCTAATTGAAGTGGACGCAAATAACGATGGTTATTTGGATGATGAAGGACTCTACCGTTACTAAGGGTTGCAAAACTGCCCCCAACAACGCAAAAGGCCACCGATTTAAGGTGGCCTTTTTAATTTAATCAAACGGCTTGAGTGTCACGTAACCTTTGCCTGTTTTAGGGCGTATAAAAGTGGTGCTCGGCAATCTCTTGAACCTCTGGGTAATTGGTTTTACCCGTACCCAATACTGGAATCGCTTCCACCAAAATAATGGTTTTTGGAATCATAATATCCGCTACCTTATGCTCTTTAGCCGCAATGGTAATGGTATTTCGACTTAAGGAATTGTCGTCCGTTACCAAGACTAAACGCTCACCTTTACGCTCATCGGGCACGGAAACCACCACGTGATGACCATCTGGACTGGCTTCGTTAATATAGGTTTCAACAGCGGTTAATGACACCATCTCACCGCCAATTTTAGCAAATCGTTTAGCGCGCCCTTTAATCCAAACATAGTCGTCTTCATCGACTTCAACAATATCACCCGTATCGTGCCAGCCATCTTTGGGCGGCACTAACACACCCGGATTATCTGGCATTAAGTAGCCGAGCATAATGTTCGGACCTTTAACGTGTAATCGACCACCACAATCTATCCCAGGAATCTCTTCAAGACGATACTCTACCTCTGGCACAAACTGCCCTACCGAACCGTTTTTAAACGCGGTAGGGATGTTTACAGAGAGCACAGGCGATGTTTCGGTTACGCCATACCCTTCAAAAATAGGCGTATGAAACTTTTCGGCGTAAATTTGACGGGTTTCTGGACGCAGACGCTCCGCCCCAGAAACCATCGCTCGAACACTGTAAAAATCATACGCATCCGCTTTACGTGCATACCCACTAAAGAAGGTATCGGTGCCAAACATCAAACGTGCATTGGTTTGATAGGCCATCTCTGGCACCACGCCATAGTGTAACGGTGACGGATATAAAAAGACCCGAGCCCCTTTTAAAATTGGCCATAACATCCCAGCCGCAAGCCCAAAACTGTGGAAAGTTGGCAGGGCATTAAAAATTTTCTCGCCTGGCAATAACGTCAACATCGAGGTAATTTGCTCAATATTACTGATGATATTTTTATGTGACAGGACCACCCCTTTTGGGACGCCCTCTGAACCTGAGGTAAACAAAACCACCGCCTCTTCACTTGCATCAACCTTTACACCGGGTAGAGAGTCCTTATTTTTGATCAGGCCTGCTAACTTTTGCGGCAAACCAATTTTTTCGCGTATCTCTTCTAAATAGATAAACCGAACACACGTTTGCATTTCTTCAATCACCGGTTGCAATTCAAACGCATCCACAAACCGTTGTGAGGTAATAATGGTGTTTAACTCCGCGGTTTGACAAGCCGATGTCATGGCCTTTAAGCCCGCGGTGAAGTTAATCATCGCTGGCACATGGCCGTAAGCTTGTAAGGCAAAAAACGTCGCTGGCATGCCGGTCACATTCGGTAGCATCAAACCCACACGCTTCTCATCACCCAACACGTTATGCAGTTGTTTACCTAAGACCGCAGAGGCAATCACCAATTTGTTAACACTTAAAACTTGGTCGTTAATGTCCTCAATACAGATATCTTTCGCGTGATAAGTTTTTTGGGCATGCAACAACCCCTTAAAAAGGGTTCTGTTTGTGTCTTGCCCTTCATAAGAGAGGTTACGCATCAAGGTGAACAGCTGTTTCTTGAGCGTACGATGTTTGTGATGACCTTTAAGTTCTACAGGCACTTTTAACTTTTGTGCCGGTAAGAGGGTCAGGGTGATTTTAGGAAAGCAGACCTGTTTAATGTAGGCAAAAAACTGACCATTTAAATAGGAGAATTTGCTTAACTCCGCGCCTTGAATAAAGATGGGTAAAATGGCCGCACCGGTCTTATCGGCCACCATTGCGGTGCCTTCGTAGACTTTCATTAAACCGCCCGTGGTGGTAATGCGACCTTCGGGGAAAATCATGCACTGCTTGCCTTGTTTTAACTCGGTAATCATGTGCTTAGCTGCATAGGGGCTGTTCATGTTGACGGTAAAAAAATGGCTAAAATACAACACTGCTTTACCGTACCATTTTTTGGCGTGATTCTCGCCAACCATAAAGGTGGTTTCGCCCGGAACAAACAGTTCAATGAGCGGGCCATCTAACAGAGAAACATGATTGGCTACAATCAAAAGTGGTTGTTTTTCTTGATCAACGGCATGGTAATTTTCTAAGCCTTTCACCTCAACGCGATACAGCAGTTTAAACATTAATTTAACAAATGATTTAAATAACCACTTCATTGTGACTCCTTACCTTACGCACAAACCAACCTGCCATTAAAAGGTTAAACACGCCTAATAACAGCAACATAGTAGACAGACTCAAATCAAACGAGAAGCCAACCATAATTAAAATTGAGGACAACACCATTAAAAAGGCGTTGAGGATATTATTAACGGCAATCATTCTAGCACGAGAAACCGCAGGGGTTTTAATTTGCAACTGGGTGTATAACGGCACGATATAAGCGCCACCAACCAATGCTAAAGCAAACATAAACAGTAACGATAAATTCTGCGGCCACATACTTAAAAACGCACTTAAATCCAATAATGTCATCTCGCTACTTAGTAATGCACTGTTAACCGTGCCAGCAACCGCCACACTCAGCAACAAAAATACCGACATGAACACTAATAACCACGGATGATAACGCAAGGTGAGCTGGGATTTTAAAAGTGAACTGATTGCCATCGCACCCATCGCAATGCCAACAGAAAACACCGTTAAAAAAGCCACCACCACCTGTTCGTTCGCTTGCAAAGTAAATTTAACAAAACTCGGAATTTGACTTAATAACACCGCCCCCATAAACCAGAACCAAGAGATGGCTAATACTGCAAAAAAAGAGGCTTTATAAACACGACAACCCTGCACAATTTGCCAAGTACTGCGTGCAATGTTTTTATCAATCACCACCTTTGCAGAGGCCAACTCGGTTTTGGGTACCAATAAGCTTAATCCATACCCCAAAATAGCAAAAAACAGAATTAACCCGGACACCACCTGCGCGCCGTTATCCAACATAATGCCCATGCCACCGACAATGGTGCCTAACAAAATCGCAATAAAAGTTGAACCACTGAACAGCGCATTACCTCGAAGCAACTCATCACTCCCCAACACTTCTGGCAAAATAGAGTATTTAATCGGCCCAAAAAAAGCCGATTGCGTGCCCATTAAAAACAGTGCGACAAACAACCACTCCAGCTGCATCGATAAAAATCCGATTGCACCGGTGGCCATAATAAGAATTTCAATGAGTTTAATTTTGCGAATCAGAATCGATTTTGGAAAGTGATCCGCCAGCTGGCCCGCAATAGAAGAGAACAGAAAAAACGGTAAAATGAACAGGCCTGCCGCTAAGGTGATGTAGAGCCCCGTCTGTTCAACCGACAAACTCAACTGAAAGGTAATGAGCATCACCATCGCATTTTTATAGAGGTTATCATTAAATGCGCCAAGAAATTGCACCCAAAAAAGGGGCAAAAAACGACGTTGGAAGAAAAATGAAGGGCTTGGCATAAGGTCAAATTCATTAAAAATTAGACTCAGTATACCGCCATTTATAAAAATTCCTATAAACGGCCAATATCAGAGCCAAATCAAATGTCTAAACCATACCAATATAAACGGGAAATCGAGCTAAATTTTAATGTAACTCCAACCCGAATTTAAACGCTCGACTACCGCGTCAATTGCGGGTTTATCGTGTTGCACCTGCGGAATTAAATTTAACACCTCGCCACTCTCTGCCGCACGTTCTAAGGCACGTTTACAAGCAAATAACGTGAGGTTTTCATATTTTGAAAGTAAGTCTTGCAGTGCCTGATGGTTTGGATTGCCAACATCAAAAAGTTTCACCCCTTTATAATTTGAGATTAAATCCACATGAATCGTACTGTCGACCGTGCTTAACAGTTCTGAAATTTCTTCAATCGCTTGACGCTGCTTATCAAGATCATCCGAATCTATATGCACCAGATAATTCTCACTTTGTTGCTGTTGTACAATCGCCGAAGCGGTTTGTGGAGAAGGACTTAATTCAATAAAACCTAAACCAATTACAAATCCTAACAACAAAGAAGCAACCGCTGATTTAGGAAACCACCATGACGATTTAGGTTGCAAAGTGAGTGGTTGGGGGGCATTTTGTTTGGGTGGTTCAAACTGACTGTAGGTTTTTTTAACCTGCTGCTTAACCGCTTTAAATGCCTCTAACTGACGGCGTAAACTTTCGCTTGCTGTTAAGGCAGATTCAACCTCTAAGCACTCATCTGGGCTCAAAGCACCATCCAAATAAGCGTGCAACTGAAAGGGTTCAATGTGATGCTTCATTAATGTCTCCGTAAAGGCACAATTTTTCGGTTGCCCTTCTCAATCTGTTTCATATATTTCACTAAATTTTCACGGCCACGTGAAATACGGCTCATGACGGTTCCAATTGGGGTCGAAGTAATATCTGCAATTTCTTGATAACTAAACCCCTCTAAATCGACCAGCGATATCGCCTCTCTTTGCTCAAAAGGGAGTTTTGACATGGCCGCACACAGACACTCTGACGTTTGCTGTTCAATCAGTCGAGTTTCGCTGCAACTTTCCGTATAAAAATAGTCAATTTCTTCTGTATCCGCCCACTGCCAACGACGATTAAAACGCATATTATCCAAAAACTGATTATGCATTATTTTAGATAACCATGCGTCTAAATGCTCCAAACGGTGTAAATCTTTATGGCTTTCTAAGGCTTTTAACATGGTCTCCTGTACCAAATCTTCAGCTTGGCTTGATTGATGGCACCATGCATAGGCTAATCGATAAAGCCGTTGGTGCTTCTGCACTAACAAAGCATCCAACTGCCGTTGTCGTTTACTGTCACTAAACAGGTTTTTGACCGTCGTGGTTAATTTCATATTTTCATCTTTAAAAATGGCTCTTTTTTCGATAGTAAACGAAATGAATTGTTTTGTAAAAGGCTTTAAATATTAGTGTTTTACGAAATAAATTACACTGCTAACCCGATAGAATTTTTCGCGGAAAATAGATGGAATAAAACCCGTTGCCATTCGTTTAACTCTTAAGCGCGCTCATTAATCGTCTAATAAAAAGGAAACAGAATGTTAAATAAATTTTCAAAACCGCTGTTCGGAATGCTTTTAAGTTTGCTGTTTTGCTTGCCGGTTTTTGCGGCGCAAACAGAAGCACCACTGCCCGACACCTTCGCCACTAAAAAGATTGTCTTACAAATCAGTGATCGTGATCCATTTAAACAGACCTTAGTCCTCAATGTCGCCTCAAACCTCCTGACATATTACGCCGGTGAAGAGGTCGATATGGAAGTGGTTGCCTTTGGCCCAGGTCTTAGACTGATGATGAAAGATAACGTCAACAAAGCACGTATCCAATCCCTTATGGATTCAGGCGTGCGCTTTAGTGCTTGTGCCAACACGCTCGCTAACTTTGGCAAGCAATTAGGCACAAAACCAGAACTTCAGGCCAATGTTACCCTTGTGCCTGCCGGTGCAGGTCGTATTTTGCAATTAGATGCCGCTGGATGGCAATTATTGAAACCTTAAATAAACAGACTCAATGCAAGAGGTGAACAATGAAAACAATGACGCAATTTATAACCACACTGCTCTTCACTTGCACTTTGTTGCTACCTAATTTTGCAACCGCAAATGACAATGCAGACAAATACGGTAAACAGAAAGTGGTGTATCACATCAACTTTGACGATCCAAAAATTCAAAAAAGTGCTTTAGGAAATATTCAAAATCATATTAATGCGGTTGGTTCAGAGAATATTGAAGTCAGAGTGGTGATGCATGGAAACGGCCTCTCTTTAATATTAAAACCTGAAGCTCTTAAAGCAGTACCAAAGTTTAAAACCGCGAATGCTGACGGCGCCATGACCCAACGAATTGATGCTTTAAAGGCACAAGGTGTCACCTTTAATGTGTGTGCTAATACAGTCAAGGGACGGAATGTCAACGTTAACGACCACCTATACGACGCTTCACCAAGTGACATTGTGCCAAGCGGTGTTGCTGAGCTTTCATACCTTCAAGGACAGGGGTTTACTTACGTAAAGCCTTAAGCAAGAACAATAAAAGAAACATAGAAAGTTACATAAAAATATAAAATCAGGAAAGGATTCTCATGTTAAAAAAATCAAACACTATTAAAAAAACAGCGATTTTACTCGCTCTAGCGGGCGCATTAGTTAGCCAATCTGTTCAAGCGGCAAACTGGTTAATGATTCAAGGTACGGAACCTGCTGACCAAGCACCTCGCGCTAAGGTTTGGGGATTTGTGCAAATTGATTATCAAAAAACCGATGATACCAAACTTAAAGCAGGCCCTGGTGCGGGTGAAAGTGCCGCTTTCAACCAGTTGGCACCTCAATTAGATACCTCACAAGGGTTTAATGCTCGCAGAGCAAGACTTGCGATAAGAGGGGCTAACTTTCCACTGGATAACAAAGTGAACTATTTTCTAATGGCCGAGTTAGGCAACAATGGTATCACCACGGGTGGCAAGGCTTCGCAAGGACAATTAACCGATGCCAGTGTTACCCTAAATCATATTCCGGGTGCGCGTGTACGTCTTGGTCTATTTAAAACACCAGGATCGGAAGAGGGCTTAAAAGCCATTCCAGTGTTTAACTATGTGAACTTTACCAATGTAACCGATCGTCTATTACTGGAACGCACCTTTGATAACTCTGCCGGTGATACTGGAAGAAACGGCCCTGTTGGTGCTTTTAGAGATACCGGGGTTCAGGTCTTTGACGCCTTTAGAAAAGGGGAGTGGGAGCACTCTTATGCATTGATGGTAGGTAATGGCGGAGGGTTAGCCATGACCGACAAAGACAGTGACCTAGACCTTTATGGTTATCTGTCAACTGAGAAAATATTTGGTGACTCTAAGGGGCCTAGACGACACGGTATGAAATTTTTTGCATGGATGCAAGATGGTAAAAGAACGATTGATGATACTTCAGGAAACACTCGCAAAAGAAGTGGCTTAGGTAGCACCTACTTTGATGGCAAGTACCGATTAGCGGCTGAGTACATTATGGCAAACGGGATGATTTACAACGGAACCACCGCAGCAAGAACGCCTGACAATGGCGGAACTTTTAGTGTACTTAAAGATCAAAAATCAAACGGTTACTATCTTGATTTAGGCTATCGTGTTAAACCGAACTTGGAGCTTAACGTTCGTTACGATCGATTAAATAATGCAACCGACGCAAATGGCGATGGAGGTGCAGCAGCAGAACGCCAATTCACCACCACCACTTTGGGTGGTCAATACTTCTTTAACAAGAAAACATCCGTTCGCTTGAACTATGAAATTCGTGACGCAAAAGCACCGAATCTTGATTCTACAGCGGCAGCCAACGTCATTTTAAGTGGCTTAGATAACCGTGTATCTGCGCAAGTTATGATGATTTTTTAACTTAAACGTTACCTAGTGAACCCATAATAAAAACCTCAAAACTGTTCAAGTTTTTGGTTGGTTTCATCGCCAACCCATTTACCCTTGCAAGCACTCGATGCTTACAAGGGTATTTTTTTATCTCCAGACTCTGAATAAAACGCTCACCATTAAGCGGCAATACCACTGTGTCGTAGTAACGCTTCAATATCCGGTTCACGGCCTCTAAACGATTTAAACAGCACCATTGGGTCAACCGAACCCCCGGCGGCTAGAATGGTGTTTTTAAATTTAGCCCCTGTTTCGGCGTTTAAAATACCGGTCTCTTCAAACAGGCTAAACGCGTCTGCCGATAAGACTTCTGCCCATTTGTAACTGAAGTAACCTGCGGCATAACCGCCAGCAAAAATATGGCTAAAGCTGTGCAATTGACGTGCGTATTCTGGCGGCTTAATCACCGACACCTCCTCACGGATGCGTGCCGCCAAATCCAGAATGTCCTCCTTCTCTTCGGTTGAATAGAAACTGTGTAACTCAAAATCCATCAGTGCAAATTCAATTTGACGAACCATCATCATGGCCGATTGAAACCCTCGACTTCTTTTTAAAGAATCAAACAGCTCATCCGGTAACGGCTCACCGGTTTCTATATGCGCAGAGATTAAGTCTAACCCTTCTCGCTCCCAACAGAAGTTCTCCATAAATTGCGAAGGCAATTCAACCGCATCCCACGGCACCCCACTAATGCCTGAAATATCTAAGTGTTCCATTTGCGTCATTAAGTGGTGAATTCCGTGCCCAAACTCATGGAACAGTGTGGTCACTTCATCGTGCGTTAAACAAGCGGGATTGTCACCAACTGGCGGGGTGAAGTTACAGACTAAATAGGCGACTGGCGTTTGCACAGTGCCACCTTGATGTTTCCAACGTGACACCGCGGAATCCATCCAAGCGCCACCGCGTTTGTTTTCACGGGCATACAAATCTAAATAAAACTGACCAATTAACACGCCAGAATCATCAATCAGTTCAAAAAATCGAACGTCTTTATGCCAACTTGAAACACCGTGTTTCTCACGGACACTTACCCCAAACAAGGTTTCGGTTATATTGAACAGGCCTGCTAATACCGATGTGACTGGAAAGTACGGACGCAGCTTCTCTTGTGATAATGACAGGGTTTTGTTTTTAAGGTTTTCTGACGCATACGCGACATCCCAAGGTTGTAGGTCTTCAATCCCTAACTCATTTGCAGCGAAGGTGCTTAAGGTATTTAACTCTACCTCTGCCTGAGGTTTTGACTTAACCGCTAAATCTCTTAAAAAGCCAAGCACCTGTTCTTTGCTCTCCGCCATTTTGGTCGCTAAGGAGTAATCAGCATACTGATCAAAGCCTAATAAGTTGGCTTTTTGGTGGCGCAACAAACGAATCTGTTCGATTAGATCAGTGTTATCAAAATCGGTATTAAGCGCTTGATCTGACGCACGGGTTGCAAAGGCACGATACACTTCTGCGCGCAATTCTCGTGAATCCGCGTGCGTTAAAATAGCTAAATACGATGGAAAATCCAGAGTCACTAACCAACCGTCTAATGATTTTTGTTGCGCCAGTTGTTGTAATAATCCCAACGCACTTTCTGGCAGGCCTGCTAACTCTGATTCATCTAAAATATTCTTAGTCCAGGCTTGAGTCGACTTAAGCACATGGTTGCCAAACTGACTGCTGAGTTGTGACAACTTTTGAGAGATTTCTTGATACTCGACCTGCTGTTCGGGTGGCAGTGCAATACCTGATAAATGAAAGTTGCGTAACGCATTCTCAATCACCTTTTTCTGCGCCACAGAATAGGTTTTATAAGCTTCACTCTCAGAAATGGCGGTGAACTTATCAAACAAGCCTTTGTTCTGACCGACCTCTGTGTAATATTCGGTCACCTTCTCTAAACACGCGTTGTAAGCCGCATGCCACTCATCACTATTGTTAACCGAATCCAAATGACCAATCGGCCCCCAAACACGTTCAAAACGGTTGTCGATATGCTCTAACTTCTCAACAAAGTTTTGCCAAGTCGGCGTTTCAGTTTGGTTGGTTAATTGAGTAATGACCGCACGGTTATCCGCTAACAATTGATTGATTGCGGGTTCAATGTGTTCCACGTGAAACGCATCAAATTCTGGAAGTTGGGCTATATTTAAGATTGGGTTTGTGGCGTTTGATGTCATGGTCTGTCTTTTCTATTTGGAGTAATTGCAGACATTATAGCGTAATACAAAATTCAGATGACGTTCAGAAAAAAGGATGGGCAGCGTAAAATAAAATAGCAGTGTTTTATTGTTTAAGCTATGTCGATTAAGCTGCTTTTAATCGAGATTTTTTAAGCCAACGTTTAAGCTTGCGAATGGGTTTAGGCTTGCTAATTAGATAGCCCTGCCCTTGCTGACAATGGTTTTTCTTGAGGTAGTCCATTTGTTCACTGTATTCAATGCCTTCTGCAAGTGTTGTCATGTTCATATTATTTGAAAGTTGAATAATGGTTTGGGCAACCGTTCGGGCTTTTTCATCACTTAATATATTGCGTATAAACGACATATCAATTTTGAGCTTATCAAATGGCAACTCGCTTAAGTAACTCAAAGAGGAGTAGCCCGTACCAAAATCATCAATGGCAATCTTAACGCCAATCTGACTGAGCGAGTTCAACATTGAAACGCCCTCTTTGGTTTCGTTCATCACCACAGACTCGGTTAATTCGAGCTCCAACCACTCTGGTTTTATTTGTGTCTCTTCAATTAAATCTAGCAAGCTTGGGATAAAGTCACGATCTCTTAACTGCACTGCAGAAACATTAACCGCCACATAACCATCAAATAACTGTTCATCATGAAGCTCTTTAATGTCCAAACAGGCTCTGCGTAACACTTGGTAGCCAATCTCTTTAATCGAGTTCGACTCTTCAGCAAATTGAATAAACTCATTAGGCATGACCACGCCTTTTTCTGGATGATTCCAGCGTACCAAGGCTTCTAAACCAATCGTTTGATTGGTTTGTAAGTTAATTTGTGGCTGATAAAACACTTCAAACTGTTGATTCAGAATCGCAGTTTTTAGATCTTTTTGAATGTAAACACGCTGCATTAACTCTTCTGTCATGTGCTCTGCATAAAAGGCGTAGGCATTTTTACCGTTGCCTTTTGCTTGGTACATGGCGGTATCGGCGTACTTAATTAAAGCATTAACATCTAAGCCATCTTGCGGATACAAGCTAATTCCAATACTGGTGGTTACGGAGAGTGTTTGCGATTGAATATCCATAGGCTGACCAAATGCAGTGATTATTTTCTCAATAATCACCGCTACCTCGGTTTTATCGCGAATATCTTCCAAGACCAAAACAAACTCATCCCCCCCTAAACGCGCCAAAGTATCTTGTCTACGAACAATATCAGAAACCCGTTTGGAAACCGTTATTAGCAACTCATCACCCACATCATGGCCATAGCTGTCATTAATATTTTTGAAGTTATCAATATCAAAAAAACAGACCGCAATTAGGGTGGGTTGGCGGCGGGCAATTTCAAGGGCGTGTTGTAAGCGAGCGGTTAACAGAGAACGGTTAGGCAGGCCTGTTAAGTTATCGTGATGCGCCATAAAAGCCAATTGATCTTCCGTTCGTTTTAACTCTGTCACATCTTCACCCGAACAGATCATCCCCTCTATCACCCCCTCATCACTTAACAATAAGGCATTGCGCCAAGCAATCATGTGTTTGGAACCCGAGCGGCTAATCACTTCACTTTCAAAGTGTTCTAATAACGGTTGGTGATTTAAGATAATGCCGTCGTACATTTCGCTTAAAGCGGTTTTAGTATCATTGGGAATACATAACTCAAACCAATTCTGCCCTAATACATCTGACTCTTCATACCCTAAAATTTCACAAGCCTTGTTATTGAGCATGGCGATATTGCCATCACAGTCAAGTACCACAATGAACACACCGGCCACATCCAAATAGTTTTGACTGCGCTCATTTTCAGAGACCAAAAGCGCATTTTTTTGACGAACTAACTGGTTCACTTCTTGTAACAAGTTGGCATAATCTTGTAATTCTTTACCAGATCTACGCATTTTAAAGAACAAAACACCAACAACCCCCACAATCAATAAAAAGACAAAGATCAATCCATAAAGGAAGGTTCGGTTTACTGAGGAGAGTGCCGCTATCAATGCTTGTTCAAACGCTTGAACTCGACTTAGAAGGGAGGAAAGTGCCTGGTTAAATTCAACCGCTGTTAACATTTGAGTTGGAGGGGAATCTAGACTAGTAATGGTGGATGAGTTGTTGGTTCGTAAACTGTAAAGGGTTTGTTTAAGCGCCAAAACCGTTGTTTTTAAGCTATCATCTTTGGTTAACAGAAAAGAGACGGCGACAAGTTTATCCAACGATTGAAACGTATTTTCTGCCTGCTGAAAGGCAAGGTTGATTCCTTCGCTTGCTAAAGGATTGAAGGGCAAACCAAGTTCCATTGATTGCGTTAATGCTAGTCGAACTTGAGCTAGTTCAACTTGAACATTTTTAGTTAACTGAATTGCCTGATCTTGCTGATTAACTACGCCTTTTGCGACCAATAAAAAGGCAAAGGCAACCGCAATAAAAGTGGCACTGACCAACGTTAACAACTTGTACGATCGCTTTAATAGATGCAAATCAACCTCAGTTTATAGAGCATTTATGCAAAATCTAGATTCACATGACTCTAAATATTGGCAAAAAATTTAACCTATTATTATAAGGTTTTAAGGTAGCGTCTAACAGACAATAATCAGATTGTTTATCTTTTTTTCAGTAAAAATAAGGTCTTATATGAAAACAGAACAGACAGAGATCACCCTTACCAGTTCCGCGAGAGGCACCTATAACATTACCTCTGAAGTAGAGCGTTTTGTTAGCCAGTGTCAAATTACAACCGGATTGTGTCATGTTTTTATACAGCACACCTCAGCCTCATTGATCATTACCGAGAACGCCGACCCAACGGTAAGAGAGGACATAGAGTACTGGATGCAAAAAACCGTGAAGGATGGTGACCCAAAATATAACCATAATTATGAGGGGGATGATGATATGAGTGGCCACATACGATGCATGATTACCGATATGAGTCAAACCATCCCTATTACCCATGGTCAATTGAACTTGGGTGTTTGGCAAGGCTTATTCTTATACGAACACCGAACAGGTCGTTTCAATCGAAGTATCGTTATGACCGTGCAAGGCGATTAATTGTATTTAGTTTACTTTTGTTGGTAACCAAGATTAAGCATACACTCTGCATACGGAATTAAACGTTGGTCTTTGGTTGCCTCTTGATTTTGCCCACTCGCCCCACTTTGACAATACACCTTATCTTGAAAAAATTGTGCATCTGAAACGTTAGCCTTTTTTATAAACGTTTGGTTGTAACTGCAACCCGACAAAATCAAAAGACTCAAAACGATGGTGCTCATAAAATATTTCAAAATTCCTGCTCCTTTATAACAATCACATAAAAAGCTTATTTCTGCGAAAAAGTTTCACGTGAAACTTAAAAAATGAATCTAGTCCGCTAATTTTCAATAAATGGGCTCTTAAAACGCTCAAAATGCCAAAAAAACGTAAAACTTAAGGTAATGCATTACCCCAACCCTAAAAACAGCAGGAAACAGGGTTTTTCGAACCCACTTTTTAGCTGAATCCTTATTTTTTTCTATTCAGTGCGTCAGCACTTAATTATAAGACTCACTTTTTAACATCCAACACATCTTGAGTGGCACTCTCAGACAACTGAAGTCTAGCGGTGCGTTTTGATAAAGTGTGAAGCTGTTTAAAACCATCCACTAAACGCATTTCAAAACGGAAGATGGTTAGACGTGCCTGGTTTGGCTGAAAACGTTTTATTTGATGCGTTAACGCTTCTTGCATCAAGTGATCTATCGTCGGCTTAATCGCAATGACTTCCATGGCTAATTCACTATTTTTCTGACAGATAGATAACAGAGATTTCTCTATCGATTTACCCACCTCTGCGGTGAATTGCCCTACCAAGTTCAGCATAGTTTCACTCGGTTTTACCCCATTTTGAATCATTTCGTGAATAACCGAGAGTATATTGGTATGAATCGCATCCAACATCGATTCAATGTTATTCACGACGTTCATTAATTTCATATATTCCTGCTGCTCTTCAGGCGACATTTCCGCTTGCCCCAAACGGCCTAAATAACTGAGAATCTGATTTTGATAACTACGCAATCGTTGAATAGAGAGATCTTCTCGGCTAAGTTTGGCCATATTGGGCGATGAAATTAAGACCACCGCCCGTCGATAAAACAGACCAAACTGCTTCTGAAAAAGCTCTAATTCAAATATCACAGCTTGCGTCGCCAAGCTTGGGGTTTCTAATAAAGAAGCATCTAAAAACTCGGGTTTAAACTCGCCACCGGTTTTTTCTTCTGAAACGACAGGCACTAGCTTATTCACGACCCATAAAAAAACCGGTATTAAAGGTAGGAATATAATCAACGAAATAAGGTTAAATAGGGTGTTTGCATTAGCGATATCACGGGGTGTATTCGCCGCGGCCGTATTTATTACATCGCCATTGGCCACTTCGCTCGCAGTTAAATACAGTGCCATGTCTGCCAGTTCCGGAATAAATGGTAACCAAATTAACACCCCAAACACGTTAAATTGCAGGTGAATCAGTGCCGTTCTTAAGGCCTCTCTTGATTTACCAATGGTGGCCAGTAAAGCAGTCACAGTCGTGCCAATATTGGCACCCATAGCGAGCGCGATACCGGCTGGTAAGGTCACAAATCCACTGCTTGCCATAACAATGACAATACCGATGGTTGCAGCGGAGGATTGCACCATTGCCGTAAAAATAAAGCCTGCTAAAATCCCTAATAACGGGTTTTGCATCTGCTGCATAATGTCCAAAAATGGCTGATAATCTCGTAAAGGTTCCATGCCATCGCTCATGACATTCATCCCAAAAAAGATTAAACCTAATCCCATTATCAGCTGGCCTATGGCGATTTTTTTTCTTAACTGTGCCGCAAACTGAATCACAAAACCAATTGCAATCATCAACAGTGCAAAGTTCGTTACTTTAAACGCCACAATTTGAACGGTTATGGTGGTACCTAAATTGGCTCCCATAATCACACCCGCTGCCTGACCTGCAGAAATTAAGCCGGCTGATACAAAGCCCACGGCAAGCACACTGGTCACCGAAGAGGACATGGTAACCGCCGTCACCCCAGCACCCACCACGGCACCCATCACTCGATTGGTGGTCATTTTAGCGAGCACATTTTTAATCTGTTCACCGGCAATGGTCAACAAACCTTTAATCATCTGCTCCATACCAAATAAGAACAACGCTAAACCACCAAACAACCACATCAACATCGTGAACCAGTCTAATGCCTGAGCGGTGCCCATGGTTTCAGCTAAAGCAGTATTGGGAGATAAAAACACCGTAAAGAGTGTAATAAGCATTAAAGCAGTAGAGTGGCCAGGATTCATAGAACCCCCTTCAATATAGTCAGGCAGATAAGTTTAGCTTTTCATAATAAACCATTCACCATGCAACAGATAGCAAACGCGCTTTAAAAAGCCAATAAAACCTTATAGAAAACACTGTTAACAACATTAAGTAAATTTAATTAGTTAAATTTATCTGTCTATATTTTATTTATATTATTAAACCCTTATACTTTGGGTTACATTACGTATGAAATTTAAAAACAGAAATAACAAAAAGAGAATTTAATCATTATGAAAAAACTCGCCATCGCTACAGCACTTGCTGTTACAAGCACATTTACTATCAACAGTTTGGCTGCTCCAGCACCCACAGATCCAAAAAAACAGACCCCCCAAGGGCTTTACGTAGATTCTAAAGAAGCTTATGAGATGATGCAAAAAGATCCTAAAGTTATCTTAGTGGATGTTCGTACCCCGGAAGAGTGGCAGTTTGTTGGTTACACCGATAAAGCACAAATTATGATTCCAACCGTGCAATTTAAATATGGTGAACTAGACCCAAAAAAACCACGTTATAAATCCGTAAACAACCCTAATTTTGTTTCTGAACTGGAAGAAAAAGCCGCTGCGTTAGGAGCAGATGAAAACTCTACTTACATCTTAATGTGTCGTTCTGGCTCATCTAGAGCGCAACCGGGCGCTAAAATGCTTGATCAGTACGGATATAAGAATGTGTACATCATGACGGACGGTTTTGAAGGCGGGAAGTTAAAAGAGGGGGAGCATAAAGGCTACCGTTTCAAATCAGGCTGGAAGTACAACAACCTACCTTGGACTTATAACTTAACCGCGTCAAATGCTTATTTTGTAAAATAGCACTTAAACACCTGTTAAAAACGACATAAACCGTCTACTGCTTTTGCAGCAGGCGGTTTTTTAGTTTCACGTGAAACTTGTTATATATTGAAGTTTACAGTTCCGGTCTTAAAAGCATAAAATCTGCTTGGGCGTTACAATAGTCATTGCCGCCCAACTTACCCACCGCTTGAAGCAGGTTCGCATCAATCATCCCCTCTTTAATAACTGAATCCTCAACTGAAATCGCAACCACATCGAGTAATATCAATACCCCACCCATTGGTTTATCAGACAGGGTTATTGTCTCTCTTAAACGACATTCATAGCGCACGGCAGAGCCTTTAACACCAAGAGGCGCAACGGTTTGACTGGCCACCGTTTCAATCCCAATTTCATCAATTTCACTTTGTTGCTCTGAATAAGGCGCACAACTTTGGTTCATTTCATCAACTTGAGAAGCACTGACAATATTCACCACGCACTCGTTGGTTTGCAGCAGATTGTTTAACGTATCTTTGGCAACTTTATTTTGTGAAGCGACATTGGTAATCGTGAGAATAGGAGGATTACAACTGGCCACACTAAAGAAAGAATAAGGCGCTAAATTAGACAGGCCTGCTGAGTTTTGAGTGCTTACCCAAGCGATAGGACGTGGAACAATGCCTCCAACTAACAGGCGGTAGAGCTCAAGTGGCGTGGCAGATTTTGTTTCTAACATCATAATAACAGACCTTATATAAGTATTTAATTAAGTCTATTATGCCTAAATTTACCGGTCTTTAATATTAAGTTAAGGTGAAACTGTCTTTGAATTTAATGTGTTTCAAAAAACCAACAGGCCTGCCAACCCCTTATAGGTTAAAAAGGGGGTACTGAGGTGGATAACCTTGTTTTTTACTTTGCGTTTAAGCTTTTTAAAAGCGCCATAACCATCGCTGTTACCGTGTCTTTAGCTAAGGCAATGCCAACGGTGCGCGTATCATCTTGCTGAAGATAAACATAGGCCATGGCTTGCGCCAATTTACCCTGTTCTCCGTTTGGGCTTTCATCCAAGGTATGCAAAGCGTGCTCGGCATAATCAATCACATCAACGGTGTTTCCGGTACGTTTATGCCATGCATCACACAACGCGCTCAAGGTGCCATTACCAGTGCCTTTCCAGGTTTCCCCATTCACTTCAATAGAAAGGTGCTCTAAGTCCCCTTCTCGGTGTAATTGATAGTGGTTAATTTCAATATCTGTGGTCTCTAATTCGTACTGAGCAGAAAAGGCCGCAAATAAATCTTTATGGCTGACCACCCCGCCCTGCTTTTCCGCTAAGCGTTGCGCAGTTGGGGCAAAATCTAACTGAACCCATTTAGGCAAATTTAAGCCATACTCTTGCGCTAACACAAACGCCGATCCCGCTTTACCGGATTGACTGTTCACCCGAATAATCGCTTCATAATCTCGATTTAAATCTTTTGGGTCAATCGGTAAATAGGCCACATTCCACGGCGCATCTGGTTTTTGTTTTAACAAACATTTACGAATGGCATCTTGATGACTGCCTGAGTAAGCGGTGTAAACCACATCGCCCACCCAAGGATGGCGTGGATGCGTTTGAATTTGTGTCACCGCTTCAACCACCGGAATCCATTGACTTGGGTTGGCTAAATTCAACTCTGGATCAATCCCCTCACTGAACAAGTTCATCGCTAAAGTAACAATGTCCATGTTACCCGTACGCTCGCCATTGCCTAACAAAGTGCCTTCAATACGGTCTGCACCCGCCAACAACGACAATTCAGCAGCGGCAACGGCACAACCACGATCATTATGAGTGTGAATGGAGATCAGCGCCGATTCGCGATTTTGTAAATGGTTAATAAAAAACTCGACTTGATCGGCAAAGCGGTTAGGTGAGGTGCTTTCAACAGTAGCAGGCAAATTCAAAATACACTTGTTTTCAGGCGTAGGTTGCCAAACATCCATGACCGCTTGGCAGACTTCAACCGCATAATCGGTCTCGGTTTGTGAAAAACTCTCGGGCGAATATTGAAAAATCCATTTTGATTCTGGATTGCTCATCGAAGCCTTTTCGGCATACTCTTTTACCCATTGTGCGCCCTGCACCGCCATGGCTTTGATTTCGTCTTTGGTTTTTTCAAAGACGTTTTCACGCTGCACAATAGAGGTGGTGTTATAGACATGAATCACCGCCTGCTTAACGCCCTTCAGTGACTCATAGGTGCGCTCAATTAGGTGTTCACGCGCCTGAACCAAAACCTGCACGGTGACATCATCTGGAATTAAGTTGTCTTCTATCAATCGACGGGTAAAATCGAATTCAACCTGACTGGCAGACGGAAACCCAATCTCAATCGTTTTAAAACCCAACGCAACCAATTGATGCCAAAGTGCTAATTTTTGATCGACATTCATTGGCTTGGCAAGCGCTTGATTGCCGTCGCGTAAATCCACACTCACCCAAATAGGCGCTTTTGTTAGTTGATTATTCGGCCACTGTCTATTCGGCATTTCAGGGGTTGGTGTGCGGCGGTATTTATTTGGATTCATTGGATCTCTCTACTTCTTTGCAGCGTTTAAGTTCTATGGAGTTATTTTAGAAGAAAGCCACTGATAGATTGTTGTTAATAATTTTATTAATAAGACAATATAAACAATAATATTTTAAAATATACTATCTAAATAAAATTAAATTCCAATATGGGTGCGTTATGCAACTAGATAAATTCGATAAAGCGATTTTAAATGCGTTACAAAACAATGGACGTTTGTCCAACCAAGAGTTAGCCGACCAGATTGGCTTATCGCCTTCTGCCTGTTTACGACGTTTTAAAGCCTTAGAGGCGGCGAATATCATTACTGGATATCGCTGTCTATTAGATGCAAAAAAACTCGGTCTGGATTTAATGGCACTCATCCATATCTCTATGGATAAACACACTAAAGAACGCTTCTCTGAATTTGAGTCCGCCATTCAAAAACTGCCCAATGTTTTAGAATGTTTGTTGTTAACCGGACAAACCGCTGATTACCAATTAAAAGTGGTGGTTAAAGACTTAGAAGCGTATCAAGATTTACTCCTCAATCATGTTACTCAAATTAATGGTGTAAGCGGCGTGCACACCAGTTTTGTACTCAGGAAAGTGGTCGATAAAACGGCGATTCCGATACCTTAATCGTTGATTTCATCTATATACAAACTTAGCAGGCCTGCTCACTTTTAAAACGCTTGTTTAATCTTTTTTATTCTTTGATAATAGAAAAGTCATCACTTAACAGCCAAAT
Organism: Thiotrichales bacterium; assembly: GCA_016938655.1. Classification (GTDB taxonomy): domain Bacteria; phylum Pseudomonadota; class Gammaproteobacteria; order Thiomicrospirales; family Thiomicrospiraceae; genus Thiomicrorhabdus. Next base: position 102,201 of record JAFGUG010000026.1, on the reverse strand, counting down.
CAATAGAAGGTTCAAAATGATCATTCCTAAGCAACGTCGCTTTATTCAATCTGCTTTGCTATTTACCTGTTTTTCGGTGCCCACATTCGCTATTGCTAGCACGCCTTCAAACGCTTACCAAGACCCTTTTATTAACAGTTTTGCAAGCTACGCCGCTGAAATTAAAGCCATGGAAACCGCAGAAAACGCCAGCGCATCGCACGCTTTTGCTAACTACGCAAACGATGTCAGTGGCGTTGAAAAAAAAGCGGGGTATATTGGTGATGAACTGCCCATTCCAAAAGCCACTAAAGTGATGGAGGGTGTGTATACGGTTGTGGGGAGTTTTATCTGGGGAACAACAACCAACTTTGGTTTAAACAACAACCTGAGTGCGATTATTTTTGATGATGGTGTGTTTATCTATAATGGTGGGCCAAATGAAGCGGTTGCTTACAGCTTCCATCAACAAATTAAACGCATTACCAACAAACCAGTGAAATGGCTCGCAGTTGAAAACGATCAAGGCCACGCCTATTTAGGTTCCAGTTATTGGCATGACATCGGTGTTAAAAACCTCTACTCAGAAAAACGTGCAAATGAAAACTTTCACCGTATTTTTGATGAAACCAAGGAGCGTTATGCCAAAGGTCGTGGACCCATCATTACGCAATCGTCTTATGATGTAACCGATAAGTTTACTACCTTTACCGACTCTAAAACCATCGATGTTGGCGGTGGAGAAACCGTGCAACTTATTAACTTTGGTGGCGGTCATACACCTTCTATGACCGGCATGTATATCCCATCTAGAAAGTTACTTTTTACTGGTGATTTAGGGTTTAACGAGCGTTTGCCAGGCCTGCTACACGATAGTCATTTTAGAGAGTGGATTACATCTTTTGAAAAAATGGTTGCCATGGTTCCTGAAGATGTCACCGTCATTCCTGGACACGGAACCCCCACTGATTTAGCGACTTTAAAACGCCAAACCTATGATTATTTTGTGGAACTTTATCAAGAAGTCCAAAAAGTGGTCGATACAGGAGGTAGCCTTGCAGATGTTGATGCGATAGATCAATCCAAGCATCAAGACCGTCCAGTATTTGGACAACTCTCTATATCGAATGCGCGACACATTTATAATGAATTAATGACTGAAAAGCGGGCTCAAAAATAGACGTATAATAAAAATAACCTATGTTTATTATGAGCATCTAACCCTATAATGAAGCAATTCATATACAAAATTTGGAAACACACACAGTGGCTATTGATAAAAACATAAACATATTGGTGGTAGACGACTTCTCTACTATGATTCGAATTGTAACCAACCTGTTAAGAGAACTCGGGTTTGTTAACATTGATGACGCTAATGATGGCTCAAAAGCCTGGCCAATGATTCAGACTGGCAAGTACGATTTTATTGTCAGTGACTGGAACATGCCTGAGATGACAGGAATTGAGTTGCTGCGAAAAGTAAGAGCAGACGAAAACCTTAAAGATTTGCCTTTTATGCTGATTACCGCTGAACAAAAACGCAGTCAAATTTTGGATGCGGCACAAGCAGGCGTTGATGGATACATTGTTAAGCCCTTTACAGCGGCAACCTTAAAAGAAAAAATCGACAAAATCGCTGAACGTAAAAGTTTAGAAAAGCGCGGTGTGGTCAGTAAACCCAAACAGGTCAATGTTGATTTTGCGGCACAGCAAAAAGCCAAACTTCAACAAATGCTGGCTTCTTTGCCGCCAGAAAAACGTAAAGCTTATCTAGAGAAGCTTCGACGTGATCAATATTCTGGATAATATTCAAATCAATTTTCAGTTTTAATTAGGCGTTATTTATTCTAAAAGCGCCTAACCTCTCTACTCTGATCGTTCATCTCTACACCGTTCCTGTGACGTTAAATCTGTTTTACCTGAATCAATTAAAAACCCTGACAAGGCTGAACGCCCAACTAATAAAGGTTTAGAAAACGTTTTTCGGTTAACCAAATTAGTTTCAACCGTTCTTTTTTGGCCATTGATACAAAGCGTTAGCCAAACAACGGGTCTGGATTGAAACGTTTGATTTTTGGTCTTAATTTTTGCATTTCTATACAACTGTTTTTCAAAAACCAGGTTATTAATGGTCGAAAATTTAACCCACTCTTCTCCTTGATGGGTAAACCGTTTGATATTCGTCGCATGAATCGAAGAGTGATCTGCACCACTGTCAATTTTAGCCTCGATTGTATGTTGTTCAGAACCTGAGACGATACGAACCGTTTCTAACCAGCCAATCACCGTCTGTGGGTAAACCGTTGTGGTCAGTGTCATTAAAGACACACTCAAAAAAACACGAACTTTTTTCATTATTACCCTGTGAAATTATTCTGAATCATGAAGGGTTTAGTCCTTTCTTTGCTATTCTAACCTTAATAATTATTAGCCGTTTCATAGTTCTCTTTATTGGAGTCATCATGGAAAACCTACGAGAAAAACATTGGCACCAACATCCGTTAGAAGATATCGAACAACTTCTAGAAACAAACGTCTCACAAGGTCTAGATAGATTAGCAATTGAAGAGCGTAAACGTCTATATGGCATAAATCGACTCACGCCTCAAAAAGGACAAAGTCCTTTCGTTCTCTTTTTACTGCAATTTAATCAACCGCTGGTTTATATTTTATTAGTCGCGGCCATTGTCACCTTTTTACTGCAAGAGTATGTCGATAGTGGGGTTATCTTTGGCGTTATTTTAGTCAATGCGATTGTTGGCTTTGTTCAAGAATCAAAAGCACTTAAGGCCATAGAGGCTCTTGCAAAAAGTATGGAAGGTAGCGCCAATGTTATCCGCGGCGGCAAAAAAATAGCGATTTCAGCATCTGAACTGGTGCTAGGAGACATTGTTTTATTGCAATCGGGGGATAAAGTACCTGCCGATTTACGTCTGATTCAGTGCAGAGAGTTACAAATTGACGAATCAGCCCTGACAGGTGAGTCGGTTGCATCACAAAAAAACCTAGCACCCTTAACACTGGAAACACCCTTAGCCGATCGCGATAATATGGCCTACTCTTCGACACTGGTAACCTATGGAACAGCCAAGGGTGTGGTAGTAGAAATCGGTGATGGCACAGAAATCGGTCAAATCAATACCCTGATTGCCAATGCCACAACAATGGCCACCCCCCTAACCAAAAAAATCAGTGAATTTAGCGAATTTCTGCTCAAAATTATCTTAATCTTAGCAGGCCTGACCTTTGTTATAGGCTGGCTTCACGGTCAACCTCTTTTAGAAACCTTTATGGCAGCGGTTGCTTTGGCTGTCGGCGCAATTCCAGAGGGCTTGCCGGCTGCTATGTCAATAATGTTGGCAATTGGGGTAAATAAAATGGCGGCTCGTAACGCCATTATTCGTAAAATGCCTGCCGTTGAAACCTTAGGCAGCACGACCATTATCTGTTCTGATAAAACCGGTACCTTAACGCAAAATCAGATGACGGTTCAGCAGCTGTTTTCTGGACAAAATCACTACCAAATAACCGGAGTGGGTTATGCACCAGTTGGTCAAATACAATTTAAAGAGCACCCTTTTACCGCACATGGAAACTCTGCCTTATTAGAGACTCTTAAAGCCGGTTTATTGTGCAACGATTCAAGGCTGATAGAGCAAGATCTACAGTGGAAGATTGACGGCGATCCAACCGAAGCGGCGCTCATATCATCTGCACTTAAGGCAGATTTAAACTTAAGCGAATTAGAAAAAGCGTTGCCTAGAATCGATACTTTGCCATTTGAATCACAACATCAGTATATGGCCACCCTGCACAACACAAACCATCAACCCGATGGACAATCTATAATCTATGTCAAAGGGTCGGTAGAAAGTATCGTTAAACGCAGTTTAAACGCCTTAGACAGCGATAATACAATTATCCCTTTGGATGTCGATAGTATCCACAAAGAAATTGACCTGATGGCTTCTAATGGCTTACGAGTGCTGGCCTTTGCTAAAAAGTTAGTCAGTTCGGATATGAGTACGGTGAGTCATTCAGATTTAGAGTCAGGCTTAACCTTTCTTGGGTTACAAGCGATGATGGATCCCCCAAGAGAAGAAGCTATTTCTGCGGTAAAAGCGTGCCAAAAAGCCGGTATTCAAGTGAAGATGATTACTGGTGATCATGTTAAAACCGCTGCTGCTATTGCCAAACAAATAGGCCTTAAAGGTGCTGCAGAAAATACTCAATATGCTTATAGTGGTCACGCTTTGGCAGAACTGACCGATGAACAATTGGTTGAAGTAGCCGTTAATTCAGCCGTTTTTGCACGCGTAAGCCCTGAACAAAAACTGCGTTTAGTCGAAGCGTTACAATCAAAAGGTCATGTCGTTGCAATGACGGGTGATGGCGTAAATGATGCACCCGCTTTAAAACAAGCCGATATTGGGATTGCAATGGGCTTAGGGGGGACTGAAGTTGCTAAAGAGGCGGCAGACATGATCTTAACGAATGATAATTTTGCAACCATTGAGGCGGCGGTTGAAGAGGGACGTTCCGTTTTTGATAATTTAGTGAAATTTATCACTTGGACGTTACCAACAAATGCCGGTGAAGGGCTGGTGATTATGACTGCTATTATTTTTGGATTAACGCTGCCCATTACCCCAGTGCAAATATTATGGATTAATATGAGTACCGCCCTACTATTAGGATTAATGTTGGCCTTTGAAAAAAGTGAACCGGGTTTAATGAATCGCCCACCACGTAAGCCAAACAGCCCAATTATTGACAAAGAACTCATGATTCGTATTGTAACGGTTAGCACTCTTCTTCTAGCGGGTGCTTATGGTTTGTTTACTTGGGCAATACAAGCAGGGCAGTCTATCGAAACCGCACGAACACTCGCGGTAAATATCTTTGTCTTTGGGGAGATGTTTTATCTATTTAATTGCCGTTCTTTGCAATTTTCTATGTTCAAAATAGGCTTCTTTTCTAACCCTTGGTTATTAGCAGGGGTAACAACTATGGCGGCAATTCAGGTATTTTTTACCCACTCTCCAACCATGAATACTTTATTTGGAAGCGCCCCACTGACTCTATCCCAATGGGGAATGGTGTTATTAGGCGGATTAATAATTTATACCGTGGTTGATATTGAAAAGCGTATAAGAGCATCCTTCAAATAAAGAGTTATACTGAATATTGAGATAACTAAAAAAACAGTTTAGAAAATTTTAACTTTCAGACTTAGTTTCTTTGGATTTTTTTCCAAAACCTGCACCCTTTTTAGTTTTGGCTTCCAATCCTAAGTTTTCGACAATCGTTTTATAATCTAGACCAGCTTTTTTCATCTCAACAAAACAGACAACAACAACTGCGATTGGGTTAGGAATAACCCCCTTTTTTTTATAGGACTGAATGTTTTTTTCACTTACTTTAATTAAATGGCTGAATTTTGGTAAAGAAATTTCAGCATCTAACAGATGTTTTTTAAATTCGATAAATGTCATAACTGGGGGCTCTTGATTCAATTTTTTATATTATTAACATTATATAGAATAGTAATATGTTATTGACATTTAAAAGTGAAATCTTTATTATTATCTATAATTTATTACTAATAGTAATTAATTTTTACAAATAAACCTCATTAAAAGGAAGTCCATCATGGCAAAAGCGATTGCGAAAAAAATCATTAAAAAAGCAGCAAAAAAAGCCACTCTAAAAGCCGTAGCTAAAAAAGACATCAAGAAAAAAGAAGCGGCAAATGTGATTAAATCAGCGACTAAAAAAGTCGCTAAGAAAGAGTTGACCAGTAAGAAAAAAGTAAAAGTTGCCGCTAAAAAAGCAGTTAAAAAAGCCAGCAAATAATTTTTTAAAATTATAAAAAAGCTCAGAAAGATCTGACTCTTCTGAGCTTTTTTGTTTTATAAATTCATAAAGTTTTAATTAATCTTTAGGTCTAAACTCTTTGGTCTTACTTATTTGATTAACTTGAATATGAATGGCCGCTTTGGCCATTAAATGCGCGCCAATCGGTGCCGTAATAAATAAGAATAAAGTCACTAATATTTCATGCAAACTCAGTGCATCTTGTTTAGTACTAAAGTAAATCACTGAAGCAATTAAAATCGCCCCTACGCCTAAAGTGCTGGCTTTAGTTGGACCATGCAATCGCATATAAAAGTCGGGCAGTTTAAATAATCCAATGGATCCGATTAAGGTAAACACCGCACCAATTAAAATCAATAAACCTAATAAGTTTTCTGTCCACTCACTCATTGCTTATCCTTATTCCATTATGTCGCCGCGAAGCAGGTATTTGCTTAACGCTACGGTGCCCACAAAGCCCATTACAGCAATTAATAGAGCCGCCTCAAAGTAGACACTGCTTTTTAAATAAATGCCTGTCAAAACCAATATCGCAATACTGTTTATATAAAGTGTATCTAAGGCTAGAATTCTATCTGGTTGACTCGGCCCTTTAATTAAGCGATAAAAACTCAAAATAAGAGCAATAGAGATTAAAACGAATCCTATTTGTAAACTTAACTCTAACATGATTCAAATACCTTCTTTAAGGGCTGTTCGTAGCGTTGTTTAATCTCGTTGATGGTTGCCTCAGGGTCTTCTTCATGCAGTCCATGTACCAGCAAGGTTTTTTTATCTTCACTTAAATCACATGAAACCGTTCCAGGCGTTAAAGAGATGGTATTTGCCAATAAACTGATTGCTAATGGGTGTTCTAAATCCAATGGAATGTGTAAAAACTTAGGTTGTAAGGTGTTTTTATTACCCAAAATCAACTTAGCCACAATCACGTTCGCAATCATAATGTCCCAAAGCACAATACCCAAAAATTTAAGAAGCGTTAATGGATGTCTGATACAGACTTTTTCTTCCCAAAAAGACGTGGTTAAAAGTGGAATAACAATCGCTAAAATGGCACCCATAACCATGTGACCAGGCGCAACGGTATTGTTTAGTAACAACCAAACAACCCATAAGGTCAGACTTAAAATTGGATGAGGGAGTATTTTTCTCATTCGACTAACTCCTTAAGTGGGTTAGCAATGGATTTAACCTGTAAAACCTGCTGCTGATATAAACTGCTGTCAAATACCTGAGCCGCCGCCGAACTGGTAAATTCGTGAAACGGTTTGGCAAACACCACCAAAATAATGGCAACCGACAATAAACCAATCACAGAAGCCGCCCCATTTAACGGTAAGGTTTTTGGTGTATTACACACCTCTTTACCATCAATGGTATGGCATTTTTCTTCGGGTAGTACGTTGTAAAATAACAAAGATCCTGCACGGGCCATCGCAATAATCATCAATAGACCGGATACCAATACCACGCCTAAAATCCAAAAGAATTGTGGATGCGTTAACGCAGACGACAAAATTAAAAGTTTACCCATAAAACCAGATAGCGGCGGTAAACCGGTCATTGCAATGGCCGCAACCATAAAGATACTGCCCACTAAAATGGCATTTGGCATTGCATGTGCACTGATAAATTGGTCTTGTACTAAACCACGACCTTGACGAACCCAATCCGCAATTAAGAACATGGCTCCGGCAATGAGAGTTGAGTGGATGAGATAGAAAATAGTCGCAGACATCGCTTCAACATTATTAATACCAATACCAACCAACAATGTGGCCACAGAAGCTAAAACCAAATAAGCCACTTGCTCACGTAAATTTCGAGAGGCAATTGCACCTAATGCTGCCAAAAACAGCGTAATTAAGCCTAACCAAAGTACCCAAGGAATATGAATAAAAGCCAAATCACCAGCTTGTTCACCAAATAGAGTGCCGTGAATACGAATAATGGCATACAGACCCACTTTGGTCATAATCGCAAAGAGGGCCGCAACCGGAGCGGTGGTATTGGCGTAAGCTTGTGGTAACCATAAATACAATGGGAACATCGCCGCTTTAATACCAAACACCAATAGCAACATTAACCCTGCTGAAGCGACCACCCCTTGATCTTCAGGTGATAAAGTAGAAATTTTAACCGCCATATCGGCCAAGTTAAGCGTGCCTAAGATGCCATATAACGCCCCTACTGCAAATAAAAACAGCGTTGAACCCACTAAGTTTAAAGCCACATAATGCAGGCCTGCTCGGGTTTTTAATCGCCCGCCACCGTGTAATAGCAAACCATAAGACGCTAACAATAAAACTTCAAAGAAAACAAAAAGGTTGAATACGTCGCCTGTCATAAAGGCACCGTTTAAACCAAATAGTTGAATATGGAACAGCACATGGAAATGCGAACCTTGCTCATCAATTTTTTGTCTTACCGCATACCACAAGGCAGCCATCGCTAATAAAGAGGTCACTAAAACTAACGTGGCAGAAAGCTTATCCAGTACCATAACGATACCAAATGGCGCCACCCAGTTACCTAACGCATACACTTGCGGTGGAAGTTGAACCGCAATTTGCATGGCATTTAAATTGACTAAAATCAGCGCAACAACCGCAATTAAGCTGACCGTTCTTTGTAATCCAAGCCCACCTGATCGGGCTAATAAAACCAAAATACCACTGATTAATGGCAACAAAACAGGCATAAATGTTTGAAGTAACATTAGCGTTTTCCTCCTGCCGATTGTGTCGCCTTTTTAGACCGAACTATCTGCTCTAAAGACTCTTCATCACTCGCTAAATGAATACCATCAACATGGTCATTACCTAACTCAGAACGTGCTTTTAACGCTAAAACAATCAAAAAGGCCGTCATACCAAACGCAATTACAATTGCCGTTAATACCAACGCTTGTGGTAATGGGTCGGCATACTGAGTTTGCACATCGTTTATAACAGCTGGTAAACCACTGTTTAAACGCCCCATCGTAAATAAGAAAACGTTTACTGCATAAGCTAATAACGTTAACCCTAGTACCACTGGAAAAGTTCTAGCACGTAAGGTTAAAAACACACCTGCAGCGGTCATAACACCAATTGAAATTGAAATTAACCATTCCATTAGTTATTCCCTCCCACAACGGTTTGTTTTTCTTGATTGGTTTGATGTTGTTTGTGAGACACCGTACTCAATTGACCCAGTTGAACTAAGCTCATTACCGTTGCACCAACAACCACTAAGAACACACCTAAATCAAAAGCGATGGCACTGGCAATTTCAAACTCGCCAACAATTGGCCAGTGAATATGGCTAAACGCGGACGTTAAGAATGGATAACCCAGACCCATTGCCACTAAACCGGTTGCGGTGGCAATTAACAGACCAAAACCAATCACTAAGTGCATATCAACCGTAAGACGTTTTTGTGTCCATTCAATACCATTTGATAGGTACATCACGATTAACGCCACAGAAGCGATCAGGCCTGCTATAAACCCGCCCCCTGGTAAGTTATGGCCTCTTAAGAAAATATAAACAGCCACCATAATCATCAGTGGCATCATTAAACGGGTAAAGGTTTGCAAAATAACTGGATGAGAGTCACGGCTCCACAGACGCCCTTTAATGTCATTGTCTGGTGCTGGCAAAGTTAAACCTTGAAGCATGGCAAAAATACCCAAGCCTGCTAAAGCCAACACCACAATTTCACCCAAGGTATCAAAACCACGGAAATCAACCAATATAACGTTTACAACGTTAGTTCCGCCGCCACCAGGAACACTATTATTTAAGAAATAATAGGAGATAGGGTCAAACTCTCGACTTAACACCATCATGGTAAACAAGGTAACACCCACACCCGATAACACCGCTAAACCAAGATCTCTTGAAATGCGCAACTTACCCGTCTCTTTAGGTGTTTTTTGTGGCAAGAAATACAAAGCTAACAACAATAGAATAATGGTCACAATCTCAACTGAAATTTGCGTTAACGCTAAATCAGGTGCTGAGAACTTAATAAAAATAAGCGCAATCACCAAGCCAACCACACCAATGACAGCCAAACTAACAATGCGTTTTCGATGCCAAACAGCGGTCATAATACTGGCAACGATTAACAGAGAAACCACAATAATACTGACAGGATCTGCCGTCATTAAGGCTCGGTCACCCAATAAATCACTATTGAAACTTAAGAAACCAACCGTTGAAATAACAATCGATCCAAAGATAATCCACGCGGCTGAGTTCTGTAATGAACCTTTGTCAAAACGACGACTAACCGCGATACTGAATTGAATCAGTTTATCCATCAATTTCATGAAATACACTTTGGCGTCAATATGTTCATGACGTTCATAATTTCGAATTAAAGTCTCACGGTTAAAGTAAATCAAAGCACCAACAACCAAGGCCACAAAACTCATCATTAACGGTAGGTTTAAACCGTGCCAAATCGCTAAACTGTATTCAGGTGGCGTAGCTTGTAAAGTGCCTGCCACCGCCACTGCTAAAATAGGGGCAACGGTATACATTGGCAAAATCCCCACCGCTAAACAGATAATCACCAACAGATCGACTGGAATCTTCATAAAACGAGGTGGTTCATGCGGGGTTTTTGTTAAGCCAATTGGCTCACCATTAAAGAATACATCGTGAATAAATCGTAAAGAGTAAGCAACCGATAAAATACCCGCAACCGTCACTAGTATCGGTATTGCCCAAGCATACATAGACGCTTGTGACGCACTCACTGCTTCTGCAAAAAACATCTCTTTACTTAAGAAACCGTTTAATAACGGCACGCCCGCCATTGCTAAGGAAGCAATAATGGCTAATGCCGCTGTATGAGGCATGTATTTAATCAAACCATTGATCTTACGCATATCACGCGTACCGGTTTCGTGATCAATAATACCGGCCACCATAAACAAAGAAGCTTTAAACGTTGCGTGGTTAATAATGTGGAAAATCGCTGCCACCGCCGCTAACTGCGTACCAAAACCAAACAGTAAGGTAATCAACCCTAAATGACTGATGGTGGAATACGCTAATAAGCCTTTTAAATCATGTTTAAACAAGGCGGTATAGGCACCAATCAATAAGGTAATCATACCGGCACCGCCAACTAAATAAGTCCAGATATCGGTACCTGAAAGAACGGGGAAGAATCGGGCGAGTAAGAAGATACCTGCTTTAACCATGGTGGCAGAGTGCAAATAAGCCGATACAGGGGTAGGTGCCGCCATAGCGTGCGGTAACCAGAAGTGAAATGGGAACTGAGCCGATTTGGTGAAAACGCCTAATAACACCAATATTAAAGTCACTTCATACAGATCATGACCACGAATTAAATCGCCTTGCGCCAAGATATCGGTTAACTGATAACTGCCTACAATGTGGCCTAACAGTAAAACGCCCCCTAATAACGCTAAACCACCTGCACCAGTAACCGCTAAAGCCATTCTGGCACCTTCACGCGCGTCTTTACGGTGTTGCCAATAACTAATCAGTAAGAAAGAAGTGATTGAGGTGAGTTCCCAGAATATCACCAACTGTAAAACGTTTTCAGAGAGCACAATACCGAGCATTGAACCCATAAACATCATCATATAGGCGTAAAAACGCCCCATCGAATCGTTTTTAGAGAGGTAATAACGGGCATAGATAATGACTAATAAACCAATGATTAGAATCATTAGTGCAAATAACAGGGCAAGACCATCTAAACGGAAGGCAAAAAACAGACCGATACTTTCAACCCATGACCAACTTTGAATTATTGTGTCACCAGCAAAGACTTGGCCAATAGAAGGAAAGAGAAAAGCCAAACTTAATAGGGTTACCAAACCGCTTGTATAAGCTGCAGCTAAACGATTAAACTTCGCTGAGTATGCAACAAGAAGGGCACCAAAGAAGGGCAATAACACAACAATCGGTAGATTGAATGCTAAAAGGTTCATAAAAAAATCAGCCTGTTATAAAAGAAATTTATAGTTGGTAAAGGCTACCAGAAACTGATTTTTAGTCAATAATATTAAAATACATTGAAGTATTTTCGGTTGAAAATAGATAACCTGAATAAGTTAACAACTTATTCAAAATTAAAGTCATCCAAATTTGCTTTGGGTGGATTACCGTCATAAATTAAATTTGTTCTGAATTGAAGATAACTTTCACGCATAAAAATATAGGGATCAGGTTGGGTACGAACGGTTTCTATTAAAGGTGCTGCTTCAGCATAATTAACAAAACCACTGCCTATTCTTACACGACTCCGTTCGTTTCCAATATCAGATACCGAGTAGATAGGGTCCGTGGATCCATCAACCAACATCCCAGTTAAACTGCGGGTTGTCCCTGGCCCTAAAAAAGGCACCATAATAAAACTGGCTTCATCCCAAGCACCCCAAACATACAGCGTTTGTCCAAAGTCTTCACTCTTTTTTGGCAGGCCTGCTGGTGTCGCAATATCTAATAGACCACCAATACCAAAAGTTGTATTAATCGTAAAACGCATAAAACTTTCCATACTTTGTTCAACCTTACCTTGCAGAAGACTGTTTATCGCATCTAAAGGCACAGTTAAATTACTGAAAAAGTTTTTGAACCCGGTTTGAATAGGGGAAGGCACATAATCGGAATAAACATTAGTAACCGGTTCACCAATGTAATCGTGGAAACCCATATTGAAGTCATAAACACTTCGATTGAAGGATTCGTATGGATCAAGTGAGTTCATGGTCTTAGCAGGCACTGATGGCGCTTTAACACCTTGTTCTGATGCAGAAGCTATCTTGTTAGCTAAGATCAGATTTAAAACAACTAAAGTTGTCAAAAAAATTGTCTTTGTCATTTTCATCTTAGTTTTCTGATTTATTAATAATTGAGATTGTACACGGAATATCAATATCAAGAATGGATTGCTTAAAACACTCCAACACTTCCATTCTTGGAAAACTTTTACGCCATGCTAAAGCCACTTTTCGAGTTGGGGTAGGGTGACTTAAATTTTTTATTCTAAATAGACTTTCATCATGATTAGTAAGCGAAGTACATGGAAATATAGAGATACCTGCTCCAGAGGCAACCATATAACGTATGGTTTCTAAAGAGCTGCCTTCAAAGGTTTTTTGTAAACGATTACTTTGGTAGTTCAAATGCAATAAGTTTGGAAAAGCTTCAACAACTTGATCTCTAAAACAGTGACCCGCGCCTAACAGTAGGATGGTTTCATCTTCAATGTCATCAATCGCAACGCTATGCTGTCCATCAACAATTGGATGTTGTTTAGGCAAAATTAATTTAAAAGGTTCTTCATAAAGTGTGTAAGTTTCGATATTAGGTTCTTCAAAAGGCAAAGAGAGAATAGCAATGTCAATTTCACCTGTTTGTAATTTTTCTGCTAATACGTGGGTGTAGTTTTCTTCAATAATGACAGGCACGTTAGGTGCATGTTTTTGAAAACTTGGAATGAGCTTGGGAAGCAGATAAGGCGCAATAGTATAAATAGCACCAATTCTAAGTTCAGTAGAAAGATTTCCTTGTGACTCTAAAGCAATTTGCTTAATTGATTTACTCTGTTCAAGCATGTTTTCAGCAATGCTAATTATTTTTTTACCAATTGGGGTAATTAACACGTCTTGTTTACGTCTTTCAAAAAGAATAACACCAAGCTCTTCTTCTAATTTTTTAATAGCCACACTTAGAGTAGGTTGGCTTACAAAACAGGTTTCTGATGCTTTACGAAAATGCTTTTCTTTAGCAACAGCAACAATGTATTTAAGTTCATTTAATGTCATGGTTATATTTATTATTGTGGATGGGTTTTATTAATATATAAAGTATATAGTTTTCTATTTAATCTTTTCTTTATTACTCTTAGTGACGTGGTTTACTGTTGATAAATAAAGTTATCTAAATTATTTCAGACAATTAGCTTGTGAGTATAGACTGTACTACCCATTACATAAGTGGAGTGGATAAAGGTGCATGTTTTGTGGATAAAATTAACAAATGTCTTTTTAAGGTTAGTTATCCACAATCCTTAACAAGTTATACACCTTGTTGTTGGCTTGTAGGAGGGAAAGCATTTAATGGATAATGATCAAAAATAGACTCGATCAAATTTTTAAATGAATAATAAAGCCTTAGAGACCATAATAAAACGATGACAAACCCTATTTCAAGCGATTCTTTAAAACAATTAATTCAAGACAGACGAACCTGTTATCAGTATGCTGACCAAAACGACTATCCAATTAAAGATGAATTGCTTTATGAATGTTTAGAAGCGGCTCGTTGGGCTCCTAATCATAAATTAACCCAACCATGGCGTTTTTGGATTATTGGTCAACAAGCTAAAGCAGATTTGGCACACATCTATGCCGAGAATAGAGCGTTAAAAAAAGCCGATAAATCCACTGATTTGTATCAAGAACTGTATACAAAAGCCGTAGAAAAGTTTTTGGCAATTCCAAAAGTTATTTTAGTTGGACAAGCCTTAAGTAATGATCCTGTAACGTTAAAAGAGGATTATGCTGCTTGTGCCTGTGCAATTCAAAACTTTCAACTCATGGCATGGAGTCTTAAATTGGGTGTTCAATGGAGTACTGGCCCAATTTTAAAAGATGAAAGGACTATGAAGAAGTTAAATATTCATTCAGAAAAAATAGAGTTAATTGGTGCTTTATATATAGGTTATCAAAAGCCAGATTGCCAAAAGTCTTACGCTAAAAGAGATTCCTTAGCGAGTTTTCTTACTGAATTAGCCTAGTCAGTAAACGTTAGCTATTTTCTTATTATAAAAAATAGTTATATTTATTCATAACAAATAATTTTAGAAGGTGAGAACGAAATGCTAACGAAACCGTTTTTTTTAGTAGCTTTACTGAGTTTGAGTACACTTTCTTCATTTGCCTATGCTGCATCAACTCAAGTTATTGCCTATAAAGTGACCAATCAAACGCAAGAGAATACACTCTTCACGTTAGGTTCGCTTCGTGCCTTTCAATCAACACATCTCGCTGCCCCTGTTTCAGAAAGAGTTCGAACAATTCACATTACAGACGGTCAAATGGTTAATAAAGGTGAAATTTTGTTTGAATTTAATGATGCAGAAGAGCAGGCATTACTCAAGCAAGTTCAGCTGGAAGTGATTGAAACTCGTCGTCAACATCAACGTTTGCTAGACATCAAAGACAGTTCCTTAGTGACGCAGGCTCAGATTGATGAGAAGTACACGGCTTGGCAAACCGCTTTGGCTAAACAGAAAAATATTCAAGTTCAGATTGATGATCGTAAAGTATTAGCGCCATTTAAAGGTCAGTTAGGGTTCAGTGATATTTCTGTCGGTAATCAAATTGAAACAGGCGATGTATTGGTCTCGTTAGACGATGTTGATGTCATGAAACTGGATGTCCTAGTTCCAGCACGTTATTTGTCTGATATTAAGCTTAATCAAACAATTTCTGCTAAAAGTGAGGCTTATCCAAATACAGATTTTAAAGGTCGTATTGTTGCCATTGCGCCTCAATTAGAAGCGCAATCTAGAATGGTTCAAGTGCGTGCGCACATCGATAATAATGAACGAAAGTTAAAAACGAACATGATGGTAAAAGCGCAAATTAATTTGTCGGAAAAACAGGTTTTGATGGTACCGAATAGTGCAATCATAATGTTGGGCGATCACAATTATATTTACCGTTTAAAAGAGGACGAAAACAACACGTTTAAAGTTGAAAAAGTCACTATTAAAGCCGGTCAGGTAGGGGATAAATACACAGAAATTAAGTCTGGTTTAGCTGAAAACGATATTGTCATTAGTCAAGGTGTTATGCGAGTAAAACCAAAAAGTATCGTAACCATCAAAGCATTTGAAAATGATTTACCGCAAGAGGCATTATTGAAGGCTTCATCCAAGAAAAATAACTCAACTGAACAGAAGCCAGGTAACTAATCATGTGGTTATCTGATACTGCTGTTAAAAGACCTGTCTTAGCGACCGTTGTTTCTTTATTATTGTTTGCATTTGGATTAATGGCGTTTGACAAAATGAGTCTGCGTGAATATCCCAATGTCGATCCTCCCATTGTTACCATTGACACCGAATATTTGGGTGCTTCTGCCCAAGTGGTTGAATCGCGAATTACAAAGATTATTGAAAACCGAATTTCTGGAATCTCTGGGATTCAATTTATAGAATCGACCTCGCAAGATGGTCGATCAAAAATAAAAATTGAATTTAGCATTGAACGCGATATTGATGCCGCTGCAAATGATATTCGGGATCGTATTTCTCGTATTTTGGATAATTTACCCGAGCAGGCGACCCCTCCTGAAGTTGAAAAAGCGGATGGTGATGACTCGGTTATTATGTGGTTCAACTTAAACAGTGACCAAATGACGGTTCCAGAATTAACCGATTATGCTGAACGTTATTTGGTTGACCGATTCTCTGTATTAGATGGAGTTGGTCGCGTCCGAATTGGGGGTGGTCAGTCTTTGGCTATGCGAATTTGGTTGAATCCGCAATTGATGTCCACCTATGGCATTACCAGTCAAGATATTGAAACGCAACTTAGAGCAGCCAATGTTGAGTTACCCGTTGGATCAATTCAGGGTGAACACATTCTTTTTAATGTTCAGGTTAATAAACCCTTGCGAACAGTCGAAGATTTTGAAAACTTAATTATCAAACAAGACGACCAAATTGGTCAGCTTTTACTTGGTCAAGTGGCTGAGGTTAAATTAGGAACGATTGAAAATCGTCGTTCGTTTAATGGTAATGGCCAACCAATGGTGGGTATAGGGATCATTAAGCAGTCTAATGCCAATACCTTAAGTGTGGCTAAATTGGCAAGAGATCGTAAAAACGCCATTAATAAAACCTTACCTGATGGGTTGGTGCTGAATGACAGTTATGACTCATCGGTCTTTATCCAAAGTGCCATTGATGAAGTTTATAAAACCTTGTTTTTAGCCTTAGGGCTTGTTGCACTCATTATGTTGATTTTTTTAAAGAATTGGCGAGCAGCATTAGTCCCTATGGTGACCTTACCAGTCTCGTTAATGGCGACTTTTTTTGTGTTGTGGTCATTAGGTTTTTCCATCAATCTATTAACACTGTTGGCTCTAGTTTTAGCAATCGGCCTGGTGGTAGATGATGCCATTGTGGTGTTAGAAAATACTCAGAGACATTTAGATAAGGGTTATCAGCCTGTTGCAGCCGCTTATTTAGGTACTCGACAAGTTGGATTTGCGGTTATTGCAACCACACTGGTTTTGGTTGCGGTCTTTATGCCGATTGCTTTTTTAGAAGGTCAAGTAGGGCGGTTATTCTCTGAGTTTGCGATTACTTTAGCGGTTGCGGTTATTTTTTCCAGTTTGGTTGCACTGACTTTTTCACCTGCTATCGCATCCAATTTGTTAAAAACCCCAAAATCAAAAACGAACGGGTCAAGTTTCAAAAAAAGAACCTCCAAAGGCTTAAAGTTTTTCAAAAAATTGCAAATCAAGAGTTTACGTTACGCTTGGGTAGCCGTCTTGTTTTTTGTAGGCGTGTTAGCTTCAGGTATTTATTACGGTCAAGAAGTTAAACAAGAGTATGTGCCTAAAGAGGACAGAGGGGTGTTCTTTGTTATTATGAAAGGACCAGAGGGGGCAACTTTTGATTATATGCATAGTTATGCTCAAGAGGTTGAAAACCGTTTGATGCCACTTGTTGAAAATGGTGAAGCCAAACGTCTACTTGTTAGAACACCTCAGTCATTTGGAGGGGGTGAGATTTTTAACAGTGGGATTGTCATCGTGGTTTTGGAAGATTGGGCTAAGCGAAGACCTGCAGCTGAAATCATGAAAGAAACTCAAATGAAACTCTCCGATCTTACTGGAATTAAAGCCTTCCCAGTTATGCGCTCATCAATTGGCGGTCGAATTGCTAATCCGGTGCAATTTGTTATTGGCGGTTCCAGTTACGAAGAGCTGGAAGAGTGGAAAAATTTAATGGATGAGGCGATTCAAAAAACCAATCCAGGTTTGACAAATATGGATTGGGATTATGAACCCAATAAACCACAATTGAACCTAACCGTCGACTATGCCAAAGCGAAGGCACTCGGTGTATCACATGAATCCATTTCTGAAACTTTACAGGTACTTTTAGGCGGCAAGAGAGCGACAACTTTCCAACATAAAGGAGAAGAGTACGATATTTATATTAAAGCGGCTCATGAGTGGTTTAAATCACCACAAGATTTAGAGCAGATTTTCTTGCGTTCTGAAACGACAGATCAAATGATTCCGCTCTCTGAGTTAACGGAATACACCACGGGTGGCGTTGCCTCAAGCTTAAATCGTTTTAACCGTGTACGTGCCATTACTTTAAACGCGAAGTTAGAAGATAATTTAGCGTTGGGTGATGCGTTAAGTTATTTAGAACAAACGGTTCGTGAAACGTTGCCAGATACCGCAGTGATTGATTACCGTGGGCAGTCTCGTGATTTTCAAAATGCGTCACAGTCGTTCTATTTTGTGTTTATTTTTGGGATAGCGGTTATTTTCTTAGTTTTGGCGGCACAGTTTGAGAGTTTTGTGCATCCATTTATTATTCTGTTTACGGTGCCTTTAGCGCTTACTGGTGGGATTTTTGCACTGCTTTATTTTGGCCTGAGCTTGAATATATACAGTCAGATAGCACTGGTGTTATTGTTGGGCTTGGCGACTAAAAACGGCATATTGATTGTCGAATTTACCAACCAGTTACGAGATCAAGGTTTGTCTTTGTATCGAGCATTGATTACATCAGTAAGCTTGCGTTTAAGACCTATTCTAATGACGACAATTACAACTATGGCTGGGACAATTCCACTGATTTTTTCAAGTGGAGCCGGTTCTGAAACGCGTTATATATTAGGAATTATTCTGTTCTTTGGCGTGGCGTTTGCGATGGTACTGAGTTTATGGATTATTCCGGTTGCGTATGCCTTATTAGCTAAAAAAACACACTCTCCACATACAACCGAACGGTTATTGAATGAGGCATTAAAGTCTAAAAAGTAAGTCCTTTAAACGAGGTTATAAGCCACTAAAAGTTTATAACTTCATCATTATTTAAAATACTGTTCTCTTCTACCAATGCATTACGAATATTCTTTTTGAAAAGAAGTTTGTTTTGAACAGGTTTGGGGAGATCAGTAAATCGAATAACATCCTTATCAATTAATATATCAACCAAATCTTCAATGATTCGAACCATGTCAATATCGAGTTTATCAAGAACGGTTTTAATCAATTCTTCACTGTCTTTAGAATTTTGTAAAAAGGCTTTCAACTCTGGGTCAAACAGACCAATTTCTTCAAGATTGGGGGCGGGTGAAAAGTCGATTTCAACTATTTCATTATCGGAATTACGTCGAATATAAATCATAACCGCACCTTTTAGATATAAAAAACGAAACTAAGCAGGCCTGCTCAGTTTCGTTTTTAAGTTTAATGCAGTTTAAACGCTTTTACTAGTTGTTCTAAAGTTTGAGTGGTATCAACCATATCGTCAATCTGTTGAGCTGTTTGGTGGATTAATTGGCTATTATGTTTGCTAATGTTTTCTGCTTCTGACACTGCGTGAATAATATTTTGTGCACTTTGGCTTTGATCATGACTGGCTTCATCAATTGATTGAACGGCATCTTGTAAAATGACGACTTTTTGCTTGATGCTCTCTAGAGACTCATTTACGCTTCTGACTAAATCAACCCCAGTTTGTACTTTGGTATTTGAATCAGAAATTAGGGTAGAAATATCTTTAGCGGCATCCGCTGACTTTCCTGCTAAGTTACGAACTTCACCTGCTACGACAGCAAAACCTCGCCCTTGTTCACCGGCACGGGCCGCTTCAACAGCCGCATTTAGTGCCAGTAAGTTCGTTTGGAAAGCAATGCTGTCAATTAAGTTGATAATATCGACAATTTTTTCGGATGAGTTTTTGATGTCATCCATTGCCTCAACCATTTGAGTCATGACCTGCATTCCATTATTTAAAGCACTAGCTTGCTCATTGGTAACCGTCGTTGCATGGCGTGTATTATCGGTATTGGATTTAATTTTTTCAGAGGTGTCATCTACCGCTTGCATGGTCGACATTAAGGTACTTGATTGACGTTCAGAGCTTTGGGCAACGTCACTTGAATCACGTTTTATTTGTACAATTTTGTTTTGTATTGTGACCGAAGCATCTGAGACCTTTGCAATCAATTGAGAGAGATTTTCGATAGAGCCGTTAATCGAGTTTTTAACTTGATTCAATTCACCGCCATAATGGCCTGTAATTTTACTGCTTAGGTCACCATTTGATAAATTGCTGGCAACATCACTAATTTCTTTCATACTGGCTTGAAGTGTATCTAGAGCGTTGTGAACACTGCTGCGTAATTGAGTTAAATCGCCTTCAAAATCAGCGGAATCTAAACGTTCAGAGAAGTTACCTTCCGCGACTTTATCCATTAGTTGATTCATTTTAGTAATCGCTAGAGAGAGTTTTGCATTGTTGTCTTCGGCATTTTTTTGATGAATGGCAACCTCTGCTTGAACCTTTTTAATTTCAGCAACTTGTTGATCAGCAAGCTGTTTTTGTTGATCAAGTTCACTGAGTTTGATTGCCAAATCGTCACTTGATTTAGCTGCATCTTTTGAACTTTTATTAACGAGTGCGACTAAAATGCCTATAAGTATCAGTAGAGCAATGACTAAACCAATCAGTATGTCAGACAACAGTACGGTCAGAGAGTAGGTTTTTTGGTAAGTTTGATTATAGGTCTGTTGTGCTTTTAATACGGTCGCCTCAAACCCAGAATCATTAATTTTTTGTAAAATTTTATTTACGGCAACTTGATAATCTAAAACAATTTTGATGTGTGTTTCTAAATTAATCATATTTGCTTGGGTGATACCGGTACTGAATCTTTTGATGGTTGCAAAGGTACTTAAAATTTGTTGCTGCGTGACGGTTTCGTCTCCACTTGTGTATTGCATAAGTTGCTTTTCCAAATAGGTTAAAAGCTGTTTCATATGCATGGTCGTTTCAGAAATTTTGTATTCACGTAATAAAATTGGTAAATAAGTCTTTGAGTTATTTAAGAGAGAGTTAACCCGCATAAACTCGACAATATCCTGATCAATGGTTTCAACTTGATTAATGATATCGGTAACTTCTTTCTGTAACTTTATGGTGGTTTCAGCATCAATATAATCAGGGGTATAAATCATGGCATTAGAAAAGCGTTTTAATTTAACTAAATTACCTTGTAAAAAGTCGTAGTGACCAATGCCACCTTGAGTTATTTTGTAAGCATTTTCACTGGTTTTTAAATAGTACTTATCTAGGTTAGAAAACGCTTTTTGGTACTCTTCATGATGTTGAACATTGATTGACGGTTTCATAAAAACGACCGCTATAACCGCTAAAATAATGAATCCAATCAGAGAAAGAAGAATTTTTTGAGTGAGTCCTTGCATGTCTTTTCTCCTGATTATTCTTGAGGTGGGCTAAGTGGTTTAACACTTAGTTCGCCGGTTAAAGAAGTTAAGAAGTCGGCGATTTGAGCACGATCTTCATCGGGTATTTGGCGACCAAGTTGGTTAAGCCCCATAATGTTGATTGCTTCATCGAGTGTTTGAGCGCCAGCATTATGAAAATAGGGTGCTGTTATTTCGATATTACGCAGGGTAGGGACTTTAAACACATTGCGGTCTCTCTCTTCCTTAGTCAGGTTATAACGACCTCTATCAACATCAGTTTCGGCTTTTGCATCATTAAAGTAGGCTTCTAAAGCGCCAAATTTTTGCATCATGTTAGAGCCAAAATTCACCCCTTGATGACAAGCAACACAGCCATACGATTGGAACTTTTTATAACCAATAATTTGATTTTTGGTTAGGGCGCTATCATTACCGCGTAAATAATCATCAATGGGTGCTGGAGTAACTAAGCTGCGTTCAAATTCGGCAATGGCATCGGTAATGGTAAATTTGGTGATGCCTTCGTGAGGATAAAGTTCGTCAAATAGCGCAATGTAGGTTTTAACTGCTTGAATTTTAGGTACCACATCAACCCACTTTGCGCCCATTTCGATCGGGTTTTCAACCGGGCCTTCTGCTTGGTTGCGAAGATTGTGCGCACGGCCATCCCAAAACTGTTTAAAGTTGAATCCACTATTGAGAACCGTTGGTGAGTTGATAGGGCCAAGTTGTCCATCAATACCGACCGCCACGGCCATATTGTCATCTCCACCAATCGCTAAGCCATGGCAACTGGCGCAGGATAGTTTACCGTTACCAGATAGACGAGTATCGTGATAGAGCATATTGCCTAAATCGACTTTGGCTGGGTTTAAGTTAAGTTCAGAAAGTTCGGGAAGAGGTTGGTTGAACTTAGTTCGAGATGAGTCGTTGGATAGACTGAGTACAAAGGGCTCATTAGCCGTTTTTTCAAAATCAACAAAACTTTGACTGGTCTGTTCACAGCCAGTTAAGGCTAAGATTAATGAACAGGCTATTAAAGCGAAAAGTGGTTTTTTCATGGGTGTCACCTATTGAGAAGGGATTTTTAATTGAAAACGCTTCTAGCAATATTAACACCAGGTTTTTTTTAAGGGCTTGTATCTATGTGAAAATTATTCTAAATCAAGCAAAAATCAATCCTCAATCTCAGACAAAACGTTGCCCATTAATTCGGTTAAACGGTCGTTTTGTGAATAGTCTACCGGGCAATCAATAATGGTCACAGTTGGCGCTTTTAAAGCCGTTTGAAGCGCCGGTAACAATTGGTCCGCAGACTCAATACGAACGCCCTCAGCGCCAAACGATTTGGCATAAGCAACAAAGTCAGGGTTTTTAAAATCGATGTAAGCAGAACGCCCAAACATACGTTTTTGCTTCCACTCGATAAGACCGTATTTGCTGTCGTTCCATATCAAAATAACAATGGGTGTTTTTGAACGCAGTGCGGTTTCAATCTCTTGCGAGTTCATCATAAACCCTGCGTCACCACTGACGGCAACCACCCCTTTTTCTGGATAGGCGAGTTTTGCCGCAATCGCGCCAGGAACCGCAATGCCCATCCCGGCAAAACCGTTGGAAATTATGCAGGTATTGGGTTCGTCGCAACGGAACATGCGCGCCATCCACATTTTATGTGCGCCGACATCACTAATCGCAATATCTGATGAATCCATAGCGGTTCGTAAATCCCAAATAATCTTTTGTGGCAGCATTGGCCAAGCATCACTTTTACGGCAACGATTCATCTCTTCAATCATGGCGTGACGCAAATGGAATTCAATGTCTGTTGATTCAATTGGCGTATCAATGGCTTCGCCCAATGCTTTTAGGTTGGGGCCAATATTACCGATTAATTCAATTTCAGGAATATATCGGTTATCCACTTCTGAATTTTGAGTGTCAATATGAATAATGGTGTGTTTTCTATTTGGGTTCCAAAGGTGTGGGTGGTATTCCACCATGTCAAAGCCAACGCATATAACTAGGTCTGCTTTCGCAAACCCACCGTTTTCATAGTCGCCTTTTTGTAAGCCTGCCGTACCCATCGCCATATCGTTATAGAAGGGGATAATGCCTTTTGCCATAAAGGTGTTCACAACGGGAATTTTGTGGCGTTCAACAAAGGTTTCAATGTATTTACCCGCTTTAGAACGAACCGCTCCGTTACCTACCAGAATGAGAGGATGCTTAGCTTGTTTAACCAGTTCGGCCGCTTGTTTAATTAAATCGCGGTCAGCAAAGGTCAAGCGGTTAGTACTGGCCGGAAGGGGAAGTTCATCGGTGTCTAATTCGCAGATGTTTTCTGGTAGATCAATAAAGGTCGCCCCCGGTTTTTCAGCTTCCGCTAATTTAAAGGCTTTACGTACTACCTCTGGAATGGTTTCTGGTTCTAGGACTTGGGTTGAGTATTTGGTAATGGGTTTAAACATACTGACTAAATCAACGACCTGATGCGACTCTTTGTGCATCCGTGTTGTTGCAGCTTGTCCAGCAATGGCCACCAGTGGCGCATTGTCCATATTAGCGTCAGCAACCCCCGTAACGAGGTTCGTTGCGCCTGGCCCTAGAGTGGATAAGCAAACACCAGATTTGCCTGTTAAACGGCCATAAACGTCGGCCATAAATGCCGCCCCTTGTTCATGGCGTGTGGTGATGAATTTAATATCCGAATCCAAAAGTGCATCCATCAAATCTAGGTTCTCTTCACCCGGGATTCCAAAAATGAACTCAACATTCTCATTTTCAAGACATTTAACAAACAGATTGGCTGCTTTCATGGATTACTCTCTTTTATCGAATAAGGTGTGTGACGGTGTTTTAAATTAATCATAAAGCCTTTAGCGTTTTATTAAAACGAAATGAGCAGGCCTGGTCAAAACATAAATGATGAAATTGTCTTTTAATTAATAGTTGGTTTTTAATTACCGAAAAAAAGGGCTAAAAAGCCCTAATTTTAAATTAACAATAAATGGTTACTTAGTGGTGAGTTGGTTCACAAGCTGCCACATTCGTTCAGTACCTTGTGCCATTGGCACATCTGTTAGGTATTTACCGTTAACAATAATTGCTGGAACACCATCAATGCCATACGCTTGGGTAGTGCGCATAGCCTGACGAACCAGTTGATCAACTTTAAAACTTTTGAAGGTCGCAATAAAGTCAGCTTCTGTTACACCAAACTGAGTAAAAAATTTTGCAATCTCTTCAACACTAAACAAGGATTGACGATCTCTATGTAATGCAGTGAAGAATGGCAGATGAGATTGCTCTAACACACCCAGTTCTTTAGCGGTGTAATAGACCTTGCCCATAAATATCCAGTTTGGGTTATTCAAAACCGCCGGCACCTGTTCAAAGTGAATGTCGGCGGGTTTGGTTTTAAGCCAATCATGGATACTCGGTTCCAGCTTATAACAGTGTCCACAACCGTAATAAAACACTTCAGTGACCTGTTTCTTATGGGGTGCAATCGATTGCTCTTGTGGAATTTTTTTATATTCCACACCTTCAACAAACCCAAACTCATCGGCAGAGTGAGCGGTTGAAGTGGCGAATAATCCAACTAAAGCCGTTGATACAACGGTTTTTAATAAAGCTCTACGTAACATAAAAACCTCAAATTACCGTTTACAGTTCACCGTAAGAGTGCAGGCCGGATAGGAACATATTCACACCAATGAACGCAAAAGTTGTGATTAGTAGACCAATTAATGCCCACCAAGCCATTGGTGTACCACGCCAGCCTTTAGTCATACGAATATGTAACCAAGCTGCGTAGTTAAGCCATACAATCAAAGCCCAAGTTTCTTTTGGGTCCCAAGACCAGTAACCACCCCAAGCTTCCGCTGCCCACATTGCACCTAATACGGTTGCAATCGTAAAGAACGCAAAACCAAGCGCGATGTTTTTGTACATGATGTCGTCCATCAACTCAAGGGATGGCATACGTTTTACAAAACTACTTTCAGGGTTTTTCTCAGCGGCTTTCGCGGTAATTAAGTACGCCAAACCAACCATAGCGGCAATTGAAAAGGTTCCGTAACCCACAAAGTTTGCCGGAACGTGAATTTTCATCCACCAGCTTTTTAATGCCGGTACCAAAGGTTGAATCACGTGGGCATCTTTGTCAAAAATATACCAAAGAATAAATAGAACCGCTGCACTGATGACCAACATTACGAAGCCACCTAAGGTACGAGTCTTATATTTTTGTTCGTAATATAGATAAAGCAGTGCAGTCATGACCACAAACAATACAAATACTTCGTACAAGCTACTGACCGGAATATGACCATAATCAAAACTGATTAGGTACGACTCACGCCAGCGAACCATCATGCCAACAAATCCAAAGACCGCCGCAGACCAAACCATGCCAGAAGCCACTTTGCCGGTAAATTCAGATTTTTGATAAAGGGCTAAAAAATACGTGACCATTGCCATAATAATCAAAGCATTCATCCACATAATGGCCGATTGACTAGAGATTAAATACTTTAAAAGGAAGACTTGTTCATTCGCTTCAAAGGCATTGCCATTGTTAGCGTATGTCCAGATCGCTAAGACGCTTAATGCGGTAGTGACTAACGTTACAATTTGAAAACTTGGCCAAAAGCGACCTAGCCAAATTAAACTGATGGCCGTACCGGCTAGAATGAGATCTTCATAATAGTCCATGTTTTCGCCGTATTCGACCCAAGCCAAAAAGGCGCCCACAATAACAAAAAATGCCCAAGCAACATCACGGAAGCCGATGCGCTTTGCCCCTTCTTGCTGATAATTTGGAATGACGGTTTCTGTTTGCATTTTATTTCCCTATCCTTCTGATTTTTCAGGTTTAAGAGGTTGTTTAATCGTTTCAACCAGCGCGTTAAACTCGGTTTCGGTTTCTGGTAATGGTTTATTGTCCTTACCAGCAACAATAATGTCTGTGTTAGATCCGTCTTTTTCATTGGGTTTGATGTTGACCCAAATACGTTTCTGACGAACGTAAAACATAAAGAATACTCCGATTATAAGCATTGCACTTCCAAAATAAACCACGTCTTTTCCGGGTGATTTAGTGATTTGTAAGCCGGTCGCTTGAATCTGTCTAAAGGATTCCATCTCAATGTACATTGGTGGGCCGTATTTAGAGAGACCGTTGAATGCGTTAATTGCATCCTCAAACCAAGTTTGGTCGAAGGTTGAAATATTTTGGTCCGCATCTATTTTAGCGCCTTCATCACGCAATACTTTCATGTACAAACTTTGCAATGCAAAACTGGTTTGACCGTAGTAATACTCCAGTACTTTTTCTTGCTCTTCTTTTGGCACGTTTTTGTTAACGAAGCTGGCAATACCATCAAAGCCTTTGGTGCGATACAAACTCATAAGCTGTTGCATCAGTTTAATCTGTAGCTCATAAGTTTCATCAGACATTTGTTCGCCTCTCGGGAAATCTGATCTAAATACCGCAGTAGACTCAATTGGGTTGTTAATTAAGGCTAAGAATGTGAAGAAACGATCTTTCTTTCTTTTGGCATCAGCTGGAATAAACAGATAGCGGAACTCTTCGCTAGCAACTGTTCTCATACCCGTCATAAAGAACATGCGACCTTCTTGTTCACTGGCCATCATGTAATTTTCGTATTCCCAAGCTTTACCTTGCTCGTCACGCACTTTAAAGATAATTGAAGGGCCGTTGTTATGGAACTTTTTACCGGTCTCTTCAAGTTCTTGTTCCGTGGTTGGAATCATATTAAATAAACGGAAATCATTAAGTTCTAATCTAAACTTACCAACCGGTGTTTTTAGAGGCTCAACTTTATTTATAGCGCTTTCAATTGATAAAGCATTTTCAACAGGTGATAACAATGGATGAATTTTAAGCTTAAGCTCGGAACCACCATCACCAAATGATGACTGATAAATTGCATAGTTTTTATAATAAAGAGGGCGGTTAACCTCAATGGTTTGAGCAATCGGTTCATCCAGCTCTGGAGCCGTTAAGACTAAATCTGATTGGTAGTTTTTAGGTTGACCAGTGTCGTAGTATTCGATGCGGAAATCTTTAACTTCAATATTAAAAGGCAGTTTTTGAACTAAAAAGCCATCTTCGTATGGTAGGAACAAGACATCAGTTTCTTGGCTTTCAGGGACGTTAACGCTTCCACGGAAAGAGAGGTTTTCTGGACCCATCCAAGCAGTTTGTGGAATTTCTGGTAGTGGAACCGTGCGGGTTTCTGGAATTAAATCGCCTGTCATTTCGCGATATTTGAGCAGTAAGTTACTGTCTAACAGAGCACCAACACAGATGATGATGATAGAGATATGTGTAAAGAGGTAACCCAAGCGGTTCCAACGGCCTTTTAAACCGGCAACGGTAACACTACCATCATCGCGTTGATGCAATCTTGTTTTGTAACCCTTGTGTTTTAGCAGAGCAACGGCACGAGCTTGTTCTGTTTCGAGTGTTTCAGGACTTTGAAATTGCGCGTTATTAGGTTGATGTTTCAGTGCAGCAAGCGACATTTTTTCGCTAAACTGCTTCATGTCTTTCATAAAACCGGGTGCGTTTCGGCTAACACAGACGCTGGTAGAGACCAACAGAAACACTAAAACCAATACAAACCATGCAGCGCCATATACATGAAACAGACCTAAACTGTTGAATACATCGGTCCAAAAAGGCCCAAATTTGATGATATAGGCCTGCGTGGTTTCATTCTGCTTTAAAACCGTACCAATTACCGAAGCAATTGAGAGCATAACCAGAAGAGTAACGGCCAGATTCATTGAACCTAAAAAATCACTTAGAACACGTGCGCGGCTCTTTCGTCTAGGTTTGGGTGTTTGAGTAATATCTGCTTGATTCATAGGGTCTTTGTTCACTGTCTACATGGGTTAAAGAAACCGACTAGGCCGATAATTTATTACTTTAAAAAAGATTGTAGAGTATATACTTATGCACATCATTGATAAAGTATTAAAGAAGCTTATATGCAACACCCCCTCTACCAAAAAGCAACGTATTTAAAAAGTGTGCCTACATTGGCGCTTTGTCCGGAAGATATTGGCTACGAAGTCTGTTTTGCAGGCCGTTCTAATGCTGGTAAATCGAGTGCCTTAAATGTGATTACATCACAGCGTGGACTCGCTAGAATCAGTAAAACTCCTGGACGTACGCAACTTATCAACTTTTTTGAGTGTGATGAAGAACGTCGTTTAGTTGACTTACCTGGTTATGGTTTTGCGAAAGTAAATATCAAAATAAAAAAGGCTTGGGAAGCTGGTTTATCTGAGTACATTGAAAAACGTGACTGTTTGAAGGGATTAATTTTACTTATGGACTGTCGCATGCCACCCACCGATATCGATTTGACTATGTTGGATTGGACATTAGATATTGGACTGCCAATTCACGTGCTTTTAACGAAGTCTGATAAGCTCAAAAAAGGGGCTGCACAATCACAACTCTTAGCACTGCAGAAAATGCTTAAAGAAGACTATCCGCATGCATCGGCACAGCTTTTTTCCTCTTTAAAACGAGATGGACTCAACAAGGTTTGGAATAAATTGGACGAGTGGATGGCTTATGAACGACCTGTGGTAGAGAAGAACTTTAAACAAAAAGAGGCTAAGGTCTCGACCAATAAAAAGAAAAAGAGTAACGGTATTCGACAGTTTTAAACAAAATTGTATGGCCAAATTTTATTGGTGCCAAAAAAAACCGCTCATGAAGGGGATGATTCAGAGCGGTTTTTTTGTTTAAGCCGTTATTAAAAGTTAACAGGCCTGCATGAATTGAGATTTTAAGACATGGCTTTTAAGTTTATTAGAAGCGATATCCCGCTTTAATAGTGTAGGTACCTAAATCGCCTATTTGGTTATAGCCAAATAGAATATCCATGGCTAGTAAGTTCACATTCATGCCGGCGTTGTAGGTGACTAAACCAATTTTTTCATTGCTTAGATTGATACTTGGATTATTGATGATTGGATCAATCTCTGAGTTTAAGTAGCCCACACCAATGTAAGGGGTTAAGTTTGCAAACCCTTTAGAAACGCCAAGGTTCACCCCGTAACTACTAAAATCTAACGCATCAATCCCTGAAGCTTGTGCATAATGACCACTAATTGCCATGGCGGGAGTGGCTGTTCCACCCTCAATTAAGGCGTATTTAAGTTCACCACTCCAACTGGTTGCATCGCTGTCATTAACTACGTTGTAGTTAAATGCCACATCAAACCCGCCAGGTAAGCCCTTGTTAGCGTGCACACTAAATACGCCAATGGTATTGTCTTTTAAGGCTTGGCTGCCTAGGTCATAGTTACTGTCGACTGCATTCACCGATACACCCACATCAAAGCCTAATAACCCGAGTTGTTCGGCAGGGAAGACTTGTTTGTGGCCGTAAACGTTGATGACACTTTCGCCAAATTTTTTAAAATCTGCCTGTGAACTGAAGTTGAGTGTCTCGATGTTGTTATCCGCAAAGCTGTTGAACGAGAGTCCTATTAGCGCAGCACCGAGTAACGATGTTTTAAGATGTGTCATCTTAGTCATGGGGTTAATTTCCTAAAAGTTAAATTTAAATTCTTTTTTGTTGGGTCATTAAGCGGCCAGTTTAATGCGCTTCATCCCAGTTAATGCCTTCACCCATATCGACAATCAGCGGTACGTTCAAGGTTAAGGCCGACTCCATAATCGATTTTATATGGGGTTTGACCGCTTCCATATCTTCATCAGCGACCTCAAAAACCAATTCATCGTGTACTTGCATAATCATTTTGATGTCATACGGGCAGGTTTTTAACCACGATTCCATGTTGATCATCGCGGTTTTAATAATGTCGGCCGCCGTTCCTTGCATGGGTGCGTTAATAGCGGTTCGTTCTGCATATTGTCGCAACATCCCGTTGCTGGCATTAATGTCCGGCAGATACAAGCGGCGTCCCATTAAGGTTTCAACAAATCCATTCGATTTGGCGTTCTCTTTGGTGGTGTCCATATAGGTTAACACATCCGGGTAACGCGAGAAATAGAGGTTAATATACTCTTGCGCCAAGTTACGACTCACGTTGAGCTGTTTGGCCAAACCAAATGCCGACATGCCGTAAATAAGACCAAAGTTGACCGCTTTGGCACTGCGACGTTGCTCGGTGGTCACTTGTTCTAAAGGCACGCCAAAAATTTCGGCGGCGGTCGCTTGGTGAACATCAAGCCCTTTTGAGAAAGCATTTAATAGACCAGCATCACCCGAAAGGTGCGCCATAATTCGTAACTCTATTTGCGAATAGTCGGCGGCGATGAGTTTATGTCCGGGTTCCGCAATAAATGCTTGTCGAATACGGCGACCTTCGGCAGAGCGTACCGGAATATTCTGCAAGTTAGGATCGGTTGACGATAAACGCCCGGTTGACGCCACCGCTTGCTGATAAGAGGTGTGCACTCGACCGGTATTTGGGTTGATCTGTTTTGGCAGAGCATCGGTGTAAGTCGATTTCAGTTTCGCCATACTGCGATACTCTAAAATCAAGGTGGGCATTTCGTGCCCTTGCTCGGCCAACTCAGCCAATACCGGTTCGGCGGTTGAAGGTTGACCTTTAGGCGTCTTTTTCAGAATTGGCAGGTCTAAATTTTCAAATAGAATCACTTGCAGCTGTTTTGAGGAGTTGAGGTTAAAAACCTCTCCGGCGATTAAATGTGCTTTTTGTTCAAGATCGGCGAGCTTTTTGGTGAGCTCGTCACTCTGAATTGCCAACATATTGGTATCCAGTAATACGCCGTTACGCTCCATGTGTGCTAAAACCGGCAGTAAAGGGACTTCTATGTCAGTAAGTACCTTTGAAAGGGTGGCTTCTGCTTCGATTTGTGGCCAAAGTGTCTGGTGAAGTTGTAGGGTAATATCGGCATCTTCGGCGGCATAGGGTGCAGCCACTTCAATCTCAATTTGGTTGAAGGTCAGC
Organism: Thiotrichales bacterium; assembly: GCA_016938655.1. Classification (GTDB taxonomy): domain Bacteria; phylum Pseudomonadota; class Gammaproteobacteria; order Thiomicrospirales; family Thiomicrospiraceae; genus Thiomicrorhabdus. The sequence goes on along the minus strand of JAFGUG010000026.1, from coordinate 70,839 downwards.
TGTTTCTTGCCTTTACCCGCAATCTCTTCAAAGTGAATCGTGCGGTGATTTAGGTATTTAAGCGCCAAGTCATCCATATTGTGGCGGGTTGCCACACTGTTAAAGGTGTACGATTCAAGCATGGTGTCAAAACGAATACCTTGTAGCTCAATGTCGTGGTTTTTGAACACGTGCCAGTCGTATTTTAGATTTTGACCACATTTAGCGACATTTGGATCTTCTAGGATGGGTTTTAGTGTATTTAATACCATTGCCATATCCAATTGTTCTGGCGCGCCTTCGTAATCGTGTGCTAACGGAATATAGCAGGCCTGTCGAGATTCGGTTTCTTGCACCGCAAAGCAGATACCAACAATCTTGGCCTGCATGGTATCGAGCGAGGTGGTTTCGGTGTCAACAGAAATCAAGTCTGCTTGCTTTAAACGGTTAACCCATTGATCAAACTGCGCTTCGGTAAAAACGGTTTCATACGCACTGGAGCCGGTCATTTCGGTTTCGACTACCGAGTTTGTTGGACTGGCTTGAACCGGAGCACTTTTGGAGTTTTTTGACAGCGTTTGGCTGTGTGCTTTGGTACCACTCGATTTTGAGAACGGTACTTGGCCTTTTAGCACTTGGTTTAACCAAGATTTAAACTCGTATTCGCTAAACAGTTCTGCCAGTTTTTCTAGGTCAGCCGGTTGGCGTTGAATATCCGCAAGGTTAATCGGCAGTTCGCAATCGAGTTTAATGGTGGTTAGTTCACGTGATAAAGCTAACTGCTCTAAGTTATCCCGGAGATTTTCACCAATCTTGCCACCAATCATCGACGAGTTTTCAACTAAACGGTCAATATTACCGTGTGCTTGTAACCATTTAACCGCGGTTTTAGGTCCGCACTTTGGAATCCCTGGAATGTTATCCGCTGTGTCGCCCATGAGTGCTAAGTAGTCGATGATTTGGTCAGGACGAACACCAAATTTCTCTAAGACTGTTTCAGGCGTAGAAAGCGAATCGTTCATGGTGTTAATTAGGGTGACGTGTTCGTTAACCAATTGCGCCATATCCTTATCGCCAGTAGAAATAAGGGTATCGTGTTTGGCCTCGGTGGCTTGTTGCGCAAGGGTTCCAATTACGTCATCGGCTTCCACGCCTTCAATCACTAATAAAGGCAAACCAAAAGCGGTAACCAACTCATGCAGTGGCGCAATTTGCGTGCGTAACTCATCCGGCATGGGCGGGCGGTGTGCTTTGTATTCACTATACATATCGTTACGAAACGTTTTGCCTTTGGCGTCAAATACCACGGCTATCTTTTCTGGCTGATACTGTTCCAGCAGTTTACCCAACATATTAATCACGCCATAAATAGCCCCGGTTGCTTGGCCTTTTGAGTTGGTTAGCGGTGGCATGGCGTGAAAAGCACGAAACAGATAAGAGGAGCCATCCACTAAAATAAATGGGCTATCGGGATTCGTGATGAGTTGTGTATTCGGTTGAGTCATTTAACAGCCTGTTATGGTAAAATTCGCACTGAATTAATCAATTTGTATAGATAGTCGAACCGCACGGCGTTATTCGAACTATTGAATGCACTATTTTACCGAATAATTAACGTTTAAAGAGACTTTACTCTATGTCTGTCTATACAGTCGTTGAAGAACCCCAACTTATCGAGTTTTTAAAAGATTATCAGGTAGGTACCTTAGAATCGTTTGCAGGCATCAGTGCCGGTATTGAAAACACCAACTACTTTGTTAATACCCAGTTGGATGGGATGATTCACCGATTTGTATTAACCATTTTTGAACATCACACCTTCGATGAACTGCCATATTTCTTGAATATTATGGCGTTCATGGCCGACCATAAAATCCCTACAGCGCACCCGATTCCAACCCTGTCCAATGGTTACCTTAAAGAGCTGTATGGTAAACCTGCTGCGCTGGTTGAACGTTTAACGGGTGGCGGTGTTGAAGACCCTTCATTGGTTCAAACCGGTGTAATGGGGCAGCAATTGGCGCGTTTTCATAAAGCGGGTGCCGATTTTGATCAGTTTAGAGCGAATGATCGTGGTTTAGATTGGATGCAGGCGACGTTTAACATCTTAAAAGACGTGTTGCCAGACGATGAAAAACAAATGATTGAAACCGAATTGGCTTTTCAATCAAATACCGATTGGGCACACCTGCCTCAAGGTGTGATTCACGCAGATCTGTTTTGTGATAATGCCTTGTTTGATGGGGATACGTTGTCTGGGATTATTGACCTTTATTACGCTTGCAATGCGCCCATGTTGTACGATTTAGCCGTGATGGTGAACGACTGGTGTCGTGTGCACGCTGACAGGCCTGCTGATATCCAATTTGATGCTGAAAAGATTCAAACCATGGTCTCTGAATACCAAAGTCAACGTGCTTTAACATCAGAAGAGCAGGCCGCTTGGCCATCCGCATTGCGTTTGGCCGCGTTGCGTTTCTTTTTATCACGTTTAAAAGATAAACACTTCCCACGCGAAGGTGAAATGACTCAAATTAAAGATCCTGATGTCTTTAAACGGGTATTAAGTATTCACCAAGCGTCTGTCGCTTCCATTTAAAAGTCAGCAGGCCTGCTTGTTTTGAATACGTCCAATATTACCTTAGCCGTTAAAGCCTTAAAAGCCGGTGAGGTTATTGCCTACCCAACCGAAGCCGTTTACGGTTTGGGGTGTGATCCGTTTAATCAACAAGCCCTTGAAAAACTGTTCCACGTGAAACAGCGCCCAATCGAAAAAGGGGTGATTTTAGTCGCCGCCTCCGTTGAACAAATTCTACCTTATGTTGAGTTGACTGGAACCGAGTGGGAAGACACCGTTTTACAAACTTGGCCGGGGCCCGTCACTTGGGTTTTGCCGCTAAAACAAGCCTTGCCGGATTGGATAACCGGTGGCAGAAACACGGTGGCTATTCGAGTCTCTGACCACCCAATTGTTCAAGCCATGTGCAATGAATTTGGCTCGCCAATTGTTTCCAGCAGCGCCAACTTAACCGGCCAGCCACCTGCAAAATCCTGCACTGAAATTAACCAATCTTTGGGTAATCAATTACTCTGCGTTCAAGGTGCTTTAGGGCATTTAGACAAACCCACACAAATCCGTGATGCGGTGAGTGGTGAGGTGTTGAGGTAGTTGAATTAATACTGAGAGAAATTAGGATATAAAAAAGGGCTAAAACCTGTCTGGGTTTAGCCCTTTTTGCATCTTTATTTGGCCAAAATTAAGCGGATTGATAACTTGCTTTGGTAGCTTCATAGGCATCGACTAAGCCTTGCACCTGTTCGCCATGAAACTCTCTTAGGCCACTTAATACCATTGTCTTACAACCTTTACCAACGATTTTACTGTTGTCGATAACGTTGAAGTGAAGGGTGACCGTGCCGCGTTTGCCATTAACCGCTAATTCGCTGTTGGCGAACTCTAAGGTGGGTGCTTGTAGGTCTAAACGGTCAAACTCAAATGCCATGCTTTCATAAATCACCATCGGGCGTTCTGGGTTAATCATCACGTTATGCTCTTGCATTAACGGCACCAAAATGTGCGGAAAGCTGTGTCCCGAAAACGCTACGTAGGCGCGAGTAAAGGATTCAATCATTGCCAGATCCGTGCTGGTTTCCCCTTCGCGTGTTACATCTAGGTATTTTTTGTTTTGATTGTCGGTAATATTAAATTCGCTTCCAGCATCCGTTGGAAAGTTGAGTAATACGTCTTTACCCACCATACCGGTGTAGTTAAAAACCATTTTTGAAGACAGGCCTGTCTTTGATAATACCAATGCAAACAGTAAGTCACCTGGCACACAAAACCGTTTTGAATCGGGATTGTGTAAAGGGTTAAAGTCTTGAGCGACCTCTTTGGCAAAACGGCTTGCTTGTTCAGGTTGAATACTGACGAAGCCATTTTCTGTTTGGTGAAAAGGGTTAAGGTACATAGCGTGTCCTGTTTTGATAATTCTGGGTAGTTCAATAACCGTTTATTTTAACAATCTATTGCCAAAGAGGTCATATTGATTGCTTTTAAGCTTTGGTTTTAGCGTTTGGCTTGGAGGTATAAAGGTTCAACTTTTTTTGCGTATTTTTTTAAGTCTTTAATTCGGGTACTTGGTGCAGGGTGCGTGCTTAATATTTCCGGTGGCGCACCGTTGCTTTGTTCGGCCATTTTTTGCCAAACATTTACCGCAGCGTAAGGGTTAAACCCAGCACGAGCGGCCAGTTCAACGCCCATTCTATCGGCTTCGGTTTCATGAGTTCGACTATTGGGTAAGGTAAGGGTTACGTTCAAGGCCATCGCGGTTGCATCTAGCATTGGGCCTTGCACACCGGTAAAAATTTGTAGTGCGGTTAGACCAACTTGTGTTAATTGGGCTTGTGAAGCACGTTCACGACCGTGTTCACGTAGAGCGTGAGCCATTTCGTGCCCCATAATTGCTGCGATTTCATCATCCGATAAGTTCAGCTTTTGAATAATACCGGTGTAAAATGCGATTTTGCCACCCGGCATACACCACGCATTTAGTTGGTCAGACTTAATGAGATTAATTTCCCAATCCCAGCGTGGCGCATCGGCACGATAAACTGCAGTTTGTGGAATTAGGCGGTTGCCAATAATGCGAATACGTTCGACCATTTTCGGGTCGGTATTAAGCGTTTTCTTCTCTCTGGCCTCTCTAAGAATGGCATCATAGGCTTTGTCCGCTCCTTGGGTCATCTCTTGTTCTGAGATCATCATTAACTGCTGACGCTCAATGCCAACGGTACCTTGCTTGGTGGTTTGTTGCGTGCCTAAACAGGCGGTTAGACTTAATAGCGTAAAGCCGATGGCCAGTAGTTTGATGCTGCGGTTCATAACTTAGTTACTTCCAAATACTTTTTTAAGAATTTCGGTGGTCTGTTTAACAGGGTTTTCACGAATGGCCGCCTCCTCTTTGGCCAAGTAGTAGAACATGCCGTCCATGCCTTTTTCAGTAACGTGTTGCAGAAGGTCGGCTTTTACATTGGGTACAAACGGTAAATCTTTGTATTCGGCTATCGCTTTATCATAGGCACTCACCGCACCCACACTGTTTAAACTGTTTTCAATAATCGGGCGCATTTTGGCTTCAAGGTCGGTTCCTGTTTTAGAACGCAAATATTGAGTAGCAGAATCTTGTGGGCCGTTATAGATTTTTTGCACATCTTCAAAACTCATCTCTTTAATGGCGTTCACAAACAGGGCTTTGGCTTCTGGAGTGGCGGCCTCTGCTGCACGGTTGAGTTTTAATTCTAGGTCGTCCATTAGGTTACCCATACCCACTTTTTCTAACACGGATTGGGCTTTTTGTAAGCTTTTGGGCAGGGGAATGTGAATCGCTTTATCGCCATTAAAGCCATCTTGTAAACTCAGTTGACTCACCACCGCTTCAGAGCCTTGCGTTAAGGCTTCTTTAAAGGCTTTTTGCAGGTCTTCTGACGATAATGAACTTACATTCGGCGTGCTACTTGGCAGTGCATCTGGTACCTTCTCTTGAACGCCTTTAAGCATTTCAGCACCCTTATCCCACCAGCTGCTGTTGGCAACCGTGCTGTTAAGCGCTATTAAAGCCGTGGTAGTAAGAATCAGCAGAGATTTAGAATGCATATTGCACCTCTTAAAATTAATTGGGTAAGGGTAAAACGGTCTGATTAGTATAAATCATAATTTTTGAAATGGTTGAATACAAGTCTCCTCACCTTTTCATGTAATTAGATGAATCTGCTGGTCTTTAAAGTTAAGCGGATGATAAGCCGTTCGTTTTCGGGTTAAAATAACCCATTAATGATTTTAATAAATACAGAATAGTAGGAACCTCCATGGCAGACACCCAATCAAACATTGAAGCGGTTAAACAGTACCTTTTGTCGTTGCAAGATGATATTTGCAGTCAACTTTCAGAAGAGGACAGTGATGCTGAGTTTATTGTGGACGCTTGGGAGCGTGAAGAAGATCATGGTGCAATGGGCTTAACCGGTGGCGGTCGCTCTCGGGTACTGGAGGGCGGGGAAGTCATTGAAAAAGGGGGCGTGAACTTTTCCCACGTTCGTGGCAAAACGCTACCGGCTTCAGCAACGGCGCACCGACCAGAATTAGCAGGCCGCTCATTTCAGGCATTAGGGGTTTCATTGGTGATTCACCCACGTAATCCGTATATTCCAACCTCGCACGCTAATGTACGTTTATTCATAGCCGAAAAAGCCGGTGAAGAACCGGTTTGGTGGTTTGGTGGCGGGTTTGATTTAACCCCTTATTATCCAATTGATGAAGATGTGATTCATTGGCATCAAGAGTCTAAAAATGCCTGTGCTCCGTTTGGTGATGAAATTTACCCTAAATATAAAAAATGGTGTGATGAATACTTCTACTTGAAGCATCGCGATGAAACGCGTGGAGTGGGGGGGCTGTTTTACGATGATTTAAACACCGAAACCTTTGGCTGGGACTTTGACAAATGTTTTGCCTTTATGCAATCGGTGGGCGACCACTTTATTAAAGCTTACCGTCCAATTGTGGCTAAACGTAAAGACCATGAATATGGTGAGAGACAAAAAGACTTTCAGTTGTATCGTCGTGGCCGTTATGCCGAGTTTAACTTGGCGTTTGACCGAGGCACCATTTTTGGCTTGCAAACCGGTGGGCGTACAGAATCTATTTTGATGTCTATGCCGCCAATGGCAACCTGGAAATACAACTATAAACCCGAACCAGGCACTGAAGAGGCGCGAGTATATGATTACTTAACGCCAAAAGAGTGGTTAAAAGATTAAACAGGCGATAGATACGTTATGTCAGAGATGGATAAATTGCGGGTTGATAAGTGGTTGTGGGCAGCTCGGTTCTTTAAGACGCGTGGTGTCGCTTTGGAGGCCATTAAAGGCGGTAAAGTTGAACTGAATGGTTACAAACCCAAAGCCAGTAAAACCTTGAGTGTGGGCGATAAACTCAAAATAACTCAAGTGCATCGTCGTATTGAAGTAACCGTATTGGTGGTCAGCGACAAACGCGGTGGTTCTGAGCAGGCATTAACACTCTATCAGTTAGACAGCGAAGTTCTGAATCAACGTAAGCCAACGGCCGATATGGCATTGGTTGGTTATCGGGAAAAAGGCGCAGGCAGACCCAGTAAACGTGATAGAAGAAAAATTGATGACTTAACTCTATCTAATACTTAACCCTTCTTTTTAGTAAAAAACGCTTGTACTGAACTATAAACGGTATAAATGGTTATTTTTCTGTCATTAATAGATTGAAGAAATCACGACACTAAGCAAAAACATCGCGCTTGAGTTTTGCTGTATTAAACGTTTTTAGTTCAATTTAAGGAGCAAAGCAATGTCGCAATATCATGTTGTATATGATGCCAGTGCTACGGAAGAGTTTGACGAGTCAATTAGAGAGGCGTTGACAAATATCCAGTGTGACTTTGTTGCTTATGAATCATTAGCGTCACTTGATTTTCAAGAGGGGAGCCAGGTTCTATTTTGGCTAGGCGATTTAGATTTGTATGAGGTAATCCCTCAAGCATCGAATCAAAACTGGCGTGTCGGGTTTTTACCTCACCCCGAAATGAATCGACTTTATCGAATGTTTCCGGTATCTAAAAAACTCGAAGAGGTTGTTGAGGACATTCAAACAACAGAAAAGCCTATGTTAAGCGACCTGCTTTATTGTAACGACCACCTTGTATTGGGATCGGTCATGTTGGGTAATCCAACAATAATGCGACCTGCTGCAAATATCGATAATAATATTTTTTGTAAAATTAAACATTTAACTAAGATGACCTTTAGTTTAAGCAGAGTAAGCCTCTCTCGATTTAAGCTAAAAACTGAAAAAGGCAGTGTTGTAAATACAGCAGCACTTGGCATTACGTTTGTGTATCGTCCAGATAATAGTGACTTTACAAAAAGAATTATTGGTAAAACAGAGCTTGATCACTCCACCTTAGATGCCATTATTTTAGCGCCTAGAAGTATTTCAGAAGTAGTGCGTTTTTTGTTTTCGCGTCTATTTCCTTACGAAGAAGGCGTGCAAAGACTGGCTAACTATATTGGGCACATTAAATCGAGTTCAATTGAGGTGTCTGCTGATGAACCTCTCTCCTACACAATTGATTCGCAACCTTATACCGACGAGAAGTTGGAACTTATAGTAAAGCCCAATGCGCTAAAAGTTATTAGTCAAGCATTGCCCGTTAAAGAGGACAAAGAAGCGAAAGAGTCTGTCTGTGTTTCGACCTTACCTAAAGGTGAGGCAGTTAAAGCCCTAATTAACCGGACTCTGCCTTGGATACATCACGTTGATTATGATGAAGTAAAAGAGACGTTTGTTAGCTTAAAAGAGAATGCCCAGTTAACGGAATCCTATTTAGTTTTAATGGTGTTATCTACGTTGTTAGCGACCGTTGGTCTATTTGCTAATTCGGCACCAGTCATCATTGGTGCAATGATTTTAGCGCCTCTGATGGCGCCGATTATCTCACTCTCTATGGGAGTGTTACGTCAAAATATAGAGTTGATTTCAACCAGTGTGAAAACCCTAGTTGTGGGGGTTATATTAGCGCTATTTTTTGGTATTTTATTAACATTAATAACGCCCTTACAAGCCATTACTTCTGAAATAGCGGCACGCTTAAGTCCCACTATTTTAGATTTAGCGGTTGCCGTTATTTCCGGTGTTGCAGGTGCTTACGCGAGTGCCCGATCAGAGGTTGCCAAAAGTTTAGCGGGCGTTGCTATCGCCGTTGCTTTGGTTCCGCCGTTAGCTGTTTCAGGTATTGGAATTGGTTGGCTGGATTGGCATATTTTTTCATCAGCATTTTTACTTTTTATCACAAACTTAGTCGGCATTGTGTTGGCCTCAACCTTAACCTTTTTGATAATGGGGTTCAGTCCGTTTCAGTTAGCTAAAAAAGGGGTCGCTTACGCACTCATTTTTGTCGTTATTGTGAGTATCCCTTTAAGTTTTTCATTTGCAAAATTAGTTGATAAACAAAGAGTCACATCGGCATTAGAAGGTTGGCATCATAAGGACTTTAGAATGAAGGATGTTCAAATGAAAGACATTCAAATTACTGAGCAGATACCGCTTTATGTTTCAGTAAAGCTGGTGGCCAAAACACCCCTTTCAGAAGCAGATATCGATCTAATTAAAAATGATTTAGAAAGCCTGCTAGGTGAACAAATAACATTAGAAGCAACCACAGCGGTCATACGCTAGATGGATTTAAAAGGTAATGATTTTTTTATAGAAATTTGATTGTAATCAAGCCGAATGAAGGCATTTGTGGGTAATTGATTTTACTTTAGTTTATGATGTGACTAAATGTTTTTACTTACTTACGGAGTGTTTTTTTATGAAAAAATCGGTACTTTCTTTAGCCGTTTCGTCTGCCCTTGTTGTTTCTACTAATGTTGCTGCGTCTGCAGTGGACGGTGTAGGTTTAGGTGTTAACTATGGTCTATTTTCTGGGCCTACCTTGGAGTTAACCTACCCAATTAATGATACCTTTCAAGTTCGTGGTGCGTTATCAGCAGGTATGGGTTTAAGCGAAGAATCTGAGGGCGATAATGACAATGAAATTGACTACGACGTTCAAGCGGATGGTGGGATTCATCGTTTAGCCATTGATTACCACCCATTTGATGGTACTTTCTTTTTATCAGCTGGTTATGCGGTGAATAATTTTACGTTTGACTCCCAAGGGAATGGAACCGGAACGATTGAGGTTGGTGGTGAAGTATTTGAAGGCGCTGAGGTTAATTTAAAAGGTCAATTTGCTTGGAGCAGTGCGCCTACCCTAAGTTTGGGTTGGGGTCATTCACCTGCTGAAGGTTGGGGGGCTATTCTTGAAATTGGTGCTATTTTTACGGGTGCACCCGATGTTTCTTTAACTGGAACGGGATTTTACGTTGATTCCGATGTTAGAATTGACGTATCTGATGATCCAGATTTCCAACAGGCTATTACCGATGAAAAAACCAGAATTAAAGAGGATGTGGCCGACTTTACGATACTGCCGATTTTACAAGCAGGTATCACCTACCGCTTTTAATTGATGGCATTAATATGCGTTTAAGAGAGCCTGCTTTTGCAGGTTTTTTTATGCCTTTGTGAAAGTCGAGGCATAAAAAAACCCCGTCAATTTGACGAGGTTTTTGAATCGCTTACGTGTTTAATCGTTTAATAAAAAAGCCGATTAAGCACCTAGTTTAGCCATAGCTGCACGTTTTTTAGCAATTAGGTTTTGGATGATTGGTGTCATGATGATATCCATCGCCTGAACCATCTGTGTACCTGAACAGATCATGGTTGTTTCGTTCTGTAACCAAGCCCCTTCAATTTGATCAACAATCAAGCTTAGGTCTTCGATGTCTTTATGGCGAACATGCGTGATGACTAATGAATCTTCTGGTGATGGACCCATTGGTGCAATTTCAGTTTGTGTTGAGAACGGGTCAGAGGTATCAACTAGCGGAATACGCTGGAAGTTAACATGGGTACGGTGGAACTGAGGTACGATGGTTTCCATATAGTCATCCATACGCTCCATAATAGTGTCACGCACTTGTGCCACAGTATATGGACGCTCAGAGGTGTCACGGTAGATTTTTTGCATCCACTCGATGTTGATAACCGGTGCAACACCGATCCCTAAATCAACGTGTTGTGCAACATCGTGCATGCCTTCAGCAGGTCCGTGGTCTTTACGTTTTACAGCGCCGTGAAGACCTTCATAGAAAAGAATGTCGGTGTCTTCTTCAATGTCTTCCCAAGGGGTAAATTCACCAGGCTCTAGGTTTGTGCCTAAACGTGCGTTGTGCTCTACCGCTTCTTCTTCAGAGTGAATGTAGTAACGTTTTTTCCCTGTCGCTGTTTCTTTGTAAGAGGCAAATAACTCTTCTAGTTTGCCAAATTCGTTTGCCGCTTCAGAAAAGTGCGTTAGAACAGGGCCGCCGTTGGCTTTTGATTCAGCTACTTTGGCACGCATTTCAGTACGAGTGTATTTATGAAAGCTATCACCTTCAATTATCGCTACTTTTAGGTTTTCACGTTCGAAAATCTTTTCAACGGCGCGTTTTACAAATGAAGTTCCGGCACCAGATGAACCAGTTACCGCTACGATAGGGTGTTGTACTGACATAAACTGTCTCCTAATGTTTCAAAATGACCTGTATTGGGCACTTTTTAAAGTTAAGTAATTTTTAGCTTTAGACTAATAGTTGAGTATTAGAAACTATTCGCTTTGTTTTTTCAAAATTAAATTTTTAGGGTTCAACCTTAAACATCTGTTTTATAGGGAACTTTCCCGAAGGAAAACCGCTATTTATACGTCTAAGTTTTCAACTTGAAGCGCGTTACTCTCAATAAAGTTACGACGTGGTTCAACTTCGTCGCCCATTAGCGTCGTAAACACTTGGTCTGCGGTAATCGCATCACGAATGGTGACTTGTAATAATCGACGAGCCTCGGCATTCATGGTGGTTTCCCAAAGCTGTTCTGGGTTCATTTCACCCAAACCTTTGTAGCGTTGAATGTTTTGTCCACGCTTGGCTTCATTGAATAACCACTCAATGGCTTCTTTAAAGCTTTGCACGTTCTCGGTTTTTTCACCACGCTGAACATAAGCCGATTCGCTTAACAGGCCTTGCATTGATTTACCGAGTTCAACCAACTGCAGATACTCTTTAGAATTAAAGAACTCGATGTCGTAAGCCTGCGCGCTTAAGGTACCGTGTTCACGCTGCTGTAAACGAATTTGGAATTTGGCATCGCTTTCTAATTCGGTCGCAGGTTCTACGCTAATTTGGTACTCAATTTTATCTTTTTCACCAATGGCTCGAAGGTGCGGCAGAATGGTATTCGCCCATTCGGAGGTCGCATCAAAATCGTTTAAGGTTTCTAAGGTAACAGGTGGCGCTTCAACCATTAGGTTCAAGAAGTTTTTATTGTAACGACGTGCTAAACGACGAATGGTATGTTCACCTTTAAAGTACTGTTTAGATAAGTTCTCAAGCGGAACGCCAGTAATAGACGGCCCTTGTTCAGACACCCAAAGCGCCGCTTTATCAATGGCGGTTTGCAGCAGGTAAACCTCCAGTTCCATATCGTCTTTTAGATAGGTCTCTTGTTTGCCTTTTTTGACTTTATAAAGAGGCGGTTGAGCAATGTAGATATAGCCCTTTTCTACCAGTTCAGGGTACTGACGGTAGAAGAAGGTTAAGAGCAGTGTGCGGATGTGCGAACCATCCACGTCGGCATCGGTCATGATAATAATGCGATGGTAACGCAGTTTTTCTAGGTTGTACTCTTCACCAATTCCGCAACCAAGTGCGGTAATTAAGGTCCCTACTTCGGCAGAGGCTAACATTTTGTCAAAACGTGCTTTTTCGACGTTTAGAATCTTACCTTTAAGCGGTAAGATGGCTTGCGTACGGCGGTCACGACCTTGTTTGGCCGAGCCACCCGCAGAGTCACCCTCCACCAAGTACAGTTCAGAAAGTGCTGGGTCTTTCTCTTGGCAATCCGCCAATTTTCCTGGCAGGCCTGCGATATCTAACGCGCCTTTACGACGGGTCATCTCACGGGCTTTACGCGCCGCTTCACGGGCACGCGCGGCATCCACAATCTTACCGAAAACGGCTTGCGCTTCTTTCGGGTTTTCAAGCAGGTACTCAGACAGTTTTTCGTTCATGGCGGTTTCGACCGCACTTTTTACTTCTGATGAAACCAGTTTGTCTTTGGTTTGAGAAGAGAATTTAGGGTCGGGTACTTTTACCGAGATAACCGCCGCTAAACCTTCTCGCGCATCGTCACCAGAGACGTTGATTTTGTATTTTTTGGCTAGACCGGAGCTCTCTGCATATGAGTTCATTGAACGCGTTAAAGCCGCACGAAAACCTGAAAGGTGGGTTCCACCATCGCGCTGAGGAATGTTGTTGGTGAAGCAGAAAATGGATTCTTTATAGGCTTCTGACCACTGCATCGCCACTTCAACCGTGATGTCGTCTTTAACGGTTGAGAAATAGAAAGCTTTTTCATTGATAAGCGGTTTATTGGTGTTGATGTAGTCAACAAACGCCTTAATTCCCCCTTCGTATTGAAAGACTTCGTGGCGATCATCACGCTTATCAATTAATTCAATGTGTACGCCTGAGTTTAAGAAAGAGAGTTCTCTTAAACGCTTTAATAGATAATCGAAGCTAAATTCAGTTTGGGTAAACGTCTCTTTACTCGGTAAGAAACGAATCTCCGTACCCGTCTCAGATGTGTCACCGATGGCGGCCATCGGCGCATCAGGGACACCGTGCGTATAGGTTTGTTTCCAAAGATGCCCTTCACGTTTAATAAGCAAGGTGAGTTTTTCAGATAGGGCGTTTACAACCGAAACCCCGACCCCGTGCAGACCACCGGAAACCTTGTAGGAGTTGTCATCAAACTTACCACCGGCGTGCAGTACCGTCATAATAACTTCCGCCGCCGAAACGCCTTCCTCTTCGTGAATCCCCACAGGGATACCACGACCGTTATCAGTGACCGAAACCGAGCCGTCTGTGTGGATGGTGACGACCACTTTATCGCAGTGGCCGGCTAGGGCTTCATCGATACCGTTATCCACCACCTCAAAGACCATGTGGTGTAAACCGCTACCGTCATCGGTGTCCCCGATGTACATTCCTGGACGCTTACGAACGGCATCCAGCCCTTTAAGAACCGTGATGGAGGAGGAGTCGTATTGCTTTTCTTCAGTCATAGAATTTAATGTCTTTTATTGTGATTTTTAATGCAAAATTGATCAGGATATTTTAGCATAAGTACGGAGCAAATGCATACCTAAAGTAGGGGCTAAATAAGAAGTAAAATCAATGGGTTAGAGAGGGTTTGTGCGGCTGATACAAATAACCAAGCAGGCCTGCTGACTTTACAAACAAAAATTGGCGAATAATTTGCAATTAAATTGCTAACTTAAATGCCTTAATTTGAGTGTTTTAGGGCGTCTTTGCAGGCTGAAATACGGTTTTTTTGAGAGGTTTATTTAAACGTTAGCAGGCCTGCTAACCTTTAAAACTCAGCTTTTCCAAAGCCGCATTTACGCACGTTTTTCGGTCACTTCGCCGTTCGTAATGTGCCAGATTTTGCTGTTTTCTGGGTTTAAAATAGGAATCAGTGATTCTGATGTGCTGGTAATTAAGTGTTGAATATTTAGCACTTGTAATAACTCCAACAGTTTTAAACGGTGGTTCTCATCCAGCTCTGCGGGCAGGTCGTCAATCAACATAATCACCGGCTCATGCACCACCTTTTCGTGCAGGCTGGCTTGCGCTAATAAAAGCGCACACACAAACAGCTTTTGCTGACCACGAGACAGTGTGTTCATCGCTTCTTGGTTACCAAACTTAAAACGAATATCCGCTCGATGTGCGCCGTATTGGGTGTGGCCGACTTGGCTGTCTTTGAGGTAGTTTTGCGTCATTAGGCTCAACAGGTCGTCGGTGTTTTTAGGCCAACCGGCACGATACTGACAAACCACAGCCTCTTCCACTTCAGGCATGAGCGCTTGGCAGAAGGTCATAAGGTAGGGTTCTAGGGCTTCAAGGTAGTCTTGGCGAATCACGTCGATTTTAAGGGCGGTTTCCACCAATTGATGATCCCACAGTTGTACCTGCGCTTTTGGAAGGTGTCTTTTTAAAGCGTGATTACGCTGTTTTAAGGCACGCTGATAGAGTCGCCACTGTTGAATAAAGTCACTACTTTGATAAAAACAACCCCAGTCCATAAATTGACGACGCGCTTTGGGGCCCTCTTCCAATAGGCGGTGACTCTCTGGCGTGAGCAGTTGTACGGGAATTAAGCTGGCTAAATGTATTTGACCTTTAACGGGTTCGCCATCGACTTTTAAAACGGTGTTGGTGGTGTTTTTTTGCATACCCAATTTGTGGGTTTTGTCTGCGTTATGGCTGGAAGTCACTTGGCTAAAGATCACGCTTTGGGTGTGTTCATGCTGAATGAGATGGTGCGACTTAGAGGTACGAAACGACCGGCCGGTGGCTAACAACCAAATTGCTTCAATGAACGAGGTTTTACCGGCGGCGTTATCGCCCACAAACAGGTTAAGCCCGGTGCTTAATTTGCACTGTGCTTGGGTACAGTTTCTAAAGTGTTGTAAATGCAGTTGGGCGATTTGCGTCATGTTAAAAACATTACTCTTTACCCCATGTATGATGTTCGGGATCATTGTGCAAACTAACGGGTTCTTGATGAATCATGACATCGAGGTTATCAAAGGCGTTGACCAAAGCAGTGGTCACATTTTCAGCGATGCGATGACTCTCTTTAAGGGTGAGTTTATCGTCCAACTCTAAGTCCACTTGCACAAAACGGTTCGGCCCAGACTGATAGGTGCGTAAATCATTAAAGCCTTGGACTTCTGGCGTAGCTAAAATAATGGCTTGAATTTGCAGACGAATTTCTTCCGGCAGTTCTCTATCGAGCAGTTGATTACTGGCCTCATGTGCAATCTTAAATGCGGCGTATAAAATCCACAGTGCAATGGCGAAAGCAAGCAGAGGATCAAGCCATAAAATGTGACTTAGCCATAGGCTAACAATCACTAAGAAATTGGCCAGAATATCGGAAATGTAATGTAACGAATCGGCTTTTATGGCGGTGGATTGGGTTTGCAGAATCACATAGCGTTGAAAGGCGACCAGAGCAAAGGTTAAGGTCAACGAAATCAGCATAATCCACATACCGATTTCTGGGTTGGTTAAAACGTGCGGTTCAATCAAGCGCTCTAAGGCATAAATTAACAGGTAAATCGCCGAGCCGGTAATAAACACACTTTGTGCTAAAGCCGCCAAGGGTTCGGCTTTACCATGCCCAAAACGGTGTTCATGGTCGGGTGGAGTTTGGGCAATTTGCACGGCCACCAAAATCAGTACCGAGGCAATGATATCAATGGCCGAGTCCAGTAGCGAAGCCAGAATACTCACCGAATCGGTCTCTACCCAAGCCACTATTTTTAAAAGCAGTAAGCTCACTGCAATGGCAACAGAGGCATAGGTGGCAAGGCGAATTAAACGAGGTTTATTCATTCTGTGAGACTTAACGACTTAAATTAATAGGGTTGATGAGCATTTTACCGTCTTTAGAAACCAACAGGCCTGCTTAAATTGAAATTTAAGCAGGCCTGTTGAAAAATAAAGTCGTGCAGTTTGATTACAAACGCATTGGCATAACCACGTGCTGGCAATGACAAACGTCTGACGAAGTTTCAATTAAACAACTGCTGTTGGAATCTTTTAATTGCACTGTGACACAATCTTCGTGCATGGAGTTAAGAACATCTAAGATGTAGCTCACATTAAAACCAATTTCCATGTCTGGCCCGTTGTAGTCAATGGCCATATCTTCATGCGACTCATCTTGTTCGCTGTTAGAGGCGTTGACCGCTAATAAGTTGCTGTTTAAAATCAAACGAATGCCTTTGAACTTGTCGTTCGACAAGATAGAGGCACGTTGTAACAGACTTCTAAGCAGTTCACGATCGGTTTGCACCACTTGGTCATTGGTTTCAGGAATGACACGGCGGTAATCTGGGAAACGCCCATCCACTAACTTACAGGTGAACACCGTCTCTTCAAATTGCACGGTTAGATAGTTGGCCGCTAACGAGAACTGAATTAACGCATCATCATCGCCAATCAGTTTAGACAGTTCCAATACCCCTTTACGCGGCAAAATCGCTTGGGTTGGTGCGAGTCCGTCCATGGCCAATTCGGTTGAACAGGTTGATAGACGGTGACCATCGGTGGCGACCACACGTAATTGGTTATTTTGAATATCAAACAGCATACCGTTTAAATAGAAACGGACATCTTGGCTTGCCATTGCAAAGCTGGAGTGCTGAATGAGCTGTTTCAATTGGTGCTGTGACATTGAGAAAGACAGGTTTGCTTGGGTTAAATCGATGGTTGGGAAGTCATCCGCAGGTAAGGTTGATACCTTAAAGCGTGAACGCCCGGCAGACACCGTACAGCGTGCTTCTTCAAAATCCATCACAATGGTTAACCCATCGGGCAGTGAGCGCACAATGTTAATCAACTTAATCGCAGGCAGGGTAATCGCAAACTGTTCGACGTCGCAGGTCTCAAGTTCGGTTTGCGCACGCGTTTCAATTTCTAAATCGGAAGCGGTCACGGTTAGCGTGTTTTGATAAACGTAAAACAACACATTGCCTAAAATAGGCATGGTTTGGCGTTTTTCAACAACGCCCCCGACCGTTTGTAAGACTTTTAGAAGGTTTTCGCGAGAAAGACTGATTTTCATCTGAAGCACTCTTTATACGTTGATTTATTGGGTTAAGTGTTTAAGACCTGCGTTTTGCACAGGCCGTTCATTAATTGGTGATAATGCGAATTAAGCTATTAAAGTCATCGTCAATACGATGATCGGTTTCACGTAACTCTTTAATCTTGCGAACTGCGTGCAAAACCGTTGTATGGTCACGACCACCAAATGCATCGCCAATTTCTGGCAAGCTGTGATTGGTTAACTCTTTAGCAATCGCCATGGCCACTTGTCTTGGACGGGCAATATTGCGAGACCGTCTTTTAGAGAGCATATCCGCAATGCGCAACTTGTAGTAGTCCGCGACCGTTTTTTGAATATTTTCTAGGGTAACCATTTTTTGTTGCAGTGCCAATAGATCTTTTAAGGCTTCTTTGACTAATTCAACGGTTAACGCTTGTTGAGTAAATTGTGCAAACGCGCCAACACGTTTAAGCGCGCCCTCTAAATCACGCACGTTTCCGCGCAGACGTTTGGCGATAAAAAAGGCCACTTCATCCGGAAGGGTAAAGCCAAATTCAGAGGATTTTTTAAGCAAAATGGCCACACGCATCTCAAATTCCGGTGGTTCAACCGCAATGGTCAAACCCCAGCCAAAACGCGATTTAAGACGGTCTTCTAAGCCATCCACCTCTTTTGGAAAACGGTCACTGGTCAGAATAACTTGTTTGTTGCCTTCTAAAAGCGTGTTGAAGGTATGAAAGAACTCTTCTTGAGACTGCTCTTTATTTGCAAAGAATTGAATGTCATCGATTAACAGGGCATCTAATGAACGGTAAAAACGTTTAAATTCGTCAATTTTATTGTGACGAAGGGCATTCACCATGTCGGCAACAAACCGTTCAGAGTGCAAGTAGACCACACGTGCTTTGGGGTTGTCTTTCATCATCTGATTACCAATGGCGTGCATTAAGTGGGTTTTACCTAACCCTACGCCACCATAGATAAAAAACGGATTGTATGCGCCACCCGGGTTTTCAGAGACTTGACGTGCCGCGGCGGCGGCCAGTTGGTTAGCCTTACCTTCAACAAAGGTATCAAAGGTAAAGTTGGCGTTTAAACCATGCTTAATGCTGGTGCCGGTGCTGTCTTTGGCTAAGGAGTGTTGTTGACTGTTTGATTTTGAGGCAGCGGGTTTTTTAGACGCTTCTTTTTCCACCTTTAACGCTTGTGGAACCGTCGGTTCATCGGTGTCGTAACTGTCTAGAACGTAATCACCAATTTCTAATTTTACATCTGGCGTATTGTGCGGAGCAGCAATCGCAACCGCTTGACGAATGTTGTTCATCAACTTTTTATTAACCCAGTCCAAAATAAAAGAGGAGGGTGCTAATAAACGAATCACAGACTCCTCTTCAATGGCTTGAAGCGGACGAATCCAGGTATGGAATTGTTGGTCGTTTAAGTCATTTTCAAGGTGCTTAAGACTTTGAGCCCACAAGGTAGACAATAGCGTTTCCTTTATTTCAATAGAAAAAGTGTCAAGATTAAACGGCTTTAATTTGAGACTTTTTACAATTTAAGATCGTTTTGATAAAACACAAGCGCTCACTCAATTACCCAAGCGAGTATTAGAAACAGGCCTGAATATTGAATAAGAATTGGATTAACAAACGACGTTAAACGGGGGTAAAAATTTAATACATGAAGTATACCTGTGAATAACTTTAATTCATAGCCCAGTTCTGTGGATAACTTTGTGGATAGTGGGTGTGGATAACTAGAATTTTTTATAGGTTAACTTAATGTTTTTATAACTGTTTTTCCACCTGTTGAAAAAATTATGAAAATATCAACATTTTGGCGGCTAAGGCCAGTAAAAAGACCCCGAAAACACGCTTTAGAATTTTTATAGGGACTTTTTGAGCGGCTTTGGCGCCTAAGGGCGCGGTGAGCACGCTGGCCACAACAATGCCAAAAAAAGCAGGCCAGTAGATGTAACCCGTAGCATAGGCGGGTAAGTTTTCAGCGCTTAAACCCGCAATTAAAAACCCAAGGGTTCCGGCAAAGGCGACCGGCAAGCTTACTGCCGCAGAGGTCGCAATGGCTTGGTGCATCGTAATATTATTCCAAACTAAATAAGGGGTGGTTAAGGTGCCGCCACCAATCCCCACCAAGGACGATAAGCCGCCAATGACGGAACCGGCTACAGTATTGCCGGGCAGGCCTGGTAACTCTCTTGAAGGGCTGGGTTTAAGCGCCATAAGCATATTAATGGCGATGAGCAGTTCCATCACGCCAAAAATAATGCCAAGCGTTCTGGATTCAAAAAACTGTGATCCCCAGCCTCCGATAAAGGCGCCTAATAACACCCCCGCTACTAATAATTTGACGATATCCCAACGCACCGCTTGAAGAGCGTGATGCGCTCTCACTGAAGACAAAGAAGTAATAAGAATAGTGGCAAGCGACGTACCAATGGCGAGATGCACAACATGCTCGGTATGCCCAAGGTGTTGGCTCAGCACAAACGTCAGGATAGGCACAATAATTAATCCGCCACCAATTCCGAGCAGGCCTGCGGCAAAACCAACAAAAGCCCCTGTTGTAAGGTAAATAAGTATTTCAGAGAAAATGATGTCAGGCATGGGCTTCAGTATTAAAGTTATGGTTTCGTTTATTAAAAGTGACAAGCGGGTTTTATAAATAGTGGATTGATTATAGCGAGTTGGTTTGTTTATCGCCTTGAATTTTTTAAGCAAACTCAATCACTGAGCATGTATACAAAACGCTTTTCGGGCTATCTGTTTGGTTATGAGTAAGGTGTTTTGCCCGGTCTTTTAGTCATAAGTAAGTGATATTCTTTAAATAAATAACAAAAAATATTTGTCTTATTCGCGCTATCTCTATATAATCCCCGTTTTTCCGCATTTCGGAAACTCAATTTTAAGGACAACTGACATGAAACGTACATTTCAACCAAGTGTAATCAAACGTGCGCGTACTCACGGTTTCCGTGCTCGTATGGCGACTAAAAATGGTCGTAAAGTTATAGCAGCTCGTCGTGCAAAAGGACGCAAGCGCTTAACTGCATAGTCTAATGTGTGCTACTTTGGTACACATTGACAGCAAGTCTGGTGAGTTTATGAATTCAATTAATGAGTTACCAACTCACCCTGACTTATCTCATACCCCCTCTTCTGAACCTGTAAATGGGTTTTCTAAGTCTTTACGACTACTCTCTCCAAACGATTTTAAACACGTATTTGAACGTGCTGAAAAATTTGCCAACCGTCATTGGACTTTGATTGTTCGTCCAAATCAAAAAACCTATCCAAGACTGGGTTTAGCCTTGAGTAAAAAGCAGCTTCAAAGAGCCGTTTGGCGAAATCGTATAAAAAGACTCTCCAGAGAGGCATTTAGACAACATAAAACACAGCTAAATGGGTATGATATTGTGGTTTTGGGCCGCAAAGGCATGCAAGACGTCGACAGTGCCGATTTGCACAAAAGCTTTTTGCATTTGATTCGTAAAATTGAAAAAAGTGGATTTAAAGACCGCGTTTGATTTTCTGAATAGACAAGTCTAACAATTACAATTACTTAAACACCGTTAAATAGAAACAGTTAAAGGTTTTAACATGAATATGAGATCGTTTTGGTGGCTGGCTTTAGCCTTTACACTAACTTGGATTTATCTGGAATGGATGCAGTTTAGTGCGGCCAAGGTTGAACAGGTTGCGGTACAGACGGCTGCCCAGTCAGAAACACCGCTTGCCAACTCGAATGCGGCATCTATGTCAGCACCGAGCACGGTACCCGGAGCCGTTCCTACTGCAAACGCGCCTGCAGCAACATCGGGTGCGGTTCCTGTTGCACAAAGTGCGATGGCTCAGGGGCAACGAATTCGTGTCGTAACCGATACGTTGGACTTGATCATTGACACGGCGGGTGGGGATATTCGTGAAGCCAGACTGTTAAACTACGGTGCAACCCAAGATCACACCCAGCCTTATCAGTTGTTGAGTGATTCAGGCGCGTTGTTATACGTAGTTCAAAATGGTATTGCCATGCAGCCGAATTCAACGTTGCCAGCGCCAAACCATAAGGCGATGTACCAAACCAATCAAACTTCTTATGAGATGACTGGCGATACCTTAGTGGTTCCGATGACTTGGCAGCAAGATGGCATTACTGTCACCAAAACGTACACCTTCCGAAAGGGTGAGTACCTAGTAGATGTGGGTTATCAGGTAGAGAACGCGACTTCAGAAGTTTGGGACGGAAGTCTGTACTCACAAATTGTGCGTAACCGTTTTAATCCTGACGACAACTTCATGATGTATACCTACACTGGGCCGGTTCTATATGATGGCCAAGCGGAAGATAAGTACGTCAAACATTCGTTTGATGATTTAAACAAGGGAATCATTAATAGTAAAGCGGTGAATGGTGGTTGGGCAGCCATGATTCAACAGTACTTCTTAACGGCGATTATTCCCAATCAAGATGTACAAAATAACTATTACGCTAAGCCTTTAGGAGATGACCGTTATGTGGTCGGTGTGGTTGAACCGTTGTTGAGTGTACCCGCCGGTCAAAGTGGTAACCTAACCTCACAGCTGTTTATCGGACCAGAAAAGCAGAATCTACTTGCAGAGATTGCACCGGGTCTTGAGCTTACGATTGATTACGGCATTTTAACATTCTTAGCAGAACCAATCTTCTGGGTACTGGATCACATTCACAGCGTGGTCGGGAACTGGGGTGTGGCGATTATCTTGCTGACTATTTTAATTAAGTTAATTTTCTACAAGTTGTCAGAAACCTCTTACCGCTCAATGGCGCGTTTAAAGAAGTTTCAGCCTAAATTACAGCAGTTAAAAGAGAACTACGGCGACGATAAAGTAATCTTCCAACAGAAGATGATGAAGCTGTATAAAGAAGAAAAAATTAACCCACTCGGTGGCTGTTTACCCATCTTTATTCAGATGCCCGTGTTTATTGCACTTTACTGGGTATTGCTATACTCGGTAGAGATGCGTCAAGCACCTTTTATGCTGTGGATTCAAGATTTATCGGCACAAGACCCTTACTACATCTTGCCGGTTATCATGGGGATCACCATGTACATTCAGCAGAAACTAAACCCATCGGCGATGATGGATGAGATGCAGCAGAAAGTAATGAAGTTACTGCCTTTCATCTTCACCATCTTCTTCCTATTCTTCCCAGCTGGTTTGGTTCTTTACTGGGTTGTGAACAACATTCTGTCTGTGACTCAACAGTGGTACATCACGCGTAAAATTGAGATGGGCGAAGACGACGACAAGAAAAACACCGCTAAAAGTACAAAGGATTAGAGTATGCAATTATCTTATCAAAAACTGGGTACCGATCACCCAATGTACGGCAAGGTAGAGTATTTGGTGGCAGACGGCATGCAGCCTGTTTGCTATAAAACCAAAGAGGGTTACCTGCCATTAGAAGCCGGTGGGTCAACGCCATCAGCGCAACAAGTGGCGCAGGCAGAGGTTCAAACCCGCCCACTTTACGTGCTCTCTTTTATGGTCAATGGCGAAAAAGAAGAGATGACGTTTGGTTCTATGAAAAAGCTCGATAAAAGCCGAGCCAAACTTGAAGCGAAGTTTTTTATTACCGACTTTAAAGTCACGGAATACAAAACGGTTGCTTAGTTAATTGGCTATGCAAAGCAATTTATTGAGATACACAGAGAACGCCCTTATGGGCGTTTTTTGTTGGTAAACTTTATTCACACCACGTCCCTGTTTGGAATTGATTATGGATTTTAAAAATTACGACACCATTGCTGCGATTGCCACAGCGCCTGGAAGAGGCGGTGTGGGAATTGTGCGCGTTTCCGGTAAGCACGCCTTACCTATTGCCGAACAAGTATTAGGCATCACCCCCAAGCCACGTTATGCGCACTATGCACCGTTTTATGGCTCTGAACAACAAGTATTAGATCAAGGGATTGCCCTGTACTTTCCAGGCCCCAACTCTTTTACCGGTGAAGACGTCCTCGAATTGCAAGGTCACGGAGGCCCGGTGGTGTTGGAGTGGCTATTAAGCCGTGTGGTTGAGTTGGGTGCGCGTTTGGCAGAACCGGGTGAGTTTTCCAAGCAGGCCTTCTTAAACGACAAACTCGATTTGGCGCAAGCCGAAGCCATCTCCGATTTAATCGAAGCCTCGTCCGATCAAGCCGCTCGTTCGGCGATTCGCTCGTTGCAAGGCGAATTCTCTGCGCAAGTGAATCAACTGGTTGAAGAGTTAACCCAGTTACGCATCTTTGTTGAAGCGGCGATTGATTTTCCAGAGGAGGAGATTGATTTCTTGTCCGATGGAAAAGTCGCAGGCCAGCTTAAGCATATTCTGGATCGTTTACACGCGGTGTCCGTTTCAGCACAACAAGGTGTGTTATTGCGAGAAGGGATGTCGGTGGTGATTTTAGGTCGCCCGAATGCTGGCAAATCGAGTTTACTGAATGCACTTTCAGGGCGTGAAAGTGCCATTGTCACCGATATTGCGGGCACTACGCGTGACATCGTTAAAGAAGAGATTAATATCGACGGCATGCCGTTACACATTTTGGATACCGCGGGGGTGCGTGTCGCCACCGACCAAGTGGAACAAATTGGGATTGAACGCGCTTGGCAAGCTCTGGATAATGCCGACCGAGTATTGGTGATGTTGCAAGCGGGGGAGGCGATTCACGAAGAGGATCAAGTCATTTTAGACCGTTTACCAAGCCACATTCCAGTGACGCTCATTCGCAATAAAATCGACCTGATTAATCATGACCCAATGGTGGAACTGGATGGCGAACAGACCATTGTCTGGCTCTCGGCTAAACAGAAATTGGGGGTTGATTTACTGCGCAATCACCTTAAAACTGCCATGGGGTTTGAGCAAACCGGAGAGGGCGTGTTTATGGCACGTAAACGTCACATTGATGCTTTGCAAATTGCACTTGAAGCCACGCAAAACGGTCAACAACAGCTTGAGATGTATGCGGCGGGTGAGCTTTTAGCGGAAGACTTAAGAGCGGCGCAAGAGTCCTTATCAGAAATCACCGGTCGCTTTACCTCGGATGACTTGTTAGGTCGAATATTTACCTCGTTTTGCATAGGTAAATAAACTAACATATTATAACCCTGTAAAATACTGGGGTACTTGGGTGGTTCAGTGAGTATCGGTTTCACGTGAAACACACGGTCAAAATGAAATTCAATGCGTTAAGCGATAGGAAATAACCATGCAAGTGATAAAGGGTCTGTTAGTTGGGGTTTTAAGCAGTGTACTGTTAAGTGGTTGCCAAAACGAAGCCGCTGAAGAGTCATCATCGAATGTTGCACCTGTGGTTAAGACCATCGCTTTATCCAATTTAAGCGCCCAACCACAATGGAGCCTAACTGGAACCATTGCTGCGCGTTATACCTCCAACCTTGCTTTTCGAGTCAACGGCAAAATTACAAAACGTTTGGTCAACAGTGGCGACCAAGTCAAAGCAAACCAAGTCCTATTTAAACTCGATCCGACCGATTACGACTTAGCCTTTAGAGTGGTATTAGCCAATATTCGCGCCACCGAATCTGAAATTCACAATGCGCAACTGGAGTTGGAACGTTTCAAAAAACTGGTCGCCCGTAGTTTGGTCTCTCAGCAATCGGTTGATCAAGCGGAAAGTAACTTAACCGTTCTACAAGAGCGTCTAAAATCGCAACGTCTGCAAGAAGATCAAGCTAGAAATCAGCTGGCTTATACGCAACTGCAATCGCCCGGCAATGGCAAAATCCTCTCTGTTCAAGCTGAACAAGGCGAGGTAGTTGCGCCGGGTATGCCTGTGGCCACCATTGCCTTAGCGGGTTACCGTGAAGTGATTGTGCAAGTCCCTGAAAACCGCATTGCCGAATTACCAGAAAAAGCCACCGTGAAAATTTATGGCTCCGACACCGAATACAAAGTGACGTTACGTGAACGTTCGGGTGAAGCCGAGCCACAAAGTCGCACTTGGGCAGCACGCTATGAGTTTCAAACCAACGATAAAGCGGTGCAAAAAACCTTAGATGCCTTGAGCTTAGGGCAAACCGCTACCGTGCTATTTGACTCGGTGGGTTCGTTAATTCGTGTGCCGAATACCGCGTTGTATGAACAGGGCGATTTTGCGTCACTGTGGCAGGTCAAGAGCGGCATGGTGAGTCGAGTGCCGGTTAAAGTCAAAACCCTGTCCGAGCGTTGGGCTTGGGTTGAGGGCGACTTTAGCAACGTTGAAACCATTGTCTCTTTGGGTGTCCACCAGTTAAATGAAGGTCAAGCGGTTCGGGAGTCAGCAGAATGAATCGTTGGAACGTTTCCGCTTACGCCGTTAAAGAGCGTTCGTTAACGCTCTATTTTATTTTGGTGGTGGCCATTGCCGGAGTGTATGCGTTTATGCACATGGGGCGCGCCGAAGACCCCTCGTTTGATGTCAATACTATGGTAGTGTCCGCGACTTGGCCGGGTGCGACCGCGATTGAGATGCAAAACCAAGTGGCGGATCCACTTGAAAAACGCTTGGAAGAGATTCTCTATTTTGATCGAGTCGAAACCAAGGCGCGTGCGGGTCGCGTGGATATGTTGGTGACCTTTGCCGAAGATACGCCCAAAGGGATGACGCAAGACCTCTATTACCAAGTGCGTAAACGTTTGGGAGACCAAGCCCAGTTTTTACCCAGCGGCGTGCAAGGGCCGTTTTTCAACGACGATTTTGAAGACGTTTACTTTACCCTTTACGGCTTAACGGCGCCCGATTGGCCACAAGAGAAGTTGGTACTTGAAGCCGATAAGATGCAAATTGCCTTGCGTCGAGTAGAGGGCGTGAAAAAGGTCGACTTAATTGGTGAACAGCCACAACGCATTTTTATCGACATCGATAAACAACAAATCGCCCAGATGGGTTTGGCGCTTCAACAGGTTCAACAAGCCATCAACGGCCATCTTTCGGTGAACGCCTCGGGGTTTATTGAAACCGAAGGGCCACGTCTTTACATTCGTACAAATTCCGCTTCTGAAAAGTCAGCAGGCCTGCTCAATTCAGTTGATAGAATCAAACAACTGCCGATTATCATTGGCGACAAACAAGTCCTTCTGCAAGACATTGCCAATGTCTATCGTGGCTATGAATCGCCACCCACTTATTTAGTGCGCAGCAAAGGCGAGCAAGCTTTATTAGTCGGTGTGGTGATGTCACCCGCAACCGATGGTTTAAAGCTGGAAGAGAAGCTTATTAAATTTGAGCAAGACTACCAAGCGCAACTACCATTGGGCATTCACTTAGATAAGGTCACCAATCAAGCCGATGCCATTCACAGTGCGGTTTCAACCTTTGAGCTTAAGTTTCTAACCGCGTTAATTGTGGTGTTGGTGGTCAGTTTAATTACCTTAGGTTTCCGCGCAGGCCTGATTGTGTCGCTTGCTGTGCCGTTGACCTTAGCCATGACCTTTACCTTTATGTTCATGGAAGGCTTCAACTTTGACCGCATTACCTTAGGCGCCTTGATTATTGCGCTGGGCTTGTTGGTGGACGATGCCATTATTGCCATTGAGATGATGTTGGTCAAAATGGAAGAGGGGGTGGATAAAGTCAAAGCCGCCGCTTACTCTTGGAACATCACTGCCGCCCCGATGTTGGTGGGCACCTTGGTGACGGTTGTGGGCTTTTTGCCGATTGGGTTAGCGCAATCGCGTGTGGGCGATTACGCCGGTGGCATCTTCTGGGTTCTCGGTACCACACTGATTGCCTCATGGATTGTTGCGGTCTACTTTACCCCCTATCTAGGCGTGCGAATTTTAAAGGACAAACCTCAATCGCAATCGGAGTCATCAGAACAGCAATCAGCGGTTAAAAAAGACATCTACGACACTAAAATATGCCGTTTTTTAAAGCGCGTTGTGACCGCATGCGTGCGCCATAAAATTTGGGTGGTCGCGATTACGGTGCTGATTTTTATGGCCGCCGTGTATGGCATGCAAAGCGCGGTGGTCAAACAGTTCTTCCCAAGCTCGGACCGTCCTGAGTTGATGGTGGACATCTACTTGCCAGAAGGCACCGGCATTAATGTCACCGATGCCGTCAGTCAACGGGTTGAAGCGCTGATTAACGGCTACGACGAAGTGAAGTCGGTTTCTGCGTATGTAGGTCGAGGTGCGCCGCGATTCTTCTTAGCATTGAATCCGGAGCTTTCTAATCCTGCGTTTGCCAAGATTATTGTGGTTACCCACGGTAAAGCGGAACGTGAAGCCTTACAACAAAAGCTGATTGCTAAAATCAATGAAGGTCTGTTCCCAGAAGCGCGTGTGCGCGTGCATCCTTTGTTGTTTGGGCCACCGGTTACTTGGCCGGTCACGTTCCGAGTGGTTGGGCCTGATGAGAATGAACTGCGCCGTATCGCCAACGATTTACGCCAGTTAATTGCGCAACAAGACTTTGCTATCGACCCGCATTTACAGTGGGGACAACGAGCGCTCATTTTAAACTTGAACATGGATAAAGTGCGCTTGGCGCAATTGGGCTTAACCAGTAAAGACGTGGCTGAGCAGTTGCAAGCGCAGTTACAAAACAGTCCTGTGGCGCAAATTCGTGAGAAGATTCGTACTGTGAATGTGGTGTTACGTGCCAATGAAGCAACCCGCGCTAAAGTAGGCGAGTTAAACAGCTTAATCATCAAAACGCCGCAAGGCGTGTCGTTACC
The DNA here is from genome assembly GCA_016938655.1 of Thiotrichales bacterium. Classification (GTDB taxonomy): domain Bacteria; phylum Pseudomonadota; class Gammaproteobacteria; order Thiomicrospirales; family Thiomicrospiraceae; genus Thiomicrorhabdus. The sequence goes on along the minus strand of JAFGUG010000026.1, from coordinate 42,771 downwards.
GCTAGAACAGCTTGGGCAAATTGAGATTGGTTATGAAGACCCCATTTTAGAGCGCCGCAATCGAGAGTTGTATCTGTCGGTGAACAGCGAAGTGATTAACGGTATGCAACCGCCAGTGGCGACCAAATTAATCCAAGATAAAATGCAGCCCATTCTCGATGCACTGCCATACGGCTACCGTATTGATGTCGGTGGTTCGGTGGAAGAGTCCAGTAAAGCGGAAGAGTCGATTAACGCGATGATGCCACTGATGGTGTTGGCCATGACCTTATTGATTATGCTATTGGTTAAATCGTTTAGCACACTGTTTATGGTGATGATTACTGCGCCCTTAGGTTTAATTGGCGCGGTGGCGGCGATGTTGATTTTTAATCAACCATTTGGCTTTGTGGCTAACTTGGGCTTAATTGGTTTGGCGGGCATTTTAATGCGAAATACGTTGATTCTAACCGGACAGATTGACGATAATGTCAAACAGGGTTTGCCGTTGGGTGAGGCGGTGATTGACGCTACCATTCGCCGTGCACGCCCGGTGTTATTAACCGCCATAGCCGCTATGTTGGCGTTTATTCCGTTAACCAGTTCCACCTTCTGGGGGCCCATGGCCTTTGTATTGATTGGGGGAATCGGCGTGGGTACATTATTAACACTGCTGTTTTTACCCGCGTTGTATGCGTTGTGGTTTAAGGTGAAGCTCGAAAACAGACCGGTTTAAATTCCGTTATCTTCGTCATTAAGGAGTCGTTATGTTGCGAATTTTTGTATTAGCGTTGAGTTTGGTTTTTTACTTCCCTGCGGTGCACGCCGAAAGCAGTGCTCAAGCCGATTTTTGGTCGGCTTTGAAGGCCGGCGGTAAAGTCTTGTTGGTGCGCCATGCAGAGATTGATCGCAGTTTTGGCGATTCGTTTCTGCTGGACGACAGTTGCTTTAGCGAGAAGAATCTAAATGACGAAGGGCGTGCGCAAGCGCAAGCCATTAACCAACAGTTTAAAACCCATGCGATTGCCATTGAACAGGTTTTGAGCAGTCCGCACTGTCGTACTAAAGACACCGCAGAACTGGCGTTTGGTGACTATCAAGTCGAACCCTTACTGCGTTTAACTAAAGCTCTGACGGTTGAGCAAGCGAATGAGAACTTAAAGCAAGTTCGTCAAATGATTGGTAACTACCAAGGCAAAAAAAATTTAATCCTAGTGACCCACCGCCCCAATATTGGAGAGCTGGCCTTGATTCGTGTTGAGCCAGCCGAGATGGTGGTGTTACAACCGCTTGGTGACGGACTCTTTGACGTGGTGGGACGATTGCAACTGCCTTAGAAAACCCGTAATTGACTCTTAGAAATTTTATTTGAATCAACCTAAGCCATTTCAAACGCTTAGGTTTTTTACTTTAAAACACACAACTCGCCTTAAAAACGGTGTTTTCAAACTTAGCAGGCCTGCTTACTTTTATTTATGTCTTATCCCATTCCCACACAACAAACGGTCGCTGAAATTGAGATTAAAAAGAGCCGTTTTATCGCCTATGCCACCCACATCACCAGCCGTGAAGCGGGCATGGTTTGGTTAGCGGAGATTAAAGCGCAGTTTCCGGATGCACGACACCACTGCTGGGCGTATCAAATTGGTAATCCAAACTGCGCTACCAATGCCGGAATGGGCGACGATGGTGAGCCAAGCGGCACAGCCGGCAAGCCAATTTTGAACGTTTTAAGCCACAAAGGGGTGGGCGACATTATGATCTGCGTGGTGCGCTATTTCGGTGGAATAAAACTCGGTGCTGGCGGGTTAACCCGCGCTTACGGTCAAGCAGCGCAAGCAGTGATGGAGATTCTGCCTACCGAACAAGAGGTACCAAAAACCCAGTTGCAGGTAGTGTGTGAGTTTGCTCAAGAGCAGCCGTTGCGCCACTGGTTAAGTTTGGTATCGGGTGAGATTGTGTCGGTGGACTATCAACAAAAGGTCACGGTACGGGTAGCGTTACCCGAACAAGAGGTCGATGGTTTTTGTAAAACCTTAAATGCCAATCAATGTGTGTTTAAGGTTCAAGAAGATTAAAAAAACCAACGTTAAAATCCAGCAGGCCTGCTGACTTTTCAAAAGCGTTTTTGCAAACCCATCAACCCCGCTAAGCCTTAAAAACCTCTCAAATTAACCCGCCATAAACGCAATCGTGGTAATAATCCCTGCAAAATAGATAAACAGCGTTAACTGCAACATACGTTTATTGGTGGTGCGGTTATTCAGTGATTCTTTAAATCTTGGCAGTTGTCTCAGTACTCTAAAGCCACCCCACAACACGCCCAGCGCCAAAGCGGTTAACAACATCCCTAAAATTAACGTGCCTAACATGCCCAATTTCTTATCCTTGCATCTCTATTCAAATGACTAATCGCAAAATAACCTTCTTATTATAAAGTGGAAACCGCTGGCTTAAATGACAGTTTGATGATGGTCTATTGTTCGAAACTTGTTGTGCTGTTTTAGGAGTGGTACATTGCTTATTCAAGAAAACAAGGAACGATACCATGCTACTTCGACTCGCCACGCTGTTCATCCCCTTATTCTGGCTGTTTCCCGCGCAAGCCGATTGGCAAATGAATAAGGTCGACAATTTGCAAGAAGTGGGCGAACGCGCCAAAGCCGCCAATATTCCAGTGGTGATTTTCTTCAGCCGTGTGCGCTGTGGAGCGTGCGACAAACTCAAAGAGAACGCCTTGTTGCCGTTGGTGGAAAATGGCTTGCTTGAAGGCTATATCGAAATTGTCGAAATCGAAGCCAATGCCAAAGCGCAAGTGCTCGACTTTGACGGTGTAGCCGTTCCAAACAGCGAAATGGCTGCACTTTACAACGTCACCACCTTTCCCAATATGGTGTTTGCCGATGGCACGGGAGACGACCTAGAAATTAGAATGAATAACTCCGGTGCCTATGACTTTTTTGCATTCTATTTCAAACAACGTATTAACCAAGCCCTAGCCAAACTAGAGAATCCAAAACGGATTGAGTAAAAGGGGGGGCGCACTTAAGTGCTAAATAACACACTAAACTACGTACTTTATCTATTAAATGTCGGCTTTATCAGGTAGTATCTCTAAACGTTTTTAGCGCTATTAATGGTTGTGATATGCCATAGCGTTGTAAATCAGCAGGCCTGCTCAATAGGTAAGTTACGAGCAGTGAAAACAACTGTAATACCGTATAACAAGGCAATAGTGCCTTATACTAATTGTTAGCCAGTAAGGAAAAATATGGCAACCCAAACATTTGAATACTGCTCACTTCATTATCTTAATCAATGGCTAACTTACGATAAAGGTTTCTGTCACGCTTTTTCGAATGGCAGTATTGAACAAAAATTATCTACATTAAAAAGTGCTGGTGGCTTTTACAGAGTTGCTAGAAACTTACCCAGTGAGTTTGATGAGCATAAAGGGCTTATAAGATACCAACCTGTATTGAAAATAATAGATTCAGTCTGTAAAGAACAATTCACGGATAATCCAATCAAAAAAATTTTGGAAATAGAAAGCGCGATATCAGAACAATATGGAAACAAAAGTGTTTTATCATTAACTACAAAATTTCTTTGGCTCAAAATAAAACAACCCGTCTTAATTTACGACTCTCAAGCAAGAATTGCGGTGGGTTCAAAAAATGGTGATTTATTTAGTTATTATGATAAATGGCATGATGGTTTTGAAAAGCATAAGAAACAAATTGAAGATGCTTGCTGCCAATTATCTCAACTTCAGCTGTACGCAGTTGACCAAGAGGTTGCAACAAAAGAATATATTACTGAAATTTCATCAAACACCTGGTTTCATGAAAGAGTTTTTGATATTTATCTTTGGAGAAAAGGCAATAATGCCTAACAAAACACTCAAGCCGACTGCGCTAATGCGCAGCCGCTTAGTTCAATCGTTAGGGTTTTAAATAATTGGGGTCAGAGTAAAATTAAATTCCAATATTTTGAAATTATAAGGACACTCACATGGAACAATGCACTAACCCAGAATGTCAAAAAGAGTATTGGTTATGTCGAATTGGCGATTTGGCTCCGGGGCAGGAAGCGTCAGAGGTTTTTTGTCCTTACTGCAATACGTTCGTACTGACCGTTAAAGACCATTTAGTGATTGCTAGAAAGCCCGATGATCCAAAGAGAGTGAAAGCAGCTGATGCATAATTCGGCTTAGAATCAAATAAAGGACTTTATTGTCTTAACCCTTAAAATCACGTTAACGTTTCACGCATGCTAAATAACGCCCTTTTCATATAAAAGGGACGCTACCCTTTAATTAATGAAGATGGTTTTAATGAGGTATTTCTCGGTGAACGCTGTTGGCATGCAATAAGAATGGGTGCCAAAATGCTTGAGCAAGTTAAATAGATTGCTGCACATCAAACAAAGCCGATTTCTGCAATAACTCACTATGCTGAAGTAGCCACTATTGAACAATATCAAGATACTGCTAAATATATCGTTAAATTTAAAGGAAAAGCTAAGTATATAGAGCCTATTGTTTTGGACTCTAAGAAAAAAGGTGTTGTTCCGCAAGCGCCAAAGTAAACAACGTTTAAAAAACGCCCATCAGCAAAAATATTGTCTGAAGTCTTTTAGATTGATAAAGCCAATGCGACTCTTTAAGAATTTCATAAAACCTTGCAAAAGCAATAAAAAAGGTATATTTTTTACTCATGATGTTGTTTGAATTTGATCAGAACAAAAGTGATAGTAATTTACTGAAGCATGGCATTGATTTCTTAGAAGCGCAGAATCTTTGGCAAGATTCGAATCTTGTTGAAATACCTGTTATGACGGTGGATGAATCACGAACTTTAATAATTGCTCTACATAAAGGCAAACATTGGTCAGCAATCATTACGCATAGAAACACAAATATCCGCATTATCTCGGTGAGGCGGTCAAGAAAAAATGAGGTTGAACTGTATGAAAGCGTTTGAGTTTGATGAAAAATTTGATCAAGATGTAGATATTTTAGAACACGTTGATTTATCTAAAGCAAAGCGTTCAATGCAAGAGACTAAGCGAGTGAATGTTGATTTTCCTGCTTGGATGTTGGATTCGCTTGATCGTGAAGCGAGCCGTGTGGGTGTTACCAGACAATCGATTATTAAGCTGTGGTTGGCTGATAAGCTTGATAGTATTTCACCGAACTTAGAAAAGCACGGCTAGCAAAACTTATTAATCGTAAGTAAAAAAACATTATCACACCTTGTTGCAATATGTTCGTACTGACCGTTAGTTAACTTAATTAAAAAAGGAATTGGTATGTACCTTAAACTTTTTTCTCTCTTAATCACGTCCACGTTATTAGCAAGTTGCAGTAACCAGCAGGTCTACAATGCGATTCAGGTGAATCAGCAGTCTAAATGCCAAAAACTCCCGCCCTCGCAATATGATGATTGCATTAAACAACAGAGTGAATCTTACGAAGAGTACCAACGAAAACTAGAAGCAGAGCGCCAAGCGAAATAACGCCCTTTTTTGTTTCAATCGAAAATCAGCAGGCCTGCTAACTTTTATTCTTAAAACCATCGCTCGAATTAATCCACCAGTAAAGTATTTTGATTGTTGTTCTTTGTGCGCTTAGGCTACTATACGAAGCAATCAACTAACCTTAAAAGGAAAGAATCATGGGTTCAAATGTATCGGTTTCAAGTGGTGGCACTTTGTCGGCTTTAGGGCGTGTGCCTTGGATGTTGTTTATTGTGCTGTTCTTAATTGGCACCGAGTACTTTCAGATTTCATTAGAGGGTACGGTGGGCTATGTGTTTATTTCGATTGCGGTGGCGATTCTGTTTATTGAGATGTTTAAGTCAGGGGATGTAAGCGCCTTTGCATTCTTGTTAGACCAGTTTTGGGCGGTATTAACCGTGGTGTTGGCGACAGGCCTGTTAAGTTATTTGTGGTTTGTTCAAGGCCAAGAACCGAACTTTTTTCACTGGATTGGTTTTGCCATTATTATTGCCGATGCGTTATTAAACCCGTTTAACGCTTTTAGAACCGCGTTGCGTAACTTTGATGTAGCCGGCTAACCAGCCATACCGGTTCGGTTGGGTTAAACCGTCGTTTATTAAAATTCTAAGCCCAGATAAGCGATGTGTTTATTTGGGTTTTTTGGTTTTAGGTTGGCGAAAAGTTAAGCGTTCGCGCACGGTTATTTACGAACGCGTTCCTGCTATAATCTGACCATCACGTTTAATAGGATAGTCCATTGAAAACCAAGCACTCCACCGCCGAACAGAGCCAACTAGGCCAATCCACCGCGTATTGTAATACCTACGATCCAAGCATTCTGTTTCCGATTCCGCGCCAAGAAAAACGTGATGAGTTGGGTTTTGATTTAAGCAGCCTGCCGTTTCAAGGTTTGGATATTTGGAGTGCATTTGAGGTGTCGTGGCTGAACCCAAAAGGCAAGCCGGTGGCGGTGATTGCTGAGTTTGCTTTTCCGGCCGATTCGCCCAACTTGGTGGAGTCTAAATCGTTTAAGTTGTACTTAAACTCGTTTAATGGCACGCGCTTTGAGTCGCAAGAAGCGGTGGTGGATTTGTGGATTAAAGATTTGTCGGCGGCGTGTGGTGCTGAGGTAGCGGTGGACGTGCGTTCTTTGCAATACGAAGAGACGTTAATTGGTGCCATGCCAGGCGATAACTTGGATGACTTGGATATTGAGGTCACCGATTACCAAGTGAACCCCAGTTTACTTTCAGCGGAAGGCGAAGTGGTGGAAGAAACGTTGAACAGTCACCTATTAAAATCCAACTGTTTGGTGACTGGCCAACCCGATTGGGGGTCGGTGGTGATTCGTTATAAAGGCCCACAAATTAATCACGAGAACTTACTGAAGTATCTAATCTCCTTTCGTGAACACAATGAGTTTCATGAGCAGTGCGTGGAGCGCATTTTTACCGATCTACAAAAACACTGCAACCCAACTGCGCTGACCGTTTACGCCCGTTACGTGCGCCGTGGCGGATTAGACATAAACCCGTACCGTTCAAACTTTGAAGACGAGTTTGATATCTCACGTACCCTGCGCCAATAATCATGTTGCGTGTAATGAACTTCTTTGCAGGCCTGTTCGGTTATGAATGGGTCAAAGATAATCGCCCTGTGGACGAACCCAATAAAATATTGGAAGCCGATGAAGGCTGGGATGACTTGCACCAACACTCGCCGCGTTATCGATTGCGTAAAAAATCGTCTATTTGAATGTTAGCAGGCCTGCTAAGAATTGAGAACCTTAATGTATATGTTGGATATGTGTGAATATGTGGTCATTTTTAACCTTTGAAACCCTAATCAGTATCCAAGTGCTGATCGCCTTCTATTATATGGGCGCGGTGGTGATGCCAATTCTGCTGTTCTGGTTTATGTTGTGGTTTAAAGCGTGGTTGGGCCAAAAAGTGCCGGCGGTGAATGTGGGGTTGCAAGCCGGTAAACAAATCATAAAAGACCACACCCGTTGGCAAACTCGCCTTAAATGGATGTTATTGTTTGTGGTGATGTTTCTGTTTGCCGAACTGTTTTGGCGACTTTTGTTTGAGTTTTTAATTGCCTATATGCAAATGCGCGATGCCTTGGTGTTGGGGGGTGTTTAATGGCGAATAACCCCGTGATTGATTTACAGCCGGTGTTACAGGTTAAGCATTGGCTAGGGCAGTTTGATGCCACTTTAAGTCAACTTAACAACGGGCTTGTTTGTTCTAACCAAGCGGCCAATCCCATCGAACAGCTTGCCAACTATTTAGATAACGCCATTCAATATGGCTTTGACCCAATCGCAGCGCAATCTCGAACCCAAGCCTTAACGCTCTTAGCTTTTGAACAAGGCTACACGCAAGAAGAGGTGGAAGCATTATTAAACGTTAAACCTCAGCCCAATGGAAACCCGTTAAGAGTATGACCGACTCAACGGACTCAATCGATTTCAACCGTGCCTTGCTTTATGGCATGGGTGAAGCGGAGCGTGATGCGTGGTTACACTGTATGCAGGTGGCGCTCGATAAAAACGATTATCCGGAGGCATTGAAACGCGATTTATGCAGCAGCTGTATCGGCGTGCTGAACCATAAGACACATTTTAGAAGCGTTTCAAACACCTTGATAAATGACAGAAACCGTTTAATTCGATAGGCGTTTGGTGTTGAAAGTGAGCAGGCCTGCTGGGTTTAATAATCAGCAGACCTGTTTGGTTTTTAAGAAAATGGTTTTAAGGTTGAATTGCGCCGACTGAACCCAAAATGCGGTTGACGTCTTCACGTTGCGGGCGTGAACTTCTTTCGGCATCAAACAACGTTGTGCCATCACTCAAAGAACCGGCACACGTTAAACGATACACGTTGGGTTGCGTATCGGATTTTAAGTACAAGTGCACTAAATCCATGCTCGGTGGACGCTGATTATCACCAAATGCCAGTGCCATGGTTGGCGCGATATCGGTTTGCACACTCGCGTATTGGTTAAACGCATACTGAATGCCCACCTCATTTTGAGCAATCATCTCTTCGCCGGTATTAACACGCTCTATTAAAAAGCGTTCGGGTTGGATGGTTGTTGGCTTATCTGATAATGCATACAACTCAATTCGACAATGTTTTTCAGTGCTGTTAAAACCGCCGCCGTTCACTTGCCCAAACTGGATGTAACTACGCACCTTGCCAGCGGGAATGGTTACCGCTTGCTTTAAATTAAAATGCTCACCAGCCTGAATATCCATTAACGATTTAGGGGGTGTGGTGCTACACCCCATTAGGCTTACCGCCATGATGGCTAGGATTGAAGTTTGTAATGGTTTAATGGTCATTTTGTTCTTCTCAAATTAGGGGTTAGAGTCTGTAAACTCAGACTTTGAACCTAAAATGTACTCTCAATCTCAGGGCTTAGCAATAGAACAAATGCCTTATTCGACCGGTATCAAAACTGTTGTCAGAGTTTGTTGAAGTTCCCCCCTTTTAATGCAGGCTGCGATTAACTTGTTTTTAAGGTTGGGTCGCTTGCTGAAAGAATAGGCGATTTGATAAGTGCTTGTTTAACCGTCTTTTTATCAATCTTAATGGTTTTTTCAGTGCTTTCTTTGCTACGCAAACCAATGATTCTTATGCTAAAATGCTCGGCTAATTTACAGATTACAACTCACTTATTTAAAGCTTGAACACGATTAAGCAGGCCTGCTCATTTTAAGCGGCGTTTAATTGAATTCAATTTCTTCTAAAGGACGGCCGCGATGGACGCGCAAATCTCAAATTTTGATGTCATTGTTGTTGGCGGTGGCCATGCGGGAACAGAGGCGGCATTAGCCTCGGCACGCATGGGCTTGCACACCTTGTTGCTAACCCACAACGTGGATACCTTAGGGCAAATGTCTTGCAACCCTGCGATTGGCGGGATTGGTAAAGGCCATTTGGTCAAAGAGATTGATGCGTTAGGTGGGGCGATGGCGTTGGCCATTGACGAGGCGGGGATTCAGTTTCGTACGCTAAACGCCTCTAAAGGCCCAGCAGTGCGCGCAACTCGTGCGCAAGCCGACCGTGTGTTGTATCGTCAAGCCATCTTAAGCCGTTTGCAAAATCAGGTGAATCTAACGATTTTTCAACAGCCGGTTGAAGACATTATTTTAGACGGCGACCACGTGCGTGGCGTGATTACTAAAATGGGTTTGAAGTTCTTTGCTAACCAAGTGGTGTTAACCGTTGGCACCTTCTTAGCAGGCCGAATTCACATTGGGTTGCAAAACTACGAAGGGGGTCGTGCCGGTGAAGAGCCATCTAACCGTTTAGCGGCACGTTTGCGTGAGATGGATTTGCCGGTTGGGCGTCTAAAAACCGGTACGCCACCGCGTATTGATGCCCGTACCGTGAATTTTGATGCCATGCAAGTTCAGCCGGGCGATGACCCCGTGCCGGTATTCTCGTTTATGGGCAAACGCTCGATGCACCCAAAACAGATTCCTTGTTACATTACCTACACCAATGAACAGACCCACGAAGTGATTATGGGATCACTCGACCAGTCGCCAATGTATTCCGATGCCGGTGAAATTGACAGTGTGGGCCCACGTTATTGCCCGTCTATTGAAGATAAGGTAATGCGTTTTGCCGATAAAGATCGCCATCAAGTGTTTATTGAACCAGAAGGGTTAACCACGACAGAGCTTTATCCAAACGGCATCTCAACCAGCTTGCCGTTTGAGACTCAAATTCAGATTGTGCAGTCGATGAAAGGCCTTGAGAACGCGCGCATTATGCGCCCCGGTTACGCTATTGAATACGACTACTTTGATCCACGTGGCTTAAAGCCGACCTTAGAGTCTCGCCATCTGCACGGTCTGTTTTTTGCCGGACAAATCAATGGTACCACCGGCTATGAAGAGGCCGCCGCGCAAGGGTTATTGGCCGGTATTAACGCCGCTCGTCGTGCCCAAGAGAAAGATCAGTGGTATCCGCGTCGTGATGAAGCCTATTTGGGGGTGTTGGTGGACGATTTGATTACCTTGGGAACCAATGAACCGTACCGTATGTTCACCTCGCGTGCCGAATACCGTTTGATGTTGCGTGAAGATAATGCCGACCAACGTTTAACGCCAATTGGTCGTGAACTGGGCTTAATTGATGATGTGCGCTGGATGGCGTTTGAAACCAAGCTGGAAAGCTTTGGCAAAGAACTGTCGCGTTTAAAAGAGACGTGGATTTACCCGTCGCACTCAGAAGCCAAAAAAGCCGAAGCCTTAATGGACTTGCCGTTGAGTAAAGAGCAGAGCATGTACGATTTGTTGAAGCGACCTAAAGTCAGCTACACCGCCTTGGCCGAGATGAGTATGTTTGGTGAGGCGGTGACCGATGAAACGGTGATTGATCAAATTGAAATTGAAGCCAAGTATTCGGGTTACATTGAACGTCAAAAACAAGACATTGAAAAACTGCGTCGTTCTGAAAATATGCCGATTCCAGAAGATTTAGACTTGGATTCGATTTCTGGATTGTCGAACGAAGTGAAGCAGAAGATTCGTACCCATCAGCCACCCACCCTTGGTATGGCCAGTCGTATCTCTGGGATTACCCCTGCGGCGATTTCGATTTTGATGATTTCCATTAAAAAACACCGTGCGGGCAATAAGGTTGTGGCGTAACACTATGGATAATCAAGCACTACAAACACAACTAGAGCAAGGGTTACAGCAAATTGGCCTAAACCTGCCTGATAACGCCGTTGCGCAGTTAATGCACTATTTGACCTTACTACAAAAGTGGAATAAGGTTTACAACCTCACAGCGATTCGCGATCCGCAAGAGATGTTGGTGAAGCACTTACTAGATAGTCTAGCGGTTGTGCCACATGTGTCCGGACAACGGTTAATTGATGTCGGCACTGGGGGCGGTTTGCCGGGAATTCCTTTGGCAATTTGCTACCCAGAGCGCCAAGTCGATTTACTCGACAGTAACAGTAAAAAAACCCGTTTTCTGATTCAAGCCAAGGCCGAGTTAAAAGTTGAAAATAGCTTGGTTTTGCACAGTCGAGTAGAAGCCTACCAGCCAACCGAGTTATATGATGGTGTGATTTCACGTGCCTTTGCGTCAATGGAAGATATGTTGCACTGGACCAAACACTTATTGGCTGACGATGGGGTTTGGTGGGCAATGAAAGCGCAGAAAGATTTTGAAGACTATTCAAAGTTAGCAGGCCTGGTAACGATTGATGAGATGATTGATTTACACGTGCCAGGCTTAAATGCCGAACGTATTTTAATTAAAGCCAGTCGTTGTGCTTAAAACCTTACGCGAATTGCAGTAGAATCAGCTAACGAAATAAATTGTAAGTTAATCGAGTGCCCATTCGGGACTTAACCAGAAACACTAGGTGACATTTGTGGGCAGAGTGATTGCGTTAGCAAATCAGAAAGGCGGAGTGGGAAAAACCACCTCCAGCGTTAATTTAGCCGCCGCCTTGGCGCGTTTAGGCAAAAAAGTCCTGTTAATCGATTTAGATCCGCAAGGAAACGCCACGGTTGCAATTGGTGTTGATAAAGACGAACTGCAGCAGTCGGTTTTTGAGGTGCTGGTCGGCGAGTGCAAAGCCAAACAAGCCATTATTTCAGTTGAGCAGGCCGGATTAGACTTAATGCCGGCTAATGGCGATTTAACCGCCGCCGAAGTCGCACTTTTAGAAGAAGATATGGGGCCAAAACGCCTGCGTAAGACCTTAAAGAAGGTGCGCGATAATTATGATGTTGTGCTCATTGATTGCCCGCCGACCTTAAACATGTTGACCATTAATGCGTTAACCGCTGCGGACGGCATTTTAGTGCCGGTACAGTGCGAATTCTTTGCGCTTGAAGGGTTGTCTGCATTAATGGATACCATTGAAACGGTTCAAGAGCAGCTTAACGATACCTTGCATATTGATGGCCTATTAAGAACCATGCATGACCGTCGTAATAACCTTGCAAACGATGTCTCTAATCAGTTGGTTGCGCACTTTGGTATGAAAGTATTACAGACGATTATTCCAAGAAATGTTCGTTTAGCCGAAGCCCCAAGTTACGGAGAATCGATATTAGATTATGATCCGTCATCGAATGGCGCCATCGCTTATCTAGCTTTGGCAAATGAATTGATTCGTAAAACCCAAATTTAACTCTGACAAGAAAGGTAAATCACAGTGGCAAAGAAACGTTCAGGAATGGGAACGCGTGGTATTCACGCCATGATTGGTGCAAAGCAAAAGTCAGAGAACAATAGTTCCGATCTACGTATTGAAAAAGTCGCGGTAGAACAGCTTCAGGCAGGGGTTTATCAGCCTCGCCAAGAATTTAATGAAGTCGCCTTGCAAGAGCTGGCTGAATCAATCCGAGTGCAGGGCGTTGTTCAACCCATCATTGTTAAGCCAATTGGTGATGAGCGCTATGAGATTATTGCTGGTGAACGTCGTTGGCGTGCATCTCAAATAGCAGGCCTGGATAAAGTACCCGTGGTAATTCGCCAAGCGGATAATCAAACCACACTGGCCTTAGCCTTAATTGAAAACATTCAGCGTGAAGATTTAAACCCAATTGAAACCGCGATTGGTTTAAAGCGTTTAATTAAAGAGTTTGATTTATCTCAGCAAGAGGTCGCCGATGCGGTTGGACGTTCAAGGTCTGCGGTCTCTAACCTATTACGTTTATTAAAACTACCAAACAAAATTCAAGACCTGCTGCATAAGGGTGCCATCACCATGGGGCACGCCCGAGCCATAATCAGTCTGCCAGAAGAGATTCAGTTGAGCTTAATTGATAAAGCGATAGATAAAGGCTGGTCGGTTCGTGAAATGGAGGAGGCAGCACAACAAGTGCTTATTCCAAAGGCACTTATTAAAGAAGCAAAACATAAAGCGATTCCTCATATCGAAGAGATAACTGAAAAACAGAATCTATTGGCTGAAAAAATTGCCGCGAAGGTAAAAATTAACCATCGAGATAATGGAAAAGGCCGTTTAGAGATTAGTTATGACAATTTAGACGAGCTGAATAGGTTATTAAATCTTTTTTAAATTTTTCATGGATTATAAATCACATTAATCATAAAAATAAATTAGGCAAGCATTTAATACATCTAGTGGAATAAAGTTACACGAAGACATGATGTGGTAAATGAGTTAATGCAGGCATACAAAAAACTGATAAAAACAGCGAGTTTAGGTAGCTTTTGACCTTATAAACCTATATCATTAGCCCCCGTTTAGGTTGAAGAATACTCAACTAAAAAGTATTATTAGCAGAGTTTGCCATAGCATGACTGATTCAAACCGAAAAACACCAACACGCAAAGCAGGAGAGGCCCCAAAGCCGGCACTAAATTTCTTGCTTATGGGCGCAGGTTCCATGTTCACTGCAACCATTGTTGCGGGCTTCTTGGTGGGCTATGTTTTAGACATGATATTTGAAACCACACCCATTTTTATGATGGTATGTGGCGTTATGGGTTTTATTGGTGGGATCCAAAAGGTTCAGAAACTGTCGAGCAAATTAGACCCGTTACCTGAAAAAGAGCACAAAGATGATCAAAAGTCTTAGTCAGCCTTTGAAGATTCAGGGAGCGATAGGTCTCGTGGCCTTAGCTATATTTGCTACGCAAGGTTTAGCCTTATCTTCTGCGTACGGCTTTTTTATTGGAATAGCGAATGTTTTGATGCTGAGCGTCACATTCAAAAAAGCCAATGACACAGCAGAAGATGATCCGAAGACCGGAATATTGATTTTATATATGAGTGCAGTGATTAGATTCGTTCTACTAGCTGTGTTGTTTATTTTAGGGCTGTCGCTCTTTAAGTTTGAACCAATGCCAGTTGTATTAACCTTTGTGGTAATGCAAATCGGTCAAATGTTTAACCTTAAAGGTAAGCGTCGTTTGACTGACTAAGGAGAAGACCCTTGAGTGCTGAAAAGATGGGAACGGTTGAGTATATTCAACATCACTTAACCAACAATAGCATTGGTGAAGGTTTCTGGACATTAAATCTAGATACCATAGTGGTAAGTGCGTTATTAGGTGCGTTGATCATATTTGTATCTGCGCGTTTAGGTAAGCAATTGGAAACAGGAACACCAGGTGGATTCCAAAACTTTGTTGAATCGATTCTGGATTTCGTTGCGACAAACGTAAGAGATGCATTCCCTGGACACAACCCATTGATTGCACCTTTAGCTCTAACCATTTTCGTATGGGTATGGTTAATGAACTTCATGGATTTAATTCCTGTAGATTTATTACCTTACTTGTTCCAGTTAATTACGGGTGATCCACATGCGTATTTAAAAGTTGTACCAACCACTGACTTAAACACAACGTTGGGTATGGCTTTTGTAGTATTTGCTTTAATTCTTTACTACAACATTAAAATTAAAGGTGTTTGGGGCTTCAGTAAGATGTTCCTATTCCACCCATTTGGTAAGTTCTTCATTCCGTTCAACGTTGTAATGACGTTGATTGAAGAAGTATCAAAACCACTTTCACTTGCATTGCGACTGTTCGGTAACATGTTCGCAGGTGAGCTTGTATTCTTACTGATCGCTTTGATCGGTGGAACTATGGCAGTGGGTGCCGCTGCTTTATTCTGGGCACCTCTACAAATCGTATTAGATTTAGGTTGGTTGATCTTCCACTTATTGGTTATCACCCTTCAAGCCTTCATCTTTATGGTGCTTACAATTGTTTATTTAGGTATGGCGCACGACGAAGGTCACTAAGCCAAACCGAGTAAACGATTAGAAAGGAGTAGACAGCCTGATAACACTATCAGGTTGTCAATAAGGTTTAAGCGCACCTAACTGACGGTTTCATCTAAGTGAGATCGATAGTAAAAAGCTTTAACAATTTATTTTTTTTATTTTTAACTGTAAAACTTTAGGAGAAAGTCGATGGAAGTAACTGCTACTATGATTGCTGATATCTACGCTGCAACTGCTATTGGTGTAGGTGTAATTTTAGCTGCTGCTGGTCTAGGTTCAGCAATTGGTTGGGGTCTTATTTGTTCTAAGACATTAGAAGGGATTGCACGTCAGCCTGAAATGCGTCCTGCATTAATGACTAACATGTTCATCTTCGCTGGTCTGATGGAATCTTTCCCATTCATCATCCTAGCATTCGCTATGTGGTTCTTATTCGCTAACCCATTCGTAGGTGCAATGACAGCGGCTCTTGGCGCTTAATTGAAATTAAACCTTAATTATTATAATTAACGAATGGCGAGGTAACCACTGTGAGTATTAACGCAACGCTTCTCATTCAGATGTTAGCATTTGTGCTATTAATCTGGTTTGTGAACAAAGTGCTGTGGGGGCCGCTGTCTAAGCTAATGGAAGAACGTCAGAAGAGAATTTCTGACGGACTTTCTGCGGCTGAGAAAGGTAAGCATGAACTTGAGTTAGCTGAACAAAAAGCTAAAGATGTGTTGAAAGACGCTAAAGCTCAAGCTCAAAACATACTAAGTCAAGCTGAAAAACGTGGCTCTGAAATCGTAGATGATGCGAAAGTAAAAGCGAACGAAGAAGCTGACCGTATTAAAGCTGCCGCCCATGCAGAAATTGAGCAAGAAGTTAGTCGTGCAAGAGAAGATCTTCGTAAAGAAGTAGGTTCGCTTGTTGTTGCTGGTGCAGAACAAATTCTTAGAAAAGAAGTTGATGCAGCCGCACATAATGACATGCTTGAAACCTTAGTTAAATCAATCTAAGGAAACTTCTATGGCAGAATTAATGACAATTGCAAGACCTTACGCACAAGCTGCTTTTGCTAATGCAAAAGAATCGAATCAGCTAGCAGAATGGTCAGAACAAATTGCAAATCTAGCGTTGATTGCTTCAGATGAAGCAATGCAAACTATGATTGCAAACCCAGCTTACGCAGCTTCAGATATTGTTTCAGTATTTGAATCTGTTATGGGTGAAAACCTGACTAAAGAGGGTAAGAACCTTCTTACTGTTATGTCTGAAAATAAGAGATTAGCTGCACTTCCTATTCTTGCTGATGCTTTTGAAGAGCTGAAAGCAATTGAAGAGAAACGTGTACGAGCTACTGTTATTTCAGCGCGTGAGACTACGGTCGAGCAGAAGAAACAATTAAGTGCTGCTTTAAATGCTAAGTTTGATGCCGAAGTAGAGATTACTTATGAAGAAGATCCAAGCCTAATAGCTGGAATTCAGATTAAAGTCGGTGACTGGGCCATTGATGGTTCAGCCGTATCTAAACTTAACAAACTTGGCGCAGCAATCGCCCAATAATGGAGAGGAACAAACATGCAATTGAATGCCTCTGAAATCAGCAACCTAATCAAAGACCGTATTAAAGGTTTTGACGGTGCAGCTGAGTCTGGCAGCGAAGGAACAGTCGTTAGCATCGCTGATGGTATCGCACTTGTTCACGGTGTCTCAGATGTTATGTATGGTGAGATGGTTCAATTCGACGAAAACACTTACGGTATGGCTCTAAACTTAGAGTCTGATTCGGTTGGTGTTGTTGTCCTAGGTGAATATGAGCACATCTCTGAAGGTGACGTAGTCAAATGTACTGGTCGCATTTTAGAAGTACCAGTAGGTCCAGAACTTAACGGTCGTGTTGTTGACGCATTAGGTCGTCCAGTCGATGGTAAAGGTCCTGTTGAAACTAAGGTAACTTCACCTATTGAACGTATCGCCCCAGGTGTTATCGACCGTCAATCGGTTGATGAGCCAATGATGACCGGTATTAAGTCTATCGATTCAATGATTCCAGTTGGCCGTGGTCAGCGTGAGTTAATCATCGGTGACCGTCAAACTGGTAAGACTGCAATCGCTATCGATGCAATCATTTCTCAGAAAGACACTGGTGTTAAATGTATTTATGTAGCAATGGGGCAAAAAGCTTCTACTGTTGCTAACGTAGCACGTAAATTAGAAGAGTACGGTGCAATGGATAACACAGTTATCGTTGCTGCAAACGCTTCTGATCCAGCGGCTCTACAGTACCTAGCGGCTTTCGCTGGTTGTGCTATGGGTGAATACTACCGTGACCGTGGTGAAGACGCGTTGATCATCTATGATGATTTAACTAAGCAAGCCCAGTCATACCGTCAGATTTCATTACTACTTCGTCGTCCACCAGGTCGTGAAGCATTCCCTGGTGATATCTTTTATCTACATTCACGTTTACTTGAGCGTGCTGCTCGTGTATCTGCTGCATATGTTGAGAAGTTCACAAATGGTGAAGTAAAAGGTAAGACCGGTTCTTTAACCGCACTTCCTATTATCGAAACTCAAGCCGGTGACGTATCTGCTTTCGTACCTACTAACGTAATCTCGATTACTGATGGTCAGATTTTCCTTGAAACAGGTTTATTCTCTCAAGGTATCCGTCCTGCGGTTAACGCTGGTTTGTCTGTATCACGTGTTGGTGGTGCTGCTCAGACTAAAGCAATCAAGAAATTAGGTGGTGGTATCCGTCTAGACTTAGCACAGTACCGTGAATTAGCGGCCTTTGCTCAGTTTGCTTCGGATCTTGACGCTGCAACAAAAGCTCAGTTAGAACGCGGTAAACGTGTTACTGAACTTATGAAGCAGAAGCAATATTCTCCGCTAACGATCGCTGAGATGGCTATCTCTTTGTATGCTGCAAATGAAGGCTACTTAGATGATGTAGAAGTTGACAAGCTATTAAGCTTTGAAGCAGCTCTACATGCTCACTTGAATTCTGCAAATGCTGACCTAGCTGCCCAAATCAATGAGAAGGGTGACTGGAATGGTGACATCGTTGATGCTGTTAAAGCATGCGTTGAATCATTCAAGGCTAACGGCGTTTACTAATTAAGGAGTAGGCCATGGCAGGCGGTAGTAAAGAAATACGAGCCAAAATTGGTTCCGTAACAAATACCAAAAAAATCACTAAAGCCATGGAGATGGTGGCGGCGTCTAAAATGCGTAAGGCTCAAGCCCGCATGGAAGCGACAAAACCATACGTCGAAAAAGTGAAGAGAGTCATTGACCATGTTTCAGGTGCACACCCTGAGTATAAGCATCCTTATACTCAAACTCGTGCCTCTGTAAAACGTGTTGGTTTAATGGTTATCTCTTCTGATCGTGGACTTTGTGGTGGTTTAAACTCAAACTTATTCCGTGCAATTCTTCCTAAGCTTAAGGCTTGGCAAGAACAAGGTGTTGAAGTAGAGCTTGCTCTAGTTGGTAACAAAGCACAGACGTTCTTCCGTTCTTACGGTGGTAACGTTGTAGCGACTGTTTCTGACTTAGGTGATACTCCACACATTGAGGACCTAGTTGGTACGATCAAAGTTGTTTTAGACAAGTTTGATGAGGGTGACATTGATGAAGTGTACTTAGCGTCTAACGCTTTTGTTAACACAATGACGCAGAAACCAACCGTACAGCAATTGGTTCCATTGCAGGCTGTAGAAAATGCTAGTGAGACGCATTGGGATTACTTATATGAACCTGATGCGCCTACGGCGTTAAATTTATTAATGCGTCGTTACATTGAAGCCACCGTATTCGGTGCTGTTGTTGAAAATGCATCGTGTGAGCAAGGTGCTCGTATGGTTGCTATGAAAAATGCAACAGACAATGCTGGTGATATGATCAAAGACTTGAAACTGTCCTATAACAAGGCACGTCAGGCTGCGATCACTGCTGAAATTTCAGAAATTGTTGCTGGTTCAGCAGCTGTATAAGTTTGAAAGTTTCAATAAAAGGTTAAAGATTATGAGTGGACAAATAGTACAAATTATCGGCGCCGTTGTTGACGTCGAGTTTAAAGGTGCTGATTTACCGAACATCTATGACGCTTTAACTGTTGACGGAGTTGCTTTAACTCTAGAAGTTCAACAGCAAATCGGTGATAACAAGGTGCGTACAATCGCAATGGGTTCATCTGATGGTTTAAAGCGTGGTATGGCTGTTACTAGCACTGGTGCACCGATTTCGGTTCCAGTAGGTAAAGCAACACTAGGTCGTATCTTCGACGTTCTTGGTAACCCAATTGATAATGCGGGTCCTGTAGAAGCCGAAGCTATGAGCAAAATTCACCGCCCAGCTCCAGCATTTGATGAGCTAGCGGCGTCTGAAGAATTACTAGAAACTGGTGTTAAAGTTATCGACTTAATCTGCCCATTCGCTAAGGGTGGTAAAGTAGGTTTATTCGGTGGTGCTGGTGTTGGTAAAACCGTTAACATGATGGAATTAATCCGTAACATCGCGATGGAACACTCTGGTTACTCAGTATTTGCTGGTGTAGGTGAGCGTACTCGTGAAGGTAACGACTTCTATTATGAAATGGAAGAGTCAGGAGTACTTGATAAAGTTGCTCTTGTTTATGGTCAGATGAATGAGCCTCCAGGAAACCGTTTACGTGTTGCCTTGACTGGTTTAACAATGGCTGAATACTTCCGTGACGAAGGTCGTGATATTCTTTTCTTCGTAGATAACATCTACCGTTATACATTGGCTGGTACGGAAGTATCTGCATTGTTAGGTCGTTTGCCATCTGCGGTAGGTTACCAGCCAACTCTTACACAAGAGATGGGTCAGGTACAAGAGCGTATTACGTCTACAAAGACCGGTTCTATCACTTCTATCCAAGCGGTATACGTACCTGCGGATGACTTGACTGACCCTGCACCTGCAACCACATTTGCTCACTTAGACGCGACTGTTGTATTGAACCGTGCGATTGCTGAAACAGGTATTTATCCTGCGATTGATCCACTAGATTCAACTTCACGTCAGCTTGACCCATTAGTTGTTGGTCAAGAGCATTATGATGTTGCACGTGGCGTTCAGCAAACGCTTCAGCGTTATAAAGAGTTAAAAGACATCATTGCAATCTTAGGTATGGATGAGCTTTCAGAAGAAGACCGTGCATTAGTTGCACGTGCACGTAAAATGCAACGTTTCTTCTCTCAGCCTTATTTCGTAGCGAAGGTTTTCACTGGTGAAGATGGTCGTTATGTACCACTTAAAGAAACGATTCGTGGTTTCAAAATGATTATCTCTGGTGAATTAGACGATGTAGCTGAGCAGGCATTTATGTATGCGGGTGACATCGATGAAGTTTTAGAGAACTCTAAAAAGTATAAAGGTTAATTGATCATGGCAGTCACAATGCAAGTAGATATTGTAAGTGCAGAAGGCGAAATCTTCTCTGGTAAAGCGGAGATGCTTTATGCACAGGCTGCCGATGGTGAGGTTGGTATCCTTCCTCATCATACCCAGTTCCTTAGCTCTTTGAAGCCTGGTTCAGTTCGTGTTGTTGCCGATGGTACAGAAGAACACTTCTACGTCAACGGTGGCATCATTGAAATCCAACCGAGTGTTGTAACTGTTCTTGCAGATTCAGCGATTCGCGCAGGTGATCTTGATGAAGCTGAAGCGCTTGCCGCTAAGCAGCGTGCTGTAGAAGCAATGGATAATGCAAAATCCGAAACGGATATTGCAAAAGCGCAAGTTGAACTTGCTGAAGCCGTTGCTCAAATACAATCGATTTCTAAAATGAGAGATCGTTTGCATAAAACTGGGATGGCTTAATAGTTAATCTTTGTTAAGAAGCGCCATTTATTGGCGCTTTTTTTTTCCTTTTTGTTTATAAAAGTTGCCTGAATCCAATCTCAGCGTTGGCTACATGTCGTGTGGCAACCCACACTCATTTATGCCGCCTTGATCTTGAAATCAGCCCCTCTTTTCTAAATCAAAAAGCGATTAATCTAACGGTATTATTATGAGTTTCGTTAGATTAGTTCTTAGGAGAATGTATATGTCTTTAAAAGTTGTTATTCTTGCTGCAGGAAAAGGAACGCGTATGCGTTCTCAATTACCTAAGGTGTTACAGCCTTTGGCTCAGAAACCGTTATTGCAACATGTTATTGATACCGCTGAATGTCTAAACTCTAAAAGCATTATCACGGTGATTGGTCATGGCGCTGATTCGGTTAAATCTAGGGTCAAGGGCGAGCATTTAAGCTTTGTTATGCAAGAACAGCAACTTGGAACGGGTCATGCGGTTGCTCAAACTGCCTCACATATTTCAGATAATGATACAGTACTTATTTTGTATGGCGATGTTCCGCTTACCTCTTTAGAAACCCTTAAAGATTTACTAACCCTAGTAGATGATACGCACCCACTTGCACTGTTGACCATCAACCTTGAAGATTCTTCTGGATATGGTCGAATTGTCCGTAATAACCATTTTCAAGTTGAAGCGATTGTTGAAGAGAAGGATGCAAATCCTGACCAAAAAGCGATAAAAGAGGTGAATACTGGGATTATGGCTGTTCATGGCGGGCATCTAAAGTTATGGCTATCCAGTCTGTCTTCTGATAATGCTCAAGGTGAATATTATCTTACAGATATCATCGAGATGTGTGTACACGCTGGTTTTGAGGTACATACCACGACACCGAAAACGGAGCTTGAAGTTCTTGGCGTTAATAACAAAGCGCAATTGCAAGATTTAGAGCGTCGTTACCAATTACAGCAGGCGGAACGTTTAATGGTTGAAGGGGCAACCGTGATAGATGCCTCGCGATTGGATATTCGTGGCAAGCTTTCTATTGGTCAAGATGTCACAATTGATGTGAATGTCGTTTTTGAAGGCGATGTTACCCTCGGCGATAATGTCACCATTGGTGCTAACTGTATTATTAAAAATTCTGTGATTGCCAATAACACAACTATTTCCGCGTTTTCTCATCTTGAAGAGGCTACCATTGCAGAAAATTGTGTCGTTGGGCCTTATGCTCGTTTACGCCCGGGCACAGAATTAATGGCCGAGGCTAAGATTGGTAATTTTGTAGAGACTAAAAAAGCCAAAATAGGTAAAGGTTCAAAAGTAAATCATTTGAGTTATGTAGGCGATACTATCATGGGCAATGATTGTAATATTGGTGCGGGCACGATTACCTGCAACTATGACGGTGTCAACAAGCATCTCACGCAGATTGGTGATCAAGTGTTTATCGGATCAGATACCCAATTAGTTGCCCCCGTTAGCATCGGTTCAGGTGCGACTGTAGGTGCCGGCTCTACCATTACGAAAGATGTGCCTATGAATGAACTGACTTTGAGTCGTTCAAAGCAGTTGACGATCAAAGGTTGGGTAAAGCCGACTAAACGTGTTTAATGTTTAGTCAATATAAATCCAAGTAAGCAGTCCTGCTCATTTTATGACTCACCTTGATCTAGACCCTAAATTAGCGGATTCTTTGCAAAAAGCCATGGCAAATCAAGGATGGCAGGTTGTTAAAAAAGAAGCCGGTCAAGTGCATATTTTGGGATGGGGTTACACTATTAAGTGGCAAAAAGACACACTTACAGTCATTTTGCATTACCAAGAACTGCAAACTAAAATAGACGCACGTCTTGAGCTCTCTTCTGGTGCGCTTGCAGAAATTCAAACACTTATCAAAACAATCTTATGACCAAGTTACAGGCTTACATTTCACTTACTCGAATCAACAGGCCTGTTGGTATTTATCTGGTGCTCTGGCCGGCCTTATGGGCGTTATGGCTTGCCTCTGATGGTATACCTAACCTTTGGATATTATTTATCTTTATTTTTGGGGCGATTCTTATGCGTTCGGCGGGTTGTGTGATTAACGATTTTGCCGACCGAAACTTTGATGGTGAAGTTGAACGTACCTGTCAACGCCCTTTAGCAACCGGGGTGTTATCCAGTAAAGAGGCACTGATTTTTTTTGGGCTACTCTGTTTAATCGCATTTGGATTGGTTTTAACTCTCAACAGTTTAACGGTTTGGTTGTCGTTTGGTGCGGTTGGATTAGCAGCACTCTATCCGTTTATGAAGCGTCATACCCACTGGCCGCAGGCTTTTTTAGGTGCAGCGTTTGCCTGGGCAATTCCTATGGCATTTGCGGCTGTGTTAAATGACGTGCCTTGGCAGGTTTGGCCGATTTTTGTAGCGACCCTTGTTTGGTCGTTAATTTATGACACGGCTTATGCCGTTGGCGATATGAAAGACGATTTAAAAGTTGGGATTAAATCCACGGCTATTCTATTTTCTGAGCATTTAGTAATCTGGACGGCGATATTTCAGTTCATTATGTTGGTTTTATTGGTATGGATTGGCCAACTGTTTGAGTTAGGTGGTGTTTATTACCTAAGTCTAGTCATCGTTGCGATTTGGTTTTTATATGACTTAAAACGATTGGCACACAATGCAGAGGGGTTGGCATTTAAAGTGTTTCTGCAAAACCACTGGATTGGGGTAATCGTTCTAATTGGCATTATGTTTGAAGACGCTTGGTCACTGGTTTAAACGTTATTTTATTAATGCAAACTGCTCGGTTCGGGTAAGTTAAATGTTTGATTCATCTCTAAATCCCAGTCCGCTCTGGGTAAAGCTTGTTGCAAGATATTTGCCAGTAGTTTTAACACTGAAGCCTCAAAAGGGATTTCAAACCCCGCGCCAGAGTCAGGATTCATTTCCATCAATGGCTGATCACTGCCTAACTTCTTAAAGGCAATTTTAGTTAATAAAATGGGGTCTTCACCAAGTGGAAACAGCGTTTCCTCGTTAATTTCATAGGGTTCAAAAATAGGTGATCTAGGATCAATTTCTACCGAATTTGAATGCAAAAAACCAAGAGCCTCTTCTGAAAGTAGCGGTTTTAAGGTACGTGGGTGATTGCCCTGTAGAGCAGGCAGCAGCAATTTTAAATAACGTCGAGTAATCCAAGCACTGTATACCGCGTGCTCTTGCGTGGTAATATTAAGTAATATTCTGTCTTCAAGTGGCTCGTAAGTCGCTTGGACGTTAGAAATAGCATCGGTCATATTGGTTACAAGTTGCTTATAGGAAAGTGGCATGCACATTCACGTAAAACGCAGTATTATAGCGGCCTTATCGATTTGCAGTTGTGCTATTTTTACGTCAGCCGTTTATGCTCAGAGCAGTCCGTCACAATCTAATCAACTCCCTCCAACCGTCGATACGGTAAACAAAACCCAACCCGCTTCAATTGAACAGTGTCAAACGAAGTCTTACCTCTTTGAGTGCGAGCACGATAACTTGATTACCGATACCTTAAAACATTTGGAAGGGTTTCAAATTTGGTTAGGTGGCTATGTTCAAAACACCGGTGAAGGCATTGATACTTATTTTGGCAGTACCGACTCGTTTGATTTAGCCCAAGGCAGTCGTTTAGATATTATGCTGCCAATGGTTCTTCACGATTCCGGTAAGGTAGAGTTTCAACTCAGAACCCGGGCTAAAATTGCCTTACCCAAAACCCGCAGAAGTTGGCATTTGCTCGTTAGCTCACAGGACAGTGGCATAACGGGTACAACCAATAATGAATTAGCCAATGAATTAGTTGCAGAAAATAATCAGGCCTCGCTGGGGTTACAAGCCTTGATTGATGGTACAAAAAATAACGAAATATCATTCGATTTTGGGGTGAAGTTTGCGAACGTCATTAACCTCAATCCCTATGTCAGAATTAAAAAACGTTTTGAATGGAAGCCTGTAAGCGGTTGGAATAATCGCATGATTAACACCCTTTTTTGGGAGCGGGTTGATGGTCCAGGGTTTAACACAAAAGTCGTGTTGGATAAGCCTATTTCAGAGCCGTATCTATTTCGCTCGCAAACCGAGGGCACTTGGTGGCAAGACGAACCTTACTACGATATAACGCAACGTCTGCTGGTGTATCAAATCCTCAATTCTCATCGTGTATTAACTTACCAAACTTGGACCAGAGGCGACAGCTTAAGTGGTCGCTTAAAAAATACCGCTTATGGTGTGAACGTCAACTGGCGAGAACGTGCTTATAAAAACTGGCTCTATTTTGATGTACAACCCGGTGTTGAATGGTCCGATGAAAACAATTTTGGCCGTCCAGACATCACCCTGACCTTGATGCTGGAGATGCGTTTCTTTAAAAAACGCAAATAAATTCAGGGTTAATCAAGCGTTCTACCTAAAAGGTTATGGTTTAATAACCTCATATTAATTCGTATGTCATCTTTAACAGGTTGGAATCCATCTTGAGCACCCCATCTGAAAAACGCCTCAATAAATTTATCAGTGAATCAGGTTACTGTTCACGGAGAGAGGCCGATCGTTTAATTGAGCAAAATCGAGTAACCATTAATGGCAAGGTACCTGAGCTGGGCACCAAAGTCTTAGAGAACGATCTGGTTAAGGTTGATGGTAAAGCGATTCACGCTATCCCTGATAACAAATCCGACCGAATTTATATTGCCTATAACAAACCGATTGGCATTATTTGTAATACCGACACCGCCATTAAAGACAATATCATTGATGCCATTCACCACAAAGAGCGAATCTTCCCGATTGGACGCATAGATAAACCCTCAGAAGGGCTGATTTTCTTGACCAATGACGGTGACATCGTGAATAAAATTCTGCGTGCAGAAAATGCCCACGATAAAGAGTATTTGGTGACGGTTGATAAGCCAATCACCGACGACTTTTTAAAAAAGATGGCCAGTGGTGTGCCTATTCTAGGAACGATTACCGAGCCATGTAAAGTGAAAGAAAAAAGTGCCACGGTCTTTTCCATTATCTTAACTCAAGGCTTAAACCGTCAGATTCGTAGAATGTGTGACTATTTGGGGTACGACGTGGTCAAGCTCAAGCGTACCCGAATTATGAATGTCGAGCTCGGCAACTTACGCCCCGGTGAGTGGCGTAATTTAACCAAGGGCGAAATGGATAAAATTAACCAAGCGGTATCAAACTCTAAAAAAACCGCCTCTAAAAGCACTAAAAAACACCCAAAAGCTCAGAACTGGACAAAACGTGAATACCGCGAAATTCAAGAGCAGCGTAAAAAAGGCATTAACAAACCAGTGAAATAACAATTTTTACAGCTAAATGCCTTGTCTTCAAAACACGTTACGCTGTTAACCTATTCAGCAGGCCTGCTGACCTTTTAAGTGGCGGTGAATGTTTAACCGTTTGCTTTAACTTTGCTAATAAGAAATCTAATTTATGCCAGCATTTAAACGCTATTTAGTTCCAATTGTGGCACTTTCATCCATGTTGGGGCCTTTTGCCATCGACACTTACTTGCCCTCGTTTCATGAGATGGCCGATGTGTTTGGTGTTAGCCTGGCACACATTGCGCAATCTTTAGCGATTTTTCTCATCGCTTTTGCAGTTGGCACGCTCATTTGGGGACCGTTAATTGATACCTATGGCCGCAAGTTATCCGCCATTATTTCGCTTCTTGGTTTTGCTGTGGCCTCCCTGATTTGTGCATTAGCACCCAATTACGAAACGCTGATGGTCGGGCGCCTATTCCAAGGTTTACTGGCCAGTGGCAGTATGATTGCAGGGCAGTCAATGGTGCGAGACATTTATGACGGCGCTGACGCACAAAAAACCATGTCTAAAGTAATGCTCATGTTTGCCCTTGCGCCAGCGTTAGCGCCGATTTTAGGCGGCGTGTTGCATGATATTTGGGGATGGCGAAGTGTATTTCTGTTTTTAACACTTTATGGTTTGGCGTTAGCAACGGTTTTGTGGCTGATTGGCGAAGAGACTTTAAAACCTGAGCATAAGCAGACCATTCATTATAAAGCGGTGTTAACCGGTTACAGACGTGCCCTCACTCATGCACGTTATCTCGGGCTGGTGTTGTCGTTGTCCATGGTGTTTGGTGGCCTGTTTATCTATATTGCCGGTTCAGCGACATTGGTTTACGACTTTTTGCATTTAGGTGCGAATGATTTTGCACTGTTTTTTATCCCAATGGTAGCGGGCATGATGTTAGGCTCCCTCACTGTCAGTCGCCTAGCGCATAATGTGGCCATTAATAAGATGGTACAGCTTGGGTTTGCAATTATGGCGGTGGCCATGACAACGAACCTGTTCTTTCAAATCTGGTTGCCGGTATCGGCACTCACCCTGATTGCACCGATGGCTCTGTACTCGTTCGGTTTGTCGATTGTGATGCCTAACTTGTCGCTCTTAGCGATGGACTGTTTTCCAAAAAATATTGGCCTAGCAAACGGCATGCGGACTTTTTTGCAGATGGGAACGAATGCGCTGGTTGCGGCGATTATTAGCCCGCTGGTATTAGGCAGTTCGTTGTATTTTGCGCTTGGCTTGGCGGTATTCTTTGTATTGGGAGCAGGCCTGTATTGGAAAGTCACAACCCTAAAGCAGCCTGAAATTACTCAGTTATAAAGCGGCGGCTTAAACAATGGATTTAAAACACCTGCTTAAAAACAAGTTTTAAAAAGTGATCGCTTAACGTTGTCTAAAGTCAGCAGGCCTGCTGACTTTTAAAATGAGGGTTACTCTTTTAGGCTCTGCAAATCAGGCAAAAAAACTTCGGTCAGTAAAAGAGGCCAGTTTTGTTGACGAAACACGGAACGTCGAGCGTAGCCGAGCGTTTTTGGCGTGATGTTGGTTAAAGCGGTCTTTAAATAAGGCCAGCTTTTTAACGGCTGCTTTGAAAATTCAAATTCCGAGCGTTGGATGCCGGGGAGTTCAAACAGCACCTCTCCTAAGGGTTTATCGCCCAAGTTTTGAAGACTTTGCCAAGGGTTACTGGCACTGAGGTTTGGGATAATCGTTCGCGCATACACCCAGTCTTGTTGGGCACACTTTAACAGTACACAGCGCACCCAAGCGGTTTCTTGTGGGTGTAAATTGAGTGCGCGGGCTTCTTCTATCAAAGGGCGTTCAATTGTCTCCGACAAAACGTGCACTTGCAGGTTGGAACAAGATTGTTTGAGCTTTGCGGTGAGCGAGTCGGGTGTGGTTAACCATGCTTGAATGTTTGCTTCGTGGGTAATCCGACGAAGCAAGCGTTTTGGTTTCCATGTGTTGGGCAATGCAAAGTGATTGGTGGCTACCTTGTCTTGCATTAAGCCTTTCAGTTTTGCAACTCTGTTAGTGCGGTCTTCAGTCATGTTGTTGTTTAGCCTTGTGGACGTAAAGTGGCGTTTTTGGTTTAACGGTTTGCTGTTTATGTGGGATTGTCAGGCGAAGGTTTGAGATTAGATCTCAGGGTTTCCAGCATGACTTTTTCGGTGATGTTTTTCCATTCAACAACAAAGCCAAACCGCTCACCTGTGCTATCCCATAAAGGCGTAATAATAATATTAAAGTGGACTTCTCCTAGCTGTAAATGGGCAATATGTGTCTGCTGTAATTGGCTAAGCATGGCGCGTTGTTTTTCTGGATGAGCGTGAAAAAAATCAATATTCTCACCAATTAAATGATCCACCACAAAGTGAGGCAGCTGTTTTTGAATCGCTTGTTCAACCGATTTTAAGGTGGTTAAATTGGCTTCGTTCATATAGGTGATGTTTAAGTCTTTATCGGCCAGCATCATATTAGCCGTGCTTTTATCTAAGGCGGTGCGCAAGGTTTGCAACTCGTTTATTTGTCGGTCAATGCGCTGCATTAAGTTTTTTATTTGCGTACCTAATTCACGAGTTTCATAAGCGCCAGTGATGCTGATATGACTGTTGGTGAGCGGCTTTTCACTGTCAGTGTGAATCAACTTAAGATCTTGGTATAGGGTTTGCAAAGGTCGAATTAAACTGCGATGGATTACCAGCTCAAATACCAAGACGGTCGCGAGGAATAAGGCTAAAAAAAGCAGTAATAAACTCAAATGCATGTTACTGGATGCGGCTTGAGCAAGAGCGGAAGATTGCTTTTGCCATTCAGTATTCAGATACCCGCCCCAAATTTTGAGCGATTGCATTGCCATCCGGTCGTCAATCACCACTTGTTCATCAATTTCGCTGATGGTTTTATTGGCCGCTTTTAATTTAATAACCAAATTGGTTTTGGCAACATATTCTGTGACAACACTGTCTACATTTTGAATGGCTTCAATTTCAATAGGGTTAAGAGGGGCAAATTGCTTGTATTCCCTTAGGCTTTGACGCATCACTTTGGCGTTTGAGTTAATGGCCAATTGATAGCTGCGTGTTCGGTAATCATTGTCACCCCGAATCACCAGGTTTTTGAAGTTATGAATCAACTGGCCGTAACCCATTTGCGTTTGAATGGTCTGCATCAATTGGCTTTTTTTTGAGAAGTGGTTGTTTAGGGCGGTTAGTTCTCGATT
The DNA here is from genome assembly GCA_016938655.1 of Thiotrichales bacterium. Lineage (GTDB taxonomy): Bacteria > Pseudomonadota > Gammaproteobacteria > Thiomicrospirales > Thiomicrospiraceae > Thiomicrorhabdus. The sequence continues at coordinate 13,152 of JAFGUG010000026.1, read as the reverse complement.
GAATTTGTCATCTAGCGCATTGTAGATCGCGTAGCCCATTAAATTAAAAGCCAGCAACAGCCCAAAAAACAGGAGCATATTCGCTAAGGTTGAGCGGCCTTTGGAAGCGGGTTGATTCATAAACATCCTGTTTCTGTTTGCTGGAAGGCTTTAGGCGTTTAAAAGCGACCCATTCAAATTATGCACTAAGGGTTTAAGTATAAACGAAATCATTCGCTGATAGCCAGATGGGTTTGTGGTTGCACCGCTCTGCATGGGTTAAAGCGAAACTCACTGCCTATATTTTAAGCGTGTTGGTAGTCGATGTTCTGGCCAATCCAGCGATCTTGTAGGGCTTTGACCGCTTGTGTGTCGTTTTCAACGAGCTTCGCAGACCAGTGTTGGGCTAATGGAATCCACTGGGCATCGCGGCGCAAGTCGGCAATTCGGAACTGCAGACCACCCGTTTGTCGAGTGCCCAGAATTTCACCCGGCCCACGAATTTTCAAGTCCTCTTCAGCGATTCTAAAGCCGTCATCCGTCTCGCGCATAATTTGCAGGCGAGATTTCCCTGTTTCTGAGAGCGGAGCTTGATACAACAAGACACAATGACTTTTTAAACTGCCACGACCCACGCGGCCACGTAGCTGATGCAACTGCGCTAAGCCCAAACGTTCGGCGTTTTCAATAATCATTAAACTGGCATTGGGGACGTTGACGCCGACTTCAATGACAGTGGTGGCCACCAGTAGATCGAGCTCATGCGCTTTAAATGCGGCCATAATAGCCACTTTCTCTTCGCCTTTTAGCCGTCCATGAATCAGCCCAGTTCTAAGATTTGGCCAGTGACTGCGAAACTGCTCTGCGGTCACTTCGGCGGCTTGTGCGTGCAGCAGTTCGGACTCTTCAATGAGCGGACACACCCAGTAGGCCTGCACACCTTGTTCGCACTTATTGGCTAAGTGCTCCATGACTTCAAAACGTTTTTCATTGTTAAGTACGGCGGTATCAATCGCTTGGCGACCTGGTGGGCGTTCATCGATTACCGACAAATCCAAATCACCATAAGCCGTCATGGCTAAGGTTCGAGGAATGGGCGTGGCGGTCATAATGAGCTGGTGCGGGTGAACTTCTAAGGTGTCTTGTTCTTCAGCAATGAAGGATTGTCCTTTCTCATGCAGGGCAAGCCGTTGATGCACCCCAAAACGGTGTTGTTCATCAATAATCACCAACCCCAGTTTGTTGAAGGTGACCGCGTCTTGAAACAGAGCGTGCGTACCAATGACTACCTTAGCGTTACCCGATTCGACCTGCGCCAACATAAAGCGCTTCTCAGCGGCCTTCATTTTGCCGTTTAACCAGGCGGTTTCGATACCAAGCGGTTCTAGCCACTCTAAAAAAGCATTTTTGTGCTGCTCGGCCAATATCTCTGTTGGTGCCATAATGGCGACTTGATACCCCGCTTCCGCCGCTTGAATGGCGGCAATCGCGGCAATCACCGTTTTACCTGAGCCGACATCACCTTGCACTAATCGTTGCATAGGGTGGTTCTGTTTAAGATCGGCTTGAATCTCTAATAACACACGCTGTTGGGCGTTCGTAAGGGTAAACGGCAACGACATAATCAGTTCATTCGCCATTTGGCTGGTTGGCAATTTGGGCGCAAAACGTTGTTTTTCACTTTTGCGCAGCATCTGCAAGCCCACTTGTTGGCTAATTAACTCTTCTATAATTAAGCGTTGTTGTGCAGGGTGTTCAAACCGTTTAATCTGTCTTAAATCGTCGCTGGGTTGCGGTTGGTGTAGCGTTTTAATCGCCTGATTTAAATCGGGTAGATTTTCACTGCTAACCAGTGCATGGGGCAGGAGTTCTGGAAGCGGGTACTGCTCTAACAGGGTTAGGGCTTGTTTCATTAATTTGAGTAAGCTGGCCTGTCCAAACCCTTCGGTGGTTGGATAGGTTGGCGTTAAGGTGTCATCCAAGGGGGGGGGATTGCTTGGGTCAATAAACTGATAAACCGGATGAACCATCTCATAACCGTTAGGCCCGGTGCGCACCTCGCCAAACACACGTAAGGTTTTGCCTCGACTGAACTGTTGGGCTTGGCGATAGTGAAAGTGAAAAAATCGTAGGGTTAAAAACACCCCTGAAGGCGATTGGATTTTCACCAATAAGCTACTGCGCCGACCTTGGGTTAGGTGTTGTGAAAAGACTTCGCCCTCAATTAAGGCTTCTTGCCCAACTAAGACGGTTTCAAGTTCGGTTTTACGAGTTTTGTCTTGGTAGCGTAATGGTAAATGAAACAGTAAATCGCGCACCACAAACAGCCCCAACTTATGAAGCTTCTCAAGTTGTTTGGGGCCAATGCCTTTGAGGTTGTCGAGTGAGTATTCGGAGAGCATGAAACGCTTCTTAATTGGATTGCTTGGATTCTATCAAAATTCAGTTATCTCGGTTTCAAAAGTGGCTTTTTAAACGTTTTTTGATTTGTTTGATGTTAATTTTTAAGCGTTAAACGACAATCGCTGAGTATGTAAGCGCGATGGTTTAATTGTAAGCAGGCCTGCTAGTTTTTATTCGATTTTTTAAGATGTTGTTATAAGGCATATTTTTTGCTGAATGCATTTTATTGAATTCGCCTTTATTCGTTAAGGCTCTGAAATAAAACAAGGACGCACCGATGTTTTGTCAAAATTATAAAACCGAGCTTAAAACTCTAAAGAGTCAACTTAATGAAAAAAACTCGATACTCAATGCCTTAGAGCGCGTGACCGCGGTGATTGAATTTGATCTTGGAGGCACGATCTTATGGGCCAATGATAACTTTCTAAAAACGATGGGGTATTCACTGGATGAAATCTCTGGTCAACATCATCGTATCTTTTTGGATGCTGAGCAAGCCAATTCAACCGAATATGCAACGTTCTGGCAATCCTTAAGCGCTGGAGAGGTCCTCAATGGTCGTTATCAACGAGTAGACAAAAGCGGCAATGTGGTCTGGTTAGAGGCAAGTTACAATCCGGTATTAGATTCGGTAGGTAAGCCCTATAAAGTGATTAAGTTTGCCACCGACATTACCGAACAAGTTATACGAGATCAAGATGCTTCGGCTCAATTAAAAGCGATTAACAAGGTGATGGGGGTCATCGAGTTTTCCCCTGATGGCACGATTCTAACCGCTAACCCAAATTTTTTGAAAATCATGGGTTATTCTTTAGCTGAAATTAAGGGGCAACACCATAAAATGTTTGCCCTACCTGAAGCGACCAATACTCCGGCGTATCAGGCTTTTTGGAAAGGTCTGGCCTCGGGTGAGAGTTTTGCAGGAACGTACCACCGTATTGGCAAAGGCGGCAAAGAAATTTGGCTAGAAGCAAGTTATAACCCTATTTTTGACCTAAAAGGCCGCGTGGTAAAGGTGATTAAATATGCCACGGACATTAGCGCTAACCCCAATTCTATTCTGTTGAATGAAGTTGTAGAAGCCGCTTCAAACGCCATATCCAGTATGGCAAGTGGTGATTTAACCGGTCAGATGGTGTGTTTGGTGAAGGATGATGATAAGGGTATGTATGACGAAGATATTCGCATATTAACCAAGTCGGTTGTGAATATGGGGGAGAAACTCAAGGAGGTTATTTCCAAAGTGGTCGGGATGACGGACAACACCAAGCAGTCGGCATCCGATATCCATCAACGTGCCAACAGTTTAAATGAGCGGCTGAAACTGCAAAAGAATGAATTACAACGTACCACGACAACCATGTCGGAGATGAACACTGCCATTCAAGAGACCTCTAACCATGTTCAGCAGGCTAGCCAAGTCGCCAATCAGGTGGAGACCAAAGCCAATAAAGGGGTCGAGGTTATGCAGCAAACCATCGATGCAATGAATAAAATTCAAGAATCGAGTGAGCGAATTTCCGATATTGTTGCCTTGATTGATGGCATCGCCTTCCAAACCAATTTATTGGCGCTTAATGCGGCGGTTGAAGCCGCCCGTGCAGGCGAACAAGGTCGAGGATTTGCCGTCGTGGCAGGAGAAGTGCGTTCATTGGCGCAAAAATCAGCCGATGCGGCAAAAGACATTAAGCAATTAATTGATGAGACCGTGACCCGAGTTAATCAAGGGTCAACAATGGCGAGTGAATCGGGAGAGGTTTTAGAGAGTATCCACCTTTCAATTGGCGAGATTACCCAAATGATTGCTCAAGTTGCCGATGACTCTAAGTATCAAGCGCAGGGCATTCAAGATGTAAATTCAGGGGTTGGCGCAATGGAAAAAGTGACCACTGAAAATGCGCATTTGGTTTCTGAGACCTTATCTTCGGTTGATAAACTTGACCAGCAAGCGAATGAATTAAGTTCCGATATGCAGTATTTTAAGTTGTAAAAAAACACTAAAAATAACGGAAGAAAAAACAAAACCCGCTAAGCAACGTGTTTGTCTAGCGGGTTTTTTATGCTGTTTTTAACGGCTTAATGCTTTAACGCATTAGTAAGAAGAGAGCGCCATGACACCATCCATCTCAACATCCGTATCTTTTGGCAATTGTTTAACCGCAACCGCAGCGCGCGCAGGGTATGGCTCGACAAAGTACTGCGCCATAATTTCATTTACGGTTGCAAAGTGGCTCATATCGGTTAAGAAAATATTCAACTTAGCAATGTCTTGCAAAGAGCCACCTGCGGCTTCACAGACTGCGGTTAGGTTTTTAAACACTTGATGAATACGCTCTGAAATATCCCCATCACGCATCTCCATCGTTTCAGGAATCAGTGCAATTTGACCGGATAGGTAAACGGTATTACCCACGCGTACCGCTTGTGAATAGGTGCCAATGGCTTGTGGGGCATTTGGTGTTGAGATGGTTTCGCGCATGGTTTGTCCTCTATTTATAAAGCTATCAATGGGCTTAAGTAAAACGTCACCGACATCGATTTGTTTGGGTTAGGTTGTGGTGATTAACTCGGACTTATTCTAGCAAATTGAATAGTAAGCACGTCATTTAAACGAGATAAGTCATCGTTCAGAAGAGAGAGTCATAGGGGTTGAATTGACCGAAGACAAAATCAGCAGGCCTGCTGACTTTTGTTGGCTTACTTAAATTCGATGAATTTTTTCTACAATCGGTACACGTTTTAAAAAGCGCATAACCTGTGCAAGGTGCGTTCTGTCTCGTACCGAAATAACAAAGTTCATTAAGCTGAACGTTTCGTCTTTGTCTTCAGAGCGAACACGTTCGATATCGGTTTTATTTTTGGCGATTTCATTGGCAATAAGAGCTAAAGCACCGCGCTGGTTTTTCACTTCGATTTGAATTTCCGCAAGGTACGTCTCATTTTGTTCGTGCTCCCAGCTTACATCCAGTAATTTTTCTGGGTGGTTTTTGACTTTAATGACATTGCTACAGTCCTGACGATGAATGACCAAGCCTTTTTCAGTGCTCATAAAGCCAACAATTTGATCGCCAGGAATCGGTAGACAGCAGTTAGCATAGCTAATCGCCATGCCCTCAGTACCTGAAATAGCCAGCGGTGAGTCTAAGTGGGTGTATTGCATAGGAACCGCGTCGTCACTGCCTAAAATAATGTCGTGTATCTGTTTGGCCACAAGCCCAGCCATGCGATTGCCATGACCAATTTCATCTAACAAGCAGTCCCAGCCATCGATATTTAACTCTAGACAGACTTTTTCACGCGATTCTTGGCTTAAGCCTTCATAAGCCAAGTTGTGAATACGAAGGGACTTTGACAGTAGACGTTGCCCGAGTGCATTGGCATCGGCGGTGCGCTGATTTTTTAAATAGTGACGAATTTGAGAGCGCGCTTTGGCGGTAATCACAAAGTTGAGCCAAGAAGGGTTAGGTTCCGCCTCTTTGCCTTTTAGAATGTGAATGGTTTTACCGCTTTCGAGCTGGGTTCTTAAAGGTACTAAATGCTTATCTATACGGCAACCAACGGTGGCGTGGCCAATATTGGTGTGCACTGCGTAGGCAAAATCGACGGGTGTTGAGCCTTTTGGAAGGGTGATAATGTCACCCTTTGGTGTGAACACATAGATCACATCGGGGAACAAATCAATTTTAACGTTCTCAAGGAAGTCCAGAGAGTTACCCGCACTTTGCTGAATTTCCAGCAAGTTTTTAACCCACTCTTGTGCTCTAATTTCGACTGGGCTTGGTGCCGTATTATTTTCGGCATTTTGTTCTTTATATTGCCAGTGTGCAGCGATACCATGCTCAGATACTTCGTTCATGGTTTCGGTACGAATTTGCACCTCAATATGCACCCCGTAAGGGCCAAAAAGTGCGGTATGCAAAGATTGATAGCCGTTTGGCTTAGGAATCGCAATGTAGTCTTTAAAACGACCCGGTAATGGCTTGTATAAAGAGTGAACGGTGCCCAAGGTGCGATAGCACTCATCGGCGGTATTGACTAAAATGCGAAAGGCAAAAATATCCAGAACTTCTGAAAAACTCTGGCGCTTTTTGCGCATTTTTTTATACAAACTATATAGGTGTTTTTCACGTCCAACTACTTGGGCAGGAACGCCCTCTTGGTCGAGGCGGTTTTGTAACGAGTCGATGATTTGATCAATGACTTCGTGGCGGTTGCCACGGGCTTTTTTAACAGCCGCTTCCAAAATTTCAAAGCGGCGTGGATACATGGCCTTGAACCCCAAGTCTTCCAGTTCAATACGTACCGCGTTGATCCCTAAACGAGCGGCAACAGGGGCATAAATTTCCAGTGTTTCTCTGGCAATTCGGCGTTGCTTGTCGGGTCGCATTACGCCAAGGGTGCGCATATTATGCAGACGATCGGCCAATTTAATTAGAATAACGCGAATATCACGCGCCATAGCTAACATCATTTTACGAAAGTTTTCGGCTTGGGCTTCTTGAGGCGTTTGAAACTTGAGTTTACCCAGTTTGGTGACGCCATCGACTATTTCGGCGACATTTTCACCAAATCGGTGGGCAATATCGGTTTTTGTGTAGGGGGTGTCTTCGACAACATCATGCAAGATAGCTGCAATTAAACTCTCTTGATCGAGTTTCATTTCAGCTAGGATTTCAGCCACCGCGACAGGGTGCCAAATGTAGGCGCCACCCGCTTTACGGGTTTGGCCTTCATGTGCCAAGTCACCAAATTCAAACGCAATTCTGATTTTTTCAACCGCCTCTTCACTTAAGTAGAGACGGGCTTTATCAAGTAGTCCGTTAATCGAGCTGGGTGTTGGCATAAATGGGGTTTTGATGCTTACTTAGTTAAAGAAAGGAGGGGTGTCAGGGTCAGACATGACGACGTCACGGTCAATGCTGCTTTCTGCTAGTTCACGCAGTGCCATAACCGTTGGCTTGTCATTGTCCCAAGCTAAAGTAGGTTCTGCTCCATTTGCTAATTGACGTGCACGTTTAGCACTGACAATAACGAGTTCAAAACGGTTTTCTACTTGTGATAAGCAGTCTTCTACTGTTACGCGAGCCATAATTTCAATCCATTAATTTAAATCTAAAGGGTTATTCTACCCTAAACAACCCACGGTTGAACATCAAAATTGTGCCAATGAACTGTTTTTAATATGGTTTTTTATCTAATTGCAATGCGCTTAAATAACGGCAGAGTGTATCTTGTTGGGTTTGTATCGCCTGATAGGCCTGTTTACCGAGGGTTTCAGCTTCGTTTGGGTTTTCAAGCAACCGTTGGATTTGTTGATTCAGTTGCGTGAGGTTATGGCATTGGATGATGCCTTCATACGATTTAAGTAGTTGAAATTCATCTTGAAAGTTGCGAATGTCTGGCCCGGTAATAATGGGTTTTTTATAACGTGCGGGCTCTATGAAATTGTGGCCACCTTTAGGAACAAAACTTCCACCCATAATAACCAGCTTGGCATGTTCATATAGTGGCATTAAAAACCCAATGCGGTCATCTAAAAAGAGTGTGTCCGAAGGTTCAATGGTGTGTTGTTTGCTTGCCACCTTGAATTCACATCCCTGTTCAAGTAGGGATTTCTGAATCAGCTTGCTTCGATTTGGATGGCGTGGCACCACCACTAATAGCTCAGGACGTTTTAGCTTTTTCCATTGCTGAATGATGTGTCGCTCTTCATCTTGGTGTGTTGAAGCGATAAGCACATACTCTCGGCCGATGGGGTTTTCAAAATGTTCAATATCCCGGTGAGCAAATTTTAGATTGCCCAAAACTTGGACCTTATCCGCATTGGCACCCAGCAGAATAAAGTTTTTGGCATCGCTCGTTGAGCGTGCTAATACTTGTGTGACGTGTTGCAGGGCTTGGCGGTAGGCTTTTTTTAACCAGCTGGGTGCGTGTAGGGTTTTATCAGAGAGACGGCCACTTAGAATGTGAATCGGAATGTTGTTTTGAAAGCACTGTTGGTAGAGGTTTGGCCAAATTTCAGTCTCTATTATGAATAACTGAGAGGGGTTACAGCGAGCAAGGAACCGACGAATTGCAAAAGGGTAGTCAAGCGGGCAATAGGTAGCATTTAATTGGTTTTGATATTGACGCTTTAAAATGGCGAGCGCACTGGCTGTATTGGTTGTAACGAGAATGTCCGTGTCCAATTTGGAGTTGATGAGCCATCGCAGCAGAGGGTCTGCGGCTTTTACTTCACCAACCGATGCGCAATGGATCCAAAGCCTTTTTGGATGAGGAGCAAGTTTGGGTAAAAAAAAGCTGAATCTTTTGAGTAAAAACGTTTTTTCAGCCTTGCGCTTTATGCCGTCTAATAGGGTCAAAAGAATGACCACAGGGCTTAAAACGCGAATGAGTGTTTGGTAAATCATAAGGCTTTATTTAACAGAGCAAGGGGTTTGGGTAGCAACGACACGCAAGCTAATCTTTATGAATGAGATTTTGAATAAGTACTTTGTGATACTCAATTTGGCTTTTTTGAGTTAAACGTCCTGCCATGAAAATACTGTGTAGTTGTTTGAGGGCTAAATCAAAATTATTGTTAATGACAATGTAATCAAATTCTTTGTAATGTGACATTTCACTTTCAGCGTCTTTCATGCGACGAGCAATGATTTCTTCGCTGTCAGTTCCTCGGCCGGTTAAGCGACGAAGCAACTCCTCTTTTGAAGGCGGTAAAATAAAGATGGTCGTGGCATCTGGAATGAGTGCACGGACCTGTTGTGCACCCTGCCAGTCAATTTCTAAAATGACATCTTTACCACTTTTTAGTTGCTCTTCTACCGCTGTTTTTGAGGTGCCGTAAAAGTTATCAAAGACTTGTGCATGCTCTAAAAAATCACCGTCTTCAATTTTTTCCTGAAAACTTTCAGGGCTTAAAAAATGGTAGTTAACGCCATTTACTTCGCCTGGGCGCTTGGCTCGAGTGGTTGAAGAGATTGAAACGTTGATTTTGCTATCAAGTTCTAGCAACTTGCTGACTAGCGAAGTTTTACCTGCGCCAGAAGGGGCTGAGATGATATACAGTGAACCGTTCATAACTATTTCTCCATTTTAAAAAGCAATTTGCAAAAGATTTTAGCACGGATATTACCCAAATCTAAGATGGCGTTGTCTTTCATTTGCGTGGAGTGATTAAGTGTTCTTTTAGCTTGAAAGGCCTGGGTTTAATAAATGGTCGTTCAGCAACCGATTAGCAAACAATTTTTTAAGGTTTTCTTAAATCAAAATGGAGGCGCAAACTTAAATCCATTACAATGCGTCTATGCATAAAGAAAGTATATTTTTAGTTGGCCCCATGGGGGCTGGAAAATCGACCGTTGGCCGTATGTTATCGGAACGATTGCAATATGAGTTTGTCGACAGTGATCATGTGATTGAAGAGCGCACAGGTGCTTCGATACCTATGATTTTTGATATTGAAGGCGAGTCGGGATTTCGCGATCGAGAAGAGTCGGTCATTGATGACTTAACACAGCGACCGCAAATTGTTTTAGCGACAGGCGGCGGGGTGGTTGAGCGTGAAGAGAACCGCAAACACCTGCGTTCACGTGGATTTGTGGTGTATTTAAAATCACCGGTTGAATCATTGATTCAGCGAACCAAGCACGATCGAAATCGACCGCTGTTGCAAAACGCCAACCCAGCCAAAGTGCTTCGCGAATTAATGACGCAGCGAGAGCCTTGGTACATCGAGATGGCCGACTTGGTGGTAGAAACCCAGCAGGTACCAGTGCACCGAGTGGTAAAACAAATCATTGATCAGTTGCATGAAGAGCAAGTGATTTAGACAACAGAATAAAAGAGAGCAGTTAGTGAAAACGTTATCCGTTGATTTAGGCGACAGAAGTTACCCGATTTTTATTGGTGAAGACTTATTGGGTAATCCTGAGCTTGTTAAGCCTTTTGTTAAAAGTAAGCAAGTTTTGATTGTCACCAATACAACGGTGGCGCCTTTGTATTTGGATACATGTAAACAAGGGTTTGCAGGGTTTGAGGTTGAATCGGTGATACTGCCAGATGGTGAAGAGTATAAAAACCTCGAAACCTTAAATTTAGTATTTGATACCTTGATTGGTAAGCGTTTTGACCGAGGTTGTACTTTAGTCGCGTTAGGTGGCGGTGTGATTGGTGATATGACAGGGTTTGCGGCCGCTGCGTTTCAGCGTGGTGTTAACTTCATTCAAATTCCAACCACCCTACTCTCTCAAGTGGATTCATCCGTGGGCGGTAAAACGGGGGTGAATCACCCGCTTGGTAAAAATATGATTGGTGCATTTCATCAGCCACAGTGTGTCATTATTGATACTAAAACACTGAATACACTGGATGACCGTCAATTGTCAGCAGGCCTGGCAGAAGTCATTAAGTATGGTTTAATTGGTGATTACCCTTTTTTTGAGTGGCTAGAAGAGAACTTGGATGCCATTATTGCTCGTGATTTAGATGTAACCGCCGAAGCCATTGAGCGTTCATGCGCCAATAAGGCTCGCATTGTGGCCTTAGATGAAAAAGAGTCTGGCATGCGCGCGTTATTTAATTTAGGTCATACGTTTGGACACGCTATTGAAGCGGGTATGGGGTATGGTGCTTGGTTACATGGCGAAGGCGTGAGTGCTGGAACCATGCAGGCACTGTATATGTCCCGCTTAATGGGCAACATTAACGACACCGACTTTGAACGATCAATCGCTATTTTTGAACGCGCCAAATTGCCGGTTTATCCGCCTAACGTCACAGAGATGCCCAATGAAAAATACTTGGATCTCATGGCAGGAGACAAAAAAGTTCAAGCAGGCACCATTCGTCTAGTTTTACTGAAGTCGATTGGTGAAGCGTATGTGACTGGTGACTACCCTGCAGAACTTCTAGAGCAAACCTTAAACGAATGGCGTAAGTAGGTTCATCGGAAATTTAATTGTTACATATATACATATACATATATATAAGAGATAGGAGAAAGTCATGCCAGAGCAGTTAGCCAAGCAATTTACCGCAGAAGGTGTGACTTTCTCTATGAAAGATCATCTTATGATGATTAACGTGGAAAATGAATTTGCCTCGGCAACATTGACCACGCACGGCGCTTCGGTGCTCAGTTATGTGCCTAAAGGTGGTAAAGATTTATTATGGATCAGCCCAACGGCTATTTACAATGGTGAAAAGCCGGTTCGTGGCGGTATTCCAGTTTGCTGGCCCTGGTTTGGAGCAGCCAAACAAGCAGGCCTACCCGCACATGGTTTTGTGCGTAATCAAGTTTGGCACTTAGATCATGTTGCTAATCTAGAGACGGGAGTCACTGAAATTGTTTTCACCTTCGAGCCAAGCGAAGCAACTTTAGCTATTTGGCCGCATCAATTTCATTTAGAGCTGCGTATTGAGGTGGGGCAAAAACTAGCGGTTTCGTTAACAACCGTTAATAAGAATGATTACGATATTGAAATTACTGAAGCGCTGCACACCTACTTTAATATTAAAGAATCAGCAGGCCTGCTGATTTCAGGTGTAGAAGGCAGTACCGAACACGACACCTTACAAAAACCGATTCAAGTCTCAGCTAGAAATAAAGCCATTACACTCGCACCAGCTATGGATTCGGTCTTTACAGATCAAACTAATGATTTGGTGATCAATGATGATAAAGCTAGCCGCAAAATCATCATTGAAAAACAGCAGGCCTCTTCAGCGATTGTTTGGAATCCAGGTCCAGAAATCATTAAAGGCTTTGCTGACGTACCCGAACAAAGTTGGGTTGATTTTGTTTGTGTAGAGGCCGGTAATGTTTTTGAAAATGCAATTACCATTCCAGCTGGGGAAAAGCACTGTATGAGAATGATGCTTTCAACCCGTTAATTATTTGAACAAGTTCACCTTAAGTAGCGCCTTGTTTATTGCAAAGTAATTGTTTTAACTAACTAATTAACGACAGCATCAGATATAATTAAATAATTATATTTCACTCAGAGAATACACCATGTCGTTACCTGCTTCACAAGTTCGCAAAACTTACATAGAAAACTTATGTTTCATTATTCCTTTAAAACCCCTGCGCTCAACTCCAAACGTAAACTTTTTCAGTGTCGAAGAAGTTGTTGATGGCCTATCAGGCATTGACCTTGTTATCCACGAGCCGGGCGGTAAAAGTCCTTTAATCGCAAATGATGATACCTGGTACTGGTATATGCACACAGATCAAGAAGATAAGTTGGTGGTGCATAATGGCAAACGTCATGTTGAGTTGTATTCAAGTAAGCATGGTCAAGCGGAAGCATTTGAAGTAACGGCCGACGCGATCTATCATAATGGAACAAAAATTCATGAGGGTGCAGCTATTTTAGGTTGGGACCCACTTGTATTTCATCGGGTGCACTCACCAGAAGGGAGTATCTCAACCAACTACGCAAAACGATTAGAAGGGTTTGATATTGACACCAACTTTAATATTTATAATCTAGATTGCGAAAGTGGTGAATACACAATGGTTAGACTGGGGTCATTAGATCAGCCTAAATAAACCCATTTTTAAATACTTATATAAAGACAATTGTAAGTACAAGTCGATAAGTTGATCATCCATTACAATTATTAAAACGCCGTTATGCAAAGCATAATGGCGTTTTTTGGTTTGAGAGGATCGTTATTAGGCAAGTGGATTGGGTTTAATATCAAATTAAGTAAGATTTGTTTGAATGTTTACTGGACTAAATTGAGAGCGTAAAACCCACAGAATGT
>JAFGUG010000025.1 GCA_016938655.1 Thiotrichales bacterium | reverse complement strand
GTTTAGCGCGTGATATTTTGCCCAATTTAGAACCGGGCGTGACCTTGCAAGTGGGGAGTGACGATGCCAGTTTTATTGAACAAATTTTAGACTCCATGAAAGAGCATTTGTGGCTCGGTACGATTCTTACGGCGGTGGTGATGTGGCTGTTCTTAAAGAACCTTCGTGCCACGGCGATTATCTCAATCTCCATTCCAGTTTCTCTGTTGGGTGCGGTGGCGGTGATGTACTTCTCTGGCTATACCTTTAACACCATGACGCTGTTAGCGCTGTTGCTGTTAATTGGGATTGTGGTGGATGATGCGATTGTGGTGCTAGAGAACATTCACCGCATTGCCGAAACCGAAGACGTTAGTATGCGAGAAGCCGCCATTAAAGGCACGCAACAGGTGCAGTTTGCGGTCATTGCCGCTTCATTGACCTTGGTCTCCATTTTTGTTGCGGTCATTTTTATGGAAGGGATTGTCGGTCGCTTCTTTAAAGAGTTTGGGGTGGTGGTGACGATTGGGATTTTGGTGTCGCTTTGGGTCTCGTTAACGCTTATTCCGGTGTTGAGTGCCCGTTTTTTAACGGTTAAAAAAGAAGATAAATCGCATGAAAAAACCGCTTCAAAAATGTATGAGTGGTTAGAAAATGCGTTTGTTAAAACCGAGCAGGCCTACCAAAAATGGCTGTTTAAAGCCTTAGATAATCGCCGTAAAACCCTGCTGTGGACGGCGGCGATTGTGGTGCCGTGTTTTTTATTGGTCACGCAACTGGGTTCCAGCTTTATGCCCAAACAAGATCAAGGGCAGTTTATTGTGAACTTTAAAACGCCTTTGGGTTCCAGTTTGGTTTACACCGAACAACGTTTAGGTGAGATTGAATCGGTTCTGCAAGCCACGGATGACGTGGCCGGAGTGTTTTCAACAATTGGAACCGGTCAAGCGGCGCAGGTCAACGAGGGGCGCATTGTGGTGCGTTTAACCGATTTGAGTGAGCGTCATCAGCACATGACCGAGATTATGCAGGGCTTATCGACGAAGTTGAATGGGATAGCCGGGGTGCAAGCGTTTGTGTCACCGCAACCAATGATGAGCGGTCAGCGTGGTGAACCGTTTCGTTTTGTGATTCAAGGCCCCGATTTAAAGCAGGTTGCGGATTTAAGCGAAACCTTGTTGCAACGTCTGCAAACCCACCCAGAGTTGGGCGAGATGGATTTGGATTTACAGATGGCGTTGCCGCAAGCCAACTTTGAAGTCGACCGTCAAAAGGCGGCGTTACTGGGATTGAGTTCGGAGTCGGTCGCGCAAGCGATTAATGTTTTAGCCGGCGGCGTTAACTTAGCCAAGTTTAGCGAGCTGAATCAAACGGGTGAACGTTACGATGTGCAGTTAAAAGCGCTGAACGGTCAGTTAACACAAGTGAAAGACCTCTCTAAAATCTTTATTAAGTCAAAAAGTGGGCAGTTAATTTCGTTGGATACCGTGGCGTTTATGGTCAAACAACCTGCGCCTGCCGTGGTGCCAAGATATGACATGGCGTATGCCAGTATGTTCTTTAGTACGCCGACCATCAGCTTGAGTAAAGCCATCAATATTCTCAATCAAGAATCGGCAGGCCTGCTACCTTCTGGATACGCACTGAAAATGACCGGACAAGCCGAGGAACTTAAAAAGACCTCGCACTATATGCTCGTGGGTTTGATGTTGTCACTGTTACTGGTGTATATGGTGTTAGCCAGTCAGTTTAACGCTTTTGTGCAACCGCTGATTATTATGCTGGCGCAACCATTGGCGATTGCCGGCGGCCTTTTGGCTTTGTGGATTGCGGGATTATCACTGAATATTTTCTCGATGATTGGCTTGGTGTTGTTGATGGGCTTGGTGGCCAAAAATGCGATTTTACTCGTTGATTTAACCAACCAATTTGTGGCCGAAGGGCAAGATGCGAAAAGCGCACTTAAGCAGGCCTGCCCAATTCGATTGCGCCCGGTTCTAATGACCTCTTTGACCGTGATTTTTACCATGTTGCCGGCAGCCATTGGCTTGGGTGCCGGCAGTGATGCAAACGCGCCTTTAGCCGTTGCGGTCATTGGCGGCATGATTAGCTCCACCCTTTTGACCTTGATTGTGGTGCCGGTGGCGTACAGTTATTTAGCCGATGCGAACCAAAAGCTGACCAGCCAGGAACTGAGTCATCAAGACTGGCAAGTCCATTGGGGTAACTTGAATATACGCCACCGCTTAAAAAAGTTGTGGTTAGGCGAAGCGGCGATGAAGCGTGTGAATAATAAAACAGGGTAGTTACGAAAAATACGCTTTTAAAATCAGCAGGCCTGTCTAAAACTTGATTTGGTTCAAGCTTTGCTTTAATTCTGGTAAAGAGTATTGTTAAGTCGTTGCAGACCCCATAGGTGAGTGTTAAGCTTAATGAAATGTTAATCGGTATTCATAGAGGAGGCAATTTTGGCCACGCATTTCCCGATAGAGTTAATAGAGCAAACTGAACAAATTGAAGTAGGATGCGAGCACTGCGGGACTCAGTTGCCTTTTGACTTTACCTTTGCTTTTCAGCCAATTGTTAACCTCAGAAAGCAGTCGATTTTTGGCTACGAAGCCCTGGTTAGAGGCACTAATGGTGAGCCTGCCATCAGTATTTTAGACCAGGTAAATGATCAAAATCGGTACCCGTTTGACCAGGCCTGTCGGGTGACCGCGATTGGACTTGCCAGCAAGTTAAAGCTCGACAAAATGCTCAGCATTAACTTCTTGCCAAATGCGGTTTATCAGCCGGAACACTGTATTCAAAGCACCTTGCAAGCGGCGGCAAAGTACCAATTCCCGATTGAACAAATCATGTTTGAAATCACCGAATCTGAGCAGGTGGTGGACGCCAAACACTTAACCAAAATTTTTAATTATTACCAGAGCCAAGGGTTTGTAACCGCGATTGATGACTTTGGTTCGGGCTATGCCGGCTTGAATTTATTAACCAACTTTATACCTAATATTATGAAGTTGGATATGGAGCTGGTGCGGGATGTGGACAAAAGTCACGTCAAGCGAGTGATAAACCGTAATCTGATTGCCACCTGCAACCAACTTAAAATTGTGGTGCTGGCCGAAGGCATTGAAACCGTGGAAGAGGCGCAGTTCTTTAAAGATTTGGGGGTGTATTTAATGCAGGGTTACTACTTTGCAAAACCCGGATTCGAGTGCTTGCCAGAGGTGTCAGCCGATAAATTTGAACCCATCTTAGATACTATTCTGTATAACCGTTAAGTGTTCATTTTTTAACTCGATTCTTCTTTCTTAACCCCATCCCATCACGCCTTTAAGATTGTTTAAAGCCTTTTAAGTAGCGCGCTTTTTTATTCGGTTTAATCTTGGTTAAATCGAACATAATCAAGGCGCCAATGGCATCACAGAAGTCCGGCGCGACGTTAAAGTCGATAAACTGAGTGCCCTTGTCTTCGCTGAGCTCCACGTATTGTTTAAACAGCATGGGGAGTTTTTCACCGCCCGCTTCAAGCATTTCATTTAAGCGTTTAAATGCGGTTTGGTAGTCGCCCGCAAACTCTTTTTCTGCCAACTTCTGTACCTCTTTTGAGATCACAAATGGACACTTAGCATTCGCTAGCTGTTCGTCCATGCTGAGTTGCGTATTATAGAAGCTGACAATCAGTTCGCGCGCGTTTTGCGAGTAACTGTTGCTCAGGCTGATTGAACCAATCAGGTAGCGAATTTGTGGGTTTTCGGTGAGGTATTTACCCATGCCATACCACAAGTAATCGAGTGCACGGGTGCCCCAATATTTTTGCTGCACAAAGCAACGACCTAACTCTAATGTTTGGTCTAAATAGGCGTCAATTGTTTTGTTTAAATTAAACATGTGGTTGGTGTATAAGCTGTCACGACCGTATTGTTCAATCAGTTTTTTACACTCGCCTAAACGGTAGCCACCGGCAATCTCCAGTTTGGCATCGTCCCATAAAATCAGGTGGCGATAGTGGCGGTCGTATTGGTCTAAATCCCAACAAGTGCCCGTGCCTTCACCGACCGCTCGAAAGGTCATCTCTCGGACACGCCCAAGTTCTTGCATTAGCGCGGAGTCGGCCACGTAATCGACAATATACAACTCTAATCCAGTTGGGGTAGTTAATAGGTGCTGATGGGTTTTGAGCTCTTCTCGCATCGATTGGCGACAAGAGGGGTGTGAAATGGTATCAACGGTTTCAAAAAGCGGCGTTCTGACTTTTTTACACTTAAGGTGGTAGACCGTTTTTTTAACTTTTTGCGCCAGTTCATTCAGCGGCAGTTGGCTGTTGTTAATGGCTTTTGACGGAATCAATTTGCCGGTTCTTAAGCCAATGGTACGGTTGTTTTTATTAAACATCTCGTTAATTAACAACATGGAACCAAGCGGTTTATACAGCATCGACAAGCCATAAAAGGTCGCAGAATTGCGGGCTTCAATGTACAGCGGCAGAATCGGACTGTGGGTTTTTTTGGCGAGCTTTAAAAAGCCGGCTTTCCAGTCGTTATCTTGAATACCTTTTGGGCTTAAGCGCGAGACTTCGCCCGCAGGAAAGATAATCACCGCTTGATCGGCCTCTAGGGCTTCGGTCATCGCTTTAAATTGTTCTTTGTGAGAGGCACGGGGCGACATGTTGTTGATGGCAAAGAAACAGCTACTAAGTGGTTTAATTTGATTCAAGACTTCGTTGGCGACTACTTTAACGTCTTTGCGAATACCACGCACCATGTCCAGTACGGCCATGCCGTCTAAGGTGCCGATTGGGTGGTTGGCGGTAATAATGACGCGTCCTTGCGCCGGGATGTTTTTGCGGGATGCAGAACAGATGTGATAACCAAAGTTAAAGTGCTCAAACGCTTTGTGAATAAAGGCGCTGCCTTCAAGGTGCGGATGCTTGTGAATGAACTGGTTGATTTCATCTTCGTGTGCGAAGCGTTTAATAAACTTTTTGGCTAGTCGGCCTTTGACGGTTTGATCAAGGTTGGGAAATTTGGTTTTTAAGGTTGCATCTATATCTAGCATTCATCGCTCCGTTACCTGAGTCTTGTATCGTTGCAT
Organism: Thiotrichales bacterium; assembly: GCA_016938655.1. Lineage (GTDB taxonomy): Bacteria > Pseudomonadota > Gammaproteobacteria > Thiomicrospirales > Thiomicrospiraceae > Thiomicrorhabdus. The sequence goes on along the minus strand of JAFGUG010000025.1, from coordinate 10,468 downwards.
CCATGCACCTCTTGTTTGTTGAGGTTGTTACTATAGCCATTCTTATAAAGATGACTAATTGAACTTAGTTGCTCAGGTATAAGTAAAAATTATTAATATTTATTTATAAATCTAATTAAGAGAGAAGGCAGAGTAGGGGGATAAGACGAAGCGTGAACTAGGTGTTTGATTTAGTTAACGGATTTGGTGTGCTGAAAAGCAACAGGCCTGGTCAATTCTAGGATGAATGTAACCAGGCCTGCTTATTTAAGGTGTTCACTGAATTTAATTTATCCAGTGAAACGCAGAATTAAGGTTGGATGCTACTTAGGTGTTTTGTAGTTTTTTGGTTTAACGGCTTTTTTTGCTTTTAGTTTCACGCCTAGATCCAACTTACTTAAAACCGTTTTTTCGACGGTTGCAATCGGTTTTGTGCCGTTCACTTGAATGTAACTCAGGGCAGGCGTTTTCTTGGCAAGCTTGCGGTAGTATTTAACCAAAGGTGCGGTCTGTTCATGATAAACCTTTAAACGATCCAGTACGACTTCGGCTTTGTCATCGTCACGCTGAACTAAATCTTCACCGGTTTCATCGTCCTTACCTTCCACTTTCGGTGGGTTGTAAATCAGGTGGTAGGTTCTGCCAGAGGCTAAGTGTGCACGGCGACCCGACATACGTTTAACAATCTCTTCATCCGGTACGTCAATTTCAACAACGGCATCAATCTCAACGCCCGCGTCTTTCAACGCATCCGCTTGCGGAATGGTGCGTGGAAAACCGTCCAATAAGAAGCCGTTTTCGCAGTCTGCTTCGGCGATGCGGTCTTTCACTAAACCAATGATGATTTCATCGGTCACCAATTTACCGGCGTCAATAAACTCTTTCGCCATGGTGCCCATTGGCGTGCCGGCTTTAATTGCCGCACGCAGCATGTCGCCGGTAGAAATTTGTGGAATATTGAACTGCTTAGTTAGGAACTGCGCTTGCGTTCCTTTACCGGCACCTGGTGCGCCTAATAGAATGAATTTCATTGGAAAACCTTAGGTTTAATAAAAATTGAAAGATTAAAAACTGTCGCACATTATACGCCTTTTAAAGGGCACCGAAAAGGCTTTGGTTTCTTGAGCGGGTTTTGAGTTTATGTTGTCTGTTTAGGGCGATATAGTTTACAAGTCAGCAGGCCTGCTAACTTTTAAGTAGTTTAATTTGTAGCGGTGTTTGTGACTGTGTTGGACGTTTAGATTTGTTTAAGAAGGGCTTTCATCAGTTGTTCGGCTTGCTGTTGGTAGTGGCCACCAAATAGATTGAAGTGATTTAAAACATGATACAAATTGTAGAGCGGTTTACGTTTTGCATAACCCACATCCAGTGGCAAAACGTCGTGATAGCCATCGTAAAAGGCAGGTGAAAAACCGCCAAACAGTTCGGTCATGGCCAAGTCGGTTTCTCGGTCACCATAGTAACAAGCGGGGTCATAAATCACGCCTTCCCCGCTTGCATTAAAGGCGCTGTTGCCGCCCCATAAGTCGCCATGCAACAGTGAGGCTTCGGGTTGATAGTTCTGAAACCAGAATGGCAGTTGTTCGATGAGTTGGCAGCCTAAGTCGTAAAGTGATGGTGATGCACCACGCAGTTGCGCCAGTTCCAGTTGTGGACGTAAACGCTGTTCACCATAAAACGAAACCCAGTCACTGTGCCAACGATTTTTTTGCAGGGTGTGACCAATGTAGTTATCTTCAAACCAGCCAAATGGTTGTGTTGGTGATCCGTTGGTTTTGGGATCACGGTGAATGTGCTGGTGCATATAAGCTAAATTCCGACCACGTTGAAAGTCGTCACCGGTGTTTTTGAGTGGTAGGTGTTCCATCACTAACCAGGCCTGCTGATTTTCAAACAGACCCAATCCAAAGACTTGAGGGCAAATGAGTGTGTTGGAAGCCGAAATGGCTTCTAAGTTGTGGGCTTCGGTGGCAAACAGCGGTAAACTTTGGGTGTTGTTGATCTTTAAAAACAGGTTGCCGATATTCGTATGCAGTTGATAGGCTTGATGAATGTCACCGCCACTGACGGAGTGGGCGGTTTGTATCTGAATCTTACGGTTTAAGCTTTCTGAGAGTGTGTTTGAAAAAGCTGTCCAATTCATAAACACTTACGCCCGACTTATTCAAACAACTCTTCGGTCATTTGGTGGATTTTGGTTTCGGTCACACTTGGGATGTCTGGGGCATTATTCTCATTAAACACTTCAAAGAACGCACCTGGGAAATCTGCAGGCACCGCATCACCTGTATCCGGATTAATCGGCACGTTCACTAACCCTTCTGGCCGAGCAAACGGTGCATTAGGGAAGGGTGCTAGGGCAACACGCATATAGTCAATCCAGATTGGCAGGGCGGCACGGCCACCGACTTCACTTCGCCCTAAGGTAGAAGGTTGGTCAAAACCTGCCCAAACGGTGGTGGCAATATCCGGGCTAAAGCCGGAGAACCAGGCATCTTTCTGGTCGTTGGTGGTTCCGGTTTTACCGGCAATGTCTTCTCGGTCTAATACCTTGGCTTTGCGCCCAGAACCGTAGTTAATGACGTCTTGCATCATGGAGGTGGTGATGTAAGCGGTTTGTGCGCTAATTACACGTTCTGCACTGGTTGGATCGTCTTGCATACATTGCACGGTGCAGGCGGTTTTTGGTTCGGCACGATAGATGACGTCACTATTAAAGTTGCGAACTTCTTTAATTAAATAGGGCGTGATTTTGTAACCTGTATTGGCAAACGTGGCGTAGCCTTGCACCACTTCTAGTGGGGTCAGTTGCACAGAACCTAGAGCCAAAGAAAGGTCACGATGTTGATTCATCTCTTCAATCGGGAAACCAAATTGCTGAGCGTAGTCAATGGTGTATTTAATGCCAATTTGCTGTAACAGACGTATCGAAACCAAGTTACGCGAGTAAGCCAGTGCCTTACGTAAGCGGGTTGGGCCATAAAAACGCCCCGAGTAGTTTTCTGGTCGCCAAACATCTTCTAAAGCACGGTCGTGGAATACGACGGGGGCATCATTAATCACGGTTGCGGGTGTAAGGCCTTTGTCGATGGCCGCGGCATACAAAAACGGTTTAAAGTTCGAGCCCGGCTGACGCTTGGCTTGAATCACACGGTTGAACTTACTGCGGAAGTAGTCAAAGCCACCAACCATCGCTAAAATTTGCCCGTTTTGCGGCTTAACGGAGATAAGCGCCGATTCCGTGAGCGGGTCTTGCGCCAGTAACCATTTATTGTCTAAGTTTTGCAGGTAGATAATATCGCCAATTTGCAAAACATCTTGCGGTTTTGTGGGCTTAGGGCCTTTGGCGTTGACGTTAATATAAGGCTGCGCCCAGGTCATGCCTTCAAACGCTAAGGTGATGGTTTCGCCTTCCAGCGTCATAACTTGGGTGTTGGTTTTATCAAATGCGGTGACAATCCCGGTTGATAAACGGCCAAATTTTTCGATGCTGTTAAGCGTTTCTAAAACCTGTTCGGTGTCGGTCATTTCGGTTGGCGTAAGGTGTTGAATTGGGCCGCGGTAGCCGTGACGACGTTCGTACTCTTGCAAACCATTGCGCACCGCTAAATTCGCGGCATCTTGCAGTTTGCTGTCTAGGGTGGTGACAATGGTTAACCCTTGTTTTAAGGCCTCTTCACCAAAGTTTTCAATGGCGAAAGCACGCGCCATTTCCGCCACATAACCGGCTTCGATGTCAATGCGAGCGCCGACTAATTTGGCGTGCACTTCAACCGCTTGTGCCGCTTCCAGCTCTTGCTGAGTGATGAAATTTTGTTCAAACATGCGACGTAAAACATAGTTACGGCGTAACTTAGCGCGTTCTGGATTGGCAATCGGGTTATAGGCGGACGGAGCTTTTGGCAGGCCTGCTATCATGGCGTATTCATCCAGCGACAGTTGGTTAATCGGCTTGCCATAATAGGTTTGTGCGGCGGCGGCCACACCATATGAACGGTGGCCTAAAAAGATTTTATTGAGGTAGAGCGCCAATATTTCTTGTTTGCTGAGCTCGTTCTCTATTTTATAGGAGAGAATGATCTCATTCAGTTTACGCAGGTAAGTCTTCTCTTTGGTTAAGAAGAAGTTACGTGCCACCTGCATGGTGATGGTTGAGCCGCCTGATTTTTTGCTCCCGGTGGTGACCAGTTCAACCACTGCTCTGGCTAAGCCGGTGTAATCCACTCCGCCATGTTCAAAAAAACTCTCGTCTTCTGAAGCGGTAATCGCTTGCGTCATGCGCTCAGGGATTTCTGTGTAATCCAGTGGGATACGTTTTTTAGTCCCGATTTCGCTGATGAGTTTATCGTCTTCGGTAACGATACGCAGTGGCACTTGATAGGTGACATCTTTTAACGAAGCCGCATCGGGTAGGGTAGGGTAGATGGTTAAAGCATAAATGGTTAACGCCACTAATGGCGTAACAATCAAACTCAAAAAAGCCGACGTCCAGACAAACCATTTTAGTTTAGAGGTCTTTTTCTTTGGGGAGGCCTGCTGATTTTGAGGAGGCGTTGAGTGGGCTTGCGTTTCTTGAGTCATGTCAAATTCTGAGTAGTGAGTTAAACCGTTTATCGGATTATGATGCGTGTCTATTATACGCATTTATAAGTGAAAGGTGATGAATGCTTGATGTCTGGTAAAGGAATGAAATCTTGAGAGAAATCTCACTTTAGACATGAGATGAAACGCTGAAAACAAAAAAACCAGCTTTAAGCTGGTTTTTGTAAAATCAAAAGTTGTTCAAGCTTAAGATTTTTTGCTGTAACGCCCGGATTTGATATCGCTATACATCAGGTATAAGTTACCACCGACGATAATCGCTACTGTGGCAATTACCCCAAACATTCCAACGCCAACTTGTAGAGATTGTGGCAAGATGTCTGCCCAAATTCCTAGCAATACCACCAGTGGAATCACAACGGTGATTACAATAACACCAAGCATTTTCATTAAGTTATTCATAGTCTGCGCCTCAGATATTTTTATTTGTTTGATAACACAGGCAACTATACGTTTGTTAAAGTTATATTTCAAATAAAAAAGATTGATTGAAATCAACTTCAACGCTTATAACTGGGTAAATTAAACCGCTTATTCTATGTTTTGCACCTGTTCTCGTATTTGTTCAATTAAAACCTTCAATTCAACGCTGATATTTGAGGTGCGACTGTCCGCCGATTTTGAGCCTAAGGTGTTAGCTTCACGATTTAATTCCTGCATTAAAAAGTCGAGTCGTCGACCAATCGGCTGATGGTGATCGAGTGTATGCGTTACCTCCAATAAATGTGTTTGTAAACGATCTAACTCCTCTTGCACATCTAGTTTTTGAGCGAGTACTGCAAGTTCTTGATTAAAGCGGTTTTCATCCAGTTCACTGACCAATGTCCGTGCACGTTGTCTTAATAGAGTTGTTTGGTTTTGAATGATCTCGGGTAGCAGTGTTTGCGCCTGTTGTGTGAGTGTTTTTATGGATTGGCAACGTTGCAATATTAACTGCTTCAGCGCCCGCCCCTCTCGTTGGCGATGTTGATTGAGTTCAGTTAACGCTTGGGCAAAGCCGCTGAGTAAATCGCTTTCAACGGTTTTTACAACGCTAGATGATGCTGGTTTGCTGTGTAATACGCCAGGCCATTGCAGGATCTCTAAGGGGTTTACGTGGGTCGCTTCCATTAAATGTAACTGCACTTCGTTTACCGCTTTGACCAGTGGTTGTAATACCGCTTGATTCACGTCCATTTCAGGGGCGAGCTCGGTTGGCTCTAGGGTTAAGCTAAGATCGATTTTGCCACGGGTGATGCACGCTTTGATTTGTTCGCGAAGTGCGGGCTCAAGGTAGTGGTAGTTTTCCGGTAGTTTAAAGGTTAAATCTAAAAAGCGTTGATTAACGGAGCGCACTTCCCAGTGAAACCGTCCCCATTCAGCGGTGTGTTGTGTGCGTGCAAAGGCGGTCATACTTTTCATTGATCGTTCCAGTTTGAATTTACGAGGTAAGTTTGGGTGTTTAATTTAAGCCTGTAATCAGGTAAATGCTTAGCCGTTTTTGCTTGGTTTATAATGCGTTTATTACTTTTTGTATTCTACAAAATTAGTGTGCGATTTGGCATGTTGCAATTAAGTTGATGGAGTTTTTCATGAAGCAAGTGGTACTGGCAACCGGTAACGCCGGAAAGGTAAAAGAGATTATGGGCATGTTGCAACCGTTGGGTTGGCACGTCACCCCGCAAACCGAACTGTTTCAAACAGAGGCGGTTGAAGATGGCTTGTCTTTTATTGAAAATGCCCTAATTAAAGCACGTTATGCGTGTGCGCAAACCGGTTTACCTGCCATCGCCGATGACTCGGGGATTGAGGTGGCGGCTTTGCACGGTCAGCCTGGGATTTACTCTTCGCGCTATGCGGGAGAGGAGGCTAACGATCAAGATAATATTCACAAAATGTTAGCGGAGATGGCGGCAGTTGCGGACGGTAAGCGACAAGCAAGTTTTTATTGCGCGATGGCCTTTTGCCGCCATGAACAGGACCCAACACCTTTGATTGCCTTGGGGCAGTGGCATGGTGAAATTTTGCATGCGCCAGTGGGGTCAGGTGGGTTTGGGTATGATCCGATTTTTTATCTTCCCGACTTGGGCGTGAGCTCTGCGGAGCTGAGTAAAACCCAAAAAAGCCAGATTAGTCATCGTGCTTTAGCGTTGCACAGCTTGGTTGAGCAGATAAAAAAGTTACCTTAGAAAGCGCAATTAAGTCAATTTGAGTCTGATTCAAAACCCAGCAGGCCTGCTGGGTTTAATAAAACAAGGCATTGCAGGTTGGGTTTTACACAGTTTAAAAAATATTTAGTCGCTAAACCCAAACCTCTTCAGCGTATTTCACAATATGCACTTTTTTATGCAGCTTATCTTCAATGGCTTTTTTAAAGACCGCCTGTTTGTCACGTTCGCCATGAATTAAATAGACATTATCCAGTTTTTCAAATTTCGACATCCAATTAAGCAGTTCGCTTTGGTCGGCGTGTGCTGAGAAACCGTTAATCATAAAGACCTCGGCATTCACTTTAATCTCTTCGTGGTAGATATGAATCGACTCTGCGCCATCCACCATGTTGCGTCCAAGGGTGCCTTGTACTTGATAGCCCACAAAAATAACGCTATTGCGTTCATCCCAAAGACGGTGCTTAAAGTGATGCAAAATGCGCCCGCCGCTGCACATCCCACTGCCGGCAATAATAATGCAACGTTCAGACGCTTCATTAATACGCATCGAGTCGTTACCGCCCGGGGTGTATTCTAGATTAGGGAAGTCAAATACCGAGCCGTCTTTTTGAAACAGGTCTTGGGCTTCTTGGTTGAGTTGATGATGGTACTGGTTGTAAATTTTGGTTGCACGAATCGCCATAGGTGAGTCGACAAAGACTTTGCACTCTGGCAGCTCTTTGCTGTAATACATCTGTTTTAACAGCACTAAAATCTCTTGGGTGCGTTCTACCGCGAATGAGGGAATAAGCACGTTACCGTTACGTTCTAAGGTGTTGATAATGGCTTCTTTAAACTCTTGAATGCTCGCTTCAAGACTCCGGTGGTCACGGTCACCGTAAGTGGATTCAATGTATAACGCATCGGTTTTTTTAACCGCTGTGGGCTCGGCCATGACAATGTCGGTTCGATTGCCTAAATCACCACTAAACACCACGGTTTTTGCTTGACCTTGCTCTTTGTAATCGATTTGAATGGTGGCGGAACCTAAAATATGACCCGCATTCCGAAAGGTCAGGGTGACCTCGTTGGTGGCTTTGATTGGCGTGTCATAATCGGCGTATTGAATGTTCAGGTCAAACACAGCACGAACATCTTCTGCGGTATAGAGTGGTTCGGTTACGCGACTTTGATCCCCTCGTCGTCGGGCTTTTTTGAGTTGGGTAGCAAAGTCCTCTTCGGCAATTTTAGCGCTGTCGAGCATAATCACTTCGGCTAAGTCCAGGGTGGCACGGGTGCTGATAATGCGTCCGTCAAACCCGTCTTTGACCAGTTTTGGAATACGTCCGCAGTGGTCTAAATGGGCGTGGGTCAACAGTAATATATCCACTGATTTAGGGTCAAAACCAAAGGCATCGGTATTGCTTTGTTCGGTATGCCCTTGAAAATAACCGCAGTCAATCAGGATATTTGGACCCTGTTTTATATGTAACAAGTGGCATGAGCCGGTCACGGTTTCTGCTGCGCCAAACGATTGAACAAGTGCCATGATAGAACCTCCGATGGTTTATATGCGACGCTTTGACTATAGCACTTGTGTTTGTAAAAGGTTGGTTTCAAATCAATTTTTAGTTTGAAAAAGCATTTAGATGACAACGTTAGCACTCTAAATACGGGTTATAACGCTTTTGGTTTTATTGGTTGGCTAGGGTAACGGTTACCCCTTTGTTGGTGACAAAAAAAATGCGCCCCATGCCGCTATTGGCCATAGTGCCTTTAATATTGTGTTGACCACGAACCACTTGTCCAACCTTAATTGGTTGGCCATTTTTAATGCAGTTAATTGGCGCGAGTTTGTATTCGTAACGTTTGCGCTGTTTATTTAAAAAAGCGTAACCCTGTACTTGGCAACCTTTGGCTTGGCCTTCGGTAATTAAGAGATTAACTGTTTGTGGATGCGCTTGGTTGATGTCGCCTTGAATGGAATTTAATAAAATTGCACGGGTTGGTGAGTTGGGTGCCGCATGCGCAGAAAAGCTTGCGAATCCTAGGGTGAGACAAAAAAAGCTGACGGAGAACGTATGACGTTTGAGCATAATTTCACTTCCTAATTGTTAGGCACCGTCTCTTTTGTGTCGCCCTTAAAAGCTTCGGTGCTTTTTAATAACCAACAAGAGTAGTTGGGTTTTCAGTATGCATTAGAGGTTGATGATATTTCAATGAAAACATAGATTTAATTTAATTGTTCAGGCATAAAAGTAAATGATGATGCGTTTAAAAAGCAGGATTCAAGGCGTTTGTGTTGTTAAAAAACGGTAAAATAGCCAACCTTCAAGTCAGACCTAGCAGGCCTGCTCATTTTTAGATTGAGAGAGTTTTGTGAATTTTAGCCAACCCATTCCATTAAGCTTGTATGTGCACTATCCGTGGTGTGTGCAAAAGTGTCCGTATTGCGATTTTAATTCGCATACCTTAAAAAAAGACATCGACGAAGCGGCTTACATTGACGCCCTAATCAAACAGCTTGAGCAGACTTTGCCGATGATTTGGGGGCGACCGATTAAATCGATTTTCTTTGGCGGCGGTACGCCCAGTTTAATTTCGGAAGCGGGTTTAAATCGTTTTATGTCGCAAGCGCGTGCTTTGCTTGGCTTTAAACCCGATATTGAGGTGACCTTAGAGGCCAATCCCGGTACGGTCGATTTTGCCAAATTTGCCGGATTTCGTGAGGCGGGCATTAATCGTCTGTCGATGGGGATTCAGAGTTTTGCGGATGACAAACTCCAAGCTTTAGGGCGTATTCACTCTGCGGCTGAGGCAAAATTGGCAATTGCGGCTGCAAGGGATGCGGGCTTTAAAAACTTTAATTTGGATTTAATGTTTGCCCTACCGAATCAAACCTTAGCGCAAGCCATTGCCGATGTGGAGCAAGCGATTGCCTTTGAACCACCACATCTTTCGCACTATCAACTTACGCTTGAGCCGAATACCCCGTTTTATAAACAGCCGCCGGTTTTGCCGGATGACGATTTGGCTTGGGAGATGCAGCAGGCCTGCCAACAAATCATAGCGGGTGCGGGTTATCAGCACTATGAGGTGTCGGGTTATGCCAAGCCAAGCCAGCTTTGTCAGCACAATCTTAACTACTGGGAGTTTGGCGATTACATTGGCTTAGGTGCCGGCGCACACGGCAAAATCACGGTGCCGCCAGAAGGTAAAATTTGGCGCACGCAAATGCCCGCCTCCCCGGGTGGGTACGTTGAAGAGATGACACGCCCTAACCCAGGCAGAACCACGCTGGTGAGTGAGAGTGATGCGGTGTTTGAATTTATGTTGAATACTTTGCGATTGCAGAACGGCTTTGATTTGAGTTTGTTTACGTTACGAACAGGCCTGCCAACTTCGAATATTGAGTCTCAGCTTAATGAGATGCAGCAAAACGGTTGGGCAAGGGTTCATCAAAATCAACTCAAGCTAACCCCACAAGGGCACCAATATTTAAACGATGTGGTTGGGTTGTTTTTATAACGCGTTCCGTTTTTTATTTAAAGATTGATTTTAAATATAAGGTTCGTTTATCGGGCATTCTGCCGATATCTGTATGAGTGTGCCTTGCAATAGAAACGGTGCAAAACCGATTTGAGTGTTGAGCCAAGTTTGTTAACTAAATGAGGCTTTCCGCATTTTAGTGTTGATTTATGATTTTTAAGTCTTATGTTTATTTCATGTAAAATTGCATTTTGGTGTTGATTAAGAGT
>JAFGUG010000024.1 GCA_016938655.1 Thiotrichales bacterium | reverse complement strand
GCTGCTTTATCCAGAGCTACTATTGCGTGAAAAATGAGACAACTCGCGACAAAGTAGTCGGTCGTCGGGCAAAAAAATAGCCGGCTTGTTAGGCCGGCTTAAAACTTGGTTACCTGTAGTACTGTTTTACCGACTTTAAAGCCGCTTTTTTCGCAGCTTCAATACTGCTTTTTCTCTTCGGTAAATCTGGTGTCCAAGTTTCATTACTCGTGAACACCAGATCCGCATTCAAAAAAACACGATAGTGCCAACCCCCATCAAACCAGAGCACTATAATGAGACCAGCTCTGATATCTGGCTCACAGTAGTATGTTTTAATGGACTGGTCGAATACCGCAGCGCCTTCACACCATATCACTTCTTTTTTCATTATTGATCTCTCCATTGATAGAAGGCCATTAAGGCCTTGCAAATTGCCTTATCAAGGCTATCAGCTGTTATCATCTGGTTAACAAACAGACAACCCATCGATTTGGTGGTAAAAAAGTACTCATTAGCTGAGTACTTTTTTACCGTCAATGTGTACTCCCCAATTACATGCGTCCAAACTATCTTATATGGTGGTTGCATCATACCACCATGTTTCGCCCTCAAAGGTGACACAGACCCAGTCATGCATCATATCCCGCACGATTATATCTCGGTCGAGGTAAAAAATTACACTGTCGGGAATGCCACAATTTTCGACGAACAAATCAAACAAGTAGTCTTCTATATAGTTCGATCGGACTATATGAACACCATATTTTTTGCCTGATAAGAACTCATTATATAGTAATCTATAAAGTTCCTCATTTTCTGGCGTTAACAGGAGTGCCTCCTCCTCATTCAAGGCATCGGGAATAAAGGGAATAATCCCCTCCCGGTTACCTCCAAGCGACCAGCGAAAACGGTCTAATATATCGTTAATATTATCCCAAATTATCATTTTTGCTCCAATCCCTGTAACCAGATCTCTCTGGTTCTGGTTTAAGGTGATCCGGTACTTGTGATAGTACCGGCTCGAAAATTCTAATACCACGGTAGCACGCCACTTCTATATAATCCTTTAAAATTGCGTTAACAGCTGTACCGCTCGCCGCCAAAACGTTGCCCGACGAATCAGTCACCTGACCCGCGGACAAAAAAAGTATTGGCCAAACCATCATAAGGTCTGGAACCACGTGTTGGTCCCATATCGAAAAACACGGAAACAACTCAGTCTCCAATTAATTGTAGAATACTCGTACGCTTTACTGCTAAACCAAAAACCAGCGTTGTTGCAGCAAAACAAAAAATCTTCCAATGCTGCTGCTTCTATACGCAGCCCGTGTTCCCTCAATTTATCTGCGAGTCCTGGCGTTAATAAAAATCTTGTATGTATCTTGTCAACGTCGCTTAAGCCGATAAAAAAAAGTTCCGAGCGGACCAGATTCTGCAGCTTGATCTTGTCGTCGAATAACACTTTGTCCATAGCTTCCTCGAAGGTCGATCGGGTTAAGGTTGTTTGTTTTTTGACCGTCGACCATAAACACAACCTACACCCCAAGCCAAAAAAGGTTAGACCTTGAAAATCTTTTTGTCGTGGTTATAGGCCGGCTATAGACCGGCTATAGACCGGCTACCTTCAAGGCCGGTTCATTCACCAATTTTAAAATGTAACAAAATGTCTCCAAAAAATTTTGCGATCGCGTCGTGGTACTTATAAAGTTGTGGACTTACCCGAACAAAACCCGTACATTGAGCAATGCTCGGATGCTTGAAACTGTGGCCTGCGCACAAAAGGTATACTGTCTTCTTTTTGTTTACACAGGTCGAAACAACAAGGTTCAACCCGTTAAACTACCTTAACGCACAGGTACAACCACCATGCCAACAAGGACCTACCCACACACAAGTGGTTGGTAAATCCTTGTCCTGTAACATTACTACTCACCCATACCTGCACTACGTGGTTTAACCTTGTACAGTGGACCACGCCGATAACTCCCGATGGGACCGTTGCACTATGCCTAACCTAAAGGTTAGGCCGTGCTCCTCAATAACTGGACAAGTCCAGTTATCGAAACGTTACATAGGCACCACCGCCTGCGTAGAGGTTACCCGTTACAAACCCGAAGCGTTGTGGTTCTACCTGTTACAAACCCGAAGCGTTGTGGCTCTACCCGACCCGGGCACCCATGCCCGGACTGTCCCGCGCTGCGGTCCCGCGCTGCATTTTTGTGTAAAATAAATTAACAGCCTTGTGCCAAATAGGCCACGCGCTGGGCTGTTCCATAACAGGCATACATAGGTGCTAATTCCACTATGTGTCTTTTGACACACCCCACTTTTGTAACAACTTCGGTATATCAGTAGGTAATCCAATACGATAACCCCACTGCCTGTTAGCGAGTTTCTTTGTCCGCTTCCATACCAAACCTGCAGAACGTACCAGATTACCCACGGCTGTAGCGCCGGTGCTCTTCGGTACCTTAACACCAACAGGTACTCTCACGTTGCCGAGCGCTTTAGCACACACATCCGTGCTTACCTCTGCACCGATTCCACCAAGCTCCGCTAACAAAGCCTTGTAATAAGCAGCACGTAATCCACGGCTTTGATACCTTAAGCCCGAGCGACCACTGCTCAAAGCCACTTCGTCGAGCTCTTGCAGTACGTTAGGATCCGTGTAAATGTCCCGAAGCACGCCAAGCTTTTGTCGTCTGCGCCCGTCATCGTCTGCAAGTACAAGTTCTAATTGTGCTTCTTTATCTGCGTCTGTATAATCTTCACCGTAAAATGCAACGATATGTTCGCGCCTTAACCTATCGGCCTCTTGTACGTTGGCTGGACCGTGCCGCTCTAACCGTTGCCTTTCGCTTGCGTCTAAAGGGACAGAGGCCACTATAGCCTCGGCTTCTTCCCGTTTTACTGCCTTTACTTCATTAGCCAAGTTCATTGAATCCTCACTGTGCTCTTCACTTATAGGTGCTTGTACATTGGCGAATGCTTCAACCGCCCGTGTTAACCAGCCGCTACCTTGACTAACGTCGTACGCCATAACTGTTGCCATAGCAGCAGTGTACTGACTACCTGACACGCTTGTGTAATCGTCTGTGAGTATATACCGGAAGGTATAGCGGCTTGGAGTACTGTCACGGTGCTTAATCCAAGTGCGCAACACGTTGTTTGTGTTGCAATCCGCTGGCTCTGGTGGCGATGTCATAGGTCCCCAATACGTAACTTCACTGTGCTTTACCGTGCGAACACGAGCCACGGCTTGTCTTAAATCATCCCAAGTGCCTACATTCTGGGCAAGTACCGCGCAAACCCTGTCAAATGGCACGTCGATGCTGACACCGGTTCCTAATAGGGGCGTGTATATTACAGCGTCGTACGCCTTTAGCCAGCTAAACTCTCGTAAATCATACTCCGAAGCTGTGTGCGCTGTAATACAAGCCACCTTAAATCCCTTGCGTTCCCAAGCACGGGCAAGACCAGAGGCTAAACGCCTACTTTGACTGTACAAGGCTAAACGCTCGCCTGCTTTTAACCGGCCGGTCATATACTCGGTTAGGTCGGCCTTGTGCCCAAGCTTTACCCATTCGCGCGGTGTTTCGACAGGACCTTCAAGCCACACAGCCTCACTAACTACGCCAGCAGCGTGTAGCAGCGCCAAGGTGCCAGGACCAGCATCAGCGTCTAACATGAGCACGCGTTCGGCTACTTGTATGCGCCTTATCAAAGACTCCCAAGCCCTACGTGCATCTAAATCTAACAGGTGTGTGCCTGCTAAAGACCTGACCTGCTGTTCAATCTCATCAAGTACCAGCAGACCAGGCACTTGTTCGGAGCGCCAGATGCTTGGTGTGCACACGGCCACGCTACCCTTTATTTGGCTGTTCTCATTATCCACATCTTGGTAATTTACAATACCAAACCGTGTGCTTAGACTCCTTGTTAGGCTTCGTGTAGGAGACACTGCTACTACGGTGCCGGTCTCTTGTTTTGCCAGTTCAACAGCTTGGTAAGTCTTACCAGCGCCACGGCCAACCTTAACGATAACTACACGCCCTCGTTTAAAAGCATCGGTCAAGTCGCCCAGGCGCTTACCGTTCATCGGTGCAGGCTCCCCACTTACTGTGGTCCAAGCACCAGAACGCCATGGTCCTACCCAGGGAATAAATTTTGGTGCTTCAAGGTTATAGAAAGTTTTACTCTCCTTAAAGCAATAAGCCTCACGGCCGCCATCATACACATACATAGTGCGCTCACCATCGCCAGGGTGGAATGGGCACACTATGTGTTCCCCTGTTTTAACTTGGCTTAATGTCCGACCGTCAAACAAAGTTACCTGACTCCAAGCTTTCCAAACACCTTCTAAACTATAAGCGCCTTTATTCAGTGCGCCTTCTGTAGCTTGGGTTGTTGTAATCCGCGCCATACGGCGGAGCTCACGTGCCTCTCGACAAAGCGCTTCGTACTTGGCATTATCGAACAACGGAAGCGCGTCAAAGTCAAAAATGCCGCTGGCCGTATAAGTAAACCCACTCCTGTGCTTGGAGCCCGGCGCCACAACATAGGCGCCCCAGCTCTTCACGTCTACTTTAGCGTGCACCATACCGTTGCGGCTAATTACTTTTTCGCCGCCGGCTTTATAATATAGGTGCATCCCGCGGCTTGTTGCCACGGTGTATGGGGTCTCGCCAAAGGTCTCGATAGCCCAAGGCAAATGGGCCATGTCGTCAACGTCCACGACCACAAGGTCGCGGTTGGGATCTTGGTGTGAGCTCAACAATAAGAGCCACACGTCGTTTGCATAGTTACTAAAGTCGGGAGGCAGCTCACGTTTATCACCTTGGTAAGCAGCAAACTTAACTAAAGGTGCCTTGTTAATACTGCCGGGAATCTTTACGTAACCGTTCATGACACACTCCAATACAAAAACAGCCTACTATATATAGCAGACTGTAAGGAACGTCAAGCGATTAATTTCACCAATACTCTGGCATCGTTACGGTGCCGTCTTGTCTGGTTTCTTTTAGGTAGTACTGATAGTAATTATCATTATCATTATCAGTTACTTTAGGTGCGGTGCGCTTTTTCGTTCCCAGTCAGCCCACCAAACGGCCTCAAAGCCAAGTGGTGTCAGTGCTGTGGTTGCTTCCTCAAAATCCTTTTGTTTAAAATCTTGGCCACTCAGACGGCTTGCCTTCAAGTTCCAAGCCTATGCTATCTGCGTAAATCTGTAATGCACCAAGGCCATCAAAGGCCAACACATCTGTTCCTGTGAATAATAAATAGCTTGCTGTTGCCCTTGTGGGCTTGACGCGAATCAGGGTGCCATCTGGTACTACAACCAGAACGTCATCCCAGTTACCTACACCTCCGGCAAGGCCGAAGGCTCCGAATCCCTTGGCGACAAGTTCAACACCCTTGGCGTGGTTAGGTAATACGCGGACATTGCCGTCCGCGCCACGAATGTAAGCACCGTCGGTGCGGATGCGTGCAAGCCATGCACCTTCTGGCTTGGCTGCTGTGTTTATACGTGGGCGTCCGCTTTGGGTCCTACCAACGCTAACTCCAGCGCCGTTTTCAAGCCCGTCGTCTGGGCACGGTATTACTTCTTGGCGACGGCCACGGCCTGACTCTCCAAGTATTATGGCGTCAATCTCGACGCCGTTTGTCACGTTAAATTTTTGTGTCTTTAGGTTGTATGCTTTCATAACAGCTCCATTTGTTTAAGGTACTTTAATTATAAGCACAAGGTTTTTAGCGTCAAGCTTTTTTGTTTAAAACCTGATAAAGAATAAGACCCTCTTTTGTAGGCCGCCAAACACGAATAAACACCACAGCCCAACACGCCAAGTTTTAAAAGGAAATGGGCCAGATTCTTTCTATATATAAGCATTC
>JAFGUG010000023.1 GCA_016938655.1 Thiotrichales bacterium | reverse complement strand
TTGTTGAGCTTTACTCTAAGTAATATTCAAACGGAGATAACTTCTAATGCAAGAGATGTTAGAACAGCTGTTAACACCTCGTTTAGTTGATATTCAGAGAAAATCAGACTTTCATAGTCGTGTGACTTTGGAGCCTCTTGAAAGAGGTTTCGGTCATACACTTGGTAATGCTCTGCGTCGTATTCTGTTGTCATCTATGCCTGGTGCTGCGATTGTAGAAACTCAAATTGATGGTGTTTTACACGAATATTCATCTATTGAAGGTGTAAGAGAAGATGTCCTTGAGATCTTACTTAACCTTAAAGAAGTGTCAGTAAAACTGAATGCTAAAGACAGTGCTGTATTATCTTTACATAAAAAAGGCCCTGCAGTTGTTCGTGCATCAGACATTGAAGTTGATCATGATGTAGAAATTGCAAATCCGGATCACATCATTGCGCATGTGAGTGAAGGTGCTGAATTAAACATGACTCTTAAAGTTGAGACTGGTATTGGATACCGTCCTGCTGTTCAGTCTGATTCAGAATCAAGCACAATCGGTGGTCTTAAATTAGATGCTAGCTTTAGCCCTGTGCATACTGTGAGCTATGAAGTTCAAAATGCACGTGTTGAACAGCGTACTGATTTAGACAAGTTGATTATTGATGTTGTAACAGATGGAACATTAGATCCTGAAGATGCAATTAAACAAGCAGCTACAGTTTTACACCTACAGTTGAATGCATTTGTTGACTTAAAGCATAAAGAAGTTGCAGCGCCACAAGAAGAAGAGAGTGAATTCGACCCGATCTTCTTGCAGCCTGTTGACGATTTAGAGTTGACTGTACGTTCAGCAAACTGTTTGAAAGCAGAACAAATTTATTACATTGGTGATTTAGTACAGCGTTCTGAGAACCACCTACTTAAAACACCAAACCTAGGTAAAAAGTCACTGCAAGAGATTAAAGATGTTCTTGCTCAGCGTGGTTTAATCTTAGGCACAAAATTGGAAAACTGGCCACCAGCAAGTCTGGTTAGCAAAGAATCAGTATAATATAAGGAAGTTATCATGCGTCATGGTAAATCTGGTCGTAAGTTAA
Organism: Thiotrichales bacterium; assembly: GCA_016938655.1. Lineage (GTDB taxonomy): Bacteria > Pseudomonadota > Gammaproteobacteria > Thiomicrospirales > Thiomicrospiraceae > Thiomicrorhabdus. Next base: position 247,358 of record JAFGUG010000023.1, on the reverse strand, counting down.
ATAGAAATAGCTCACACCGCAAAGCAATGTTTAAAAACATGTCAGCTTCGCTTATCGAGCATGAAGTAATTCGTACTACGGTTGCTAAGGCTAAAGAACTTCGTGGAGTTGCAGAGCCTTTAATCACACTTGCTAAAGAAGACAGCGTACATAATCGTCGTCTAGCTTTTGCTCGTTTGAACAGCAAAGCCGCAGTTGGTAAATTATTTTCTGAGTTAGGTCCTCGTTACCAAACTCGTCCAGGTGGATATATCCGCGTTTTAAAATGTGGTTTCCGTCCTGGTGATAATGCACCGATGGCTATCGTTGAATTAGTTGATCGCCCAGTTGCATCAACTGACTCTGCTGAATAAGCTAAGACATTAAAAAGAGCCGGTTTTTACCGGCTTTTTTTATATCCAAATTTTATGATTATCGACACACATTGTCATTTAGATCAGCTCGTTTCTGATGTTCCTTATCTGCAAGTAGACCCAAATAATTTCTATATTACAATGGGCACCTCTTCTGATAATTGGGCACAAGTAATCAAGCTTTCATTAAGGTATCAAAATGTCATACCAGCCATTGGTTTGCATCCTTGGTTTGTTGATAATGCTTACGAATTACAATTAAAACAATTAGACCACATTCTAAAAACAACTCATGTCTCGGTTTTAGGCGAAGTTGGATTAGATTTTTCTGCCCCATATATTGCAAATAAGACCCAACAAACTTCAGCTTTTGAGCAACAGTTATCACTTGCACATTTCCATCATTTGCCCCTTTCACTGCATGTTTATAAGGCACACAATGCAATGCTTTCGTTATTAAAGCACTACTCTGTTACTGGCGTGATACACGGATTAGGTACCAGTGTTCAAGTAGCAAAACAATACTTAGATTTAGGCTTTAAGTTTGGAGTTAATGGGGTGGTGGTTAAAGATAATGCAAGACGTTACCACGAACTTGTTAAGACGTTTGGTGCTGATTCAATTGTTCTTGAAACAGATTACCCGAATATTTTATTACCCAATCACGCTCAGCCTTCTTTGATTGATATTTACACGGTTGTCACTAAAATAGCAGAGTTGACAGGCCTGTTAGAATCGGAAGTTATACGCATCACCAATCGTAATGCTTCCAGCCTCTTTAATTTAAGGAACCGTTTTGAACCCATTATTTGAACGCAGTGAATTAGTTTTTGAAGCACAGGGAATCCAGCAACTTCAGCAATCTCACGTTTTAGTTGCCGGTGTGGGTGGTGTCGGTGGTTTTGTTATTGAAGCCTTAGCCCGTGCTGGTGTCGGTGAATTAACGATTATTGACCATGATAGTGTGAGTGCGTCTAACCTGAACAGACAAATTATTGCGCTTAATTCAACTGTGGGTCTTAATAAGGCCGAGATAATGGCTCAGCGTATTCAGGATATTAATCCCGACTGTATAGTTAATGTGAGTAAGGCGTTTATCCGTCCTGAGGATATGGACTCTGTTCTTTCAACTCAATTTGATTATGTAGTGGATGCCATTGATAGCCTAAATTGTAAGGTTGCGTTGGTGGTAACCGCCTTACAAAAAGGCTTACCTACGGTTTCGAGTATGGGGGCAGGGCGTCGAATTGATCCTTCAAAAATTGAGTTGGCTGATATCTCTAAAACACACGGTTGTGCCTTAGCACGTAATATGCGTCAACGACTTAAGAAACAACGCATATCTAAAGGCTTAATGACCGTTTTTTCTACTGAGTTACCCAAAGATCCGGGTCCTATGGAAGCAATTGAAGGTGCACGTGGGCGTGTGGTTAATGGAACGGCGAGTTACATGCCAGGTATTTTTGGACTAATGCTGGCAGGCTATGTTATTCAACAACTAGCCAAGATTGATAATAAAAAGTAAGCAGGCCTGCTCGCTTTTGATTAAATGCTTAGTGTGATCATTCACACAGTTCCATCCCCACTTTAACTAATCATATTAACTATAACGCCTACTTTTTAAGAGACCTATGAACCAGAGAAGTTATTTAACCAGCCTTAAACTAGGGTATGGATTGATCGATGCCTTGCAGAAGCAAGGTTATAACCGTGATCTATTCAGTAAGGACTTAATTGCGGGTATCACGGTAGGTATTTTAACGATTCCTATTTCGATGGCGTTAGCGACCGGTATTGGTGTGTCACCGATTTATGGTCTCTATACAGCGATTGTTGCAGGAATTTTCACCGCTTTAGCGGGGGGCTCAAGATTTAGTATTGCGGGTCCAACCGCTTCATTCGTTATTCTGTTAATTCCTGTTACTGAAGCCTACGGCCTTTTAGGGTTAATACTGGTTTCATTGCTTGCCGGCTTTTTGCTGATGCTCATGGCCTTTTTAAGGTTTGGACGGTGGATTGAGTATATACCCGAAGCCATAACACTTGGGTTCACTACGGGGATTGCAACGCTGATTATCTTTTTACAGATGAAGGACTTTTTTGGACTTCAACTTGTCGAAACGCCAAGTGATTTTTTACAGCGTCTTTGGATTATGTTTGAAAGTATGGAGTCTTTTCACTGGCAGTCCACAGCCGTTGGATTTGGCACCTTACTGTTTATGATTTTATGGCGACGTCTTAAGATTCCCGTGCCAGGTCATTTGCCCGGATTGGTTCTTGCAGCGATTGCCGTCTATTATTGGAACTTACAAGGCGCCCAAATTTTAACGGTTGGCGAACTTTTTGACCAACTTCCACACTATTTTCCAAGCTTTCAAGGTGTTTGGATATTTAATAGCTTAAGTGAGATGACATCGCCTCAAATCTGGGAGATGTTTAAAGTCCTGCTTCCTGTGGCTTTTGCTTTAGCGGTTTTAGGTGCGATGGAATCGGTTTTTTGTGCGGTTGTACTTGATAATGCTGCTGGGACACGCCACTCGCCAAACAGTGAATTGTTAGGACAAGGTATCGGTAATGTTTTGTCACCTTTGTTTGGTGGCTTTGCATCCAGTGGCGCAATAGCCCGCTCCATTACGAATTTACGTGCAGGGGCAGTTTCGCCCATTTCAGGGGTGATTCATGCTCTTGTCGTGCTGTTTGCTATCTATTTCTTAGCCAGTCTGCTCATGCATTTACCTATACCGGCTATGTCCGCGTTACTGATTTTAGTTGCGTGGCGTATGAGTGAGTTCCCTCGAGCGATTGCTTTAATAAAAGGCCGAAGCAACGATACCTGGGTGTATTTGACCTGCTTTGTGATTATTCTAATTTTTGATGTTGTCGTTGCCGTCACGATTGGGATGGTGCTAGCCTCGATCTTGTTTGTTAAAGAGATTGCGGATATGACTAAGCTGCAAGACATTCATCAAGATAAACGTTATCGCAGTGAATTTATGCCAGAAAACTGGAGTTTTTACCGTATTCAAGGCCCCTTGTTTTTTGCGGCGGCAGACCGACTATTTTCTGAATTGTCCGAAACATTAGAGGGTAAAAAAGGCATTGTGATTCAGATGGATGCGGTGACTATTTTAGACACGGGGGGGTTATCAGCGTTACGTCGATTTATGAATTATGCAGAAGCGCGGGGTGTCGAAGTGTATTTAAGTGAGCTGCAATTCCAACCTTTACGCACACTTGCGCGTTATGGCTTGTCGAATTTTGGCGCACACTTTCAGCTGTTTGCCAGTTTGGAAGAGGCTCAAAAAGCAGTAGCTATAATCGATTCTGCGAGTGCAGTATTACAAGATGATCGTTCTGACGTGAACGGAGGTTCCTCAACTGAGGAAACCGCCATTAAAAACACTTAACTTAGCATGTTTTTTAAATAGTGCCCGGTATGCGATGCTTTACAAGCTGCAATCTCTTCTGGCGTGCCGGTTGCCACAATTTGCCCACCCCCTGAACCGCCTTCAGGGCCTAAATCCACAATCCAATCTGCGGTTTTAATCACATCTAAATTGTGTTCAATAATCACAATGGTATTGCCTTGGTCACGTAGGTGACGAATCACTTTTAATAACAGCTCAATATCATGGAAGTGCAGGCCTGTGGTCGGTTCATCCAAAATGTAGAGTGTGTTGCCAGTGTCGCGTTTAGAGAGCTCTTTGGCTAACTTAACACGCTGTGCTTCACCGCCCGAAAGGGTGGTCGCACTCTGGCCGAGCTTAATATAGCCCAAGCCTACATCCATAAGCGTTTGCAGTTTGCGGGCTAACACCGGAATCACATCAAAGAAGGCGCGGGCGTCTTCAACCGTCATCTCTAAGATTTGGTGAATGTTTTTGCCCTTGTATTCTACTTGCAGTGTTTCACGGTTATAACGCGCACCATGACAGGTATCACAAGGCACATACACATCCGGTAAGAAGTGCATCTCTACTTTAATAACACCATCGCCCTGACAGGCCTCACATCGTCCACCCTTAACGTTAAAACTAAAGCGACCAGGCGTGTAACCACGTGTTCGAGATTCAGGTGTCGCAGAAAGTAACTCACGAATAGGGGTAAATAAACCGGTGTAAGTCGCTGGGTTAGAACGTGGTGTACGACCAATCGCACTTTGGTCGATGTTCACCGACTTATCAAAGTGCTCCATGCCTGAAACCGATTTATGTGGTGCAACAAGTTGTTCTGCACCATTCAGCATATTAGCCGCAAGCTTAGAGAGTGTGGCATTAATTAAAGTGGATTTACCCGAACCCGAAACCCCAGAGATACAAGTGAGCAGGCCTGCTGGAATTTGTAAGGTCACATCTTGCAAGTTGTTACCGCTGGCTCCAGTAATGGTCAACCATTTATCGGTATCGGGTTTTAAACGTTCACCGGGCACCTCTATTTTGCGTGCCCCACTTAAAAACTGTCCCGTTAACGAGTTGGGGTTATCCATGACCTCTTGTGGCGTGCCTTCCGCCATAATGCGTCCGCCATGAATCCCCGCGCCCGGGCCAATATCCAAGACATAATCGGCCGCACGAATCGCATCTTCATCGTGTTCAACCACAATGACGGTATTACCCAGGTCACGTAAATGGGTGAGCGTAGCAAGTAGACGGTCGTTGTCGCGTTGATGTAAGCCGATAGAGGGCTCATCCAGTACATACATCACACCGACCAGACCTGCGCCAATTTGACTGGCTAATCGAATGCGTTGTGATTCACCACCCGACAAGGTTTCAGCGCTGCGGCTCAGTGACAAATAGTTCAAGCCGACATTCACCAAAAAGCTTAAGCGGTCGTGCACCTCTTTGATGATTTTGTCGGCAATTTTGCCTTTTGCTCCGGTGAGCACGACATCGGTAAAAAACTGGTGAATATCGTTAATCGGTAGTTCGGTTAACGAGGGCAGAGAGCGGTCGCCCACAAAGACATTGCGTGCCGCCTCATTGAGTCGCGTGCCATCGCAGGTTGGGCATTTTGTCGTCACCCGAAACTTATCCAGTTCATCACGAACGGTTTTACTCTCGGTTTCTGCAAAACGGCGTTCCATATTTGGAATAACGCCTTCAAAGCGACGGGTGTCACTGTATTTACCATGTGGCAGGGGAATCTTTTTCTTTCCTGAACCGTAGAGAATGACTTTTTGTTGTTCAGCGCTCAGTTCTTCCCACGGTGTTTCTACATCAAACTGGTAATGGTCGGCCACCGCTTTAAGGATGTCGTAATAGTATTTGTGACGACGATCCCATCCACGAATCGCGCCACCGGCTAAACTAAGTTCTGGGTGGTTGATTATGCGTTTGGGATCAAAATTGTCTTTAATGCCTAAACCATCGCAGGTTGGGCAAGCACCGTGTGGATTATTAAACGAGAAGATACGCGGCTCTAATTCCGGTACCGAGTAGCCACATTGTGGGCAAGAGAACTTTTCAGAGAACAGCAGTTCAAAATCGTCCTCTTCATCCATCGGTAACACTTGGGCAATGCCTTCCGCTAAACGCAGAGCGGTTTCAAAGGATTCTGCCAAACGTTGTTTCATGTCGGCACGGACTTTAAAGCGGTCCACAATCACTTCTATATTGTGTTTCTTGTTTTTATCCAGCTCGATCTTGCCGTCTAATTCACGCACTTCGCCGTCAATGCGTACACGCACAAACCCTTGCGCTTGCAGTTCATCTAGTAGCGTATGATGTTCGCCTTTTTTGCCACGCACCACCGGTGCAATTAACAGACATTTCGTGCCTTCTGGTAGTTCTAAGGTATGGTCAACCATCTGGCTAACGGTTTGCGCTTCAAGGTCATTATGGTGCGTTGGGCAACGCGGCGTACCGGCACGGGCAAACAATAAGCGCAGATAGTCGTAAATTTCGGTGACGGTTCCGACGGTTGAGCGTGGATTGTGCGAGGTCGATTTTTGTTCGATGGAAATCGCCGGTGACAGACCTTCAATGTGGTCTAGGTCGGGTTTTTCCATAACCGATAAGAATTGGCGAGCGTAAGTCGAAAGCGATTCGACATAACGGCGTTGGCCTTCGGCATAGATGGTGTCAAACGCGAGTGAAGATTTTCCAGAACCCGACAGGCCTGTTATAACGATTAACTTGTCCCTAGGTAGAGTCACGTCAATGTTTTTTAGGTTATGGGTACGAGCCCCCTGGATAATGATTTCTTCTAACATCAGTGAATGCCATCTCTTTAAAAGAAATCATTATAAACGACAGCGGTTTGATAAACCTAATGTGGAATGAATAACTTGCCAGTAATTTGCACCTGCAGTTCGCTTTTGCCTGCTTCCACCACAGGCGCGGCCATATCGCTCATTGCGCGTGCGGTCATCATGGTATTTTCTCTATACGGCATGGCTTGGTTGGGTAGGTCTATACGTGTTTCAATCAGTTGATAGTGTTTGGCTCCAAAGCTTGCGGCTATGTGTTTGGCTTTAGTTTGATACTGCTTCAATGCTTTATCCAGTAACTGATCTTTGGCCTGTTGTTGTTTGTCTTCAGACACATAAAAACTCATCGACTGATAGCTTAAGAAAGGTTGAATCTTTTCCAGTAATTTAGGCAGGCCTGCTTGGTTTGCAGTGCGCACGGTTACACTTTGTTGACCTTGCCAGTGGGTAATCACTCGGTTTTTGTCGTAAACCGGGTTGACATGGTATTGCGCAGTTTGCACTTCAATTGTGTTAACGCCTTTTAATGCTTGATGCGCGGCCTGCATTTTTTGATTAATGGCCTGCATCACTAACTCTGCGGTGGGCGCTTGGGTCACATAGCGAAAGGTGACGGCCACTAAATCGTTGTCTACTCTGTTGCTTTCCGTGACTGAGAAATGAATACTGTGCCCGTGCTTAGGGTCGTCATCGGCCACAGCCGGTGTATTTAAAAACAGTGCCAAAACCATAAAAATGAGCAGGCCTGCTGAAAAATAAGCGCGTTGAGAATCCAGAATTTTAGGCATTACAGTCACTCCAGTAAACGATTCTATTTAGATCAACCCCTACGGGTTCTATTTTCTGAGTGTAGGGGGCAATTATGGCGGTGTCAAATTAACTAGAATGTTATAATTCGTGCTTTAAATTTAAAGTCGAATTGCACGCGATTTCATTACGCAGCAAAGCTTGAGTGAAAGCTCAACTGTTTTTCTGGTCAATATCGCCTCTCTGCTTCGCAACCCCAGATAAGGAATCCTGAATGTCCATTGTGAGTGCTCAAGGTAGTATGAGCCCAACTGAACGCCGTGCCGCCTTTTCCATTGCGGGTATCTTCTCAACCCGAATGTTAGGGTTGTTTATGATTTTCCCAGTGTTTGCGCTGTTTGCAGAAGCCGAGTTCTCAGAGGTCACCGGTCTGCAAATTGGTATTGCGATGGGAATCTACGGCTTAACCCAAGCGCTGTTGCAAATACCGTATGGCATGTTGTCTGATAAATACGGCCGTAAACCACTCATGATTTTAGGCATGCTGGTGTTTATGGCAGGTTCGGTTATCTGTGCCTTAGCCGACTCCATCGAGATGATGATTATTGGTCGTGCCATTCAAGGCATGGGCGCGGTGGCTGCGGTATTAATGGCTTCGGTGGCTGACTTAGTCACAGAAAAATATCGTCTGCGTGCCTTGTCGATAGTGGGTATTACCATTGGTCTGTCCTTTACGCTTTCTTTGATTGCGGGGCCGGTGTTAGCCTCGCTTTTTGGCGTGCGCGGTATTTTCTGGATTATTGGTTTGCTCGCCGTCATTGGTATTTTATTGGTGATTTTTGCCCTGCCAAAAATTGAGAATCAAACCTTTCAACGTGAAGCCGGAACCGATACCAGTCAGTTTGGTGAAATCTTGCGTGATAAACAATTGTTAAGACTCGATTTAGGGGTGTTTATTTTGCACGCTATGCTAACCGCCATGTTTATTGTGGTGCCGTTGGCGTTACGTGATGGCGCTCAATTAGACGTGCTGGATCACTGGCACGTTTATCTACCCGTCATGCTGTTGTCTTTTGTGTTGATGGTGCCGTTTATTATTCAAGCAGAAAGCCGTGACCGAATGAAACCGATTTTTATCGGTGCGGTGGCCACCTTGGCATTGGTACAAATTGGCTTTATGAACGTTCACGAAGGGTTCTGGGCGCTGTTTGTTTTACTGTTAATTTTCTTTACTGCGTTTAACCTGCTTGAAGCCTCCTTACCGTCATTGGTGGTGAAGCTGGCACCGGCGGATAAAAAAGGCACCGCCAGTGGCGTGTTCTCAACCAGTCAGTTTTTAGGGGCGGCTGTGGGGGGCGCATTAGGGGGATATTTTTATCAGCATTATGGTTATAATGGGGTCTTTATTTTCACCACTTTGATCGGTGCAGCGTGGTTTATTGCCGCAATTACTATGCAAAAACCGCTGCCGTTAAGTATCGCTTCTGTGCCATTAGAGAACATTTCAGAGAGTGAAGTAGAAGGCCTTAAAACCAAGCTGTTAGCCTATGATGGCATCTACGAAGTGGTTGTTCTACCGGAAGAGAGTCGAATCTTCTTCAAGGTAGACAGAAAAGTCTTGAATGAAGAGACGCTCATTAACTATATAGAACAAAGTAAAAATTAGTCTGGTTTGCGCAATATCAAACGAAACAGATTGTATTAACTAATTGAAAAGAGAATATCTATGCGCGGTGTAAACAAAGTAATTTTAGTCGGTACTTTAGGAAGAGACCCTGAAGTAAAGTATGCAGCCAACGGTAATGCCATTACCAACTTGAATGTGGCAACCAGTGAGCAATGGAACGATAAGGCATCGGGTCAAAAGCAAGAGAAAACCGAATGGCACCGCGTGGTTATTTTTGGCAAATTAGCCGAAATTGCGGGCCAGTACTTAACCAAAGGATCGCAAGTTTATCTAGAAGGTAAGTTACAAACGCGTAAGTGGCAAGATCAAGCTTCAGGGCAAGATCGTTATAGCACGGAAGTGGTCATTGATGGTTTCTCTGGCAGCATGCAGATGCTTGGTGGCCGTCAAGGTGGAGGCGATGCGCAGTTTGGTGGTGCGCCGCAACAAGGCGGTCAGCAAGGTGGTATGAACCAAAACCGTAATCAGGGCGGCTATCAGCAGCCACAACAAGCGGCACCAATGGGAATGGGCAATCAAATGGGTGGCCAGCCTATGAACCAAGGTGGATTCCAGCAACCTCAGCAAGGACCTATGGGTGGCGCACAGCAAAACCCAATGGGTGGTCAGCCACAAAAAGCACCGGCCTATGTGCCAAATGATTTTGATGACGATGATGTGCCTTTTTAGGCAGCTTAGAGATAAATTGTTTGACACTGAAAGCGCCTTATAAGGCGCTTTTTTGTGTTTTAGAAAAGAGTTGTTGAAGGAGTATTCTCAGTGAAAGCGGATAACGTTCATGCACATGCTTTACTGGATTTTAAAGACATTTATGTCAGTTATGGTGACGCGCCGGTACTTGAGAATATTAATTTAACGATTCAACGTAATCAGCATTGGGTTATTTTAGGCCGCAATGGTAGTGGCAAATCGACCTTAATTAAGTTGATTTCAAATGACCTTTACCCGAACCCTAAATACCCATTTAAAAAAGAGGTGCTGGGCAAGTCGGTTTGGCATATCTTTGAACTTAAACAACACTTCGGAATCATTACCCACGACTTACACAATTACTTTGCGGTTCACGGTAATTTTTTAACCGCCTACGAGGTAGTGTTAAGTGGCTTCTATAGTTCGATTGACGTGTTCCAGCATCAAGACTTTAGCGATGACCAACATCAAAAGGCGCAAGAAACTTTGGCTTTTTTAGACATATTAGCGCTTAAAAACAAACCCGTGCATCAGATGAGTACGGGCCAGTTAAGGTTGTGTGTCATTGGACGTGCGCTGATTCATAACCCGATTGCGCTGTTGTTAGATGAACCGACTATCGGTTTGGACTTTAAAGCACAGCACCATTTTTTGAAGTTACTCAGAAAACTATCAAGTCGTTTGTCGATTGTTTTAGTGACACATCATATCGAGGAGGTGTTTGAAGAGATTAGTCACGTAGCGTTAATGCATAACAAAACGATTTACAAACAAGGCTCAAAACAGTCGGTTCTAACCTCTCAGAACTTATCGACAATTTTTGATATTGAGATGGATTTGCAGCAGAAAAATAATCGCTACTACATTCAACGCATTGGGGATTAGGATTTAAGCGTTAAAAAAAAGGCCATTAGTATTGGCCTTTTGATTTAAAGAGCATGAGAGGCGTTAGCCTAAGTTTTACCCTGTTTCTGCTCTGGCTTCCAACTTCCACCCAGTGCTTTATACAAGTTTACTAAGGCACTCGAGTGGCTTAACATCATCGATACTTGCGCCAGTTCTGCGTTAAACAAGTTACGTTGTGCATCTAATACTTCTAAGTAACTTGAATAACCCGCATCAAAACGCTTTTGTGATAAATCCAGAATTTGGTTTAATGCGACGACTTGGCGTTTTTGTGCGTCGAGTTGTTGGGCACTCGCTTCCAGTTGCGTTAACGCATCCAGCACCTCTTTAAAGGCCGTGCGGATGGTTTGCTGATAATTGATGACCATCGCTTGTTGCTGGGCTTGGGAAATTTGCACTTGTGATTGACGTTTACCATAATCAAAAATCGGTGCGTTAATTGCGGCACCGGCATTCCAAGTGAGGCTATCGCCGTCAAATAATCGGCTTAACGCTTCACTTTGAAAACCTAGCAGGCCTGTTAAACTAATGCTTGGAAATAGCGACGCTTTGGCTACCCCAATATTGGCATTGGCGGCAATTAAGCGTTGCTCCATCGCAAGAATGTCGGGTCTGCGCTCTAATAAGTCTGAAGGCAGGGCGTTGGGCACGGGCAAACTGTCATATTCGGTTAACGGCTGGGTCGACAGGTTTTGGTTGGCCATGTCGGTTAAGGCTTTGGGCGACTTACCAACTAAAACGGCTAAGGCGTGCAGTTGTAAATCACGCTGCTCTTGTTTTTGATGCAGCGCAATTTGCACGGCTGCTAATTCGGACTCGGCTTGATGAACCGTCAATGGTGTCACGCTACCAAACGCCAGTTGGGTTTGCCGCAGTTGTAAGGTTTCGGTTCGTGATTGCACCGTTTCTTGGGCAATCATAACGTTTTGGTTAAAAGCCATTAAGTTCAAATAGGCCTGTGCCACCGCCGCGGTGACCGTCAGCTGAATGGTTTTTTGATCCGCTTGTGTCGCTTTAAAGTTGGCTTCGGCTTGTTTGTTTAGAGCATCAACACGTCCCCATAAATCCACTTCATAACTGAGCAGGCCTCCTAGTGAGAAATTCCCAAAGGTGGCGCCTGTGCCAACTGGATAGGCTTCATCACTCGAGCGAGTTCGAGCAAGTTCACTGTTAACACTCAATTCTGGAAACTGTGCCGATTGACTCTGTTTAAGCAGCAATTGTGCTTGTTGTAAGTTGAGTTTGGCCAAGGCGATATCGCTGTTATGCAATAAGGCTTCGTCTATCAAGGTTTGCAGGGCTGCATCCCCCGTCAACGCTTGCCACCAAGTTTTTTCGTCAGCCGCAAGGGTGAGCGGTGTCATGGGTTTGGCTTGTTGCCATGCTTTGTCACTGGGTAGTTCGGTGACGGGTTTTTGGTAGCTTGGAATTTGACTACAGCCACTGAGTAATAGGACAGGAATCAGACTCGAAAGAAGGGTAACTTTTTTCACTATTTTGTCTCCTGTTGATGGTCAATCGTCGTGGTTTTTTTACCACCAAAGCGTTCAGAAAGTTCGGCAACCCAGCGGAAGAACATCGGTACAAACAACGGTGCAAATAAGGTGGCGGCTATCATTCCACCGACCAGGCCTGTTCCCACTGCTTGACGCGCTGCTGCCCCCGCACCCGTACTTAGCATTAACGGAATCGCCGCAATGGTAAAGGTTAACGAGGTCATAATAATCGGTCTGAAGCGCAGTTTAGCTGCGGTTTCGGCGGCGTCTGCGAGCGACATTCCTTGCTTATGCTTTTGCATGCCGACTTCGACAATTAAAATCGCATTTTTGGCGGATAAACCAATTAAGGTTAAGAGGCCAAGCTGGAAGTAAATGTCATTTTGCAGGCCTGTTAAACTCACCGCTAAGGTTGCCCCTAATACCGCAAACGGTACGACGGTTAACACGGCGATCGGAATTGACCAGCGTTCGTACTGGGCTGCCAGAATTAAGAACACAAACAGTAATCCAAATAGAAACGCTTGGCTGCCAGAGCTGGATGACTGCTTCTCTTGGTAGGCTTCGCCCACCCAACCTAAGCTATAACCATTCGGCATTACTTCATTCGCAACTTCTTCAAAGGCGGCAATGGCCTGACCCGAACTAAAACCTGGTGCTGGTTCGCCCATGAGTTTGGCGGCAGGGAACAGGTTAAAACGGTCAACCACATCGGCACCGGTTAAGCGTTTTACACTCACCAAGGTGCTCAGGGCAATCATCTCACCGGTTTGTGAACGCACAAATACTTGTGATAGGTCTTCGGGTTTTTCACGGAAGTTGGCTTCCGATTGCAGGTTGACCTTGTAGGTTCGCCCATACAGGTTAAAGTCGTTAACGTACAAACTCCCAAAGGTGGCTTGCATGGCGGCAAACACATCGTTGATGGGCACTTGCATCGCTTGCGCTTTTTCGCGGTTTAAATTCACTTCGTATTGCGGCACCTTGGTGGAGAAGGTCGTACGCACTGAGGCGAGTTCTGGACGAGCAGTGGCTTTGGCAATCAACTCTTCGGTGACTTTACTCAAGGCCAAAGAGCCATCGCCATTTCGGTTTTGCAGATAGGCTTCAAACCCACCTGTCATACTCATGCCCATGATCGTAGGCATCCCAATAGGGATACTAAACGCATCCGGAATCGCCATGAGTTGACCAAATAACTGGCCAACAATCGCTTGTGAGCTTTGATCGGGTGCTTGACGTTCGTCCCAGTGATTTAGGGTCACAAACGACACCGCAGAATCGGTTTTTTGAGTAAAGGTCTGTAAATCGAATCCAGCAAAGCTAATGGAGTGTGCTATATCTGGGTGCGCTAACAGCATCTCAGACGCTTGGTCACGAGCGGCTTCGGTTCGTGACAACGAAGAGGCAGGCGGTAGGTAGTTTAAAACAAACAAGGTACCTTTATCTTCTTGAGGGATAAGGCCTTTAGGCAGGCCACCAAGCGCTTGGTAGGTAATGAACACCAAACCGCCAAACAGTAAGACGCTGATTAAGCTGTAACGCATAATCGTGCGCACCCCAGCTGTAAAGCCGCTTGAGGTTTTTTCAAAAAAACGGTTAAACAGGTGGAAGAACCCGCTGGACTTATGTTCTATGGGTTTTAAAATGTTGGCACATAAAGCGGGGGTGAGCGACAGTGCGACAATCCCCGAAATGGTCACCGAAATCACGATGGTAATGGCAAACTGCTTATACATTTGCCCGGTTAGGCCTTCAATAAAGGCCACTGGAATAAATACCGCGCCCAGTACTAGTACGATTGCCACAATCGGGCCGGTAATTTCACTCATCGCTTTTTTGGTGGCTTCGCGCGCGGAGAGGTTTTCGGAGTGCATAATCCGTTCGACGTTTTCAACCACGATAATGGCATCATCCACCACAATACCAATGGCTAAAATCATCCCAAATAGGGTGAGTTGGTTAATGGAGAAATCCAGAAGGTACATGCCGATAAACGTCCCGATAATCGACACAGGAATCGCCAAAACGGGGATTAAAGTGGCACGGGCATTTTGCAAGAACAGATACACCACTAAAATGACTAAAACCAGTGCTTCGAGTAGGGTGTGAATAACTTTTTCGATGGAGATGTTTACAAACTCTGTGGTGTCATAAGGCACAGCATAATCGAGCCCGTTAGGGAAGTTTTTGGATAACTCGGCAAGCTTGTTGTCGATGAGCTTAGAGGTTTCCAGTGCGTTGGCACCGGGTTTCAAAAACACCCCAATTGGCACCGTTGGTTTGCCGTCATAGGTTGCATTAAACGCGTAATCTTGTGCCCCCAATTCAACGCGCGCCACATCTTTCAGGCGCAAGGTATCGCCCTCTGTGCCGGCACGTAAAATAATGTTCTCAAACTGTTCGGGTTGCGATAGGCGTCCTTCCGTAGTGACGGTATAGGTAAACGCCTGCGCATTTTCCATGGGCTCTTGGCCAAAACGGCCGGCGGCAAATTGCGAGTTTTGCGATTGAATAGACTGGTAGATATCACTCGGCGTTAATTGATATTGTGCCAGTTTATTTGGGTCTAACCAGATGCGCATTGAGTAATCTTTGGCACCAAATTGACGCGCTTCCCCCACGCCCGGAATTCGCGAGAGTTCATCCAAGACGTTAATCAAACCGTAGTTAGCAATAAACACCGTGTCCAGACTGGAATCATCCGAATAAAGCGCAATGACCTTTAGAATACTGGACGATTTTTTATTGACTTGCACCCCAGCTCGTTGAACCTCGGTTGGCAGTTTACTTAGGGCACCTTGTACCTTGTTATTCACGTTGATATTGGCTTGGTCAATATCGGTACCAATTTTAAAGGTCACCGTTAGGGTAAGCGTTCCAGAAGAGGAGGTAACGGAGTTAATGTAGAGCATGTCATCAATCCCGTTAATGGCTTGCTCTAAGGGAGCGGCAACGGTATCTGAGATGGTTTCAGCACTGGCGCCAGGGTAAGCCGCAGTCACCGCAACTTGTGGCGGAACAATCTCTGGATACTCGGCAATCGGAATGGCTTTCATGGCTAAGTAGCCAGCAATAATAATCACCAACGAAAGGACGCTGGCGAGAACAGGGCGGTTGATAAAGTAGTTCGAAAACATGGTGAATCCTTGAGTATTGGTGCTCGTTGATTGGCGTATTCGTTGCGTTTAAGGTGCGGCTTTCTCGGCGGCAGGCGTGTCCGTTTGAGCAGGCAGTACCTGTACCGGTGTGTTTGGACGTAGTTTAATTAAGTCATTAATAATCACTAAATCGCCATTGCTTAACCCCGACTCAACCAGCCAGTTGCCATCTTTCTGACCGGCTAAGGAAACCGGTACCAAGTTTGCTGTGCCTTCAATCACTTTATAAACAAACGCTTGTTGCCCCATTTGTAACACCGCTTTTTGAGGAATCGTAAAGACATTTTTACGCACTGCATTGGTGACGCGTATGCGCACAAACTCACCCGGTAACACGGTGCCTTGTGGGTTTTCAAATACTGCACGCGCTTGCACACTGCCGGTTGCCGCACTGATTTGACTGTCAACAAAGTCCACGTAACCCTTTGCTAAACGGTGATTTTGCGAATCGACTAACTCGGCCACCCAATCGGTTTGTGGAAGGCGAGTCAATTTGCCACTTTGTACTAAGGCATTTTGTTTAATTAAGTCGGCATCTGGGATGGAGAACAACACATGAACTTGATCGAGTTGAGTGATGGTTGTGAGTAACGTGTTCGACGTATTGGTTCCCACTAAATTACCCACATCTTGTTGTTTAATGCCGGCAAGCCCTGAGATTTCGGCACGTACTTCGGTGTAATCGAGATCAATTTGCGCCTCGTTCAGTGCCGCTTTTTGGCCTTCTAAATCCGCTTTAGCAAGTTCAAGATTAGACAGGGCGCTGTCCACCTCTTGTGCGCTGACCGCTTTGTTTTTGAACAGGCCTGTTACTCGCTTATATTCGCGTTCTGCTTGATTTAAGTTGGCTTGAGCCACGTTTACTTGCGCTTTGGCTTTTAATACCATAGCGCGATATTTACGGTCGTTAATTTTATAGAGCAGTTGCCCTGCTTTTACTGGCTGGCCTTCGGTGAAGGTTTTCTTTTCTAAAATGCCGTCGACTCGCGCATACACATCAATGTGCTGTGCGGCTGAGGCGCGAGCGGAGTATTCAGCGTAGACCGAAACATCTTCTTGGTTAACCGCTTGGGTGACAACCGGCATTGCTTGTTGGGGCGGTTTGTCAGCCGCATGAGCAAGCAGAGGCACGACCAAAAGCAGGCTTAATAGCCCAATGTTCAAGCGCGTTTTGTGTGTAAAAATGGCAGTAAACATAATCCGTTCCTAGTAAAAGAGTCCATCAATAAAAACCAAGTGTAGCATACGTTACACTTTTTTCAAGATTAAGATAAATTAATTTTTAGGTTATAATCTGCCCATGTTTTTGAAGAATATTGAATAGACTTGATGACCAATAAAACCCCAAAGATGGCACTTGAGAAGGTTTGTGAACCCCTTTCTGAAATGGATTCGACAAGCCAAGTCACACCACCAGAGCCATTGCTAGAACCGTCGAATAAGCGTGGTTTAGCGCGTCAACAGAAGTTTTTAGAGACCGCAGAAACCCTGTTTTTAACACAAGGTTACGCCAATACCAGTGTCAACGAAGTGGTAAAAATTGCAGGCGGTTCTTTAGTCACTTTATATCGTATGTTTGGCAATAAACTGGGCTTGTTTGAAGCGGTGTTTCGTAAAAAAACCATGACCTTTTTCAATGAGTTGGAAGAGGGGGTGGTTTGGAGTGACGATGTGGAACGCAGTTTGTATCTGTTTGGTAAACATATGCAGAGTGTGATTTTGTCACCAGATGGCGTGGCCATTTACCGTTTGGTTCTGCAAGAGAACAATGATGATCAAAAAGAGATTCAAAAAATCTACTATAAGTATGGTCCGCAAGTTGGCATTGAGATGTTAGCGAGTTATTTAGAAAAACAGGTCACCGCCAATAAGCTCAGTTTGTTGGATAGTAAGATTGCGGCGGCGCAGTTTATGGAGATGATTAAAGGGCCGTTTGTCAATCGACTCTCTTTTGGAGAGTCTATTTCGGAATCGGAATTGGAGCTGGCCTTGAAGCAAGGCGTGCATATCTTTTTAAGAGGGTTGGCGGTTAAGCCAACCTAATTTTTAAAACTCGAGTTTGTATTATTTTCCGCGCAATTCAATCCGTTCAATAAAATCTTTGATGATTTCACTGTAAAGTTGCTTGCCTAAGTAGGCGTCTTCAACGCCGTGCTCAATGCTTGGGTTATCGTTGACCTCAATCACCACCACACGGTCGCCTGACTGTTTGATGTCGACGCCATAAAAACCGTTGCCAATTAACTTGGTGGCTTTTAACGCAATATCAATCACGGCTTTAGGGGCTTCAAACGACGGAAGCGTATCAAACCCACCCGATTCGGTGTTGTCGGTTTCATGTTTGTAAATTTGCCAGTGATCACTCACCATGTAGTAACGGCAAGCAAACAGGGGTTTGTGGTTAATCACCCCAATACGCCAGTCGTATTCGGTGTACATAAACTCTTGCGCCAATAATAAAGCCGACTCTTCAAACAAGATTTTAGCTTCGGCTTCTAAGGCCTGCTGATTCTCAACTTTTACAATGCCCCTTGAAAAGGAACCGTCTGGGATTTTAAGCACCATTGGAAAACCAATTTCTTGCTCAAGCTCTTTGAGCCCTTTACTCGACGACTGTTTAACAATACGGGTTTTTGGGGTATCAATTTTGTGGGTGTTTAATAAATCCGCTAAATATACTTTGTTGGTGCAGCGCAAAATAGAGGTTGGGTCATCAATCACCACCAGGCCTTCTGATTCCGCTTTTTTGGCAAACTGATAGGTGTAGTGATTGACTGAGGTGGTTTGGCGAATAAACAATGCGTCAAATTCCGCTAAACGCATATAGTCTTTGCGGGTAATGCGCTCGGTGGCCATGCCTTGTTCGTGTGCGGCTTTTTCAAACAGCTTTAAAGCCTTCTCATCACTGGGTGGCAGCTCTTCTTTAGGGTCGATTAAAATCGCTAAATCGTAACGGAACTGTTTTTGCAGTTTTGGTTTACGCCACATCTTCAAACTAAAGCGCTCAAAGGCATGCGCAAACGCTTCCTGTTCTAAAGGGTCTTTAAGCGCAGAGAGGGCGATGGCTTTCACACGTTTAATCTCCCAGCCCTGTTTGTGCATTAAGGTGACTTCTAATAACGGGGTTGGAAAACGTTCAAATAAGGTGATAGCCAGTTTTTTAAATTGCGGTTCCATCGTTTGACCAAACCAGCAACGAAACGTCAGCTTGTCGCCATTTTGTGCAGCGGGCACTTTATCAATGAGTTGGCTGGTTTGTTCAAGTTGCAGTGAAGCCAACGATTGACGCCCCATGTCGTTAATGGTTTTGACCGATGGAAAGGCGTTGTGACCGCGCGCTTCGGCTAATAATGAGCAGTAATAACCGGTTTTTAAGTAACGGTAATCACGGCATAAATTGATAATGCGCACACGCTTCTTTTTTAGGTTGGAAACCCGTTCAAGGTAGTCATCAAAGGTAATCACATCTTGGCTCGGGTAGTAAGGTTGCCAGTCGCTTAGTTTGTCCACGACGACATAGAATTGGCTCATTAAGTTCTCCATAAATGAGGGTGAAATATAAGATGACTTTTACAGTAAATTTAATTAAATAACAATCAAAATATTGTTTGGCATTTCAATAATTTAAGCAGTATGATTCGGTTTCCATTTCAAGGAATAAACATGTTAGATTTAAACACCGATATGCAGCCAGATGGCTTTCAAAAAGATTACCTCTCTAGTCGCTCTTATTTTCAAAAAACCGTGCAGTCACTCTCTCCCTCTTTATTGGTTGAGGTGCTTGAATTTGAGCACCCTTTAACAGGGCCTAATAACGAGCCACTGTTTTGTGACGTGGTTTTGTTAGGACAGAGTGCTAAGCCTAACAAGGTGCTTGTCATTATTTCAGGCACGCATGGCGTTGAAGGGTTGTCTGGTTCTGCGGTGCAGTCTGATTTGTTGCCCGAGTTGGCATCAGTGTTACAACAAAATGCGGATTTAGGGATTGTGATGATTCACGCTTTAAACCCTTGGGGCGTGGCTTGGTTAAGACGTTGTGACCATGAAGGGATTGATTTGAATCGTAATTTCATTGATTTTTCAGCGCCGTTACCTGAATTAGAAGGGTACGCGCAAATTAAGCAGGCCTGCTCCGTTTTGAATGAACAAGGGTATGCAGGTTTAAAAGCGGGGTTTCCAGCGGATGCCTTTGAGGACTTTATTGCTACTTTAACCAAAGGTCAATATCAAGATGCCAGTGGCCTATTTTATGGCGGAACAGGGCCATCTTGGTCGAATAAACTACTGACAAAGGTGACACAACACGCTTTTTTTCAATCGTTTGAACGTTTGTCGGTGATTGATGTGCATACCGGTTTAGGCCCTTACGGTTATGGTGAGGTGATTAATGACCACGAACCGAATACCAAAGGGTTTGAGTGGGCGTATAAATTGTATGGCGACAATGCCTATTCCGCCTTATTGGGTGAATCTACTTCAGCACCTAAACTTGGCTTGTTAGATTATTTTTGGCATGAATTAATGCAAGATAGAGGCTGTTTCATTACTTTAGAGTTTGGCACTTATCCGGTTGAGCAGTTGATTTCCAATTTGTGGTTTGAACAGCAATATCAAGCCTCGTTGACTGAAGGCGAAATTCGTAGCTTGGAAGCGGACCGGGTGGCGGCCATGAAAAATTTCTTTTATCCATTCGAATTGAGTTGGCAACAACAGGTATTGTTTCGTGCTCGCCAAGTGGTGAATTTGGCATTAGTAGGCATGACACAAGATGCCTAATGATTTGAAGACTGAACAAGTAACCCATATTCGTCTAGCTCAACACGACGACTTAGAGGGGTTGTTAGCCATTGAAAATGGCTGCTTTACCAGCGATAAATTGTCTCGCCGAAGTTTTAAAAACTTTATTAAAGCGGGGTCGCATGAGTTATGGGTACTGACCTTAAGCGAACGGTTGATTGGCTATGCGCTTGTCTTGTATCGCAGCGGCACAAGTTTGGCACGTTTGTATTCGATTGTGTTATTACCCGAAGCCCGTGGTAAAGGTTACGCAGCCCTGTTTTTAAATCATGCGGAGCAGCAAGCGGCTAAGCGACATTGCGTTTATATGCGCTTAGAGGTCAATCAGCAAAATCAGGCAGCGATGAAACTGTATCAAGCAACGGGCTATAAAATCATTGGCGAGTTGCCAAGGTATTACGAAGATGGCGGCGATGCCTTCAAAATGGAAAAGCGCATTGTATCGAGTGCTAAGCGTCAGCAGAGTCTAAAACCCTACTATCAACAAACCACCGAATTTACCTGTGGGCCAGCGTCACTGATGATGGCGATGCAGACCTTAGATGCCAACTACCAGATGACGCGCCATGAAGAGTTGCAAATTTGGCGCGAAGCCACCACCATTTTTATGACTTCTGGGCATGGCGGTTGTTCGCCGCATGGTTTGGCGTTGAGTGCGTGGCGTCGTGGGTTTGAGGTTAAGTTATACATTAATACCGAGCAAACCCCGTTTGAAGACGGTTTGCGCAGTGAAGAGAAAAAACACGTGATTCGTTTGGTGCATGAAGAGTTTTTAAGTCAGATGGCACAAACCGATATTGAATTGCGTGTGCAGCAGTTGAACGATGAGGATATGGATCGGTTATTGGACAGTCAATACCCGGTGTTAGCGTTGATTAGTACGTGGCGTTTTAATCGAAATAAGGCACCGCACTGGGTCTATGTTGCCGGTTCTGATAAAACCTGCTTTTATATTAATGACCCCGACAGTAAAGACGAAACTTATCTATCGCAAACGGATTTTGAGCAGGTGCCAATTGAGCGCCAAAGCTTTAATGCCATGGCGCGTTTTGGGCAGAAAAAATTACGTGCCTTGCTAATTATTCTGCCTAAAAACCGCTAACAGCAGCGAGAAGCCGTTTGTCGCAGAGAACGAAAGCCAATGACTCTGTTAACGATAACGCTTACTTTTCCTGTTGTTCCGGCTTAGTGGGCAGTGATTTGATATACAAGTCGTGTTTGCTGTACGGGATTTCAATGCCTTCAATGGCAAAGCGTTTATAGATCGCGGTATTTAAGCTGTCTTTCACGCGTCCACGAATCTCTGGGTTATCAATCCACACTAACAGTTCAATGTCTAAGCCCGACGCCCCAAACTGTCTAAAACGGGTTCTGGGTTCAGGGTCTTTACAAATTTCAGCTTCCTGACTGGCCACATCCATTAAGGTTCTTTTAACGTGGTCAATGTCCACATCATAGGCCACACTGACGGCGATTCGGGTTCGGGATTTAATATGACGACCAGATGATTCGTTAACAATTTTGCCGTTGGCAATGATGGCATTCGGCACATTAATTTCTAAATCGTCACGGGTTAAGATGCGTGTTGAACGTAAACCAATGTGGGTCACCATGCCGCGCTCACCGCTGTCGATGACAATGTAATCTCCTATCTTGTAGGGTGAATCGGCCAAAATGAACACGCCAGAGAGTAGGTTAGCAATGGTGTCTTTGGCGGCAAAACCAACCGCAATACCAATAATCCCCGCCGAGGCCAACCAGGCACTCATGTCGATATTCCACGTAATGAATAAAAGATAGAAAATAATCAGTACCACAAAAACCGCCGCGATGTTTTCAAACAGAGGCAAGGTTTGAGGGCGAATAAAGGAACCTTCTTTGGCCGTTAGACTTAAGTTTTTAAGGCTGAACTGCGAGCTACGGTAGAAGAATTGTCCCCAAACGATAATGTCGATACTTTGCAGAATGTTGACTGAGGTCGCTCTGAACATATCGCTAAGTTCAAAGGCGTTAATCGCATTGTGCACCCCAAAAAGCAGAATAGAAACGGTAATAGGAAGGCGGATGGCGCCAAAAATAAACGCCAGATTATGACGTTGTTTTTTGTTGGCCCAGGCATAAAACGTCCACTTAATTAAGTAGTTGAGTAACACAGCCGTCACAACCGCAACGCCTAATAAAATAAAGGCATCTATAATGGGATGGTCGGGCGAACTAAAGTAGGTTTTAATTGGATCGAGCATGACGTTTCCTATTGAGTCGAGTGGGTTTGTATAGCGTGTTTTGGTCTAAATTCAGAATCAGCAGGCCTGTTAAGGTTACTTTTAAACATGGCAATCTCACTTAAGTAAGCCAAAGCTGATAGCCGATCTGTTTAGGGCAGATCCGCGTTATGTTCTATCTAAAGTGTAGAGCTTGTTACTGCGAATCATCGCCCGAATCTCTTTAATGTATTCTTCTTTGCGCTCCGAGTAACGAATGAGTCCACTTGCTAAGGCATACCCTGTTGGTGGTTGGTTCGTTTGTCTGGCGATGAGTCGCTGTTCACGAAGCGGCTTAAAATAGGGGTGACTGTTTAAGTTGAGCATGTAGCCTTTCACCGATTCGTAGGGGCTTTTAAAGGTTTTAACTTCATGCACCATTCCTGCAGAGCGTTGATTGGGCACTAGACCACAGCCTCTAGTAAAGCACCATTGTCCATAAAAGTTATACGCTTCTTTGGCAAACCGTGAGGTGCCCCAAGAGGATTCGTTGGCGGCTTGCGCAAGTGCCAAAGAGGGCGAGATGATATCGACTTTTTTTAACAGTGCTTGCTGAACCTCGGGGGTGATATCGGTTGCATCGATGCGGTATTTTTTGAGCAACGCCTGTATGGCAGTTTGCGCTTGACTGGATGGGTTTTTAAAATCCATCGTTTTAATCTTTTGGCGCTCGGCCATAATTTCGGCATTTGCTTGCTGCACATAGGGCAACATGTAATCAAAGAATGCACTCTTTTTGGCTTTGACATCGGTGAACTGGGTAAAGTCAGGGAGCACAGGTTTTGTGACCGTCTGCTCAGATTTTGTTTGATTGCTGGTGATAAGAGCAAGCAGAGAGCCTGCGAATAAAGCCGCAATTAAGAATTGTTGAGTGCGTGTTAATGTAAAGGGCATCAGTCGGTGTCTTTTAATTGTATATTCACAAAGTTTGACCTTATTAAAGCGTAAAAAGTCACAAATTCATAACGAAAAGCGCCCTTTTTAATTTTCACCATACTTATACCAAGGTTTCTATTAAGCGTTAAAGAGTTAAAGACTGAGGGCGCGGTTTGTTAAAGTGAGCAGGCCTGCTGACTTTGATAAAGTGTGCTCGCAGAACACAAAAAAGCCGTTAATCACTTAAGTGATAACGGCTTTTAGTGTGCATATTTAATGACGGCTTTTATGTAAAAAAGCGGTCATTTTTTTTACAAAGTGTAGGCTGAATTATTTAATAATTTCTAGCTCAACACGACGGTTCTCTGCACGACCTTCTTTGGTTTTGTTGCTGGCAACGGGCTGAGTTTCGCCAAGGCCTTGCGCTTCAATGCGGTCTGCTGCAATGCCTGTGCCTTCTAGGTAGCTTTTAACGGCAACGGCACGTTTTTCAGATAACATTTGGTTGTAAGCATCATTACCGGTTGAGTCTGTGTGGCCCGTCACTTTAACGCGCGTCTCTTGGTTACGTTTCATGTAGTCAGAGTAAGTGTTTAGTTTATCCATTGCCGTCGCTTTAAGCGCGGCTTTGTTGGTGTCAAAGAAACCGCGGAAAGCCGCTGGTGCATCTTCTTGTACTTCTTCTACAACAATCACGACTTCTTCAACCACCACTGGAACAACCACCGGTGCAACCGGCTTAGGGATTGCAACAACAACGGGCTTTGGCTCTTCCCAACCTTCACATTTAGCAATAGCGGTGTCTTTGCTCCAATCAATGGTGCGCACGCAATAGCCGTAACCATCTCGGACGATGTTGCCGTATGAATCAACTACGTATGCCTTTTTCTCATTTCCTTGAAGGTCGCCTTTTTCTGGTGCCATTAATGTCGGTGCAGGCATTGAAGCTTTGGCTGATGCTGGTTTCATCGTTGAATGTGCGGCTTCTTTTTTAACTGGGTTTTCACAGCTATCAATCGCTTTATCAGCTGTCCAGTCGATTGAACGGACACAACTTCCGTAGCTGTCCTTAACCATATTGCCGTTGCTGTCAGTCACATAAGCTTGGTTAGCAGCCATGGCTGTTGAAGAAAAGACCGATGCTGAAATAAGTGCCGCTAGCGGAAGTAAACGTGTTTTCATATTTGTATATCCTTTTAGTAAATTTGAGCCATTTTTCGCTCATCGTAAAGTCAGACGAAGCGTATGTGAATAAAGTCACATTTTTTTTCATTTTTTATAACGTTTTTAAGTTGAGTTACTTATACGCTATATTGTGCTGAAATCAAGCAGGCCTGACAAATTTTGTGAATGGGGCTTAAAAACAGCCCTTTTAGTGATTAATCTTGTTTTTTGACAATTGCATCCAGCAATTGATCGTTGGGAATAATCACTGTGCCGCCATTGGCAGTTTTAAGTTCGGTGCCGCTGTTGTTAATTTTGACAACGGTACCGGTCTGTTCTGCCACTGTGATCACGTCATTAACCTTAATTTGTTCTTTTAAATAATAGCTCGATAAGATCTTCTTAAGTTGCGGCGCACTGCCTATTCCCATCGCGAGCGCCACCGCTAAGGCAAAACTGGTAAAGGCCACCAGAATGAGCATTTGAATGAGGTGTGTATCAAACGCTAACTGTTCAAGTACCGTCAGTACAATAATGACAACTAATAAACCGTAAACAAAACTGGCCACAAGTTTGGCGGCGGCAGGAATCAGATTTTTAAGAATGCTTTGAAGGCCATTGCGGATAAAGTGCGCCACAAACAGACCCACCACCAAAATAATCAGGGCCGCCATGAGATTAGGAATGTACATGGCAATGGTGGTTAAGGTATCAACAAAACCATTTAGCCCAGCGTACTCCGCGGCAGTGATTAGCGTAAACAGCATAATCAACCAAAAGAACAGGCCTGCTAATAGAGTAGACGGGGTTTGTTTAATCCCTATCGCAATCAGTTTTTTGTCGAGATGAATACGTTCTGCCGCACAGTCGAACTTTAACTTTTTAAAGAGGTTGAAGCTGAGTTTGCGAATAAAAAGTGCACATAAATAGCCGATTAATAACACGCTTAACGCAATGAGAACGTCGGGTAAGGCCGCTAGAAAGTTGTTGTAAGCATCGCTCCAAGTAAATTGAATGTGCTGTCTGACATCGTTGATGTTCATTTAGACTCCTTTTGAGATTGCGTGGTGCGGTTTTGCAATAAAGTTTGTAACATTGCCAGCATGGCAAGTGGCAGCTTGTGGACAAATAAAATAAGCATAGCCTGCATTAATGTCAGCCAGTTTACGCCTTGAATAATCATGGATGTGCGTTCTGCAGGCGTGTGATTTCGCTCTTCAATATTGAGCAGCGACTTTAGTTTTTGTTCATTAATGGGATCATGGCTCATGTGCAGTATTTCTCATAAAGTTGTTTAAAGCTCTCCATCGCACGATAAAGGCGCATTTTGGTTGCACTGAGTTTGATGTCGAGGACATCGGCAATCTCTTGTAAACTCAGTTCCGTGTTAAAGCGCATGCTAATCATCGCTTTCTCTTGTTCTGGCTGTTGTTCAATACAATATTGCACACACTGCGCTTCATCATCACACACAAACTCGGTACTTAGGCGAAGGTCATCGCTCAAATCGTCGACACTGTCGGTGGGCATGGTCGAGCGTTTTTGTGCTGCCGTATGGCAGAGGTTAATGCAGATTCGATACAGCCAGGTGGTGAACTTGGCATCCCCTCGAAAATTTTTTAGCTGTTGAAACACCTTTAAAAAAGTCTCTTGTGTAATCTCTTCTGCTAACTCAGCATTGCCAAAATAACGCACACAAATGGCATAAGTCATCTGTTCATGTCGGCTTACCAATGCCTCAAAGGCCTCGGTAACGTGAGGGAGTTCTTGTTGTGCCTGCGTAACCAAATGTGAATCGGAGCGTGCATTTAATTGGCTTTGTTTCAAATCCATACCTTTAAGACGGGCGAACAATCAAAATAGTCACAGAGCGTGTGCATTTTTTAACTGCGGTTTTTAATACGTGTTTTTAGCGGTGAGGTTTTTGCCCCTTTGCTTTGTGCAGAACTGCTGGCAAGTTTGCGAACCGGGCGTTGTAGAATTAAATTATTGGGGTAGGAAATTTCAAACCCTTTATCGTCGCGCAGTAGCATTTGAAAAATATTAATTTCAGTAATGGTACCGGTGATGATGTTGGCACCGTCAATAATCTCTATTTTGTCGCCAATTCGTGCAGGAAACGAGAAGAATAGAATAACGCTTGAAGTAATGTTAGACAGTAAAGACCACTGTGCAAACAGTGCCACACCCAATACCGCCAAAATCGACGAGGCAAACAAGAACAGTCCATGATAATCGACGCCCCAGATGGCGGTTAAAATCATTAATAAGCCAAAGAAGGCGATCACCTTAAAGAACTGCTGAATGTATATACGACGGGCGTCATCGACCTCTTTAAAGGCGCCTAATTTTGCCATGACTTTGGTAATAATTTGAGTGACAACAA
Organism: Thiotrichales bacterium; assembly: GCA_016938655.1. Taxonomy (GTDB): domain Bacteria; phylum Pseudomonadota; class Gammaproteobacteria; order Thiomicrospirales; family Thiomicrospiraceae; genus Thiomicrorhabdus. Next base: position 220,623 of record JAFGUG010000023.1, on the reverse strand, counting down.
AAAAGGCGGCGACACTTAATGTGCTGAGCCCGAGTTGCAGGAGGTGACTGTCTAACATGTTTAATCCTTATTTACTGGGTGGCAAGCCGTGACGTTTGCCAAAAGTTAAAGCCAATTTTTTCGTTTGAATAACCACACTTGAAAACCCACGATGAGGCCTAAAATGCCAATAAAAATTACAAAGGCCTGTGGGTTGTCTGCGCCGGGAATACCGCCAACGTTAATACCTAGCAGGCCTGTAAAAAAGCCCAGCGGTAAAAAGATGGCCGACAGTATCGAGAGCACGTACATACGTTCATTGAGTTGTTCTGAGGCGCGACTTAACAACTCTTCATGCGTGACTGCGGCACGCTCTCTAACGGCGTCGATGTCTTCTAGGTGACGAATTAATCGGTCACTCACTTCGCGCATTTTCATACGATTATCATCTTCAAACCAGCTGACATTTTCAACCATTAGACGGTTAATGGCTTCGCGTTGTGGCGATAAATAACGTCTTAAGGTAATGGTTTGTCTGCGCAGTGACGAAAGCTCAAAACGCAGTGCAGAGCGATTTTCACTTAAGGTGCTGTCTTCGAGCTCGGCCATATTGTCTTCCAAAAGGGTCACGGTATCGCTCATACGCCAGATTAAACTATCGCATAAGTTAACCAATATCTCGGCATTGTTTCTAGGGCCTTTACCTCGGTCCAGTTGTGCTAAGACATCTTTGGTTGATAACAATGATCGCTGATGGGTACTCACCACCCAGTTTTCATCAATCCACAGACGAATTGAAACCATGTCTTCTGGATTGGCGCCCGGGTTTAAGTTGACACCGCGCAGTGCGATTAAAAGACCATCTTCCAAAGCAGCCACACGTGGACGAGTCTCTTCAAGCAAAAGGGCTTGAGTGACTAAAGGGGCCAAGCCACTGTGTTGGTGCATCCAGGCCTGCACATTTTCATCGGTGTAGAAAAAGTGCAACCAAAGTTTGCCCATGGATGGATTCCAACGGGTCACCTCAGACCACGAGAGCGACTTGGCGCCTCCTTGACCATCAAGAAGATAGGCGTGTGCCAGGCCTTCTGATATTTGAATTGGGTTTTTCATGGTTTTCCTTAGTGATAATGGGCGAGGGCTCACGCTCAAAAAAATAGAGGCGGTAATCTGTTGAATTTAGCGGTTCCGCAAAAAACCATAAATTATAGTGACTTTTTACCCTGAGCCCCTGTCATACTTGCACTTGTTTAAATACTTTATAGAATTAAAAGGAAAATACAATGGATAACTTAAGTACCAGCTTGATTGTGATTGTGGTCTTATTGACGGCAAACGCATTCTTTGTTGCGGCTGAGTTTGCTCTGGTTAAGGTGCGCATGATGCGCGTTGAAAACCTAGCGAAAGACGGTGGTTTATCCGCACGCTTGACGCTTAAGATTAAACAGAATTTAGAGCCGTACTTGGCCGCTTGCCAGCTGGGTATTACCATGGCCTCTCTTGGGCTAGGTTGGGTGGGGGAGCCTGCTGTATCCAAAGTATTAGAGCCGCTGTTTCATTCAATGGGTATGCCTGAGGAGATTCTGCATTTCACCGCCTTTATGATTGGTTTTATTCTCTTTTCATCACTGCACATTGTCATTGGTGAGCAGGTGCCAAAAACCTACGCTATTCGTAAGCCTGATCCCGTCTCTATTTGGGTGGCGATTCCGTTGCACGCTTTTTATCTGATTAGTTACCCACTTACCAAAGCGTTAAATTGGGCGGCCTCAACGATATTACGTTCCATAGGGGTTAAAGAGGCCTCACATGAAGAGATTTTTAGCGATGAAGAGCTCAGCGAAATGATTGATGTTTCCAGTGTGCACGGTAATTTGGACAATACCAAAGCCGGCATGATTCAAAACATGTTTGCGTTTGATTCACGAATCGTACGCGATGTTATGGTGTCTCGAAGCCAAGTCGATTGGATTGACATTGATGGCGAGACGGCCGAGATTAAAAAGCAGATTATTGAACACGGTCACTCTCGTTTTCCGTTGGTGCGCGGTAACCTTGACAATATTGTCGGGGTTTTATTGGTTAAAGACTTGTTGCACAGTAAACTCGATGTCAATGTCGTACAAAAATTTGATATTGAAGCATTGGCTCGTAAAAGCTTGATTTTACCTGAGGTTATGGGGTTGCAAAAAGCCTTTGATGAAATGCGCAAAGCGCGCAGTCATATGGCATTAGTCGTCGATGAATATGGCGCACTTTCGGGGATTATCACCATGGAAGACTTAATCGAAGAGATTGTGGGTGAGATTGCCGACGAGTTAGACGATGAAGCATCCGCCACCAAGCAACTGAAGTTTACCGAGGGATTTAATGTTCATGGCTTGATGGCACTGCACGACTTTGAAAAGTTGACCAACACCAAGTTAGACGTAGAGTACGATGTGAGTACCTTATCCGGACTAATCATGTCTGAATTAAATGAGATTCCTGAAGTCGGTGATGTCATTGAGTATAGTGGCTGGCGATTTAAGGTAAAAACCCTTGAGGGCAATCGAGCCGATAACGTTTGGGCGGTGTTGCTGATTGAAGACGAAAACGGCGTGCTGACCGAGATGAAAAAGGAGCAGAAAAATGGCGAATGAATTTTTTCCAGACGAGGTCAAAACGACTGAAGAGAAACTGCTCTATATTCAAGGGTTGGTTAGAGAGGAGCGTGATGACGAAGTTTGCGCACTTTTTAATGGTCTAACTGAAAATGAGTTAGCACATATTCTTGAGTCTTTTCCACCCGGCGGTCGTGAAAAACTTTGGGTGTGTGTGCCTGATAGTTTACGAGGTGAGGTACTTGCCGAATTAAATGAAGATGTTCGTCTCGGTTTATTAAGTGGCATTGAAGTTGATGAACTCAGCGAAATGACTAAAGACTTGGATGCTCAAGACACCGCAGAAATTCTAGGTTCGTTGGATGAAGACGTTGAAGCCAACGTCATTGAGCAGATGGATGTTATCCGTCGTGAGGAAGTTCAAAGTGTCTTAGCTTATGATGAGGCCGCCGTTGGTCGATACATGCACTCGCGTACCGTCAGTATTCGTGAAGATGTTAAGTTGGAAGTGGTGCAACGATTTTTGCGCATAAAAGGCGACATTACTCAGGATACCCAAGAGTTAATGGTCGTTGATGCTGATAATCGTTTGCTGGGTACGTTGCACGTGGTTGACTTAATTCGTAATGATCAAGAGGCCTTGGTTGCCGAATTTATGGAAGAGCCAGAAGCGGTCACCGACACTATGGATGCAATTGAAGCCGCCAAGCAGATTCGTGCTAAAAACCTGCACTTTGCACCCGTGGTGAGTGAATGTGGTGTGTTAATTGGCCAGTTAACCGCAGACGATGTTTTGGAATTAACGCTTGAGGAGAGTGGCCAAACCGTAATGAATTTAGCCGGTTTGGATGAAGAGGAAGATCTTTTTGCCCCCGTAAAGAAAAGCGTTAATGCCCGAACAATTTGGTTAGGAATTAACTTGGCCACCGCCTTTTTGGCGGCGGCCGTTATTGGTCAATTTGAAGCGGTCATTGCCCAAGTTGTGGCACTGGCTGTCTTAATGCCGGTGGTCGCCAGTATGGGCGGTATTGCTGGAAGCCAAACGCTCACTTTAACCATTCGTGGTTTGGCGATGGGAAAAATCGGGGGAACCAACCGTTCGATTTTGTTTAAAAAAGAGTTTTGGATTGGCATTATCAACGGATTTGTTTGGGCGATTGTCGTTGCACTGATTGCTCAGCTTTGGTTTGAGGATATAATGATCAGCTTAGTCATTGGATTGGCGATTTTAATTAATATGGTTGCAGCCGCTATTTCAGGTGTGGTCGTGCCCTTAATACTTAAACGGTTCGGTCAAGATCCTGCCCTCTCGGGTGCCGTTATTTTAACAACGGTCACCGATGTGGTAGGCTTCTTGTCATTCTTAGGTTTGGCAAGCATCTTGATTTTGAAATAAAAAAGGAAGAAATATGTCTGGTATGGTTGGATGGCAAGAGTGGGTTGCGTTACCTGATATTGGTATTGAACGCTTGATGTGTAAAGTAGACACCGGCGCAAAAAATTCAGCTCTCCACGCGTTTGAAGTTGAGACGTTTCAAAAAGATGGACAAGATTGGGTGCGTTTTTCTATTCATACCGACGAAGAAGACTTGTCAAAAGTGCAAGTTGGAGAGGCCTTGATTCAAGATATTCGTTGCGTTACCGATTCCGGTGGAAACGTGACCGAACGTTTTTTCATAGAAACAACGCTAGAAATTGGGGATATTCAACTGAACATTCCAGTTTCTTTAACCAGCAGAGATACCATGGCATTTAAAATGTTGTTGGGTCGTTCTGCTTTAAGAGCAGCAGGGTTAATTGTTGACTCAAGAAAATCATTCTTACAAGGAACAAAATAATGAAAATTGCTATTTTATCGCGCGGGCCCAAACTTTATTCTACTCGTCGCTTAGTTCAAGCTGCCGAAGAGAGAGGCCATGAGGTAAAAGTAATTGATGCTTTGCGTTGTTACATGAACATCAACTCGGTAAATCCTGAAGTGCATTATAAAGGTCAAGTGTTAGAAGGCTTTGATGCCATTATTCCCCGTATCGGTGCTTCTGTGACGTTTTACGGTACGGCTGTTTTGCGTCAATTCGAGATGATGAATGTGTTTCCGCTGAACGAGTCGGTTGCTATCTCACGTTCACGCGACAAGTTAAGAAGTTTACAGTTACTTTCTCGAAAAGGGGTGGGCTTGCCGGTGAGCGGGATTGCGCATTCGCCAGATGATGTTGATGATTTGTTGAAAATTGTTGGTGGCGCTCCAGTGGTGATTAAATTGTTAGAAGGCACGCAAGGCGTTGGCGTTGTTTTGGCTGAAACCCATTCAGCAGCGACCAGTGTTATCCAAGCCTTTAATGGTTTGAAAGCAAATATTTTGGTTCAAGAGTTTATTAAAGAAGCCGGTGGTGCGGATATTCGTTGTTTTGTGGTCGGTGGAAAAGTCATCGCCGCTATGAAGCGTCAAGGTAAAGAGGGTGAGTTCCGTTCAAACCTTCACCAAGGTGGCTCGGCGAATTTGATTAAAATTACAGCAGCAGAGCGAGCGACAGCGGTTAATGCTGCCAAAATTATGGGCTTGAATGTTTGTGGTGTGGATCTCTTGCGTTCTAATCATGGTCCAGTGGTCATGGAAGTAAACTCTTCGCCTGGTTTAGAGGGGATTGAAGGGGCAACAGGTAAAGATATTGCCGGCATGATTATTGACTTTATTGACGCAAACGCGAATAAAAAAACCATTAATCGTACTAAAACAATTGGTAAAGGTTAGGCCATGACGCGAAAGGTCGTTCGTAATAAGCCAATCACGATTGGTGGTGTGACTATAAATCCGGGAGAGAAAAAAACCATCGACCTGAAAGTGGGGAAGCTCTATACCCACAGCGAACTCTCTATGCCGGTCCAGGTTTGGTGTGGCAACCAGGCCGGCCCAATTCTGTTTATCAGCGCGGCGATTCATGGTGATGAATTAAATGGGGTTGAAATTATTCGTCGTTTATTAAAGGTGAATGCCTTAAAGCGATTGAAAGGTACCTTAATTACGGTGCCGATTGTGAATTTACATGGTTTTATCAACCACAGTCGTTATTTGCCCGACCGTCGTGATTTGAACCGTTGTTTTCCAGGCTCTAAAACGGGTTCGATTGCAGGGCGTTTAGCCCATATTTTCTTAAATGAAATTGTTGCCAAAGCAACCCACGGAATTGATTTGCATACAGGCGCCATTAACCGCACCAATTTGCCACAAATTAGAGCGGACTTAGATTCGGACGTCGTCAAACAGATGGCCGATTCCTTTGGCTCGCCTGTGATGCTAAATGCTAATTTACGCGATGGTTCTCTAAGAGCGGCAGCCGTTAAGAAGGGCATTCCCATGTTGTTGTACGAGGCAGGAGAAGCCCTTAGGTTTGATGAGGTGTCGATTCGTGCTGGAGTGAAAGGCATTGTTAATGTTATGCGCCATTTGCAGATGATTCCACAGTCACGCAATAAAGCCGAGCGTAAGATTAAACCGGTTGTTGCCCGTTCAAGCTTTTGGATACGCGCACCACAAAGTGGCATTTTTCGCTCTTTAGTATCGGATGGTTGTCGTGTAGAAGCCAATAAAACCTTAATAGGCGTGGTCTCTGACCCATTCGGTGAAGTTGAAGAGGAGGTCTATTCACCAAACAGCGGTATTGTCATTGGTCAAATGTGTATGCCGTTGGTGAATGAGGGGGAAGCCCTGTTTCATATTGCTAAATTTGCGCGAAGCGATTTAGCGGAAGGCAAGGTTGAAGAGTTTCATGAAGAAATGCAGGACGATGGCAATTTACTTTACTCTTCAGAGGATATTCCTGCAGTTTAGAGAGGTTGCTCTTGTAAATGAGAGTTAACCATTATAAATGGGGGTTAAAAAATCAACAGGCCTGCTGACTTTGCAGGCTTTTTTTTGCTTAAAAATTTATTGCCACGTTTTTATTAAAATTACTTTGTTTTGCACCTTTATAAAATAGTTAGTAGGCCGATACCTTATTTAGAGGTAATAAAGATGGCAAGTAAAAAAGCAGTGACGCCGGCGGTAAAGTATTTTTTAAAACACTTAGAAAGACGTTCAGAAGCGCTTGAAAAAGTAATAAGTGCGGAACGAAACTCTGTGCAAGATGTGCCGTTTGAGGCTATAGAGAGTTTTTTTAGACGGATTATGACTCAAAATATTTTTATTCATACCGTGGGAATGAATGGGCGACCCGAGTCGACCATTCTCTCTAAAGCGACATTTAGCATGAACCGAGTTGTACGCTTATACTACAGCACCAGTTTTGATGACACTGAAACCGGGTTTATCCGAATTCAACCAAATAAGGCAAAACAGCTCATTATTGTTGAGCGTATGCACGGCATTCGTCCAAAACCAGAAATTTTGTATCAATCGCACGATGAATGTCATGTCATTCGTTTTATGACACGTTGGTTAATACGCCGTATCGATTGGAATAAAACCCATCTCAAAAATTTGGACTTATATAAACAGTTCCAAGAGCAAGAGAGACAAGAAGAGATGGAGCGGTTACAGGCGATAGAAAATCAAAAAATAGAAGAGCAGATGGCGATGGCCGCAGATCTATTAAAAGCCAAAGTCTATGGTGGCGGGGGTGCTAAACGCTAAGTTCACTTAAGCTGGAACAGCCAGTCTCTTTGAAACATTAATTTGTGTGACCTCAGTGACTGCGGTTGACCGCTAAGTCAGCTAACGACAGCAGGGCTTGTTTAATGTCTGAGGGTTCTAAGGCTGATAACGCCAGTTTGGCTTTATTCGCCTCTTTTTGTGCCGTCTGTACGGTAAAGTCAATCGCACCTGAGTTTTTAATGATTTCCGTCACTTCGGTTAAAAGAGCAATGCCTTCAGTTTCAATGGCGCGTCGAATGATCGCTTTTTCTGCATCGGTTCCATTTTCTAAAACGTAAATAAGCGGTAAGGTTGGTTTGCCTTCTGCTAAGTCATCACCAATATTTTTGCCTAACTCTTCAGCATCTGCTGTGTAATCAAGCGCATCATCAATCAACTGGAAAGCCGCACCTAAGTGACGGCCGTACAAAATAAACGCCTCTTCTAAGTCTGAGCGATTGGCCAGTACCGGTCCCATTTGCGTTGCCGCTTCAAACAACTTAGCAGTTTTACGATGAATCACTTCCATGTATCGTTCTTGAGTGGTGTCAGCATCGTGGCAATTTAATAGCTGAAGTACTTCCCCTTCGGCAATCACATTGGTTGCTTCAGACATGACCTGCATAATTTTCATTAAGCCAGGTTCCACCATCATCTCAAATGAGCGCGAGTATAGAAAATCGCCAACCAAAACACTGGCGGCATTGCCCCAAACATCATTCGCAGTTTGGTTACCGCGACGGGTATCGGATTCGTCAACGACATCATCGTGTAACAGCGTTGAGGTATGGATAAACTCGATTACCGCCGCCATTAAACGATGTTCATCCCCTTGATAATTGCAGGCACGCGCACTTAATAATACTAACAATGGACGCAATCGTTTACCGCCACTGTTAATAATGTAATGACCAATTTGATTAATTAAAACGACGTCTGAGGCAAGTCGCTCAATAATCAACGCGTCAGTTGCGCGAATGTCGTCTTCTATTAATTTACGAATTTCAGATAAAGTCATACAAATGCGTCACTGTGCCCAAGAGGGTGGATGGTTTAAAGGGTAGCCATTTTAGTACTAATCTAGTAGAGAAGCCAGTGTTTTACCTAAAAGGGCTAAGCCTTATTTTTCCTGAGTTAGGCGGTTTAAAAGGCCGGAATTACGACATAGCGAATTGTTTTAACAAGCTTTATTAATGATTTAGGTATAATACGGTTCGTGGTAATGGCTGTGTGATTGACTGAGCTTTTTTTGGCGGTTTTTTATAAAAATAACTTTGACCTAGTTAATAAAAAGCTATATAATCCCGCCTTCGCTAAATGTAGCGGCTTATTAAAAAGAATTTAGATATCCGGGAGATATAGAATGTACGCAGTTATTAAAACCGGTGGTAAGCAGTATAGAGTTCGTGAAGGTCAAGTACTACGCATTGAGTCTTTAAACCTAGAAGCAGGTGATGCGATTGAGTTTGACGAAGTATTGATGGTAGGTGAAGGCGCTGATATTAAAATCGGTACGCCTGTTGTTGAAGGTGCTAAAGTTTCTGGAACTGTTGAATCAAACGGTCGTGGCAAAAAAGTAACCATCATCAAATTCCGTCGTCGTAAGAACCGCTCTAAGACTAAGCAAGGCCACCGTCAAAACTACACTGAAGTTAAGATCGGTAAGATTTCAGCTTAATTTAACAGAATCTAAACAGGGACTACTTCTGAAGAGGGGGTAGCGCTGTTAACAAAAGGACTTATATCATGGCTCATAAGAAAGCTGCTGGTAGTACTAAAAACGGTCGCGATTCCAATGCCAAACGCTTAGGTGTTAAGCGTTTTGGTGGTGAAGTGGTTTCTGCGGGAAGCATCATTGTTCGTCAACGTGGAACGAAATTTCACGCTGGTGTAAATGTTGGCCGTGGTAAGGACGATACTTTATTTGCAAAAGCAGACGGTCAAGTTGCTTTTGTTGCTAAAGGTAAGCCTGTACGTACCTTCGTAACAATTGTTGCTGAGTAATTTTAGAATTCCATTCTAGATTATTCACAATCAGTTGATAAAAACGCCCCGCTTTGTCGGGGCGTTTTTCGTTATAATAATTTTTTTATTTTTAAATCGAGCAGGCCTGCCTTAAATACGAAGTTATCGTAAAGGTTTAAGGTGCAAATGTGCACATAGCATTGCTGAGACGGTTTTATTTTGTTATTCACACCTTGGGCTATTGCGGTTGCGAGGTGAACTTTCTACAAGTGAGAAAAATCCATGCAGTTTGTTGATGAAGCCCCGATTACGGTTGAAGCAGGACGTGGTGGTAACGGTGTCGTCAGTTTCCGTCGAGAAAAGTATATTCCCTTTGGTGGGCCAAATGGCGGTGACGGCGGTGACGGTGGAAGTGTTTATTTAATAGCGGACCGTAACTTAAATACGCTGGTCGATTTTCGCTACAGTAAGCACTACAAAGCACAAGGTGGCCAAGGTGGTATGGGTCAGCAAAAAACCGGACGTGCGGGTGAAGACTTAATTATCCCCGTTCCAGTCGGTACGGTTGTGACGGATGTTGACCTTCGTGAAGTCGTCGGTGATTTAACCGAGCATGGCCAAAAATTATTGGTTGCACAAGGGGGCGAGCACGGCTTAGGCAATATTCACTTTAAGAGCAGTCGTAATCGTACACCACGTCAATGTACGCCGGGTCAAGATGGTGAAGAGCGCAATTTAATGTTAGAGCTGAAAGTGCTCGCGGATGTGGGGTTATTGGGTCTGCCTAATGCTGGAAAATCGAGCTTAATTACTGCGGTGTCTGCGGCACGCCCGAAAGTGGCGAACTACCCTTTCACCACGTTGTATCCAAACTTGGGTGTGGTGAGTGTGTCACCGGAATCCAGTTTTGTAATTGCCGATATCCCTGGTTTAATTGAGGGCGCGGCGGAAGGGGCTGGTTTAGGGATTAAGTTCTTAAAGCACCTTTCTCGTACTGGTTTACTGTTGCACGTGGTCGATATTGCCCCGATGGATGAAGACGAAGATCCGGTTAATTCGATACGTGTTATTCAAAAAGAGCTTGAAAAATACAGCGAAGAGTTAGCCGGTAAAGAGCGTTGGTTGGTGCTGAATAAAACCGATTTATTATTGGATGACGAAGTAGAAGAAGTCTGCAACCGCATCGTTGAAGAGACACAGTGGCAAGGCCCTGTTTTTAGAATTTCAGCGGTGGCTCACTCGGGCACCACTGAGCTGGTGAACGAAATTGCGTATCAACTCGAACAAAATCGCAAAGCGCATTTTGAAGAGATGGATGCGGCGGCGCTCAAAAAAGAGCGTGCGCCGGTTGAAGAAGATTTTGATTTTTAGAAGAGTTGGTTTGGTATTGGCTTACTCCATTGCAGATGCAATAGAGAGTCTCCTAGAGGTTATGACGGTAAATGAAACGTTCGGATTTAACGCAAACAAAACGTTGGGTAATCAAAATTGGCAGTGCGCTGCTTACGGATGATGGTCAAGGCCTTAATGTTGCCGCCTTAAGTAATTGGGTGGAGCAGATGGTTATGTTGCGTCGTCAAGGTGTCGAAGTGGTCATTGTCTCTTCTGGCTCGGTGGCGGAAGGCATGCAGCGTTTGGGCTGGAAGCAGCGTCCAAAGGCGTTGAATGAGTTGCAAGCGGCCGCTGCCGTTGGGCAGATGGGCTTAGTGCAAGCGTATGAATCGGAATTTGCCAAGTACGATACGCATACCGCACAAATTTTAATGACTCATGATGACCTATCAAACCGTAGCCGTTATCTAAATGTCAAAAGCACCATTCAAACATTACTGTCTTACGGCGTGATTCCGATTATTAATGAAAACGATACCGTGGTCACCGATGAGATTCGTTTTGGTGACAACGACACGCTTGCTGCATTAACCGCCAACTTGATTGGTGCCGATGTGTTGGTGATTATGACCGACCAGCAAGGTTTGTATAACGATAACCCACGTGAAAATCCAAACGCTGAATTGATTAGCGAAGCGCAAGTCAGCCGAAAAGACATCGAGGCGATGGCCAGTCCAGAGGGTGGCGCCTTAGGCAAGGGGGGAATGTACACCAAAGTGATGGCTGCGAAACGTGCCGCACGGTCAGGTACCGCAACCTTAATTGCCTCTGGCCGTGAACCGAATATTTTGCCGCGTTTACAATCGGGTGAGCAGGTTGGTACCTTGTTAATTCCAGATTTAGAGCCGCTGACTGCTCGCCAGCAATGGTTAGCGGGTCACTTGCAAGCCAAAGGCCGAGTCATTTTGGATGACGGTGCGGTGCATGTGCTTAAAACCTCAGGTAAAAGTTTGCTGCCCATTGGCGTCAAGTTGGTTGAAGGGCATTTTCAGCGAGGTGAGATGGTGGTCTGCTTTGACCAGCAAGGTCGAGAAGTGGCGCGTGGTTTAATTAATTATCCTATTGCTGAAGCGCAACGTATTGTGGGGCAACCCAGTAAAAATATTGAGTCTATATTAGGTTATGTCGCAGATGAATCATTGATTCATCGAGATAACCTAGTTCTTTCTGATTAAGCTTTTTGCAAACTTAGCAGGCCTGCTGACTTTCAAAAGGCCTGTTTCTTCTAATAAGTCCGTTATTTCAGTGTTTTATGCAGAAATAATGGTTTTTCCCCTTGAAATAAAAATTACCGTCTTTATATAGAGTTGACATCAATTGCGAGATGACTAAAATAGTTAGCACTCTCAAGGTGTGAGTGCTAAAATTTAGCGTTCGCACACAAAACTATCATTTTATTAAACCTGTTTTAATTAGGGGAAAACCTATGAATATTAAACCTTTACACGATCGCGTTGTAATCCGTCAAGTTGAAGAAGAACAAGCATCAGCGGGTGGGATTTTGCTTCCTGGTTCTGCTCAAGAGAAGCAGAAAATCGGTGAAGTTGTTGCAGCAGGTCCAGGTAAGGTAGCGGATTCAGGGAATGTGATTCCTATGACCGTGAAAGTCGGCGATAAAGTCATGTTTGGTGGCTTTAGAAGTGAAGAAGTCAAAGATGATAAAGGTGAAACTTTATTGGTTATGCGCGAAGAAGAGATTATCGCCATTATCGACTAGTTATAAACGTTTGCTCGGGCAAGAAAGCACTGAGGCTCGAGCAACGCTTTAAACACAGATCACTTAGATTAATATTTAATATAGAATTCAAGGAAGTACAAAAATGGCAAAAGACGTCAAATTTGGTTTAGATGCACGCGAGTTAATGGTACAAGGTATCAATATTCTTGCAGACGCAGTAAAAGTAACGCTAGGGCCTAAAGGTCGTAACGTCGTTCTGGAAAGATCATTTGGTTCACCTTTAGTCACCAAAGATGGTGTATCGGTAGCACGTGAAATTGAACTTGAAGATAAGTTTATGAACATGGGTGCACAAATGGTTAAAGAAGTCTCTTCACAAACCAATGATGTGGCCGGTGACGGAACAACAACTGCGACCGTTTTAGCACAGTCTATCGTTCGTGAAGGGATGAAGTCCGTTGCTGCGGGTATGAACCCAATGGATTTGAACCGTGGTATCCACAAAGCCGTTGAAGCGGTGGTTGCTGAAATTAAAGCGATGGCGCAGCCATGTACTACGTCTGAAGCGATTGCTCAGGTGGGTACGATCTCTGCAAACTCGGATGCTGCGATTGGTAAGATGATTGCCGAAGCAATGGAAAAAGTATCTACTGAAGGTGTGATTACCGTTGAAGAAGGCACGTCTTTGCAAGATGAGCTAGTGGTTGTTGAAGGGATGGAGTTTGACCGTGGTTACCTATCACCTTACTTTGTTACCAACCAAGAGAAGATGGTTGCTGAATTAGAAACCCCTTACGTATTGCTATACGACAAAAAAATCTCAAGCATTCGTGACCTACTACCAACATTAGAAGCCGTTTCTAAAACAGGTCGCCCATTGTTAATTATTGCTGAAGACGTAGACGGTGAAGCGTTAGCGACATTAGTTATTAACAATATGCGTGGTATTGTTAAGGTGGCTGCAGTTAAAGCACCTGGTTTTGGTGAGCGTCGTAAGGCAATGATCCAAGATATGGCGGTTCTAACGGGTGGTACCGTTATCTCTGAAGAGATTGGTTTGTCTCTAGAGAGCGTGACGTTGGATATGCTTGGTGAAACTAAGTCGGTTGTTGTGGGCAAAGACACCACTAAGTTGATTGATGGCGCGGGCGCGAAAGAAGATATCGAAGGCCGTTGTGCACAAATTAAGTCACAAATCGCGACAACTACCTCTGAATACGATGGTGAAAAACTGAATGAACGTCTAGCGAAATTAGCGGGCGGTGTTGCGGTGCTTAAATTAGGTGCGGCCACAGAGATGGAAATGAAAGAGAAGAAAGACCGTGTTGACGATGCACTTCACGCAACGCGTGCAGCGGTTCAAGAAGGGATTGTTGCCGGTGGTGGTGTTGCCCTAGTCCGTGCGCTTTCTAAAGTGAATGTGGTTGGCGATAACGCCGATCAAAACGTCGGCATTCAAATTGCTTTACGTGCGATGCAAGAACCAATGCGTCAAATCGCAGCGAACTGTGGTTTAGAAGGGTCTGTTATTGTAAACAAGGTCATGGAAGGCGAAGGCAACTATGGTTTTGATGCGGCGAATGAAGAGTACGTTGATATGATTGCAGCCGGTATTATTGACCCAGCTAAAGTGACGCGTTCTGCACTGCAAAATGCCGCGTCGATTGCTGGTTTGGTTCTAACAACCGGTGCTGCGATTGCAGACATTCCATCTAAAGACGGTTCGTCAGAATCTGGAATGGGTGGCGGAGCTATGCAAGGCATGATGTAAACTCGATTAAGGTTGTCGGCTGACAACTTTCATTAAACGTGTTTTACCTCTTTAAAAACCCGATTTGTTCGGGTTTTTTTGTGTCTAAAATTGAGTGTTTTGTGGATGCGCTTTCGAATTCAGGACCTTACCTGTCTCGTGTGCAAGCTTACAGATAAGGTGTCGTATCGGATTACAGTAAAACGGATTCGATTCGTAAGCGTTAATCGCCGGTTTTAATGTTGTCAATCTAGCCCGATTCGTTCGGGCTTTTTTGTGCCTAAGTGTTATGAACTGTGGCAGAATAAAAACTCATTCATGCTGGCCTGCTGAGGTTTGATGGCTTTAAGATTCGTTTTTTAAAAGTCAGCAGGCCTGCTGTTTTTGTCTGTTTAAGTTGAGTCTCTATGGAAAACCACCCTGTTTTATATTCTTATCGTCGTTGCCCTTATGCGATGCGCGCACGTATCAGTATTTATCTGTCTGGTATTCAAGTTGAACAGCGCGAGATTGTATTTTGGGATAAGCCTGAATCGATGTTATCGGCTTCGCCTAAAGGCACGGTTCCTGTCTTAATTTTGCCAGATGGAGAGGTGATTGATGAGAGTCGAGATATTATGCTTTGGGCGTTTCAAAACGCTTTGCAAAGTCAACAGGCCTGCTCGGATTGGTTGCCGACTCATGAAGAGCAGTGTAAAGAGATGAATAGCTGGATAGATGAAAATGACACAGAATTTAAAGCGTGGTTAGACAAATACAAATATGCCGATCGTTTTCCTGAGCACTCGCAAGAGGTGTATCGACAAGCCGGTGAACGGTTTTTACAAAAAATAGAGGCAACATTAGCGGTGCAACCGTATTTGCTCGGCAACCTCTTAACGATGGCCGATATTGGCGTTTTTCCGTTTGTACGACAATTTGTTAATGTCGATAAAACGTGGTTTGCTCAAGCGGATTATCCCCAGTTAAAACTCTGGTTAAGCGGCTTATTAGAGTCTTCCTTTTTCAGTGCCATTATGAAGAACAGACCCGTTTGGGAGCCGACACATCAACCCTTGTGGGTGAGTGAGCCAGACTTACAAAACCGAACCCACTTTTTAGAAAAAGCTCAAGCCAATCAGGTTTTGTAGGCAGTCTGTAGCCAAAGTCTAAATGTAGGATTACGCATAGAAACGAGTATTATCTACAAGCGTCTAACGGTATACTGAAAGTTCAATTTTTGAGGGCGAAGCATGCAGCGTTTAGAGTCCCGTAACCTTAATGTTTTATTTTCAGTGACCATGGTACTGGTGATGGTGCTGGTTATTGTGATGTTGGTGTGGCGCGTGCAAGGCAGTGTTAAGCAATTTGATGACTTTCAGAATCAGATGATGCAAAAACAAGCGCAAGTAACCGCCACCGATATTTCTGAGCTTGTGGCCTCAATTCGTAATCGCATGGTCGCGATTTCATTAGATGATTTTTTTCTAAAAGACTTCGAAGAGTTTAAATCGGTAGAGCCACTGCAAGAGGCCTTACAAGCCCGGTTAAAAAACTATTTTCCAGAGATGTTTGCCTTTTCCATTGCCGATAAGCATGGCGAGCCACTTGCTGGTGATGTGAATATGTTAGTTGGTGATATCTGTCGAGCGGATTTACAACATACCGCAGATCTCCTTGATCAGAAAAAAACCGATGAACTCTATGAGCCATGGATTCACCCTCAACCAGACGGTTATCACTTTGATATGATGTTTCCCGCTCGAGCATTTGGTGAAACCTTGGTCTTTTTTATGAGCTTTAAAGCGGATCTTTTACAAAATGCGTTGAATCAAAAGGTCTTTACTGAACACACCATCTACTTATTGAGAGTCGATAAACCCGGTTTGATTGAGGTTGCTCAGCAGGGCGTGCGTAATACCCTGACACGTGATTTTTATTTGACCGAGCTTGAGCAAGCTCTTATCTCTGCTCGTGTACCGGTTGATGGAACGCGCTGGGAAGTCGCGGTTCTGGCGAATCCGGCTGTTCGTAGCGAGTTTATTGATGAAAATATTCAAGACACATTGATGCTGTTTTCGGTATTTGCGGTTTTTTGGAGTTTACTGTTTTTATTCGGTTTGTATGAGGAGAATCGTAAAGGCCGATTAATGTCCTATCTTCATCATCTCTCTTCACACGATGCGCTGACTGAGTTAGCGAATCGTCGTTTTCTTTACAGCGCCTTTAAAGAGAGTTTGAGTAATAAGCGTTTTGCAGGTGAGCTAGCAGGCCTGCTCTATTTGGATTTAAATGACTTTAAGCCCATTAATGATGAGTATGGGCATGAAGTCGGGGATGAACTCTTAAAGCTCGTGGCTAAGCGTTTGCTTGCCTGTTCACGTCAGCATGATGTCGTGGCAAGAGTCGGGGGCGATGAGTTTGTGGTGCTGTTGAATCATTTGGGCCAAGAAAAAGAACAGGCTTTACACGCTTTAAATGAGGCTAAAACGCGTTTTAGCCTGCATTTAGAGCCAGAATATAATATTAATACCCTGCACTTAAATGCACAGGCAAGCATTGGTTTGGCACTACTTGAAGATGAAAGTAGTAGCTTAGATGCGCTGTTGAAAGAGGCGGATGAAAAAATGTATGAAGCAAAAGTCCGTTTTAAGCAGGCTCGATAAACAGGGGCGGTTTTATCCGCCAGGAAGTGCGTTACGTCATGATAATTTTCACTAAACTGAGCGGATTTTCGCTAAAATGCTTAGCTAAAATTGGATTAACTGGATTTATAAATGAAAAAAGTACAAGTTGGTATTGTTGGCGGAACGGGGTACACCGGTGTTGAATTATTAAGGCTACTTGCTAATCACCCACAATCAGAAGTGATTGCCATTACCTCACGTAGTGAAATGGGCGTTAAGGTTGCAGATATGTATCCGAATTTACGCGGCTTTTATGACTTGGCTTTTTCTGAGCCCGATGTAAATGTTTTAAAAGCCTGTGATGTGGTGTTTTTTGCCACGCCACATGGTGTTGCGATGAGCATGGCTCCCGAGTTAACCGCTGCAGGGGTTAAGGTCATCGATTTAGCCGCAGACTTTAGAATTAACGATTTGGACGTATGGTCAAAGTGGTACGGATTTGAACACACCTGTCCTGAGATGATGGCTCACGTCGCTTACGGCATGCCTGAACTGTTTCGTGAAGAGGTGAAAAAAGCCAATATTATCGCCAACCCTGGCTGTTACCCAACCAGTATTTTGTTGGCACTTATGCCGCTTGTAAAAGCTGACCTGATTGAGCTGTCTGGCATTATTGCCGATGGTAAATCCGGTGTGAGTGGGGCAGGTAAAGGTGCCAGTGTTGCCATGCTGGGTGCAGAGATGAGTGAAAGCTTCAAGGCGTATGGTGTGGGGGGGCATCGCCACCTACCTGAGATGGTCGATAAGTTGCAGGTGTTGTCAGGTCAAGACATTGGGCTTACGTTTGTACCGCATTTGGTTCCGATGATTCGCGGTATGGAATCAACCATTTATGCCACTCTTAAGCAGCCAATGTCACAAGAAACTTTGCAGGACTTATTTGAAACAACTTATCAAAATGAATATTTTGTGGACGTCATGCCAGCAGGCAGTTTCCCGGAAACGCGAATGGCAAAAGGCTCTAACATGTGTCGCATGTCGGTCTTTGTTCCACAAGGTGGGTCAACCGTTGTTATTACCTCTGTGATCGATAACTTAGTGAAAGGAGCGGCTGGGCAAGCGGTTCAAAATATGAATATTTTGTTCGATTTAGAGGAAAACTGTGGTTTACAACACGTTGCCCTTTTACCGTAAAGTTCTGAATTAATGTTTAGAAAAATGTGTGCTTCATCAATTTATCAGTCGCTTACAAAATCAGTAGGTCTTTTTGATATAATAGATTTTTAGACACGGTTCAATTCCCTGTAAGCCTTGTGGATACTGGCTTTGGAGAGTGAATTTATAATCATAGAGAGAATAATCATGTCTGCAGCACCAACCCCATTAGATTTTACCGAAGCCGCTGCTTCTAAAGTAAGTGGTTTAATTGAAGAAGAGCAGAACCCAAACTTAAAATTGCGAGTGTATATCTCCGGTGGCGGTTGTTCTGGTTTTTCTTATGGCTTTACTTTTGATGAAGATCAAGCCGATGATGATACGATTGTCAGTAAAGGGAATGTCACTTTGTTGGTTGACCCGATGAGTTTTCAGTATCTTGTTGGCGCTAAAATCGACTACCTAGAAGATTTACAAGGTGCGCGATTTGTTATCGAGAATCCAAATGCCACAACGACCTGTGGCTGTGGCTCTTCATTCAGCGTGTAGCCGAGTAACCGGTTACTTTATTTGTTAAAACAAACCTTCTCAGCACTCTGCTCAGAAGGTTTCGTTTTTAAGGTAACCTGCTTATAACGCTTGCCCTATCAAAAAAATTACGATTAGAGACGATTAATGCGCTTGTGCAAACGGGCTAATTTCAGGAAATATTATGCAATACATACCAGGCTTAGCGGGTGTACCGGCAACGGAATCCTACATCTCATTTATTGATGGTCAAAAAGGCATCTTAACCTACCGTGGCTACAATATTATGGAGTTGGCGGAGAAGTCCTCTTTTGAGGAGACCACGTTGTTATTGCTGTTTGGTGAGTTGCCGACGGAGAGTGAGCTAAGTTCATTTGATAATGAATTAAGAAATAACCGCCGTGTTAAATTTAATATCCGTGAAATTATGAAAAACCTGCCAGCCACGACGCACCCTATGCACATGTTGCAAGTGGTGGTCGCCAGTCTAGCGAGTTTTTATCCAAGTACCGAGTATATGAAGGGGGGAACTGAGAACCAAGCGTATATCAACTCGGTAACGGTAAAAATTATTGCGCACATGGCAACCCTGGTTGCCAGTTGGGAGCATATGCGTAATGGCTATGACCCAATTGAACCTCGCACTGATTTAACCTATGCAGAGAATTTTTTGTACATGGTAACCGGTAAAGAGCCCGACCCTGATTGGGCAAGATTGTTGGATGCTTGTTTGATTTTGCATGCAGAACACACAATCAATGCCTCCACCTTTACCACCATGGTCACTGGTTCAACCTTAGCAAACCCCTGTGCGGTTATTTCTGCGGCGATTGGTTCGCTGTCAGGTCCATTGCACGGTGGGGCGAACCAGAAGGTGATTGAGATGTTGGATGAGATTGGCAAGCCTGAAAATGCGCGTGCTTATATTGAAGATCGTTTGGCAAAAAAACGGGTCATTTGGGGCATGGGCCATCGTGAATACAAAACCAAAGATCCACGCGCGACCATTTTGCAAAAACTCTCTTCCGAGCTGTTGGTTAAAAAATCGGATGCGGGTGAATTGAGCCAAGCGTTTGCAACCGCTATGGAAGTTGAAAAGGTGTGTGAAGAGTTATTAGGTCACAAAGGGGTTTACCCAAATGTCGATTTTTACTCAGGTATTTTGTATAAAGAGATGGGCTTTGATGCCGGTTTGTTTACGCCGATTTTTGCAGTAGCGCGTTCTGCAGGTTGGATGGCGCATTGGCGTGAGCAGTTACAAAACAATAAGATTTTCCGTCCAACTCAAATCTACAAAGGGTCTGGAAACTCTTGTTATTTGCCAATGGAGCAGCGTTCAGCTTCTAAAACTGAAGAGTAAATAAGACGATAAACGTCTAACCGTTAAACACAAAAGCCAAACTAAGCAGGCCTGCTAAGTTTGGCTTTTGGCGTTTTAAGGGGTTAAAAACTGGGGTATGACCAAAGGCTTAAAGGCTTATTTTGCAGACCACAAGCCGCCTAAAACCACATTTCGATCAGCACCGGTAATGGCGGTAAGGGGAATTGGTTTTTTATCAATGCGCTGTTGTGCTAACCAGCCACACATCATCGCCTCAATCGCATTTGGATTAATGTTTGCCTCAAGGCTACTTTGCACCCTGTAATCGGGTAAGGCGTTCTGGATGCGTTCAATTAAATAGGGGTTGTAAGCACCACCGCCCACAATCCAGACATTGCCGGTTGGCGCGCCTAATTCGGTTGCCAATTGTTTGATGCCAAGTTGAATGCTTTGCGCCGTTAATTCGCATAAGGTAGTTAATACATTTTCAGAGCTTACGTTTGTTGCGTAACGGGCTAATTCGTTCGTTAACCAAGTACTGTTAAACGTCTCACGCCCGGTGCTTTTGGGGAAGCAATCGCTGAAGTAAGGGTGTTCTAAAAGTTGTTTAAGCAGGCCTGCTTGAATCTTGCCACTTTGAGCGATTTCACCATTTCGATCAAAAGCACACGCAAATTGTTTTTGACAAATTTCATCCATTAACGCGTTACCCGGCCCGGTATCAAACCCATACAGCGCTTGTGAATGAGTGTTTAAATAACTTACATTGGCAATGCCACCAATATTCACCACGTAGGTGGCTTGGTCAGCTAAAAACAGTTGTTGGTGAAAACTTGGCGCTAAAGGCGCGCCTTGTCCGCCAACGGCTAAATCATCCACTCTAAAATCGGCAACCGTATCAATGCCGGTTTGTTTGGCAATAAATGCAGGGTGACCAATTTGCAAGCTCATTGGAATGCTCGGGGCGTGAAATAGGGTTTGCCCGTGGCTGCCTATAGCGGTGATGTCTTGTGATTTAAATCCGGCCTTGGCGAGGAGTGTTTGGGTAGCGCCAATAAATTGCATGGCGACATTGTGCTCTAGTTGGCATAAGTCTTCAAGCGACAGTGTTGGGTTCTGATTAAGCTCAATCAGTTGTGCTTTAAGTGCGGTAGGCAGGGGCTGCTCGATAAAGTCAACGAGCGTGATGGTCGAGTTAGCGCACTCAATCAGTGCCGCATCAACCCCATCCGCACTGGTGCCCGACATTAGGCCGATAAAGTAGCGCGGGTTGGAGGTGTGAGCCATCTACTCAAAACTCGCCATCTGTAAATCAGGTGTATAACGTTCAAGTTGCGCTAACATCAAAGTGCTTCTGTTTTTGAACGCGGTTCGATAGTCTTTCGGAACCGGGCTGGCGGAAGGGAATTTCATTTTTAATGGGTCTTGGTGTTGGCCATTAATACGGAACTCATAGTGCAAGTGTGGGCCAGTAGCTAAGCCAGTTGAACCGATATAGCCAATCACTTGGCCTTGTTTGACATACTGGCCTTTTTTGAATTTGCCAAATTTAGACATGTGGCCGTAAACCGTCATGTATTTACCCGCATGTTGAATTTTTATGTAGTTACCGTACCCATTGCCCCAGCCACGAAATACGATTTTACCGTTACCGGTTGCACGGATAGGCGTTCCACGAGGCCCCCCATAGTCAACACCTCGGTGTGCACGCCATTTTTGTAATACTGGGTGAAAGCGTTTTGGCTTAAAGGTTGAAGTAATGCGAACCACATCAACCGGGTTTTTTAGGAAGGCTTTTTTCAGATTTTTGCCCGCTTCGTCAAAATAGCCAATATCCTCACCCTTGTCATTTTGTAATAAGAACGCGTTGTGTACTTCTTGTTGTTGGTTAGTAGTGATCTGTGCAGCAATAATGTTGCCGTCGCCTATGTATTCGTTATTCAGGTATTTCGCTTCATAGATTACTTTGAAGGTGTCGCCTTGTCGTAGTTCACGAATAAAGTCAATTTCCCATGCGTACAGGTCAGCCAGATTCATGATGGTTTTAGCGCTTAAACCGGCTTTTTGTCCAGCTAAATAGAAAGAGCTATCAATGGTGCCTGAAGCCACTTCGGTGCGAATATCGACTTGCTCTTCAATCGTTTTGATTTGAAAGCCATCATTCTCTTTGTTGAGTTCATAGCGTAAGACTTTGGATTTTGGATAAAGAATTTTTTGCAGGTTGGCATGCTTATCAATCCAGATGGTTAAGGTGTCGCCAACCCGCAGATTAGTGAGCAGCGAACTGTTTTTTAACTGACCGATTTTGTAAGTCGTATTTGCAGAAATGTCTAAGCTGTCTAAAGCGGTCCCTAAAGAGCCATTTTTTGGTATTTTAATGGTGTGTTTTTGCCACGCTTCTTCCGAGAACTCGTCAACCGACTGAATACTGTTGGTCTCTTGAGAGGTCGCAATGGGAGGAAGGGGGAGAAGGGTTCTAGAGATCTTCTCATTGGTAGCCAAAGAGAAGGTGGCAGATAGGGTAAGGCCAATCGCAATAAGCATAACCGCAGATAATTTAATGAATCCGGATTGTAAAAAGGCGTTGTTAATCTTGAGGTTCATGCTGGCCTATAATCTCTGTAAAGTCTGAATTGGCTTATCTGGGATGCTTTCTTGTAAGGCGTCAGAAAGTATTTCGCCGTGTAAAATATTTCCAATTATAGCACGCTTTTAAACCGAAAAAAGCGGCTCTTGAGCCTTTGGCAACCTGAAAAAAGCAGGGATAATCGATTCGAATTAATTCAGTTTAAGGCTCAAAAAACTTTTAAGTTAACAGGTTGTTAGCCTCCTAAAGTGCTTCTAAAAGCGTTATAATTGGCGGATTTTACAGGCGTTAATGGTTTTTCCATTCGCGTACCGAAATTTTTCTGGAACTGCGGGGCAGTTTCACAGCGTATTAGAGGTTTTGATTGTGTCTTCAGCGGCAACAGATATTCGTACCTTTCAGGGATTAATTCAGACTTTGCAGGCCTTTTGGGCCGAGCAAGGCTGTGTGGTCATGCAACCTTATGACAATGAAATGGGTGCAGGAACCTTTCACCCAGCCACTTTTTTAAGATCAATTGGCCCTGAGCCTTGGCGTGCGGCGTATGTTCAGCCTTGTCGTCGTCCTACCGATGGCCGGTATGGGGAAAACCCAAATCGCTTACAGCACTACTACCAATTTCAGGTTATGTTGAAGCCGTCGCCCGACAACATTCAAGAACTGTATTTAGAGTCGTTGAAGCGTATGGGTGTTGACCCGTTAGAGCACGATTTACGTTTTGTTGAAGACAACTGGGAGTCGCCTACGCTAGGGGCGTGGGGTCTAGGTTGGGAAGTTTGGATGAACGGCATGGAAGTCACCCAGTTTACCTACTTTCAACAAGTGGGCGGCTTAGAGTGTCGTCCCGTGACCGGTGAGATCACCTATGGTCTTGAACGAATTGCTATGTACTTGCAGGGGGTCGATTCCGTTTACGATTTGGTTTGGGTGGATGGCCCTGGTGGAAAAGTGACCTATGGCGATGTGTTCCACCAAAACGAAGTCGAGATGTCGACCTACAACTTTGAAAAAGCCGATACCGATATTTTGTTCAGAACCTTTGACGAGTGCGAGCAAATTTTCGCCAAGTTAGTCGCGGATAAATTGCCACTGCCTGCGTATGAGCAAGTGTTAAAAGCCTCGCACGCTTTTAATATGTTGGATGCACGTCATGCGATTTCGGTAACGGAACGCGCACGATACATTGGGCGTGTTCGCACCATGGCAAGACAAATTGCCGAGTCGTATTATGAAGGTCGTGAAGCCTTAGGCTTTCCGCTTGTGAAAAAGGAGGCAAACTAATGGCTGATTTAAACCAAACCGAAGATTTCTTAGTTGAGATTGGTACTGAAGAACTGCCTCCTAAAGCGCTTAGAAAATTAAGTGAAGCCTTTGCCGAAGGTATTCAAGCAGGCCTGCTAGAAGCGGAATTGACTATGGGTGAGGTGATTATATACGCCGCACCACGTCGTTTAGCAGTCATGATTACCGGCCTGCAAACCCAACAAGCCGACAAAACCGTACAACGTAAAGGCCCCGCTAAAAAAGCGGGCTTTGATGCCGACGGCAACCCAACCAAAGCCCTACAAGGTTTTGCGCGTGGTTGTGGTGTAGACGTTGCTGACTTAATTGAAATAGAGACCGATAAAGGCACGTGGATGGCCTATGACCTGCAACAAAAAGGTCAGTCGGTGACTGAATTGTTGCAAGATATTGTCGCTAATTCTTTGGCTAAACTTCCTATTCCAAAACGCATGCGTTGGGGAAGTTCAGACGTGGAATTTGTGCGTCCG
The DNA here is from genome assembly GCA_016938655.1 of Thiotrichales bacterium. Lineage (GTDB taxonomy): Bacteria > Pseudomonadota > Gammaproteobacteria > Thiomicrospirales > Thiomicrospiraceae > Thiomicrorhabdus. The sequence goes on along the minus strand of JAFGUG010000023.1, from coordinate 196,657 downwards.
GTTCACTGGGTATTGATGTTGTTGGGTGAACACGTTGTGCCCGCAACGATTCTGGGTCACAGCACTTCAAACACTACACGCGGTCACCGTTTTCATGCACCACAAGCCATTACCATTGCTAAGCCGGCCAATTATTTAGGTGCGTTGCGTTTGCAAGGGTTTGTGGAAGCCGACTTTGAAGCACGTATGGAGAGCATTCGTCAGCAAGTTGAAATTGCCGCTAAAGAAGCCGGGGGTATTGCTGAAATCAGTGAAGACCTGCTTGATGAAGTGACAGCCCTCAATGAGTGGCCAGTTGCCGTGGTCGGGGATTTTGATGAAACCTTTTTGGCAGTGCCTTCTGAAGCCTTAGTTTCAGCCATGGCAGGTCACCAAAAGTACTTCCATATGCTCGACAGCAATGGAAAGTTGATGGCCAAATTTATCACCATCTCTAATATTGAAAGCACCAATCCAGCTTCGGTTAAGTTTGGTAACGAGCGAGTGATTCGCCCTCGTTTGGCCGATGCAAAATTCTTTTGGGATCAAGATCGTAAAAATCCTCTAGATGATTTCTTACCGCGATTGAAAACGGTGGTTTTCCAGCAAAAATTGGGTACTTTGTTTGACAAGGTAGAGCGTTTAGAGACATTAACCGTCAAAATTGGTAAGCCGCTGAATGTTTCACCTGAACTTTGTGCGCGTGCCGCAAGACTGTCTAAGTGCGATCTTATGTCCGAGATGGTCGGTGAATTTCCAGACCTTCAAGGGGTCATGGGTCGTTACTATGCTCAACAGCAAAATGAAACCGCAGAAGTCGCGGATGCGATTGATGCGCAATATCAGCCACGTTTTTCTGGGGATGCTTTGCCATCAACCGCGTTGGCGCAGTCGTTAGCCATTGCCGATAAGCTCGATACCATTACCGGTATTTATGGGATTGGTCAGGTGCCAACCGGTGATAAAGACCCGTTTGCGCTGCGTCGCGCGGCCTTGGGTTTGTTACGTATTATGATTGAGAAAAATTTGGATTTGGATCTACGTTTACTGATTCAATACAGCCTTGAATTGCACTCAGAGGTGACGGTAACCGAAACTCTAATTGACGATATTTACGACTTTATCGTTGGTCGTCTGCGTGCTTATTACGCCGACCAAGGGGTGAGTGCCGAGCAGTTTGAGGCGGTACGTGTCTGTCGTCCAGCGCATCCAGTGGATTTTGCCGAGCGTATTAAAGCGGTGCAAGCTTTCAGTGCAATGGACGCGTCCGAAAGTTTGAGTGCGGCTAACAAGCGCATTAGCAATTTACTGAAGAAGGTGGACGGCCAGATTCCTGAAACGGTTAATCAAACCCTGTTTTCAGAAGCAGCCGAAAGCGCATTGTTTGCAGAGTTGGATGCGTTGCGTGAATCGGCCAGTGAGCAGATTGCAGCGCGTGATTACACTGCAGCGATTGCCTCTTTGGCAACCATTCGTGGAGCAGTCGATACCTTCTTTGACGATGTGATGGTTATGGCGGAAGACCCTGCGGTGCGTTTGAACCGTTTGGCGCTGTTAAACCAAATTTATCAGCTGTTCTTGCAGGTTGCGGATGTTTCACGTCTTTAAGGCTGGTTGCATTTAATTGAACGACTTCATAAGTTCCCGCCTTGGCGGGAATTTGTGTTTTAAGAGATAGAGTATTGGATACAGTAAAGTGAATCAAAAAATAATAGTATTAGATCGCGATGGTGTTATTAATGAAGATTCCGATGCGTTTATTAAAACCGTCGATGAATGGATTCCAGTACCTGGCAGTATTGAGGCCATTGCACGGTTAAAAAAAGCGGGTTGGACGGTTGCAATTGCAACCAATCAATCGGGTATTCGTCGTGGCTACTATACGCGTGCAACGTTAGGTGCCATGCATCAAAAGATGCAAAGCCTGCTTGCCGCTTATGATGCAAAGGTTGACTGGATTAATTACTCGCCCTACTTGAGTGATGACAACTCGGCTTGTCGTAAACCGGCTACCGGTATGTTACAGGCGATTGAAAATCGTTTTGACCTCTCTTTGGAAGGGGCGCCAATGGTTGGCGATACGTTAGCGGATATGAAGGTGGCTTTAGCAAAAGGGATGCAGCCTTACTTGGTTCGAACAGGCAAAGGCGAACGGACGCTATTGACCCAAGACCCTATTTTGAAAGAGATTCCGGTGTACGAAAATTTATTAGCGGTTGTGGAGACAATTTTAAAATGAAAGTAATTTGGTTTATTCGTTCGTTGTTATTTGCAATTGGGCAAGGTGTGACCTTGGTTCTGTTTTCGGTGCTGGGTCAGTTAACTCGTCCGTTTTCGTTTAAAGCTCGTTATGCCTTTATGCATTATTGGGCGCGGTTTTGTTTGGTTTGGTTGCGTATTACTTGTGGTGTGAAGTACCGAGTGCATGGTGCGGAACACATTGACACCAGCAAAACCGGTCTGATTTTGTCGCGTCATGAATCGGCTTGGGAAACCTTAGCGTTTCAGCAGATTTTTCCACGTCATGCTTATGTTTTAAAACGCGAACTGCTTAAAATTCCATTTTTTGGTTGGGGCATGTCGCTATTAAACCCAATTGCAATTGACCGTTCAGCCGGACGCCAAGCGTTAAATCAAATGTTAAAAGAGGGCGTGGAGCGTTTGCACGGCGACGACTGGGTGGTGGTGTTTCCTGAAGGCACCCGTATGCCGTCGGGAGAGTTAGGTAAAATTAACATTGGCGGTGCGATGCTGGCCTCTAAAGCCAAGGTGCCTGTTTATTTGGTGGCACACAATGCCGGCACTTGCTGGCCCAAAAACAGTTTTTTGAAACGACCAGGTATCATCGACGTATATATTAGTGAACCACTGGATATGACTGAGATGAAAACGGCAGAGTTAAATGAAAAAATAGCCGATTGGTTTCAGCAAGCGCTCTAAAAGACGCCATTTACAATTTGGGTTTTAAAAGTCAGCAGGCCTGCTCAATTTTAATTGAGTGGGTCTTTTTAGTTTATGGACATCAAACGTTATTTTTTATTTTGATTGATGCAAAGTGGCTGTTCATACTTTGTTAAAGGTTTATAAAGAATTGATCAAAACTTATACACCCTGTAAAGCTTATAGGTTCTGAATATAATTAAATCCTAATGTAAATGGCTGAAATACTTTGATTTAATTTATAAATGGCTCTTTGCTTAGTCATAGATAAAATAAATTTGTACTTTTTTGTGTAGTTCATGTATAACTATATTCAAGGTTGACTAATTTAGTTGGTCTTTACGAATTAGCCATTCAATAAAGCTGTCTTAGGACGAGGAGGTTAGCATGGCACATTCAATTGCAACACATGCAAAGCATGACCATTACACTGAAAGTGGTGAACACATTGTTTCTAGAGATGTGACCGTCGCCAATATCGGGACTTGGTTGAAAAAGGGCTGGATGGACATGGCGCATGCGCCCATGGCATCCTTATTCTATGGATCTGTTATGGCACTTTCGGTGCTACTTGTTTACGCCGCGTTTAGTAACCAACCGGTTGTGATGTTTCAAATCGCAACGTTCTTTGTAATCTTATCGCCATTCCTTGCGATTGGCTTGTATGCCATTTCTTGTCAGCTCTCAAGAGGGGATTCACCGGATCTGTTCCGCTCACTGTTTGCGTGGCGAAGAAACCCGACTGATTTTGCACTGTTTGCACTCGCGTTAGGGGTCATCATTGCAATTTGGGCACGAATTGTTCCGTTAATCGTCTCTTATGTCGGTTCAAATGGGCTGTTAATTGTCAACCCTGATGAAGGTGTCATGAGTTTTATAGGTTCGGATTTAGGTATGACCTTTATGGGAATCTTTTTAGCATCAGCAGCAGTGGTTGCGGCATTTGTATTTGCAATCAGTGTGGTAACCATTCCACTCTTGTTACGTGATAACAAAGCCGGGTTAATTTCTTCAATGGTATTAAGCTTCCAGGTGGTCATGGAAAACAAATTGGTAATGGCCGTTTGGGCACTCACAATCGGTGCACTGGTCACACTCGGAATTGTCACTTTTGGTTTAGCCATGTTGGTTGTAATGCCGCTATTAGGCTATGCAAGTTGGCACGCGTTTAATGACTTAATTGAAGTAGACGATGAAATTGCAAAATCTAAATCAGGGTTGCAACTTTAGTAATCGGAAAATAGTGAGGATAGAACGATGAAATCATCTATTGTAACAATCAGTTTTGTTGCCTTACTTGGCTTTGCTCAAGCAGGCTATACCGCGCAACAAAACGGTACGAATCAAGCCGATGTTCAGCAGCAGTATGCGCAACTTGTGGAAAGCGGTAAGAGTTACCGTGATGCTTATCAAGCATTGGCCCTTGAAATTGCGTATGAAACCGCAGCTGCTCAATCTAATAAACCTTGCGCCAAGATGGTTCGTGGCTTATAACCGATACAAGAACTGTATTTGCTAAGAGGTTTTTAATGAATTGTTTTGCTCTTCCCCCTTTATTGGGGGATTTTTTTGCCTAAAAAAGCTGCCCTTGTTCTGGGGGGAGGGCTTGAGTACCTGCATGTTGATAATCAGGCAGTTGCCAGTTAATAGGCGAAAGGCCGTGTTCAGTTAGGTAACGATTGGTTTTAGAGAAGGGCTGGCTGCCAAAAAAGCCACGATAAGCCGAAAGTGGTGAAGGGTGCACGGCCTCTAAGACCAAGTGTTTTTCTCGATCAATAAACCGCCCTTTCTTTTGAGCATAACTGCCCCACAAAATAAACACACAATGCTCTTTACGATTGTTTATCGCTTGAATAATCGCATCGGTAAACGGTTCCCACCCCTTGTTTTGATGGGCATTCGCTTTACCAGCTTCCACCGTTAATACCGCATTAATCAACAGCACGCCTTGCTCTGCCCAGGGTTGCAAAAATCCGTTAGTACTGTTATCAATATTTAAATCACTTAACAGTTCTTTGTTGATGTTCAGTAACGATTTTGGCAGGGGCGACACCTCTGGCATCACCGAGAAACACAAACCGTGTCCGTGCCCCGGGGTAGGGTAAGGGTCTTGGCCTAAAATCACCACCTTAACCTGTTCAAAAGGTGTGCTATTTAAGGCGTTAAACCAATCAGTTTTCGGAGGCAAAATCTGTTTTTGGCAGGCCTGCTCAGTTTGCAAAAACGCCAGTAAGCGTTGCATATAAGGTTGGCTAAACGCTTCGCCAATCACGGCTTGCCAGCTAGAACAGAGGGGAGGGAAGGTCATGTTTGTGGTTTTCTTTTGTATGTCATTGCTTTGATAAGATGGCCGCTTACGGGGCTAAACGCTCAATTGTCCAAGCCTGTTGATTTTTAGGTTGGCTAAATTGAAAACGGTCATGCAACCGGCTAGGTCGCCCTTGCCAAAACTCAAACAGTGTTGGGGTGACTTTATAGCCGCCCCAGTGCGGTGGGTGTGGAATGTCTTCGCCCGCAAAATCTTCGGTGGCATTGGCTAAGTTGCCCTCCAGTTCTGCTCGGTTTTTAACGGCCTTACTTTGTTGCGAGATATAAGCCGATAATTGACTGTCGCGTGGTCGACTTTGAAAGTAATGTTCGGATTGTTCAAGGGGGATTTTACTGATGGTGCCTTCAATGCGAATTTGACGATCCATCTCTGGCCAGAAAAACAGCAGAGCGACTTGATTGTTGGTTTCTATTTGCATGCCCTTGGCACTGTCGTAATGACTGTAAAAAACAAACCCGTCTTCTGCAAAGGCTTTCAGCAATACTACTCGACTATGCGGCTGGCCATTGGCGCTGACAGTGGATACCGACATAGCGGTTGGATCCATAATCTTTTGTTGAACCGCTTGGTCCATCCACGCTGAAAACTGAGCAAATGGATTGCTATTTAAGGCACTGCGATTGAGCTCGGCAAACTCATAATCGCGTCGTTCTTGATGGTAGTCTCGATTTGGCATAATTGTATGATATGATTTTGAAATAATTGTACTCACACCATTTTAGCACTAGGAGTTCTCTCGGTGAGCGAAAACTATAATGCAGCGGAAATAGAAGTCTTAACCGGATTAGACCCGGTTCGTAAACGCCCGGGTATGTATACCGATACCACGCGTCCTAACCACCTTGCTCAAGAGGTCATTGATAACAGTGTCGATGAGGCGATTGCTGGGTTTGCGAATGATATTACCGTAACGCATTATGTTGATGGCTCGATGAGCGTACTTGATAACGGTCGTGGAATGCCGGTGGATATTCACCCTGAAGAGGGTGTGCCGGGTGTGGAAGTGATTATGACGCGCTTGCATGCCGGCGGAAAGTTCTCCAATAAAGCCTATCAGTTCTCGGGTGGTCTGCACGGGGTCGGGATTTCAGTGGTGAATGCGTTGTCTAAAAAGGTGGAGATTCAAATTCGCCGTGACAGTAAAGTTCATCAAATCACCTTTGCTAGCGGTGAAGTCAGTGAACCGCTTGAGGTGGTCGGTAAAGTGGGTAAGAAAAACACCGGCACGTTCCTTCGTTTCTGGCCAGACGCCTCGTTTTTCGATACGCCCAAGTACGCCATTAATAAACTCAAACACCTGTTGCGTGCTAAGGCCGTTTTAGCGCCCGGCTTAAAGATGACCTTTGTTGATGAAACCAACAATGAAACCGAGGTTTGGTATTACGAAAACGGTTTACAAGACTACTTAAATTCGTCACTGGATGGTTTAGAGCGTTTGCCGTTAGAAGGGTTTATTGGCGAAGCGCAAACCGATTTTGAAGGCGTGTCTTGGGCGATGGCTTGGTTAGCGGAACCCAGCGAAACCTTAATTGAGAGCTACGTTAACCTCATTCCAACGCCGCAAGGCGGCACGCACGTCAACGGTTTGCGCGCCGGAACCACTGATGCGATTCGTGAGTTTTGTGAATTTCGTAACCTGATTCCGCGTGGTGTGAAAATTACCCCAGAAGATGCGTGGCAGAATGTGGCGTTTGTGTTATCGGCAAAGGTGCATGAACCGCAGTTTGCTGGCCAAACCAAAGAGCGTTTGTCGTCACGAGAGTGTGTGCCGTTTATCTCTGGCGTGGTCAAAGACGCTTTAAGTTTATGGTTGAACCAACACACCGAAGTGGCTGAACAGATTGCCGACATGGTCATCCAAAACGCCAGTAATCGCAGCCGCAAAGCCAAAAAAATTACCCGTAAAAAAATCACCTCTGGCCCGGCGTTGCCCGGCAAATTAGCCGACTGTACCGAAACTGATTTGACTCTAACCGAACTGTTTTTGGTGGAAGGGGATTCCGCGGGTGGGTCAGCCAAGCAAGCGCGCGATAAAAACTACCAAGCGATTATGCCGTTACGTGGCAAAATTTTGAACACCTGGGAAGTGGATGTTGGTCAAGTCTTAGCATCACAAGAGATTCACGATATCAGTGTGGCGATTGGCGTCGATCCCGGTTCAGAAGACATCAGCAGTTTGCGTTACGGTAAAGTCTGTATCTTGGCGGATGCCGATTCCGATGGGGCGCACATCGCCACCTTAATTTGTGCGCTGTTTGTACGCCACTTTCCCAAACTGGTAGAAGAGGGGCATATTTATGTGGCCATGCCTCCACTGTATCGTGTGGATGTTGGCAAAAAGGTGTTTTATGCACTTGACGAACACGAACGCCAAGGGATTTTAGATCGAATTGAAGCAGAAAAAATGCCGGGTAAAGTGCAGGTTACCCGCTTTAAAGGGTTGGGTGAGATGAACCCAAAACAACTGCGTGAAACCACCATGATGCGTGAAACCCGTCGTTTGGTTCAACTGCAACTTGACCCCATGAATCGCAATGACGAAACCATGGATATGTTGCTCAATAAAAAACGCGCCTCTGACCGCAAAGCTTGGTTAGAAGATAAGGGCGATTTAGCAGAAGTCTAGCTTTTTACTGGGGTTTTATTTGCTGGACATTACGCTTTAGTGCTAATAGTATGGATTATTATCAATGATTTATCTCTGTATATACTCTAAGTTAGCCAGTGAAAACACTTTAAACATTTAGGCCTTGTTAAACGCATTATGCCAATCAGTCGTCGACAATTCTTACGCACTTCTCTGCTTGTACCGCTTGGAGCTGTGGCGCTTTCTGGCTGTTCAAACGCACCGCCTTTAAGTGTTGCCCGTCATGTCTGGCCGGGTTATGAGTTTATTGGGTTTGCCCAGCAGTCGGGTTTTTATAAGAGTGATTCAGTTGCGTTTCTAAAAACCCCATCGGGCTTTGAATCAATGGAAGCGATTATTACTGGGCAAGTGGATGCCGCAGCCTTAACCTTGGACGAGGTTATACTTTGTCGGTCACTGGGCGCACCGTTAAAAGTGGTTATGGTATTTGATATCTCATCGGGTGCAGATATGCTGGTTGCAAAACGCTCTATTACCTCTCTTCAAGGCCTTAAAGGTCAACGTATTGGTTCTGAAGACTCAACACTGAGTAATCTCATTCTCAATAAACTCTTAAAACAAGCAGGCCTGTCTCGGCAAGAGGTGACGATTGTGCCGGTGCCGATTCTTCAGCAAGTGGACGCTTGGCAACAAAACCAAGTGGATGCCGTTATCACCTATGAACCGCAAGCCAGTAAGTTACTTGAGCTGGGCGGCAAGCGGCTGTTTGATAGTCGACAGATGCCAGAAACCATTTTTGATGTGTTAGCGGTTCGAAGTGACCGGTTACCCTTACAAGAATCGCACGTCATGGAGTTAATAGATGGCCATTTTAAAGCGCTTGATCGGTTTATTAAAAATCCAGCCGACACCGCTTATCGTTTGGCGGTCTCCTTGAGCTTAACGGGGGACGAAGTGCTAAAGGCGTACAGCGGTTTGCAGTTGCCTTCGCGTTCCTTGAACGTTGATTTTCTAGCCGAGGGTGGCCGATTGGTTCAGGTTGCGGCTGAGTTAAGTCAGTTAATGCAACAGCAAGGTAGTGTCAGTCAGCCAGATGATTTACAGGGCTTAGTGAGCAATCATTATCTCAGGCACACTTAAGTTATGCATTTAACCACTTCTAAAATAACTCAATCCACCAGAACACGTACTGTGTTATTGACGCTTATTCTAAGTTTGTTGCCTTGGGTAAGTTGGGCGGATGAACCCCTGAATATTGGCGTTTTTTCGTACCGACCCTCTGAAATTATGCAACAACGCTGGCAGCCGTTTGAGGTGTTTTTATCACAAAAATTGCCCGGCTATCAAGTTAAGGTTTTGGTGCTTAATCAAGATGAAATTTCACAAGCACTTAATCAGAATCGAATTGATTTACTCTTTACCACCCCTCCACACTTTTTAAAGTTACGTGAAGATAAGCCTTTAACAGGGTTATTGGCCACCTTGATTCGTTCAGAAAATGGGGTGCCGGTTAATACACTTGGTGGGGTAATATTTCGCCTTAAATCTCGTACCGATATTCAAACACTTAAAAATCTAAAGCATCAAACCATCGCTTCATTAGGCCCAATCTATTTAGGTGGGTTTATTGCTCAAGCGATTGAGCTCAATTTAAATAATATTGACGTTCAAGATTTAAACATTCATTACACGGGTTCACCCCACGATAAGGTGGTTGAACATGTGTTGAATGGCTCGGCGGATGTTGGGTTTGTTCGTTCTGGTGTGCTTGAGCAGATGGCTGCCGAAGGCAAATTAGACCTGACTCAAATTGAAGTGATGAATCGTCAAAATTTACCCGGTTATCCGTTTGCGGTCTCCACCCATCTTTACCCCGAATGGCCGATGATTGCTTTGCCGCACCTACCTAGGGATTTGACCCGAAAAATAGCCTCCGCGCTATTAAGTTTAAACCCAGAAGACGAAGTGGCTCAGCGGGCGGGGATTTATGGTTTTGATATTCCATCGAGTTATCTAAGCTTACTTGAACAGATGAAAGACTTGCGGCTAGAGCCATTTGATAAAGTGCCGGTGGTGGCGTTTGAAGATGTTTGGAATCAGTATAAGTTGCCAATTATTTTGTTTATGACCATTATGTTGTTGGTCGTGCTTTTCTCTGTTCTATTGGACAAACGTAATCGTCAGATTTTAGAGAAACAAGTCCAGCTTGATCAGCAAAACAGTTTTCAATACGCTTTGCTGCGCCACCTACCCGGTATGGTTTTTTTTAAAGATCGCATGGGCGTTTATCAATTTGCAAACCCGATTTTTGAACGTTTTTTTGGCGTACCACTTAACGCTATTAAAGGCAAAACCGACTATGATTTTATGGATAAGTCGCAAGCAGATTTTTTTAGGGAAAATGATTTATTAGCTGAAAAAGACAATTCGACGCGCATGAACGAAGAGTGGCTGACCTTTCCAAACGGCGAGAGTTCTCTCTATCAAATGTATAAATCGCCTGTAAAAAATCAGTGGGGTGATTTTATTGGCATACTAGGTGTGGGGCACGATATCACCCTGCAACGAAATCACGAACATTCCTTAAAGCTTGCGGCCAGTGTCTTAGAGAACATTCGAGAAGGGGTGATTGTCGCCGATGCAAAAGGCACCGTGTTAAACGCGAATCTCGCCTTAAAAAATGCGCTTGCACTCACCGATGACATGATTCTTGGTCAGCAAGTGTTTAACCTCTCTTTTATTTCAAAATGTCGTGCCTATTTTGTATCGGTATTGCGCCATTTGCAGCACTCAGACTATTTTAGCGATGAGATTTGGGCGCAGACCGCAGACGGTAAAGAGATTGCTCTGCACATTTCTGTGGTTGCTGTACGTGATGAAAATCAAACATTGATCAATTACATTGCGGTGTTATCCGACATCACGACCCTTAAAAAGCATGAGCAACAGCTTCACAAAGCGGCTTATTTAGATCCGCTCACGCAGTTACCTAATCGTCGATTGTTGGATGATCGAATTAAGTTAGCGTTGCATCAGGCGAGTCGGTTGAAAACCCATGTTGCAATTGTTTTTCTAGATTTGGATGGCTTTAAGCCGGTGAACGATAACTATGGGCATGAAATAGGCGATCGGTTGTTAATTGAAATTGCTCGACGATTGGAGCACGTGGTGCGTGAGGGGGATACGGTCAGTCGAGTGGGTGGTGACGAATTTGTGTTGGTGCTCAATCAGATCGAATCATTTACGCATTGCGAGGCAATTGTTCAACGAGTCTTGGTGGATACCAGTCAATTTGTACAACTTGACGGGATTAAAGCCCAAGTGACGGTAAGTGCTGGCATTACCTTGTATCCAGATGACAATTGCGATGCCGATACCTTGCTAAGGCATGCGGATCAGTCGATGTATTTGGCTAAAAATGACGGTAAAAATCGTTATCACTTCTTTAATGCGCAACAAGAGTTGGATTTAGAGCTCAGAAGAAAGCGTTTAAAAGATATTAACGATGCCCTCATAGAGAACGAATTTGAGTTGTTTTATCAGCCCAAAATTGATTTAAACACCTTGCAGGTGGTTGGGTTTGAAGCCCTTATTCGTTGGGCTAAACCCGGTTGGGTGGTTGAGTCTTTAGGGCAAATGCTGCAGTTGTTAGATGGCACCGAGCAAGAGATCGCATTGGGTGAGTGGGTGATGAATCGGGCGTTACTGCAACTTCAAGATTGGTCGGTGCAGGGGTTTGATTTGCCGGTCAGCATTAACATTAGCCCGAACCATTTAAAAGCAGAAAACTTTACTGACGTTGTGACCCAGATATTAGCTCTGTATCCAAAATCGTTAAAGAGTCGACTTGAAATAGAGGTGCTGGAATCCAGTAGTATTGAGAGCTTTGAGAATATCGCGACGGTTTTAGAGGCTTTAAGAGCGGTGGGCATTAAAACCGCTCTGGATGATTTTGGAACCGGTTACTCCTCGTTAACCCATCTGCGCCAGTTGCCAATTGACTATCTAAAGATCGATCAATCGTTTGTAGAGGGGATGTTTGCAAATGCGTGCGATGCAAATATGGTCAACAGTATTATTGATTTGGGCCATGCAATGAATAAAACGGTGATTGCTGAGGGGGTAAGTTCAAAACAGCATTTACAGACCTTAAAAGAGATGGGCTGTGATATGGCACAAGGGTATGCGATTGCGAAGCCGATGCATGCCGAAAAAGTCATAAACTGGACTCAACGCTATACAAAAACCTTACAAAAACTCGATTGAGTCATCCAATTAATTAAGTTTACTCAATGTTCGTGCATTTAAGGTTGGCGTTCAACTCCGCTCGTTGTATCCAGCCTTGCAAAGGCCAATGCTTAAGCCGGTTGCGAACTTTGGCGAACCCTAAATGCATTAATTTTTGTTAGTCTAAGTTGCGGTCTAAGTTGTGGTTATTGATGGGATTAGTGACGTTGTGAGTGACATTGTGATTTATGGGATTATAAAACTAAGCAGGCCTGTTAAATTGAATTTAACAGGCCTGCTTAGTTTTTAATTGAACGTTTTTAATTGAACGTTTTAAAAGCGTTTATGTTTGTTTGGTGAGTCGTCTTTAAAACTCACTCCACTCATCTGCCGCAGGTGCGGCAACCGCTCTGCTTGGTGCCGTTTTAATGGGAGTAGAATGTGTTTGTGCGGGCTTAATCGGTGCCGATTTCGCTGGCGTTGATTTTGGCACTGAACTCGGCACGGCTCTGGGTTCTGTTCTAGGTTGTGTAACACTCTGTTTTGATGTGAATTGAGCGTGGCTAGACGGACTCGTGTTGTTGAGTGCCTCTTCCAGTTCATCAATGTCCACCATAAGCTCTTGGGAGAGTTGATAGGCTTTGACTTTTTCAACCTTGGCCAGTTCATCATCGCCCAGTGCTTTGGCATCTATGACACGGCCAATCGTGGCATGAAACTCTTGGTGTTGGGTTAACAGAGTTTGCATGGCGGGCAGCGAAGCGAACTGCTTGCCTTCCGAATACAACCACTTTCCTAAAGAACATTGGTTGTCTAATCGCGCCGTCTCTTTATTAATATCGGTTGCTTGGTTGTTTAACAGTTGTTCCAGCTTAATGTTCCATGCGTTGTGCTGCATTTTGGCATCGGTAAAATCAATGTTGTGCATCGATTTTTGTTGTTTTTTATTGTATTTTCCAAGCTCAAATCGACCGACAAATTCAGCTTGGCTCTTGGCTTCATCACTCATATTGCCGGCGGTGGCAGACAGCTCTTCGACCAGTGCGGCATTTTGTTGAGTCACTTCATCTAAGTTGGTGACCGCAATGTTAATTTGACTTAAACCTTTAGCCTGTTCTTGGCTGGACGTGGCAATTTCAGACACTAAGGTTTCCACTTCATTAATTTTAATGACCATTGTCTCGAACACGCCATTGGTCTGTTCAACCAATTTGGTTCCCGACTGAATTTGTGAGGTCGCAGAGGAGATTAGGTTGGAGATCTCTTTAGAAGATTCCGCCGATTTTTGGGCTAAGTTTCGTACCTCTCCGGCCACCACTGCAAAACCGCGACCGTGCTCACCGGCTCTGGCCGCTTCAACCGCAGCGTTAAGGGCTAACAGGTTGGTTTGGAAAGCGATGCTGTCGATCACGTGAGTAATCTCACCAATCTGCTTGCTGAGCGCTTCAATACCATTCATCGCTTGAATGGTTTTGTGCATAATGTTCATCGCCTCTCTGGCCTCTTGGGCTGATTGATGCGATAGTTCATTGGCTTTCAAAGTGTTGTCTGAGGACATTTGAATGGTTGAAGTAATTTGCTCCATGCTGGCCGCCGTCTCTTCTAAAGACGCGGCTTGATGTTGCGTACGCTGCGATAAATCTTCACTCGCTACGGCCACTTCGGTGGCCATATTACCAATTTCACTGGAGCCATTTTTGACTTTAGAGAAGGTCATCGCAATGTTCGCTAAGGCATTATTCACGGCCACTTGGATGGTGCGCATTTGGCCTTCATAATTGCCACTCAGTTGATGGCTTAAGTCGCCCTCGCTCGTTTTGGCTAACACCACATTTAGGTTACTCGTGATGTCAGTAAAGCTCTCTAATAAGGTATTAATAGAAACAGATAGACGTTGTTCAAAGCCACTTAAGTGTGCGGTATCGATACGAACACTGAGTTCGCCTTTGGCCGCATTGGCAACAATGTCGGCAATCATGTTTTCAACGGCAAGTTGTTCGGTTATGCGTTTCCACTCGGCAACCGTTCCAATGCGACGCCCTTGGTCATCAAAGATGGGGTCAACAATCAAATCGACGGTTTCGGATCCCATTACGATTCGTGTATTAAAGGTGGTGGTCAGTTTATCCAGTATGTTTTCTTGGTGGTGCGAATCCTTGTGGAAAATATCAATACTTTGACGAACCAGGTTGTCGGCTTTAAATTCCGGCAATACCGTTTGCACTTCCGATTCAATCTCTTTTAACATGTTTTTAACCGCATTATTCATAAAGATAATGCTGCGGAAGCGGTCGGCCACCATGATGTTGGATGATGCCGCGTTTAACGCGCTTTCAATGCGTTTGGCATTGTTTAGGGCGGCATTAACGTCATCGAAATCGGCGCCCAGTTTAATTTGCATCGACTTTAAACGGCTCATGATTTGGCCGATTAGGTTTTTACCTGAAGTTTGTATCTCATTATCAAATTTTCCTTCCGATATGGAGGTGATCAGGCCGGCTATTTTTGCCATGCGTTTACTGCCCAAATAGGTGGTCAGGAAAATTAAGAGAACAATAGCGACGTCAAAAACTTCAAAGGCGATATCCGAGATACCCGTATCGAATAAATTAGACAGAAAAATAGACGCTAATAAAAGCCCGCTGAGGAAGGATATGATTAAACTTGGATTGAGGTTATTAAGAACGTTAAAACGGCTAGCGAACGTTTCTATTTCACCATTTTTTAGAGTGATTGAGCCGGCTTCAATCGCTTTGTAGGCTTCAGCGGCAGCGGTTTTTTGTTCGGTTGTGGCCGGCGTTCTGACCGACATAAAACCGACAATTTCACCGTTTTCAAAAATGGGGGTGGCGTTGGCAACGACCCAATAGTGATCGCCATTTTTACGACGGTTCTTAACAATCTGCGACCACGGCTTACCCGCTTGAATGGTTGCCCAAAAATCTTTAAACACCGCGGGCGGCACATCTGGGTGACGTAGCATGTTATGCGGTTGTCCGACGAGTTCTTGCCAGTCAAAACCGCTGGCTTCAACAAAGGCTTCGTTGGCGGCAATAATATTGCCGTGTAAATCGGTTCTAGAAACAATGCTGGTGCCTTTGGCAAGCACGTATTCATTATTGGTAATAGGTCCATTGTCGCGCATAGTAAGATCCTTAAATTGTTCGGCCAAAAGTGAAGCCGCACATGCTCTATGGGGCACGTTGGTGTTAGCTTGAACATTGAAAAAGTCTGATTCAACCTCAGCGTTCATGGGTTGGAGCGAAACGTATAGTGTCTGTGGCAAAGGTTTCGCTTAATTTCAGAGTGATTTCTGCTAAGCATAAACAAGGCCAAAAGCTCTTTTTTATCGTGAGTGGTTAAATCGGGGGCTTTATTAGAAGTCCACCGTTATATGCGCCACTAATCTTATCTTGGTTCAGGCCTTTTTAGGTAGAATATCAACACATTTAAAGGCTTGTGAATAAGGAGTATATACGTGAAATTTAAGTTGCCTGTGCTGTTAATGTGGCTTGTTACCACTTTTTTTTGGGGGGCGGCAATGGCAGATCGTCAACAGTCTGTGATGGGCGATTTTCACCGCACGATTTACATAGGTCAGCAAGGGGTGGTTTCGGATATTGAGTTGTTTACCAAACAAGCTGATAAAGAGGTGTTCTTTGGGGTGACTTGTTCATCTATGTCGCCTTTTCCGATGTTACAAATTTTATTGTTTAACGATGAAGTGTTGTCTGAAGCACCAAAGTTTTTAAGTGTCAGTTACCGTATTAATGGAGAAAGCATTGAGCATCAACCGGTTCTGCAAGGGATTTTGCAGGTGGTGGATTCTGCAGATGAGTTTTCAAATAAAGTACGCCTTGAATTGGAGTCGGGCAAAATTCGCTCTATGAATGTGATGAACAGCGGCTATCAAACGCTTTTACGTGATTTAATGCTGGGCCAAAAAGTGGCGTTTACGTTGAATAGTCGCGCCTTTGGTAGTCAGAATTACGAATTTTCATTAAATGGTTTTAAAGGTTTAATAGAACCCTATGAATCGGTTTGTCGATGAAATTTTGATAAGGTTATTTTCACGGTAATCACGTTTATTCAAATAGATTAAAGGGGTAGAGATATGTCAGGAAGACGCGACTTTATTCGAGCGATGTTGGCTTTGAGTGCGGGGGCAAGTACCGTTGGATTAGCAGGGTGCAGTACCTTAAGTAATCGACAAACGCCGTTTAAAACGGGGGTGGTTTTAGACCCTTTGTTTTATGAACATGATATGGAAGGCCACCCAGAAAACGCCAAACGTTTGACTGCCATAGATAAAGAGCTTGAAAAACGTGGATTGTGGCAAAAGCTTGTCCCTGTGCAATCTCGCAAAGCCACCGAAGAGGAGCTCCTTTGGGCACACAGCAAAGGCTATATTGATGAAATTGCGGCGTTGAGTGATCACGGCGGTGGATTGTATAACCCTTATTTAGGCGACACTTATCTTACGAGTGCCTCTTTTGAAGCCGCAAAAATGGCGGTAGGCAGTGCGATTGAGCTTAATTTAGCGGTGTATGATCGACAAATCGATAACGGCTTTGGGCTGTTACGACCGCCTGGACATCATGCTTTAGAAAATAAGGCAATGGGATTTTGTCTGTTTAATTCGGATGTGATTGCCGCCAAAGCGTTACAAAAATACCGCGGCGTTGAGCGGGTTGCCATTATTGATTTTGACGTGCATCACGGAAATGGAACACAAGATTTAACGATTGATGATCCGAGTATTATGGCGATTTCAATTCATCAACACCCATTTTGGCCAATGACGGGTGGCGCAGAATGGATTGGTGAGGGCAAGGCGAAAGGCACGAACGTCAATTGTCCGTTTCAAAAAGACGCCGGTGATTTGACTTATTTGCAAGTGTTTGATGAGGTGATTGCGCCAAAATTGGCGGTGTTTAAACCGCAACAGATTATTGTGTTTGCCGGATACGATGCGCACTGGAAGGATCATTTGGCGCAACATTTAATGACGGTTCAAGGCTTTAACGACCTGTTATTGAAAATTAAAGGTGCCGCTCAGCTATTGTGTGATGGGCGATTGTGTTTGTCGCTTGGCGGCGGATATCAGTTGGAACCGCTTGCGCATTCGGTAGCGGGGAATTTTGAGGTGTTGTTAGGCGAGCCAACCATGCCAGATGTGATTGGTAAATCACCGGAAATTGAGGTTGATTACAGCAAAGAGATTGCGGAGTTGAAAAAGCAGCATTTGAGAGTGCATCGAAGTTAATGTAACTTGAACGAGTAACGTGCTTATTAAAGCGGCTTGGTCAGTGTGACTTAGCCGCTTTTTGTTTAATCGTAAGTGCGTTTAGACGCTTGGCTAAGGCGGTTTTTGTAATCAATGAAGTCTTGTAACGCCAATTTATCGTCTTCGATTAAGTGCTCAAACTCAATGTGCAGATAAATTTCATCACCCACATTATGGCGAGTTCTGACCACGCCGTGCAAATTAAACATCCTAAATACGCTAAAGGCCGGCAGCTCAAAGGTGCAGTCTAATTCGGTGCCCACTTTAGCGCCACGCTGAGAGATCACACCAATTCCACGAACCGATACATCCACTAAATGCCCATCGGCACTGGCACTTTTACCATGTAAGGTGACTTTACGGTCAGTCTTGACCTGTTTGCGTGGTTCGTTTTCCATTGACCTGTCTTTAATCTAATCGGTGGTGGTAATTAATATAGCCGGTAATCACGAGTTTTTCGTGCAAGCTTAACAGAGCAAAGCGTACCCCAAACAGACATTTTTGATTAACCTCGGTGCGGTGAACAATATTTCCGTTCAGGGTAAGGGTTGAACTCTGTTCATATCCGGGCAAGCTAAAGAGAATTTTGATTGGCGTGTTTTCTGATAATTCACGGTCAATTAAAATACCCAGGCCTTCCAATGAGAGGTTAATGATCAAAGCGTCAAAAACATCATCATTAATAAAGATTTGTGCGGGTCGTCGCGTACTCACACGCTCTCTGTTTCTGTGCTCATCTAGTTGTTCGGTTAAGTCTGTCATAGCCGTTTCAATTCTATGGTTTGTTGTATGGTTTCACAAATCGCGCACGGTATTAGGTGTTGCTGATTTTGCCTGCCTGCAAAGTGAGCAGGCCTGCTGATTTAAATTGTATTTTATACGATAAAAAAAATCAGGGTTTAAATACTCGGTTCACAGAATTTATTTGGTAAGGTGCCAACTTAAATACTGATAAACCCGCGTTTGTGAAGACTGCACATTAAGACGAGCAACTTAGGGCTATGCTCTTTTGCGCTGGGTGTTGTGGGGCTTCATAAAACGATTTTGGCAGGCCCGGGTGAACCTCATATGGCGTTTGCAAGGCTTCAAATACCTTAGCAAATAGCGTGTAATCGCCTCGGTGCGCAGCTTCAATAACCTGTTGGTTGATGTAGTTTCGTAGAATGAACTTCGGTGTATTTTGTTTCATGATGGCGGCACACTGCTCTGGCTTGAGCTCAAGTTGGCGTCGAATGAAATAACGCTCGAGCCACATTCGCCACGCTTTAGAGTCGGGCACCATTTCAGATGCTAAGCACTCTCTTAAGGCTTGTTGTGCATTATCGGCGTTTTCAACCTTAGCTAAATTTAAAAAGAAGTGTTGGAAGTCTAAATCCGATTGATCCATTAATATGAGCATGTCGGCGACTAAGTCACGATCGTCATCCAAGGTTTCAAGCAAGCCAATCTTTTTGCGCATGTTCTGTAAGTAGCTTTGATTGTAGCTTTCAACGTAGCCATTAATGGCGTCATCCAGTTGTTGTTCGGTAATGATATTAGAGAAGGCGGCGGCTAACAGTTGGCAGTTCCATAAACCAATATTGGGTTGTTGGCTGTAAGCGTAACGGCCTTCGGTATCCGAGTGGTTACAGACGTAGTGAATTTTAAAGTCGTCTAAAAAGGCGTAGGGGCCAAAATCAAAGGTTTCGCCCGCTACCGACATATTGTCGCTGTTCATGACACCGTGACAAAACCCAATCGCTTGCCAGTCGGCAATCATCTCCGCGGTTTTGCGGCAAATGGTGATTAACAACTCACCGTATTTGTCTGCTGAGTCAAGAGGCGTTAACTCTGGGTAAACGGTGTCAATCACATAGTCGGCGAGTAAGGTCAGTGAAACCGTATCTTGCTGTTGCGCTAACCACTCAAAATGCCCAAAACGTACATGGGTTTTGGCCACACGAATATAGCCCGCCCGCGGTTCAAGGGTTTCTCGTTGAACTTGTTCATGGTTTCGGCAAATCGCCAAACTGCGGGTGGTGGCAATCCCCAGAGCGTGCAAGGCTTCACTGCCTAAGTATTCACGAATCGTCGAACGCAAAACCGCACGACCATCGCCACGGCGAGAGTAAGGCGTTTGTCCTGCTCCTTTTAAATGGAGATCCCATTGTTGTTGATGAGCATCCAATGTTTGCCCAATCAGCAAGCCGCGACCATCACCCAAATCTGGGTTGTAGTAGCCAAATTGGTGGCCGGTGTATTTTTGCGCTACCGGGTCGCACCCTTCAGGCAGTTGATTTCCTGAAACGGTATTCAGAAATTCCGCTTCGCTGAGCGATACGTTGAGTTGAGCCAATAAATCGGTATTGGCGTGAATTAACTCGGGTTGATGCAGCGCGGTGGGTGTCATGCGGGTAAAGAATTGACCGGGAAACTGGGTGTAACGATTGAAGAACTGAGGCATAAGTCTGATTTTTTATTAATTAAATTAGTCCCATTTTAGCGGCTAACGCTTAAATAACCTAGTTAATTGGTAGGTTAATTTCTAATGACAGCTTTGCGTCAGTGTTAGGCTAATCAAACTAAGCAGGCCTGCTAGTTTTTAATTGGGTATTTTGGGGTTGTTTTTCTCTTTATTGGCGGTGAATCGCAGGACAAAGACAGCTTGAAGTGTGATAGATTAACAAATTGAAATGCATTCTATAATGTGGGGCAACTATGAGCATCCAAGTATCCGTAGAAAACATCAAATGTGGTGGCTGTGCAAACAGTATTCGAAAGCAATTACAAACCCTTGAGGGCGTAGAATCCGTTGATGTAGACGTTGAGCAGGGTCAGGTAACCATTGAGCTTGCAGAGTCGGTCGATGCAGAAGGTTTTTGCAGCGAAGTGAGGGCACAGTTATTAAAGATGGGGTATCCCGAAACCGGTTCCGTTGAAGGCTTAAAGGCCGCGGGAGCGAAAGCCAAGTCTTTTGTGTCGTGTGCGGTTGGGCGAATGACGGATGACCGCTGATTCACCCTCCCTTGAACAAAAGAAAGATAGCCCAATAAACACGTATCACAACAAACTCTAAAATAACGATTTGAGAAAAGGAATCCGGTGTGACACAACAAATGATCAATTACGACGGCATTGAACAACTTTCAGTCTCTAACTTTGCTGAGAAGGCTTACTTAGATTACGCCATGTACGTTATTTTAGATCGTGCGTTGCCGCACATTGGTGACGGTTTAAAACCGGTACAACGCCGCATTATTTTTGCGATGTCTGAACTGGGCTTAAAGTCGACCGCCAAACACAAAAAGTCGGCGCGAACTGTGGGGGATGTGCTCGGTAAATTCCATCCACACGGCGACAGTGCGTGTTATGAAGCGATGGTGCTGATGGCACAAAACTTCTCATTTCGTTACCCGCTCATTGATGGGCAAGGTAACTGGGGATCGATGGACGACCCAAAATCGTTTGCCGCGATGCGTTATACCGAATCCAAACTTTCACGCTTTAGCCAGTTGTTATTAGAAGAGGTGGCGCAAGGCACCGTTGATTGGACCCCAAACTTTGATGGCTCGCTAGATGAGCCGACCGTGTTACCGGCTCGTGTGCCGCACGTTTTGCTAAACGGCACGTCAGGGATTGCCGTGGGGATGGCCACGGATATTCCACCGCACAATTTACGTGAAGTGATTAGTGGTTGCATTGCCTTGCTAGACAATCCAAATTTAACCACTGACGAGTTGGTTGACTTTATTCCCGCCCCAGACTATCCAAATGAAGCGCACATTATTACGCCAAAATCGGAGTTGGTGAAACTCTACGAAACCGGTCATGGCGGCATTCGTCAGCGTGCCCGTTACTTTGTGGAAGACGGGGTGAATGTGGTGGTCGATGCGTTGCCGTATCAAGTGTCAGGCTCTAAATTACTGGAACAAATTGCTACCTTAATGCGCGCTAAAAAACTGCCGATGGTGGTTGAATTACGCGATGAATCCGACCACGAAAATCCAGTGCGTTTTGTCATAGAGTTACGCTCTAAGCGCGTGGATGTTGAGGCGGCCATGTTGCATTTGTGCGCCACCACCGATTTAGAAAAGAGTTACCGCGCTAACTTTAATGTGATTGGTCTGAATGGCCGTCCGCAAGTGAAAAACTTGCGTGCCATGCTCACCGAATGGTTGGCTTATCGAACCGAAACGGTGCGTCGTCGCTTGCAGTTCCGTTTGGATAAAGTGATTGCGCGTTTACATATTTTAGAAGGGATGATGATTGCCTTTCTGAATATTGATGAAGTGATTGCCATTATCCGTGAAGAGGAAAAACCCAAGCCCGTATTAATGGAACGGTTTGGCTTGAGTGATATTCAAGCTGAATCGGTTCTGGATTTGAAATTACGCCATTTAGCCCGCCTTGAAGAGATGCGCATTCGCACCGAACAGGCCGAGTTAGAAGCGGAACGAAATAAACTGGAGAAGATTTTGGGCAGCACGGCTCGCTTAAAAACCTTGGTTAAAAAAGAGTTGTTGGCGGATGCTGAAGAGTATGGCGATGACCGTAAATCGCCGCTGATTGAAACCCGTGCGGCGCAGGCCATGAATGAACAAGATCTGTTGCCATCGGAAGCGGTGACTGTGGTGCTGTCTGAAAATGGTTGGGTACGTGCCGCCAAAGGGCATGATATTGATGGCTTGGCGTTAGGCTATAAATCAGGCGATGCGTTTCTCAGTCAAGCAGTCGGTCAGAGTCGGCAGACGGCCTTTTTCTTAGACGATACCGGTCGTGCATACGCTTTGCCGGCACACAGCCTTCCGTCCGCAAGAAGCCATGGCGAGCCACTTACTGGCCGCTTAAGTCCACCAAAAGGGGCGAACTTTAAACATGTGTTACTCGGTCAGCCAGAAGAGACGATCTTCTTAGCCTCATCCGCCGGATATGGTTTTATAACCAAACTTGAAAACCTGCACTCTAAAGGTAAAGCAGGTAAAGCCATCTTAACCTTACCTAATGACTCATCCGTTGTTACACCTGCCAGAATCAAACCGGATGACTGGGTGATGGTGGTGACTGATGAGCCGCAAATGCTGGTTTTTAAAGCCGAAGAATTACCGACCTTAGGCAAAGGGAAGGGCACTAAGTTAGCCAATATGCCGAAAGGCCAACAGGTAACGGCGGTATTTGCCTTTGAACCCGGCAGTAAGTTGACATTGGTTGCCGGAAAATACGAAAAAATCTTTGGGCCTACCGCCATTGAAGAGGCGCTTTCGTCGCGTGCAAAACGCGGTATTGGCTTACCACGCACCCTAAAGCAGGTCACTGAGATTAAACTCACTCCTTAATTGCCGCGTTCTTTTTTAGTTGGTATTGTTTTTGCTAACTAGGCAAGGGCGCGAAGTATTATGGGTTTGATTCAATAAAACGGTTTGAAAAACGCCGGAATCAACTATCGCTATTCGCAAGCCATCTTATTTAAAGAAAATCCTCTTTTGAACCCTTGCATGAGGCAAGGTTCAGTGAGTTTTTCAGAAAAGTGATTAATTATGTTTGCAAAACCAGTCGGCATTATCATAGTTCTACTTAGTTTCCTTGGCGGCTTTGTCCTGATGGGCGGAAGCTTGGCCTCGTTATGGCATCCGTCTGAGCTTGTCGTAATTTTGGGTATCTCTTTGGGGGCGTTTTTGGCGTCTACGCCCGCTTATATTTGGGTGCGAACCATGAAGTATTTGGGGCGATTTTTTGCCGGCGAGCGCGTCAGCAAAGAGTTGTATGCCGAAACGTTGGATTTGCTTGAAGAGTTAGCACGTTTATCGCGTTCATCAGGAATGTTAGCCTTAGAAAAGCACGTTGCGAGTCCTGAAAATAGTCCAATCTTTATGCACTATTCCAAAGTATTAAAGCATCAAGATTTACGTAAGTTTATTGTTGATAACTTTAATTACCTCTTGCTAAACCCACCCGCAACACTCAATTTTAAAAGTCATTTAGAGGCACAGATTGACGATGTGTATTCGGCGATGATGGAGGTGCCAAAAGCGGCGGGTAAAGTAGCGGATTGGCTACCTGGTTTTGGTATTGTGGCCGCCGTTTTGGGCGTCATTATTACCATGGAAATGCTCGGTGGTGATATGGATGTGGGTGCAATCGGTACCGCAATTGGTGCGGCTTTGGTGGGCACGCTCACCGGTGTGTTTTTTGCTTTTGCGGTGATTGCTCCGTTTGTACATGCGGTTGAAGTGATGATTCGCCAAGACCGTTCCTTGTTTGAAATGACCGCGTCTTTTTTAGAGGCTTATCACAATGGGGTTTCGCCAAACTTAGCCGTAGAAGTCGGGCGTCAACGTGTGCCACCAGAATTTGAAGTACCACGAGAAGCGGTTGAATAGGATTAAACAGGCTCAAATAGGTTGAATATTGCATGAAGAGTGAATGGTTATCGAATCACGGGAACAGAAGCTAATGGCACGCGGTCACGATGAAGGCGGGGCACACGGTGGTTCGTGGAAGATTGCCTTAGCCGATTTGATGACCGTGTTAATGGTCTTCTTTTTGGTGATGTGGTTAATGGCCGTGGTCGAGCCTGAAAAGCGTCAAGAGTTTGTTGACAGTGTTACCGGGCAAGGCAAAGGTAAGGCGGAAGAGTCGACGGTGATTGAGATGCAGGCCAAACAGCCAGGTACCGAGATGAATCCACTCGATCTTAAGCCTCCCGCCAGTACCAAAGAGATTAGTGAAGCCTTAAAAAACGTGAACCCTAAAGATATTGATATTCAAGAGACCGCAACTGAAATTAAAATTACGCTTAAATCGGATAGTTTCTTTGAGAGTGGCCGAGCGAATATCAGTGAAGCAACGCGTGAAGAGTTAGAAAACTTGGGTGAGAGTTTAGCGGGTCGTGGCCAAAAGATGGTGATTGCCGGGTTTACAGATAATGTGCCTATTAGTAACTTTCAGTTTCCATCAAACTGGGAGTTGTCGGCCGCTCGTGCGGCAACCGTTGCCAGAACCTTTATCTATATGGGGGTTGATCAATCACTGGTGAAAATTGAGGGTAATGCGGATAATCAAGCGGTGGTACCAAACGATTCAGCTTATAGCCGTGCTCTAAATCGTCGAGTGATTATTACCATTGATAAAAACCAAACCGTTCAGCTTCCATAATCTCTTTTCAGTTTGAGCTTTACAGTATTTTAGCAGATGATAAGTGGTTGCCACAGTGAGCGCAGTCCGCATCTTTTTTAAGATTTAAAGTACGTATGTGCATGGTGTAGGCGTCAATAATCATCAATTTACCGGTGAGGGTTGGCAAGTTCAATAGCGCCTTAATGGCCTCAATCGCTTGCATACTGCCAACCATTCCGACCACTGGCGAAAGCACGCCGTTCATGCCGCAGTTCAACTCTTGACCACTCTCTTCTTTATATAAACACTGGTAGCACGGACTGTCTTCCTTACGAAAATCGTAGGTTGCTAACTGGCCTTCCATTCGAATGGCTGCCCCAGATATGAGCGGTTTTTTAGCGGCATGACAGGTGCGATTCAGCGCAAAGCGGGTTGCAAAGTTATCGGTGCAGTCGAGCACCACATCTGCCTGTTCAATTAACGTTTTGAGTTGAGCTTCGTCTAACCGTTGGGCGATGGTTTCAAGGGTGATGTGTTGGTTTAAGGCCGTTAAGTTTTGTTTAGCGGATTCGACTTTTAACTGGCCAATGTTCGCTTCTCGATGCACGATTTGACGCTGTAGGTTAGAGTCGTCCACTTCATCAAAATCCACCAGTGTTAGTTTACCAACGCCAGCTGAAGCCAAATACAACGATGCCGGCGACCCTAACCCGCCTAATCCAAAAATGATCGCATGCGATTGGGTCAGCTTAAGTTGACCGGCATAACCAATGTCCCCCAGTTTAATCTGGCGACTGTAGCGTGAGGCTTCTTCAGGGCTCATTTCTATTTTTGAGGTGTTTGACATGTCGAAATCCTTTAAGTTTTTTGGCCAATCGTAATGCGTGGGTTTTGCCCATAATCGTGAATGGTTTCTACGTTTGCAAAATGATGCGATTCGAACAATTTACATACTTCTGTTGCTTGATTATAGCCATGTTCGACCATTAACCAACCGTGGTTTTTTAAGAATAAGCAGGCCTGCCCAATAATGATTTTTAAATCATCTAAGCCGTCCTCGCCTGCGGTAAGCGCACTTAAAGGTTCGAAGCGTACGTCGCCTTCAAGCAAATGCGGGTCTTGCGCTTCAATGTAAGGTGGGTTGGAGACAATTAAATCAAATTCTGTCTGAGGGGGGAGGGCATCAAACCAACTGCTGTGCAAAAACGCCACCGTAAGTTGATGGGTTTGTGCGTTCTGTTTTGCCACTTCAAGTGCGGCCTGACTGAAGTCAATAGCGGTGACTTGGCAAGTGGGCAGTTCGGATTTTAATGCAAGCGCAATCGCACCGGTTCCGGTGCCTAAATCCAGAATTGAG
Organism: Thiotrichales bacterium; assembly: GCA_016938655.1. Taxonomy (GTDB): domain Bacteria; phylum Pseudomonadota; class Gammaproteobacteria; order Thiomicrospirales; family Thiomicrospiraceae; genus Thiomicrorhabdus. Next base: position 170,859 of record JAFGUG010000023.1, on the reverse strand, counting down.
CAGGCCTGCTGACTTTCAGAAGAACATTGCTGCTGGTTGGATAGTGGATTGAGCTTGTTTAAAGCGGTTTCAATCAAGATTTCGGTGTCGGGGCGCGGGATTAAGGTATCGGCGGTGACCTTCAGATTCAGCCCCCAAAACTCACGTTCTTGAGTTAGGTGCGCAATGGGTTTGCCTTGTAAACGTTGCTCAAGTAGGTTTTCAAAGCAGGCCTGCTGGCTTTTAGAGAGGGTTTTTTCCGGCCAAGTATAAAGATAGGTGCGATTTTTATTGAGAGAGTATGACATTAGCAATTCAGCGTCTAATTGGGCTGAATCGCTGATCTTGTGTGCTTCAATTGCCTTACTAGCGGCGTTTAAAAGGTCGTCAATACGCTTCAAGTTGGCAGGCCTGTTGATTATTCAGAGCTCAATGCGGCAAGCATTTCCGCTTGGTGCTCATTGATAAGCGGTTCAATAATCGATTCCATACTGCCATTCATCACTTCATCTAATTTATAAAGCGTGAGGTTGATACGGTGATCGGTCACACGGCCTTGTGGGTAGTTATAGGTGCGGATACGGTCGGAACGGTCGCCCGTGCCAACCAAGCTTTTACGCTCTTGGGCGATCTCCGCATCGTGCACTTGCTGACGTGCATCCATGATTCTAGCGGCTAACAGAGACATGGCGCGAGCACGATTTTTGTGCTGTGAACGCTCGTCCTGACACTCTACCACGGTGCCGGTTGGAATGTGGGTAATACGAATGGCCGAATCGGTTTTGTTAACGTGCTGACCACCGGCACCGGAAGCACGGAAGGTATCCACTTTAAGATCGGCAGGGTTCAGTTCAATCTGTTCAACGTCAGGCGCTTCCGCCATAATCACTACGGTGGCAGCCGAGGTATGCACGCGTCCTTGGGTTTCGGTAGCAGGCACACGTTGAACACGGTGCGCACCCGATTCAAACTTTAAGCGAGAGTAAGCGCCATTACCAATGATGCGCACAATAATCTCTTTGAAACCGCCGTGGTCGCCTTCACTGGTGTTAATGACCTCAACTTGCCAGCGCATTTTTTCAGCGTAGCGGCTGTACATTTTGAATAGGTCACCCGCAAAAATAGCCGCTTCGTCACCGCCCGTTCCAGCACGAATCTCTAAAAAGATGTTCGCTTCATCGTTTGGATCTTTTGGTAGTAACATCTTTTGCAGATCGAGTTCGTATTCGGCAATCTTTTTTTCCAGTTCTGGTAGCTCTTCTTGCGCCATCTCTTTTAATTCAGCATCTCCGGAAGCCATCATCTCACGGGCTTCTTCAATGTCGCCTTCGGTGGTGCAATAACCCTTAAAGTTCTCGACCACTGGCGTGAGTTGGGCGTGCTCTTTAGTGAGCCCCATAAACTTCTTTTGGTCGTTAATGACATCAGGGTCGGAGATTAAATGATTAATCTCTTCAAGACGTTCTACCAGGGTTTCAAGTTTTGTACGAATCGAATCTTTCACGGTTATTCTCAATTTCAATGTTCAGGGGTGACAGTCACCCAGAAGGGGGGGTGACGCGTTTAAGGGACGCTACTTTTCAGCATCGCGGTCGGCCATTAAGAGTATTTTGGCTGACTCGATTAAATGATTTTGTCCATCTAAACCCGCTTGGTGTAGCTGTTTAGTGGGGGTGTGCAGTAATTTGTTTGTGAGTTGGTTTGCGAGTTTTTTAACCACCTCTTCAGGTGGGCAACCAATTTCTAATTGGTGAAGAGCGGTATTAAGGGCTTGCTCTTTGGTTTCAATGCTCTGTTGACGAAACTGCTGAATCAGTGGATTGACCTGTTGGATCGCGTTAAATTGCGCCATAAAGTTGTCGGCTTGAACGTCAATGATCTCTTCAGCCTCTAAAGCCGCCGTTTGACGGGATTGTTTATTGTCTTCAATAATTTCATGCAAATCGTCCACGGTGTATAGGTAGACGTTTTCAAGTTGGTCAATGGTCGGGTCAATGTCTCTTGGTACCGCAATATCGACCATGAAAATGGGGCGGTTTTTGCGACGTTTTAGTGCGGGCTGAACCTGATCTTTATGCAAGATGATGTGTGGTGCGCCGGTTGAGCCAATCACCATATCGGCTTCATGTAAGTGCTCTGAAATTTCCTCCAAGCTAATCGCATAGCCGCCTACCGATTCCGCTAAGTTATGGGCTTTCTCTAAGGTTCGGTTAGCAATAATCAGCTTACCAATGCCGCTCTCTTTTAAGTGTCGAGCCACCAGTTCGATGGTTTCACCGGCGCCTAATAGCATGGCGGTTTGTTCAGATAAATCGCCAAAAAACTGTTTGGATAAGGTGACCGCTGAGAAGGCGACCGAGACCGGGCTTGAACCAATTGCGGTATCGGTGCGCACACGCTTAACGGTTCTAAAGATATGCTGAAATAGATTCTCTAGGGTGTGGTGAACGCTTTCCGCTTTGTGGGCTTGATTGTAGGCGTCTTTAATTTGACCAAAAATTTGCGGTTCGCCTAATACCAGTGAGTTTAGACCACTGGCCACACGCATGATGTGTTTAACCGAATCAATCGATTGGTGTTGGTACAGATAGGGGAGTAAAGAGTTCTCGGGTTGCGCAAAAAAATTGTGCAACCATTTCAAGACCTGCTCTTGCTGCGAATGCTCTTTGAGGACGCAATAAATTTCGGTGCGGTTACAAGTTGATAAAATGATACACTCAGAAACAAGCTGTTGTTGCTTCAAATCAGAGATGGCATTCATTGCTTGCTCTGATGAAAATGAGACGGTTTCACGAATATTGACCGGTGCGGTCTCGTGATTAACGCCGAGTGTAAGTAACTTCATAAACGAGTGATATACCGTACCAAAAAAATAGTTAACAGGATTGCAGATAAAGAGGCGTAATTCTGCTAAATTATGGTGTTGATTGCAAGTTTTAATAAGGTTTTCGCCTATTTAAATTCATCTTGCGATTGGGGGGATGTTTAAGCATTTTGCAACCTCAATCACTATTATAAGCAATCGGTGCTGCCTAAATAAAATCGGATATGGTTAAAGAAATGAAGATTGAAAAAAATACAAAGCCGAAAGATGGATTAAAAATGAAGCGAAATGCCCTGCTAAGTGGATTGGTTTTGGTCAACGTTCTGTTTGCGTCTGGTTGTTCGTCAATGAGCGAGCGTTCGTCAGTCGATTTCCTAAAGGCTATTCAACCAGAAGAAGCCACCGCTGAACCTAGAGAGCAGTTATATACCTCATCGGGTTTAACCGCCGGCATGATGACGCAAATTCTGGCTGCGGAGCTCTTGGTCGAAAAGGGTCAGCCCGCTAAAGCTTACGAACTGTTGTTTCCGTTAGCGGAACAAACACGCGATGTGGGGTTGGTTGAGCGAACCTTCCAGCTGTCTATGGCGACTTATCAAGAGCCTGAAATATTTAAAACTACACAACTTTGGTTGGAGGTCGATCCTGCTAACCCGGTTCCATGGCGTGCCGCGTATTTAATGTCGTTACGACAAGGCGATTTAAATCTAGCCATTGAACAGTGGAACCAATACCAAAAAATTTCTGATTTAGAGCGAACAGAAGATGTTTTGTCTACGGCGCAACGTGTGGTGCGTTCTGCAAAAGCAGAGGTTGCCATGCCGTTTTATGAGGTTGTGGTTTCTCAAAACCCGACGCTATGGCAGTCTTATTATGGACTGGGTGTTCTGGCAACCCATTATGGATTAGCAGAAGAGTCGGTTGAAAGCTTACAGAAAGCGCTGAGTTTGCTCAAAACGTCAGAAGCCACCCTTGATATGAAGCGGAATGCTGAAAAACAGATTTATCAGTTATTGTCACAGTCGTACTTGCAAATGGATAATCCAAATGAAGGGTTGAGTGTTCTGTCAGCTTATTTGGTTGAAAAACCCGATGATTGGCTCGTGCAAGAGCGTTTGGCGCGTCTAGAGGTTAAAGCGAATGAACTGTCTTCAGCAGAAAAACGTTATGAAACCATCTTAAAAGCCAATCCTGGTGCGGCCACCTCTCGGCTCTCGTTGGCTCTGTTGCAAATTGAGCGTGAAAAGTTTGTCGATGCTAAAACCAATTTGTTGCAGGTAACGGAAACTCAGGCCTATGAATCGGTCGGTTTTTACTATTTAGGTGTGTTGGGTCAAGAGCAGAATCAGGTTGAAGAGGCAATTGGGTTCTTTAACCGTGTTGAAGCCATGCCGTATGCCGTTGATGCCAAACTGCATATTGCTGAGATGTTGTATCCAGATCAAGGTTTGGAAGCGGCACTGGGTGTGTTAGATTCGATTAAAACCAGTGATGTAGAAGCAGAAGTTAAAATTTTACGTGCTAAAGCCATCTTTTATCGGGTGAGTGGGCAAAATGAGCAAGCGGCCAAAAGGTATGAAGATGCATTAAAGCTGGCACCAAAAAGTGAAGAGATGCTTTTATCACAGGCCGCCTTGTTTTATGAGTTGCAAGCGTATGAGGACTATGTCGAAAGTTTAGAAAAACTGCTATCGATTAATCCCGACTCGGTAAAAGCCTTGAATGCATTGGGTTACTACTATGTGGAGCAAGGCCACTCGTTTGATAAGGCAAGCCTGCTTCTTGAACGTGCCTTGGCGTTGGCGCCAGAGAGTTATTACGTGCTCGACAGTGTAGGTTGGTTGGCTTACCAGCAAAATGACTTTGTATCCGCTAAGAAGTATTTAACTAAAGCTTTAGCACTTGAACATGATGAAGAGGTCGTGATTCATTTAGTGGCCACGCATTGGCAATTAGGCCAAAAAGAAAAAGCCAAGCAATTGTGGCAAAAGCATTTGCCGGAGTTTTCAAAAAATAAGCGTTATCAAAAGCTTATTGAAAATTTGCAATCCGGGGTCGCAATCAAATAAGATGGTTGTGCAAATCAAATACCCAGTGAGCAGAATAAACATCATTTTTTTTTGTTATTTTGCTTGAAGTTCAGGGAAATAAATGGATAATACGCACCTGTCTTTACAGACAACGATATTAAAGGGCTGTAGCCAAGCGGTAAGGCATCTGGTTTTGATCCAGTGTACCGCAGGTTCGAATCCTGCCAGCCCTGCCAATATCCTATCCAAATTCTCCAAATCATTTTGTCCTTCGACAGGAGCGCCTTAAATGGCTAAAAGAAATGTCATGATTTTTGCGGGAAACGCAAATGTCAGTCTCGCAGAAAACATCTCAAACTATTTAGATATCCCCCTTGGTAAAGCCGATGTTGGTCGCTTTAGTGATGGTGAAATTATGGTTGAGATTAAAGAATCTGTTCGTGGTCAAGATGTCTATGTACTGCAACCAACCTGTACACCAGAACCGGCTGTTAATCTAATGGAAATGCTGGTGATGATTGATGCACTTAAACGTGCTTCAGCCGCTCGTATTACCGCCGTTATTCCATACTATGGATTTGCACGACAAGATCGTCGTCCCTATTCGGCTCGTGTGCCAATTACTGCGCGTTTAGCGGCAGACATGATTACCGCTGCCGGCGCTAACCGTGTGGTTACGGTTGATCTTCACTCAGACCAGATTCAAGGTTTCTTTGATATCCCAGTAGATAACATCTATGGTTCGCCACTGCTTGTTGAAGATATGCATAAGCACTACAACCTAGACAACTTAACGATAGTTTCACCTGATATGGGTGGTGTTGTGCGTGCGCGAGCAGTGGCCAAGTCAATTAATGCAGAAATGGCCATTATTGATAAGCGTCGTCCTAAAGCAAACGTGGCACAAGTTATGAACATCATTGGTGACATTGATGGTAAAGATTGCATCATCGTGGATGACATGGTCGATACAGCAGGGACCTTGTGTAAAGCAGCGGCAGCCTTGATTGAGCGTGGTGCAAAAAGTGTGTCTGCTTATGTTGTGCATGCAGTACTTTCCGGTCCTGCGGTTGAAAATATTGAAAACTCCGCACTTAAAGAGTTGGTTGTGACCGATTCGATTCCAGAGAGCCCAGAGGCCAGAGCGTCTAAAAAAATTCGCCGTGTTTCTATCGCAGAGATGTTGGGTGAAACGATTCGCCGAGTTCACGAAGAAGAGTCGGTTACCGCCTTGATGAAGCACTAAGGTCATTGGTATTGTTTAATAAAATTTTATGAAAGCGCCTAACGGCGCTTTTTTTATAGCTTAAGTAAGGCCTGTAAATCAGTGAAGTTGTTGATTGTTAGGAAAAAACGCAATAAAAAAATCTGGTAAATCGGGCGCTTTTGAGTATAATGCGCGCTTCACTTGCGTTTGGTCGCGAACGTAAGCCGTTTAATTAGATCATTTCTTATAAAAGCTCCCTAAAATTCTGGAGTAGAAATTGGTCGCTATTTGGAGAAAAACAATGAGCCATACATGGACTGCAGAAATCCGTACTGAAGAAGGGAAAGGTGCGAGCCGCCGCCTTCGTCATGCGGAAAAAGTACCGGCAATTATTTACGGTGCAGGCAAAGATGCGGTTTCAATCGCATTCGCAGCAAAACTAGTTCGTCACGGATTTGAAGATATTAACATGTTTAACTCAGTCTTAACGATTGATGTTGAAGGTGGAGAAACTGAGAAGTGTATCGTTAAAGATATGCAGCGTCACCCAGCAACCGGTGCCGTTTCTCACATCGACTTACAACGTGTAACAGATGACAGCATAGTAACTAAAAAAGTACCATTTAACTTTGAAGGTAAGAACAAATCAGCAGGTGTTAAAGCCGGTGGTATGATGACATTCTTACAGTCAACTGTTGAAGTACGTTGTGCTGCTAAAAACCTTCCAACTACGTTGAATGTAGATGTATCTGGAATGGAAGCAGGAACAAGCCTACGTCTATCAGAACTTAATCTACCAGAAGGTGTTGTGATTACAGCATTGACTCACGGTAACTCTGATTACGACCAAGCGGTTGTTACAATCGGTAAACCAAAGCGTAAGTAATTGATTATTGTTTTTTCAATAATCAGTTAATTCACTAAGAGCCGGCGTTTATGTCATCTGTTCAGCTAATTGTTGGTCTGGGAAATCCAGGCGATAAATACGAGCAGACCCGACATAACGCCGGTTTTTGGTTTGTGGACGAAGTAGCTAGACAGTATGGTGTAGTATTTCGTCCAGAAACCAAATTTTTAGGGCACGCCGCTCGCGTGCAATCAAATGGCATGGACTTTTGGCTATTAAAGCCAGCCACCTTTATGAATCGAAGTGGGCAGTCCATTCAGGCCTTAGCCAACTTTTATAAAATACCAGTCGAGTCCATTTTAGTCGTACACGACGAATTGGATTTAGAGCCAGGTGTGGCAAAATTAAAAGTTGGTGGCGGTCATGGTGGCCATAACGGCTTAAGAGACATGATGGCCGCGATGGGCAAAACCTTTATACGTTTGCGTTTAGGGATTGGTCACCCAGGTCACAGAGACATGGTGGTGGATTACGTTTTAAAAGCCGCCTCTAAACCCGAACGCCAAGCCATCGATGATGCAATCTACGATGCCAGTAAGGTATTACCAGAACTGATATCTGGCGATTTGCAAAAAGCCATGCATCAACTGCATACAAAATAAACTCAATCAATCTACTTCAGTGGCGATGTTTTCGTTACGAAGCAAACCTTAACTACCCAGTTCATCCAGGAGAGACAGAATGGCCATTAAATGCGGAATTGTTGGATTACCAAACGTTGGCAAATCAACTTTATTTAACGCTTTAACCAACGCAGGGATTGAATCTGCCAACTACCCATTCTGTACCATTGAACCAAACGTGGGTGTGGTTGCGGTACCTGATGCTCGTGAACAAGCCTTGGCCGAAATTGTCAATCCAGAGCGTATTCTTTCGGCAACCGTTGATTTTATGGATATCGCCGGTTTGGTAGAGGGTGCTTCAAAAGGCGAAGGTCTAGGTAATAAGTTTCTAGCCAACATTCGTGAAACCGATGCGATTGTGCAAGTGGTGCGTTGTTTTGAGAATGACGATATTGTTCACGTGGCTGGAAAAGTTGATCCACTGTCTGATATTGAAATTATTAATATGGAACTATCACTCGCGGATATGGAGTCGGTTGAAAAGGCGATTCAAAAAGTTCAGCGTATTGCTAAAAGTGGTGATAAAGCAGCCACTGCACGCATGGATTTATTAACCAAAGTCTTGGCTGAAATTGAAAAGGGGACGTTGGTTCGCCTAATTGGTTTAAGCGACGACGAGCTAAAAGAGTTAAGTGATTTACATTTATTAACCGTTAAGCCAATGATGTACATTGCCAATGTGAATGAAGATGGCTTTGAAAATAACCCATTGTTAGATTCGGTTCGTGAACTGGCAGAGAAGCAAGGTGCGATGGTGGTGGCCATTTGTGCTGCTCTTGAAGAAGAAATTGCCCAGCTAGACGATGAAGACAAAGCCGACTTCTTAGAAGAGATGGGGCAAGATGAGCCGGGCTTGAACCGAGTCATTCGTGCTGGTTACGAACTGCTTGGTTTGCAAACTTACTTTACTGCAGGCGTAAAAGAAGTGCGTGCTTGGACGGTTAAAAAAGGGGCAACCGCACCTCAAGCTGCGGGTGTCATTCATACCGACTTTGAAAAAGGCTTTATCCGAGCCGAAGTCACCGCCTACGAGGACTTTATTCAATATAAAGGTGACGCTGGCGCTAAGACTGCCGGTAAGCAACGTTTAGAAGGGAAAGAGTACATTGTTAAAGACGGCGATGTGATGCACTTTAGATTTAATGTTTAGTCATAGGATTAACCACAAAGACACGAAGGCACGAAGAAAAAAAGTGTTTTTTATTTAAGGTTTAAATGAGAACAGGCCTGGTTAGAGTGATTTAACCAGGCCTGTTTATTTTTTAACCACGAAGTCACGAAGAAGAGCGTTTGGTTCAAGTGTTAGCTGGACGCTATTATCAAAGCCTTTAGTTTTGTTTTAATGCAGACGCTTTTATTTCAGAAAAATCTTCGTGTCTTCGTGTATTGGTGGTCAATATCCTTGCACATGTAAAAAATCCTTTAAGATAATTGCTTTAAGTGATTGATAACTCGCACCTAAGCCAGTATAATACGCCCCTCTTTAGTCCTTCCCCCTTATTGCCCGTTAAAACAGTAAGTGGATTTATAGATTTAATGCACGCTTTAGAGCGTATTAAGTCTTTGAATTTATAGGTCTTTTGGATTTGGATTATTTATTATATTAGGAACAAATTATGAAAACATTTGTTGCAAAACCAGCTGAAGTGAAACGCGACTGGTATGTTGTAGACGCTGAAGGTAAAACTTTAGGTCGTATGTCGGCTGAAATCGCATCACGTTTACGTGGTAAGCACAAGCCAGAGTATACTCCGCACACAGATTGTGGTGATTACATTGTTGTTATCAATGCAGACAAAGTCGCTGTTACTGGTAACAAGCGTAAAGATAAAATGTACCACCACGTAACGGGATACATTGGTAGCTTAAAATCAACGAACTTTGAAACGTTGATGGCTAAAGCACCAGAGCGTCCTATTGAGTTCGCGGTTAAGGGGATGTTGCCAAAAGGACCACTAGGTCGTGCAATGTTTAAAAAGCTAAAAGTGTATGCAGGTACTGATCATCCGCATACTGCTCAGCAGCCTAAAACTCTAGACTTGTAAGAAGGAATATAAAAATGGCAACAGAACAATACTACGGTACAGGTCGTCGTAAAAGCTCAGTAGCTCGCGTATTCTTACGTGCAGGTTCTGGAAAAATGACGGTTAACGGTCGCGATATCACTGAGTATTTTGCTCGTGAAACAGACTTAATGGTGATTAACCAGCCTTTAGAAGCAACGGATAACGCACAAAAATTTGATGCACTGATTACGTGTACAGGTGGCGGAACAACCGGTCAAGCCGGTGCTGTTCGTCACGGTATCGCTCGTGCATTAGTTGAATACGATGAAGTAAACCGTCCTGCACTGCGTGCACGTGGTTTATTGACTCGTGACGCGCGTCAAGTTGAACGTAAGAAAGTTGGTTTACGTAAAGCACGTCGTCGTCCGCAGTTCTCAAAACGTTAATATACTCGCTATATTACGCTTTATTCAAAACCCGCCTTGTGCGGGTTTTGTTGTTTTAGGGTTTGCAGTTTAAGCAAGGTTCAAGCTTTTAAAGCTAACTTATTGATAACTTGATTTAAGTCAATAATTGATGCGGTAAGCGTTAATAGTGAGTGTTGTAAAAAAACAACACAATGAAATATTGTCGTTTTTTTGCAAAAAAAAGTTGCAGGTCATAAGTCATTCCAATATAGTCATCAGCAAGCCCGCACAGGTGGGCAGATCTAACTAACTTTTTAAGGATTTAAAACATGAAAAAGAATATTATCGCTCTAGCTATCGCTACTGCTGTTGCTGCACCTGCTGCATTCGCTGACGCTCCAACTGTATACGGTCAGTTAAACCTAAACATCAACGCTGAAGACCGTACTGGTGATAAAGGGCTAACTGTAGATTCAGTTGCTTCACGTCTAGGTATCAAAGGTTCTGAAGACCTAGGTGACGGGCTTAAAGCTATCTATATGATCGAATTTGGTCTAGACGGTGTTGCTGATGGTGCAAACTCAAGTCAAGCACTTTCAAACCGTAACCAATACCTTGGTTTAGCAGGTAGTTTTGGTACGGTTCTTTTAGGTCGTCATGACACACCAACTAAAATGATTCAGCCTGATGATTTATTTAACGACGGTGCTGCTGACGTTAACCAAATGACTGGTGGTGTATTAAACGGTGAAGTTCGTGCTTCTGACGTTGCTGCTTACGTTTCTCCAGAATTTTCTGGTTTCAAAGTAATTGCTGCTGCAGTTATGGACGAAGGTACAGCTAGCACTATGTCTGGTGAGCAAGTTGGTGACTGGGTTAACGTTGCGTTAACTTACGGTTCTACTAAGAAAGGTTTATACGCTGCTGCTGCATGGCAAGATCTAGGTGATAACGCTGCTGATTTAGATGCAACAATCGTTCGTGTTTCTGCTCAGTACAAAACAGGTGCTTTAGTAGCAAGCGTTATGCACCAAGATGTAAGTGGTGATGTTGCTACAGGTTCATTCACACACCTACAAGCTGGTTACAAAATGGGCAAATTTATGCCTAAAATCAAAATTGCTTTGACTGACAATGATGCAACTGATACTGAAACAGCATACGCTGTAGGCCTTAACTACTCACTAGGTAAGAAAACAACTGGTTATGTTTACGCTACTGAGAAAGAAGATATCGGTGGAATCAACGGTGCTTACGTTGGTCTACTACACAAGTTCTAATCAATCGCTATCGTAAGGTAGCTTGATTAAACTTTGTATCAAAAGCCTCGTCTATTTATAGACGGGGCTTTTTTCGTTTATACTGCTGTAAAAAAAGAGGAGTGTTCATGTCTAGAGAGTGTCAACCCTGTACTGCTTGTTGTGATGGTTGGGTGCAAATAAAAGTAAAGGGCTGTGAAGCCTATCCGGGTAAACCCTATCCACACAGTACCGGCAGTGGTTGTGATGATTATGACAATCGTCCAGTTTACCCATGCCGAAAATTTGAGTGCAGTTGGGTAAAGCCCAACTCGTTTCTACCGGATGACTTTAGACCCAATGAGTGTGGGGCTTTAATGATTGATACGGTGTTACATTGGCAAGGTATTCCCGTCGATCTAGCCGTCCCGGTTGGTCGGGAAATCCCACCTGAAACCTTGCAATGGTTTATGCAAAACGCCGAACAAAACATGCGTCCGCTTATCTATCAACAACAAGACCCCAACAGTAAAACCTTAGAAAAAAATCCCCTAACCCTAGCCTATGGGCCGCCTGCATTTCAGGAATGGGTACTTGATCAACAATCTAAGGGCATTGCGCTTTGGTGAAATTAACAGGCCTGCTAACTTTAACGGAGTAAAATAAAGTTTGGGATTACTAAATATAAGCTTGTCTTAAACTCGTTTAAGTCATTATTTTGGGATGTAAGATTTGTTAATGAAAAAGCAAAATCACAAACAATCCGGTTTTATCGTCCTTATGGGAATGCTTGCGCTTGTCTTAGGTGCCGCTGTTTGGTTTGGTAGTGTCGGTAATATGCGTTCTGAATCCATTGAGATAACTCAACAAAATGAGAATACTCGTGAGTTACAACGTATTAAAGAGAAAATGTTGACTTACGCAGTCCTGCAGCCCGAGATATTTGGAACGGATTCTGGCTCTACGGTTAAGCGGGCACAGGAAGACATTCCGGGGCCAGGTTATTTTCCTTGTCCCGATACGGATGGGGATGGGGATTCTAATGCGCCTTGTGGCGGCAGTGGAGCAACGTTTGTGATTGGGCTTGTACCGGAAAGTGTGAGCTCTAGAAGTTTTACCTTTATTGACCGACATCAAAAATTGGGACAGTATTGGTTTGCGGTGGATGCCAGGTTTTTAACCCAAAACCCGGATTACTTTTATGACTCAAAAAATAGACGTTTTGTACCTTTAAATAGAACGAGTCCAGCCACAGCTAGTTTAACGTTAGACGGCCGTACAGATATTGTTATGGTACTTATCTATTCAGGTGATCCTATTGGCGGGCAATCTCAGGGGTCGCCAAGTCTAGCGAATATCGGCAAGTTTTTAGAGTTAGAGAATGCTGACGGGGATGCCGACTTTATTTCTAAGTACGCAGACCCTAGTCCGGTTGCAAATGCACCTAAGTTTAATGACTTTGTTATACCCATTACGCGTAACGAATGGAATGCGGCCGTATTGAGTCGGGTAAGTAAAGATTTGCTTACCGGTACGGCTGCTGGCACAGCGCCTGATAATGTCCCTGATCTTTGTGATGCCATCGCCATTACCGATTTGCATTGGTTTAATGGTTGCAGTTACATTGGCGCAGCGCCTGCTTATGTTGATACAACTATTTTAGATTCCGGTGCGGTGCCATCTGTCAACACAAGTACTGTTCTAAATAGAACGTGTTATCAAGAAGGGGTGACAGCAGACCAAAACCTATATGGTCAAGGTTGGCGAACTGATTTGGGATGTCCGTAACATGAAAATCTATAAAACACATTCAACACAAGCGGGTTTTTCACTGTTAGAACTCTCCATTGCCTTGACCATTATCGGTTTTTTGATATACGGGGTGTCGGGTGCTTTAAATAGCATTGAAGAGTTTGATGAATACGCCGAAAATAGAGTGTTTATGGAAGAGGTGCACGATGGGTTTTTGACTTTTGTGCAGGTTAATCGTTTTTTACCTTGCCCTGATACAGATAACCCGCCTGATGGTCGTGAAAATAGAGAATTAGCTGGTGAGTGTTCTGGAGAAGAGGGGAGAGTTCCTTTTTTGGATTTGGGAGTAAAGAGCACCGATGTGTGGGATAACCCTTTGTATTATGCGGTAAACAATACCGCTGACAGTGCCGCGGTACTAGATGCAAATAGTTCAGCGAGTTACTTTAATGCTTTAACCGCGCCATTAGCCGCTTTTGATTATGAAACTCCGCCATTTGGTTCGAATGATGGCGCAGGAAATTACACGGTTTGCAATGAGACCGCTTCGGCTTGCAGTGGGTCGACTTCATCAGCCAATGTTATAGAGTTTTCGGCTGTCGCAGTGGTTATAAGTTTTGGTCAAAATGGTGCCCAAACATGGGCAGGAAACCCAGACGGGGATGCCGAAGTTGAAAATGCCGATGACGATAATTACTTCTGGCAAGGTCAAGGTAGCAATGTTGAGGGTCAAAAGTTTGATGATCAACTGTTTTGGTTAACCGGATACGACATAAAATACGCCGTTATTCGATCAGGTGCAGACTTACCTGAAATCCCATAGCATTAGAGACGCCCCTGAAGGTTGTGTAAGTGTGAATAATATAGTTGTAAGAAAGACAAAGTTGCTAGCCAAATATTGGAGGCTAAAGCATGAAAGAGATGTGTAAACAAATTAAAGTATTCAAAAAGCAAACCGGTTTTTCGTTGATAGAATTAGCGGTGGTGTTGGCGATTATTGGCGTTGTTGCGGCTGGCTCTGTAGGCATATATTCCGAGCAAAGAACCCATGTTTTATGGCAAGAGGGCGATACCAAGTTAAGCTTTGTTAAATCGAGTTTATTAAAGTATGTCAGGGTGAATAAGTTTATGCCTTGTCCAGATACAAATGGTAATGGATTCGAGAATAGAACCGGTGGTTTAGCCTGTTCAGACCATAGCGGAACGGTTCCCTTTAATGAGCTTGGCTTAACTGCGGCGGATGTTCAAGACAGTTGGGGTAACGCTTTAATTTACGCTGTGAACCAAAGTACAACCGATGCTGTGAGTATGGCTGATTGTCCAGCCAATTCAGCTTGTTTTTTTAATAACACAGCGCCTCCCATGTTCAATTTGACCACGCTGCCAATTGTGGGCAATCTTGGTGTTGATAATTTACGGGTCTGCAATGTTGCAAATTGTAGTGCGGCCACAGCGGGGGCAAGTATAAATGGTGACGCGCTTATTGCGGTGTTAGTGGCAACCAACGAAAATGGAGATAAAGCGATCAACTCTTTGGATACAGCAGAAAAAGAGAATCGTGACGGCGATGCTTTCTTTGTGCAAGCAAATTACTCAGAAACGCCTTATTATGATGATTTACTGATAACGATTTCAGCCAATGAGATCAAAGACCGCTATGAAACTGAAATCATTGCCCTAGAAGAGGACGACAGTGGTGGACCGCAAGGTGCAGACGAAAATCCATTTGATAATTTAACCGTTGATATTGCTGGCGGAAATGGAGATGACGACCGTTTTGCCGACGAAATAGGGGTTAATATTGAATCGGGTACATTAGGGTTTGGTTCTGAAAATGCAGGTAAAACGGTGACCTTAACGTTTAAAGCCAAGGTCACCGGTGGCTGGGAGGATGCGGATGCATTAAATGAAGGGGTTGCTGCTGAAACCAGCCGAGGAAAGTTGGAGACGCAGGATAAATTTATTGTTGGTTTAAACTCCAATGTCGCAGAAGAACTTTATACCATTGCTGAGGCTGCAGACCCAGAAGATGGTCGTGTTGATGTTGATCTAATTCAAGAGTATATGGGGAACCCTGGAGAAGATCAGATTTTTTATTATGATGAAAATGATGACCGAGATAATACTTGGTATGAATACGCCTCTTATAATGTTGAGTTAGATGAAAATGGTGAACTAAAAGTCGATTTTGCGGTGTTTTCAACCGCTGTTTCCGAGAAGGTTCAGGTAAGTGATGTTGAAGCCGTTTTATACACCGCACCCACAGCCATGCCTACTATGCCTGAAATGACGGCCATACCTGGTATTCCCCAAACGGACATATTTAAATGACTTTAAATAGAAAACACAGTTCTGGCTTTACGCTAGTCGAAATCTCAGTGGTGTTGGTCATTGTTGGTATCCTATTGGTGGGCGCGTTAAGTACACTCGGTGAAAAAAGAGCCGTCACCAAGCAGCTAGAAACCGAGAAAACCCTGCAAAACATCAAGCAACAGTTACTAAAATTTGCCATGATTAACAAATACCTGCCTTGTCCAGGTGTAAATGGTAGAGAAGCTAGGACCGCTGAGTTAGTGGGTACAGATACCATTAATCGATGTACTAATGATTTGGGTGCAGTGCCTTATTTGGATATTGGTCTTAAAAGGGATGAGGTGGTGGATGCGTATGGTAATTTAGTTCGTTACGCCATTAACCAAGAGGCGGACATCGCTGCATCTATTTGCAATAGAGCAAATTCAGCCAGTTATTTTTGTAATGCAACGCCGGGTACCGCAGTCTTTGACTTAGTGAACACGCCTCCCACTAATGGAAATAATGGCACTGGAAACTACACTGTTTGTAATGAAAACACCTCCAGTTGCAGCGGAACACCTTCCGATGCAAACATAGACACCAATGTTGCCTCTGTCGTTCTCGTGGCGTTTAATGAAGATGGTGCTCAAACGATTAATTCAATGCCTGGTTGTTCTGGCATCCCCTCACAAAATGTCGAAAACTGCGACAGCGATGCGTTTTACCACCGTTCAGGTATTACCAGCGTTGAAGGTGAGGAATTTGATGATGTCATTGAGGTCATTACGGGCTACGAAATTAAGTCAAAGATTTTATCTCCCATTACCGTTTGGAACAGAACACCGCCTGCAAATGTGCCTTTAGTGCCCACTTATAGAGCTTATGCTCTAACACCGGGGGACTATACCCCTTTAGATGACGCTAATAACCCTGATGTGATTCAAGTAGACCAAAATATCGCCGCTGCGCTTAATTTAGGGGCAGGGGATGATGTCGTTCTTGTCGGTGGCGACCTCTCTTCAAAGCTCGAATACATCAATGAAACAGGCGAAATTACCAGTGACGGTGATAAAGCCGACTTAGATACTGGTTCTGGTAACGATTCGGTTTATATTGCAAACTCAGCCAATTCCAACGTTAATTTGGGTGTGGGTGATGATATGTTTGTGTTAGGCGGTGACTTAACTCGAGCGCTCTATGCCGACGCAGGTCAAGACCAAGTCTGGATTAAAGGCAATGTAGAATCTGGTTCAACGCTTCAATTGGGCGCGGATGACGATGTTCTATGGATAGGAACCGCTGATAAACCTGAAACGGGAAATATAAACCAGGTTATTGATGGTGGAACCGGCGTGGATATACTTGTTTTAGAAAATTACGAAAATGAAGAGGCGTTTTGGGCGGCTCCGTCATCCCAATATTTAAATATAACTGGCATTGAATATATCCTTTTTGCCGATGATGGCAGTGGCAATCGCCCTTACTGTACTTGGTCAACCGATTGTGACGGGACCAATAACTAGGGAATGCTTTGAATAATAAAATGATTTTATTGGTCGACGACGACCCCGCCTTAAGAGCGGTAGTGAGCTTTTCGTTAGAGTTGGCCGGTTATCAAGTTGTAGAGGCCGATTCTCGGCAGAGTGCAATTGACCAACTTGCTAAAAAGAGCATCTCGGTTGTGATTTTGGATATGGGGATGCCACCTCATGAACATTCGCTCGAAGAGGGCTTAGCGGTTTTAGAGTGGCTAGATGCGAATCAGCCACAAGTTAAAACGCTGGTGTTAACCGGGCAAGACGCTTCGCTCTCGTCCTACCAATCGCTTAAGCTTGGCGCGTTCGATTTTTTAGAAAAACCCATCTCGCAACAAGCCTTGTTGCAATCGGTTAGTCGAGCCTTTTTATTTTTTGAACAAGCAGAAAAACTTAAGCATCAAGAGGGCATACAGCGCGTTGAAATTGATGCAATCTTAGGCGAGGGCGTTAAGACCATTCGTAATCAGGCTGAGGAGAAAATGCTTAAACAGGTGTTGATTGATACTGATTTTAACGTGCATGAAACCGGGCGTCGCTTAGGTTTAAAGCGTGAAAACGTATATTATCTGATTAAGAAATATCACATCGTACGCAATGAATAAACTTATTCGGTTTTATAAAAGGTGAGTATGGTCTATTTACAAGACTGGTTGCCGCTGGGTTTGGTTGTTTTTGGCTTGGCTCTGTTGGCGGTAGCCTATTTTTTGCGCCAAAAAGCCGAGAATCTTCGTGATACTCTTACGCTGTTGTATCAGTTAAACCAAAAGGTCAATCAAGATGCGCTCGACTTTTTTGAGCAGGCCTGGCCGATTTTAAAACGCGCGGGCCTAGCGGAAATTCAAGCAGACATTTTTTGGTTTGGTGAACACCAGCATAAAGTTTTTACAACCTATAAAAGACCCGGCAATAAGCAACAAATCCAGCTTGAAGTAGATGACATGTCGTTTAACTTAGTTTTCATTTATCCAAAGTTTTATGCCGCCGATAGCAGTTGGTTAACATTGATAATGACCACTTTTGTACAAATTTTAGAGCAAGATTTAGAGCACAAGCATGCCGAAATCTTAACCTCTCAAAAACGCCTTGAACGTTATCAGCTGTTTGTTCAGCATGAAATTAAGAACATCGCGCAATTTATTCAGCTGCTCAGTGAACAAGTGGTAAGTTTGCAGGCCGATGCTGATAAATTGAACTTAGTGAATAGGCTACAAAACACCTTACCCATCATGTCGGAGCGAGCAAAAAACACTTTGCATAAAATGCAGCAACCGTTGCATGAGTTTTTTGTGACGGATGCAGTGAGCTTAAATGCCATTATTTCAGAAGTATTGGCCATGTTTGAGCTTAAGGCGCAATTGAAAGGTGAACAATCTGTTTTTGTAGCACGCCCTGTGTTAATTGAGGTGTTTAAAAATATTTTTGGTAACTACCGTGATCACAAAAATGATAATCCCAATTTATTGATTGACATAACCCCCTTAGAAGCAGACCAAGGTGCATTAGTGACGATTCAAAGTCGATTTGAAGAAAGACATTTAGACATAAAAGCAGAGCGGATGTTTGAACCCTTTTGGACCACCAGTGAAAGCGGCTTAGGATTAGGGTTGTTTTTAACGCGTGAGTTATTGAATCAGGTTAATGGCGAAATATCATTTTCAAAATTAGACGATATGATGCAGTTTCAAATAGAGCTCAGAAACTTACCTAGCCTATAAAGTTAACTAGGCTAGAGGGGAGGATTTACGAGTAAACAATTTTTACTCTTTGCACTTTGGTCAATATTCAGTATTATGACTATGGATAAAGAAATACAAGATTTTTCTCAGGAGATAGAAAATGCAAAATGTAAAAACTAAGATTCAAAACCAAAAAGGTTTCACACTAGTTGAAATCGCCATCGTATTGGTTATCATCGGTTTATTACTAGGTGGTGTGTTGAAAGGTCAGGAGTTGATTCAAAACTCAAAAGTTAAGAGTGTTACAAAAGAATTTGATAACATTACTGCTGCTTATTATGCTTATAGAGACAGAACGGGTTCTTTCCCAGGTGCAACGGCGGCTAACTTCTTTTCTGATTTGCGTGCAGAAGGTTTCATTACAGGTGATTTAACTGCTGGTTCAGCAGGTCCAACTCATGCCTTAGATGGTGTCTTTACTTATAGTGCTGCAGCTGATGGTGGGTTCCCTGTAAACACCAAACATATTTGTGCAACACTTATCGATGGTGCAGATGCTCAGAATATTGATACTAAACTTGATGATGGTGTGTTTAGTTCTGGTGTATTCCGCGCAGCGGCCGCTTATGTTGTTGATACTAAAGCAACATTGTGTAAAGAGTTGTAGTATCAACTTAGAAATATTACATTTTTCTAAAAGAGCCCGCTTTTATAGCGGGTTTTTTTTGCCTAAATTTTATGCTTTTTAAATTTCTTGAGAAGATTTGATGTATTTTGCTAGCGATTAAAGTCCGCTATGCAAATTATATGATTACTTCAACTCTTTTACGGTTTAACAAAATCTTTACCGATTATTCACCCCTTTTTTGACATGAGTTTTAGCCCCTCTGCGTAATGGACACTTAAAGTAATGATATTGTTTTTTGGCTCTTCACAGAGTTCTTCGTTTGAGCGAGATGAGCTTGCGAGTTTCAAAATCGTCAGAGGATATAGCTTAGTGGGACTTAGCGAATGGAGCAGGCCTGTTAACTTTTGATTTGTGAGATGTATAAAGACTATGAGCTTAATTTTTAGAGTGTTCAATAAAAGGCTTTTACTAAAATAACAGTCCGTTATTGAGTTTAAGGCTTAATGGTTAGGTTTGGAAGTGACGAGTAAAAGTCAGCAGGCCTGCTAACTTTGGACTAAAAATGTTGCCAAGATAACGGTTGCTTGGTTTCGGTTTGGTTTCTTTCTTAACAAGCTTGAGTGTTTAACTGTGCTTAACTTGTTAAGCCTCTCTCCCCAACGCTTTTCGATTCGCCGCGTCTCTTACCTTGGCTAAAATCGCGGCTTGCGCTTGAGGGGTAATGTGCAGTTCATCGCTGAAAGTTGATTTGTTTTTCATTTTTTCATAGTTCTTTTTGGCTTTTGCGGGCACTTTAAACACCGTATCACTATAGCCTTCATCGTCAAAATTAGCAGGGGTAATGCTTTCGTCGGCAAACATACGCTCTATATCTTTTATAAAACCATCGGTGTCAAAAATGGCACGGCTTTTAGTTGCCACGGCTAATGAGATGTATTCATTGGGTGAAAAATCAACGTGGGTGGCGATGCGTTTAACAATGGTTTTTTGATCGCCACCAACAAAAGGCTCTATGTTTTTCATAAACTGGTTTTTCTCAAGCGCCATCATCTGCTTCAAGCATTCGTTTTGCGCAGATTTTTTGCTGTGTGAAATCATGACAAAATACCCGCCTGCAAAGATAACACTTAATACAAACCCAATTACAATCGGGACAACCCAGTTCACAGACGTAAAACCTAAAAGGAGTCCAATAAAAATCAGCAGGCCTGCTATCCAGCCTGCAATCACAATTTGTATGTTTTTGTGTTGTGCATACCAAGGATAATAGAGCTCTTCTTTAAAAATATTGGTATCCATTTTAAGTAAGTGCTCTAAAGCCGAGAGATGATTAAACTTGGCCATATTAGTGCCCTCCAGGCGTTTTAGTTGGGGATTTACCCCATTTTTGCACGGCCGAAATAGCGGCTTTCATGGCGTTATCTGGCAGGTTGAGTGTACTTAATCCTAAGTCGCGATAATTTTTTAATTCTTGTGTCATGTATTGTTCATGGTTTGCACTGGCAACGGCAAAGTTCGCCACCATAATAATGGCAATTAAATTACGAACCTTATCGTCATTACCGGTTTTTTGAATAAACTCAGGGTCGTGGTGCATGAGGATAGATTTATAGACATTATGGTCAATGTTCCACTTTTTGGCGATAAAAATACCTAAGTGCAAATGGGTGGTGTCAAAAAATGCCTGTTCTTCATCAATGGCGGTAATCGGTTTGGAAAGGTGAGTTTGGAATAGTTTTTCGTACGCTTCAGGCGACTGTCTTGATAGATAGACCGCTCCCACGTTTTGCATGAGACCAGATATGTAGGCTTCTGCTCGCGTGACGTTGGGTACCCAATAAGAGAGTTCAGCGGCGGCTAAGCCAGCTTGTGCGCCATGCATCAAAATTTGTTTCTCTAGAGTGCTTTGGGCAATTAGGTTGGTTAAGCTACTGGCTAGAAAGATATTGTAAATTTCATCCAACCCTAGAACATTGACCGCCGCTTTCGCATCTTTAATCTCGGTTTTTTCGTTGGTTACATTGGTGTTTACCAGCGATAAAAAGTTACCAAGTAATTCAGGGTTGTGAGAAATTAAATTGGCAACAGTAACGGTATTGGGGTAGGTTTTGTTAAGCTCTTCTTTTAAACGAATAATTTCATCAGGGATTCTGGGTACATTCGTTACCGATATGATTTGAGCGGCTTTTTGAAGCTTGGCTTGCATGAAATTCCTTATGCAGGTGGTGATTTAGTGTATTAAGTTTTTTTATTGTTTTTGATTTTATCAGCTTATAGCTTTAAATCCATATAAGAAGTGCTCTTAAACAACTAAGACTTGCCAGAAATACGCTATGCAATTGATATTATTTGCTTTTGGATGTTTGTTTAAACTTTTGGTAAACTTATGTATAAAGTTCATTTAAAGAGAAGTTTTAATGATCTCTGCCGTTTCGCCAACTACATTCCTGTCTGCTTCTTCGGTATCGATGCCGACAGAACGCAGTATGAGTGGCGAAAGTGCGCTTAAATATCAAGCCTCTGTTCCTGTTGTAGACACCTCTAAGTTTCAACCTGACACGAAATCGCAGTCAAACTCTTCGACCAGTTCCTCTAAATCCTCAAACGATGTTGCGCAAAATCAACAGACTCAACCGTCTGAGTCGACAGCTCAATCGTCAACCGAGTTAAGTGTTGAGGCCAAACAGGTGATTGATCAACTCAAAGCAAGAGATGCTGAGGTTCGGGCACATGAGCAAGCCCATTTATCCGCTGCGGGTGGGTATGCCACTGGCGGCGCAAGTTACGCTTATCAAGTTGGCCCCGATGGTCGGCGCTATGCGATTGGTGGAGAGGTGGGGATTGATGTCTCACCCGTTGCTGGTGACCCGGAAGCCACACTTTTAAAAGCCAGTGTTGTTCAGCGAGCGGCATTAGCCCCTGCAGAGCCGTCAACACAAGATATGCGCGTAGCCAGTGCGGCCATGCAGATGGCAAATCAAGCCAGAATGGAAATTGCCAGCCAAGTTCCAGAGGATTCTGAACGTTCAAGTGAGTCTAATAGTGGTGGTGATGAGATGCTTAATGGTGATCAAGCGGGTGAACAACCTGAAACGATTCAAGCAAATACTGCTTCGCAAGATTCTCCGTTCCTGTTTGATAGAAACGGCTTTGATTTAAGGATGCAACTGCAACCAATGGCTTAGGCCTCTCAGGCCATTAATGCGTGGCGTGATTAATCAATTGCACAAAATGTTTGTTGCATGGCATCCATCAGTTTCAGAATGTTTCTGTCTCTGACTTTACATAAAATCTTACTGCCTTCTCGTCTAGAAGTAATAATCTCTTTTTCACGTAAAATATCGATGTGCTGAGAAATATTGCTTTGTGTTGTACCAACATGTTTTACGATGTCCATAACTGGCAGCTCTCGCTCACCAATCACACATAAGATTTTCAATCTAAGAGGATGTCCCATCGCTTTCAATGCTTTCGACGCTTTGTTGATATTCTCTTCTTTCATCTCAAATGGTTGAGCTTCCTGCATAATGATTTCACCATTTCATTGTATAACGATATTATTAAGTATTGATTTCGTCAATGATTCTAATGAAAACGGACACCTATGTCACTAAAAGTTCATTTATAATGGACTAAAATTTTTTGGGTTATGATTGTTTTTTTTTTAGCGCACAATAGTAAAACCTAAATTTTAAAATTCTTCTGGAGTGTCAAGTGAGTATATCTTTTTATAAAAAGGCAACATGGATTGGTGTTGGTGCAGTTTTAGGGGCGTTTATTGTGGTTGCCTCGAGTGTTATGGCGGACAAATCTGAAGAGATGGTCTCGCTACCAGAAGCCCAAACCCAAAAAATTGGCATTCCCTTACAAGAGCTTCGAGCGTTTGCTGAAGTGTTTGAACGTGTTTCAAACGATTATGTGGATGCCGTGGATGACAAAGTCCTGCTAGAGGGCGCCATTAGTGGAATGCTTTCTAGCCTTGATCCGCATTCTGCTTATTTGCCTGCCGAAGGGTTTAAAGAGATGCAAGAACACACCAAAGGTGAGTTTGGTGGCTTGGGTATGGAAGTCGGCATGGAAGACGGGTTTGTGAAGGTCATCTCGCCAATCGATGATACGCCAGCACAAGAGGCGGGCATTCAAGCCGGTGACTTGATTATTAAGCTGGGTGATGAGCCTGTTAAAGGCAAAACACTTGGACAAGCGGTAGACATTATGCGTGGCAAACCCGGTACCGTGCTGAAGCTGACGATTGTCCGCAAAGGTGAAAATGCCCCGATTAATATCGACATTACACGTGCCGTAATCAAAGTTAAAAGCGTTAAACAGCGCATGTTAAAAAACAATATTGGCTATGTGCGTGTGAGCCAGTTCCAAGTTCGTTCTGGTAAGGACTTAGTTGCTGCTGTTGAAAAACTTGAAAAAGAGAACGATGCACCGCTTGAAGGGCTGGTTTTAGATTTACGCAACAATCCGGGTGGGGTTCTAACGGCAGCCGTGCAAATTTCTGATGCGTTTTTAGATGAAGGTTTAATTGTGTATACCGAGGGGCGTATTAAAAATTCACAAATGCGCTTTGAAGCTGAAGAAGGTGATGTCATGGATGGCAAGCCGGTTGTGGTATTAATTAACGAAGGATCGGCTTCGGCATCTGAAATTGTGGCGGGGGCGTTGCAAGACCAAGCACGAGCCATTATTGTTGGGCGCACCAGCTTTGGTAAAGGTTCGGTGCAAACCTTATTGCCTTTAAACAATGGTGCGGCAATTAAAGTAACAACTGCACGTTACTACACACCAAATGGACGTTCGATTCAAGCTGAAGGCATTAAACCGGACATTACAGTTGAAAAAGTCAAACTTGAAAAAGTAGAAGAGTCTGCCATTGGTAATATCAAAGAGAAAGACTTAACGGGTCATCTTGAAAATGGTAATGGTGCCGAAGAAGCCTCAGAGGCATTATCCGAAGCAGACAGCAAAGACGATGAGGTCAAGAAACTTCTTGAGAAAGACTATGAGCTTAATGAGGCCGTTAGAGTTTTACAGACCATGGCCTTGACGCAAAAAATGCAGAAATGAATTTAACCAACTAAGCCACTTTTAAAGTGGCTTTTTTATGGAGCTGACTATGCCTAAGGTATTGGTACCACTCGCTCAAGGGTGTGAAGAGCTAGAAGCGGTGACGATTATTGACCTGTTAGTTCGAGCAGGTTGTGAGGTCGTTACCGCAAGTTTAAGTGATGAACGAGTCATAACCGCAAGTCGGGGTGTGCAGTTAATTGCACAAACCACCTTAGAGGTCGTTTATCAAGAGCCGTTTGATTTAGTGGTGTTACCAGGTGGCTTGCCGGGTGCAGATTATCTTCAGCAAGATTCCAGAGTCATTCAATTACTGCAAACAACCGCAGAACAAGGTCGATATGTGGCCGCTATTTGTGCCGCCCCAAAAGTGTTGGTTCAAGCAGGCCTGCTAAATGGCAAGCGTGCCACCAGTTTTCCGGGGGTGATTGATAAAACCCCAGCCTTAAATATGCAATATCTCAATCAGGCGGTGGTAGAAGATGACAAAATCATTACTTCTCGAGGGCCAGGCACGGCGATGGATTTTACGTTAACGCTAATTGAGCGTTTAGTCGGTAAAGAGAAGCGGTTGGAAGTGGAATCCGCACTGCAGCGCCTTTAGAAACCCTAGTTTTAATAAGATTTTATTAATAGGTTTGCAATTACAATCGTTATTGCTATTATTGATCGATATTCACCAAAACGGTCAGGTTCAGCTTGTCTCAATGATGTGCAAGTTGGCGAACTTAATAAGGGTTCGATTTGAAAAAACGTTTTTATTTCATTTTTAGTTTGATCTTATTGGTAAGTTTTTCTGCACTTGCCGAGACTAAAATTATTGCTCATCCGTCGGTTTCCAACAATGCCATCAGCACCTATAGCTTAGACAGAATCTACGCCATGCAGTTAAAAAACTGGCAAGATGGTGAAAACATTAAGGTCTTTGTTCTTCCCAGTAATCACCCTCTTCATCGTCAATTCACGCTTAAAAAACTCAAATTGCAAACCCATCAGCTGGATAGACTCTGGAACCGTCTAATTTTTACAGGTACCGGACGAACACCCACCGTCGTTAATTCTGAGGCTGAAATGTTGCAAAAAGTGAAAACAACCCCTGGAGCGATTGGTTATGTCGGAGAGCACTTTGCCATTGATGGTGTGAAGGTGTTAAGTGAGGGCGTCAATAATGACTAAATTTCAAGCAAGCATCTTTACGGTATTACTGTTTGCTAGTGCTTCGGTGCAGGCACTGCAATTAACCGATACAACAGAAGTACATGGTTTTGCAAGTCAAAGCTATGTGCTCAGTCCTGATAACCCCTACGCTGGCGAACAAAGTAACAAAGGTAGCTTTAACTTTAGAGAGTTTGGCCTTAATGGTTCTTGGGAAATAAATGATCAACTACGAGCGACAGGTCAAGTTTTAAGTCGAAAGCTTGATAAAACCGACGATGGAAATCTTAGGGTCGACTTTCTACTGCTTGATTACCTAGCGCATTCGGATGCAGATGCAACGTTTGGGGTGCGTTTGGGTCGTGTTAAAAGTCCTTTAGGTTTATACAATGCAACACGTGATATTCCCTCAGCAAGACCTGGAGTGAGTGTACCGAATGCGATCTACTTTGAATCGTTTAGAGACTCTATTATTTCGGTTGATGGTCTAAACTTGTATGGCAGTCTGTTTAGTAAGGCTGGGGTTTTAAACTGGGAGGCTTACACCGGTAACAGTCAGTTGGAATCAAACGTAATGGAGCATTATATTTATGGCACAACCGTTCAAGGAAAGTTTGAAGACATTGATTTAAGTGGCTTAAAATTAGATTTTTCTCCAGCTAATATGCCAAACTTTAATACAGGAATTAGTTTTTTAAAGGCCAAATTCAGTCTTCAGGATCCGCAAAGTGCGCTCCAAGCACAACAAGCGATTAACTCTTCAGACAGTGTAACAGCCGCTGCGACCCTTGCGGCGACACCCGTCGAGAATGGTGGGTTAGGGCTTGATCCTAATAGCGCTGAATTTATGCAGTATGTTGGCTTAGCCGCTCAACAAGAGGCTCAGGCCAACTATCCAAGTTATATAACCGGTACCGATTTAGAGGCGCTATTTGTGGTCTTATCGATGCAGTATGCATACCAAGATTGGTTGATCAGTGCTGAGTACTTAAACATCTATTCTGATTTAAATTTATCTATTGCTGGCCAATCTCGAGCAGTGGATACCACGACAGAGGGCTATTATCTGCAAGGGGAATGGTTCTTTAAGCAGAATATGAGTGCGCTGATTCGTTATGAAGAGCTGTATTTAAACAAAAACTCACGAGACGGTGCAAGTTCTGCAACGGTAAATAATGCGTACCGAGGTTACGGTAAAGGGTTAACCGTTGGATTAGGCTGGGCAGTGACACCAAACTGGCATTTGAATGCGCAAGCCTCCTTCAATAGAGGGACGGTTTGGTTACCTGTGTATGATGGTATAGATCAAATGCCCCTCGAAAAAGATTGGGTAACCTATATCCTCCAAGCTTCTTACCAGTTTTAGTGATGTCTTAAATGTTTATAAGTTTAAAGTGGAAGGCGGTTGCATTTTTAAGCTTCGTCTTAGTGTTGCTCAGTATCGTCTGGGTTGGGCAAAATGTGTATCACATTGTTAAACAATATGATCTTCAGAGTGACATCACCCATGCTAAACATGAACAAATACTTGAAGAAATTGTTAACGCTAATTTTTTAAAGCTCTCTCAGTTTTCGCAAATTCTGGGCGATAAAAATGAAATTAAGGCTAATCAGCACGCAGACACGCACTTACAATCTTTCTTAGAAGGTCAGTGGTTCTCTCTTAATATAAATATTGGTCTCGACTACCTTGCTTTACTGCAACCGAATGGCAGTGTGATTGCCAAAAGCCATACCCCCTCCCTCGTTAAATACCCTGAAAAACTTGAAGCAATTTTTAAACAAAAGTTGCAGGCCTCTCCAGATACGATCAAACCGCATTCGTTTATCTATTGCGAATTAAGTTGCATGCAATTAACGGTTGAACCCATTGTTCAAGACAGTGGCGCTGAGTTGTATATTGTTTTAGGTCAAAATATTGCGGATTTAATTCAGCGTTATTACAGTATTTCAAGTGCCGATTTAGGGGTCGTTATCAGCAGTGATAATCAAACAACCGATTTAGTCAGCTTGTTTCCAGAGCGAAGCTTAAGTAATTGGAATGCCATGGTTTGGGCGGTTAGTCGCTATGACTCAATGTTACCTTTGTTGTTGGCGTTTTCTCAAAAACACCCGATTGATTCAATTGAAGACGCGCTGTTTTCTTATGCCGATAAAGAGTATTTAATAAAGCCATTAAAGCTTTCGGTTTACAGCGAGGCAGGCCTGCAAGTGCATTTTTTGGATATACGCGATGAAAGTACGCAGCAGCAGCAGTTATGGCGCTCTATTTGGAATGGTATTGCAACCGGTATTCTGGTGTTAATTGTCTCTGAGATTGTATTAATCTTTTTAATGTTAGGTCCGCTTAAACGATTAGGGTACATAGCCAAAGCGTTGAATTTACTGCCCGAGCACCGCTATCAAGAAGTGACCACCTTAGTTAAAGAAAAAAAGTCGTATGTTCGAGATGAATTAAGTTTACTTGAACAAAGTACGCGTCAAGTTTCGGGCGAGCTTGAAACACTGCATAATGAGGTGCAAAAAAGTAACGATGACTTAAATAAGCAATTGAGTGTGTTGTCGCGTTCCCGTGCCTTTTTAACGCGATTATTAGACAACTCCAGTTTATACATTGTGACTCAATCGAGTACATTCGATATTTTGTCGATGAATTTGAAATATCGTCAAGAGGTGCTGAGTGCAACCGAAAGTTTCTTACCGATCTTTTCAGATACCTTGACCAAACAAGAGTTTATTTCTGAAATTGAGTTTCTGTTTTCTACGCCCATTCAAGAGTCCTTTCATCAAGAGGTGGAACTCATTTCTGGGAGTGGAGACGCTCTTTTTGTGGCCTGGACACACACTTTGGTTGAGGATGAAGAGGGGCAAACGATTATTCTTTCTATTGGTTTGGATTTAACGCAAAGAAGGAAAGATGAACTCGCTCTTAAATGGTTAGCCAATAACGATCCTTTAACCAAAATTGGGAACCGTCGTGCCTTTAAGAATAATTTAGATTATATGCTGCAAACCTCCAAACGCGGTGCAGTGGTATTTATTGATATTAACCGTTTCAAACAGATTAACGACCTCTACGGGCACGCCGTGGGCGATACGGTGTTAATAGAAATGTCGGTCATTTTGCAAGAAAACGTGCGTAATAGTGATTTTGTCAGTCGTTTAGCGGGCGATGAATTTACCATTGTTTTTCAAAACATCTCTAAAGAAGACCTGCTTCAGATGCTTGCTAAGCTCTCGGAAGCCCTTAATACCAGCACAACGCTAGAAAATGGCCAAGTGGTCGAATACAGCGCCAGTATCGGCGCATCGCTTTATCCAGAACACGGCAACGATATGCAATCGTTAACAGTGCATGCGGATATGGCCATGTATCAAGCTAAAAAGAAAGGGGCTAACCAGTGGCACCTCTTTAATCCTGAAGATAATAATATCGAGGCGATGGAAAAAGAACATGCGTTAGCGTCATTGATTCGCCGTGCCTTAAAGCCTGGTTCAGGCCTGTTCCATTTGGTGTTTCAGCCCATTTTAGCGATTAAAGAGAAGCGGGTCAGTCACTATGAAGTCTTACTACGCTTGGCTGATGAGGAGGGCAATGCCGTTTATCCGGATGAATTTATTCCAGCGGCTGAGCGCATGGGGTTAATCCGGAGTATTGATGAGTGGGTGCTTGACCATGCCTTTAGTCGTTTAGAGATTGAATCCAAAGTACGTGAGAATCTAACCTTTGCAATTAACATCTCTGCGCCAACGTTACAATCTCAAGACTTACCTAAGATGTTTAGTAAATTCTTTGAAAAATACGATATTGACTCCTCTCGGGTCGTGGTTGAGTTAACCGAAACTGCCTATATTGAAAACTTTAACCAAGTACTCGCTAATTTAGAAACCTTAAATCATGGTGGCTTTATGGTGGCGCTTGACGATTTTGGGGTGGGCTTCTCATCTTTTAGTTACTTAAAGAAAATGCCATTGAGTTACGTTAAATTAGATGGCTCTTACATACGTGAATTAACCCTCAATGAAGATAATCAGGTCTTTGTGGAGAGTTTATCGAAGATGGTGCAGGCCTTTGGTATGCGCACCATTGCCGAGTTTGTTGAGGATCAAGCCACGCTTGACCGTTTAGAAGAACTCGGTGTCTCTTATGCACAGGGTTATCATATTGGGAAACCCATCTCTGAACTGTTGGATGACGGTTAGCGAAATCATTTGTTGTTTGATCAAATTTTAATCTTTTATGCTTTATTTGAAATAAAATCACGAGTTGTTGGTCTTATAGTTTGCAAGGTTACTTAAACCTCATATAAAAACACTGGAGAGATATCATGAAACAATCAAGACGCGATTTTTTAAAGCTAGCTGGCGCAGCAATGGTTTCCGTTACCGGCGTAGCATCCGCTTCACAAAATCCTTTTGCCATTAAAGAGATGCAGGGCGGTTATAGCCAAGTGGCATCCAATCACATGGAAGGTAAATGTGGTGAAGGTAAGTGCGGTGGTGACAAAAAAATGGAAGGTAAGTGCGGCGAAGGCAAATGCGGCGGCGATAAAAAAATGGAAGGCAAGTGCGGGGAAGGTAAGTGTGGTGAGGGGAAATGCGGCGGCAATAAAATGCACGAAGGCAAATGTGGCGGCGACAAAAAAATGGAAGGTAAGTGTGGTGAAGGCAAATGCGGTGCGAATAGTTAATTACTAAGCCCACTTTGAGTCACATACAAAAAAACCACTGCCTTTCATCAGTGGTTTTTTGTTTTTATCGCCGTCAGTTATGTAAAGGTAATTGACGCTTAAGCAATTTTAGCAGGCCTGCTTAATTTGGAGGCAATATGACAACACGACAGTTTCCCGTTGAAGGGGTAGGCTTAGGGTTAAGACGGGACTTTTTTGATGAAGTCTTGGCCCGTCCCGATTTGCCCATCGACTTTATGGAAATCGCGCCCGAGAACTGGCTTAACTTTGGTGGTCGTCAGGGGCGACAGCTGCGCACCTTAACCGAACGCCTGCCGTTTTTGTGTCACGGTTTGTCACTGGATTTAGGTGGCCCGCATCCGCTGGATGAAGCCTACATTCGCCAACTCAAAACTTTTTTTGATTTTCATGATATTCGTGCCTACACCGAACACCTTAGTTATTGTGGTGACAGTGGCCATTTGTATGACCTAATGCCGATTCCGTTTACCGAAGAGGCGGTGCATTATGTGGCTGGGCGGATTCGCCGAGTACAGGATATTTTAGAGCGTAAAATTGGCATTGAGAACGTCTCGTTTTACGCGATGCCGAGTACAGAGATGAGCGAAGCGGACTTTATTAATGCGGTGCTTGAAGAGGCCGATTGCGACCTGTTGTTTGATGTCAATAACACCTATGTCAATTCGGTGAATCATCAATACTCTGCGGAAGACTATTTACAGTCGATGCCCACTGAACGGATTGTCTATTTGCACATGGCCGGGCATTTTGACGAAGCCGACGATCTAAAAATTGATACCCACGGTCAAGATGTGAAACAAGAAGTCTGGCAGTTATTGGAAAAAACCTATCAACAACACGGTTTGATTCCCACCCTGTTAGAGCGCGATTTTAATATTCCGCCGATGGACGAAATGATGCAAGAAGTGCAAAAGATTCGTGACTACCAAAATCAGTGGAGGCACAATCATGTCCTCTAATGAAAAAAGCTCGGTTTCAGAGCAAGGCGATTTACCCTATTTCCAGCAACTGCAAATGCAGTTTGCACAACACATTCGTAACCCGCAAATCCCGTATGCACCTGAACAAGAAGCGAGCATTGAGCCTCGCCGATTGAACGCTTATAAAGAGTTATTTTTTAATAATGTTAACGGTTTTTTTAGCAATTTGTTTCCCGTTTGCAAACAGATTTTAGGCGAAGCACGCTGGACAGATTTGATTCGTGAATACCTAATCAAGCATCACGCACGCACGCCGTTGTTTCATGAGATGGGGGAAGAGTTTATTATTTTTCTCAATGAAGAGTATGAACCGCTGGAAACCGACCCCGAATTTTTATTGGAACTGGCACACTACGAATGGATGGAGTTGGCCGTGGCGGTCAGCCCAGAAGAGGGCTTTGCCTTTTCTGAAACCGGCGAACCGGTCGCCGCTACTCAACCCATCACTGCCGATGCGTTAGATGCCATTTACGAACTCTCTCCGGTGGCTTGGCCATTGGCCTACCAGTGGCCGGTGCATCTGTTGTCGGTGGACAATCAACCCACCGAACCTGGGAATGAAAACGGCGCAATTACCACATTGATGGTTTACCGAAACCCCGATGATTCGGTTGGCTTTATGGAGCTTACACCGCTATTGTTTCAGTGGCTATTGGCGATTGAAGAGGGCGCAGAAACCCAACAAACCGCAGCTGAGGCATTGCACGAGTTGACCGCTGACTTAGGTTATGACGCTCAAGAACTGGAAGCGTTTGCCTTGCAGAGTTTGCAGCAGTTACTTGACCTGTATTTGATTCGACCGCTTAAAGCGGCTTAAAAGGGCTTTTCTCTTTTAGGAAGGTTAAGCTTTAATTGACAGACCTTAATTTAATGAGTTTTAAATGGTCGCCGGCAAAATGTCTAAGCAGGTTTAAGCAGGCCTGCTCACTTTGAAATAACCATATTCAAACAAACTCGCATGCGTTATTCGTGCAATTCCGTTATTCAATTGCGCCATATCCACCACCACCGGGCGTGTGAATTGCAAAGGTATCACCCGCGTTCAGTTCAAGCGTGACGGTGCTATTGAGTGATGTAGCGTCTGTAAACCCCTCTGTTGTCGATTGTTCGGCACGCATCACAAAGTGTTTGCCCACCGTGCCAGCTTCTCCGCCTGCCATTCCATAGGGCGGCAAGATTCGGTGGTTACTTAATATTGAAACGGTCATCGGTTTTAAAAAGGTAAAGTGACGTTCACAGCCATTACCACCGCGGAATTTTCCAGAGCCACCACTGTCTTCACGAATCGCAAATCGACTTAAACGCACTGGGTAACGCAACTCTAAAATTTCGGGGTCGGTTAGGCGTGAGTTGGTCATGTGGCTGTGCACGGCATCGTGGCCATCATAGCCGTTACCTGCGCCCGTGCCACCGCATAGTGTTTCATAATACTGCCAAGTGTCATCACCAAACGTTAGATTGTTCATCGTGCCTTGTGAAGCAGCTTGAATTTCCAAAGCGCCATACAGCGCATCGGTGACCACTTGTGAGGTTTCGACATTTCCGGCCACTACCGCTGCGGGGTAAGCGGGGTTGAGCATGCAGCCTTTGGGTACAATCAGTTTAATGGGGCGTAAAAACCCATCGTTAAGCGGAATCGGTTGATTGATTAAGGTACGCAATACATAAAGCGTGGCCGCGCGAGTGATCGCGTGCGGGGCATTAAAGTTATTAGCCTGTTGGGCTGAGGTGCCGGTAAAGTCGATGGTGGCTTGTTGTTTTTGGGCATCGACCGAAATCGCCACGCAGACTTGACTACCTTGGTCGGTTGGGTAGCAAAACTGCCCCTGTTTCAAATTCGGCAATAACTCAATGACGGCTTGTTCGGCATGATTGAGTGCATGGTTCATATAGGCGTTAACGGTGTCCACACCCGATTGGGCACACAACCGTTGCAAGCCTTGAATCCCTTGTTGGTTGGCGGCGACCTGCGCGTGCAAGTCGTTGAGGTTTTGGCTTAGATTTCGTACCGGATAGCAGGCCTGCTGAAAATGCTCGGAGATGGCTTGTGTTTGAAACACGCCTTGTTTGACCAGTTGCACGCAGTCTAATAACACGCCCTCTTCCTCAATGTGCTGACTGTTAGCTGGCATGGAACCCGGTGTTAAACCACCCACATCCGCATGATGACCCCGCGAGGCAACGTAAAAGGCTAACTGCTTATCAACAAACACCGGCGAAATCAGCGTGATATCCGGCAGGTGTGTGCCGCCCGCGAAAGGGTTATTTAATACATAGGCATCGCCGTCTTGAAGAGTCGAGCCAACTTTGGCAATCACGGTTTTCACCGACTCGCCCATTGAGCCTAAATGCACCGGCACGTGCGGCGCATTGGCAATCAATTGACCGTGTTGATCAAATAGGGCGCACGAGAAATCCAGACGCTCTTTAATGTTCACCGAGTGTGAGGTTTTGGCTAAGGTTGCCCCCATTTGCTCAGCAATGGACATAAACCGATTATTAAACAACGCCAATTGAATCGGGTCTGGATGGTTGAGTTCACTCTTTGATGCAACTAGACAGGCCTGCTGATTTTGCGTTGTTTTTTCGATGGTAGGTTGCTCGACGTATTTGAGCAACAGTTGACCATCGGTTTGCAGTTGCGCCGACCAGTTCGGTTCAATTACCAAGGTACCTGTGGATTCTAAAATCAGGGCAGGGCCAGTAATCGTTTGTTCGGGGTGTAAGTCGTCACGCTGAAAAACTTCTGCGTCTTGCCAAATGCCATTGGCAAACAGCGGGACGTGTTTTAGGCTGTTGGCAAAGGTTTGGGTTTGAATCGGGCTGGGGTGAACCTCGTGACTTTTTGAGGCCGCCTCGACACTGATGCTGTTAATCATAATCGGCACATTCGGCTGTACAAACCCAAACTGTTGGCGATGCAGTTGATTGAACTGTAACGCTAGTTTTTCAACGGTTTCTAACGTCGCGTTAGTAAGGTCTGGTAGCACAATATCTAATAATGTATCACTGCCGCGATAGTGCAGATGCAGGGTGGTTTTGCTTTCAAATACCGTTTCGTTTTGTTGTTCTAAAAGTAAGCAGGCCTGCTCAATTTGAGCCTGAATGTGGGTTTTAAGGCTGGATAACCGTTTGAGTTCCACACCATACGATTGGGTTTCAATCTGGCTTTTATGCGCTAAACCCATGCCATAAGCGGATAACACGCCCGAATAAGGATGCAGTAATACTTTTTGCATGCCCAGTTTTTCGGCGACCGCACAGGCGTGTTGACCGCCCGCGCCACCAAAGCTCACTAAGGTGTAATCACGCAGGTCATAGCCTTTTTGGGTGGAGATTTTTTGCACCGCATTCGCCATATTTTCAACCGCAATTTTTAAGGCACCTTCGGCGATTTGTTCGGAGGGAAGATTGAGTTCATTGGCTAGGGCTTTAAATTGCGTTTTTACCGCTTGAATATCCAGTGGTTGATTGGCCTGTGCGCCAAACACGCTAGGGAAAAATTCCGGTTGTATACGCCCCAATAACACATTGCAGTCGGTGACGGTTAAAGGCCCGCCACGTCGATAACTCGCCGGACCAGGGTTGGCGCCGGCGGATTCGGGACCCACTTGCAGTTCACCGTGCAAGGTTTTAATCATCGAGCCGCCGCCCGCCGCAACGGTGTGAATATCCAGCATGGGGACACGCATTTGCACACCCGCCACTTCAGTTTCAAAACTGCGCTCATATTCCCCTGCGTAGTGCGATACATCCGTTGAGGTGCCGCCCATATCAAAGCCGATAATCTTGTTAAAACCGGCTTGCTCTGCAGTTTTAACTGCACCGACAATGCCACCAGCGGGGCCAGAGAGAATGGCGTCTTTGCCTTGAAAGTTCTCTGCAGCCGTTAAACCACCGTGCGACTGCATAAATTGCAAATCGACATTCGGTAACTTATTGGCAACCTGTTCCACATAAGCGCGCAAAATAGGGCTTAAATAAGCATCGACCACCGTGGTTCGACCGCGAGAGATGTATTTAATGAGCGCACTGGTATTGGACGATGTGGAAACCTGTTTGAACCCCATCTGTTTGGCTAAGTCGGCAACCGTTTGTTCGTGTTTGGGGTTGAGATAAGCGTGCAGTAAGACAACCGCAATTGCTTCAAAGTCTTGTTGCTTTAGGTTTGAGAGTTTTTGTTTAATTTCATCGAGGTCTAAGGCATCAATCTCTTTACCTTGCGCATCCAAACGACCTTTAATTTCTAGGCTGGTTTTATAAAGTGGTTTTGGTGTGGTGACGTGCAGGGCAAAAATATCAGGGCGGTTTTGGTAACCAATCTCTAAGGCATCTTTAAACCCGTTGTTGGTGATGAGCGCGACCGGTTGCCCTTTGCGCTCTAACAAGGCGTTGGTGGCAACGGTCGTGCCCATTTTAACCGAGTGGATTTGCTCGACTGGAATGGCTTGCGGTTCCGGACACTCTAAAAAATAACGAATCCCCGAAATGGCCGCATCTGGATACTGTTCGGGGTTCTCGGAGAGCAGTTTGTGGGTGTGCACTTTGCCGTGAGGATCCAGTGCCACAATATCGGTAAAAGTGCCGCCGCGATCAATCCAGAATTGCCATTGTTTTATTGTCATGCTCGGTTCAGTTTTTTATCTTTAAAAACGCTCATTATGGTGGCTGTATTTAGAAAGTAAAGCCTTGAATGCGTTATGATAACGCACAATCAGCCGTTAATTATTAACACTATTTTTAAGAGTTTTTATGAGCAAACCCACCGCAAGTGAAGCCAATGATTTCCCAACCTTTTTAGAGCACCCCATTTGGCACTGGATGTTTTGGAAGCGTGTGACCGTGCGTTTTATGCAACGCCAAGGTACCGATGCGGTCGGGATTTTAGCCTACACCACCCTTCTTGGGATTGTACCGATGATTGCGGTGATGTTGAGTTTGTTCTCGGTGTCGCCGTATTTTGATGACTTTGAGTTGTTGGTGATGGATCAAGTGGTGCACAACTTAATGCCGTCTTCACAGCCGGTAATCGAGTCGTATATATTGGGTTTTTCGCAACAAGCGGCCGCCTTAAAAGGGCCTGGTCTGTTGGTGATGTTGTTTACCACGATTATGTTGCTATGGAAAATCGACAGCAAAATTAATGGTCTTTGGCCGCACGCACGCAGACGTAAATGGTGGGTAAGTTTGTTGCACTATTTGGGGGTGAGTATTGGCGGGCCATTGTTACTGGGGTTAAGTTTATTAACCAGTTCGTACTTGCTTGCCGTGCCGTTGTTATCCGAGGCCTACCCGTTTCTTGAGAAGTTGACCTTTGGCATTAGCTTGTTACCGTTTGTGTTTGCGCTGATGGGTTTTGCGTTGTTGTATAAGTTTGTGCCGGCACAAAAGGTGGCGTTTAAAGCGGCCTTAATTGGTGGCTTGTTGGCAACCATTCAAATTGAATTATTAAAAGACGGTTTTGCGCTGTACGTTGAGTGGTTTCCAACCTATAACGTTATTTATGGTGCCTTTGCCGCCATTCCGTTGTTTCTGCTGTGGTTGTATGTGATGTGGTTTATAGTCATTTGGAATGCGGTGGTGGTGTATGTGTTAAATCAAAAATACTATCCAGATTCGAGCAGGCCTGCGGATTTTAAAAACTCAGAGAATAAATCTGATAACAACGCTGATACAACCACTGATAAAACCAATACACCAACCGCACAAACGAATTTGAATCAAGCCTTAAAAGCCGAGAACGCGCTTTGATCTGTCGTGTTTTGTTATTAACGATTATGTTGCTAATGGCGATGTTCGTCAGTTTGCAAGCCGGCAGTGTGCACATTCAACTCAGCCAGCTTTGGACAGGCCTAACCGCTCAGCAGAGTTTGGTGTTATGGGAGTTGCGTTTGCCGCGAGTGCTCATGACCGCACTGGTCGGCGCTGGTTTGGCGGTGGCGGGCGTGGCACTGCAAGCATTGTTTCGTAATCCGTTAGCCGAGCCCGGGTTAATTGGTGTGTCCAGCAGTGCGGCCTTGGGTGCGGTGCTGGTGATTGTGTTGGGCGGCACACTTTGGGGGCAGGTGAGCGCTTGGCAGATGAGCGCCGCCGCCTTTGTGTTCGCTATGCCCATGACGGTGTTTCTGTACTTGATCGCCACCCGCCGAGGCAAAACTGATGTGGCGTTAATGTTGTTAGCGGGGGTAGCGATTAACGCGATTGCTGGCGCACTGACTGGGTTATTGATTACCATCTCCAGCGATACCGAACTGCGTTCTGTGGTGTTTTGGATGATGGGCTCGTTTGCGAATATTACCTGGCAAGCCGTGGGGCTTGTCGCAACAGTAATGCTGATATCTTTAATTGGCTTGTGGCGCTTGATTAAGCCATTGAACGCTTTTTTGTTGGGTGAGCAGGCCTGCTTACACATGGGCTATGCGGTGCAGTCGTTAAAGTGGTGGGTTATGGGCTTAAGTGCGCTGATGGTGGCCGTTGCGGTAGCGTTGGTGGGCGTAATTGGTTTTGTGGGTTTGGTGGTGCCACACATGGTGCGTTTGTGGGTTGGCCCGGATCATAAAATGGTTATTCCGTTAAGTGCGTTGGGTGGCGCGACTTTATTGGTGTTGGCGGATTTGCTTGCTCGAAGCTTGTTGCACCCAGCGGAACTGCCGATTGGTTTGTTAATGGCCCTGCTGGGCGGGCCGTTCTTTTTGATGATGTTACTCAAACGCCGCGGGTTTAATGCATGAGTCACTCGTCGATTACCTTTAAAAACCTTGGTTTTAAAATTGAGCAGGCCTGCTTACTTGACGATTTAACAGGTCAGTTTGCCGCGGGGCAAATTCACGCCATTATTGGTCAAAACGGTGCCGGTAAATCGACGCTATTACGTTGCTTAACCAAAGAGTGGCAGGCCACAGCGGGGGAAATTCTGTTTAATCAACAAAAACTCAACGCCCTCAGTTTTGCCGAGTTGGCGTTACAGCGTGCTGTGCTCTCTCAACAGCAAGAAGTTGCGTTTGCCTTTAGTGTTGAACAGCTTGTTAATTTGGGGTTTGAAGCGCAACAAACCACTTGGCCTAAAGAGATTAAACACAGATTATTAAACGCCGTATTGGAAGCAACCGACATACCGCATTTAAGGCATCGTGATGTCTTGACGCTGTCGGGTGGTGAACAAAAACGGGCGCAATTAGCACGGGTGTTGGCGCAAATTTGGCCAGTGGAATTTGAGGCTGAGGATGCGTTTGCGGGTAAGTGGCTGTTTTTGGATGAGTGGTCTGAAGCGCTTGATCTAAAACACCAAGTGCACATTGGTTGTCTGTTTCGGCAGTTGGCCGACAAAGGCTTGGGCGTGGTGATGGTCTCGCACGATTTAAATCAGGTGATGCAATTAGCCGATACTTGCACCTTGTTAAAAGCCGGTAAGTTGGTTAAACAAGGCGCAATTCAAACCGTTATGACCGCACAGAACCTAACCGAAGTATTAGATATTGCGGTGCAGGTGGTGTTCCAACCGGAAGTGAATCAATCGGTGGTGCTACTCAAGCCACTGCCGTCCATCAAGTCTGAGTAATGGTTGTTAGACTGGCTGACAATTTAATTGAAAAATTATTGAAAGATAATGTAGGTAACACGGTCTTATGAGTGAACGTAACTTAAACAGTGGGTCGGCCATAGGCATGAAAAACAGACACCGATTTTTTGAACAGCTGGTCTCGGCTTACGCCAAGGATCTGTATCGGTATGCCTATTGGCTGTGTAAACAACCGACCGTAGCTGAAGATTTGGTTCAAGAAACCTTTACTCGAGCGTGGAAAGCGATTGATAAACTCAATGATGAAAAAGCCGCAAAGTCGTGGTTAATTACCATTTTACGTCGTGAAAATGCCCGAATGTACGAGAAGTATCAACCTTTGTTAATTGAGATAGAAGACAATTTAGCCTCGGATGAATTGCGCCATGAGCCCTCCATGGATTTGGAGCAACAACAGCTGCACAACGCGATTTTAAGTCTGCCCGAAGAGTATCGTGAACCGTTGGTATTGCAAATTATGTGGGGGTTTACTGGCGATGAAATTGCCGCAGAGCTTGATTTAAAACTGTCCACGGTCAATACGCGCCTGTTTCGGGCACGCAAACAGTTAAAAGAAATTTACGTCGGCGACACAAACGCTGACAGCAAAAAAGCGATGGGGAATCCTTAAGATGAACGAACTGGAATTTCACAACAGACTGTTGCAAGATCCGCACACGCTAGATGAGCCAATGTTGGCCTATTTAAAAGCGAACCCTGAGCAACAAAAAAGTCTAAAAAAAGCACGTGATTTGGACAGTAAAATTGCAGGCGCTCTAAAAGTAGAAGCACCAGAAGGCTTGATTGAACGGATATTGCTGAAACAGAGTTATCAAGAGTCGTCTGAAGAAGCGTACGTCCAGAACGAACAACACGAACAACAAGAACAATACGTTGAACAAGTTGAACCGTCTTTTGATACAACGACTCAAATAACCAAATCGAAAAAATCAGCACAGCCCGCAAGGGGGGATAAAGGCCTGTCAGAAAAAACCGATCAAGGTTGGCACTCTTGGCACTATGCATTAGGTGGCATGGCGGCCAGTTTTTTGGTGGCGGTGATGTTTTTTGGTTTGTGGCAAAACCCTGGACACAGCCATAAAGCCTTAAGCGGTGAGGCGATGGTGGCGCACATTTTAGAACATGTTGAGCATGACCCTGATTTGATGAAGCCCCAAGACTTGGCGCTTTCTGATAAAGAGTTAACTAAGCTGTTCGCCAAAGTCGGTGCAACCATGCAGCAGCCGATTGATTCGATGAGTTATGCCGGCGAGTGTGACGTGGAAGGTCAGCGAGGCCTGCATATTGTGATGCAAAGTGAGAGTGGGCCGGTGACCATTATTGTTATGCCTGGGCATCAGATTGAAGCGATGGTTGCGTTCAATAAAAGTGGCTATACGGGTGAGTTGGTTCCGGTAAAAGGGGGGTTAGTTGCCATTGTGGGAAACAGCAGTGAACAATTAGCCTTAGCGCAGTCGCGTTTCTTTAAAGCGGTGAAGTTTGGTTAGTTTGTTAATTAGTTAGTTAGTTCTTGATTCATTTAAAAAGACATAAAAAAGGAGGCCTGTTGAAATTCAGCAGGCCTCCTTTTTTGTTTACTGTGACGCGATTAAGCTTGGTTTAAATTCAGCTCAATTTGAATCACGCCTTTATCCTCTGGGTCGGTTTTTAACTTAAAGTTAAACTGTTTCATGAGTGCTAGCATGGGGTTGTTTTCACTCAATACTTCGCCTTCCATAACGTGCAAGCCTTTGGCTTTAGCGTGATGAATCAAACTTGAAAGCAGGGCACTGGCCACGCCTTTGTGTTGATAATCATCACGCACCACAATGGCCATTTCACACGATTTACCATCTGGGTTGGTGGTGTAACGCGTCACGCCAATCTCGATGGTTTCCCCTTGTTTATTGGTGGTGGTCGCCACAAACGCCATTTCACGGTCGTAATCAATTTGGGTAAAACGCGATAACATTTGCGGTGTTAAGGTTTGCACGCTGTTCATAAAACGCAAATAACGACTACGTTCCGATAAGTTTTTCACAAAGTCGAGTTCCAGCTCGGCATCTTCTGGACGAATCGGACGAATCAATAATGGCAGGCCTGCGTGGGTTTCAAGAGTTTGCACCAATTCACTTGGGTAAGGGTGAATCGCCATGTGCTGGTAAGGCTTATGGTTGGCCGGCAGTGCATTGATGCTAATACGCGCATCGACCGCCATTACGCCATTTTCGTCGGCAAACAACGGGTTGATGTCGAGTTCCATAATTTCGGGTAGTTGCGCCACCATATCGGAGATACGCAACAGCACATCGACAATCGCATCGTGATTCACCTCGGGCATGCCTCTAAACGCCTTGAGCATTTTAGACACCTTGGTCTGCGCAATCATCTTTTTGGCAATGTAGTGATTGAGTGGCGGTAATGCAATCGCCGCATCTTTAATGACTTCCACCGCTGTCCCCCCGCTACCAAAGGTAATCGCTGGGCCAAATACCGGGTCACGCATGACACCGACTAACAGTTCTCGGGCGTGGCCGCCTTTAAACATCGGTTCAACGGTAACGCCTAAAATATTGGCTTCAGGTTCAGCCGCTTTAATACGGTCGACCATTTTGGTGAACTCTGCACGCACCTCTTGCACAGAGTGAATATTGAGTTTAACGCCACCCACATCCGATTTATGTGTGAGGTTCGGCGAGTTGATTTTTAAGCTCACCGGAAAGCCCATTGATTCAGCGGCAACCATCGCTTGATTGGCGTTGCTAACCTCAATCGCGGGGGTAATGGGTACCCCAAATGCATTCATAATGGCGCGGGTTTCGGCACTGCTTAAAATCGTGCGGCCTTCGGCTAACACCGAATCAATGATTAAACGGGCACCACTGGCATCGGCGGCTTGACAGCATTGTGCCGCGGTTGCGGGTGACTGCATTAACAATTTTTGGTTTTGGTGGTAAGTTGAGATAAAACTAAAGGCTTCTACCGCCGCTTCGGGGGTGCGGAAGGTGGGGATTTTAGCTTCACTGAACAGGGTGCGCGCCTCTTTTACCAAGGATTCACCGAGCCAAGCGGTAAAGATGGGTTTGCAGTTGTCTGTGTTTTTAGTGAATTCAATAATCGATTTGGCAATCCCGGATGGGTCGCTCATCGCTTGCGGTGTAAGCAGAATCAAGGTGCCGTCGTAGTGATCATCGTTTTGCAGAATCGCTAAGGCTTGGGTGTAACGATCACCACCGGCGTCCCCTAAAATATCAATGGGGTTACCGTGTGACCAGTGTGGTGGTAAAAAGGCGTTAAGTTGTTCCATGCTCTCTGGGCAAATGTCCGGCATTTTCATGCCCAGCTCCGCGGCACGGTCGATGGCCATGACACCCGGGCCACCGCCATTGGTTAAGATGGCTAAACGACTATTCTTAATCTGAATATTATGCGACAGTGATTTCGCCGCCGCAAACAGCTGTGCAATTGACTGGGCACGTACAGCCCCAGCACGCTCAACCGCAGCGGTAAAGACATCGTCACCACCGATTAAGGCGCCGGTATGCGATACGGCGGCCTTAGTGCCTTCCGGCATGCGCCCTGATTTAAGCAGAATAACCGGCTTCATACGTGCCGCGGCTTTTAAGCCACTCATAAACTGGCGGGCATCGGCAATCCCTTCGATGTAAAGCAGAATGCTTTTGGTTTGATGGTCGAGTGCCAAGAAATCCAATATTTCACCAAAGTCGATATCGGCCGCATCCCCTGTGGAAACTACTTGTGAAAAACCGACCTCATTCGCTTCTGCCCAG
This sequence comes from Thiotrichales bacterium, assembly GCA_016938655.1. Taxonomy (GTDB): domain Bacteria; phylum Pseudomonadota; class Gammaproteobacteria; order Thiomicrospirales; family Thiomicrospiraceae; genus Thiomicrorhabdus. The sequence goes on along the minus strand of JAFGUG010000023.1, from coordinate 128,477 downwards.
TCTAAAACAGCGGTACAAATCGCACCCGACTGTGAAACTAACGCTAAGTTACCCGGTACGGCTTGGTTTTTACTAAAAGTCGCGTTTAGGCCGATATCGGGGCGCATAATGCCCAAACAGTTTGGACCAATCAAACGCATACCGTAAGTATTGGCAGTCGCGGTCATTTTTTGTTGAAGAATTTTGCCCTCTTTGTCTTCAAAACCGGCGGACAAAATAACCGCATTGCCCACGCCTGCCTCGCCACACGCTTGAATAATCGCAGGGATACTTTTAGCTGGCGTGGCAATAACCACTAAGTCGGGGATGGTGGGTACGGCGTCAATACTTGGATAACAAGCTTGATTTTGCACCGTATCATGCTTAGGATTGATAGGATAGATAGGCCCTTTAAAGCCCGCCTTAAGCAAATTAGCGAAGGCGTTGCCACCCACCGATTCCGGTCGTTCGCTGGCACCAAAAACGGCGATACTGTTTGGTTTAAACAATTTTGTAAGATAATGCGGGCCCATAAATAATCAATTCTCCAGAGAAAAGCGTAGTGAATTTATATATTAGCAATTCCCAATGTAATTTGCATGATAATGGTGAAGACCATCCTGAACTGTCTGAACGCACCAACCGAATTCAAGATCAACTGATTGGCAGTTTGCTGTTTGATTGGTTTGCACACGCCCAATCTCGTGCCGCTACGGACGACGAACTCGCTTTAGCGCATGACCCCAATTTAGTCAAACATTTAGAGGCAAGCCTGCCTGAAAAGGGAGTCATTGAAATTAACATTGACACCCATCTTAGTCCCGGTTCGGTGATTGCTGCACGTCATGCTGTGGGTGCGGTGTTGGACGGAATTGATGCGGTGCACAACGGTTCGGCTAAGGCTGTGTTTTGTAATGTGCGTCCACCAGGTCATCACGCCGAGTACTCAGAGCCGCAAGGGTTTTGCCTGTTTAATAATGTGGCAGTGGGTGCGGCCTATGCGTTTGAACGATATGGTTATGAACGGGTTGCAATTGTCGATTTTGACGTCCATCACGGCAATGGCACAGAATCCTATGCGCGTCGCGAACCCCGTGTTTGGTTTGCCTCGAGTTTTGAAGATAAAATTTACCCAAATTCTGAGCCAGAATCGGACATTCCTAATATGGTGAAAATGCCATTAGATAAATACAGCGGCAGTGATGAATTTCGACAGGCCTGGTCAGAAAAAGGCTTACCGGCCTTAATTGACTACAAACCGCAATTAATTATTATCTCTGCCGGCTTCGATGGTCATGTGTTAGACCCTATGGGCAATTTAAAATTGCATGAAAACGACTATGCTTGGATTACAACTGAGTTGGTTAAAATTGCGAATACCTTTGCGGAAGGAAAAATCGTTTCGGTCTTAGAAGGCGGTTACGATTTGGGGGCGCTAAGTATGTCGGCACGTGAACACATTAAAATTTTGTTTGGCTTGGATTTTTAATGGCACCATTAAACCTGTGCCGTAAAAACAAAAAAAGCCTGCTCAAAGTGAGCAGGCCTGCTAATTTGGATAACGTTGCTGATTTAAACTTACAAAGAGAAATCACTAAAGTCGCCAGACTCGACTTTCGAATCGACTTGGCCAACGAGGTACGAACTGATTTCGGACTCTTGCGGTGCCACTTGCACGTTATCACTGACTAACCAGTTATTCATCCACGGCAGTGGGTTGGATTTACTTTCAAAAATCGACTCTAATTTAAGTGCTTTTAAGCGAACGTTGGTGATGTACTCGACGTAGTCTTTTAATATGTTGGCATTTAGACCAATCATAGAGCCATTTTTAAATAGGTACTCTGCCCACTCTTTCTCTTGTTCGGCGGCTTGACGGAAAATTTCGTAAGTCGCTTCCAATTGCTCTTGAGCAATCACCGCCATCTCTGGGTCGTCTTGACCATCACGCATCAAGGTAATCATGTTCTGCGTACCTGACAAGTGCAAGGCTTCGTCACGGGCAATCAATTTGATGACTTTGGCGTTACCTTCCATGAGCGAGCGTTCTGCAAACGAGAAGCTACAAGCAAACGACACATAAAAACGAATGGCTTCCAAAACATTCACTGACACCACCGTTAAATACAATGCGGTTTTAATCTTTTTACGGAATTCGTGGTCAGCCGCTAAATCAATCTTATTAGCGTACATATGGTTCGTTAGGGCAATGAGCTCGTCGTAGTATTCGGTGACACTCATGGCGCGTTTTACAATCTCTTCATTGGTGACGATGTCATCAAACACCACGGATGGATCGGCAACGATATTACGAATAATGTGGGTGTAAGAACGACTGTGAATGGTCTCCGAGAACGACCAGGTTTCAATCCACGTTTCCAGTTCTGGAATCGACACCAACGGCAATAACGCAACGTTAGGCGAACGACCTTGTACCGAATCAAGCAACGTTTGGTACTTTAGATTGCTGATAAAGATGTGTTTTTCATTTTCGGGAAGATCCGCATACTCGGTTCTATCAGAAGATAGATCAACCTCTTCAGGACGCCAGAAGAAGCTTAATTGTTTCTCAATGAGTTTTTCAAAAATAGGGTATTTTTGCTGGTCGTAACGCGCTACGTTGACGTTTTGACCGAAAAACATCGGCTCTTTCATCGCGTTGTTTTGTGAACGACAAAATGTAGAGTATGTGTGTTGATCCTTACAGCTCATCGGCGACTTCCTGAGGTTTATTTGTGTTTAAAAAAAGTGGTAAACATTATACCTTATTCGGCTTAACACGCAGATTTGTTTGTGGTGATAACCCAGGGCAATGATGGACGATTAATGGGAATATTTTTCAATTTTGTACAAAAGTCTGGTCGCATTAAGGATAATAGCGTGAATAGTTTGAGGAACCATGATGTCCTATAAAGACGAGTTGATTTGGTTAAAAGGTAAAAAGGTCGCTTTTTGTGAGCCGGACTTGGTGCTGTTTGAGAAGGTCAAAGATTTTTTAAACCACTACGGTTTAGAGGTGATTGGTCTTAACTCGATTGAGTCGATGTTGGCTGATTTAGAGTCGCGCCGTTACAGTACGCATCGTATTTATATGGCGGTGTTTGTGACCCCTGATTTGGCGATTGATTTAGAGGCCTGTTGGTTGGATGTGGTGCGCGTGAATCCGGGCGTGGCACAAACGCCGTTGATTTTAATGGCGTCGCCAGAAGAGACCTTGCCGGTGTCGGATTTTATTGACAAAGGTTACTTTAAATTTCAAATAGACCGCCCGGTGAAGGCGACACAATTGTTAAGAGTGCTACACCGTTTAAATCGCTGGAAAGCCCTAAGAGGCGATTTAACGCCTGATGCCATCTTAGCGAAGTAAGTTAAGTTTTAGGCGTTTTAAAAAGCAACAGGCCTGCTACCATTAAAGTTAGCAGGCCTGTTGAGTTTTAAACCTCAGTTTTAAGCGCAATAAAAGAGTGTTTAAAGGTCGCCCATCACCATCGCTTCTAAAACCTCCCAACGTTCAAAGGCCGCTTCCAGCTCGGCCTCTTTATCCGCTAAGGCTTTGATAACCTTTTGGGTTTCAGCTTCGGGTTTTTGATAGAAACTTGGGTCATTCATCTGCTCACTTAAGCCTTCTAATGCTTGCTCCAATTCTTCGATTAACGCCGGTAATCCATCGTATTCACGCTGGTCTTTGTAACTGAGTTTTTTAGGTTTAGCAACCGGAGCCGGGGCTTTTTCTGGTGCTTTGGTTTCCGGCAGTTGAGGCGTAAGTTTTTTCTCTTCTTTTAGAATCTGCGAGTAATCGGGACGCTGACGTAACCAGTCGTCATAACCGCCAATGTACTCGTTCACAATGCCGGGTGCATCGAACACAATGGAACTGGTGGCCACATTATTTAAGAAAGCACGGTCATGGCTGACAATCAGCACCGTGCCTTTGTAGCTCATTAACAACTCTTCTAACAGCTCTAAGGTTTCAACGTCTAAATCGTTGGTCGGCTCATCCAGAATGAGTAAGTTTGATGGCTTGGCGAATACGCGCGCCAATAACAAACGGTTACGCTCGCCACCTGATAACGCTTTTACTGGCTGACGTGCACGGTCTGGCGAGAATAAGAAGTCACCCAAGTAACCAATGATGTGTTTACGCACGCCATCAATCTCAACGTAATCGCTCTCATCAATGACGTTTTCGGCTACGGCTTTGTTCTCGTCCAACTGTGAACGATGTTGGTCAAAGTAGGCGATGTCTAAGTTGGTACCGAGTTTAACGGTTCCGGACGTCGGTTGCAGTTTGCCTAATATTAAGGCGATAAGCGTCGATTTACCGCAGCCGTTTTCACCAATAATTCCGACCTTATCGCCACGCATAATGGTGCTTGAGAAATCGGTGACAATAATACGATTGTCAAAACTGAAGCTCAGGTCTTCAATGTCGATAACTTGCTTACCAGAAAGCGCGGTTTTGTTGAGTTGTAAGTTGGCTTTGCCTTGTTGACTGCGACGCGCTTTGTGCTCTTCTCTTAAGCGTTCTAGTGCGCGAACACGGCCTTCGTTTCGGGTACGACGGGCTTTGATGCCTTGACGAATCCAAACCTCTTCTTGTGCCAGTTTTTTATCGAATAGGGCACTTTGTTTGGCTTCGGCTTCCAGCTGGTCGGCTTTGCGTTCAAGGTAGGTGTGGTAGTTGCACTCCCAGCTGGCGATATTACCGCGGTCGAGTTCCACAATACGCGTGGCCAGCGCTTGTAAAAAAGCACGGTCGTGGGTGATAAACACTAAGGAGCAACGAATGGTTTTTAAGAACCCTTCCAGCCACTGAATAGAGGGAATGTCTAAGTGGTTAGTCGGTTCATCAAGCAGAAGAATTTCCGGTTCTTGTACCAACGCTTGCGCTAATAACACGCGGCGTTTCATCCCACCCGACAGTTTGGAGAACTCCGATTCACTGGGCAAGTCAAGCTTGGAGATAATGGTTTCAACGCGTTGCTTAAGTTCCCAGCCGTTGATGTCTTCAATCTGCTGTTGGACTTCGGTGAACGTCTCTAAAATTTCTTCGGAGTAGTTGGCTTCCATCTCTAAGCTGAGTTCATGAAAACGCTCAATCAACGGCCCTGAATTTCCAAGACCTTCTGAGATAACATGAAACACACTGCCGTGGGTATCGTGCGGCACTTCTTGTTGCAGTTTGGCAATTTTTACGCCATCTTGCACAATGCGCGTACCGCTATCCACTAAGAGTTGGCCTTCAATCACTTTTAATAGCGTTGACTTTCCTTCGCCATTTCGACCGACGATACAGACGCGTTCATTGGGTTCAATTTGAAAGTTGGCTTTGTTAAACAGCGGTGCGGCGCCGAAGCTTAAAGAGATGTCACGTAAATACAGAAGGGCCATATAACTCGTTCTTTTTTAAAATAATGGGGTGCGTTTGAGGGTTAACGTTGAATCGTTAAAATCAAATTATTGCTGGTGCGCACATTATACTGGTTTAACCGGCTTTGCGAATGGGCTTGTTGCCAATAGTCTAAAACCTCGGCGGTTTCAAGGGTTGGCTTGCCCTCGCCGGTGGGCGACTCTTCATTCCACAGATTAAAAATCAGCAGGCCTGCTGAGTTTAAATTGCGCCAAAGATTGCGTTGAAAATCGGCATTACTTAAATTAGACGGCAAGCCGTTAGCATCAAAAATATCAACAATGATTCCATCGTATTGGTGTTCATTTTCGGCCATAAAAGCAATGGCATCGTCTTGAATCACGTCAATTTCCGGCTCATTGGGCATTTGAAAAAACTGATAAGCGGCATCAATGACGATTTGGCGGAGCTCCACCACCGTCATTTGCAAATTGGGAACAGCGTGGTACAGGTGTTGTGCCATGCTGCCACCACCCATGCCGAGCATAAGCACTCTAAAATCGTGTTTGGGTTTATGCGTTGCAGCGGCTTTAACCACCAGTTCGACGATCCTTTCTTGGTACTCAAAGTTTAACGTCATGGGGGCGTTTAAGAAAATACAGCTTTGTTCAATGGGTGAATCAAAAAAGAGTTTGCGAGTGACTTTATTGTCCACCACTTGCAGCAAACCAAATTCATCCCGCGCGCTGTGAATAATCTCGCCGTCTAACTTCATGATTATTGCGCGACGGCTTCAGTTTCAGGGGAACTGGACAGGCCTGCCCACCATAAACGCAGACGCAACCCGAGTTCAGAGGTAAAGCCCACTTCCACAAATTGAATTTCGCCACCGGGTGCAATAATAAAGTCCGCTGGCACAGCCTTGCTGCCAAACAGCGACATCAGCTTGCCGTTGAAGTCGTTCACGATTATTGCAGCGTTCATTTCGTTTTCTTTGGCGTAGTCAAACAAGGCTTGGTCGTCGCCTGACTGTGTTGCAATATTGATTACTTTGTAATCGTTAGCCACCGACTCGACACTGCCTTGGGTTACGCCACAAATGGGGCACCACGTTGCCCAAATATGAATTAAGGTCGGTTCTTGAATGTTGGATAAATCAAAGGTTTCGCCGCTGATGCTTTTGAGTTCAATCGGCGGTACTTGGCCATGAATCACGTCGCCTTGCATAAACGGGCGCAACGTCAGATAAGCGGCCACAAACACCAAGACGGTTAATACGTTTTTAACCCACGGTTTTTTCCAGAAAGTCGGCTTGGTTTCAGTGTTTTTCATGCGCTTATGGCCCTATGAGTTAAAAGTTAGAGTGTTATAATTTTGAGCATTATAAAGTGTTTAGATTGTTTTATGGGGAAGAAGCGTGCAAGCAGAATTTTGGCACAAGATGTGGGCAAGCGGGGTGGTGGGATTTCATCAGTCGGAGATTAATGAATTTTTGAGAACACACTGGCAAACGCTGGATTTAAAGGGCGACGAAGCGGTGTTGGTGCCATTGTGCGGTAAGTCGTTGGATATGTTGTGGTTGCATCAGCAAGGTCATGAAGTCTTGGGTGTGGAGTTGAGCCAGCAGGCGTTAGACGAGTTTTTAGTGGAAAACCATATTCAAGCACAGCCAGTTAAACACGACCATTTTTGTGGTTATGAACTGGCGGCAATGACCTTGCTGTGTGGTGACTTTTTTAAATTAAGCGCCGAAGATTGTGCGGACATTAAAGCGGTGTATGACCGAGCCGCGATTGTGGCGTTACCGCCTGAAATGCGTCAACAATATGTGCAACACTTGCAAACGATTTTGCCAAAGGGTTGTAAGCTGTTGATGGTGACCATGGAATACGATCAATCGCAAATGTCTGGCCCCCCGTTTTCAGTAACCGAAGACGAAGTGAATGCGTTGTTTAGCGGGTTTGCTCAGGTTGAAAAGGTGTCAGAAGTGAGTACGAATCGCAAAGGCCATGCCATGGTCGAGAAGGTGTTTGTGATTCAGTTGTGATTTATGCGTGCGATAAGCACGGTTTCAAAAGTCAGCAGGCCTGCTGACTTTTCATTGAATTTACAATTAAATTCGATTGATAAACCCGTTGGCTTTAAGCCGGCATAATCTGTCTGAAGTGTTCAAAGAAATTAAAGTACTGTGGGTTCACTTTTTTAAGATTAGGGCTCACGTGAACGGCGCACAACAGATGTTCAATGCCGTATTTTCTGGCGGTTTTAAGTGCCAGCAAGTTATCGTCAATCAGTAGCGTGTGTTTGGGATTGTAAGGTTCGATTTCTTGAATCGCCGACCAGATACGAATGTCCTCTTTGGGTAGGCCAAAATCGTGGGCAGATATTAAGCGATCAAAGTGGTCACCAATCTCGGTCATCTCCAATTTAAGCGCCAAGCTATCACGGTGCGCATTGGTGACCATAATCACTTTTTTATTCATGCTGCGCAGTTTGGCTAAAAACTCAATGACATCTGGATGCGCTTTAATCATGTGCTTCAGTTCATGCTTCAGTTCCGCAATCGGTAAGTCCAGTTCAGCCGTCCAGTAATCTAAGCAGTACCAATTAAGCGTGCCTTTTTGACTGTGTACTTTGGCGTGAATAATCTCGTTGGCTTCGTGCAAACCCAGGCCATTTTTATCGGCATAGGCTTGCGGCAGATACTCCATCCAGAAGTGCCAATCAAAGTGCAAGTCTAGTAGGGTTCCGTCCATGTCGAGTAATACGGTGTCAATTTTTGACCAGTCTATAAAGGCTTTCATTGGCAAAAAAAATTCCTTGGCGTATGATGGTTTTCATGACTAAAAAAACATCTGATTTCACTTCAAACGAGAGCACAATTCCAACGGTTTTATCGGAAGAAATTGTGGCACAGTCTCGCCTATTTACGGTTCAGTCGCAGTCGCTGGAGTTCTCCAACGGCACGAAGGTGATTTACGAACGACTTTTGGGTAATCCAAATGGCGCAGTGCTTATTATACCGATGCTGGACAAAGATACGATGTTACTGATTCGTGAATTTGGTGGTGGCGTTGGGCGCTATGAGCTGGGCTTTCCCAAAGGCAAGATTGATCCGGGCGAAACCTGGCGCGAAGCCAGTGTGCGAGAGAGCCAAGAGGAGATTGGTTATTTACCGGCTGAGGTAAAATTGCTCGATTCTGTGAGCTTAGCCGCCGGCTACATGACGCATCATACACATATTGTGTTGGCAACGGGATTATCCCCACAAGACGCCGAGGGCGACGAGCCAGAGCCGTTGGAAGTGGTGCCGTGGAAAGTGAAAGATTGGCCAGATTTACTGGCACATCCCGACTTTAGTGAAGGCCGAGCCTATGCCGCACTGATGTTGGTTCTTAAAGAGTTGGAGCATATTTGATGAATTTAGTGGGATTGTTGCCAGAAGTTTGCCGTATTGCGGTTGAAGCGGGTGACTTAATTGAAGAAATTTACCGTGCCAGTGAACGGGTCGAAGTTGAAAATAAAAAAGACGGGACGCCTGTTACCGTTGCCGATACCCAAGCCGATGCATTGATTTGCACAGCGTTACGTAGCCTAACCCCAGACATTCCGTTGTTAACCGAAGAGAGTGTGGCTGAAGTGCCGTTTGCAAGCCGACAGGCCTGGCCAGTTTTTTGGTGTGTTGATCCACTGGATGGTACCAAAGAGTTTATTGAGCGCACGGGTGAGTTTAGTGTGAATATTGGCTTGGTTGAAAATGGACAGGTTTTGTTGGGGGTGGTTTATGTACCGATGACACGCGTCTTGTACTGTGCCGCCAAAGGGCAAGGTGCATATCGTTGGGTGGTGCCAGAAAACACCCATTCACAAACTTGGCAGGCCTGCCTAGATCCACTTCATAAAATTAAAAGTCGATTAAAAACCACACGCGTGCCGACTCGAGTTGCGGTCAGTCGGCGCCATGGCAAGATGGCACGTCGATTTTTCGATGCCTTGGGTGAGGTGGAATTGGTGTTTATGGGTTCGGCGATTAAGTCGTGTTTGGTGGCCGAAGGCAGTGCCGATATTTATCCGCGCTTTGGCCCAACCTCGCTTTGGGATACCGCCGCAGCTCAGTGTGTGGTTGAAGAGTCGGGTGGGGTTTTGGTGGATGCCGATGGTCAACCTTTAACGTATTTTCAAACTGAAAGCCTTCTGAATCCGCACTTTTTAGTGAAGGGCGATCCCTATTACGAATGGCCAGAATTTCCCAAACCCAAAAGTTGATGCCTTAGTGTTGAGAGGCCGTCTGTATTTTGCGAATATCTTCTTCATTGCACTCCAAAATTTCAAACAGTGAATGACAAAGAGCGTGTTTTTTAACTTGTGTTTGTGGCGAATCGGATTGATGTGTGGAGAGCAGATGCGCCAGCTCAATCAACGCGGCAAACTTTTGCAGTTTGATATGCGTGACTGCTGCAATTTGCGGTTCATGATGCAGTAATAAAGATTGTGCGATGCTCTTGGGTATATTCCAACTGCGAGCAATCACAAACCCAAGTGCTGAGTGCGTGGTGCCATATTTAGCAAACTCTTGTTGTTCCACCTCAAAATGGTTGGCTAGCCGTCCAACAAACGTCGAACCGTAACTTGGGTCTATTTCGGCTAATGCAAATGAGCCAATGTCATGCAAAATCCCTAACAAATAGGCTTCATCGGGACGAATCCCCTGACTGTATTTGGCAATTTCAGCACTCAAAAAGGCGATTTTTTGGCTGTGGTAACTTAAGCCTTTAATTTTGTCATCATCGAGCATGCCCTTAATGGCAATAGACAGTGCGTAGTTTTTTATAAACGCGTTGCCTAAACGGTGAATCGCCGCTTTTAAATCGGTGATGTTATTTTTGTCGGAATGGGTGATGCACGGTGTGTTTGCCAAACTAACCAATTCACCGGCCATAAACGGGTTGCCTGAAACAATGTTTAAAATTTTATCCGGGTTAGGTGCTTCAGATTCCGAGAGAAGGGTTTGCAGTTTAATAACCACAGATGGAATTTCGGGCAGTTTGACTGAGTGAAGCAGTTGTTCAGCGACATCTATTTTAGATTTATAGGACATTTAAGGGAATGTTCGTAAATGGTTGAATCTACTCAGCATAGCAAAATAATCACGGCAATCGCCATTTTATTTTAAGTTTAAACGGCCTAAAACCGTGTTTAGTTCACTTATTTTGAGCGGTTTCGCTAAGAACTCATCCATACCCGCTTCACGGCACTCAACTCTGTCTTCTGCCGTATCATTCCCCGTGAGGGCGATAATGGGCGTTTGATTGCCCATTTGACGAATTTTCATGGCGGTTTCAAACCCATCCATTTCCGGCATTTGGCAATCTAATACCACCGCATCATATTGCTTGCACTGTAAGGACTCAATGGCCTTAAACCCGCTGTCCACGGCTTCCACTTTCGCCCCAGTTTTTTCAAGGATTTTTGTTTGAATCATTAATATGATTGGCTCATTGTCCACCAGTAGAAAGTGCATCTCATACCTCTTAGTTAGAACTCAGACCAGTTATCGTCGCTTGATACTGTAGGTTCTATTGTCGCTTTTTGAGGTTGTTTAGCAATCGCTTTTGGTGAGTTTTCCGCCATTTTTACCGGCGACGGGATGGCCGGCGCGCTTTTATGTATGGTTTTGCGTGTTTGATTTTGGCTGCTTGGTTTTGCGTGTGTTTCATATTGCGTGCCCGTCGTAAAGAACATCATCTCTTTTTTAAGGGTTTCGGCTTCGTTGCTTAAACTCTCTGCTGAGGCAGTGGTCTCTTCAACCAAGGCGGCATTCTGTTGAGTCACGTTATCAATTTGAGTAATCGCTTGATTCACTTGATACAAGCCTTCAGATTGCTCTTTAGAGGCGCGCGAAATCTGATTGAGCATTTCGCCCACTTCTCCAACCGATAGGTTCATCTCTTTGAGTGTTTCGCCCGAATTGCGCGCTAAGGTGGAACCTTGGCTAACACGATTCACGGTTTCATCGACTAAGCCTTTGATGTCTTTAGCCGCATCGGCAGATTTTTGTGCCAGGCTTCGTACTTCACCGGCCACCACCGCAAACCCACGACCATGTTCACCAGCTCTGGCCGCTTCTACCGCCGCATTGAGTGCCAGCAAGTTGGTTTGGAAAGCGATGCCATCAATTAAGCTGACAATTTCAGAGATCTTTTTACTGGATTCTTCAATAGTGCCCATGGCTTCGATGGTTTTTTCCATTACATTCATGCCTTCGTCGGCTTGATTTTTCATGGTGTCGGCAAGGCTTGCGGCAGACATGGCATTTTGTGCATTGCTTTCAACTTGGCTGCTCATCTCCTCCATGGTGGCAGAGGTTTGCTCCAGAGCAGACGCTTGTTCTTGAACGCGTGAACTTAAATCGTGCGCACCTTGCGATACTTCATGTGCCGCAGAGCTGACGATGTTTGACGTGTTAATGGCAATATCCACCACCTCTTTAACTTGCATAGAGGAGTAGTTGATGGCATTTTTAAGTTCATGAAGTTGACCTTTAAAACGCCCGGAAGGCAACTCTTGGGTTAAGTCACCGGCTGCTTGCGCGGCCACGACTTCGCTGATGCTGTGAATAACGTCAGCCATATTGTGTAGTGAGTCATTCACGCTATTTTTAAGGATTGAAAAGTCCCCTTTTGCATCAGCGTTGATTTGACCACTGAAGTTTCCTTCATTCATTGCAGACATGACTTGGTTGGTGTCTGCAATAATCGATTTGATGGATAGGAACGATTCGTTCATTTTGCTTAAAATTTCGCCATAGATCCCTTGACCAATAACCTTCACATTCTCACTGAAATCGCCTTTTTCCAGTGCGGAAACGGTAATTTGAATCTCATGCAAAACGCCTTCAACGTTTTCAATTGAGCGATTGGTACTGTTTTTTAAGGTTGCTAAATCGCCTTGTAAATCGGCAGTAATTCGCTGTGTTAAATCGCCAGCGGCCATCTTATCTAAAACAATGTCCACTTCCGTTAAGGCGTTTTTGGTATTGGTTAGCAGTCGGTTAAACGACTGGGTTGCGCGGCCAACTTCATCTTCGCTGGTTGCTTCAAGGGTTCTGGAAAACTCAAAGTTTTTGCCAACCAATTCCATGTGGGTAGACAGCGCCAAAATGGGTTTTGCAATCGAGTTAGAGACTAAGTAACCAACAATAATAATCATCAGTGAGCCAATCAAACCAATAATATAGACCAGCATTTCCAGTTCGCTTACCGGCGCAAAAGCTTCGGCAACATCCATTTCAACCAATAGACCCCATTGATAATCACCAAATTTAACCGGTGTGTAGGCTGAGATGACCGGGTTGCCATTGTAGTCAATAATCTCTTCCACAGCACTTTTGCCCGCTAGTACCGAGTTTGCAGCAACGGTGTTGACGATTCCTTTTTGCGGGTTTCTAAATGAGTTCACCACCGAGTGGTTTTGTGGGTCAAGGTAAGAGTCTGAGCGCATAAGCTTGTCTGAGCCAATTAGGTAGCTTTCACCTGTTTCGCCTAATCCAGAACGTTGTGACATCACACTTGAAACACGATCCAGTGGCATTTGGAAAATTAACACCCCTTGAATTTGACCGTTGTTGTATATCGGTGAGGCGGCAAACCCTGCCGGCGCATCGTAAGAGGGGGCATAAAGTGCCAAGTCGGTGAAATACACCTCACCTGCGCTTAATGTTTTTGCCTTGTTAAACGCAGCGGCAAGGCCAGAGTTTGCCCAAGGGCCAGTGGTCAGAGAAGTGGCGTAATCCAGCTCTTTAAAAACCGAGTAGATCACGTCACCTTGTAGGTCAACCAAGAAAATATCGTAGTAACCAAATTCATTTAAATAGCTATCAAACCATGGGTGGTAGGTGCTGTGAGCAGTGGCGTAATCGGTTTGATTATTTAAGTCAACGAGTGCATTTTTATTCCCCAACGGTTGCGGATTGCTTGCTATGAAATCGTTTTGTAATTGCATGGCTTTGGGCGATAACTTATTAAAAAAGGCATCCGTGGCAAATTCTTTAGCATTTTCGTCGGCGTACTTTTTGGCAAACTGGTCACGCCAGTAGCCTTTAACAAGGGAGGCATCTTGTGCTCTGTCATTAGATTCAGGGTAGTTGTTATAGGCGTCTAAAAACGCTTGATAAGCCACTTTAGTATTGTTGTTGCTAGCTACTAGCCTGATCTGAGAGGTGATGGTGTCAAAGTATTGTGTCAAGTTAGCGGCTTTAATGTCGCGCACAGCAACCAGCTCATATTCAATCGCGCTCTTTAGTGATTTTTCGGTATTGATGAGTGTGACGATACTAATAACGGTAAATGGAATGAGCGCCAAAATCAGCATGGCAAGAATGAGCTTTACTTTTAAACTTAAGTTTTTCATCGAGATGACTCCAAAAAATCATTGAACCATTGTTTTAATGGTCGTTTAAACGGCGGTGTAAACTGACTGAATGACACTAAGCAATTCCAAAGCCAAGTCGATTCAGTCTAAAGTCAATAAAAAAATACACTGAACTTTTACGATATTTTTAAGACTAAATATTTTGATGCCACCAAAAATAAATTTAAGCAGGCCTGCTAACTTTTGAGAAGGTATAAAAAAGAGGCTTTACACCTCTTTTAAAGAACGGTTAAAAACAATAAGGATTTTTTAAACCGAGGTTTTTTGCACAAGGTCAAGGCGTTTGAGTGGGACGTTTACGTCTGTAAACGAGAGCGTAATTAAGACAGACATTGGTAAACAAGACAAGCTAAGCAGGCCTGCTGATTTTTCAAATAGCACAATCAATCAGGCAGGTTAAAACCCTTTACCCAATGTTATGCAAAAACCTGGAAGAAGGCATAAAAAAAGAGGCTAAAAAGCCTCTTGTTGGATAGTTTATTTCTAGCAGTTTCTACTTGTTTAAGAAAGTAGATTAACTACTATAAAAATTAATACTATTGAAGTTAATATTCCAAAAAGGGCGACGTTTGTAAGTTTAAATTTAAGGCTGTTTGTTTTGACGATAATTTCATTCATTTTTCAATCCTCGCACCTTACAACTTACACGCACCGCCTGAGCAGCCATCATCTTCTTGTGCATCATCCGCACCATCACGTGTATTGTGATAATACAGCGTTTTTAGCCCCATTTTGTAGGCGTACAACAGATCTTGCAGTACTAATTTAATGGGTACTTTATCTTCGTCAAAACGCGCTGGATCGTAGTTGGTGTTGGCAGAGATCGCTTGGTCTACAAACTTCTGCATAATCCCAACCAGTTGCAAGTAACCCTTGTTGTTTGGAATGTGCCAAAGCAGTTCGTATTGATTACGCAGCTCTTTAAAGCCTGGAACCACTTGTTTAAGAATTCCGTCTTTAGAGGCTTTAACCGATACATAACCACGTGGCGGTTCAATACCATTGGTAGAGTTGGTGATTTGTGAAGAGGTTTCACAAGGCATCAACGCGGTTAAGGTTGAGTTACGTAACCCGTGCTCTTTAATCTCTGAGCGTAAGCTCTCCCAGTCTAAGTGCAGCGGTTCATCACAAATTTCGTCCAACTCTTTTTTGTAGGTATCAATCGGTAAGATGCCTTTTGCGTAGTTGGTGTCTTCGTAATATCCACACTTGCCTTGCTCTTTAGCCAAGTTGCTTGAGGCTTTAAGTAGGTAATATTGAACCGCTTCAAAGGTACGGTGCATTAAACCATTAGCGGAGCCATCTGAGTACTTGGTGAAGTTTTTGGCTAAATAGTAAGCCATGTTAGTCACACCCACCCCTAAGGTTCTGCGCCCCATGCTTGAGTGACGTGCCGCTTCCACAGGGTAGTCTTGGTAATCCAATAAACTGTCTAGCGCACGCACGATTAAGTCAGAAAGTTTTTCTAACTCATCTAAGTTTTCTAACGCCCCTAAGTTAAAGGCAGACAGCGTACACAGTGCAATTTCACCCTCTGGGTCTTCAATTGAGTTTAAGGGTTTGGTTGGCAATGCAATTTCTAAACACAAGTTGGATTGATGAATGGGCGCTTTAGCAGGGTCAAATGGGCTATGCGTATTGCAGTGGTCGACGTTTTGAATATAAATTCGACCGGTTTGTGCACGTTCTTGCGCAATTTGGGTGAATAGGTCAATCGCTTTGACTTTCTTTTTGCGAATGTTCTCGTCCGCTTCGTAGATTTTATACAGGCGTTCAAATTCTTCTTGGTCAGCAAAGAAGGCGTCGTACAGGCCTGGTACATCCGATGGACTGAATAGAGTGATGGTGCCACCCTCAATCATGCGTTGATACATGAGTTTGTTGATTTGCACGCCGTAATCTAGGTGACGCACACGGTTCTCTTCAACCCCACGGTTGTTTTTTAAGACCACCAGCGATTCAACTTCTAAGTGCCAAATTGGGTAGAACAAGGTGGCCGCACCACCACGCACACCACCTTGAGAGCAAGACTTAACCGCCGTTTGGAAGTGCTTAATAAACGGAATCATACCGGTGTGGTAGGCTTCACCGCCACGAATTTCGCTACCCAATGCACGAATACGACCAACGTTGACGCCAATGCCGGCACGTTGTGAAACATATTTAACAATGGATGAAGAGGTGGCGTTAATCGAGTCTAGCGAGTCACCACATTCAATTAAGACACACGAGCTAAACTGGCGAGTAGGCGTGCGAACACCAGACATGATTGGCGTTGGTAACGACAGTTTGAACTGTGAAGACGCATCGTAAAAATCTTTAATGTACTGCAAACGGGTTTCAGCAGGATAGTGCGCAAACAAACACATAGGAATGAGCATGTAGATAAACTGCGGGCTTTCATAGATTTTACCGCTGACGCGGTTTTGAACTAAATATTTACCTTCAAGCTGTTTAACGGCGGCATAACTAAAGGTCATGTCGCGATCATGTTGAATGTAGTTATCCAGTTCATCGATGTCGTTTTTAGAGAAGTCTTCTAAAATCTGCGCGTCGTACAGGCCGCTGCGAACCATTTTATTAACGTGTTCAAACAGTGCCGGTGGCGTAAAACGATCAAAGGCTTTTTTACGCAGGTGGAAAATCGCTAAACGGGCTGACAGGTGTTGGTAGTCCGGTGCGCTTTCCGAGATTAAATCAGCGGCCGATTTGATGATGGTTTCATGAATATCAGACGAGGTAATGCCGTCGTAAAACTGAATGTGTGACTTGAGTTCAACCTCAGAAACCGAGACATTTTCTAACCCTTCGGCTGCCCAACTAATCACTCGGTGCATTTTTTCTAGATCGAGCGGCTCTTTGGTTCCGTTACGTTTGGTGACTTGAATATTTTGGTTCGACATGGGGGATTTTTAAACCTGTGTATAAAAATTGTGCAAGTGAATTTACGACTCAAAATGTTTTTATAACTATTTCATTGAGTTACGTAGGTAATGCAAAAATAAACTCTAACAAAGGAGGATAATTACTTGTGTAAAATCGGCTTTGGTCTACAACATGTAGTTATCTAGTGTAATCGTGTCCGCAAAATATAGTGGATTTTGGAATGTTTGGCAATAGAGGAAATTAAACAGAATAGGGTGAGTATTTTGGTTTATCCCTGTGGAAAACTCAAAAAATCGCACTAGATTAAGCTTGTTTAGGCTTGTGGATAACTTTGTGTAACTCAAAAAAAATAAACAAATAAATTTTTTATCGGTGCTTAAAAAAATCTATGGCTTTGGTCTCTTCATTCTGTCGAAAAAGACAGGGTGGTTTTTGCAGTGCTTAAATGAGACAGTTTTTTAAATGGGTTTCAAAGGCATGAAAATCAAAAGCGGTGCCGGTTTCGATTAACAGCTCTAAACGGGAGTCTCGACGGTAACTAATGTATTCTCGGCTGGCCTGCTGGTTGACCCATTGAAAAAGCATCCAGGGTGCCCCCACCTTTAGTACGCCTTTTGCACGCTTAACACCGATGAATTCATCGGCTGTATTAAGCGATTGAAACAGGCTTTGGAGTTTTTTCCAGTCAAATGTCACATCATTTTTGAAGATGTAGCCCAGTGACTGCATGCCAAGTTCGTTTTTATAGTGCCGCTCTACGGGGTGCGGAAAGGTTACCGGTGTAAAGGGAAGCATAATCCCATGGTTGGTCTGTTTTGGAATGAAAGTCTGTAATGCTTGGTGACGACTTGGTTTGCAGAAAGGGGTGTTTGACCTTTGTGTGTGTTCTAAGTCTAACCAGTGGCCTGCTACTTTGCCTTGTTGACAGGTTAAAACCGCTTGTTTGGGTGGGAACAGTGAATTGCAATAGTCTTGTAAGGTTTCAACTTGTTCGGCACTGGCTAAGTCATGTTTGTTTAGTAGAACGATGTCCGCCATTGTGAGCAGGGTTTGCATAATGGTAAAGTTTTGAATGTCTTGCAAGGTCACGGATGCGCAGTCTAAAACTGCAAACAGGGTTTGCGGTTGAATGAGGTTTTTAAAAGAAGGCGCTTGTAAAATATCCGTAAGGCTATCTGGTTCGCCGAGGCCTGTTGGCTCTATTAATATACGATCAGGTTGATGGGTTTTGAGAATGTCGTGTATGGCCGCTTCAAACTCATTTTGGGCCGTGCAGCAAATGCAGCCACCAGGCAGCTGAACACTCTGCACAGTGGAATCTTGACTTAAGATCGCACCATCAATGCCAACGCTACCAAATTCATTTACCAAAAGCACCCAGTTTTCCGTTTTTGGTTTTAGTGTCAGTAGATGTCTGATGAGAGTGGTTTTGCCTGACCCAAGTGGGCCAGTAATAAGGTTGATGGAAGTTGGGATAGGTTGTGTCATGTCGGGTTCAATTTGATATTGTTTAAGCGTTGCCAATCACTCGGTTTCGCCCACTGTTTTTTGCCTCTTTCAGTTGTGACATGACTCGATCAAGAAGGGCTTCAATGTTTTCGCCCATTTGATAAAGCGAAACTGCGGCTGAAATAGAGAGCGTCAATGTTTTTTGATTCGACTTTATTTGAAGTGGTCGTGCAGAGATTTTGCTGCGAATGGTGTTGGCTACTTTCATCGCATCATCGTAGTAACAGTTTGGAATTGAAATAATAAATTGTTGGCCGTCGAATCGTGCATAACTGCCTTTTAAGCCCACTTCGTTACCAATCAATTTGGCTGTGTAACGTAAAACGCTATCCCCAATTAGATAACCGTAGGTCTCATTAATATCCGCAAAGTTATCCATATCAATTAGGATTAAAGCAAAGCTTGATTGTTCACTGTTGGCCTGTTTAACCGTTTTGTTTAGAATCTCATTAAACCCATTACGATTTGCAATGTTGGTCAATTCGTCGATTTTACTAATGGAAGAGGCTCTTTCAAGCTCTTTTTTAAGCAGACGAATCTCTTGACCCGCTTTTAGAACTTGATCTTTAAGGTGTTTGGTTTCCTGCATCATCGATTCGATGGTCGGTAAAATTTGTTCGGTAAGTGGTTTTTGAATTTCGGTTGGCAGCTCAAGAGCTTTGATTTCATTGATGTGTTTGGTCAGCTCACTGTGTTTTTTATCACTGCTGTTCGTCCAGCTGTCTAACTGGCTTTGCAAGTTTTTCAACAGGTTCTCAACTTCTTGAGATGGGATAGAGCTGTACAGGATTTGCCCTATAAGGTTGATAAACAGGGTCTCAGCGGTGTTGTTGTTATAGCTGTTATCGTTTAAGGCTTGCTCTATTTCGGTGTGCAAGAAAGGATCGTTTTGGCTTAGCCATTCAAAAAGTAAAGTAAAGTGGATTGGGTTGGCATTGAGCTCTAATTGCTTAAGTTTTTCTAAGCAGCCCTCGGCTAAAGCACGTGCTTCTTTTTTATTTTGGGTGTAGCGGTTGAAAACGGATTTGTTTTGATCTGTCATTGTTTTGTTTTAAACCATTGTTATATGAGTAAGTAGTATTAAGGTTATCGGTCGAATACGACCAATCTTAAGTAGAATATTTACTGAATGCAAAGTGTTTAGAGCAGTTTTTAATTATCGTTGCCCTTTATTTTCTTGGTAATGTTTCTGTCATATAGGTTTCATTTTTTTGTTATGTAGCCTTTTTATACTCTGATTTGTATTTTTAAAACGAATGAATTGGAGTAAAAGAATGAAAAAAGTATTCGTCGCGATGATGGCAACTGGATTAATGGCGGGTTGTTCAGCTATGCCAGAAAAAACAGCTGCAGTTGAGCAAGTCGTTGTTGAAAAAGTGGCAATGGCAACCCCCGTGGAAGCGGTAAGCTTAAATAACGATGATATGTTTGTGGTTTACCATGATGGCTGCATGAATGTTTTTTACGATGCCAAACTGTACAAAGAATTTCTTCAAGTCGGTGAAACCGCCTACCGTAAGACATTTATTGGTGCCGGTCCAAAAGGCGAAACTATCATGTATGGTTTAACAAAGGACGATAAAAAGAAGCTAGTCGGTATTCCATCCATTGAGATGATGGAAGGACGCTTAGATGGCGCATCTGAATTTTACGGAGAGATTCGTGATGAAGGTCGTATAAACGTGTTTAGTGATTGGGCATTGTTTAAAGCGTATATGACGAACGGCGAAGTGCCTTACCGTTTAACGGATATTGGTGCGGGTCCAAAAGGTGAGACGGTTGTGTATGCTTTGACAAAAGACACTAAAAAGACACGACCAGAAGCGTTGATTGCACAGTTTAAGTCATTCAATGCGAGCTAAGATTTAAGGCTTTTAAAATAAGCTTTGCTTGCCAGTAAAAAGCCGGGAAATTCCCGGCTTTACTGTTTTAACGCTTTACTGTTTCATGCAGTGGGCAGGTTTGCACACCTAGCATTAAGTAAAGTGGACACCAGCGCATCAGGCCTGTTAATAATGGAACAATACCAATGTAACCCCATGTTCCAATAACGCCTGTGTAGGCTAGGGCAATAAAAAGTAACCCTATAACAATGCGAATAATTTGATCAAGACGACCTACATTCATAACTCACTCCTTTGTGGATAAATTAGCGATAAAAAACCTTAAACTAAATTATAGCGTTTATTTAGTGTTTGATATTTTTAATAACCTGAGAAAACTCAGTGTTTATGGTCTAATTCTTAATTACCATTAGGGTTGGTTTTGTGAATTGGCTGTTACTAGAATTAAGTGGTGGATAAATTGGTAGGCATAAAAGATACAGAATTGGACGTGACAGAAAAACTTCCAGGTGAGGCATATTCAAAACGTATCCGAGCCCGGTTTTGGATAACGGGAGAGGATAAGGGGTATTTAGGAATCGGCAGAATCCAGCTTTTAGAGAACATAGAAAAGCATGGATCCATTAACAGTGCCGCTAAGGCAATGGGAATGTCTTACAAAAAAGCTTGGAAGTTAATTGAAGAGTTAAATCAAATGTCGGATTTGCCATTAGTAATAAAATCTCAAGGTGGAAAAGCAGGCGGTGGCACAGCCTTAACGGCGGAAGGTAAGAAAATGGTTAAAAAATTTCGTCAGCTTGAATCAGAGTTAATTGCGTTTTTAGAGAAAGCGTCAAAAGAATTTTAAATCCATGGTGCAGTGCCCGTCCAATTTGGTGCATAACAGAGTTTGTTATTGAAGTTTAAATGCCGATTAATAGCATTTTTAACCCTAACTGATTGAATTGTAATGTTTTACTCGTTTTTGGCACCATGATTTCTATATGGCTTTCGAACTTTTTGATAAGAAACTCTGTGGAGAAACTAAAAAATGAATAAAACATTCAAATTAAAATCATTACTTCTTTCTATGGTTGTTGCCGGTGCTGCAACAGCTTCAATCGCACCAACTGTTGCTCAGGCAGAAGTGTCTTATAACGCCGGTGCAAGTAACTTCTATCTATGGCGTGGTCAAGATATTAGTTTAGGTAATGCTGTAATAACTGGTGGAGTGGATTATGTACACGACTCTGGTTTGTATGTAGGAGCTTGGACCTCTTCAGAAAAAACAAGTACAGAATTTGATCTCTATGCTGGGTATGGCTATTCAGATGGTGATTTTAGTGCAAATGTTGCTTACTGGGCATATTTTTACCCAGGTGATGGAATTGGTTCTGAGTTTAGTCGTGGTGGAAATGTAGATGGTGATGTAAGTTTTATTAGTGAATATGAACTTTCTGCAAGCTATGCAGATTTTTCTGGAACAATCATGATTGATACCGAAGATACAGATCTTCGTTATTATTCATTAAACTACGCTTTGGGTGATTTCGGTCTTCATGCAGGTCTTTATGACTTGGGCGATGATGATTACACTCATTTTGGAGTTAGTTATGCTGCTACAGACTCTCTGAGTTTTACTGTAAGTAAGGCTCAAGGCGATGGTCTTGCATCACCTGCAGATGAGAAGCCATTAATCAACGTTTCTTACAGCTTCCCGTTATAAGTTTGACCCTGTAGAAAGTTAGTTAAATTGGAAAAGGGGCTTAGGCCCCTTTTTTTTACTTAAATTTTTAGAGAGTAAGTATTAATCATGATTCAACAGCAATCAATCAAAGAGGGTTGGAGAGGTTTTTTATCTTTTACATTTGTGCAAAGCGGACAGCGCACCGTTGTAAAAGATAAAAAACATTTTGGCCCTTTGGTGCTACAAAGGCCTTACTATCAAGAGATTAATCGTCCGAGTGTGTTAGTTATTCATCCCCCAGGCGGGATTGTCGGTGGAGATGTTCTTGAATTGAATGTTTTGATGAAGCCGGATACTAAAGGATTGGTTAGTACCCCTGCCGCCACTAAGTTTTACCGAAGCAATGATCGATTAGCAAAGCAGACTCAAACGATAAATTTATCATCGGATTGTGAGTTGGAGTGGCTTCCGCAAGAAACGCTATTTTTTAATGAATCGGTTTCAGAAAATAGCCTTAAATTTACTTTGCAGTCACAAAATAACAAGCTCATCGCTTGGGACATCATCGGTTTAGGTCGGCCCGCTCGCGGTGAGGGGTTTGAAAATGGTTCGTTATTTCAATCGTTAGAGTTGCATATTGAAGATAGATTGATTTTTTTGGATCGTTTGCATATTGATTTGAATTCATCTTTGATTGACAGTGCTGCGGGATTGAATGGCAGCCAGCTGTCAGCCACTGCACTGTTTTACAAAAATGATTCCGATACGATGAAATCCCTGGTCGAGATTCTGCAAAATCGGGATTGGTTGGCTCCGGTAGGCGTTACTAGAATGGATAATTTGGTTGTGCTACG
Source organism: Thiotrichales bacterium (assembly GCA_016938655.1). GTDB lineage: Bacteria > Pseudomonadota > Gammaproteobacteria > Thiomicrospirales > Thiomicrospiraceae > Thiomicrorhabdus. The sequence continues at coordinate 105,959 of JAFGUG010000023.1, read as the reverse complement.
CGTATTAGGTAACGACTTGGATGATATTAAGCGTGTTTTGTATCAAGCTTGGAAGGTGGCTCGACCAGTCGTGATAGGTGTGCCAGCGATTAAGCCACGTATTTGGAATACTTAGAAGAGAAAAGGCAAAGGTTTTATGGAATTGTTACCCAGAGAGAAAGATAAGTTATTACTGTTTACAGCAGGCCTAGTAGCCGAGCGACGTTTAGCAAGAGGTCTTAAACTGAATTACCCCGAATCTGTTGCGTTGATTAGTTGCGCTATTTTGGAAGGCGCGCGTGACGGTAAAACAGTCGCGGAATTAATGGATTTTGGTACGACTATTTTAGAACGTGAACAAGTGATGGAAGGCGTGCCAGAGATGATTCATGAAGTGCAGGTTGAAGCGACCTTTCCCGATGGAACCAAACTTGTAACCGTGCATCAACCGATTGTTTAGGAGAGAACCGATGATTCCTGGTGAAGTCAAAACCCAAGCGGGTGAAATTGAATTGAATAGCGGGCTTAAAACGGTTGAAGTTGAAGTTGCGAATACCGGAGACCGGCCTATTCAGGTTGGTTCGCATTACCACTTTTATGAAACGAACGCGGCTTTAAGTTTTGATCGTGATTTATCTAAAGGTTTTCGCTTGGATATTCCGGCAGGAACTGCAGTGCGATTTGAACCAGGGCAAAAGCGTAAAGTTCAACTGGTCGCCTTGAGTGGTAAGCGTGTGGTTTATGGTTTTAACCAATTAGTGATGGGGGCATTGGAGAACTAAGATGAGTTATAAAATTGATAGACAGGCTTATTCTGAAATGTACGGCCCAACTACCGGCGATAAAGTTCGTTTAGGCGACACTGAACTGTGGATTGAGGTTGAAAAAGATTACACCACCTATGGAGAAGAGGTAAAGTTTGGTGGCGGTAAGGTGATTCGTGATGGCATGGGTCAAGGGCAGGCCTGCTCAGATTTGGTTGTCGATACCGTGATCACCAATGCCCTGATTCTTGATTCATGGGGGATTGTCAAAGCTGATGTTGGCATTAAAGAAGGACACATTGTTGCCATTGGTAAAGCTGGGAATTCCGATATTCAACCGGATGTGACCTTTGAAATTGGTGCGGGCACCGAAGTGATTGCTGGTGAAGGCCAAATTTTAACGGCGGGCGGCGTAGATTCGCACATTCACTTCATTTGCCCGCAACAAATTGACGAAGCCCTGATGTCCGGTGTCACCACCATGCTTGGCGGCGGAACAGGACCTGCTGCGGGAACGAATGCCACCACCTGTACACCAGGGCCTTGGTATATGCATAAAATGTTACAAGCGGCTGAAGCGTATCCTATGAATTTAGGGTTTTTAGGTAAGGGGAACGTTTCACTGCCTGAGCCGTTAATTGAGCAAATTGAAGCCGGTGCGATTGGGCTAAAATTGCATGAAGATTGGGGGTCAGCGCCCGCTGCCATTGATAACTGTTTAACGGTTGCCGACGATTATGATGTTCAAGTCGCGATTCATACCGATACTTTAAATGAATCTGGTTTTGTTGAAAATACATTGGGTGCACTAAAAGGTCGAGTGATTCATACTTACCATACAGAAGGTGCGGGCGGTGGTCATGCACCGGATATTATCAAAGCGTGTGGTTTGTCGAATGTGTTACCTTCGTCAACCAATCCAACCCGACCGTTTACCATTAATACCATCGACGAACATTTGGATATGTTGATGGTCTGCCATCATCTAGATCCTAATATTATTGAAGACGTCGCCTTTGCGGAGTCGCGAATTCGTCGTGAAACCATTGCGGCCGAGGATATCTTTCATGACTTGGGTGCGTTTTCGATGATTTCATCGGATTCACAGGCGATGGGACGTGTAGGAGAGGTGATTACCCGAACTTGGCAAACCGCTCATAAAATGAAAGTTCAGCGTGGTCCATTGCCTGAGGACAGTGCTGAAAATGATAATTTCAGAGCTAAACGTTATATTGCTAAATATACGATTAACCCAGCGATTACCCATGGCGTTGCAGATAAAGTAGGATCGGTTGAGGTGGGTAAGTTTGCCGACTTGGTCTTGTGGAAACCTGCCTTTTTTGCTGTTAAGCCCTCTATGATTATTAAAGGGGGGATGATTGTGGCTGCGCCAATGGGCGATGCAAACGCCTCTATTCCAACTCCGCAGCCCGTTCATTATCGTCCAATGTTTGGGGCAGCCGGTAAAGCCGTGTATGGCACTTCCATTACCTTTGTGTCGCAAGCCGCTTACGATTTAGGCATTAAAGAGAAGTTGGGGTTGGAGAAGATTGTTCTGCCGGTTAAAAACACCCGAAACATCTCAAAGGCCGATATGGTTTTGAATGATTTAATGCCAGAAGTTTCGGTTGATCCAGAAACCTATGAAGTAAAGTCGGATGGCGTGGTGCTAAGCTGTGAACCGATGAGTGAATTGCCACTAGCGCAACGCTATTTTCTATTTTAATTTGTTTAACCGTTTAAATAATCAAAGGTTGATTAATGAGAGCATTTACTCAAGTCATGACGTCACCGCCGACGTCACAAATTTTAGATAAAGTTACCTTAACGTTTCACCAACGAGAGAAAAGTCGTTTAAAAGTGATCTTGCCTACTGAAGAAGAGATTGGCCTCTTTTTACCAAGAGGGACGGTGTTAAAAGCCGGTGATGTTTTGACGAACGAAGAGGGGGATAAGTTAGAGGTCGTTGCCGCATCGGAGACAGTATCTACGATTAAATCCGATAATTCCCATCTTTTGCTGCGCATTGCTTACCACCTTGGTAACCGACATGTTCCTTTACAAGTTGAGACAGAATGGTTGCGTTATGCGCATGACCATGTTTTAGATGATATGGTTCGGCTTTTAGGTGGCGAGGTTTTGGTGGAGCAGGCATCACTGCATCCAGAAAGCGGTGCCTATGGCGGAGGGCACAGTCATCATCACGACCATGAACATGGTGAAGCGCATTCACATAGCCACCACCATTAGGAGGTGAGATTGTGAATGCCTCGGCTTTATTACGACTGCTTCAACTCTCTAGCCCGAGTTTGCCAATCGGCGCATATGCTTATTCACAAGGGGTAGAATCGGCGGTTCACGGAAACATTATTTGTGATGAAAATAGTGCCTTAGAATGGCTGAATAGTGTGCTAATGCATGGCTTAGCCTCGAATGATTTAGCTTTAATCTCGCATGCGTATGGATCTTGGCAGGCCTGCAATTTTGAGTCAATAAAATCGTTATCACAACTTAGTTTGGCGATAAGAGAAACCGCGGAATTAAAAGAGGAAGACCGTCATCTTGCTAAAGCCTTGTTACGCTTGGGTGCGCCCTTAGGGCTTGAGTATCCGGCTGATTTAAAAGCCAATGCCTCTTACCCCATTGTCTATGCTTATTTTGTTCAGAGTTGGCAGGTTCCTTTGCAAGATGCCCTGTTGGCCTTTGCCTGGAGCTGGCTAGAGAATCAGATTGCGGCCATGATTAAATTGGTGCCGCTTGGGCAGACTCAAGGGCAAACTTTGTTACTGGCGATGGACGAAAGTTTATCTGCTGCAGTCGAAAAATCAGGCGGTGTGCCCGTCAATCGTATTGGCAACAGCTTAGCGCATTTAGCGATTTTAAGTAGTCAGCATGAAAATCAATACAGTCGTCTATTTCGTTCTTAGCGACCATCAAATTAAACAAGAGAATTATTATGAAACAAGCATTACGATTAGGAATTGGTGGCCCGGTTGGGTCAGGTAAAACCGCACTGGTTGAGGTGCTGTGTAAGCGAATGCGTGAGGATTACAACATTGCGGTTGTGACTAATGATATTTACACCAAAGAAGATCAGCAGATTTTAATTCGAGCAGAAGCGCTTACAGAAGATCGTATTATTGGCGTTGAAACGGGCGGTTGCCCGCACACGGCGATTCGTGAAGATGCCTCAATGAACTTAACGGCAATTGAAGATTTGAACGAAAAATTTTCTGGTTTAGAGATGATTATTATTGAGTCGGGGGGCGATAATCTAAGTGCGACGTTTAGTCCTGAGTTATCCGATTTAACCTTATATGTCATTGATGTCGCTGCGGGTGATAAGTTGCCACGAAAAGGCGGGCCAGGTATTACGCATTCTGACTTTCTGGTGATTAATAAAACCGATTTGGCTCCGTATGTTGGGGCAGACTTAGCGGTTATGGATCGAGATACTAAAATACAACGCGGCGATAAACCTTATGCTTTTACCAATCTAAAAATTGGTGAAGGGGTGGATGAGATTGTGGCGTTCGTTATCGATAAAGGAATGTTGTAAATGTTAGAAACGGGTCTGTTACTGGTCTTTTTTTACGGGGTTCTGCACGCGTTTGGCCCCGACCATTTAACCGCGATTGCGGACTTTTCGATTGGCAAGCAACGTAAACGTGTTTTGATGATATCCGCTGGATTTGCCTTAGGGCATGGTGTCAGTTTATATGCTTTTGCTTGGCTGTTAACCCAGTTTGATGTCTCCGAATCGCTGCTGGCCTATGGCGATATGATTGCTGCAATGGTCATTTTGGCAATGGGGCTTTATCTGCTATTTTTAGCTTGGACCGACCGTATTAACCTTTCTGTTCACAAGCATGGTGCTAAGGAGCATGTTCATATTTGGTTTGGGAAGGAGCATCATCATCGCAAGCCTTTTCTGGGTTGGTTATCCGCTTCGGCAACCGTTGGTGTGTTAATGGGAATGGGCGGTGCAAGAGGAATGTTAGTCTCATTGTCCGCCATTTCGCACGATGCAGTCAGTGCTTGGATGATTGTCAGTTTTACTCTGGGTGTCGCACTGATTTTTATTGTATTTGGCTTGTTAATCGCTTTTTTGAATGAGCGATTAATGCAATCTAAGCAATGGGTGAAAGGCGGCTTCACCTTCTTTGGTGTCTTATCTTGTGCATTAGGTGTGCATTTATTAATCTAACCAAATAACAATTCAAACCAAGCAGGCCTGCTTGGTTTTACGTTGTCTGATTTATTCCATTTAGTGACTTATCTTTTCTATTAAACATAGAAATAAGAATTCAACTTTTTATAGTGTAAGTCCATCCTTCTGTTGGATTCATAACCCCTTTCTTTCTTATATTGTTTATTTTGGTGCAAACACGCGTAGGTCTAGTTGAATAGGTGCAAGTTACTTAGGTTTATTGGTAAATATTTTTATATAAAACAATGGGTTATATATTTTTTTTGGTATCAGAGATATTGGCATGCATCCTGTTATATAAGAACTTCATTATTTATATTTAAACTAGGGGTGGTTTTATGAGACATGGTGATATTTCTTCAAGTAACGATACGGTAGGTGTGGCGGTTGTAAACTACAAAATGCCTAGACTGCACAGTAAAGCGGAAGTTTTGGAGAATGCTCAAAAAATTGCAGACATGTTGATTGGGATGAAAAAAGGCTTACCAGGAATGGATTTGGTTATCTTTCCGGAATATTCCACGCATGGCATTATGTATGACGCTAAAGAGATGTACGACACGGCATCAACCATACCGGGCGATGAAACGTTTATTTTCTCTGAAGCGTGCAAAAAAGCCAAAACTTGGGGGGTATTCTCCTTAACCGGTGAACAACACGAAGAACATCCAAATAAAGCGCCGTATAACACGTTAATTTTAATTAATGACCAAGGTGAAATTGTTCAGAAGTACCGAAAAATCATGCCTTGGTGTCCGGTTGAGGGTTGGTATCCTGGAGATAAGACCTATGTGACCGAAGGTCCAAAAGGGATGATGATTAGTTTGATTATCTGTGATGATGGTAACTATCCTGAAATTTGGCGTGACTGTGCCATGAAAGGCGCCGATCTGATTGTCCGTTGTCAGGGCTACATGTATCCAGCTAAAGAACAGCAAATTATGGTCTCTAAAGCGATGGCATGGATGAATAACACCTATGTAGCGGTTGCCAATGCCAGTGGATTTGATGGTGTGTACTCGTATTTTGGTCACTCTGCCATTGTTGGTTTTGACGGTCATACGCTGGGCGAATGTGGTGAGGAGGATTACGGTATTCAGTATGCGGAATTATCGGTTTCTCAAATTAGAGATTTCCGTAAGAATGCGCAATCCCAAAACCATTTGTTCAAATTGTTACACCGAGGTTATACCGGAAAAATTAATTCGGGCGAAGGCGATCAAGGCGTAGCGGCTTGCCCTTATGATTTCTATTCAACGTGGATTAATGATCCTGAAAAAGCCAGAGAACAAGTTGAAAAAATTACCCGCAAAACAGTCGGTACTGCAGAGTGTCCTATTGAAGGTATTCCTAATGAAGACACGCCTAAAAGTCATCGTTAAGTAGTTTGACTGAGTACTTTTGATGATCAAGGTTTCTCTCAAAAGCTTGGACGGTCAGTTGACCCTGACTCTTCAAGCCATTTGGGGAAAACGGTTTTCCATTGCCCCCATTCCAAACGATGTAAATCTTGAACAGCCTTACATTGAACATCAGCAGATATTTCTGCCTAAGTCATACCATGCCAATTCTTTAGAACACGCTAGAAATTATTATTTAAGTGCCGCTTTACATTGTGCTGGGCATATTATTTATTCAAAACCTTGGCAGTCAAAAACACTCAATAATCGTCAGATGGTTTTAATTGGTCTTTTTGAAGATGCGCGTGTTGAATATTTAAGTCAAAAACATTTTAAAGGGGTTTTCAAAATATTCGGTCGCCAGTTTTTAGAGTTTGTCCAAGAGGATGAGGGGTTTAACGGTATTGCTTATCGCTTAGCTTACGCGTTAAGAGATCCAAGTTATAAAAGCGATCACCCGTTGGTTCAAAAAGCGAGTTTAGCTTTTCATGCACTGTCGGATGATCAGTTACATGATTCTAATTCTAGCTATCAACTTGGTTTACAGGTCGCAAATGATATTGGTCAATTACGCATCAGTATGAATGAGCGAACAGCCTTTAACTTGTTTGATTACCGGGATAACAACGCGTTTCTTTGGGAAAGCACAGAGCACATAATGAGTGAAATAAACGAAGGTGGTCGCTCAAATGAGAGTGTTGGGGTAACCGGAGTTACTTTTGAAGAGAGTCTATGTGGGAAAAGTGTTGCTGATGATAGTCAACAATCCACAGTAGCCCATCAAATGAGCTTAGCTTCTGTTGATAAAGACAGTGAACATAAACTGTCTTCAGACTCAGTAAATACATCCGAATCAGCCTATCCTGAATGGGATTACCGTATAGGTCGGCTTAAACAGAACTGGTGTATTGTTAAAGAAACGATTCATTCAAAGTCTAATTTAGAACCACTCGTTCCCTTAGTGGCTTATGATCGTTTAATCGGCCAACTTCAGAAAAAGATTCAGACTTATCAATTTAACCGCGACAAAAAACGCCGTCGACCGCAAGGTGTTGAACTGGATTTAGAGGCATTGGTGTCTTTTAGAGTAGACAGTTTAATGGGATATACACCGTCAGAATCCAATGTCTATATTGAAGAGGTTCATAATGCGCAGAACAAGTTTGTACTTTTGGTATTGCTTGATCTTTCGGAGTCTATGAATGATTGCTTGCCGAACACGCCAACTTCTTTACTTGAAATAACCTCAGAGTCGCTCTACGTCTTATCTTCTTTATTGAATCGACTAGGGCATCATTATGCTGTTCATGGATTTTCTTCTGATGGTCGAAAGGATGTGAAATATAGGGTCTTCAAAGAGTTTATGTCTCCCTCTGTAATTCTTGATGAGCAAGGTCTGTATGACTTAAAGGCTTCGTATTCAACTAGATTGGGTGCCGCATTAAGACACGCGGATCAGAAAATGCAAAGCAGACCAGAGCAACACAAGTTGATTATGGTCATATCTGATGGGCAGCCATCTGATATTGACGTTTTTGATGAAGAATATCTTATAGAAGATGCACGTGTTGCCTTAAGGGAAGCTGAGCAGAATGGCTGTCATGCTTTTTGCCTGTCTCTTGATTCGACCGGTCAAGACTATGTTGGGCGCATTTTTAAAAAGGGGCACTATGAAGTGTTAGGTCACCCCGAAAAGCTACCTGAAATATTAACTAAATTGTATTTAAAGCTTTTCAGGGTTTTTTTATAAGAATTAGGAGTGTCAATTTATGGGAATGGAAGATTTGCAACCTGCGTTTATGATCGGCCAAAAACCTTTTTATGAACCCATATCGGATGAAGTTGAACTCTTTGAAGCCGCTTATGGTGTAAGAGTGCCTTTAATGCTCAAAGGCCCAACAGGCTGCGGTAAATCAAGATTTGTTGAATATATGGCACACCGTTTAGGTAAGCCTTTAGTCACCGTTGTCTGTAATGAAGATATGACCGCATCTGATTTAGTTGGGCGCTACTTAATCGATGAAAAAGGGACGCGTTGGCAAGATGGTCCTTTAACGCTCGCAGCTAAAATGGGGGCGATTTGTTATTTGGATGAAATTGTAGAAGCGCGGCAGGACACGATTGTGGTTATTCACCCTTTAACAGACCATCGGCGTGTTTTGCCATTAGAGAAAAAGGGTGAGCTATTGAGCGTGCATAAAGACTTTCAGCTAGTAATCTCTTATAACCCGGGTTATCAGTCGATTATGAAAGATTTGAAGCCGTCCACTAAACAGCGTTTTTCGTGTTTAAAGTTTGATTATCCTGCTGAGGAAATTGAAGTTGGTATTTTATGCAAAGAAACGGGCGTATCCCTCGATATCGCTACAAATCTAGTTGAAATTGCCAAGTGTTCTAGAAACTTAATTGGGCAGGGGTTAGAAGAGGGTATGTCGACTCGATTATTGGTTTTTGCCGCACAGCTTATTAATCAAGGGGTTGAACCCGTTAAGGCTTGTAAGATGGCTTTAATAAGACCGATTACAGATGATGTTGACGTAGAGAAAACCTTACTAGAGGTTGTGGAGAGTCTTTTTTAATTACAGAAGTTTGAAGAGAGTTTACAAAAAAGGAAATTTTTTAATGATTAAAGTAATGTTGATGTTTATCGTCTTATTCGGGCTTTCAGGTCAGGTTGTGGGTGCAGATACGGATGATCAAAAACAAATTGGTGTCGTCAAACAGTATTATCAAAACCTACTTAATAATAAGCCAGAGAGAAGTTATCAATTGTTGTCTTCTAAAGACAAAAGCACTTATACAGAGGAACAGTTTGTCAGAGTGATTAACCTTAATACCGCTTTGTATAATCCAAATAGAGTTGTGACTATAAAAGATGCAATCGTTGAAGAGTCTGGCGAAGATATGGCAATTGTAAAAATATTTGCAGAAGTTTCGACAAAAGGTGAGCAAGGTTTGAAAGGGCTGAGTGCTTCGCAAATTGTTGTGCATGAAAAAAATGAGTGGAAAGTTTATGCTGCGCATACCATTTCATCAATGCTGATAAAAGCAAAAACAATGTGTGAGTCAAATATTAATGAATCAATGTCTTTACTGCAAAAAGAAAAGGCGTGTTTTATCTATTATGGGCGTCTTGATACGGAATAACCTATGAATAAATTAATGGAACACATAAATAAAATTGAGCAAAAGAAAAGGCGTGTCGTTGCGCGTTCTCTGATTATTGTGGGCATTTTATTAGCCTACTCTCCTTATTGGATAACGTTGATCATAAATTCTGGATCTGAGGTCAAGGTTGCTGACACCATTGTTTCAATCGGATGGTGGATTTTGACACCAGGCTTGATTTTATATTTTTTAAATATTTGGTTAAATTATAAGACGGATTTAAATAATTCGAACGCCTCTGAATAGGGCGTTCTGATATGAGTTTAGCTTTTAAATGCCCTATAAGAGCATTTAAAAGAGAGTTAGATTAATTTTTTAGTCCTAATGACTAATCATCCAAGGCCGCATGGATGGAAACATCTTTTTACCATCCGCAGTCCACATCAGTTTTGAAACGCCTTTTTTATGATAGTGACACCCACAACCATGCTTTAATTTTTCAGCATTTTCGGCCCGACTATCCACGGTAGAGAATTGTGGTTCATGTTGCGCCGCTTCATTTTTTTCTATGGCCTGTCGTTTGGCAGGTGACATATCTAAAACCTCGGGCGCTACCATAATAATTCTCGGTGATAAGGTCTGGCAATGCGGACATTTAGCTGGTTGGCTTGATTCATCTAGCGTTGCAAGTTCATAAAAAATACCATGTTCAGAGCATTTGTAGTCATAGACTGGCATAGGGTTTTACCTCTCTATTTTTTTAAATCGGGTGCTAAAGGAACTTCTACGCTACCGTCAAGGTGTTTAACGGGTCCGTTTCTATTAATGTTGACATCAAATTCAAAGATATCTGTTGGGAGCCAGAGTGTTGCACACGAGTTCGGAATGTCAACGACACCACTAATGTGGCCTTGAACAGGTGCTGTACCAAGAATAGAGTAGGCTTGTGCACCGGAATAACCAAATTTCTTTAAATATTCAATGGCATTTAAACAGGCCTGCTTGTATGCAACGTTAACATCAAGATAGTGCTGCTTACCTTGTTCATCAACAGAGATACCTTCAAAAATAAGATAGTCGTCATAACGTGGGGTGATTGGGCTAGGCTTAAATACAGGATTTTTAATTCCATATTTTTTCATCCCATCTTTTACTAAGTTTACACGTAGGTGAATCCATCCAGCCATTTCAATCGCGCCACAGAATGTAATTTCACCATCCCCTTGGCTAAAATGTAAATCGCCAACGGATAGGCCTGCGCCTTTTACATAAACTGGGAAGTAAATTTTTGAGCCACGAGATAAATCTTTGATGTCACAGTTACCTCCATGCTCACGCGGTGGAACCGTACGCGCACCCTCTGCTGCTGCCTTTTTAGCTTCTTCTGGTTTCATGCGCCCCATGTGAGCAGTTTCAGCGTAAGGAAGGGTAGCTAAGGGAGGGGTTCTGTCTGGTTCGGTATCAAACAGTTCTTTTTCACGTGTATTCCATTCATCGAGCATTTTTTTGTCTGGAAGGCACCCGATTAGGCCAGGGTGTATTAAACCTGCAAACTCAACTCCGGGTATATGTCTCGATTTAGTGAACATTCCATTAAAGTCCCAAATTGTTTTTTGGGCTTCTGGGAAGTGATCTGTTAGGAATCCTCCGCCATTTTCTTTAGAAAAGAATCCATTGAATCCCCACTGGCTATCTTCGAAAGTACCAATGTCTAAAATATCTACTTCAAGAAGGTCTCCTGGCTCAGCACCTTCAACACCGACAGGTCCTGATAAAAAGTGTACTTGGCTTAAGTCAACGTCACGGACATCGGACGCATCATCGTTGTTTTCAATTTGTCCACCGGTCCAGTCCATACACTCAATAATAAAATCATCGCCTGGCTTTACAGTTTTAACCATTGGGATGTCAGGGTGCCATCTATTATGAATGTTGTCGTGCTCATATGCTGATTTACTAAGGTCGACTTTAATGATTGTTTCGGCCATTTTTCTCTCCTATTGTAATAAATGTGTAGCGAGTTTAAGTAAAGTTAAACGGATAGATAGGATGCAACTTTTTCTTGGTCAACATCTGCTCTGGGTTGGTCGTGAATGATTTTGCCTTTTTCAATCACAATGATTCGATCAGCCACATCTAATGCAAAGCTCAATACCTGTTCTGAAACAATGATTGAAATTCCTCTTGAGTCTCGTATTTCTTTCAATTTATGAGCAATTTCTTTGATGATAGAGGGTTGAATCCCCTCTGTCGGCTCATCCAAAAGAAGGACGTCTGGATTGCTTGCTAGCGCTCTGGCAATAGCAAGCTGCTGCTGCTGTCCGCCGGATAAATTCCCCCCTCTACGATTTCGCATTTCTCGTAAAACAGGAAAAATGTTGTACAAGTCTTCAGGGACTTGGGTTTCGTTGGTAGTGGTTAATCCCGTTTCGATATTTTCTTGAACTGTCATAGTTGAGAAAATCATTCGTCCTTGAGGCACGAAGCCTAACCCTGCTTTAACGCGTTCATGACTTTTCATGCCGAATAGCTCTTTGCCGTCAAGTTTGATGCTTCCAGATTTTGATGGAATCATGTCGATTAGAGATTTCATTAAGGTTGTTTTACCCATCCCATTTCTTCCAAGAATGGCAATGATTTCATTCTTTTTTAAGGAGAGGTTTAGGCCATTAATTACTTCACTTTCGCCATATGCCACATGTAAATTTTCAATTTCTAGCATTTTTAACTCCCTTAATGTCCCAGGTAGACTTCTATGACTTTTGGATCTGACTGAACTTTCTCCATTGAACCTTCTGAAAGGACTTGCCCTTGATGAAGGACTGTCACCTTGTCAGCAATTTCTTCAACAAAGTGCATGTCGTGTTCGATTACTAGAACCGATCTATCTTTAGTAATGAGCTTTAAAAGTTCAGCCGTTTTCTTTCTTTCTGATACCGACATACCAGCCACGGGCTCATCCAGCATTAATAATTCCGGGTCTTGAATAAGGAGCATGCCAATTTCAAGCCACTGTTTTTGACCATGACTTAATAGGTTGGCGGGGTCTTCTAATTTGTCATCCAAAAAGATCATAGCTGCAATTTCGTTAACTTTATCAATCACTTTTTGGTCGCGGGTGAAAGTTAATGCGCCCCATACGTTTTTACCTTTTGGGTAAGATAATTCTAGGTTTTCAAAAACGGTTAAATCTTCATATATCGATGGATTTTGGAATTTCCGACCTACTCCAGCGTGAACAATTTCATGCTCTTTAAGCTTGGTTAACTCCTTACCCTTAAATTTTATTGATCCAGAAGTTGATTGGGTTTTACCGCAAATTAAATCCAAAACAGTGGTTTTTCCTGCCCCATTAGGGCCAATAATTACACGTATTTCTTCTTCTTCAATGTACAGTGAGACATCATTTACTGCTTTAAAGCCATCAAAGGATACGGTTAGCCCTTCAATGCTTAATACAAAATCTTTTTGTTGGGACATTGTTTGCTCCAATACCTTTATTCATTAATCTATGTTTATTTTTTGGATTTTTTGTTTTGTATTTCTTCTATCTTTTTATGAATCCAGGGCTCTACATGAACACTGTATAGACCTGCTAGACCTTTAGGGAAAGCAAGGACTACGGCAATAAATAAAGCACCCATTGCGAATAACCAGAGTTCTGGATAGGATTCAGAGAGAATGGTTTTTGCCCAATTGACAATCAATGCACCATAGACAACGCCAAAGATTGAGAGGTTACCTCCAACTGCTGCGAATATAACCATTTCAATTGAGGGAACGATTCCTATGAGTGAAGGAGACATAAAGCCAACTTGCAAGGTAAACATTGCGCCACCAATTGATGAAAATACACCAGCAATACAGAAAATGAATATTTTGAAGTTTGAAACATCGTATCCTGAGAATCGAACACGGTCTTCACTGTCGCGCATCGCTACAAGTAGACGCCCCAATTTGCTTTTTCGAATGTACTGCGCTGCAATCATTACCCCGATCAGCAAGAATACATTTATGAAATACAGAATGTATTTAGCTGAATCCGTACGAATGTCCCATCCGAGTAAGGTTCTTAAGTCAGTAATTCCGTTTACACCCCCGGTAAAACCCTGTTGACCAATGATTAAAATTGTCAAGATTGCAGCGATTGCTTGAGTGATGATTGCAAAATAAACGCCGCCTACTCTTCGTTTAAACATTGCTGCACCAATAATGTAGGCGAATAAAGCAGGTAGGATAAAAATAGCTAAAACAGTGAAGCCGAAGCTATGGAACGGTTCCCAAAACCAAGGAAGTTCTGTTAATTGGTTCCAATCCATGAAGTCAGGTATTCCAGGGGTTGACTGAATGCTTGTGTTTTCAGGGCTTGAAGCTTCAAGCTTTAAAAACATCGCCATTGAATAACCGCCAATACCAAAAAAGATACCTTGACCTAAGCTGAGTATTCCTCCTAATCCCCATGACAACATTAAGCCTACGGCAACAAATGCAAAGGTTAAGTATTTACCGATTAGGTTTAGTCTAAAAATGTCAAATATTAATGGAAGTACCACTAGCAATAAGGCAGCTAAGATTGCTAGATTTATCAAATCATTTTTAGGTGCTAAGTCTTTAAGTTTTGTTTGTAGCATTTTCTTCTCCTAGCGACGAACTTTAAGTGCGAAAAGCCCTTGAGGACGGAGCATCAAGATCACAATAATTGTTAAAAGGGTTAATACTTTTGCCATTGATCCACTTAAGAAAAATTCCATAATAGATTGTGCTTGGGAAATGCTGAATGCTGACGCAATGGTTCCAAGAATGCTTGCTGCGCCGCCAAAAACGACTACTAAGAAGGTATCAACGATATAGAGTTGACCTGAGGTCGGCCCTGTTGACCCAATCATCGTAAAGGTTGCTCCTGCAATTCCTGCGATACCGCAACCGAGGGCAAAGGTGAATCTGTCTACACGAGCAGTATCAATACCGACAGCACCAGCCATTGCTCGGTTTTGAACAACAGCTCTAGATTGTTTACCTTTTCGTGATTTTTGTAGAAAAATGTAAACGCCTAAGGTTACAAAAAGTGTGATAACCATAACGATCATTCCATTTATAGGAACTTCTATGGAGTCTGAAATCGCATAAGACCCCATCATCCATTCTGGATTGGTAACCCCAACTTCTCGAGGTCCAAAAACTGTTCTATACAGTTGTTGAAGTATTAAACTCAAGCCCCATGTTGCAAGAAGAGTGTCTAATGGGCGTTTGTATAGGTGTCTGATAAGTGACCATTCAACAATGGAGCCTAATATAAAAGTACCTATAAAGGCCAATATGATGGCAACAAAAAAGTAGATTCCGAACAATTCCGGTATGAATGTCGAGAACAGGTTTGACGTAAGATATGTGATATAAGCACCAAGGATCATGAACTCTCCGTGAGCCATATTGATTACGCCCATTTGGCCAAATATAATCGCCAAACCAAGTGCCATTAATAAAAGCACTGAAAAGAGTATTAAGCCTGCAAAACCTTGCATGGCAAAGATAGAACCGAGTTCGGCCCATGTATATTCAGCAAACATGTTTTATCCCTCCTGGCGGGTAGAAATAATTAAGATTTAAAGTTGGTTAGTTTTTTTAAGATTATTCAGTGCACCTAATTAAAAGCTCTAACTCCTTTAAAGCTTTTAATTAGGCGCAGTTCATAAATGAACCGCGCCCATTTAAATTATTGGTAACCTTCAGGGAACGGGTTTGGTTCGATTAAATCTTTAGATTCATAAACGATTTCAAATTGCCCATCAGGCTTGGCATGACCAATTCGAGATTTAGACCATAGGTGGTGGTTTGGGTGAACTTTTACATAGCCCTCAGGCGCTGTCGTTAGTTCGATTCCTGGTAGGGTTTTACGAATTGCATCTACATCAAATGAGCCAGCTTTCTCTACAGCGGCTTTCCATAGCCATGGCCCTAGGTATGCCGCTTGCGTTACGTCACCAATAACAATGTTATCTCCCCAACGTTTCTTAAATGCTTCAACAAATTTCTTGTTGTTTTCATTTGGTAGACTTTGGAAATACTTCATCGATGCGTAAGCACCATCAATGTTTTCACCACCAATACCTAAAATTTCATCTTCAGTAACCGAAATGGTTAAAACAATTGGTTTTTCTTTTGTTAAATCAATACCTGCTGCTTGAAGCTGCTTATAAAATGCAACGTTAGAACCACCTACAACGGCAGCAAAAATAACATCTGGCTTCTTAAGTTTGATTTTGTTGATGACCGAGTTGAATTGAGTGTGTCCAAGAGGGTAATACTCTTCACCAACAACTTTTAGACCAAGTTTATCAATGTGTTTTCTTGCGATTTTGTTAGATGTTCTTGGCCAAATATAATCTGAGCCGAGTAGAAAGAATTTTTTGGCGCCTTTCTCTCTTGATACCCAGTCAATACCCTCAAGAATTTGCTGAGTAGCTTCTTGACCTGTATAGATTACGTTAGGAGACTGCTCTAGGCCTTCGTAGAAAGTAGGGTAGAAAAGCATACCGTTATACTGTTCGAAAACAGGAAGCGCTGCTTTACGTGAGGCAGAAGTCCAGCAACCAAAAACAGTTGCTACCTTGTCTGATACTAGAAGTTTTTTAGATTTTTCAGCAAAGGTAGGCCAGTCACTTGCACCATCTTCTTGGATATACTTAATTTGGCGACCTAATACACCACCCATTTCATTAATTTGTTCAATCGCAAGTTTCTCAGCTTGAACAGAACCTGTTTCACTGATCGCCATTGTTCCTGTAATAGAGTGGAGAATACCAACCGTAACAGTATCGTCGGTTACCGCAAGACCTGTTGTGTTAACAGAAGGTGCGGCATAACTAGTCGAAGCCAAAAGCATTGCTGCTGGTAATGCGGCTAAACCTTTAATTAGGTTACGACGCATTAAGTTTGGTTTATTGATTTTTTTCTTCATGAGCGTTAAATCCCTTTTTAAAGTAAGGCAAGAAATTGTGTAAAAATTTGGAATTACAGGGAGCGAGGACGACTTTGACAGGCTGTGTTCATACGTTCTGCGTTGAACGTAATATCCTTAAAACATTTAATGTGCCAATAATTTTAAGTAATTGTTTTTTATGGTTTAAGTACTTTTAACAGGGTTTTGAAGTAATAAATAGGTTCTATTTATCCCTTTTTTGGAATAATTATTTATCGTTTTGGTGCAATGAATGTGCTTGTGATGAAAAGTTAATTTTTTTTATAGAAAGTTGAATGTCTTTATTGACAAGGGAAGTAATATCGCTATAATACGCGACACATTTTGGCTACATAGCTCAGCTGGTTAGAGCACATCACTCATAATGATGGGGTCCCAGGTTCAAATCCCGGTGTAGCCACCATATATCTTAAAGCCCCGCACTGTCGGGGCTTTTTTATTACCTTTTATTTTATATATTTATAGATATATATCTTTTAAAATCATATATTTAATGTCAATTTAATTTTCCTGTTTTTTTATCTTTTTTTTACTCCATTAAATAGAAAAAATCACATCACATCTGTATATTTTTTGTATACAAAATCATTTACCGGAAAGATCAGTGTTTTTTTGTATACAAATTTAACTTTGTATTTCTCTTGAAGGAGGAAATTACTATATAAGGAGGGACCAATGATCCTAAATAAAAAAATATCAGATAGAAATTTAAGCAGTTTAGACATTATTCAAATTAACGGTGGCGTTAAGGGTGAAAGAATACCTATCTCAGAAAACCTATATTTGTTTGTTACAACAAAAAATAAAAAAAGATGGGAGTACCGTTATAAAACCTTAGAAGGTAAATATACATTTCGTAAGTTAGGTGTTATTCCTGACCTAACCTTGTCGCAAGCTATTTTTGAAGTCGAGCGAAATAATTCACTTTTAGCTGATGGTTTGGATCCATTTCAAAGTGCTAATTTGCTTCAAAAGAAAGTAGCTAATGATGGTTTTGAAAGAAAAACATTTCAAGAAGTTTATGAAGATTACTGTGAATTCAAAATGGCACATGATTGGAAAGAACAAACACTTCACAAGCATAATTTACGCTTTCGCAAACACGTATTACCCTTCATAGGTAATATGTATATAGATGAAGTTAAAGTTAAAGAACTAACTGGGGTTCTGTCAAAAATACAAGACCTTGGTATCCTTAATGTAAGAGATAAAGTTGCCAATGTTCTAAAAGGAATGTATGAATGGGCTATTGCCAAAAATTACGACAACGGTAAGGCATTTACGGATTTGAATTATGCAAAGATGGTTCCGAAAGTTTTATTTCCAGCCAAGAAAAGTAAAAATTTTAGGCATGTTACTACAAGTACTGAATATAAAGAGTTAGTGCGGAAAGTATATTCCATTCGTGCTGTGCAAGAGGTTAAAGCTTGTCTTGTAATGGGCTTACATTTGTTTACTCGACCATCTGAAATTACAGGTTTAAGATGGGAACAAGTTGATTTTAAGAACAAAAAAATTGATTTTAGTGCTGCTCAAATGAAAAAGGATAGGGAGTTTATTGTTCCGATTTCAAAGCAAGTTTTGAAAATGTTAAAAAAATTGAAAGCAGTATCAGGTCATTCAGAGTATGTTTTTTTATCCACTTACAGGGCAGGCGATCGCAAACCAATTAGTGCAGGTACATTAACGAATGCACTTAAACGAAACGGTATTACAGAAGCATCTGCACACGGTTTTAGACATTGCGCCAGTACTTTATTAAGAGATGAGTTAGGGTTTAATGATGCTGAAATTGAAGCGCAGCTAAGCCATCAGGTTGGCGGGGTAAAAGGTGTTTATAACAAAGCACAATATATGAAGGTTAGAACTAAAATGATGAATAAATGGAGTAAATATATTAAGAGTCATTTAGATAACAAATGAGCTACCGTATATAAGATCTTCTTAAAGGCCTGCTAAATGCAGGCCTTTTTAATTGTAATTTATTATATTGATTAAATTGATTAAAAAAAGACTACCTGGCAGCATATATAACTATGTTAATAATTATGTGAGGTGCCTATTTGAATGTATTTGCCAATATTTTTTCAATGATTCTAAACTCAAATCCACAAGCGGAAGTTGAGCAAAAGTCAGTTGTTTCTGATTCATCTATTTATGAGCGCTTATCAGCGATGGATACAGTTTTTTACGCTTATAACGATGATGAATTGCCATTTGACCTAATTGAGCCGGATAATAGTGAATATGACGGTGATGACCATATCAGTAATAACATTTTTGATGATGATTATTTAGAGGGTAGTACTTTCCCTGGTGTAAATATTGATGGTACGCCAATGGTTGATTGCACTATTGATATTCGTGGAAATGCTTATGGTGTGGTTGAAGACGATTGGATGAATGATGAGACGGCAATGTCTTTTGAGGATGCTAATAACGCCTTTGATGATTCTTTCAGTAATGTTTTCGAAGACTCATCAACAGATATGTTTAGTGATGATTCAAGTGATATGTTCGAAGATTCATTTTCATCATTTGATGACGACAATTATTAATGCTTTCTTTTGCTTTAAATTTGACTGTTATTCAAATGTATATCAATTGCGAAGCTCGTATTAGTCTATTTGAAATAATCGCTCTGGAATTAATAATGCTGACTGCTAATAGTCTGATGTTGCTGGTTATAGATGAATAGAGAGGGCTTGGATGAATTAATAAAAGAGACTGAATATAGACTTAAATTTTCTACAATGAGATTAAAGTTTTTTCTTGTTATTTATGTCTTAGTCAATACCTTTACAGACAAATATGTAGAGCTGACAACATTGTTGTTAGTCATATTTTTAATAATATTTCTTTTGATGAAGTTCATTAGCATTCGTTTAAAGAGAAAAAGTAATTAACCGCTCGTTATTTTTTGATTGGTTTTAAGTTCAGTATTTCATCAAGTGATGCCGTTTTTTCTTCTCGCTGAACTTTCATCAACCCATTTGAATAAAAACCGTTTTCTTTCAAAATTTTGTGGTTGTCATTGATCACACTCATATATTTTGTTTTGTTGTATTTTGCTCTGTTAGTCATTCTTCTTTGTCTGTTGAAGATCATTTTTAGATGAATGATTGCGTTTGTTACAGCAGCAATGTCTATGAATTTCTGGGCGAAGTGAAGCGGGGTATTTTCATCAATATGGTCAGGGGTGTGTTTCTTAGATACTTCTTCATATAAATAAGAAGTTTCTTGTATTAACTGTTCCTTGTACTTTTCCCTTTTTATTTGCCTGCGTGACTTCATTATATTATTCCTAAATTTATTAACTTTAAGCTTTATATTACAATCGTTTCAGCATTATTTTGATTTTAAATACATATTAATATCAACAACTTATAAATTTTTTAGATTTCAATGGTTGAAGGAAAAAAATTAGTCAGTTTATATAAATTTTGATATTTTTATTTAGTTGAACTGGTTGATCTGTTTAAGAAATTAAAGCCCTATAATAGAGGGCTTATGGATTGTAAAGGTGAGGTGGTTAAGGTTCTGAAAATGCAACTTTTTTTAATTCCGATAACGATTGAACACGGTATTTATGTGCCAGTGCCTTAACAAATTTAGCTGTTCTAGCGGCCTGCATTTGTGAATAAGGATATTTAGCTGAAGGCGCCCTTACATCTATTAAATCACTGTCATTGACATAAAATCTTCCTGCCTTATCAAAATACCCTCTTGGATGTTTTTCTCTATTCTTTAAAGCCAGATAAACAGTTTTTATTTCGTCAGGGGTTATCTTTGACTCTTTTGCGTAAAACTCATTTAGTTCATTTCTTAGTAATGATAAGTCAGCATTCGTTGAGATAACATTTCTATTTTGGATGAAATTTTCTAGTCTTTCTGGATCAGTGTATAAAGATTCATCGTAATTTAGAGCCTCTGCTTCAAAGTCTTCATTTTCAAAGCTTAGTTGTTCAATTATGTTTTTTATATTTTTCATTATCAGTCTCCTTCAATTTGTGTTGAAGGTCAGTTTATTAATTTTTTTTAATCTAAAAATTTTTAAACAGATACAAAAATGCATAATTAAATTTATTTTTATAGATTGTCTTTTATGACTGTTATGTTTTTAGCGTAAAGCTTAACTTGCTGAAATAAATGATAATTGTATGGATTTAATTTAGGCGGTAGGGAAGAGGCGATCTTTTTCTTATCTATAAGAATAGGGCTTTTTTGATAAAACCCTTAGGGCTGGATAGAAATTTTGGAAACCTTTCTTTAAGAATTAATTTAGCTTTTTGATGTCTATAATTTCTTCATAAGTTATCTGTTCGATATCGATATGATGAAACAGTGAAAGCATTTTTAATAAACTAGCTGAGTAATATCCAATAGCAATTAGCTTCTCTTGTTCTCTGTGAAGAATATCTAGACAGTCCGAAATTATTTGAGGATCTACTTTTTTTGCCTGTAAAGCTAAGTAAAATTTTTGCTTGGTTCTAATAACTAATTGAGCATCAATGGTGTGTTCTGCTAAATATTGATAATAGCTTTGCATAACAAAACTCGATTCTGGACTTCCACATTCATCTGAATTAAAAATTAGTTCTTGCTCATTTTTATTAAAACTATTCAGTCTTTCTCTTATTGTTCTCGTCTTTATTTCTTGTATAAATTTTATGTTCACTCTCTTTCTCCTTTGTTATTGAAATAGTAATAAAACAAGGGAGAGCATTTATTTTTAAAGAGGCTTATTTTTCACCAATTAAATATTTTTAATGTGCTGTTTTTGGTGTGCATTAAAAATAAAAAGTAAGTTCCTGAACTTAATAATTACTTCGAATTAAACATAAGGAGTAAGTAATGAACGAAAAGATAAATACATTTAATTTACACAGAGAAACAATCAAGATTATTTTTGAAAATAAATTGAGTAAGAATGAGATTTTAATTTTGTTGTTTGTTGCTAGGCGTATGGGAAATAGTGGTGAGAAGGTGTATTTTCAGAATGCTCGGGTAGCTAAAAATTTTGGAGTGTCTCCTGTAAATATCTCAAAATCTAAGTCAGCTTTAAAAAAGAAAGGTTTTATTATCGTTGATGGTTATTTTGTTTCTATGAAACAGTTGGGTTCGAGTATTCCCTTTGAAAATGAGTTTTTTAACTTTGTGTCTAACAATAGTTTTTCTGCTGCACAGTTAAAGGCTTTAATTTTCATTGGTCAAACCTCGCATCAAGTCCGAAAAGATAAGAAAACTTGCTACATATCGAAAACAAAATTCAATAGAGATACGGGGTCTAGTCAAGCGGTAATTATTAAAGTTTTAAGAATGTTATGTGCTAATAAGATGTTAGTTAAAATGAAAGTTAAAACTGAGGCAAATGTCGATTACTATCGCAATTTAAGTTTTTCAGGAAAGGGGGGGCTTGTTGTTACTAAATCACAATGGAAGATAAATTTTAACGGTGGCAAGACTTGGAAAAAGGGCTGTTCAGATAAGTGTAAAAGTAGATGTGAAGTTGTCAACGATAACAGGTCAAATAATCGCAGTGATGCAGGTCAAATTGAAGCAACGAACGGGTTAAATAATTGTAGTGATATAGGTCAAATAAGTTCAATGAAAGCGGGTCAAATAAGTTCACAAGATAACTCTATTACTAGTTCTCTTTTAAATGACTCTCCCAAAAAGCCGTGCGAGACGGATAATTCATTACCTGAGCAAGATATACCGCCGCACGTTCAAGACTCTTCCCTTACCATTGTGAATGATAATTTTAATGAACAAGATGATTATCTTAATAAGTTGAGAGAAAAGGAAAAAAAATCCGAGCTTAGCAAAACAGATAGGCAGTTTTTGGATTTGATGGAGGAGGCTATAAGACGAAAAAAAGAATTGGATCTGTATGGTGGGGTTTAGGTGATGAAAAAGGCTATTACGATAATTAACAAGATTAACCAAAATAGCCCTTTTATTGAGTCGAGCAACAACTCGATTAAACCGCAGATGAGTTTAAGCAATACGATCTACCAAGTCATTAATCTTTGTTGCTTGAATGAATTGAATATCATTTTCAAGCGCTTCAAAATGAGCAGTACCGCATTTGATTTTGTCTTGCTCAGCAAGGCGTAAATCTTCTTGTAGAAGACTGCTTTTGGTTTCGATAACGAAATAGAGTTTTTCAGAACCATCTTGTTCGATTAATACCGCCCAGTCTGTATTATAAGAACCCAGGGGGGTTTCAATCTTAAACCAGCTCGGAAGCTTTGTATAAAGCTTAACATCGTCATTTTGCTCTAAACCTTGGGCAAAGGTCGATTCGGTCGCAGAATCGTAAACAATGTGGCTGTATACGCTTTTATCGACCGCCATCATATTTTGTTGCAGGTAACCACTCAGCTCACGCTCTTCAAACAATTCTTGGGCATAAAACGTTTGGTCGCCAATTTTCTCGTATTTAATACCATCAACCAGTGCGTGCATCTTTTTGCGTTGAATAATTTCTAAGGTTCGCTCCACAAATTTTTGTGGGTTTTTAGTAAAGTCTTTTAGTCTGCCACTTTCAGTTAGCATTCTGGCGATGGTTTTGCGAGTTAACTGCGTTTTATTTTGCAGATAGGTCAGTATGTCTGGCAAGGATTGATAATGTGCATCATAGGTTTGCACGTTCTCTTTCACATTGTTGACACCAACACCGCTAACGTCCATTGTAATTTCAGCTAAGCCCGTTTTAAATTTGGGTTTCGCAATGGTCATATTGACCTTCATTTCGTGAATACAATCAAAAATCAGTTTATCTAGGTTAAAGTCCACTTGGTATATCGTCTTGTATTTAATACGATTCCAAAGAGCTTGAAAATCTTCACCTAGCACTACTTCTTTTTTAAGCGTAGCAACGTGTGATTTAGAGGCATCTTTAACATCCAGTCCACCAGCCACTTTCTTCAAGATGCGTTCAATTTCAACTTTAAAGGGTGCAAAGTCTTCCGGTAACGTTAGGGTGTCGTGTTTCAAAGCGGTTTTAAGGCTGTCTTGAACTTTACCCTTACCATCTATTAGATTATTGGTTTTAAGATGATCCCAGAGCTTAGCGGAATCCTCAGCACCCATAAAGACAATATCGTTTTCCGTTTGTTGAATAACGATGCTGGCAAAGGCGTGATCCTCAATCACCCCAAACTTAATACCATCCTCTTCTTCAATTTCTTTTTGCAGGGTAGCAGTAAAATCGTTATAAGATTCGTTAGCAATAACGGTAAGTGTATTAATAGAAAAACTACTATCAGTCACTCGGTTCCCCGTTTGATCTACTGCTAAACGCAAACCACGCCCAATCTCTTGTCGTTTTTTAATGGTAGAGGCGGTTTCGTTTAAGGTACAAATTTGGAAGACATTCGGGTTATCCCAACCTTCACGCAACGCCGAGTGGGAGAAGATAAAACGCAACGGTGTTTTTAAATCCAGTAGCTTTTCTTTATCTTTCATAATCAAGTCATATGCAGACTCATCCGCTTGGGTGTTTCCTTTGGTATCCTTGGCAATGCCTTTTTTGTCGGCTGCAAAATAACCGTTATGTATTTTAGAGACTTCAACTTCTAAATTAACTTCGTTAAACAGCGATTGAAACTTTCGAGACTTGGCCAAACGCAAAAACTCTTCTTCAAACATACGTGCATAAATACCCAGGCCTGGTCGGTTTTCTTCATCATAAACACGATAGTTGGCTACCTTGTCGATAAAGAAAAGACTGAGCACTTTAATGCCTTGGTCATTGAGGACCAATTCACGTTCAAGGTGTTTTTCAATCGTTTTGGCAATCTGTAAACGTTTTAGAGCTAAATCATCAACGCCACCAATACTTTGACCCAATTCGATGTAATCATCGGTCGAGGTAAAGTCTATCCATTCATCACCATCGGCAACGGAAATATCTTTAATAATGTAGCCTTCATAAATGTCCCGGCCACTTAACTCATAAAGGTCTGCACCCTGTTTTAACCATTTCTTTTCACGTTTAATACTTCCAGTTCTGGTCAGGGATTCAAACTCTAATTGTGCTTCACAAACGCCATTTTTATTGCGAACATTCACGAGTCTGATATAAGCATTATTATTGTCGTCTTCTGGTAAAACTGGGAGCACGGCAATTTGTTTAACCAGTTTATTGTTGTACGCATCAACGGCATCAAGTTTGTAGATAGGGAGATACTTCTCTCTGTGTGTTGCTGAAAACCCAATTGTGAATATTGGATTTAAAGACTTAATGGCTTTTTTAGCTATTTCAGTATTTGTAGTAGATTGTGGTTCATCAATAATGACGACTGGATTGGTTTTAGCAATCAGTTCAATAGGGCGCATACCTTCAAGTCTGTCATTAGCACGGTGAATAATATTGGCTGCGGTTTCTTTTGAAGGGTCGGTAAAGCTCTTACGGAAAGCATCAATGTTAATCACCATAATCTGAATATGGCTAGATTCAGCAAAGTTACGAACTTGTTCAAGGTTGCTAGAATCATAAACAAAGGTATCGGCATTCACGCCTTTGTAAATGGCTGACAGGTGATCTTTGGTAATTTCCAGTGACTTTTTAACACCTTCTTTAATCGCAATGGAGGGCACTACAATAATGAACTTGGTCATACCATAAGACTGATTGAGTTCATAGATAGAGCGAAGATAAACGTAGGTTTTACCCGTACCGGTTTCCATCTCAACGGTGTAATTTAAATCGTTTTTATCAAGTGTCTTTACCGGCTTTAAACCGTGCTTTAACTGAACCCGTTTAAGGTTGTCTAACAGTTCTTCTTCGTTTAAAACTAAACGGTTAGAAGTACCCAGCTGGGATTCCTGACCATAATCTAACGCCATCAACTTATCACCACCAGATCCTTTTGGCGTTGGTACATTTATCTGCGGCATTGTAAAAGGCACAGCACAACTTTCTTGGCCTTCAAACAAGCTAACAACGGCTTCCCAAGCGGATTTTTGATGGGGTAGGTTTTGGTCGAATTGGAGTTTCATCGTTTAATTCTTTTTATTTGGTTAAGCTCTTTACACAGTTTTTGATCTCATTACATTGAGCTAAAAAATGGCAATCTGATGCTAAGTCTAATATGTCAATAAACCTTTCTTCATCAAGTTCGGTGTGAGAGCCTATCTTAACTTGGGATCTTGAATAGAAAATGTCAAAGTGATTTATAGGATGTAATAATTCATTGTGATTGTCTGGATCATAATCGAACCTAATGTATCCATCTTCAATAAGTAGTAGTTCTTTGACAAAGGGCCACATATTACGATGGTAATTTATTGGATCTTCCCATAGAGGCTCCATAAAATCTAAAAAGCATTCAGAGTCAATTTTTTCTTCGCAGGAAAAAAGGGAAATAACATCAGAAGTAATTTTATGATCAATAGAATCTATTTGTGAGGACGAGAATACTAAGCAATCATCATCCGAGTTTACGAAAAATGGGAAAAAGATTGAAAAAATTTTCTTTTCAGAAATAAAGAATAATCGACTCATGCGTCCGTCTTTGATTAAGGTTAATTTGCCTAGTGCTTCCTCACTTTCGATTGCTGGTAATAGCATGATTTTTATAGCGTTCATTAAAACTTGAATTGAATCTTCTTTGCGCCGAATAGGCTTGAAGAATAAATCAACATCCATTTTATTTAGGTAAAATTCAAATTTTTTCATTTTAATGCTACTAAATAAAATCTATGTTTCGGTTAATAAAATCAATGACAATTGATTCATTAAACTTATCGTCTAATTCAAGGGAATCTAACATTTTTTCTAATTTTGAACGACTGTGTTTTTTTATTTCAAGTTTATCAAAAATAGCATATAAAAATTCCCTGTACGACATACTGTATTCTTTATTAAATTCTATAATTGTTTGTTTTATTTTGTCTTTTTCTGCTTGATTTGGTTCTCTTGTTTTAATAACACCAGAGGCGTTTATTTCTTTTACACCCTCTTCAATAGGGGCAATATAGTTTCTGTTTGATAAAAGTAGATATGAACGAAGAAATGACCGTGTCAGGGACATGTAAAGAGCGTTTCTATATTTTAAATCATGCTTTAAATCAGAAGATACGCAGATGACAAAAGGAAACTCCAAGCCTTTAACATTGTTTCTATTACTTATAAACAATGTACCTGGTATTTTGCTTTTGCTCTCATATGCTTTGTTTACACTCCATTGAAATTCAGTAAAAATTTCTCTTGCTGTTTGGTCGATGAGGTTATAAGTTCTTTTTCCATCATTTAAAAATATGATGGCAATGTCATCAGGTGTTAGAGTGTTGTTTTCATTTTTCAAATCTTTAATAATTGTGATTAAATTATTTATAACGTCTATTGCTGATTCAAACTCTATTGTTTTTAGTTTAATACTTTCGAATTTTTCAATATCAAGGTCCTCGAATCGTCTAATTGGTTCTCTGGATAAATAGTAGGTGTTGTCTTGTTTATTAATTAGATAACCACATGCTTTCCATGCACTGTCTTCAAGCCAATTTAATTTGTGCTCTTCAAAAAGCCCCATTCCAACAGCGTGAGCAAACATCAAAGTTCTAGGGTCAGTTCTGTAACAGCGATTCAAAATAAAATCTGTATTGGTGGAGTTGTTTGGGTTCGCATCAAAAATATTTTGAAATATATCTCCTGCTACGTACACGGTATTGTTGGTAACTAATTCACAGAGCTCAAAAAATGAACTTGGAAAATCTTGACTTTCATCTATGAGAACATAGTCAAAAGCTTGTCTAGCACCTTCATTTGAGAAAATACTCTTGATTTCGGTAATTGCGATTGAACAAGCTTTATCAAAAGACATGTTGTAATTATAGGCGTTAAAGTCAATGCCATAGTAATCACAAATGTAGCGATAAGTTCCTGAGTTTTTATTGTTTCGGGATCCCCAAGACCTAACCATCCATAGTCGTTCATGCCAAAGAATTTGTTCTTCTACTTTCATAAAATTAAAAAAGTCCGGAATTCTTTTCCGTAAACTTGATGCTAAGATTTCATTAAAACAGGTAAACATGATTCTTGAGTCTTTCTTAGTTGTATATAACTCTTTTAATTTATGAAGTAATAATTCAGTTTTGCCGGTACCGGATAAGCCTTGAATAGATGTTCTTTTTTTTGTGTTTTCTTGATATATAAATCTTGTTTGTTCTCCATCAAATAAAATAATTTTACTTTTAACTTTATCTAACAGTGTTTCAGGAGTTTCAACACCAATTTTTTCTATATCATTAATACTTCCTGTAATTAAAGAAATCACTAACTCACATATTCTTTGGTTCTCTGGCGTCAAAATGCTTTGGTCAATAATTTTAGCTATTGAGTCATTATGACTAGTCAGATCGATACTTGTTGTTATATTTTTTTTCCATGTTTTGGGTCTACCAATAGATTCTTTATACATGAACTTGTCAGAAATATATCCAAGATCTTCCACGAATTCATCTAGAAACTCTTCAAAGTCTTCGTTATTTCCATGCAGATCTAAGAATATGATTTTGTGCTTTGGTATTAAAAGGATTAGGGCATTATCTTGGTAGTTATAATTGTACTTTTTATCTCCTAATGGTCGATTAACAACGAACGTTTGTTTTTTATTAGTTTCAGCATATGATTTTATGTTGTTTAGTATTTGGCGATTTGTTTCATTTTCTTGAATTTGAGTATAAAAGTAGCTTGAATTCATAGTTATGTTCCTTATTTAAATACTCAAAACATCTTCAATGCCGGCTTGTTTTAGGCGTTGGATGGCGTTGGTTTTGGTTATGTCGTTTTGGAAGCTGGTGTCTCGGAAGACGACTCTTAGCACTGGGTTTTCTAGGGTGCTTAGGGCGGCGATAGCTTGAACGGCTTCTAGGGTTAGGTTTTCGTCAAAACAGGCTATCATTGCATTGTTTGCGACATTCCAGGCCTAGTAGGCTTGACCGTTGTTTTGAATGTTGATTTGTTCAATGGGTAGGGTTAAAGGTAGACCGTATTTGACGATCACTTCAAAGAGCAAATCTTGGCTGGTGCGGTCTGGCAGAATGTTATCCACAGCTGATAGCAGGTCGTTATTTAAGTCGTCTAGGTTAGGTTGCCATTTTTTTATATTAGAGGTATCAAGTTTAAAGACTTTAAATCCTAGGTCCGCTTGGGTATCAGGGTGCTCTTCTTTAATTTTTTTAGCAGCACGGCGAATGCGTTCTTTACCAATTTCGGCTATGGTTTTGTAACCAGATTTGTTAGCCACAGAGTCATCTGGACTAGGCTCTGGTATTTGCACACAAATAAATTTTCGATTGCCATCATCTTCTGCATTTACTTGCATTATTGAATCTGCTGTGGTGCCTGAACCTGAAAAAAAGTCCAGTGCGATTTCATTTTTGTGTAGATTCAGTTCACATAGTTTAGATATAAGTAATGTAGGCTTGGGTGTGTCAAAAGGTACATTATCACCAAAAAGCTTTTTTAATTCTGAATTTGCATCTCTTGACGTTCCAAAAATTTTCCCTAGAAACAAACTTTCAGGGACTCTTCCTTCTTGGTTTTTTAAATAAATTTTTCTAATTATTCTAGATTCATCTTTGCTAAAAATAATCTCACCAGTTTTAATTTTTTCTTGAACCGTCCCTTGACTCCAACGCCACCCCTTTTCTGGTGGTTGTATTTCATTTCCAGAAGGAGTTTTAATTGGATATATTAAATTAGGCCTATAAAGTGCATTTCTAACATCCCCTGTTCTCCATTCGCCATTTGGGTCATTATCGGGATTCGAGTAGTTTTTGTTGTCTTCGTCTGTTCTTTTAAACATACCAAGTTCAAAAGAAGGTGATTTGCAATAACAGATAATATAGTTATGGTGGATGGATAGCTTACCTGAGTATCCTTTGCCTTGTAAGCTATGTTGCCAGGCAATTGCTCCTATAAATTTACCCTCTCCAAAAATTTCATCACAAATCTTTCTAAGGTTATGCACTTCATTGTCATCAATAGAGATAAAAATCACACCATCGTCTTTAAGCAGGTTTCTAGCGAGTTTAAGGCGAGGGTACATCATATTCAGCCAGTTGGAATGGTATCGTCCTGAACTGTCTGTATTCGTGGTAAGGGGATTGCCTTCGTCATCTTTTTGACCAGTAAGACGCTGATAATTTGATAGGTTATCTTTAAAATCATCCTTGTAAACAAAATCATTCCCAGTATTGTATGGCGGGTCGATATAGATCATTTTGACTTTGCCAAAATAGGATTTTTGCAGGAGCTTTAAGACTTCTAGGTTATCCCCCTCAATATACATATTTTCGGTGGTGTCCCAATTCACCGATTCATCTGGTGCTGGGCGTAAGGTTCCCAAAGTTGGCGTGGTGGCAATGCGTTTGGCTTGCTCCTTACCATTCCAAGTAAATTGGTAACGTTCGTTATCGGTTTCAGTAAATTCACCCAGCTCAGATTTAAGGGCTTCAAAGTCAATTTTGCCTTCTGTAAACACATTGGGGAATAGCTGTTTTAACTGTTCGATATTGTGCTCGGTTAGGTTCATACTTTGGCCGTTAAGTGTTTGAATGTCGGGTGCTTGGGTCATGGTGTTTCCTGTTTGGGTAAATTCTTGCGTTTTTTACTTGTTCGTTGGTCAACGTGAGTAAATTTTGTTGTTTTTTACTCATGTTATTTAGGTCATGTTACATTTTTGGTGTTTTTTACTCATTAGGTAGCTTGCCACTTAAAAGTTGATAAAAGCGAGTGTTAATAAAGTATTTGCTTTTACCCATTTTGACGGGGTGCAGTATATCCAGATCAACCAATTTATTTAAATAGGTTGAAGCGGTTTTCCTTGAAACATTCATAGCTTGCTCGGTAAATTCAATTTTGGTGTAGGGATGAACAAACAGTACCTCCAATAAGTCTTTGGAGTAGAGTTTGGGTGATTTCTGCTGAATCACCGTGGCTGTTTCAGACATTAATTTGTCGATTTTCTGTATTAAGTCAATGGTCTGATTGGCGGTTTGTTCAATACCATCCAGCATAAATAAAATCCATTCTTCCCAAGCCTGTTCAGTTCTTACTCTTTGCAATAAATCGTAATAATCCGATTTATGGGTTGTGATGTAACGGCTGAGGTAGAGAATTGGCAAATCAAGCAACCCATTTAAAACCAAGTACAGAATATTGAGGATTCGGCCTGTACGCCCGTTACCATCGTAAAACGGGTGTATGGTTTCAAACTGGTGATGGATAATCGCCATCTTAATCAGTGGGTCTATATCATCCAATTCTGAATCATTAATGTATTGTTCTAGGTTGGCGAGAGCATCACGAATATCAATTTCATACTGTGGTGGGGTAAATATTACTTCGCCCGTTTGGTCGTTTTTAAGTTTGGTGCCACCTTGTTTACGAATGCCCGCATCGTTTTTTTCTAGAATCGATTGAACTTGCACAATGTCTTTTGTAAGCAGGAGTTTGTTTTGGGTAACTAGCTCAAAACCCTTACGCAGTGCTTCACCGTAATATTGCACCTCTTTAACCGATTGAGATAAATTGGTTTGGTCTATGGTTGAACGGTATAAGTCATCGTGCGTGGTAATGATGTTTTCGATTTCACTGGAATCTTTTGCTTCTTGCAAAATCAAAGAGTTGATTAAAACAGCTTGGTTGGGAATAAGAGCCGTAACACCATTTAACCTTGCCAAAGCGACATTGGCAGAGATGGTTTTTTTAAGCACGGTTTTGGTTTCTAGTGCTTGTTCTAACGGTAATTTAGGAGGAAGGTAACCTCTTAGATCTGTTTGTTGATTCACTTTTCATTCCTCAAAAACAAGTAACCCCTCGCAGGGTGCTGTTCTTGTCTTAAAAAGACTTGGGTAGCAGGAGGGGTATTGTTGAACCCCATTATAAACAGTTTTGCTGTAAATGCCATTTCACCTGTTTTAGTTGGTTATTTAGCTTTTGTAATTGCATATTGAGTTCTACTTTTTCATTGAACTGATTGCAGTTGGCTATTTTGTTTTTGAGTTCAGTGATTTCCCTGTCCAGTTGCATAATAGTTTTTAGCTTTTGGCGCTGTTGGTGAATATCGTTTTGTCTAGGTTGCTCTAATGGTGAGGCTAAATGGAATTTACCCGTTTGTTTTGCAAGCAATAGAGCGGTAAAACGTTGGATCAGGCTTTGGTAAAAGGTGTAAAGGTTTTGCTTATGGAGTTGGTTGTATTGTATGGAATCTAAGAATAGCTGTTCTTCTGGTTGCAATTGGTTTGGGTCTAGCCAGTCAGTTTGAATGAGTTCATTCATAATGAGTTTGTCATTCTCTATATCGGCTTGATTGATGAACTTTTCAGCCAATGATAACTGGCTCTGTTGCCCTGAGTGGATTATAAGAACTACTGGGTAGGGAATGGCTTTATGAAATAGTTCGTGTAGTGATTTAATGTGTTTACTGCTTTGTTTATTACTGGAATCTGACCAGGCCTGGTTATTTTTAAGTTGAACTTCAATGAGCAAGATTTCGAGATATTCATTTTTATCAGTTTTATATACAGGGATATTCGTTTTATCAGCGGTTAGGTGTGCGGAGAGTTCAATCGTGTCAACGTGTTCTTGTAATAGCTTTTGTTGGGCATTACTAAGGCTGCCCATTTCATAAAAACTCTTTTTAGTGAGTTTTTGGTTAATGAGAAGCGGAGAAGGGAAGTTGAATGACTCGATAAAAGACACGCCTAGTTTTCCTCGACTGTATTGACTAATACTAGATAGCTGATGACTTCAAAATCAGTTGTGCCACTAAAAGCATCGAGTTGAGTGCCGCCACGAGTAAACAGGCTATTAATCCCTTCTTCGGCTTTTTTACCTTGAATATGTTCAATAGCTGATTTTAAGTGTGCTTGGTACTGAGTTGAACTTTGAACTTGTTTAAACAAGGCTTGGTTAGGGGTTTTATTGCCTAAGCTGTGTTTTTTTAAAATATCTAATGTCTTCTTAGCTTGGGTGTAAGGCAGGGTAATGGTTTGGTCTTGTGCCACATACACTAGGAAATATGGGTAAAGGGCGTAAGGTTCATTGCTTTGATGGGTTTTGGCAAAGTCTTCACTTAGACTTTTTAAACAGAATAAAACGCCTGGTTGTAAGCCTGCGTTTTGTAGATGGTCATCTAACTGTATAACTGAATACAAGCCATTGGGCGAGTTTTCTAATATCTCACTGTGGGTTTTAAGTTGATTAGATAAATCGATTTTAAAATCATTGAGGGTTAGGTCTGTAATGGATAAACCACCGGAAATGTCTTCTAAATCTAAAACGGTGTCTTGCAATTCTTTAAGCTGCTTTCTGCGGTAGTCTAAATCTCGCATTCTGCCGGCATTGTTCGCATCAATGATGTTTTCTTCACCTGTGGCACTTACATCCAAAAGTACCATTCGACCTGATACACGTGCTTCTAGGTCTATGTATTCATCTAGCTCCATATTTGGCCAGAAGTTAACCAGCTGTATTTGGGTGTTTTTTGAGCCCAAGCGGTCAATTCGACCGAACCGTTGGATGATCCTCACAGGATTCCAGTGAATGTCATAGTTAATGAGAAAATCACCATCTTGAAGGTTTTGACCTTCTGAAATACAGTCGGTTGCGATGAGCAGGTCAATTTCCGCTTCATCGGGTAAGCCCGTTTTATCTCGTTCTTTTGAAATGGGCGAGAAAGCGGTCAGAATTTCATTTAAATCTGAACGTACTAGTTTGTTGGTGGTTTTATTGGTTCCCGCTCCAACAACCAGTGCTGAATAAATATTGTGCTCTTCCTTAGCCCAGTCTGATAGGTGTTTATAAAGGTATAGTGCAGTGTCGGCAAAAGCGGTAAAGATAATGATTTTCTTGTTATCTGGATTTAATGGATTTTGAATTTTGTTACTGATTTGTTGTTTAAGTAATTTCAGTTTTTGATCACGTTCAGCGGTGATGGCTTTGGCGGCATTTACAATTTCGATTAGATAACGCTGGTCTTCTTTTAGGTCGTACATCCACTGAGCCTGATCCATATCTTGAATCAGCACTTTGACCTTGTTCCCCACCATTAATGCTTCAAGTTCTGCTGAATCAATGTCAGTTTCTAATATTTTGAGTTCTTCCACTTCACCCTGAGCGTGGTGTTCTAATTGGCTGATTCGTCTTTCAACGTCTTTAAGCAGGCGTTCAGCTGTTAGGTGGAAAGAGTGGATGGAGCTTTCCAAACGTTTAAGCATATTGATTTTAATTAAACCAACTAAGCTTTTTTCACGATCCAGTTGAGAAAATACAGATTGGCTATCTTTTAAGCGTGTATCGTATTTTTTCTCGTAGTCTTTACGTTTATTGAGTTGAACGTATTTCAGTGGTGAGAAGGTGCTCATATTTAAACGACTAATGGTTTTATTTATCTCTCTAAGAGATGGAAATTCAGATAACGTATCGAAGTCAGCTTGGATATTGTGTGGTTTTAGTCTGGTAGGAAATTGACCAATTTCTTCTAAATTGTAGTATTTCTCAATGTGCTTACGAGAACGAGCAATTGTTAATAGATCGAGTAATTTGAAATAATCAAAGTTCACTGTATTAAGCAGGTTTTCAGTAGTACGACTGGCATCTGGCAGCTTTAACCATTCATTAAACTTGCTCTGGGTGCGTTTAAGGGTTTGTGAGATGTTTAGAATGCCCAAATCTGCAAGGGCGTAATCATTTCCTTCGGTGACAAATGCAATTTGATTTTTTAAGTCATTTAAGCGGTTGTTAACGGGTGTGGCTGATAGCATTAATACCTTGGTTCTAACACCTTTGGAAATAATGTCTTCCATCAGTTTAGAGTAGCGAGTATGTCTTACATCTGAGGTGCTGGCGTTTCTAAAATTGTGTGATTCATCTATCACGATAAGGTCATAGTTACCCCAATTAACGGTTTCTAGGTTAATGTCTCCTGATAGACCTTTTTCACGGGTTAAATCGGTATGGTTCAAAACATCGTAACTAAAACGGTCTTGGGCAAGCAGGTTACGTTTGTCGTTTTGGGTATATAAAGTCCAGTTGTCCCTTAGTTTTTTGGGTGCCAGTACTAAAACACGGTCGTTTCGAAGTTCGTAATATTTAATAACCGCAAGGGCTTCAAAGGTTTTACCCAAACCCACAGAGTCTGCAAGTATGCAGCCGTTATGACGTTCTAGCTTGTCGATGATTCCAAGCACACCATCTTTTTGAAATTTATAAAGCTTGTCCCAAACTCGTGTTTCTTTAAACCCTGTTTTTGTTTTGACAATCGATTCTTCATCAATATCTTCGAGTAAATCATTAAAGATTTTGTACAAGGTTAAAAAGTAGATGGTTTCTGGGGTTTGATCTTGGGCGAGTAATTCAGTTGCTGATTTTAAGTCGGCTAAAATGTTTTGAGAGGTGGTATTGTCATTCCAGAGAGAATCAAACCAAGTTTTTAAAGCTTCTGTTTGTGAAGGGATTGTTTCGCCCATATTCATTTCAAGACGAGTTGATTGAATCAAGCCTAACCCCGAAGCCGTAAGAGGGGATGAACCTTGGATAAAGCTTTGGCCTTGTGCGTTTTCAATATGGAATAGGTTTTGGGTTATTCGGTTTTCAGGGATGCCCTTGATTTCAACCTTGGTGTTTAACCACTTTAATAAACGCTTTGCTAAGTCCTTTTGGTTGAGTCGATTTAGAAGTTTTTCTTCACCTGATTCGCAAGCAATTCTTTGTGCTAAGGGCGTTTTATTGGTTGCAAGGATAAGTTGGGTAGAGGATTTGGATAATGGTTTTTCAAGTGCTTCAAAACCAGAAAGGGTAAGGGCCTGGATTAATAACGAAACTTTGGATTCGTTTGAAATATTCGATTCTAAATATTCATACAGTTTTTCTGTTGTTTTGTTATCAATAATAAAGCTAGACACCAGTTTCCCCTCTCAATATGTCTAGCTCATTATCATTGTTGTGTCAGTTGAGCACAAGTCAAAATCTAAGTAGTATTGATTATTTTATTGTGGTAGTCATACAGTTAACACTTTTAGAAGTAAACATCACCCGTGATCTCATCTTTCGTATCGTTTATTTCGACACTCTTTTTTAAGAAATTAAAGATTTTCTTTATGAGTTTAAACTTCATATAAGTATCGCTTTCAATTTCGAAGGAAAACTCTTTTTGGGTTAATGTTTGTTGACTTATCGTTATGTGTAAATTGGAAAACTTTTGTTGAAAATTATCTACTAAGTTTTCAAAGTCGCTCATTTTTGAGGTTCTGGAACCTATTAGCCGAATGGTGATTTTGTCCGGAGCAAAATCAAATAACTTTATTTTTGTATGTTGTTTTTTCTTTCCCATATTTCTCCTTTTCAATCGTTGATTAATATTTCAAGTAGATCAATCACAATAATTATTGAGTCATCAGCGTGATTGCTTTCTACGGTTACGCTTAAATCATCATTTAGGTCAACGTTGATAAAGTCATAGCGTTTAAAATATTCATTTGCTTTTCTGAGTTTTAAGATATTTCCTTTGCAGATTTTGAAGTCCAAAATGACATCTAAACTTTCAATCATAGAGCGTTCTTTCTTTTAAATATCTTACAAACCGAATAAGTGCTTGCATTGTGTACATCGTGTCCGTGCACTTTATGCGAATAATTAATTCCTCCTTGCTTTCTAGTTTGATGGAATTATTCCAAAGCTTTTCAGCAATAAAATCTGCGTTAATGATTGATATGTATTTATCAATTTTTGCGAAGTTTGATTGGGTTTTAGCGCAATTTAAACGCATTACAATTTCGTGTATTTTGAAATCAGTATCAGAACGATATTCATTAAGTTCAATGATTCTTTCTATGAGCACTCCTTTGTGTCAGATATGACACATAACATATTGTTTGTAATATTTTTAGACACCATAAATAAAAAAGACACATAGCTGTGTTAGCTGTGTGTCCTTTATTTCTTAGGAGAAATCTTCTAACTAGCACTACTAAGTGCTTATTGAAATATTAAACTCAGCTTAGCAAAGTCGGCTTTTTTTTCATATTTAATTAAGCACGTTTTTCATCAAAAATTAAATTTAATGCTTTATATAAAATTGTTGTATTTAAAAACAAAAAACAGTGAGTTTTTACATAAAGTAATGGCTTGGTAGTTGGTTTTTACATAAATAGAAAGTGCAGTTACTTTCTGCATAGTGATAGTTAACGTAGAAACAGAAAAGGGTTATTAAGACAATATAAAGTGAGAATTAGATAAATAATGAGTGGTTATTTTTTGAGAAATGAACAGGGTGAATTAGAAAAAAAAGAATTAAATGAAATGTTGATTGAAATCCAAGTGATTGAGCAGGTTGAACTTTATAACGTTGCGCTGCTGTTGTATGAGCAATATGAAGAAGTGATTAAAATTGTGGCACGGAATAATAATTTTATTCCTAAGTTTTACCCCTCCATTACGATTAAGAATGATGGAGTTTACATCTATTGGAAAGATTATTCTGCTAGAAATAAAGCAATACATCTATCTGAGTCGAAACGAAAAAAAATTAAAGGCAGATACTTAAAATACAACAAAAGATTAGGGTACACACAGAGTAGTTTTACGGGAGCCTTTGAATCGGAGTGGAATGTCATTTCAAAATTTGACGAGTTATTTGATGTAGTTAGAAAGAAGTCTAGGTTTTTAAAAAAACTCGATTATTATCGCAATCTTAATGACAAACTTGACACTACTGAAATCAATGAGATATTGGACTACATTGCTAATCAGTTAGAAGACGATTAGTGATTACTGGAATAAAAGTGTCTAGTGTTTTAGGGATCTTAGTAATTATCGAAAATATAAAGTATGTGTTATTTAATTTTTATAAATATAATGGTATTTTATTAACTGCATCAATCCATATTTGATGACAAAATTCCGGTTATATTGACCAAGATAGAAAAATATCTTTTTTAAAAGTAAATGATTAGAGATTGGTTTTATTTAGTTTTATTTGCCATAAAGTCTTAACTTATGAAATATAGCAAACAATCTTAAATAAAGTACAAAGCAAGTTGTTTTGTATACTTCTTGTATACAATTAGTGGAAATGTGCAAAAAAACCTTCTGAACCCCGCTTGGCTTCGTTTATGTGTGGTGTCCGGTGTAGCCACCATAAATACCAGAAAAGCCGGCACTTAATTTTTTAAGTGCCGGCTTTTTTTTGCCTTAAATTTGTATGAGTGGTTAGTTTTACTCCATGTGGTTGACGGTTTGCTTGTTAAGTTTTTGTTAAATTTGTGCGTATATTTGTTCGTGAAAATTGACTCTTTTACGCAGTTTTCTAAGATACAATAACAGTTCTTTTTAATAGTAAACCTACTTGGTGAGACCGTTTGTTTTATGGTCAATTTGATGACTTCGTTACAATCGATATTACTTAACCGTTCTCTTGTCGGTTGGGTAAGTGTGTTTTTGCTGGCTCTGGTTGCTTGGCTCGTTGGGCAAAATGCCAGTTTGTTTTTGCAAAACCCAGTCGCACCCCCTCTTCCTGTTTTGTCTGTTCAATCTTCCTCTGTCAAACCCATTCAGGGTACCCCATCCTATTTAATGGGTAAACCGGACGCTAAAGCGTTGCAAACAAGTTTAGAAGCATCTGAGCCGGTTTCTGAAATGACCGATACGCGTTTAAAGCTGACTTTAAAAGGGGTAATTGACGTTGATGGAGCGGGCGTGGCGATTATTCAGTCGTCTGGCCAGACGTTGGTTGTAGGTGAGGGTGAAGAGATTGTTAAGGGGGTTGACTTGATTGAGGTTTATGCTGATCAAGTGGTGATCTCACATCGGGGTAAACGTGAACGTTTGATGATGGAAGAGTTGACCAAAGGGTTGATTGAGAGCGCTTCTAACGGAGTGACGACAAGCGCTGTGGCTTCTGAATTAAATGAAAAAGAAGCTGCCGCTTTAAAAGAGATTGGTGAAACTTTACGTAAAAGCCCCATTTCAATTTCTAAATATGTGCGTTTTAAGCCGATTGGTAAAAATGGTAACTGGACGGCGGTTAAAGTTTGGCCAAAATCGAACCCAGAGTTGTTTAATGCGATTGGTTTTATATCGGGTGATTTGGTAAAAGCCGTCAATGGGCGTTCTATTCAAGAGATGGCTCAAGAGCCGGGGCTTTGGCAAACCTTCTTAAATGAATCGCAATTTGAATTAACGGTTGATCGACAAGGTTCTTCTGTTACGCTTTCGGTCAATTTAAATTAACCATCTTCTAATGCAACTTACTTAATGTCGAAATGACAAAACGGAAATAATTGGAATCGATATGACAAATTTTAAAACACTCTTACGGGCATTGAGTTTAGCAGGAATGGTTTCGTTTTCAGGTTCCATCATTTTTGCGAATGTTGCTTGGGCGCAAGAAGAGACGTTAAAACAGAACTTTAAACAAGCAGAGATATCTACTGTTATCGAGGCTGTGGCAAAGGTGACAGGGCATAACTTTATTATCGACCCTAGAGTGAAAGGCAAGGTTACCTTAATTGCGCCTGAAGCTATGAGTAAAGACGCTCTTTATGAAACCCTACTAACCATTTTGAATGTGCATGGTTATACGGCTGTGCCGAGTGGTAACGTCATTAAAATTGTGCCGGCTAACCTCGCGCGTGACCAACTGCCTTACCGTGGCCTAGACGAAGAAAAAGAGGCTTGGGTCTCTGAGGTAATTACGGTTAATAACGTGGCTGCATCTAAGCTGGTTGCGGTGTTACGCCCTTTAGTGGCTAGAGAGGGACATTTGGTTGCTTTAGCTGAAAGCAATAAACTGATTGTGACGGATACGGTGGCCAATATTCAACGTATTAAAAGCGTCCTGCGTCGTGTGGATGTCGATACCCAAAGTGGTTATGAAATTGTTGAGTTACAGAATGCTTCTGCTGAAGAAGTGGCTAAAACCCTTCGAAACGTGCTCCCCAAAGGTGGCACCAGTGCCAAAGTAAGTTTTGATGAGCGCACAAATCGTCTAATTTTAATTGGTGATGAAAATAAACGTTTAATGTTGCGTACTTTAATAGCTGAACTGGACGTAAAAGTCCCAACTCAAGGCCGTGTTCAAGTTATTTATTTGCGTTACGCTAAAGCCGCTGATTTAGTTCCAGTGCTTCAAAAACTCTCTTCTAATCGTTCACTGTTAGCCTCTGCCGCAGCAAATGACGAAGGATCGATTGAAATTCCAGTTGCTGGAGATGCCCCAGCCGATGGCGGCGCTAGTTCGGTGGTTAACAACACGAACGCTCCTCGATTAGACGATAAAGGCTTGCAAGATAGAATCAGTATTGAGGCCGATGAACGCATGAATGCCTTGGTGATTAGTGCACCGCCTTCCATGGTCAGTGCCTTAAAAGACGTGGTGAAACAGTTGGATATTCGTCGTGCACAGGTTTTGATTGAAGCGATTTTTGTTGAAATATCAGAAACCAAAGCGGCTGATCTAGGCGTGGAATGGGGGGCTTATACGGATAATATTTCAGGTCTTATTAATTTTTCAGGTACGCTTCCAGCCTTATTAAGTGGAGACCCCGTGACGCAAATTAATGCAATCGGTCGTGGTGTGACCACTGGTATTGGTAACGTTAATTCGAATGGTCAAGGTTGGGGCGCGTTAATTCGTGCCTTA
Organism: Thiotrichales bacterium; assembly: GCA_016938655.1. Lineage (GTDB taxonomy): Bacteria > Pseudomonadota > Gammaproteobacteria > Thiomicrospirales > Thiomicrospiraceae > Thiomicrorhabdus. The sequence goes on along the minus strand of JAFGUG010000023.1, from coordinate 65,862 downwards.
AATGGCGACTCTAACTCAAACGTATTGGCAACGCCTTCAATCTTAACGCTCGATAATGAAGAAGCAGAAATCATAGTCGGGCGAGAGGTGCCTTTTCAAACGGGTAGTTACACCAGTACAACGACCAGTGTCACTAACCCGTTTAGTACCATCGAGCGTAAAAACGTCGGTTTAAAACTTAAAGTTAAACCGCAGATTAATGAAGGCAATGAGATTTATTTAGACATCGACCAAGAAGTATCAGATGTCTTGCCAAAAGATGAAGCGGTTGATATTCAAACCACCAAACGTCAAATCAAAACTCGCGTCATTGTCGGTGACGGTAAGGTGATCGTGTTGGGCGGATTAATCAATGAACGTGAAACCGAAGTGGTTTCAAAAGTACCGGGACTAGGCGATATTCCGGGAATAGGGGCACTGTTCCGTTCAAAATCCAATGAGCGAGAAAAAGTGAATTTGATGATTTTTTTACGCCCAGTGATTGTGCGTGACAATGCTCAAAGTGATTATTACAGTCGTAAAAAATATTCATTGATTCAACGTGATCAAGACGCGATGTTGCAAAAATACGACTCAGGCATGCTTAATGGCTTGCGCCCTAGACTGCCAAGTATTGAACAGTGGGAGAAAGGTGAGCCGTCAACCCCAATCGACATTAAACCTTCCACGGTTAACAAGGCAACGCAGCAGCAAACACAAAAACCAGCTGCTCCTCAAGAGAGCTCTGATTTCGTCATTGATGCCGGCACGGATGAGTTATTGGGACTATGAAGATTGAACTGAGTTTCTCATTTTGTCGAAATAATAATGTCGTGCTGAGTCCATTAACGAGTGGGCAGACTGGGATCTTTTATACTCAAAAAACGCCGGCTTCTGCCTTAATCGAGATACAACGCCAAATTCAGCAAGCTGAAGAGGCCGATAAAACCGAGGTTACGTTTCAAGTTTTAAATGAGAGTGATTTTGAGCGTAAATTACAAACCGCGTTTGCTGGCAGTGGCCAAAACTCGATGGCAGCAATGGATGAGTTTGAAAGCGAAGATTTAGCCACCGTTGTGGCAGAACTCGGTGAGCCAGAAGATTTGTTAAACAGCGCGGATGACGCGCCGGTTATTAAATTGTTAAATGCCATACTGGCCGAAGCGATTCGTGCCAATGCCTCTGATGTGCATATTGAACCCTTTGAGAATCAATTACGCATTCGCTTCCGAGTTGACGGTCGCTTGAACACAGTTTTAACGCCAAAGTCCGGTATTGGCAGTATGTTGATTTCACGTATTAAGGTTATGGCGCGTTTGGATATTGCCGAAAAACGTTTGCCACAAGATGGTCGTATTGCCTTAAAGCTCGGTGGGCGAGCGGTCGATTTACGTGTTTCCACCATTCCATCCAGTTTTGGCGAACGAGTGGTCATGCGTTTGTTAGATAAAAGTGCTGGGCGCCTTAATCTGCAGCAGTTGGGATTAGACGACAAAACGCTTGCGGATATTCAAAAAGTACTCGATAAACCTTATGGCATCTTTTTGGTGACTGGGCCTACTGGCTCAGGTAAAACCACGACTTTATATGCCGGTTTGAGTCGTTTGAATGACACACAACGCAATATTATGACCGTCGAAGACCCAGTTGAATATCACATTGATGGAATCAGCCAGACACAAGTCAACAGCAAAGCCAATATGACCTTTGCAAAAGGCTTACGAGCCATTTTGCGACAAGACCCGGACATTGTGATGATTGGTGAGATTCGTGACTTTGAAACCGCTGAAATTGCTGTGCAGGCCTCTTTGACCGGACACTTGGTGTTGTCAACATTGCACACCAATACCGCCGTTGGTGCCATTACCCGTTTACGCGATATGGGCATTGAACCGTTTTTGTTATCATCCAGTTTGGTGGGGGTTTTGGCGCAGCGTTTGGTTAGAAGTTTATGCCCACACTGTAAAGAGCCCCATCAAGCGGATGAGGTTGAGTGTGCCGCCTTGGGTATTGAGCAGGCCACCATTTATAAACCTGTGGGCTGTGAGCAGTGCCAGCACACCGGTTATCAAGGTCGAATGGGCTTGTATGAGATGGTGGTGGTGGATGATGCGGTTCGCCAAATGATTCACTCAAATGCCTCTGAACCAGAAATAGAGCGCCATGTTCATGCCGACACACAATCGCTAAAACAGAGTGGTTTGGCTAAAGTCTTAAGCGGTGCAACCAGCTTAGAAGAGGTGCTACGTGTTACGCAAAGTTAACGTGTATGCGCTTTGTTTTAATCACCTAATAGAGAAATGGGTGAGCCATGGCCGCATTTGAATACCGAGCTCTGACCGCCGCAGGCCAAGTAAAAAAAGGCCTAATGGAGGGTGACTCAGAACGTCAGGTGCGTCAACAGTTGCGTGAGCAGGGTTTAACACCGGTTGAACTGAAGTCCATTGAACAAAAAAAACGTGCTGGAAAAGGGCAGGCTAAAATTGGCCTGTTTACCCCTAAAATACAAATTTCAGATTTGGCCTTGGCCACTCGACAACTGTTTACGCTGCTGGATGCCGGTACTCCTCTAACGCAAGCGTTGCAATCCATCTCTCAGCAAGCCGAATCGAAAATGATGCAGCGTTTTTTGGCCAGTTTACATACTCGGGTTTCAGAGGGGTATTCACTGGCGCACGCTTTAGATGTGGCCCCGTATCAAGTCAGTGGTGACTTTATCGCCACCATTCGAGCGGGTGAAGAGAGTGGTCATTTAGATAAGGTATTATCACGTCTGGCCGATGCCATAGAGCAACAAGACCAGCTGCATAAAAAAATGAAAACCGCACTGATCTACCCGGTTTTGATGGTCGTGGTTGCGGTAGTGATTGTCTTTTTCTTAATGATTTTTGTAGTGCCCAAAGTGGTCGGGGTGTTTGATAATATGCAACAAGACCTGCCACCGTTGACGCAAGGAATGCTCACCATTAGCGAGTTTGTGCAAGCGCAATGGGGCACCTTGATTGTGCTCACGCTAGCGATCTGGATTGGTTTTAAACTGTTAATGCGCCAAGCCAAATGGCGCTTTAAAACCCACCAACTATTAATGCGCTTGCCGGGAGTTAAACGGTTTTTAATTTATGCGGCCACTGCACGTTGGTCACGAACCGTTGGTGTGTTGTTGTCTAGTGGCGTGACCGTCACCGATGCCCTTAAAATCTCGGCGGAAGTCATGAGCTTAGACCCTATGAAACAAGCGGTTGAAGAGATGGTGGTGAAAGTTCGTGAGGGTAAAAAGATCAGCGTATCAATGCAGCAAGCGGGCTTCTTTCCGCCCTTGTTACTGAACCTTGTACAAACCGGTGAAGGGGGCGGCGAGTTGGATAATATGCTGTTAAAAGCCGCCACTCACTATGAACAAGAAGTTGAGAATGCGGCCAATACCTTGGTGAGTGTCTTGGAACCCATGCTGATTATTATCATGGGTGGCGTGGTACTGACCATTGTATTGGCGATTATGATGCCGATATTTGAAATGAATCAAATGGTCGGTTAAAGGCTAACGCATGGACAGCAAACGTCAAACTTAGCAGGCCTGCTGACTTTTACAACCCACAAATTAAGATAAACAGTTACTTTATTCGATGTTAATCAAAGCCTTTTTAAGGAGTTACAACGTGAAATCACAAACTTTATACGCTACAAACCGTCACAAACAATCGGGTTTTACCTTAATTGAATTGATGGTTGTGGTGGTTATTTTGGCGGTATTGGCCGCTTTTGTTGCGCCTAAGTTAATGGATCGTCCTGATGAAGCGCGATTGGTGAAAGCCAAACAAGACATCAGTGCCATCTCATCCGCTTTGCAACTGTACAAACTGGATAATTTTGTCTATCCAACCACCGATCAGGGGTTGGAAGCTTTGGTTAATGAGCCAACCGAAGAGCCTCAGCCTAAAAACTGGAAGCCGTATCTAGACCAAATGCCAACCGATCCTTGGGGGAATACTTACCTGTATTTAAGCCCCGGTGAGCATGGTGATTTTGACCTGTTTACCTATGGTGCAGATGGTCAAGAGGGCGGTGAAGGGGTGAATGCAACCATTGGAAACTGGGCTGAAGATAAGTAAGCTTCGTTGCCACGACCTTCATCGACGCCATGTTATGAACCTTAATCGCCGCTTATTAAACCTTCAAAAAGGCTTTACCCTCATTGAATTGATGGTCGTGGTGGTGATTATGTCGGTGGTGGTCGCTGTGGGTATGATCTCCATGGGCGGTAATGAACAGGCCACTGTCCGTGCCCAGGAGCGCAGTGCCAAAGCCTTGCTCTCTTATGTGCGTGACAAAGCGGCAATTACACAGCAGCTGTTTTTGGTGGCACCGGAAGAGACGGGTTTAACCACCTATTTTTTAAAAGCAGGTAAGTGGCAAGTGGACCCCAGTATTGACCCCTTGGTTTGGGATGAGAGTTTGACCATAACCTGGGACATTGACAACGCCACGTTTGCACAGCAACAGAACTTGCCAAAAGAGGGCTGGGTTTTTTGGCCAAGTGGCGATGTGTTAGCCGGTTCCATTGAGATGACTGCAGTGCAAAACAAGCAGGCCTCGGGTTTAAACAAGGTGTCATCGTACAGTTTTCGTTGGGATGGCTTGTTGCAGTTCTCTTACCTTGATGCGGATGAACGTTAATATGTGCAGGCCTGCTGACTTTTTAAACTCATCGCCTGCGGATTCTCAAAAGGGGTTTACGCTGATTGAAGTCATGGTCGCGTTGGCAGTGGTAGCGATTGCTCTAGCGGCTTTATCACGTTCAATGGGCTTGACGGTCAACAATCAAACCGCACTTGAAGAGCGCATTATTGCCACTTGGATTGCGCAAGATGAATTGGTTAAATTACAGGTGCTACCTGACAGCCGTGCGGAATCAAAAGTGGAGGTAACGGTACTGAACCGTAATTGGGTCACCGAGTTTACCACTGAACCCACGTTGATTGCCGACATTAAAAAAGCCAGCATGAGTGTGACATTAGAGAATCAAGAAACGCCTTCGGCCACCCTAGTGACGGTGATTGGGCCATGAACTGTTTGCCAAACCGACGTTGCCTGAGCCAGCAGAGACAGCAAGCGCAACGTGGCTTTACGCTCATCGAGTTGCTGATTGCGTTAAGCATCTCTTCGGTGATTTCGGTGATTGCTTATCAAACGGTTAGCAGTGTGGTGCAGGTGCAAACTCGAACCGAAGCGCACACCGAGCAAATGGAAACCTTGCAACGGGCTATGTGGTGGATGGAGCAAGATTTTATTCAGTTGGCGCCGCGCTCGATTCAAGACGGTTTGGGGTCAGTACTACCGGCGTTTCAGTATCGTGAAGATTTAGGGGTCGAGTTAACACGCATTGCCGAGTTTCCAACGCCCTATGGGTCAGGTGGCTTGATTCGCGTGGCCTATCAACTTGAAGACGAAACCTTGTATCGTCTGGTTTGGCCAGTGGTGGATAGAGCGCCGGATACACAGCCAACACGCACGCCGATACTAACGGGTGTTGAACGGTTTGAGATTCGTTTAATGAATATGCAAGACCAGTTTGTTAACATCTGGCCGAATGAATCGCAAGCGTTAAGTGCTTTGCCAAAGTTAACCGAGGTCCGTTTGCAGTTGGCCGAGATGGGTGAGATTACCCGCCTGTTTATGGGGGCTGAGATGGAGGTTTTACCGGTGGTGACCGAGAGCGCAGCGGATTCGAACTCTGACTCAGATGTAACGAGCGATACCGCAACAGAGAGTGGGACGGAGAGTAATACGCTTTTACCCAATGAGTCAGATCTATGAAGACCTTACCGTTCAAAGTCGCTCGCACAGGTAGAACAGATAAAACAAAAAAACAGGGTGGGTTTGCCCTGTTAACCGTGCTGATTATTGTTGCGTTGGTGGCCACCTTGTCGAGCCAGTTGATTTATCAGCAGCACTTAAACATTAGCCGCAGCACAAATATGTTGCATCAGGCGCAGTCGTTATCAGTCGCTTGGGGTTTAGAGGGGTGGGTTAAGCAAGGTTTAAAACTCGATGCCGAAGACAATCAGACCGACCACTTGCAAGAACTGTGGTCGCAACCGTTGGTGAGTGTGCCGTTTGAAGGTGGCGAAATCTCGGGCCAACTGTACGATTTACAAGGCCGCCTGAATTTAAATAATGTGTTGGCGGCCGATAAAGAACAGCGTGAAACATGGCAGAAGGTCTTTGATCGTTGGGCGGTGCAAATCGGATTAGAAAATCCGTTGGGTGAGGTGTTAACCGATTGGGTGGATGCCGATGAAGAGCGCCTGCCGGGTGGCGCAGAGAGTGATGCGTATTTATTGATGCAACCACCCTATCGTGCCGCTAATCAGGCAATGGTGATGCTCGAAGAACTTAAGTTGTTGCAAGGGTTTCAACAGATTGCGTATGAACCTTGGTTGCTGATTAAAGCGTCTGCAACGACCTTGCCGAGTGTGACCACCGTGAATGTGAATACGGCCACCAAACAGGTATTATTGGCTTTAAGCGACACGCTTAGCGAAACCGAAGTGGACACTTGGTTGCAACTGCGCACCGAGAGTCCGGCCAAAGATACCGCAGAGTTTCGCAGTTTTATTGAACAGCAATCTGGGCAAACGGCGGTTGAGATAACCAAGCGGTTTCCGGATTGGTTAATTGGTGTGCGCAGTAACTATTTTTTATTGGCTGGACAGGTCGATTATGGTGAAAGCCAGCAAGGCTTATCGGCAATTTTTTACCGCCCTGATAGTGCCCCGGTGCAGTTGGTTCAACGGTGGCTCAGTAACCCGCAAGCGCAATAGTATCGTGCGTTGGTGCGCGGCCAGTTTGAATGGCTAAATTTGTAACAAAGGATGAACCCAATCGATGGAAAAGCAGAGCGATTTAAATCTTGACGCGATGCAGTGCAAGTTTGACCTAGCGGGTAAGCTTTGGTTACAACTCAATCAAGCCGACTGGCAAGAGGCCGCGTTTGTATTGCAAGCGCAAAAAGACAATTTGGCCATTAAAAAGGCCTTGGCTAAGGTTAAGGTGGTGTGGGTTCCGACTGAACAAGTGACCTTAATGTCGCAATTTGTACCCGGTAAACGTAAGCAAGATTGGTTAACGGCACTGCCGTATTCACTGGAAGAGTCGCTTGCCGAGCCAGTTGAAAACTTACATTTTGTGGTGCTTAATCGAGATTCAGCAGGCCTGGTGTCGGTGGCGATTATTTCAAAAGTGCGCATGCAGCATTGGGTTGAGCAGTTACAGATGATGGGCTTAGGTCATGTGCAACTGGTGGCCGACTGTTTTCAACTGCCAACTTCTCATAACCACACTCAAAACGCCGCTTACAAAACCGATGAGGCGAGTGAAGACGCGATCCCCGTTTGGTCGGTGTTCCACGAAACCGATCAACGGAGCTTAGTGCGAACCGGCGAGTATTCAGGGTTTGCCGGCTCCCCCGATTGGTATCAGCAACTGTTGCAATTGCAAACTCAGCTACAAGGTGAGATTCAAACCCAACCGATTCCGGCGCTGTCAGCAACTTGCCAAAGTAACGCAGTGAACCGAAATCCTTGCCAGATTTTTAACTTAAGAACCGGAGTTTATCAGCCACGTTCACAACAAGCAGGCCTGCTCAATTTGTGGATGTGGCCGTCTGTGTTACTCGGTTTGTTTTTGGTTGTGTATTTGGTTGGACTCAGTGTGCAAACCCAAAAAATGCAATCGCAGGCGCAGGCCTATCAAACCCAAACCGAAGCGCTGTTTAAACAACGTTTTCCTGAGGTAAAACGGATTATTAACATTCGTACCCAAGCCAAAACGGCGTTTCAAAAAAATGCCAATTCGGCTGAACAAGGCCTTGGCCCCAGTCAGTTGATTACGTTTGTTGAACCGCTGTTTAAAAAGTATCCGACCATTCAAATAAAACAACTCGATTGGAAAGACCGCTCCGCGCAATTGGCCATTACCTTACAAGCGCCTCAAGTATCGGCACTGCAAAACTTAGCTAAAGAGATTAAAGCGATTCAACCGTCTGAGCTGAAAGTCAAAAACGTCTCACAAACTGTCGCGGAAGGAGTGTTGTATGTGGATGCAAAGTAAGCAGGCCTGGTCACAATTAGCTGACCGAGAGCGCACTCTTTTACTTTTCTTAGGCGTGTTTTTAATCGTCGCGCTGTTCTATTTAGCCATTTGGTCACCGATTCACAGTGCCAATCAACAGGCAATACAGACTGAGGAACGTGCTCAACAAGATTGGCAGTGGCTCTCTGAACAAGTGCAGCTCAACCCAATGGTAAGCCGTGCCAACACACGGTTGAAATTTGGCACGCAATCGGAGTTGATGAGTACGTTACAAAGCACCTTGCGTAACGAAAACTTGTTACCTTCTATGGATTCCATGACACCCGCCAGTAAGTCGATTAAGGTGGAGTTTAAAGCCGTGGATGCGCCACGGTTTTTTGCTTGGTTATCGTTTTTAGAGCAGCAAGGGTTAGTGAGCAGTCAACTGCAGGTGAAATCGGTTAATACCGGTGTCATTGAGGCCAGTGTGCGTTTTGGAGTGACACAATAATGCGCATTTTTAAAAACAAAAAATCGAGCTCCGTGAATGCTCAAAACGCCGCAGGGCAAAAGCAAGCAGTGCCAAAAACGCGGTGGGTAGCAGGCCTGCTGATTTTTGTTTTGGTGGCAACGATCTCTTTTGTGGCACATATTCCGGCCAGTTGGGTGCTTAAGCAAGCTACTGAACACAACCTTATTCCGCCTCAGATTCAACTCAATCAACCGCAAGGCACGCTTTGGAATGGGCAGGCGCAATTAAGTTTGGTTCAACAGACGCAAACCTCAGAACTTGGTCAACTGCACTGGAATTTAAGTGCGTTGTCGTTGTTATCGCTAACTATACATACCGAGCTTAATTTACAAACTCAGCGTGGTGGTTTGCGTGGTGAACTTTCAACAGGCCTGCTCACTCAAACCCAAATTGAACTTGAAGCGGTTCAAGGCCAGATTCCGGTTAACGATTTAAAACCGTTACTGCCAGAGGCTTATCGTAATTTAGGCGATTTACAAGGCCAACTCACGCTGAATGAAATAGGATTCGTTTGGAATGTCTCAGACAATTGGTTCACTGACGTGTCCGGCTCAATGCAATTTACCCAGCTGGATGTGATGGGCGTGACCTTTCCTCAACTAACCTTAACGCCCAGTTTGCAAGACAAAGACATTCGCCTAGAAACCATAGGCAGTGGTGCAGGTTGGAACTTAACCGGGCAAAGCTTAGTCAACTTAACCACCTACCAAGCAGACTTTAAGTTGCAGGCCGATTCACCGGATACGATGCCCGATTGGACGGATCTGATGATGCGAAGAAACAGTCCCGTCCAAGCAAGCTTTAAACAGAATGGACGTTTTTAATGGCACAATTCAAATTCGGTAATTTAAATGGCTTACTGCTCAATCTGGTTTCTGTTTCCGCACTCGTTTTGAGTGGTTGTGGTGGCGGTGGCTCAAGCAGTTCTACGCCTGTGACTGTGCCGATTGCCAATGACGATGTGGTGAATGTCAGCGAAAACAGTTCGGTTTCCGGTTCCGTTGCCAGCAACGATATAAGAAGTGATGATGGTGGTAATGTTTGGCAGTTGGTCGATGATGTGACAAATGGGAAGCTTGAGTTACAAACCGATGGTGCCTTTGTCTATAGACCGAATACCAATTTTTTTGGCAGAGATAGCTTTACTTATACCATTCAAGATAGTGATGGCGATAGCAGTGAGCTTGCCACGGTAACCATTAGTGTTAATTCTAAAGATATTGTTGCAGACCCGTTTATTATCCATCAATGGTACTTAGAGAATATCGGGCAACGCGCCCTAACTACCAATGGTTCAGGCGGAATAGCAGGTGCAGATGTGAATCTACCGGGTGCGGGCGGCAGTGGTTATGCACAAGGTTTCACCGGAGCGGGCGTTCAGATTGCGGTCATTGATAATGATATGCAGATTGCACATGAAGATTTGTTGCCCAATGTATTAGCTGATGCTTCGTACAACTTTTTTTATCAAGACAAAAGTGACGATATTCCAAGCAATGGCAAAGGCCTTCATGATCCTACTGCACCGAATACCGACAAGACCCCTAACCCTGACGGTTACCATGGCACCGCTGTAGCAGGCTTAGCCGCCGCTCGGGGTGGAAACGGGGTTGGGTTATGGGGTGTGGCTCCGAATGCCTCATTAATCGGTTATAACTTACTTTATAGTGCTTTTAATTTAACGGACGAACTGGCCGCACTTGGTTATGAAAATGCCGCTAAAAGTTATTTTGAGCTTGGAAGCGGTGAGATTGATGTTTTTAATATGAGTTATGGCCGTAACCCTTACCAAGGCACCAATGAAAATGCTAGCTATTCATCGGAAATTTTGGCCGGTTTAGAATGGGGAACGCAAAACCTTCGAGATGGCAAAGGCGCAGTTTATGTTAAGGCTGGCGGCAACGAGTATTACGGTGGAAATAGCAGATTTTTAAAAATTGATGATTCCTGGTGTGACCAAGCAAAAGAGTATGGTATTACCTGCTATAACGTGAATATGGAAAATGAAAACGTTACCCCTTATCAGATGATTATTGGTGCGTTTAATGCTGAAGATAAGCACTCTAGCTACTCAAATACCGGCTCAGCTTTGTGGTTGGTTGGACCGGGTGGCGAGTTTGGAGTGAATTCCCCCGCTTTAATGACGACCGATTTTGCTGGGTGCAACTACGGTTATAGTCAAAACCGTTCCAGTAGTTACCCTTTTAATATTGCCCCCTATAACTCTGACTTTAATACTGGCAAAAGCGGTTCAGATAACGAAAACTGTAATTACTTTTCAGCGTTTAACGGTTCGTCATCCGCAACCCCAGTAGTCAGTGGGATTGCGGCACTTTTATTGGAAGCCAATCCTAATTTAACTTGGCGAGAGGTTAAGCACATCTTAGCGACAACGGCACGGCAGTTAGACCCTGGTTTAGCCGATAATGTTAAACCATTTGGAGAGAAAGCGGTCATACTGGAAAAAGGTTGGATTATTAATAAAGCCGAGGGCGAAGATGGTCCATATCATTTCAGTAATCGATATGGTTTTGGTGCGCCCGATGGAGAAGCTGCTATAACTATGGCGAAAGAGTGGAAAGCAAGCAATAAGACGTTACCTGCTTTTAAAGAGACGGCTGCTATTAATGGAAGTTTACCGACTGTTCGTGAGATTCCGAATTTCAATGCGAATGGATTAACAACCAATGTAGTCGTAGATGATGAGTTAATTGCCGAAAGTGTTGAGTTAATCGTAAGTATTGACGATTTAGCCGGCGTTCGAACTAACAGCTCAGATAATAAAATTGATATGAGTGACTATCAAATTGTATTGCGTTCACCAAAGGGAACTGAAAATGTCTTATTGACGCCGTTTAATGCCTATGAATCGGGTCACGATATGCTTAATTTAAAGCTAATTAGCCACGCTTTTTATGGCGAAGCAGTAAAGGGCGAATGGACACTAATCATTCGTGACCTTGATCAAGACAATGAAAATCGAAAATTATGGTTTGATGAAGATGGTGATAACAGAGTTGATTTTGGTGAAACAACAAAAGATCCTATCAATGATGTTGGTGAAGGTAAACTTACAAAATGGTCACTGAAAATTTATGGACATTAGGCATCATGATGAATGTGGATGGTAAAGTTATGAATATTAATAATCGACACAAAGCAAAAAAAGTCCTTAATCTGATATTAGCAGGCCTGCTTACTTTCGGATTACTGTCGTTTTCTCAAGCCTCGTTGGCCTTTACCGAAGGTTGCCAACTGGTGGCTAAAATGGCCGGCCCAGCCTATCAAACTGCTCCGCAAATGGTGGGCAGCTTTACGTCACCCGACAATATGCCAGTGGCATTCGAACTCAATTACGTAGAGCGCAGTGGGGCTTGGTTTGTTTATCAAACGGAACAGTCTTGGTTTACCAAAGAAACCTGTGCACCACTCACTAAACCCCATAAAAACCAAGTCTTTGAATTCTCACCGGTGGTTAAAAACAGTCAGCAGGGGCAATTTGCAGTCGTCACACCCAGTTTTATGATTAAAACCTATAACAAGCCCGACATCGATAAAATGGCGCAACGTTATGGCTTTAAGTTGCTGACCGAACTCCCCAGTGGTGGGGCGGGGATATTTGATGTGAGCGGTCAACCGTCTTATGACCGCATGCTGGAAATTCTAGACCGCGACAAAGACATTCGTTACGCCGCCCCGGTCTTATCTGAGAAACGCTATCGTTTAAGATGATACTTGCGCGCTATTATTTGGTGCAGAATTCATTTTAACGCCCTTAATTGGGCGTTTTTGTTTCTAAGTGGTGCAGGCCTGCGGAGTCAAACCCTGCAAAATTCGTTGAATAAATAACCTAAGTTATTGAAATTAAATATTCTCTTCTGATTGGTACAAAACCCTCTATTAAAGTATTACTTTTTAACATATTCGTAATACTTGGTTAGGTTATGTACTTTATCCCAAAATCTTGGACAACACCACGAGCAGAACTCGATACGCGTTCTAGAAACGGCTTAGTGTTATTAAGTTTTTTCTTGCCTATCTTTATCTGGTCTCTGTTTAGTTATGTTCCGCAAATATGGCACCCCAAAATTGAGATTACCGACTCGGGAGAGTCGGGTTACATGCGAGTGGGTATGCTCGTTGACAAAGCCATTTTTTATGGCGAAGTCGAAAAGAAACTGGCCGAAAACTTAACCCCACCACAAGGCGAACCGTCTAACCCGGTTTATCTGCCTGCGCCACACGAAGTCGCTACGGCACTTTACACGGCGTTTACCACGCCGCCTAAACGTAACAACGAGCCTTGGTTGCATGAGAGCTTATTGCACAGTATTCAAATTATTGCTTGGGGCTTTTTTTGGGCGGTGCTGATTGGCGCCCCGCTTGGCGTTTTGGCGGGCACCTATGAAGCGGTTTCCAAAGTCATCGAACCCTTTACCGAGTTTTTTAGATACTTACCTGCGCCTGCGTTTGGTGCACTCGCCGTGGCCATATTGGGGATTTACGATGCCCCTAAGGTCGCGATTATCTTCATTGGTACGGTGTTTCAAATGATTCTGATTGTTGCTAATACCACCCGAAAACTCAGCCCATCACTGATTGAAGCGGCGCAGACTTTGGGTTGCAGAGGCTTTTCACTGCTAAGACGTATTATTGTTCCTGGTGTATTACCGGATTTGTATCGTGACATGCGAATTCTGTTAGGTTGGGCATGGACCTACTTGATTGTGGCCGAATTGATCGGAACCAGTTCGGGCATCACCTTCTTTATTACCCAACAAGCGCGTTACAAGAACTTTGACAATGTGTTTGCTGCCATTTTGATTATTGGGATTATCGGACTACTGACCGATCTGATATTAGCGCAACTCGGGAAGCGTCTGTTTCCTTGGCACAGCAACAAGTAACAGGAGGATAAGAGATGGAAAAGACCCACGCTTTAGACGCCTATTACACACCTGAAATACGCGAGCGTCACGCACGGATTTTAAATCGTCCGGTGACCATTGATGTCAAAAAACTGAACAAAGTTTTTACCCATAAAGGCAAGCCAATTACCGTGCTCGGTGAGGTGGATTTTGAAACCTATAAACGCGAATTTATGTGTGTGGTTGGACCTTCAGGTTGCGGTAAGTCAACCTTGGCTCGCACCATTGCCGGATTAGAAACCGCCGATGGCGGTCAGATGGTGATTGCCGGAAAGCAGGTCGATGGGCCAGGCCCAGACCGCGGTATGGTGTTTCAAGGCTATACCTTGTTCCCGTGGATGACGGTTAGAAAGAACGTCATGTTTGGTTTGGTTGAGGGCGGCCAAGATAAACGCAGTGCTGAAAAAGACGCGCTACAGTGGATTGATTTAGTTGGACTGAGTCAATATGCCGAATCGTACCCGCATCAGTTATCCGGCGGAATGAAACAGCGTGTGGCGATTGCTCGAGCTTTGGCCACCCAACCGGAAGTGCTGTTAATGGACGAACCGTTTTCAGCACTAGACCCGCAAAACCGCGCCAAAATGCAACAGTATCTCCTAGAGATTTGGCAGAACATTGATATCACGATTTTGTTTATTACCCATGATTTGGACGAAGCGATTTATCTGTCGGATCGTATTTTGGTGCTCGATGCCAATCCGGGTCGGGTTAAAGAGGTGCTTACCGTGCCTCTGCCACGTCCAAGACCGATTAGCATGATGCTCGATGATACGTTTTTAGCGACCAAATTGTATTTAGAAAAATTGGTTCACCCTAAGGTTACCGAACTCGATTTTGGCGAAAAATTGAGCATGGTGCAGATGGTGAATGTGAAGTCAGACGTCCCGGATATATTTTAATTATGAGCAAGTTCCCGTTAATGCGCATCAGCGCCTCCATGCCCTCTAATGTGTTGGATGACTTAGACGGTTTAGTCAAAGCCCGTGGCTTTAAGAATCGTTCGGCCTTTTTAATGGAGATGATTCAAAAAGAGGTGGCGCAACAAAACCAGCGTCACGGCAATGAGATTATGGCCGGCACCATCACCCTGTTTTACGATCACACCGTGATTGGTTTGCAACATCGTCTAAACGAGTTAAAGCATAAGTATGTGGCGGAGATTATCTCGTCTAATCAGATTCAGTTGATGGATCAACACACCCTAGAGGTGAATTTGCTGCAAGGCCCCGCACAATATTTGCAGATTATTTGCGATGAGATGATTGCCAATCGTGGGGTCAAAACCGGCAGTTTGTATTTGGTTAATTCGGCGATACCGCCTATCCACAGTTTAAACCCAGGGCGCACAAAGTCGTCTGAAAAAGAGAAGAAGGTTCAATATGAGTAAACCCAGTTCAACTATTTGGTCTGAAACATTCCCCGGTGGGGCACACTGGTCGGGCGTGATGCGCCGCGGTACCTGTTTGCGCATTACCGATTTAGAGGGCGGCGCCAATGTTCCGATGTTGATGGCGAACTTAGAAGTCATTAGCGAACGCTACAATATGCCGGACACCTTAAAAGCCCAAAAAACCGCGTTTTTAACAGTGCCTAACGCCTGTTTTTCTGATATGGGGCGCGTGTTGTGTTCGGTGGTTGGCGATACCTGCGGTTGGCACGATACGATTGGTGGCATCTCAGATGCAGAATCCGTTAAACAAAAATACGGTGAATCGACTTACCAAAAGGCGCACAACGACTATTTTAAAAACGGCTATGACAGCTTAATGAACGAGCTAGAGAAGTGGGATATGGACGCCAAAGACATGGTCTCTAACATCAACTGGTTCTCAAAAGTACAGGTTGAAACCGACGGCACCATGACCTTTATTGAAGGCAATAGTGCGGCCGGCAGTTACGTCGATTTACGTTTTGAAATGGACACGATTGTTCTGTTATCGACCGCACAACACCCATTAGATCCCAATCCAAATTACGCACCTAAACCGATTGAATTAACCGCTTGGAAAGCCGAGCCAGTTGAATCGGATGATGCCTGTTTGCGTCACCGCGCAGAAAACGAGCGCGCCTTTTACAATACCGCCATCTATTACGGAGAGAAGCCTCATGACTTTAGCTAATAAACCCATTCAACCGAGTCAGGTGGTTTACAGAGAAGTGGTGCCTGCTGGTGACCCGTGGATGCACGTGGTAAAAGCCGGCCAGAAGTTTCGTATTGTTGATTTAGAGGGCAACCAAGCGGTCGACACCCTGTTTTACAACGCCAACAACAAAGACGAGCGTTACAGCGCCACCGATACCATTAAAGGTCAGAACAATATTTACCTAACCACCGGCTCGGTATTGCGCTCCAATCTGAATACCCCAATGCTCACCATAACCGATGATACTTGCGGGCGTCACGACACCATTGGTGGAGCCTGTTCGGCCGAGAGTAATACGGTGCGTTATTCGATAGATAAACGTCACATGCACTCGTGTCGTGACAGCTTCTTAACGGCGTTAGGTAAGTGGGACAATGGCATGACCAAACGTGACTTGTCGAGCAACATTAACTTCTTTATGAATGTGCCTGTTTCACCGGATGGTCACTTAGATTTTGACGATGGTATTTCTGCCCCAGGCCGTTACGTCGAGATGACGGCTGAGATGGATGTATTGGTATTGGTTTCTAATTGCCCGCAATTGAATAATCCGTGTAACGGTTACAACCCCACGCCGGTAGAGATGATTATTTGGCAAGATTAGTGGCTAGCTTAATTGTAGGCTATTTCCATTTGGGACGACCCAAATGCAGACAGATAAACCGTGTGAGACGACTCACGTCGCAATGAAGCAACAGAGAGAATAAACATGTTTTCAAAGGTACTGGTAGCAAACCGAGGCGCAATCGCCACTCGAATTATTCGCACACTCAAAAAGATCGGCATCTCATCGGTGGCATTAGCCTCTGAGGTCGATCAGGGTTCGTTGCATGTGCAAATGGCCGACGAAGTCATTTTGCTAAAAGGTGCGGTGGCCTCGGAAACCTACTTAAATGTGCCGTTGATTTTAGAAGAAGCGCTGAAATTGAACGTGGATGCGATTCATCCCGGTTACGGTTTTTTGAGTGAGAATGCTGAGTTTGCCGAACTTTGTACCACCAGTGGCATTACCTTTATTGGCCCCAGTGCCAAACACATGCGTGAGTTTGGTTTAAAGCACACCGCCCGTGAACTTGCGATTCAAAGCAAGGTACCGTTACTTCCCGGTTCGGATTTGTTAGATAACCTAGAACACGCCTTAACCGAAGCCGAGCGCATTGGTTATCCGGTAATGCTAAAAAGTACCGCAGGCGGCGGTGGCATCGGCATGCAGAAGTGTCATGATGTCAGCGAACTGTCGGATGCTTATGCCCAAGTCGTGCGCATGAGCCAAAACGCCTTTGGTCAAAGTGGCGTGTTTTTAGAGAAATTTGTCACCAACGCCCGTCATATCGAAATTCAGATTTTCGGGGATGGCAAGGGTAATGTGGTGTCGTTTGGTGAACGGGATTGCTCACTGCAACGTCGTAATCAAAAAGTGGTGGAAGAGACCCCTGTATTTGATATTGACCGTGATGTGATTGCGGCGATGGAGCGCGATGCGATTCGTTTAGGTGAGTCGGTGGCGTACCAATCTGCGGGAACGGTCGAGTACGTTTACGATGCCAGCGTGGACGAGTATTACTTTTTAGAGGTGAACACCCGTTTGCAAGTGGAACACGGCATTACCGAAGCGGTGCGTGATGTGGATTTAGTGCACTGGATGATTGCCGTGGCCTTTGACCAAACGTTCCCTGAAGACGTTAAGCCGGCACAAGGTCACGCCATTGAAGTGCGACTGTACGCAGAAGATCCGGTCAAAAACTTTCAGCCGAGCAGTGGCAAGCTTACCAAATGGTTGATGCCAGAAAATGCGCGTGTGGATACGTGGGTCAAAACTGGGCAAGAGGTCAGTTCGTTCTATGACCCCATGTTAGCCAAAGTGATTGTCAAAGCAGACAGTCGAGCACAAGCCATTACCGAACTTCAGCAGGCCTTGTCAGACGCACAAGTGTACGGTTTTGAAACCAATTTACGTTACCTGACTTCGTTGGCCAATGAACCGACATTCATTGAAGGTAAAGGGCTGTTTACCAGCTATTTATCGGGCTTTACACCAGCGGCATCCACCGTAGAAGTTGTGAACCCAGGCACGCACTCAATGATTGTTAGTTACCCAGGCCGAGTTGGGTTTTGGGAAATTGGCGTGCCGCCATCGGGCCCTATGGATGTCTTAGCACACCGTTTGGCCAATCGGTGTTTAGGCAATGAAAAAACGGCCGCAACCATTGAAATGACGGTCTCGGGAGTCAGTTTAAAATTTAACCAAGATAGCGTTATCTGCATCACGGGGGCGGATATTAAGCCGACCTTGGATAAAATCGAAATGCCGATGTGGCAAGCGGTGTCTGTTAAAGCCGGCCAAATTTTAAAATCCAAAGTGATTAAAGAGGCCGGGCAACGTGCCTATTTAGCGATTCAAGGCGGCTTTGATGTCCCCGATTATATGGGTAGCAAAACCACATTCTCACTGGGCGGTTTTGGTGGGCACGGCGGCCGTTTAATGCGTGCCGGTGATGTGTTGGCGTTTTATCCGTTGGATAGTGGGTGTGAGTTGAGTGACATCCCGCAAGGGATTCTCCCGACCTATTCTAAACACTATGACATTGCGGTGACCTATGGCCCGCAAGGTGCCCCCGACTTCTTTACCGATGAAGACATTGCCGCTTTCTTCTCTACCCAGTGGGAGGTGCATTACAACTCCAGTCGTACTGGGATTCGTTTGATTGGCCCAAAGCCGAAGTGGGCGCGAACAGACGGTGGTGAAGCGGGTCTGCATCCGTCGAATATTCACGACAACCCTTACGCGATTGGTGCCATCGATTTCACGGGCGACATGCCGGTAATCTTGGCGCAAGATGGCCCAAGTTTAGGCGGCTTTGTCTGTCCGGCAACCATTATTCAAGCGGAACAGTGGAAGATGGGGCAGTTACGACCGGGCGATAAAGTGACCTTTAAAGCGGTCTCGATTGACGAAGCCGAGCAACAACTTAAAGACTTTGAACAACAGATTATCGATTTAAAGCCGATGACCGATATTGCGTTCTTGGATTCCGCCACCGAGCAGTCGTGTATTTTAATGGAGTTGGACGATACTCAGCACGAAGTGGGGATTCGTTATCGCCGCTCGGGAGACAGCAACTTACTGATTGAGTTTGGTGAGATGGAACTGGATATTGCGCTGCGTTTCCGTGCGCAAGTGCTGTATGAAAAACTTAAAGAGTTGGCGTGGCCGTGCATTCTCGATTTAACCCCGGGGATTCGCAGTTTGCAGGTGCATTACGATGCCAAGCAAATTTCGCAAATGGCGCTGGTTGAAAAGGTTCATGAGTTGGAGTCGTCCCTTTCCAGCGGCAAAGACTTAGTGGTGAAAAGCCGAATTGTGCATCTGCCCTTGTCTTGGGACGATCCAAGCACGCAGTTGGCGATTGATAAATACGCGCAATCGGTTCGTCCGGATGCCCCTTGGTGCCCAAGTAATATTGAGTTTATTCGCCGGATTAACGGCTTGGATTCGATTGACGAGGTGAAAGAGATTGTCTTTGATGCCAATTATTTAGTGATGGGCTTAGGTGATGTTTACCTCGGCGCGCCGGTGGCCACACCGCTTGACCCACGTCACCGTTTGGTCACCACCAAATACAACCCAGCCCGCACTTGGACACCGGAAAACGCAGTGGGCATTGGCGGCGCGTACATGTGTATTTACGGCATGGAAGGCCCGGGTGGTTATCAGTTTGTGGGGCGCACCATTCAGGTTTGGAATGCGTATAACCAAACCAACGTGTTCTCAGCAGAGAAACCGTGGTTGTTGCAATTCTTTGACCAGATTAAGTTCTATCCAGTGACCCATGAAGAACTTGAGCAAGCGCGTAAAGACTTCCCGCTTGGTCGTTTTGAAATCAAGATCGAAGAGACGGAACTCTCTTTAAGCAAGTATCAGCAGTTTTTGGAAAGTGAGCAGGCCTCTATTGAGACCTTCCAAACCAAACAGCAGACCGCTTTCCAAGAAGAGCGTCAACGTTGGGAGGAGAGTGGGCAGGCGAATTACGATTCGGGCAGTGCGCAAGATGAAATCTCTAATGAACCGGAAGCGGAGATTCCAGATGGCTTTGAAGCGGCACTTTCGCCGATTACCGGCAGTGTTTGGAAAATTCCGGTCAGACCCGGCGACAAAGTCAAAGAGGGCGATATTATTGCTAGCTTAGAGACCATGAAAATTGAGATTCATATTGAAGCCGAGATGGACGGCACGGTCACCGAGATTTTAGTCAATGAAGGTGACCTGATTCAGAACGGTCAACGATTAATGGTGTTGGAGTTGTCAGCATGATGATGAACGAATTATCCCAGTCAGAACAGCCAATGAATATTAGTCAGTTACATGCGGCCTATGCCAGCGGTAAACTGACCCCGGAATCATTATTCGCCAAGTTACACAACAAAGCGTGGAGCCTTGAAAATTACAACATCTGGATTCACCTTTTAGAGTGGTGTGACATTACCGGTTATATTGAGCAACTAGGTGAAATGGACTTGGAGGCTAAACCGTTATGGGGCGTGCCGTTTGCCATTAAAGACAACATTGATTTAGCGGTTGTGCCAACCACAGCCGGATGTCCGTCGTATGCCTATACGCCAAGCGAACACGCCGAAGTCGTTCGTTTGCTGATTGAAGCGGGGGCGATTCCGTTGGGAAAAACCAATTTAGATCAGTTTGCCACCGGCTTGGTGGGCACTCGTTCACCCTACGGTGTGTGCCATAACAGTTTTGATTTTGAGAGTATTTCGGGGGGCTCCAGTTCGGGGTCTGCGGTGGCGGTGGCCATGGGATTATGCAGTTTTTCCTTAGGCACCGATACCGCTGGTTCCGGGCGCGTGCCGGCGGCGTTTAATAACCTGATTGGCTTAAAACCCTCAAAAGGCGCACTGAGTATTCGTGGCGTAGTACCGGCTGTGAAGTCGCAAGATGTGGTCTCTATTTTTGCATTAGACAGCGCCGATGCCGAATCGATATTTAAGGTGGCGGGCCAGTTTGATGAACTCGATGCCTTTAGCCGCAAACAGGCGGATTTAACCCCACCGGCTTGGGGGAGTAAACCGATTATTGGCATTCCGGATGCGGCCAGTATCGCGTTTTACGAGGACTTAGAGGCACAAGCCAATTTTGAGCAAGCGGTTGCTCAAATCAAAATGCTTGGCTATGAGATCAAAGAGATCGATTTTACCCCGTGGCTTGAAACCGCCAAGTTGTTGTATGGCGGCGCTTGGGTAGCAGAACGCTACGTAGCAATAGAAGCCTTTTTAAAGGGCAATCCAACGGATATGGATGCCACCGTTGAAACCATTATTCGTGGCGCCGAAGGGTTAAGTGCCGCCGATGCATACAAAGGCGCGTACCAGTTACAAGAGGCAATACGCAATACGCAAAGTCTTTGGCAAACGGTAGACTGTTTTATAACGCCCACCACGCCAACCATCTTTAAGATTGCCGAGGTTGAAGCGGATCCGATAGGTTTGAACAGCGTATTAGGCACATATACCAATTTTATGAACCTGTTGGATTACAGTGCGATTGCCATGCCAAGTGGGTTTAGAAAAGACAGCAGGCCTGCTGGGATTACCTTGTTTGCCCCGGCAGGCAGCGATTATAAATTACTGAATTTAAGCAAACAGTTTCACCCTGAATTTGTTGAGTTTGCGGGCGCGAACAAGAGTTTAATTCACCGCCCGATTCAATCAGCGGGAAGTTCAGCCGATAGCCACAGCATTCCACTGGCGGTGGTCGGCGCGCACTTGAGTGGGTTTCCGTTAAACAGCCAGTTGATTGAACGCGGCGCAAAATTGTTACAAACCACCCGCACCGCACCGAAATATCAGTTTTATGAGTTGAACAGTCGTCCAATTTTAAAACCCGGTTTGGTGAAAGTGGATGCGCAGAACCCAAAAGCCGCTTCCATTGAACTGGAAGTGTGGGCGATGCCTGCTGAACTTCTAGGCAGTTTTTTGGCACTGATTCCTTCGCCGCTTGGTTTGGGGAAAGTCGAGCTAGAAGATGGGTCGGAAGTGGTTGGGTTTATTTGTGAACCGCAAGGCATTATCGGCGCTACCGAAGTCACCGAATACGGCGGTTGGCGTAACTGGATGAAAGCGCGTCCTAACGATTAAAATATCAATGATGTAATGGGTTTGGAGTGGCTTAAGCATTCTGAATCGTTTACTTGTTTAAAACTCAGCAGGCCTGGTTAACGACTCGGAAGTCGACAGTGTCAGCGTTATCGTGTCAATGAATGACTTTGTTGTGGGGACGACCTCACACTCTTTTACTAGAGCGGGACGACCCGCAAGGATTTTTATATGACCACGTCTAAACCTTCTAACCCGCCAAAGTCACCCTCGGTATTTCGTTACCCGGATGCCTTATGGCCAAACATACTAGGGTTCAGCTATATTCTGCTAACTTATTTTTTGGGTTTTGCAGGCCTGTTAGCGGAATCGATTTGGCTGAACGGCTTAGGTGTTTTGTTACTGGCCCACAGTATGGTGATTGCGGCGTTTTTTATTCACGAATGTGCGCATGAGAGTGTCTTTAAAAAGCGCGCTTATAATCGATGGTTGGCGGAAGGCTTACTGTGGATTTGTGGATCGAGTTACAGTCATTTTGACGACATTAAACATAAACATATGCGTCATCACAGTGACCGTGCTGACATTGTCTCGTTTGACTTCAGACCTCTGTTAGAAGCCAGACCTCGATTGCTAAAGGTCATTCAAACTCTTGAGTGGTTTTATATTCCCGCCCTTGAACTGTTGATGCACTTATTGGTCATTATCCTGCCGTTTATAAAACCGTCACGCAAAGCCCGTCGCACTCGAGTGGTTACCGTGTTGGTTATGCGTTTGGCACTGTTTGCTTGGTTGGTCAGTATCGCTTGGCAGGTTTTAATTTTGTATCCCATCGCGTACATGCTGTTTTTAACGGTAATGCGCTTTATGGATGTCCACCAACACACCTATGAAGTGTATGAAACCCTCGATCAAAAACGCGGCCCAGAAGCCCGGTTGCGCGATGCCGAGTTTGAGCACCATAACACTTACTCCAATCTTATTTCGGTGCGTTATCCGTGGTTGAACTTGTTGGTTTTAAACTTCAGTTATCACAATGTGCATCACCAACAACAAGCGCAACCGTGGTACAAGCTGCGCCAACTGCACCAAAAATGGTATGGCGATGATACGTCGCAAGTCCTGACCTTAAGACACCTAATCAAAAGTTATCACCGTTATCGCGTGCCGCGTATTGTGAATGGCGATCCGATCAATTTACCGGTTAAAAAAGACGAAGGCGAAACCTTTATTGGCGTCGATGGCGTTTCGTTTTTAACCGCACATTAATTTAACGTTTGGAGCAGTCAATATGACACAGGTCACAAAGTTTTGGCCGATTTTAACCGGCACGCACCATTATGAGAAAACGCTCTCCACACGCGGTGTTGGCAAAGGCACCTTTATAGATGCACCGATTTTGGCGTATCTGATTGAAACCAAAAACGGCCGTATTCTGTTTGATGTGGGCTGTGACTACAAAAAGATTAGCCAACCCGAACAGAAAACCCATTTTTATGAAAACGAGAGTTTTCCGTTTGGCCCGCCCGAGATGGACGCCGAACAACAGCTACCCAATAAACTCGAAAAATTAGGCTTAACCCCGTTGGAGGTGGACATGGTGTTTTGCAGCCATCTGCATTTTGACCATGCGGGCGGCTTATGCGATTTTTGTCACGCCGAGGTGCATGTGCATCAAGCGGAGATGCAAGCGGCCAAAGAGCCCGCGGACGATGCCTATTTTTTAGAAGATTTTTCCATGCCACTGAACTGGCGTTTGCAAACCGGTGAGTACGATTTGGTAAGTGGCGTGCGCGCCATTGAAACCCCGGGGCATACCGCCGGGCATATGTCGATGTTGATTGAGTTACCCAAGGGCGCGCCGATTTTATTGGCGGGCGATGCCGCCGATTTAACTGAGAACCTAGAGAAAGAGATTGCCCCGGGGTTGTGTTGGCAAGACCGAGAAGATTTAGCGATTGAGAGTATTCGTAAGTTAAAACGTCTTGGCCAACGGAAAAACGCCCAAGTTTGGCCGAATCACGATATGGAATTTTTCAAACAACACGATGTGTTTCCTGGGTTTTACGAATAGGACGGGTGAAAATAAATATGGAACTCAAACTGTTTAAAACCCTATGGGGAAACTGCTTGCCCATTGAAGCGGTGATTCGCCAAACCGAAGAAGCAGGCTTTAATGGCATAGAGGGGCGAGCACCCGAGACACCTACCGAACAGTGGCAGTGGTTGAAGTTATTAAAACGAGAAAACTTCGATTACATTGCTGAGATTGTCACCGGTGGGGATTACGTGCCTAAACCAAACGCCACGCCCGATCAGCATTTGAACGATTTAAAAATCGGTATTGAACGTAGCTTGCCACTCAATCCAATGTTTGCAACCTGCATCACGGGTTACGATGCGTGGTCAGAATCGGAAAGCATTGACTATTTCAAAGCCGCAATGGCTTTAGGCAAACAGTATGACATTGAATTGAGTTTTGAAACTCATCGCAGTCGTTCAACCTTTAATCCGTGGGTGACCAAACGTATTGTGGAAGCGATTCCAGATATACCACTCACATTAGATATCAGTCACTGGTGTGTGGTCTGTGAACGGCAGATGGATTCTGAGATGGCCACACTCAGCAAGATTATCCCCAATGTAAAGCACGTCCATGCTCGAGTTGGTTACGATCAAGGGCCACAGGTACCGCATCCGGCTGCGCCCGAATACCAGAATGCGTTGCAGTCGCATCAAACCATCTGGAATAAAGTGTGGCAACAACACGCTGATAACGGGCTCGACTTTACCACCATGACCCCCGAATTTGGTCCTGACGGTTATCTGCAAACCTTACCGTTCACCCAAGCGCCGGTTGCCGACCTTTGGGAAATCAATTCTTGGATGGGGTCAACCCAACGCACACTGTTTGAAAAAAGCTTCAAGCACTCATCATTTTAAATAACGCTATTTTTTAAAGGAACGTTTATGCAAGCGAGAGCAACGCTGGTCTTGATTGGCGCATCGATTTTATGGGGAATGACGTGGTTACCGCTTAAATCGCTCCACCAACTGGGGTTTGATGGCGTACCACTGACGTTTTGGTTGTACCTGTTTCTATTTTTACTAGTTTTACCTTGGGTATTTAAATTTCGCACAGTTTTAACCTCGCACTGGAAAGTGCTGTTAGGCGTGGCTATTCTTGGCGGCGGTGCGCAATTGGCATTTAATACCGCGCTGATTTACGGGGATGTGATTCGCGTGATGGTGTTGTTCTATCTGGTGCCATTGTGGGGCGTGTTGGGTGGAAAATTGTTTTTGCATGAGCGCATTGATGGTGCCCGTTGGTTGGGCGTGGTGTTTTCGTTGTTTGGGGCTTTTTTGGTGGTGGGCGGTTTATACGCGTTTCAGTCACCACCGAGTTGGCTGGATGGGTTAGCCGTGCTCTCTGGTTTTTTGTTTGCGATGAATAACATCGTTTTCAGACTGACACCCACTGTTCCGGTGAGCTTAAAAATCAGCTTTATGTTTTTAGGTTCCATTCTGTTGGCGGGAACCGTGATTTTGAGCATGGACATGACGTTTGTTACGAGCGAGCTAACTACGCAGGCCTGGTTGTGGTTGTTCGCGTATGCCGCGATTTGGATGATTGCCGCTAATTTTGGCACACAATGGGCGGTAACGCATATGGAAGCCGGTCGTGCCTCGATTATTATTATTTTGGAATTGGTCGTGGCGGTGCTCAGTGCCAGTTTGATTTTAGGCGAGTCGATGAGTTCACTGGAGATGTTTGGGGGAACTTTGATTTTACTGGCTGCTTACATTGAAGCTAAAAGAGTCGAAGCCAAAAGAGCACCTGAACATACTTAATTGCACCAAATAAGAGCGAATCAACCATTCATAAATGGCTTTAGGTTATTGCATAAGGCTATTAAATTTGCCTTTACTTATCTAAGTTATTGTTATTAAAGAAAAAGTAAAAAAAGTGGCATATTAAATGATAACTCTTTATTACCTTTTTTTAATTTCGTAATAACTTTTGGAGTTGTCATTATGTTTAGTAGTAAGAGTGGTAAGAAAGTATTAGGTGCATTAGCGGGTCTGTTTTTAGCCACGCAAGCGATGTCAGTGAGCGCAGAGCCTTTAAAGGTCGGTTACAGTGATTGGCCTGGCTGGGTAGCTTGGGAAGTGGCCATTGAAAAGAAGTGGTTTGCCGAGGAAGGCGTTGATGTTAAGTTTGAGTGGTTTGACTACGTTGCTTCAATGGATGCATTTGCAGCAGGTCAACTGGATGCCGTAGGCATGACCAATGGGGATGCGTTAGTGACCGGTGCCACAGGTGCTAAGAGCGTGATGGTCATTATGAATGACTACTCTAACGGAAATGATATGTTGATTGGTGCGCCAGGTATTACCTCGGTTAAAGACCTTAAAGGTAAGAAAGTCGGCGTTGAAGTTGGGTTTGTGGGTCACCTTCTTCTACTAAATGCGCTTGAAAAAAATGGCATGACGGAAGCGGATGTTGAATTAGTCAATGTGCCAACCAATGAAACGCCACAAGTGCTCTCTTCGGGGGATGTAGATGCGATTGTTGCTTGGCAGCCAAGTTCGGGTTCTGCACTGCAGTTAGTGCCAGGTTCGACTGCGATTTACACCAGTAAAGATGAGCCAGGCCTAATCTACGATATGCTTGCGGTTTCACCAAGTAGCTATGCAAATAACCGCGCAGCGTGGGAAAAAGTGGCGAAGGTTTGGTACAAAACCGTTGATTACATCAAAGATCCTAAAACCTTTGATGATGCGGTTGCGATTATGGCATCTCGTGTGGGTCTGCCACCATCAGAATACAAAAAGTTCATTGATGGGACTAAAATCTTAACCCTTGAAGAAGCGAAGTCGTTCTACAAAAAAGGCGATGGCTTTGCCTCTATCTATGGTTCGACCAAATTGTCTGACGACTTTAACGTTGCCAACAAAGTGTACGATACGCCACAAGACATTGACTCTTATATCGATGCTTCATTAACCAATGGTTTGTAATTGAACGATTAATTGAGTTAAAGAAAAACAGTCGATGCTTATTCTGGGTCGACTGAGTATGACGCGTTATCTATTTAAATGCAGCCGTTATCCCTTCTGATAGCGGCTTACTCCTATCCACCCCTTAGACGGCTTCTTAACCTAATCATTGAACCTCAATGATTTTAAGGTTGGCATCCGTGTGACATAAGCAAATGGTTTGCTTGGGGAGAATTGTATGAACCAATGGCATCAAATGACATGGGAAGAGATTGCACAACTGACGCAAAGCGGTATGGACGCCGCCTTGCTGCCCGTTGGCGCAACCGAACAACATGGCCCGCACTTAGGATGCGGCATGGACACCGAAATTGCTGACAAACTCAGCCAACACGTCGCCGATTTAACGCAGGTGGCGCTGTTACCAACCTTGCCTTACGGCTGCTCGATAGGCCACTCGCAAAACTGGCCGGGTACGATTGCACTGCAACCCAAAACCTTAATTGACGTGGTCAAAGAGATTGGGGATTGGGTGCACATTTCTGGCTTTAAACGCCTCTTTATTTTAAACAGTCATGTTTCCAACTTTGCCCCTTTGCGCTGTGCACTCGAGATGTTACGAGCCGAGCACGATGGCTTTATGGTGGCGATTATCAACTCGGCCACCGTCAGTGAACGCGTCAAACAACGGCACTTTGAAGACGCCGAAGACTGGCACGCCAATGAAGCCGAAACCTCATTGATGATGGCGGTAGCGCCGGATTTGGTGCGCGAAAACTTGTTGGCGGAGAGTGACGACCTAGATCGAACGACGGATTGTGTATTCTCACACCCCGTGAATCGCACCAGCTTAAATGGCGTAACGGGTAACCCTAGCTTAGCCAGCAAACAGAAAGGCGAAACTTTGTTTAATTGGATGGTCGAAGACTTTACTCAGGTCATTGAAAAAGGCCTTAAAGAGCAAGCGCCGCTGCCCACCCCGTATTTTAAAAACAGACAGAATTGAGAGCATTATGAACAGTACATTTGATATTAAAGAGACCACTTCAAAACTAAAAGAGATGGGCGTGAAATATTGCATTGGCGCTTATGTGGATATTCACGGTATCCCAAAGGGTAAGTTTGTGCCCATTGACCACTTAGGTCACATGGTCAAAGGTTCCGAGTTGTATACCGGTTATGCGCTGGACGGTCTGGGGCAAAAACCAAACGAGGATGAGATTGCCTCGGTACCGGACTTAAACAGTCTGATTCAACTGCCGTGGCAACCGGAAGTCGCGTGGATGGCCGCCGACAACACCTTGCATGGCGAACCCTACGAAATTAACACCCGTGTGGCGCTTAAGAAAGTCTTAGCGCAAGCTGAAGAGATAGGATTTGGCTTTAACTTAGGGATTGAGTGCGAACTGTTTGTGTTAAAAGAGGAGGAGGACGGTTCATTATCCGTTCCCGATAAAGACGACCGTTTAACCAAGCCGTGTTACGACGTGCGCAGCTTTATGAATCGTTTTACGTGGTTGGATAAAATGGCCACCACCATTAATGATTTAGGTTGGGATTTGTACTCGTTAGATCATGAAGATGCCAATGGCCAATACGAGTTTGATTTTCAGTACAGCGATGCTTTAACCATGTGTGATCGCTTTATCTTCTTCCGATACATGGCCAAACACTATGCGCAAGAAGAGGGCTTATTGGCGACCTTTATGCCCAAACCGTTTGCCGACAAAACCGGTAATGGTGCGCATTTTAATATGTCGTTGTTTGATAAAGTTACCGGTGAGAACGTCTTTAAATGTGACCCTAAAGACGACCCTAGAGGCTTAGGCTTAACCGAGATTGGGTACCAGTTTATTGCCGGTGTGTTAAAACACGGCCCAGCCTTGTGTGCGGTCTTTTCGCCAACGGTTAATAGCTATAAACGTTTGGTGAGACAAGGTGATATGGCAACCTTCTCTTGGGCACCGGTGTTTAACTCGTTTGGTTCAAACAACCGAACCAATTCGGTGCGTGTGCCAATGGGCGGTGGACGTTTTGAATCAAGAAATGCCGATGGGGCGGTTAACCCCTATTTAGCCGCAACCTTGGCGTTAGCAGCCGGCTTGCAAGGGATTAAAGAGAAACTTGATCCAGGCAAACCGCAAGAGGATAATTTGTACGACCTAACGGAAGAAGAACGCACTGCGCGCGACATTGAGTTTTTACCACAAAACTTAATGGAAGCGGTGCAAGCCTTTGCCGCTGACCCGTTTGTTGAAGATGTGTTGGGTAAACCGTTGTCGGATGAGTTTATTAAATACAAAACCGCCGAATGGGAGGAGTATCACCGTACGATTTCTGCTTGGGAGATTAAGCGTTACAGTCATCTGTTTTAAGTCTTAAGTCATTCTAAGAATGAGCAGGCCTGCTTGATTTTTAAAGGCATAAAAAAAGCGGCGATGAAAATATTCATCGCCGCTTTTTTATTATTGGGTGTTAGATAGATTATTTGTAACCGTTACTTTCATCGACCATTTTATAGATATCCACACGTTTTGGGTTGCCGAGCGCTTCTAACGCTTGGTTAATGCGTTTTTCTAGATTACCAGGATAGTGTTCTTCTAGGGTTAAACCAATAATCGGTTCGGCAATTTGTTCACCTTTGCTGTTAAAAAACATCGTGGTGGGGGCCACTTTCACACCCAGCTTCGGGCCGTAGGTTTTCATCTCAATGTCATTGCCATCAAAGTCTTTCATCATCCAATGTGATTTGTCTAACAGCAGTTGTTTAAATTCACCGTACTCTTCCAGTTTGGTGGTTTGAAGAAGCGGGAACAGAATATTCTCTTCGAGTTTTTTACAGTAGTTACACCACGTTGCAGTAGCAAAAATAATCACAGGTACATTGTGTTTAGCCGCGGTAGCACTGGTTTTTTGCAGGTCAACGGCCAACGGTAAAATTTCACCTGCTTGCGCACTATTTGTAGCAAAAGGTAGGCTTAAAAACAGACTCAATATCAGTGAGTTGACTAATTTCATGTTATCTCCGGTTAGGAATAGGGCGACCGATTGGGTACGGTTGACCGTGTTGGGGCGCCGAGTATTGGGGTCGACACTTCGCATTTTTATCTTTTACGAACAGCTGTAAATTTTGCAATGACTCATTTTGGTTGTAAGCAAATTGATGTTGGCTATTTGAGCCACAGTTCCATCTGCCATCGCGCAATACCGCAATGTAGTCGTCGTTATACTTCGACGGTGTGTTGAGGTATAGATAAAGACCTGTTCCTTCACTATTATATTTCACAAACGCCCGTTCACTGGAACGCTTGCCCTTGGCATCGCGTAATGCTAAACGAATCTCTTTGGTTTCCCCGCGTGCTAACAGAATGCTGATGGGTTGAATTTGGAAGACGCGTTTCTTATAACGGTACTCACCAGACAGCAGGTTTATCATGACGACGTTGCCTTCAATAGGGTTGGCGTATAGTTGAGCCAGTCGTTGTTCTTCTTGAATTTGCAGTGCCAGTTCCAGTTCGCGCTGTTTGGCTTGCGCTTGCTGACGTTGTAGGCGTTGCTGTTCATCGTACTCTTGCTGTTTTAACAGCAAACTTTGACGCTCGTTAGGGGTGAGTTTTTGCCACTGCTCTTCGCTCATGCCCATTGGGTATGGGCTGGCACAGGCGGTGAGTGTTAAAACAAACAGCACTATTAATAAATGTTTAACCACAACAACCTCTTAAAAAACGTCTTGTTTCGATGAACTTTACGATTTTGACCTTAATTTACTTCTTAATTAAGAAGTATCCGCCCAATGCAATCAGGGCGATTTGCCCCCAGAGTGGGGTTTGCAGTTCGATAGGAATAAAAATACCTAATAAAATTAATCCAAAACCCATGCCTCGATAGCGTTGCTGGGCATTCTGTTGGCGAATCTCGCGTTGCAGTTCAGCCAGTTGTTCGGATTGCATGCCCATTCCGCCGTGCGCCATTTTATTTAACGTACTGTGCAGCAGACCAGGGATTTGTGGGGCTTGTTCAATCCAAAACGGCAAGTTGGCTTTGATGTTTTTAACCAAGCTCTGCGGCCCAACACGGTCTTTCATCCAGTCTTCTAAAAACGGTTTGGCGGTGTCCCAAAGGTCGAGTTCGTCGTCCAGTTGACGGCCTAAACCTTCAATATTTAGTAAGGTTTTTTGCAGTAAAACCAACTGCGGTTGTACTTCCATTCCAAAGCGACGTGCAGTTTGGAACAAGCGCATTAAAAACAGACCAAAGGAGATCTCTTTGAGCGGTCTATCCCAAATCGGTTCACAGACGGCACGAATCGCCGATTCCAGTTCGTTAACACGGGTATCACGTGGCACCCATTCGGATTCAATGTGCAGTTCGGCCACGCGTAAGTAATCACGGTTAAAGAATGCCAAAAAGTTCTCGGCTAAATAACGTTGGTCTTCTGGGGTAAGCGTGCCCATGATGCCAAAATCGATGGCGGCATAACGACCATCCGGTAAGACAAAGATGTTTCCCGGGTGCATGTCGGCATGGAAAAAGTTGTGCTTGAACACTTGGGTAAAGAAGATGGTGACCCCTTTTGCGGACAGGTCGGTCAGGTCGATGCCTTGTTGCTCAATTTTGTCGATTTCACTGATGCGTGTGCCGTAGATGCGCTCCATGGTCATGACGTTGTCGTTGGTGTGTGACCAGTAAATTTCTGGTACATACAGCAAATCTGAGTCTTCAAAGTTACGGCGCAGTTGGGTGGCATTGGCCGCTTCACGCATCATGTCGAGTTCATCTAAGATGGTTTTTTCAAACTCGGAGACCACTTCAACGGGGTGCAAACGACGTGACTCTTTGACTGCGGTTTCCAGCAGTTTTGCTAGGCTGTACATAATGGCGACGTCTTGTTCGATGACCGGTTTAATGTCGGGGCGCACCACCTTAACGACTACATCGGTACCAGAATGTAAGGTCGCCGCGTGAACTTGGGCAATGGAGGCCGAGGCCATGGGAATTGGGTCAAACGTGGCAAAGGCCTCTTCAACGTCTTTTTTGAGTGCAGTTTCAATTAACTGTTTGGAGTGCACTTCATCAAATGGTGGGCAGTCGTCTTGCAGTTTGGTAAGTTCAACCGAGATGTCTTGTGGTAGCAGGTCTTTACGGGTGGAGAGGGCTTGACCGAGTTTGATGAAAATAGGCCCCAACTCTTCCAACGAAAGACGAATCCGTTCGCCACGACTGGCATCGGATTGCGCTGACCAGTTCCACGGAAAAAGACGGTTAAGCAGAATCAACCAGCTGTATTTAGTACTGGTTAACACCATTTTATCGATTTGATAGTGGGTTAAAACTTGGTTGATTTTGATAATACGAAAAAGCTGTTTAAGTAGTTTCATTCAGTCGATTCTGTTTAGAAAGTGGGAGGCCGATTAATCGGTCGTATTAGATTTATTAGATTTATTAGATTGAGTGGTCGTTTGAATTAGGGCTTCAATACGCTCGGCAAGACTATCGACCGCTTCGGCGGTTTGGGTGACTTGCGAATTAAAATAAGCCACTTGACTGGGGGTTGGCACCGCTTGCAGTTCAAATTGCAGATACTCTTTTAAGGTATCGCCAGCTTGTTGTTTCGCCGATTGCTTTGCTTGCAAAATGGAGCGCACACCATGGCCAATCTTAAAGGCAATTAAGTCGCCGGTGTAATGTGAAAGATGCTCTTCCCAGTCAATTTCTAAGGTAGCTAAGGCGTGAATAAACTGTTCGGCTTTAATCTCATTACCCGACAATTTGGCATTAGGCAGGCCTGCTTGTTTTGGCAAAGCCAAAAAGTCAATAAACGTGGTCTCAATTACGCTATCGACAGAGGGCGCAGGTTCACTAGAAACGCTCACACCATAGGCGGTGAATGCAAAATCGAATGCAATTTGAATATCGGTTAAGGTGACGTTAATCACCGAATCTTCAAGCGGTTCAAATGCGCGCCCTTGCATCTCATCTAAACGAATGGCTTCATTAAGAGCCATTTCAATAACTTTGGCTTTGGTTGTTTTGAGCAGGCCTGGTTGCGGTTTCATAAGGTTCAACTTCTTAAAATTGGGTCAGTTAAATAAGTGAGTCATTTTGGCTAATATTTTAGAAAATTTAGAGTTCCAGAAAGTTCGCTAGGTCAAGGAGGGGAGAGGGAGTGTACAAATGTACACGACCGAACACCGACAAAGAGACAGCGTGCTTTAACGCACTATAAAATTCTAATATTTCCAAGCGCGATGTAGGGCAACGATCCCCTCACTCATGTTTAGATATTCTGCCTTATCAAACCCTGCATCCAACATCATCTGTTTTAGGGTTTCTTGGTCTGGGTGCATACGAATCGACTCCGCTAAATATTGATAGCTGGCTTCGTCGTCGGCAATCAGCTTGCCCATTTTTGGCAGAATATTAAACGAGTAGAAGTCATAGGCTTTGGCCAACATGGGTTGCGTGACTTTTGAGAACTCTAACACCATCAATTGGCCGCCCGGTTTTAACACGCGATACAACTCTTCTAAGGCTTTGTCTTTATTCGTGACGTTACGCAGACCAAAGGCGATGGTGCATAAATCAAAGGTGTTATCCGGGAAGGCAAGTGCTTCAGCGTTGGTAATAGTGTATTCAACATTACCAGCAATGCCTTCGTTAATCAGACGATCACGACCAACACGCACCATGCTTTCGTTAATGTCGGCCAGCACCACTTTGCCCGTTTTACCTACTCGTTTCGCAAACGCTTTGGTTAAATCACCCGTACCGCCCGCTAAATCAAGTACCACGTGCCCTGGGCGAATACCGCTCAGTTCAATGGTATGGCGTTTCCACAAACGGTGAATGCCCATCGACATGACGTCGTTCATAATGTCGTAGTTACCGGCAACCGAATCAAAGACCCCTTTCACTTTTTTGACTTTCTCTTCCAAAGGCACTTCGCTGAATCCAAAGTCGATGGTTTTCTTTTGATGGTTTGATTGTTGACTCATAATCTTGGGTCTCTTATAAATTGCGGTTACTGAGTTTGCTTATTGTCTAAATCGTTTTTACGGTGTTAATGTTTTTTTTACTAGCGTGACGATTCAATTAACTTGGTTAAATCGTCGTGCTGATGGCCGGCGCGCATTAAACGACGCAGATAATCGACCCAGTTTTGTTCTTGGTTAACCCCTAATTCATAGAGGCGTTCCCACGTGTAAAGGCCGGTATCGTGACCATCGTCAAAGTGCAATTTAATGGCGTAGTTACCCACGGGCGTAATATCGGTAACGTTGACCGCTTGTTTGCCCACTTGTAACACCTCTTGCCCCGGCGCATGGCCAGTGACTTCGGCCGATTGCGAGTAGACACGCAGGTATTCGCATGGCAAGTTAAAGGTTTCACCGCTGTCAAAACTCACCTCCAATATTTTGGAGACTTGATGCAGTTTAATGTCGGTTGGATGGGGCATATAAGCAGGCCTGCTGACTTTGGTTAATGTTTGTTAGGTTTATAAAATATACTGTGACAAGTCTTGATCCATTGCCAACTCGCCTAAACGCTCTTCGACAAATTCAGGGGTGATTTCAACTTGTGCGCCACGCATATCCGGCGCTTCAAATGAGATCTCTTCCAGTAGGCGTTCCATGACGGTATGCAAACGACGCGCACCAATGTTTTCGGTGCCTTCGTTCACTTGGTATGCAATTTCCGCCATGCGTTGAATGCCGCCCGGGGTAAAGCTTAAGGTCACGCCTTCGGTGGCCATGAGGGCAATCGCTTGAGTCGTCAAAGCGGCTTTAGGTTCGGTTAAAATGCGCACAAAATCTTCAACTGTCAGAGATTTAAGCTCCACACGAATCGGTAGACGACCTTGTAATTCAGGAATCAAATCCGATGGCTTAGACACATGGAACGCACCCGATGCGATAAACAGAATGTGGTCAGTTTTAATCATGCCGTATTTAGTCGAAACCGTACTGCCTTCAATCAGTGGCAGTAAATCACGTTGCACACCTTCACGAGAAACATCGCCACCGCTGGCTTCTTGGCGTTTGGCCACCTTATCAATTTCGTCAATAAACACAATGCCGTTCTGCTCAACCGCTTCAACCGCTTGGGCTTTAATGTCCTCTTCACTGATTAAACGTTGTGCTTCATCTTCCACTAGGGCTTTTAGGGCTTTTTTAATGGGCAGTTTGCGTTTCTCTTTTTTGCCTTTGCCCAGACCTTCAAACATACCTTGCAGTTGCTGGGTCATGTCTTCCATTCCAGGCATGCCCATAATTTCAACGTGTGCGGGGGCGGCATTGATGTCAATTTCAATTTCTTTATTGTCGAGGTCACCTTCACGCAGTTTTTTGCGGAATTTTTGGCGGGTTTCCGACATATTGTCGTAACTTTCTTCTTCACGACCCCGCGCGGGCGGAAGAAGAATATCCAAAATTCGCTCTTCAGCGGCGTCTTCGGCTTGGCGTTGCACTTTTTTAGTGGCTTGTTCTCGCACCATTTTCAAGGCGTTTTCCATTAAGTCACGAATAATGGAATCAACATCGCGACCCACGTAACCCACTTCGGTGAATTTTGTGGCTTCGATTTTTAGAAAAGGCGCATTGGAAAGCGACGCTAAACGGCGGGCGATTTCAGTTTTACCGACCCCGGTTGGTCCAATCATCAGAATGTTTTTTGGCGTGACTTCATGACGTAACGCTTCACCGAGTTGAGAGCGTCTCCAGCGGTTACGCAATGCAACCGCAACGGCACGTTTGGCATCGGCTTGGCCAACGATATGGGTGTCTAAACTGTGAACAATCTCTTTTGGTGTCATCATGGGGGAATTGGGTCCTACGGTTATTTCAATAATTGGGCTATTATAAAGGAAAACGCTGCGCTTTGCGTATTGACTGAGCACGTGATACATTTGTGTTTTTTTAGCGTTTTATTATTGTTTTTATCTTCCAAAATAACTGGGTAAAAGGGCGTTTCATGGCTTTAAAATTTACAAAAATGCACGGCTTAGGCAATGACTTTATGGTGATTGATGCGATCAATCAATCCGTTGAATTATCAGCAGGCCTGGTTAAAGGTTGGGCAGATCGTCATTTTGGCATTGGTTTTGACCAATTGTTGCTGGTCGAAGCCACCGAAACCCCCAATGTGGATTTTAGGTATCGTATTTTTAATGCCGATGGCTCGGAAGTTCAGCAGTGTGGCAATGGCGCACGTTGTTTTGCCAAGTTTGTTTACGATAAAGGCTTAACGGATAAAACCGAGATTACCGTGGAAACCGCCTCGGGAATTATTGTGTTGTACGTTGAAGGCAACGGTTGGATTCGAGTGAATATGGGGCCTCCTAATTTTGAGCCAAGCAGTCTGCCGCTAACGGCCCCGCAAGAACAACCGTTGTATGAGTTGGCGGTACATGGTGAACACGTTCAAGTGGGGGCGGTGTCGATGGGGAATCCGCACGCGGTGTTAAAAGTGGTCGACATTGAAAATGCGCCCGTTGAACACTTTGGTGAAGGGTTAGAGTCACACATCGCCTTCCCAGAACGGGTGAATGTGGGTTTTGCGGAAAAGGTCGATGAATCGCATATTAAATTACGTGTGTATGAGCGTGGCGCGGCAGAAACCTTAGCCTGCGGTACTGGGGCTTGTGCGGCAATGGTGGTGTTTCGCAACTGGGATGAAGTGGCGGATGAAGTGACGATTTCTCTACCGGGTGGTGATTTAACCGTGGCCTGGAATGGGCAACGTGATCAACCGGTTTGGATGACTGGCCCTGCCGATACGGTGTTTGAAGGAGTCATTGAGCATGTCTAGCCTATTAAACGATTTAAAAGAGGAAGACGTTGCAAATTTCCTTAACAAGAACCGTGAGTTTTTTCATGTATTCCCAAACTTACTGGATGACTTAAGTATTCCGCACCCAGAATCGGGCAAAGCGGTGTCGTTATTAGAGCGCCAGATTTATCAACTGCGCCACCAACGCGATGAGTTGCAAGTGGAGGTGGATACCTTAATTGATATCGCAGGTGAAAACGGCCGTTTATTGCATAAGGTGCGTGACTTTACCAAACAGCTGATGGAAGCGCGATCAGAACAGGCGGCAGTGGATTGCATTATTCATGAGATGAAAACCCGTTTTGAAGTGGAAGAGGTGGCCTTAGTGACGTGGGATGTGCCGGATATCAGTTTGCATGGCGTGACCCAATTAGGCGTCAGCCAAACGTGGGTGCAGACCTTAAAAACCACCCTAGTCCCGGAAGAACCCGCTTGTGGCGTGCTCGAAAACGACTGGCAAAAAGGCCTGTTTCATACTCAAGACTTAATGAAATCGGTCTGTTTACTGCCTTTGGGTGAGCAAAAGGTTTGGGGTGTGTTGGCGCTGGGCAGCACTTCAGAACGATTCCACTCCGACCTCGGTACGTACTTTCTCAAGATTATGGCCGAGATGATGACCGCTCGTTTACAGCATCTGTTCCATTAATTAAAGGCCACCAGATGACGCACCTTACCGCTTACCTCAATCGACTAAAACTGCAAAACCGGTCACGTCACACGGTGCTGAATTACGAGAAAGATTTGCAGGCGTTTTTGGGGTTTTATCTGGCCGGTGACGAGCAAGCAGGCCTGCTGGAATCGAATTTAGCGTTTTCCGATTGGCAACAGATTGATGCCGGTGCCATTCGTGCCTTTATGGGGTTTCGGGTGCAAAAGGGCATCAGTGCCCGAACCTTAGCTCGCCAACTGTCGGCAATTCGCAGTTTTTTTGATTACCTAATTCTGGAAGAGGTGCTGCTTAAAAACCCAGCGAAAGGCATTAAAGCCCCCAAACAACCGAAACCGCTTCCAAAAAGTCTAGACGTGGACTGGACTCGCAAACTGTTAGAGCAGAACCTTGAAACTTGGCAAGACGTGCGTGACCAAGCCATTTACGAACTGCTCTATTCAGCAGGCCTGCGACTTTCCGAGTGTACCGATTTAGATCTGACTCCGGGATTAGACCAGATGGCGGCCGGTTGGGTGTATGTGCTGGGTAAAGGTCAAAAAGCCCGAATTGCGCCTGTGGGTTCAAAGGCGCAACAAGCGATGCAAGCGTGGTTAGCGATTCGCCACGATTACGCGAATGCTGATGAACACGCGGTATTTGTGAATCAACGCGGTAACCGCATCGCACCGCGAACCGTGCAAAAACGGTTGGATCAACGTACCTTAAAAGCGGGGTTACCCACCAAAATGTCGCCGCACCGTTTTCGTCATGCGTGTGCCACCCATGTCTTAGAGTCCAGTGGGGATTTACGTGCCGTACAAGAGATGTTGGGTCACGCTAATTTATCAACCACGCAAATTTATACCAAACTCGACTTGCAACACCTTGCACACGTCTATGATGAAGCGCATCCGCGCGCTAAAAAGTAAGGCTTC
Source organism: Thiotrichales bacterium (assembly GCA_016938655.1). Classification (GTDB taxonomy): domain Bacteria; phylum Pseudomonadota; class Gammaproteobacteria; order Thiomicrospirales; family Thiomicrospiraceae; genus Thiomicrorhabdus. The sequence continues at coordinate 27,688 of JAFGUG010000023.1, read as the reverse complement.
TCAAAGAATTGCTTCTTATAAGCGGCGTTATCTAATCAAGCCGCTTCTATCGACAGCTTAAACCCCAGAGCGTGAAGCAGTTTATTTAAGGTTTCAAATTTTGGTTGGGTTTTGCCATTTAATAGACGATAAAGATTTTGACGGTTAAGACCGCTTAATCTTGATGTTTCGGTCATGCCTTTAGATTTAATTAAATGATTCAGCCCTTCAAGTAATGCTTCAGTGCCACCTTCTTCAAGAAACGTAGAAAGGTAGAGAGCCATGTCCTCTTTAGTTTCAACGTCTTTTGCAAATTCAAACGTTTTGAGTTCCAACGTCATTTCTGACCTCCAATTTCGTTAAGAGTTCTTTTGCGGTTTTAATGTCTCTGGTTTGTGAAGATTTATCACCGCCATTTAGTAAGATAATAATTTCATCACCTCGGATCACGTAGTAAATTCTAATCCCGCCACCAAAGAAAAATCGAAGTTCATACAATTCCGCATCAAGCGGTTTAGTCTCTCCAAAGTGTCCACTTTGTATTTGACTGATGCGAGCTTCTAATCGGTATCGCACCTTTTTATCCTTAAGGTTTTGGAACCATTTGTCGAATTTATGAGTGGTTAACAGCTTATATTTGATGTGATAATTGTAACAACTAAGCGACATCCAGGTCAATGGCTTTAAGTATCAGAACTTTAATTTTGAGATGGGAAGCAGTTTAAATTCGAAATTAGCACGGATGACATTCTGGTTGTTTTTAAGTATGATTAATTACGTACTTAATAAAGAGTAGTTGCATTCTTGGGTGGTGTTATGTTCATTAAACAATCAGGCTTTACTTTGGTTGAACTGAGTATTGTTTTGGTCATTACTGGGCTGCTGTTGGGTGGGATTATGAAGGGGCAATCATTGATTGAGAACGCCCAAATTCGTTCGGATATTAAAAAACTCAAGGAGTTTAGGGTGATATCCATGCTTTATAAGGATAAGTTTTCGAGCTTGCCGGGTGAAGATTCATCCAATCCTGGCAGAATTAAAACGGTCTTATCTACCGAAGATGCACCAACAACCGGCTATTTTTTCGATATCTACCAAGCCGGTTTGAGTCAACGTTTAAACCCGCTTCCAGAGATTGGCGCTGCATTTAAAGCCACTTGGGGTGGCAGCAGCGGTGCAAATTTTGGCCTGATTGCGGGAGCCAATCAAATGTGCATTACCGAGATTGATGTCGGTTTGGCAAAGAGCATTGAGGCACAAATGGATGAAGGGACGCGTAATTCTGGTGACGTGGAATACACACTAAACGGCTCACAGCTGTGTATGAAGCTTTAGGAATCAACAGGCCTGCTTAGTTTGAGGTTGTCCTGACATTAACCACAAAGGCACGAAAGGCGCGAAGAAAAGCGATGTTAGTTGGCTGGCGTATGGTTTCAAAATGGCATGTTACCAACCTTCAAACCTCAATTAAACCAACTTAAAAACCTGTGTGCTTTGGTGTCTTTGTGGTTTGAATCAAAAAATGACCCGGCCTGCTTACTTTTCAAATGGCCATTTTCAGTAAAAACCTCGTCTATTCAACACTTTTCCTTTAGAATGTGCGGCATCAATTCGTAATTAAAGGGCTAAAAATGTCATTTCGCGGAACAACAATTTTATGTGCCAAACGTAACGGAAAAATGGTCATCGGTGGTGATGGTCAAGTGACCTTGGGTCATGTTGTGATGAAAGGCAATGCACGTAAAGTGCGTCGATTATATAACGGTCAAGTGATTGCCGGTTTTGCGGGCGCAACAGCCGATGCGTTTACCTTGTTTGAACGTTTTGAAGGGCGGTTGCAAACCCACAATGGACAGTTGATGCGTGCTGCGGTGGAGATGGCTAAAGACTGGCGCACCGATCGTGCTTTGCGCAAATTAGAGGCGATGATGTTAGTAGCGGATGAAGACAATATGTTGCTCATCTCTGGAACCGGTGATGTGATTGAGCCTCAGCATGATTTTATTGCAATTGGTTCAGGCGGGAACTACGCCCATGCAGCCGCGCAAGCGTTAATGGAAAATACCGAATTATCGGCACGTGACGTGGTTGAGAAGGCCTTAACCGTTGCCGCTGATTTATGCATTTACACCAATCACAACTTAACAATAGAAGAGCTTTCAAAGGACTAACCATGGCAGGAACAGAAAAAGAGAAACCAATTAATACGTGTTTAAAGACGCCTGAAGAGCAGGGCGCGGTTGAGCGTTATTTTGAAGGCGCATTATGGAACAGTCGTTATATTGTTCTGTTAGCAGTCGTAGCCAGTTTAATTATGGCGATTGGGGTGTTTTATTTAACCGCGATTGATGTGTTTTACACGATTTCTCATTTGGGTCATTATCATGAGTTAGCGGATGCAGAGCGTGCAGTTCTGAAAGCACAAACGGTTGCGCATGTGGTGGCTTCGGTTGATGGTTTCTTACTGGGAACGGTCATGCTGATTTTTTCACTGGGTCTGTACGAACTGTTTATCTCACCGATTGATGCGGCGGATGGCAAAAGTACCGCCAGCAAAATCTTAATGATTAACTCGCTAGACGATCTTAAAGACAAACTAGCCAAAGTTATTTTGATGATTTTGATTGTTATGTTCTTTGAACAAGCGATTTTCTTAAAACCAACTGGCCCGTTAGAGTTGTTGTACTACGCCTTAGCCATTATGTTGGTGGCCGGTGCCTTGTATTTGTCGCACAAAGCGTACGAAAAGCACTAAGTCACGTTCGTTTAAAGCATAAAAAACCCCGCATGACATTGACCGTTATGCGGGGTTTTTGCGTTACAGCGCTCATAAAACTTGGCAGGCCTGCCAAGTTTGAATTTTAACAGCGTTTAAAAGCCAATTTTATGCACGGTAGGTTCTAAACCTTGCGCTTTGTAAGCCTTCCAGCGTTCACGTCCCATCTGCACCAAATACTCGGTTTGATCAAGGATTTCAATGGTGCGCACATAGCCCGAAAACATATCGGGAAACTCTGGGTGCAAGTTGACCAATACATCGTTACACGGTTTTAGAATCTGCTTGCCGTGCAGTTGAATCGGTGCGGGCAAAGCGTTTTCTAGGCTGTGAATGATAAAGCTCTGTGGTTGATAATCCCACAGGGTTAAATCGTAACGTTTGGCCTCTTGCTGGTTTTCAAAGCGCACATCACACCGGCGCTGTTCGCTGAGAATTTTTTTGAGCAGTTTGCTTAAAAACTGCTCACGCTTAGTGGGTTCAGTGCTGTTTAACACATAAAACAGCACGTCAGCCGTTTGGCTTGAATCGGACATAACGGACAGTTTACCTATTTAATCTCATTCAATAGATATTGCAGAACCGCCGGCACAGGACGACCGGTTGCGCCTTTTTTGTCACCACTGACCCAAGCGGTACCCGCGATATCCAAGTGCGCCCAATCCACATCTTTAACAAAACGGGCCAAGAACTGCGCAGCGGTAATGGTGCCGCCAGCAGGGCCGCCAATGTTGGCCATGTCTGCAAAGTTTGACTTTAACTGCTCGTCCCACTCTTCGCCCAATGGCAATTGCCAGAAACGGTCATAGGTTTCTTCACCGGCGGCTAACAGCGCGTCTGCCATTGGTTGATTATTGGCTAACAGACCGGAAACGTGCTTACCTAACGCGACGATACACGCACCGGTTAAGGTCGCCATATCGACAATTTTGGCGGGTTTGTAAGTTTGCTGTGCGTAGGTTAAAGCATCACACAAAATCAAACGGCCTTCGGCATCGGTGTTTAAAATTTCGATGGTTAAACCTGAGAGTGATGTAACCACATCGCCCGGTTTAATCGCATTGCCCGCAGGCATGTTTTCAGTGGACGGAATCACACCCACCACGTTAATGTTTGGCTTAAGCTCACCCAATGCTTTAAACACGCCTAATACCGTGGCGGCACCGCCCATATCGTATTTCATCTCGTCCATAGACGCGCCCGGTTTTAGTGAGATACCCCCTGTGTCAAAGGTCACGCCTTTACCCACTAAAGCAATCGGCGCTTTGTCTGCCGCGCCACCTTTATAAGATAAGCAGATCATTTTTGGCGGGGTGTCGGTGCCTTGAGCCACAGACATAAATGAACCCATGCCCATCTCAATCATCTCAGCACGCTCTAAAATATGCGTTTCAAAGCCGTAGGTTTTGCCTAATTCAATGGCCGTTTCCGCTAAGTACGCTGGCGTACAGAAATTACTTGGCATATTGGCTAAGTCTTGAGTCACCGCCATCCCTAGTGCAGAGGCTTGACCTTGCTGTGCAGCAAAGGTCGCTGTTGGCGTGGCTTCAACCGTAAACGCCATGCTTTCGAGTTTTGGTTCTTTGTTTTTGTGCTCACCACGGCTTTCGTGGGCGTAGTCGTAGAAATTCTGTTGGAATACTTGGGCGTTGTGACGCACGGCCCAGTCGCTTGAACGCTCAGCGGGTTGCACTAATACACAAGCGTTTAACACGTCAATGGCACCGGTGTTCTCTAGTGCGCCAGCCGCAGATTTAATCGCTTCTAAATAGCTTTTAGCGGTGAGGCTCTCTTCTTTACCGAACCCGACTAATAGAAGGCGTTTAATAGAGGCACTGCTCGGTTGCATCACCATTAAGGTCTTACCCGAACCGCCCGTAAAATCGGCAGAGTCGTTTAAGTCTTTTACTAAATTAGCCAATTCAGAATCGGTGTCTAAAAAGGCGCAGGCCTGTGGAAGTTGACCGTCAGCAAACACGGGAATGATTAATGAGTCGTAATCGGAGTTGTAAGTGGTGTCAAAGCGAAAAGAAATGCGTTTCATCTGGTAAAAACCCTTTGTTTACGGTTATTGGTGACTTTGTTTTGTATAATGAGGCCATTCGAAAAGTAATGGCTTGGTTCGGTGTATTTAATATAGCCTAAATCCTCATCTTACAAGCTAGACAAGTGACTTTTCTGCAGGCCTGCTGACTTTGAAGATTGTTGGCTTGAGCCTTGCAAATACGTTTGATTTTACCATTTTAAAGTTTTAGGTGATGGTTTTGCGAATTCTAGACCGATATTTATTAAAAGAGTTGCTTGCGACCTTTTTGGCTGTATTGGCAGTGCTGTTACTGATTACCTTTGGTACCGAAACAACCCGGCTTTTGAGGTATGCGGTAGAGGGTAAAATTCCAACATCGGTGGTGTTTGAGGTACTGCTTTTAAAAATGCCTGGCGCATTAGAGGTGATTTTACCGCTGGTGGCCTTATTGGGTGTGATGTTAGCAGCTGGGCGGTTGTATCAAGACCATGAGATGGTGGTGATGAACAGTTGCGGTATTTCGCAACGTTACTTTCAAAAAGTGGTCTTTTGGTTTTTACTGCCGATTGCCTTATTGACCCTGTTAATATCCATGTATATCGCCCCTTGGAGTTATGAGAAGGGGGATAGTGTGATTAAAGAGGCGCAAACCAGTGCGCCGTTTGCAGGCCTGTCCGCCGGGAAATTTAATATTTTACCGGGTAAAAAGGGCGTGCTTTATGCCCGTAAAATTGACCCAAACGGCGTAATGCATGATATTTGGGTGCAGTATCAGTCTGGAGACCAAGCGCTTATTTTGACTGCTCGAATGGGACGCTTTGAGTGGATTAATCAAAAATTGGCGCTGGTGTTAGAGGAGGGTAAGCGCTACCAAGGATTGGCCACACCCGACCAAAACCTAACGGTACAAGATTTTGAACGGCTCGAAGGCTATTTGCCTGATCTAAAAATAACAGGAATCAAAAAAGACAGGCTCGATAGTGTTTCAAGTCTGGAATTGTTGGCATCGGATACGTTGGCTGATCAGGTTCAGCTACAGTGGCGAATCCTGCCTGCGGTTGGCGTGTTGGTATTAGGGTTGTTAGGTTTAAAGTTAAGTAAAACTAAACCCCGACAAGGGCGTTTTGGAAAGCTCTTTATAGCGATTGTGTTTTTTATCGTTTACAACCAGTTACTCTTCCTCTTACGTAAGTCGGCCCTTAATGAGTCCGTTCCTTTGGAAGTTGCATTGTGGCCAATTCCTTTGATTTTTCTTATCTATGCCATCTGGTTGCCCAGTTCTAAACCACCCAAGCGTAAACCGTTAAAACGGCAGGAGTTAGCATGAACCGCATAGAGCGTTACTTAGGCAGTGTGGTGATGATGCATACGCTGTTGGTCTTGTTTGTTCTGGTTGTGATCATGGCTTTTTTTGAGTTTGTGTCACAATTGAGTCGCTTGTCTGAGGTTTATGGCTTGAGCGACATTACCTTCTACACCGTTTTAAGAATGCCCATGTTTGCCTTTGACCTTTTTTCAGTGGCGTTGTTAATCGGCATGTTAATGGGGCTAGGGCGTCTAGCCAGTCAATCAGAGTTAACCGTTATTCGAGTGTCTGGTTGGTCTGTGAGTCGCATTTTTTATGCCGTATTAAAGACGGCTTTGGTGCTGTGGTTGATCATGACCTTTTTAGGCGAAATCATCGCACCAGCCAGTGAAGCTTATGCCAATAAATATCGGGGTGAAATTTTACAAAAAGGTATTTCGATTGGTAATGAGACTGGGTTTTGGCTTAAGGAACCGGATCGCTTTATCCATGTTGACCGAATTATTTCAACCACCGAACTGCAAGGTGTTTCGGTTTATCTTAAACAAGGCGACGACATTAAGCAGTTAATTACCGCCCCTAAAGCAAAGTACATTGATGATGAATGGGTGTTATTGCACGGAAATGAACAGAATTTAACGTTTAAAAGTGTGCCTAATCAAGCTTTACAAGAACAGGGGCTGAATTCACCCGGTACGATTACCCTGCTTGACTGGCAATCACAATCCATTGAAAGGCAGGCCTTTCAATTTCCATTAAAACCCGAGGTGATAGAGAGCTTAAATATTGGCTCGCGCTTTATGAGTATTGTTGACCTGCACTACTACATTCAGTTTCTTAATGATAATGAGTTAGAAGCTCTAAATTATGAGTTGGCGTTTTGGCGCAAACTCGCCAACCCCTTTGTCATTATTGGGATGGTTGCCATTGTGTTTCCGTTGATATTTGGCTTGCAACGCCAAGCCAATACTGGGCAAAGAATTTTTGTGGGTATTTTAATTGGAATCGGGTTTCATTTGTTTAACCAGATTTTTGGTAACGTTAGCATTATTTACGGTTTTCCGGCTGTGGTCGGTGCGTTTTTACCGGCAACAATATTGTTAATGCTCTCGTATTATTTTATTAGAAAGCTATAGATTCACATGGGTAATTGGTTAAACGATTGAGTTTAGAATACCGTCCAATTAATCGTAAACGTTAACAGGAGAGGGCAAGATGACTATGTCACCGGAACTCAAAGATTGGTTACTGCAACGAGAAAAATTTCTTCAGCTAAAAAGAAAGATCAGTGCGGATGGCGGTCATATTATGCTGCGTGCCGAAACGTATGATCCAAATGAGCTGGAAGAACCGTTGCGCACCGAAGCGTTGAATTACTTAAATGCACTCAGAGAGATGGACGCCAAATCGAATACGGCTCAAGAAAGCACGCAGTTGAATTGACTTAAAGCCGTGTGATTGAATAACGTAATATTTTATTGCAAAGTAATGTGTTGGCTAAGAAATGAGTCAGGTTCTAAAGAAATTCTAGGCAATAAAAAAGCCTGACTTCAATTCACATAAGTGGTTGAAAATCAGGCTTTAAAATATGGCTCCCGATGCTGGACTCGAACCAGCGACATACGGATTAACAGTCCGGTGTTCTACCAACTGAACTAATCGGGAATGGTAGTAAAAAGCGGTGTTGTTGCTTTCTATGGGTGCGTATTATAGGGAATATTTTAGACCTTGCAACACTTTTTATAAAAAGTTTGCATTTATTTTACCTCGCAGTTTCAGGCCTCTAAATTTCCTTGCTTGTATTGTGCTGCCTTCTCTTTGGAGCTGGAGTTTTTGAGGCTATAACTTCATACCCTGTTCTGGTTACTTTATAATTATTGGATTGTCTCAACGATTTGGATGCAAAACGTGCCGCTAAAAAGAAAAATTTTGTATATTCCGGGGTTTGATCCACGAAGCGCGTCTTTTTATAAAAAGACGGTGTTTCAGGCGTTTCCGGAAATTAAGCAAGGGGTGGCCTTAAACACCAAAAACGGGTTTGTTTCGGAGTCTGAGAACCTAGTTGTTGATTATGAAGTTTTGAGCTGGCACCAAGAAGTAAAAGCATATTGGGCGGGTGGTCTACAGGGAAATGTAAACAATGTATTCTCCATATTTAAAGAGTTTGTCTTTAGAGGCGCTTGGGGGCGAATGCGTAAGCTTTCAAAACGTGACAGCATTCAAAAATACTTTTCGGTTTATTTCTTCTCCATCTGGATTGCGTTGAATGTTTTTGCTTCCACGTATTTTATTAACGATTTAATAACTGAGCAGGCCTGGTTGTTTTTTGCAATTGCCACATCCATTCTAGTGGTGGTCAATGTTCTGTTATACCGTCTGTTCGATAAGATTCACATGTTCTGGATTAGTCGGATTATTCACTTTTTCTCAATTTACTCGCACCAACAAGTGCCTTTGGTCATGCAAAAAGAGGCTGAGTTTAAAGTACGTCTTCTTGCGTTGCTGGATGCTCAAGAAGCGGGCGAGTTTGATGAAGTGGTTTTAGTGGCGCACAGTGTGGGTACAGTTTTATGTATGAATATGCTTGCGGATTTAATGGATGACCCGCGTACTAAAAATTTAAAAGTAGTGACATTGGGGCACTGTGTGACTGCGGTTAGTGTGATTAAAAGTTCCGGTTGGTTCAATGAAAAGCTCAAGCGTTTTAAAAATCGACAGTTTGAGTGGATTGATGTGACCGCAGGAAAAGATGCAGTCAATTTTTATAAAATTTCCCCCGGTTATCATGCGGATATAAAGCCCGATTTAACGCTTTCTGCTAATTTCCATGAGGTTTTTGAAGCGGAGTTCTATAAAAAACTGAAGTGGGATTTTTATCGGATTCACTTTCTCTATTTAGAGAAGCCGCACGCTGCAGATGCGAGCCAATTTAACTACCAAAAACTCTTATTTGATGCAGGCCTGTTTAAACGTTTGAGTGTCAAAAAGAACGTAGTTTAGAGCTGAAAGAGTGTGATTGCGTTATAATGTAAAAGTTTTACGAATTTTGATTGTTGTGTTTTGAACCAAAGGATAATGAATGGGCCGATGTCCGATATTTCCACCCCCATCTGAAAAGCGTGCTTCGCTGTTTAAAATCTTTTTTAAGAAGAGTCGCTCATGGATGGATGCGTTGTACGCAAGAAGTTACAACATGATGATGGGTGAGATTCAGTTGCCGACCAGTAAGTTATTTATGGTCAATGATCTTCAAGAAGTTAAAAAGATCATGATCGAAAAACCGAATGAGTTTCCGAAGCACGATGTTTTGCATGAGGTTTTAGAGCCGTTACTGGGAAATAGTATTTTCACGACCAACGGTGAAGAGTGGCAGCGTCAACGTGATTTATTGGTTCCAGGCTTTAAGCAAAACAATGTCGAAAGTGTCTTTGCCAGAATGACCCAGGCCACCGATGCCATGATGTTGCGTTTGGCCAAAGAACCGCTTGATGGTGGCGAAACCTTTGATATTGAACCTGAGATGACGTTGGTGACCGCCGACATAATTTTTAGAGCGATTATGTCGACCAATATCGATGAAAAAGAGGCGAAAGAGGTCTTAACCGCCTTTGCCGGTTATCAGCAAAAATCGCCGTTGATTACACTGTTAAGAATGTTTGGTATACCAAATAATTTTTTACTAAGACGTTTTGATAGAAAACGGGTTGCGGAAGGTAAGGTTATTCGCCGAGCAATTGAACGTGTTATTGAAGAGCGTTCAGAAGCCTTTAAAAAAGGTGAGAAAGAGGACGATATTCTGAATTCAGTGCTAGAGACCGCTGAAAAATCTGATAAAGCATTTAGTATCAAAGAGATTGCCGACCAAATAGTGATGCTGTTTTTGGCAGGGCACGAAACCTCTGCAGCCGGATTAACCTGGACGCTGTATCTGATCTCACTGTACCCAGAAGAGCAAGAGAAGTTGTTTGCGGAAATTACCGCAGTCAACGCAACCGAACCCTTCGGGTTTAGAGATGTTAAAGCGTTTCCCTATCTCAAGCAGGTGTTTATGGAATCACTTAGGCTGTATCCGCCAGTTGGTTTTTTTGCTCGACAATCGAGTCATGAGACCGAGATGCGTGGTAAGAAGATTAAGCCAAAAGATGCGATTATTATTGCCCCTTGGTTAATTCAGCGAAATGAGAATAACTGGGAAAAACCACATGAGTTTTGCCCGCACCGCTTTGATAACGGTGACCCTTCAGAACGCGGGGCTTATCTGCCGTTTGGTATGGGGCAGCGGGTTTGTATTGGGATGTCGTTTGCCATTCAAGAGGCCATGTTAATCTTGGCAACCTTGATTCGTGAATACCGTTTTGAGCTAGAAGCGGGTTTTGAGCCGCAACCGGTTGGTAAAATCACCATTCGTTCAGAGAACGGTTTGCGTGTGAAAATGATAAAAAGGAATCCGAGTTGAAAGAGTGGATTGTCGGTTTTGGTTTGATGTGCCTAATTGTGCCATTGGCGGTGTTTGGGTATCTGTTAATCGTGATTTTTGGTTTTAGCGGGAGACGTCACCGAGTGCGTGCAGGTGTAAGAGCCATGGATAATTTTGTTAACGCAACGGTGTTCAATGGTTACGCTTGGGAATCGGTCTCTTCGCACGCTTGGCGTGAGCGAGATAACAAAAAATGGGCCCGAAGAGTCATCGCCTTTACCGACTACTTTCAACCAAACCATTGTCAAAGAGCCAATAAACGTGAGCAACCGATTATAGACTTGGTGTTGGAGAAAGGTCTTGATAAACCGACCATTAAATAACATGGTAAGTTACTAAATGAAGGCTTCTTGGCAGCAGAGTGGTTACCGTTTTTATTGGCAAAACTTGATTGCGCTGTTTACTGATCGTCACTTTCAAGGCTGGGGGCGAAAACGTACTGGTCGGTTTGCTGTTTGGTGCGCTAAGACCTTTAATGGCAGCTCCACACTCTATGAAGACGGCTTTATTCGTTCGATTGGTTTGGGGGTGGATGGTGCACCTGCTTTTGCTAGAGTTAAAGATTCAGTGGGGATTTATTACGATGCAAGGCAACCTTCCGAGCTTGAAAACCTTTTAAATAACTACGATTTTCAAGAGTCAGCAGGCCTGCTTGATTCGGCTAAAGAAGCCATCGCCTTTATTCAACAGCACCACTTATCTAAATACAATCAGTCACCCGATATCGCTTCGGACTACTTTGCTGACAATGAATCACGGGTTTTAGTAATTGCGCAAACAGCGGGTGACGCCTCTTTAAAATATGGCCTGGGTAATCAATTTACCACTCAGCAGATGATTGATGCGGCTATCAGTGAAAACCCAGATTCCAAGGTTTACGTAAAAATACACCCAGATGTGTTGGCAGGTATAAAACAGTCCGATGTTGATTTAACTGATTTGCAAAAGGTCTGCACGGTAATAACCGACGATGTCAGCCCACTGTCTTTATTAAAGCAAGTTGATAAGGTTTACACTAAAACTTCTCAGATGGGGTTTGAAGCTTTATTACTGGGCAAGGAGTGCGTCTGTTTTGGAGCGCCGTTTTATGCGGGGTGGGGTTTGACAGATGACAGGGTGAAGGTTGAACGTCGTAGAAGAGCATTGAGTGTTGAAGAGGTGTTTGCTGCGGCTTACATTTTGTATACCGACTACTTTAATTCTTATACCCAGAAACCATCAAGTTTGATGGATGTTTTGCAAACTATTAACCGCTACAAGCATCAGAACTTAAAACGGTCTAAACACGCGTTCTTTTTTGGTTTTTCAAGGTGGAAGCATCATATGGTGAAGCCTTTTTTGACTGAGATATCATCGAGTAAATTTCATTTTATTAATCCGTTTTTTGGCCAGTCGGCGTATACGTTGGCACAGAAGAGAGGCCTGGATAAAAACTGTGCGATTTACATTTGGGGCAGACGGTCGTTTCCAGAAGTTGAAAACTATGCCAAGTTGCATGCGCTTGAGGTGTTTAGAATAGAGGACGGATTTGTTCGGTCGAATGCTTTGGGTTCGGATCTGACCCAGCCATATTCACTGGTAGTGGATTCAAGAGGAATCTATTTTGACCCCACTGAAGCAAGTGATTTAGAACATATTCTGCAAAATACCGATTTTCAAAAGTCAGCAGGCCTGCTAGAACGAGCACAAAACGTGGCAAAGTATTTAGTTGATAAAAAACTCTCCAAGTACAATGTTTACGAGCATAAGTTGTTTCAGTTTCCAGAAGATAAAAGCGTTATTTTAGTTCCTGGTCAAGTTGAGGATGACGCTTCCATTCAATATGGTGCAAATGGAGCGACCAATTTATCACTGCTTAAAGCGGTCAGGCAGAATTGTCCAGACGATTGGATTGTTTTTAAACCGCATCCCGATGTATTAGTGGGTAATCGAACCGGCCACGTTGTACCGAGTGATGCGCTCAGATTTTGTGATCAAATTATCACAGAAGCCAGTATTGATAGTGTATTATCACGTACTAGTGAAGTGCATACATTAACCTCTTTGGTTGGCTTTGAAGCCTTAATGCGTGGTAAAAAGGTCGTGACTTATGGCCAGCCTTTTTATGCGGGCTGGGGGTTAACCGTAGACCAAGTTGTCAACTCTAAAAGAACACGAAACTTAACGCTTCATGAGTTAGTTGCAGGCACCTTACTACTTTACCCAAGATACATTAACCCGCTTACACATCAACCTTGTGAAATAGAGTTAGTTTTTGAGGGATTAGAATTTCAGCAGGCAAGGCTGCAAAATTCACGTATTTTGAGAGCATGGAAGGCTATTAGGAACCGGGTGGTTAGAATCTTTCAGTTTAAGTTTTAAAAATAAGTCATAAGGTAGTTTGGGAGCACGTTTTTCTCCAATTACCAAAGAGAAAGATTAGGAGAAAATTAAAAATGAAAATTGCAGTGGCTGGTACGGGTTATGTGGGTTTGTCTTTGGCGGTTTTGTTATCACAAAATCATGAAGTTTTTGCTTTAGATATTGTCCCTGAAAAAATTGATTTACTAAATCAAAAACTTTCGCCAATTGTGGACGATGAAATTACCGACTTTTTAAGCAACAAAAAACTTAACTTTACCGCGACATTGGATAAAAACCTGGCTTACCAAGATGCCGAGTTTGTGGTGATTGCCACGCCAACCGATTATGACACGATCACCAATACCTTTAATACTCGTTCTGTTGAAGCCGTCATAGCCGATGTTTTAGCGATTAACCGCGAAGCGGTCATGATTATTAAATCAACCATTCCTGTTGGTTACACAGACGAAGTGAAAGCTAAATTTAACTGTAATAACATCCTATTTTCTCCCGAGTTTCTGCGTGAAGGGAAAGCCTTATATGACAACCTTTACCCATCACGAATCATTGTAGGAGAAAAATCAGAGCGTGCTAAAACGTTTGCCAACCTACTTGTTGAGGGTGCGGCTAAACCAGCAGAAGACATACCTGTCTTGTTTACCGATGCAACCGAAGCCGAAGCGGTTAAGTTGTTTTCAAATACCTACTTAGCGATGCGTGTCTCTTACTTTAATGAGTTAGATACCTATTGCGAAACCCACGGTCTAAGTACCAAGCAAGTGATAGAAGGCGTTGGGCTAGACCCTCGTATTGGTGATCACTACAACAACCCAAGTTTTGGCTATGGGGGGTATTGCTTGCCAAAAGACACCAAACAGTTGTTAGCCAACTACAAAGACGTGCCTCAAAACCTCATAAATGCGATTGTGGATGCCAATACTACACGTAAAGACTTTATCGCGACACAGGTCATTGCCAAAAGTGAAAAGGCAAGCCAAACTGGCACACCCGTTGTTGGGATTTATCGTCTGATTATGAAGCAGGGTTCTGATAATTTTAGAGCCAGTGCCATCCAAGGCATTATGAAACGCATTAAAGCCAAAGGCATTGAAGTGGTTATTTATGAACCGGTTCTAACCGAGCAAGGTGAAACTGAGTTTTATCATTCTCGAGTGATAAGTGATTTAGCTGAATTCAAAGCCATGAGTGATGTGATTGTGGCCAACCGTTTGGTAGAAGAAGTACAAGACGTTGCGCAAAAAGTTTATACCCGTGACCTGTTTGGCAAAGACTGATTTTTGATTGGCGTTGTTATACGCAGGACTCGTATTTCAGCAGGCCTGCTTAATTTCAAAAAAACAATAAACATTACACAAGAACAAGACACTTAAAATACAAAGATGTAGATGAAACGAAACGATATCGGCGATTTAAACGGAAAGCGAGTCCTGTTTTTACAAGGACCTATGGGCTTCTTTTTTAAGAAGTTGGACAAGCTTTTCCGTAAAAAAGGCGCCATTACTTTTCGTATTGGGTTTAATGCGGGTGACCAGTTTTTTTCTTATCGTGATAATTACACGCCCTACCGAAAAAAACGTAAATATTGGCAACGCTTTATTTCTCAATTTTTAGAAGAGAATCAAATTGAACAGATTTATCTGTTTGGTGATTGTCGTTTCTATCAAAGTCAGGCGATTTATGCGGCAGCAAAACTTGATGTTGAGGTCTTTGTATTTGAAGAAGGGTATGTTCGTCCACACTTCATTACACTTGAAAAGTATGGCGTAAATGATAATAGTCGTATCCGTCGAGACCGTGAATACTATGATTCGTTTGATTTAGAAAAACTCCCTGAGGTGCACTCTGTTCAAGCCAATTATAGTCAATTGGCAATGATTTTAAGTGCGATGACTTATTACTTTATGGGCAATGTATTTCATTATGCCTATCCGTATTATCGACATCATCGTGATTTTTCAGGTTTGAAAGAGGCGTTTTACGGTATTCGTAGCTTCGTTAGAAAACAAGTTTATAAAATAAAAGAACGTAATAAATTAGAGCGCATCACGAATAATTTTACAAAAGACTATTTTTTTGTGCCTTTACAAACGCATAACGATTTTCAAATCCTTAAGCATTCCGGTTATCCGTCGATTGAAAAATTCATTATCGAAGTGATTGAGTCTTTTGCTCAGCATGCCCCTAAAGACGTCTGCTTAATGTTTAAACATCATCCTGTTGATCGAGGACGAAAAGAGTACACGCCCTTTATCGAAGAGCAAGCAGCTGTTTATGGGGTGTTAAAACGAGTATGTGTGGTACACGATGTTTATTTGCCCGATTGTCTCAAGCATGCAAAAGGCACTATAACCGTCAATAGCACGGTTGGGCTCTCCTCTATTTTTCATGGCACACCAACCTTGGTTATGGGGTTAGCAATTTATGACATGAAAGGTTTAACTAATTATGGCGTTTCGCTTGCGCATTTTTGGCAAGAACAGGTTAAGCCTGACCCAGTGTTATTTGAGAAATATCGCCGCTACTTGGTTTATACTAGCCAGTTAAATGGCAGTTTTTATGGCATGATGCCAAGCTTTGATAAAAAGGTTTATCTGAGCGATGAGGCGATAAGACTTAAAACGGCTTCATAAATTAAACGATTGTTGACCTGTTTACCAAAAGAACATTAGGGTAAAAATAATAAAAAATGAAAAAAACGTCCTTAAGATTATTCACCGTTTTGGGCTCAGTGCTTATATTGTCAGCCTGTCAAAATCCGGTAGTTAAACAAAATAACGCTTTCGAATCTTCCGAAGTTATTCCCACTTCTTGGGTTAAGCTTTCCGCCCAATCGGTTGTGTTAAATGGTTCTATTGAGCTACCGAATTCGCAAGGTACATCGAGCGATACTTTCACCATTCAATCTTTATACACGTCTGCTTTAGGTAAGGATTGTATGCAGGCCTCAGAGAATAAAACAGGTCTGTTACGTGTGTTGTGCCAAACATCTAATGACTATTGGCAGACTATGCCATATTTCAACCAAGTCACCCCTTAAGTTTTGTGACCTGATTTTGCTGTTTTCTAGATTTAAAAGGCTTTAAAGGCTTACCCTATGAAAAAACCTCTCTTAGCTTTATTTCTGTTTTTGAACATGGCTTTGTTTAATCAAGCCTTTGCCATTGGCGAAAATGCCGGTGATGTCCCTCAAACTCAGTCCGCGCAATCTTTGATGGTGGATCAGCAAGTTTCTGATCAGACCCAAGTTTGGAAAACGGTTAATTACGGCTCTTTAAATTCAGCAATGAAAGGCGCAAAGGTTTTTGGTCAACAAGTTTTTACCGGTGGGTTTGCCGGTGTTCGAGCCGATGGGCTAAATGACAGCTACAAAATTGTACCGGGTGACCAAGTGGTGGTGCGTGTTTGGGGTAGTTTTGAAATGGATCGCGTTTTACCCGTTGATGCGCAAGGCAATATCTTTATCCCATCAATTGGCCCGGTTTACGTGCAAGGTGTGATGCACTCGCAGCTTAATCAAAAAGTGACTGCTGCAATTAAAACCATCTACACCGATGGGGTGAGTGTTTACACTCAATTACAAGGCGTGCAACCCGTTTCTGTTTTTGTAACCGGGTTTGTGAATAAACCAGGACGTTATGCGGGCACACCAACCGATTCGGTGATTTACTTCTTAAATCAAGCCCAAGGCATTAATCCGGATTCGGGCAGTTACCGAGATATTTCAGTGATACGTAAAGGCAACGAAGTTGCAAGCTTTGACCTCTATCAGTTTTTGGTATCAGGTGCATTGCCACAATTACAACTGCAAGAGGGCGATACTATTGTGGTTGCTCAACGTGGTGCTGTGGTGAGTGTGGTCGATGCGTCTCAAAAGGCCATGCTTTATGAACTGAATGCACCCCAACAAGTTGGTGCAGAACTGTTTAACTATGTCGTGTTGGATGCCGGTATTTCGCATGTCTTAATGCAGGGCTTTAATCAAGTTGGCCCGGTCAGCGAGTACCTAAGTTTAGAAAACTTCAAAACACGGATGATTCAAAATGGTGACCAAATTGTGTTTGCGCAAGACCAGCGTGCACAAACCATCGTGGTGCAAGTTGAGGGCAGTTATTTAGGTAAGTCTCATTTTATTCTGCCTAAAAATGCCAAGCTAAAAGAGTTGTTGGCTAACATTGCGGTGGATAGCGAATTAACCGCCACCGAAAGTGTGTCCATTCGTCGTAAAAGTGTCGCAGATCAACAAAAACTGTCTTTAGATTCAAGTTTAAAAAGATTAGAGCAAACCTATCTGACGGCGACCTCTTCAACCGCTGAAGAAGCAAATATTCGTGTTAAAGAAGCCGAACTGATTATGGGCTTTGTCAAACGTGCCGCAGAAGTCAAGCCGAATGGGCGTTTAGTGGTGGCAAGTAATGACGGTGTGGCCAATATTCGTTTGCAAGATGGTGATGTGATTACGTTGCCCACCAAAAGTGAATCGATTTTAGTGAGTGGGCAAGTTCTGGTACCCACCTCATTGGTCTACCAAAAAGAGTGGTCGCTAGAGGATTACATAGAGAAAACCGGTGGCTTTACCGAGCAAGCTGATGAAGACAAAATTGTCTTAATTCGTCAAAGTGGCGAAGTGCTCGCCGATGCGTCCGCAATAGTAAAACCTGGCGATGAAATTTTGGTCCTACCAAAAGTACCGACCAAAAACATACAGCTAGCCACCAGTGTTTCACAGATTCTTTACCAAATTGCAATTGCGGCCAAAGTCGCTTTTGATTTGTAGGTTAAAGAATGAGCAGGCCTGCTAACTTTATTAAACCACTCGTGCCATGAAAGTAAAAACACGATGAAAGTCCGAACCTCTTGGCAAGTCACTAAAAGCGTCTGGCATGCACTTTTTATGCGTGAAGTGTTAACCCGTTTGTGGACAGACCGTGCGGGTGGTTTTTGGATGTTTGCTGAACCTATCTTGTTTGTCGTAGTTATGGTTGGTATTCGAGCTTACATGAGAGCCATTGAGAGTATTGCGGGTGCGCCAATGGTTACTTGGTTGGTCATTGGCCTAGTCGCCTTTTTTATGTTTCGAGATGGATTAATGCGAGGTTTAACTTCGATTGAATCTGCACAAGCACTGTTTTCTTACCGCCAAGTAAAACCGATTGATACGGTATTGGTGCGAATTTTTGCCGAAGGTTTCGTCAGAACCCTTGTTTTAATAATATTGTTGTTGGGTTTGGCTTTGTTAGGCTTTGATGTAATACCCCACAACCCTATTGGCTTTGCATTTGCTTGGTTCACAATCTGGTTGTTCGGTTTAAGTGCAGGCCTGTTATTTTCAGTTTTAGGATCCCTTGTTCCAGAAGTTAAAAAATTGATTGGGGTAATGATGTTGCCACTTTTGATTTTGTCTGCAGTAATGATTCCAATACAGTATTTACCCCATGCTGCACAGCAATTACTGATGTATAACCCTATTGCTCATGCATTAGAGCTAGCTCGATTAAGTTTTTTCAAAGGCTATTGGACTTTGCCTGGTATTGATTATGTTTACCTTTATAGTTGGATATTAAGTTTTTTGCTTTTGGGTTTGATGTTGCAAATTCGTTTTGAAATGAAATTGAAAACAAGGTGATTTTAGTATGATTACCTTACAAAACGTCTATAAACGCTATCAAAATCATCATGGAAGTGATTGGGTTCTGAAGGATATTAACCTGACTATACCTAAGAATGTTAGCGTAGGTTTGGTCGGCAGTAACGGTGCGGGTAAATCAACCTTGCTAAGGTTAATTGCAGGAATGGATGCACCTGCTAAAGGTAGCATCACTCGAAATTGTAGAGTCTCGTGGCCAATTGGATTAAGTGATGCTTTTCAAGGTTCTATGACAGGCCGCCAAAATGTAAAGTTTGTTGCCAGAGTTCATGGTGATGATGAGCATATCGCTAGTATTATTCGTTTTGTGGAAGACTTTGCCGAGATTGGCGAAGCCTTTGATGACCCTGTAAAAACTTACTCTAGTGGTATGAAAAGTCGTTTAGCGTTCGGGTTGTCTTTAGCATTTGATTTTGATGTGTATTTGTCTGATGAGGCCACTGCAGTAGGGGACGCTAATTTTAAAGCCAAAGCCAGTGCCGCATTTAAAGAGCGTGTTGGGCAGGCAAGCTTAATTATGGTTTCGCACTCGGAAGGTATTTTGCGCGATTTATGTCAAGCAGGTATATGGTTAAACAAAGGCCAAGCTATTTGGTTTGATGATATAAATGATGCATTGTCGGCTTATAACGAAAATCGCCAAAAAATAGTTAAAAAGTGAAAATAAATAGAATGACAACTTTGCAAAAAATAAAAAAAACTTCATTACTTTGGCGCTTTAGCTTTTTAGCCATTATCTCTTTTACGGTTTATTGGTCAATGTTTGCGGCTGAACGATATGTTTCCACTGCACATGTTGTATTGCAAAGCCCCGAGATCGCTGCACCTGAACTTAATTTTTCTGCAATGTTAAGTGGCGGTGGTGCAAATAATAAAAGTGATTTGTTACTACTAAGAGATTTTTTACTTTCGGTCGATATGCTTAAGTTACTTGATCAAAAGCTAGACTTAAGAAACCATTTTAGTGATTCTAAGATAGATTGGTTTTCAAGAATGTACAGCATGGACGAACCAATTGAGTTTTTTCATCAATATTATTTAAAACGTATCGATATTTACTTGGATGATTATTCAGGCGTATTGGTAATCAATGCTTCTGCCTTTGATGCCGAAACAGCGCAAGCCATCACTCAAACGCTTTTGGAAGAAGGCGAATTGAAAATGAACAAAATGGGCCAACGTTTAGCCACCGAGCAAGTTAATTTTATTGAAAAGCAGGTTACGGATTTAAGTCTTCGATTAGAGCAAGCCAGAAAAGCGGTTCTAGATTACCAAGACAAAGAGGGGTTAATTTCTCCTTCCGCTACGGTTGAAAGCGTCAGTATAGTGATTGCCCAATTAAAAAGTGAACTAGCAAGCCTGAGCGCACAAAAGAGTACGCTTGGTAGCTTTCAAAGCCCCCAGTCCCCAAAGATGCTTCAGTTAAAAAGTCAAATTAATGCCATTCAAAATCAAATTAACTTAGAGAATAGCAAGTTAACTGCTACACAAGGCACTGCACTTAATAAAATTACAGCGGATTATGAAACGTTAAGATTAAAAGCACAGTTCGCAGAAGAGATGTATTCAAATGGTTTGGCAACTCTGGAAGCAACAAGAGTTGAAGCGGCTCGAAAATTGAAACAGGTCTCTGTTCTGCAAACCCCGACGCTACCTGAATACTCGATTGAGCCAAATCGATTGCACAACATTATGGTTTATACGCTTTTTATTATCATATTTGCTTTAATTATTAACCTAATGCTGTTAATAGTTAGGGATCACAATGATTAACTTTTCTTTAAAAGACGAAATATAAAAACGGAACTAAGATGAGTACAAGCTCGTTTTGAAACAGAATTAAAAATGAATACAGGATATTAAATATGAAACTTTGTGGATTCAATGTTGGAATCAATCAGCCATTATTTTTAATTGCTGGCCCATGTGTTATCGAATCAGAATCGATGGCAATGCAAACGGCTGAACAGCTCAAGATTATGACAGAGGAATTGGGTATTTCTTTTATCTATAAATCTTCATACGATAAGGCTAATCGTTCTTCTACCCAGAGTTTTAGAGGGTTAGGTGTTGAAGAAGGTTTGCGAATTCTGCAAAAAGTAAAAACAGAATTTAATATTCCTGTGCTTACCGATGTTCACGAAGATACCCCGCTTGATGAAGTGGCTTCGGTTGTTGATGTAATGCAAACGCCAGCCTTTTTGGTGCGTCAAACCAATTTTATTCAAAACGTTTGTCGACAAGGTATTCCCGTTAATATCAAAAAGGGTCAATTTCAAGCCCCATGGGATATGGATCAAGTGGTTGCCAAAGCAAGAGAAGTAGGCAATGAAAATATTATGGTTTGCGATCGTGGTACCTCTTTTGGTTACAACACCTTAGTGTCTGATATGCGAGGTCTAGCCTCTATGCGTTCAACGCAATGCCCTGTTGTATTTGATGCAACACACTCTGTTCAGCAGCCAGGTGGGCAAGGCACAACGTCTGGTGGACAAAGAGAGATGGTTCCGGTTTTAGCAAGAGCAGCGGTTGCCGCAGGTATTTCAGGTTTGTTTATGGAAACGCATCCAGATCCACAAAATGCGTTGAGTGATGGGCCTAATATGTGGCCAATTGATAACTTAAAACCATTGCTAGAAACGCTTCAAGAGTTGGATCAATTGGTTAAAAAGAAAGGGTTTATTGAAAATGGCGCAAATTGAACAAATTTTGAATGATGCAAAAGAAGTGTTTGAAATAGAGTCGCGTGAGCTTTTAAATGTAAAAGACTCGCTCACCGATTCTTTTGCAAATGCCGTTTTAGAAATACTCAATGCAAAAGGAAAATGCATTATTACCGGTATGGGTAAGTCTGGAATTATTGGTCGAAAAATTGCAGCCTCATTATCAAGCACCGGCACATCCAGTTTTTTTGTTCATCCTGGTGAAGCATTTCATGGTGATCTTGGTATGTTTCAAAAAGATGACGTTGTTATTATGCTTTCAAACTCTGGTGAAACAGATGAAGTATTAAAGCTTATGTCCTTTTTTAAGTACCAAGGGAATAAAACAATTTCGATTACTAGTAATCAGGACTCCACTCTAGCCAAAAACACAACTCATCACATTTTGTGTAAAGTTGAAAAGGAAGCTTGCCCTTTGCAGCTTGCCCCAACCTCCTCAACCACAGCAGCACTTACAGTAGGCGATGCTATAGTGGTTTCTTTGATTAATCTGCGTCAATTTAAGCCAGAAAATTTTGCTCGTTTTCACCCTGGTGGTAACTTGGGTAAACGGCTTTTAGCCAAAGTTGAAGACGTAATGTTTACTAAAAACTTGCCTATTGTTTATGAAGCCACTTGCATGAAAGATTTAATACATAAAATGTCTGATTCTGGTTATGGCTTAGCAATTCAGGTGGATAACTTTGATAAGGTTGTCGGAATTGTAACTGATGGTGATATTAGGAGAGCTATGGAAAAGCATGTTGAAAGCTTTTTTACTTTGCAAGTTAAAGATATATCTTCTAAAAACCCTAAAACTATAAGCAGTCAGGAATCATTAACTATTGCTGATGCAATTAAAGTTGAAAAAAGTGTCAATTCTTTAATAGTAGTATCACCCGAAAAATCTTTACTGGGATTGTATAAATGATGTTAAAAAACAGAAAGTTAAAAAAGTTTATTAAGAACCCTAAGATGTTTTTTTTAGATATGAAGCTGCTAAAGAGTTTCAGGGCGGCTTCATCGACACAAACCTTTTATCAAAAAAACATGACTATAAAGCCAATAATTAAAGAAAAGCCTAAAAATAAACAAAGTGATTTTTTACTTTTACGTACTTTTAAAAACACCTTAGAAAGGGATCATAAGTTTTTTTGGGTTGAGTATGAAAAGCATAATTTAATGACTCAAACCAATTTTTCTTCTAGAGATAATAACGATTCACACCAATTGTTTTTGATTTTTCCATCAGGTGATTTTTTATGGGATTTAGCCATAGTAGATGAATTTTCTCAACATAAGATAACTGTATTATTCTTTCCGTATTGGGAGCTATTTGATCGTTCATTAACCACTGAAGATATATATTGTCAAATTTCAAAAAATCACAAGGAATCTATATTCCTTGCTGATAAAGCTTTGAACTATCTTTCAAATTATTGTTTTGAAGCTGTTGTTTTATCTGATTTATCAAGTCCATTTACTGAGCTTGTTCAAAAAAGGTTTTCTAGGTCTCTGCAAACTTTTGTTTTTCCGTATTGTTTGGATTCAGAAAAAACGTTAGATGTTAAGTTTTGCTTAAGATCAAAGCACGCAAAATTAATTCACTTTATAGGTCAAAAAATAAGCAATTTTGACGAGCATCATTTAATACAAATTGATTTAAAAAAAAGTGGGGCTGCTAATTTAAATTTTGATTATTTTAAGGCACAAAATTTATCATTAGAAAAAGATAAGTTGGTTACCATTATTCTCCCTATTTTGGGAAGTAAGTCGGAAGATTTATTGCAAAGACTTGAAGATTTTTTAGATGAGAATTGTGTGGAGTTGAATTTTAACAATAGAGTCTTAATTGTTTCTAGTAATAAAGTTTCTTCAAGTGTAAAAGGTTTATTAGATAAGTATTTGATAAATTTCTATAAGAAAAAGGTTGTTTTTCGTGAGGATGTCGCAAACTCGCTAAAACATATCATTCGCTCTTCAGATGCGGTTTTTGCCTTTAATGGCCTAGAAAGCCTTTGGCTTCATTCCGTTGAAGAAAACCTTATGTTAGGAAATGATTTAAGTGATTTAAAAACAGTGCCCTATGAATATCCAAAAGGTATTGACTTTGTTAAGCGCCTTAAGGGAGAAGGTGAACGTTTTGAAATGATGGTTGTACCTGACGATACAAACAATAAGTCAATTACTGAAGGCAGACAGAAGTACTTAACTAAACTTTTACACACAAATGAAAAAAAATACGGTTTAGAAATAGATGTAACTTCTTTATTTAAAGCAGATTATTTAATTCAGTGGGGTGCTGAACCTAATGAGTCAAAAAGTCGTTCTGAACTTTATGCAACAGCGTTGGGTTTGCCTAGAGTTTACTTAGAAGACGGATTTATTCGCTCTGTGGGTCTTTGGACTGATCCAAATGAGCCTACTTTATCTTTAATTGTGGATACAAATGGTGCATATTACGATGCAACACAACCCACATTACTTGAGAATTTGTTAAATGGAGGTTTTGAGTTAAATGTAAGTCAAGTACAGCGGGCACGTTCAATAATAAACACGATAGTAAGTAATAAGATTTCAAAATATAACTATGCACCAGATATAGAAATACCTATCAATCCAAAATATAAGAAAAGAATCCTTATTGTTGATCAAAAAGCGGGTGATATGTCTTTAAAGTATGGTTTAGCAGATTCTGAGACATTTACACAAATGTTAAATCATGCATACGAGCAAGACGATGTGGAAATTTTTATAAAGCAACATCCTTGTGCGATTACAGGAGGAGAGGAACAAGCGCACTATACGCACAAGAAATTAGGCGATATTGCAGAAATGGAAAATGTTCACTTAATCAGTTTTGATATTAATCCATATAGCTTAATTAATGCAGTGGATGAAGTTTATGTTGTAAGTTCGGGCATGGGTTTTGAGGCTCTAATGGCTGGTAAGAGCGTCACTTGCTTTGGCGTGCCCTTTTATTCAGGTTGGGGTATAACTAACGATTTTAGGAAGATCGATAGAAGAACGTCACAACGTTCACTTGAAGATGTTTTCTATATTTTTTATTTACTGCTTTCTGTATATGTCTCGCCTGTAAGCGAAGAACGTTGCGAACTTGAAGAATTAATAGAATATATGATTACTGAAATTAATAAGGTTGAAAAAGTCTAATGTTGAGAGAGATAAAGTTTTTTCTGACTGAAAATTCCATATCTGATACATCAAACTTCTTAAAGAGGGTATGGGCAGAACAGAATGGCATGACTTTGGCAACTAGTATCAATAGCGTTTTTGAAACTCTTACAATGAGCAATATTGACCGAAAAGCAATTATATCAATTGTTATTGATAAGCTTGATAGTTGGTTTGAAATCTCAAAAGAACTTATAGATTCATTAAACAAGTTTGACATCAACTTAAAAGTTCAACTTTTAGGAAATAATTATTTAAATAACATTAATAATAAAAATAGATCTTTGATATTTTTTTTTGATAAAAATACAAATTCTTCAAGCACGAAGTTAGAAAATCATTTATTTCAGTTGGAAAAAAAATATCCGAATGAAGAGTTTTTCTTGATTTCAAATGTACCAGCTTTGTCTTTTAGAAAAGCATTCATATATATTTATTACCAAAATAATTTACAGAGTATTCCAAAAGACTTTATAGAAAAAGACAGGAAAAAAATATTTATATTAGGTGAATATAAAGAAAGGGTTGCTAGTTGTTTGTTTAAAGAAATAGCAACATCAACAATTCCCAGTTTACTAACATTGGATAATACAGGTAATGTTGTAGAGCTAAAAAAAACGGGTTCTTCAAAAGGCTTGTTTATTTTTCCTGACAGAATGTTGCCTGCACAAAGAGCATTTCAGGCAAGAGGTTTGGATCTTGTAAATTATTTAAATCGTATAAACTTAGGTTTAGATGTTTTGGTTTTTGGACCTAAAAATAATGATCTTTCAAAAATTAAAACGGCTTTGAACTCGATAAGCCCAAATGTTCATGTCACTTCACTTTTGAAAGGAAAATCATCGGGTTTTTATCGTGCAATAAGATTTTCAGAAAAGCTCATAAGACGGTTTGGTTTCATGCTTGAAAAATCCCCGCCAATTACATTTAAGCAACGTTCTGATATGCTTTTTACAGATGAAAATGTTAATTTTTTGGAGTCAGTCATATCAAAAGGTAATTATGATTTTATTATCGTCACAGGTTCTTGGTTTTACCCAATTATCGAAAGGCTTCAAAATAAGCACCGAATTAAGATTATTTGCGACACTCATGACGTTTTCTTTTTGTCAGATGAGCATGTAAATTCTTATGAAAAACGTTTTTTTTACAATTCAAAAAATGAAAAACGAAGAGAATTGAAATATTTAAATGCCTTTGACCATGTTGTTGCAATATCAAAGTCGGATAAAGAGGTGTTAGAAGAAAATAATGTTAAAAATGTTTTAGTTGCAACTGGTGGGTTTGAATATGCATATCTGCCTGTAACCGATTTAGAAAATAAAAATCAATTCTTCTTTGGGTTTATTGGTACCGGAAATAATAATAATCAAATAGCATTGAATCACATGAAGAGAACTTGGTTAGTTTGGATTTTAGAGAAGAACCCACTAAGCCAAATTTTGCTTGCAGGTGCTATCTGTAAAACAGAGTTAGCTCAAGAATTAGCTCAAAATTACCCACAAAATATAAGGCTCTTAGGTTTTATTGACAATCTGTCAGATTATTATAATGCCATTGATATTGCACTTTCACCAATAATGATGCAAGGCGGTTTAAACTTTAAAACGGTAGAGTCATTAATGGCTGGTAAACCCGTGATTACTTCGGAAATAGGTGCTAGGTGCGTTGCTGGATGTTTTGGTGTTTATGAAGTTGAAACTAAGAAAAGTTTTGATAGCGTATACAAACTCTTAGAGGGGTATATAAATGGCTGGACCGAATTTTCTTGTCAAATTCAACAACAAGCTGTGAATGATTTTAATCAGGAATCTGGATTTAACGAGTTAGTTAAAGTTATTGAGAGCATAGACACTTCAAAATGACTTTAATTTATTCAGACAAGTATTTAGAAGTGTTTTATGTTCCGGAATTAAATTCTGATACTCTTGTTGCGACTTTCAACAACAAGGCAATTCTTGCAGACGGTAAAAGTTTTTGGGGGCAATCACCTATTAAAAAAAATAACTGGTCTGGCCTTGGCATCATGTCTAAAAAAGCAGATTGGTTTCCAGTGATTTCAGAAGAGTTGAGAATAAAGCTTTTAGATATCTTTTCTAATTATAAAAATGTTGTTGGCTATGGCTTTAGTATGGGTGCTTATGGCGCTTTAAAATATTCTAAGCTTTTGCGTTTTACCCACACGATTGCATTTTCACCTCAAGTTGATATTGATCCAAATAAAGTGGCAAAAGAAGATAATCGATATCGTGGACATTTTAAAGATGCTTTTTCAGATAGTCATGGCATAGTGAAATCTGATATTGGTGGGTATTGTGTCGCTATATATGATTCAAAATTCAATTTGGATACTTTGCATGCCATAAGATTAAGCTCTTATGGGGTGGATTTGGTTAAATCCGATTACACTGAGCATGCGACAGTACAATGTATAGATTCATCAGTTTCTTTTAGTCAAATTATAAACCTCTTATTAGAAACAAAATTAACCGGCCTGTATAAAAAAATTAAGCTATTAAAAAAACTTCACTGGAATTATTTTTATACATTAGGGTGTAGGTTAGCTGAAAAAAAACATTCACTTGCAGCCATAAATGTTTTGGAAAAGTCTTTGAAGCTTGGCGGTGACAAAGAAAAAATTTATATTGAGCTGTCTAAACTTCATGAGTTTAACTATCAAGACTCTTTGGATTACGCTGTTAAAGCTTGTATTTACTCAATTTCTGGTAAAGCATTCAATTATTTAGTGGGTTTACACGTTAAAAACAAAGATTATGAACTTGCTTTACGGGTTTACTTTGTAGCTTATGCGCAAATAGGTCATTATATATATTTAAGAAATGCAGTCTTGCTCCTTGAAAAACTAGGACGTTTACAGGAGGCTAGTGACTTATTGGTTAGGCTTGAGGCTTTAAAATTAGATTCTTTTGTTGACTACAATGCTTTAAGAGCAAGGGTATCTTTTGGAATGTCCAATTTTAATGATGCGGTTAAGTATTCTAAGCTTGCAGTAAAATTAAACCCTGATAATGAATACCTAAAAAAACAAGATGAAAAATATAAATTAGCGCTATATTCAAAAGGAAAGCAATGATTAACATAATTCTATGCGGCGGTTCAGGCACTCGCCTCTGGCCTTTAAGCCGAACCATGTTGCCTAAACAATTTGTTCGCTTGTTTGATAACCAGTCTTTGTTTCAAGATACCATTATTCGCAAT
>JAFGUG010000022.1 GCA_016938655.1 Thiotrichales bacterium | reverse complement strand
GTATTTTCGTTGTGCCATCACTTTCTCCTTAGATGATGAAATTGTATCAATCATCTAGGTACGAAATACTGTAGCCATTCCATACCATTAGTTACAGGTAAATTAAGTTGTTGTGGTAAATAATTCATGCTTGGATAAAACATGGCATTTCTCCTAAATTATAAAATCAAAAAAACGATTTGCTTGTGTTGCGCGTCGTTGGTTTTGCATTCTACGGAGGCTTCTTAAAACTTCGATTTACAGAGTTTTTAAACTAAATAAGTCTAAAATTTGATTTTGTGTGAATGTTGTGAAATTAAATTTTTTTTGTGGATAACTTTGGTTTTTTTGTCAAAAAAGGATGTGTAAGCACGCTATTTCCGCTACAAATAGCGGAAATAGCGTGCTTGGACTAAATTTTTCCAGTCTGAGCATACGAATAATGCCCGTTCACGCCCAAGATCAAATGATCTAAAACATGGACTTCAATGAGGTCGAGTGTCTTTTTGATTTGTTGGGTGAGTTGGTCGTCGGCTGGGGATGGGTCGGTTGCGCCGCTTGGATGGTTGTGAAAAAGAATGACCGCAGCGGCATTGTGATTGAGTGCAGATTTAACGATTTCTCTAGGATAGACACTGGCTTGATTGATGGTGCCGTAGAATAGAGTTTCTTGAGTGATGATACGGTGTTGTTGATCTAAAAAGATCACCCCAAAGACTTCACGCTCTAGGGTTTGTAATTGTGTTTGTAGGTAGCTGACACAGGTATCAGGGGATGAGACCGAGCGGCCTTTTTTCAGCCGCTGTTTTGCCAAGTAGTTGGCCATTTTAAAAATGGCCTCCTCGGTTAAGGTCTCATTGACGAGATAATTACCTTTCGTGTCGCTTGCCTTAAAAGGGCTAGGCAACATGAAACTCTCCTTCTATGATTGGGTTTAAGGTTGAGGTTTGAATTGGTTGAGCGTGCTTGAGATTAGAGAACTCTTGCGTGAGTTGCCAAAGCGCACGATTGAGCCGAACATCTTCCGATACGGATTTAATGGCTCGGGTTCGAGTGGAACGTCCAGAGCTTGAACGACCAATTAAACCGCCTTTCATCATGTTCTCTTGCACACGGTTAAAGACTTTCCAGAGGCTGGGTTCTTTGTCTTCATTCCGTCGTGCTTGTAACAAGGATTCTGCATTGATGGGGCTGGTTAGTTGCCAGTCTTCGCCATAACGCAGATTCAATGCGGCCTTGGCAAATAAGTAAGCTTCTTCACTGGACACTAAGGTTGAGCGAAACGCTTCGACGGATTCATTGATGTGTGGAATTTCACCGGCCAGCTGCAATGAGCCTTCGATAATGTTCTCCACCACCTGTTTACCATGACGCACTCGGATATTGCCTAAATCGCCAGCAGGGGTCACCATGCCGTTGGAACACACCAAACGAAACAGTCCTAAATCGAGTTGATAGGCTGAGCTTCGATCATGGGAGTTGGTTAAAACCAATTCAGCAATCGAATCACCGACTGTCATTTGACGATCAGGGTCTTGGCGAAAGCGAATCATGTGACGTGCTAGATGCTTTTTATCGTGATTACGGGAATGAGTTTGTTGTGCACGGACTGGATACCAGCCTTCGTTTTGCAGTTCATTGACCACTTCAATGGTCGGTACAAAGCCATAACGGTTTGATACGGCCGTATCAGGTGAGTCGGCAAAAATCGCAGGTGCCGTTTTATACAGTTGTTGTGGGGTTAAGATATTCATAGCCATGATTGGCCTCCTTTAATTTAAGATTAATGGTTCAGTTGTTCGGCTTGCTGGGTAAGACGATTGGCAAGCCCATTGGCTGCTGTGGGTTCATTCGATGGTTGAGTTGAGGTTGGTTGTTCTGGATAAAACTCTTCCAGTACCGAATCAATGGACTCGGCATCTTCTTCAAAGTGACCGTTGTGAAAGCCTTGTAATGCGGCTTGATCCAGTGCTGTTTGATCAAATCCCATTGCTTGACGTTCGGCTTGTAGGGCTTTTGCCTGTGTAAGGGTGTCTTCGAGACTCATGCCTTCACGAAGGGTTAAATCAACGTAATAGATAGGATGGCCGTAACTTTGACGTGTGGATTTACCTCTGAGTTTTAACGCTAAGGGTAAGTAGGGTAGTAGATTGCCAGAGAGCGCCTGAAAGTAATTCAAGCGAGAGGCTAAGGTACGAATGCTGTTATAACCACTGGTTCGAAAGATAAAGCTGCCAATTGGATCTGCACTGTCTTCTGGATTTACCACAACATTCAACCGACCGTAAGGCTTACAACCCGCTTGGGCAAAGTCACAATGTTCTGGGCTTGGACACGGTAACGACTCATAGCCATTTTGAGTATGACGCTGACAGGTCTCTCCATTGCCCACACACAGAGGTCTAGCGGTTTGTCGGTCAAACAAACAGTACTCAGCGCGCAAATTTAAATCGGGCTCAGAAAACAACAACTGCACGGGGATTTCTCGCAGCTTACTTTTGCCCATTCGCAGCGTTTCATCCATGGGATGCTTAATCCAACCGTCGGGTGTTTGCACCTGACTGGTGAGTGTGAATTGATTGTCTTTTTGCGGCAGACGTTTACCGTTTTTCTCCACCACTTGACCGATTGAGATACGACCAATCACCGGCGGGGTGAGCATTAAACCTTTCAACATGGGATTTCTCCTTGATAGATTTGCAGAATGACAGACACAAAAAAGCCCCCAGTGCCAAAGAGCACTGGAGGCTTTGTTCTGCGAAAATGATTAAAACTAACTCAATTAGGTTGGACTAAAAAACGTCGGCTACCTAAACGGATTTTGCTGAATTGATTAAATACGTCGGGTTGTTCTGCTTTGAGCTTTTTACTATCCAGCACGTTAGAAGGCTTAGCCTGTCGCCAAGAGAGTTTGCCAGTGGCAAGAAGCGCCAAACTGTTGTCGCCCATTTTGGCTTGCAGTTGGTGTTTGAGCAGAGACTCTTTTTCAGAGAGTTCCGCCAATTGATCACGAACCTGAAGCAATTCATCAAAGTGCTGATTAGCCTCGTTATCTTCAGTTAAATTAATCTGCTTGTTATTGTCATGCGGATAAAGCTGACGTAAGGCATTGGCACTGCTGGAACTGGCATCCACTGGAGGCGGGGTATCCGTTTGCACACGTTGCCAAAACGCTGCTTCGAGTTTTATTAATTGATGAATTAAAGCTTCATCGCGCTCAATACGATGAATATCGAGTTTTTGCCCACCGATTAACACGGCTACATCCGCCGCTTGTTGACCCGTGACCGCCAATTGATGCTGAACTTGCAGTTGAATGTATTCCGGTACACCGTTTTCCCAGAATTTAGCTGAATGGACGCCTGCGGTTTTACACTCCAAGATTTGCACCTCATCACTGCCGACAATTTCACGATCAAGGTTCGCCAGCATCCAAGGGTGCGAGCCATGTTGTAAGATGGAATTGACACGACGGACTTTATGGCCTGTGCGCTTGGCATAATGCTCAGCCAAAATCGGCTCCAGAATCGTCCCCCAAGTTAAAGGACTGTCTTCTGATAAATCTGACACGGTGGGTTGAATGCGTCCTGTCTTCTCCATCCACAGCTCAAGCTGAGACTTGTAAGGATTTAAACCACAGGCGGTCGCTGCATCGGATGAGCCAATGCCTTGATTACGGTATTTAAGCCATAACGACTCATCCATTTGGTTGGTTGAGATGGCACGAATCGCATGGCCGTATTTACGTTGTGAAGTGTTTGGCTGAGTTGGTTGAATAGAAAGAGGGGATTGATTGTTTGTGAAAGTGTGTGACATCACTGTACTCCTTTAAGTAAAAAAGTGATGAAGCAGAGAATCATTAAACGCTGATTCCCTATTGCTTCAGTACAGTGATATAGGTCTGAGATATTTTTGAATCTACATTAGCGTAACGTTTTGGTTAAAGGTAAAAGTTTATGTATAAAAAAGTCCCTTTTTTGTTACAATTCTAATTTAAAACCTTTGCACGAAAATTCTTTGAAAAGTTCAGAATAATCTGTTGAGCAAAGTCAGCAATTTAAAATAACACTCCATTAATGGAGTCCTAGCATGGCCAGGAAAAACCTAACTCAAACCTCTCTAGCCGATGCCTTTATTTATCAGCATGAAGCACTCAATGGGTTATGTCATTGAAAAAGATATTTAATGGCATTTTTTAGATAAATTAATTGATAGAAGAAAGTTTATGAAAGATCACGTTAAAAAAATTATTATTAGAGTGCTTTGCATGACCCGCTTTTATGTTCGCTAAATTTTCATTCAGCATTTTTTTAAGCGTCTCATTGCAAAAAATTTCTTTTTC
>JAFGUG010000021.1 GCA_016938655.1 Thiotrichales bacterium | reverse complement strand
CTATTTTGGCCATATAGCTCAGTCGGTAGAGCAAGGGATTGAAAATCCCTGTGTCCCTGGTTCGATTCCAGGTGTGGCCACCATATTCTATTAAGGCGTTTAACGTCTTTCTCGAGATGAACATGCGGGAGTGGTGGAATTGGTAGACACGCCAGATTTAGGTTCTGGTGCCTTTGGTGTGAGAGTTCGAGTCTCTCCTTCCGCACCATCTTTTTATATGAGGTCCACCCCCCTCATATAAAGACTAAACCAGCTTCGGCTGGTTTTTTTATGCCTAAAATTTATAAAACCAACTTACCAAGCTAAGAAATCAGTCATTACCTTACTTAATCGGCCATTATTTTTTTTAGTTCTGAATCATTAACTTATGTACTTTAGTACAGTGACAATCCTATCTCGTTTCTATAAACTTGTAGTATCTAAGTGTTAAGCCAAATTCAACGTGAGTTGAATACGGAAAGTTACAGGTCTTGGTTGCCAATTTAAACCTAAGACGGCTGAACCGCGTTGCTTAGTTATTGAATTATTCAACAACTAATAAACGGAATTTTAATTATGAAAAAAGTACTTTTAGGTGCCGTTTGCGCATCCACTCTTTCTTTTGCCTTAACCAGTGCTAATGCAGCAACTTTTGATTTTGCCGATTACATCGATAATACGATCGGTGAACAAGGTTATACAAATACAAGCCCATTCAGCTGGACGCAGGATTACCTAACCTTAACAGCGACGGCTTTTTTCAATGGTGATGACTCATTTGTTTACATGGACAAAGATAAAGCCGGGATGGGTGTCTGCAGCGATGGTTTAACCTCTAGCGCACAATGTGTCACCCCCTCGGATGACAACATAACTTCAGGCGAAATGTTAACTTGGAACTTTGATAAATCTGTTTCTTTATTGGATTTCACCTTCAAAGACACTGATCATAAAACATTTACCAGCTCAATTGAGTACACCATTGATGGGTCAACCTGGATTAATCTAGATTCGTCTTCTGGCTACAAAATAGAGTTCACAGATGCCATTAATGAAATTAGTTTTCAAACGATCGGGTCGGCTAAAAATGAGCAGTTTTATATAAACTCTGTAACCGCTGAAGTATCGAATACAATTACCTCAGCCGTTCCAGAACCTTCAACCTATGCGTTAATGTTAGCAGGACTTGGTTTGGTTGGCTTTATGGCAAGACGTCGTAAATCTGCCTGATCTTTAGCTAAACTCAAGCAAAAAAAATAAACCGGCTGGATTTATTCCAAGCCGGTTTTTTTGTGCTCAAAATATTACGATACCAATCAAGCTAAAAGAGAGTTTAAACGGATAGTCGATAAAGATAATTTCTTTAATGATAGGATGGTAATCAACGTCATCCAAAGACATTGAAATATCCAACATGTAGGCATAATATGGAATCATTCAGTTCAAAGACAGTTCGGAGTAAATTTATGGCGTTAGACATCTCCAAGCCAACCTTTTTCTGGGGATTCGCTTTTTTACTTTTAAGCAGTTTAAGCGGTTGCAGCGAAAAAGCAGTCCAACAAATCGACACCCTCAACATTGCTTCTGCTAATCAGCCATCTAATGCGCTCACCTTTATTGCTATTGAGAAAGGTTTTTTTAAAGCCGCTGGGCTTGAGGTTAACATTGAAGACTTCCCATCTGGAAAACGTGCGTTAAATGAGGGGTTTTTAAACCCTGATAAAAAGTTTGATTTGGCGATCACTTCAGATATGCCTTTTTCTTCTGCCATTCACAAAGGCCATTCACTGGTCACATTTGCCAACATATTCAGCAGTGACGATGTCAATCGAATTGTCGCCAGAAAAGACCGTAATATTTTTAAGCTGCAGGATTTAGCTGGCCGTACCAGCCGTACCATTGGCACCCAAGAAAACTCTGCCGTGCACTATTTTCTGACTCGCATTTTAGAGGCTTACAATCTTAACGGTGAAGTAAACGTTAAGTTTATGGCTGCAGAGATGCTTCCAACCGCTTTATCAGAAGGTTCAATTGACGCTTTCAGTATGCGGGAGCCTTATGTGACTCAAGCACGCGAGATGATAGGAGAAGATAATTTAAGCATTTTAGGCGCTTATGGCATTTATCATCAATACGACGTTTTAGTCAGTGCGCCTGAGATTATTCAAATGAAAGCGCCTGCGTTTGGAAAGTTTGTCTCTGGCCTTCTTCAAGCACAGGATTTTGCGATTAAGCATCCTGATGAAGCGTTAAATATCGTTGCCAAAAAATTGAATGTTTCTCCAGAGATGCTAAATAAAACGCTTACCCTTAACGACTTAAAAGTAGGCCTTCAGCAGGGCTTATTAATGACTTTAGAAAGCCAACAGGCCTGGTTAGCGACTTTAGATAAGAAAAAAATGGCGCACAAAACCAATGACTTTACCGATTTCTTCTACTTTCCTGTGCTTGAAAAGGTTGCGCCTGAACTCATTGCCATTATTCGACCCGACCCTCAAAACTGAGCAACCATGATGCATCCATCTGCCACCCAAACCAGCCTTAAAAGAAGCCTTATTATTGGCTTTATGCTTCAAATTGTCTTTATCATCGGTGTTGTTTTTTCGCTTATTGCGATTGTGAATGAATCCAATAAGGTGGTGGAAACACAACGCGACATCATCAAGGTAAAAGAATCAAGCGTCAGCTTAATGATGATTGCAAATGAACAACTGATTCAACCCTCTGTTAGGGCTTACCAACAGTGGCAAACGGTAATGAAAGATCTTCGCCGCCAAATTAATCTGAATCGTATTCCAGAAATGCAAATTCACAACCAAGCGTTGTTATCTCAGCTCAATGAGATTGAGATGGCGATGCAACGTGTGCACTCTGAGGCCTTACCAGAAAAGGTCTTGATTGCAATGCGCCCAGCCATTGCCTCACAAATTTATAATCTACTGGCTTTAAGTAAGCAATTATTAAAAACCTCTGAAACCCTTCATGTTCAAAAACAACAAACTATATTCATACTCATCGGCTTGCTTGCGCTACTGATCATTACCATGCCTTTATTAATGGTTTTTATCACCATGAAACAAGTGTTGAACCCGATTGAAGCGCTTTCCGAGTCAACACAAGTAATTGCGCAAAAGAATTTTACTACACCGGTTCCATCCTCCAGTCTTTTAGAGTTACAACCGTTGGTTGAATCCATGAATGCGATGCGTTTGACGCTGCTTAATGAAATGGCATTAAAGTCCGATTTAATCGAAGAGATTGAAAAAACCACTCTAGCGCAAGAAAAAGCGCAGGCACTTTTAGAGACCTTGCAAACGAACCAAGCCAAAATGATTCAAATGGAAAAACTCTCGGCGGTTGGCTCTATGGTCGGTGGGGTTGCGCACGAATTAAACAACCCTTTAATGGGCGTGCACAACTACATTGAATACAGTTTAAGCAAAATATCCGAACCTAAATCCATTGAAATGCTCAATCGAGCACAAGAAGAGCTTGAACGTGTGCAACACTTGGTCACCAATATGCTTATCTTTTCAAGAGCCAAACAAGGTGCTAAATTAAACTACTTTTCAGTGTTTGATTTAGTTGAAAACGTTGCGTTACTTCTGACTGCAGAATTTAAAAAGTATGCCATTACCTTTACCAATGCCACCGACCAACACTTACAAATTTACAGTAACAGTGATGTTCTTAAACAAGTATTGGTCAATCTAATCACCAATGCTCGAGATGCCGTAAAAAAGAACCCTTTGGCACAAATTTCAATCTTGTCGGAAATGGCGCAAAATAACCGTGTCAAACTAACCGTAGAAGATAATGGAACCGGCATTCAAGACAAAGACATGAGTCGTATTTTCGACCCTTTTTATACAACCAAACCGGCAGGAGAAGGCACGGGATTAGGGTTAAGTATTTCAAGAGAGCTTTTGCAACAACTCGCTTCCGATTTAGAGCTAGAAAGCACGTCCCCCACTGGTACCCGATTTTCTTTTACACTCCCCCTCACCGCTAACACGCACTAAACAGGTGATTAAATACGACAAATCTAGTAAGCTTGCTGTAAGAAAGTAAACGAACGCATATTACAAATTTTAGACGGATAAAACCTATGTACACAGTAATGACCATCGATGACGAACGCTCGATTCGAGATGGGTTTAAGTTAGCCCTTGAGGACTTCCAAGAGCTTGACGTACTTGAAGCCGAAAACGGACTCATCGGAGTAGAGCTCTTTAAAAAACATCAACCCGATTTGATTTTTTTAGATCTTAAAATGCCGGTAATGAATGGGGCAGAAGCACTCAAGCAAATTCGAGCCTTAAACCCGAATGTTCCGGTTTATATTGTTACTGCTTTTGCTAAAGAGTTTTTTGAAGAGCTGCAAACTCTGCAAAACCAAGGGTTAGAGTTTGAAATTGCTGCCAAGCCAATCTCTCTGTTGCAAATTAAACAAATTACGCAAGCGGCTTTAAATCTACACGGAGGCAAAGCATGAGCCAAGACGTTGACCTGCATTTAACGCTGTATATAGTAAATCAAGAAAAACACGAAGGGATGATAAATGAGTTAAGGTCATTAATAGACCAGCACTACCAAAACCAAGCGGTAACACTCGATATTGTTGATGTATTGTCCGTTCCAGAAAAAGCCCTTGAAAACAATGTGTTTGCAACCCCTATGTTGATTCGAGAGATTCCAAATCCTATCTTAAAAGTCTTAATCAACATCGCCTCAGCAAAAGATGTGTTCTTAGCGATTCGCGCCAATAATGACCAAGCACGCGCACTACTGTAAACGGAATTACTAGCCATGACCCTTTTGAGCATCGCCCTCTCTTTTCTAGTTGGTTTGCTTGTGGCAAAAGCTTGGGA
Organism: Thiotrichales bacterium; assembly: GCA_016938655.1. Classification (GTDB taxonomy): domain Bacteria; phylum Pseudomonadota; class Gammaproteobacteria; order Thiomicrospirales; family Thiomicrospiraceae; genus Thiomicrorhabdus. Next base: position 12,922 of record JAFGUG010000021.1, on the reverse strand, counting down.
GGTTTTTAAAGCGTCACCAAGCAGCCCAAGTCCTGTTCAGGATTCTCAGAAACAGACGGTTGCTCAACAGTACTTTGAATTAAACCGAGACATTGTTTTTGCGTTTGATGAACAGTTTAACCTTTTACATCTCAATGGCGAGGCACGTACGTTCTTTCAAAAAAATACGGACACCGCTTCGAGTCTTAATCAAAACCAGTGGTTAGAGAGTCTTTTTAATACACAACAGAAAGCCGATTTTAAAAATAACCTCCAGACGCTTACGCCCGGCAAGCTTCAAAATAAAACACACCTAACCCAAACATTAGATGTTCAATTTGATTCAAAAATGGCTCGTATTGAATTAAATGTCATCCGCTTAGAACCCAACCTGTATTTAGCGGTGATGAAAGACATCACACAAACGGTTCAAACCGAAGAAGTGCAAGAAGCGCTGGATATTAGCAGTGAGAACTTTGACAACATTATCAGTAAAAACAAAACCGGCATTTTAATTGTTAACCATGCTGGCTTGGTTGAGTTTGCGAACCCTTCTGCTGAACAATTGCTAGGCCGAACAAAACATTCGATTATTGGCAGCTATTTTGGCACCCCCATTTTGTCGGATCCATCACAACACAGTGAATTTGATATTATTCGTGAAGACGGCACTTTGGGTGTCGCCGATATGAGTTTTACCAATACGGCTTGGCAGGCTAATCCTGCCTATTTGGTGATGATGTACGACATTACCGAACTCAAAACCGCTCTGCAAAAAATCGAAGAGATTGCCTTGCACGATGCCTTAACAGGCCTGCCAAACCGCCGTTTATTTAATGAAACATTGCAACAATGCATTATGCGCCATGAACGCAGCAACAGCCCATTTTCAATCCTGTTTTTAGACCTTGACCAGTTTAAAACCATTAACGACACCTTAGGGCACCAAGCCGGCGATGAACTGTTGGTTCAAGCAACCCAACGCATACAAAAGGCTATACGCAATACCGATTTTATGGCCCGTATGGGCGGCGACGAATTTATTATTCTGCTCGATAATGAAGGCACACGCGAACAAATCATGAGTGTTTGCAATAAAATTGTCGCTGAATTTGACGCCCCCTTTAAAATTCAAGAACACAGCATTCACATTAAGGTCAGTATTGGTATTGTGGTTTACCCAACCGATGCAACCGAATCGGACGACCTGTTAAAAATGGCCGACTTGGCCATGTATCAAGCCAAAAAAATGCTGCATAAATCCTTCCACTTTTATCACCAAGAGTTATTGGCATCGTTCGCTAAAGCACAAGAACTGGAAGAGGCACTCAAAAAAGCCTTAACGCAGCATGAATTTGAACTTTACTACCAACCGCAAGCCAGCGCAAGCGAGTTAACCTTGACCGGCATGGAGGCTCTGATTCGTTGGAACCACCCTGAAAAAGGTTTGGTGCCACCAATGGAGTTCATTCCATTTTTAGAAACCTCTGGTCTGATTGTTGATGTCGGTGCGTGGGTTTTAGAAGCGTGTGTTGACCAAATCCACACGTGGTTAGCCGAAGGCTATGACTGCCCTCGCATCGCAATTAACGTTTGCGTTTTACAGTTTTTAGACGATGATTTTGTGACTAAAGTAAAAAACACACTCGACAACAAAGAGGTTGATGCGCAGTATTTAGCCATTGAAATTACCGAGAGTATCTTCATAGAAAACAAACCTAAATTACTTGAACAGCTAAAACAACTGCAAGTGTTTGGGGTACAAATTCACATGGATGATTTTGGTACCGGATACTCTTCGCTCTCTATGATTAAAGACATCCCGTTTGACACCATAAAGATTGACCAAAGTTTTGTTAAAGATCTGCTCAGCAATCAGCGTGAGCGCATTATGGTCAGCTCCATTATCAACACCATTCACGCCTATGGTAAAACCGTTTTAGTCGAAGGGGTCGAGCTTGAATCTCAACGACGCATCTTAGCCGAAGAGGGCTGCGATGACATTCAAGGCTACCTATTCTCTCGCCCACTGCAAGCACAAGACGTCGCAAATCAATACCTTTCTAAAAACACTTCCTAACCGTGCTCGTTGGCAACCTTACCAGGCCTGCTGGTTTATGATATGCTTTCGTTTTTAAATACCTCCGCAATTAAATAGGTTGCTTGGTTTATGCCAACCATTGGACTAATAACATGCTAAAACAACGCATCATGCCACTTCAATACTTAACAGGCCTGCTACTACTTGGCACCCTACTTTTAAGCGGCTGTCTTGGCATTTCTCAACCCACAGATAACGATATAAAAACCAGCGCAACCGACTATTTTAACCAGCAATTTGCCGGTTTATTTACCGTAACCGAAGCCATTAAAGACAACGGCTACAAGCAGAATGATACCCATTATGTTGCTGAGATGACCTTAACCGCCAAAGCAGAGCGCTCATTAGATGAATACGCCGCCGCTTTAATGCAAGACTCCACCTTGTCGGCATTTGAAAAAATGACCAACGGCATGGCGGTAGGGTTGCTAAAAATGACCCTACCGGACTTTGTGGCGGGTGACGAACTCGAATTTAAACGAAACTACTTGTTTATTAAAACTGACAACGGTTGGTTATTGAAACAAGAATTAACCGACGAAAACACACAACTGAATTAACACGATTATTTTCCACTTTAAAAGGAACGCAGAATGCCATTACTTGACAGCTTTACCGTTGACCATACGATTATGAATGCCCCAGCAGTGCGTGTTGCTAAAACCATGCAGTCGCCATCGGGAGACACTATTACCGTTTTTGACCTACGCTTTAACAAGCCTAACGAGGATATGATGACCGAAAAAGGCATTCACACCCTAGAGCATCTGTTTGCCGGTTTTATGCGTAACCATCTTAATGGTAATGGCGTTGAAATTATTGATATCTCGCCTATGGGTTGTCGTACTGGTTTTTACATGAGTCTATTAGGCGCGCCAAGTGAAGACCAAGTGGGTAAAGCTTGGTTAGCGTCTATGCACGATGTTTTAAATGTCAAACGCATGGAAGATATTCCAGAATTAAATGAATACCAGTGTGGGACATTTGTGATGCACTCGTTAGAAGAAGCCAAGGCAATTGCGCAAGGCATTATTGATCACGGAATTGGCGTTAACCAAAACGCCGAAATCGCACTGAGCAAAGACATCTTAAAAGAGCTAGGAAACGAAGTATGAAAGTAGCCATTATTGGCGCGATGGAAGAGGAAGTCAGTCTTCTTCGCAGCAAGCTCAACTACCTTAAAACCCAAACCATTGCTGGCTTTGAGTACTACCTTGGTGACATTGATGGCACTGAAATTATTCTACTGCGCTCAGGCATCGGCAAGGTCAATGCGGCAATAAGCACCACCTTAATGTTACAACAGTACAAACCCGATTACGTGATTAACACCGGTTCAGCCGGTGGTTTTCACAGCGACTTAAATGTCGGCGATATCGTCATTAGCAGCTCGGTTTGTCACCACGATGTCGATGTCACGCCATTTGGCTACGACCTAGGACAAGTGCCCGGCATGCCCGCGTGTTTTTTACCCGATCCAAAATTGGTAAAAGCGGCGCAAAAAAGCATTGATGCATTACAAGAGGTGGTTCACATGCATGGCTTAATTGCCACGGGTGACCGTTTTATGCATAACGCAGATGACGTCACCAGCACACGTAATAATTTTCCAGAGATGATTGCGTGTGAAATGGAAGCAGCGGCCGTTGCGCAGGCCTGCCATACTTTTGAAACGCCATTTGTGATTATTCGCTCTCTATCGGATATTGCCGGTAAAGAGAATGCCGTGACCTTTGAAAAGTATTTAGAGCAAGCGGCAACGCACTCGGCTAAGGTGATTTTAGAGATGTTAAATCAGCTTAAAAAGAAACCTAAAAAAACGCCTAAAGAGGATGAACGTGTTGAAGCTAAGGCTTAACAATCTCTCTTTAATGACTTAGTTTTAAATTACTAACGCCCTGTTTACACACACAAAAGCCCGAATCTGAATCGCCAGTTCGGGCTTTATTTTTATTCAAAACTTAGCAGGCCTGCCAAGTTTTAGATTGAGTTTAGTTTTGAGTAATTGGCTCGTCTTTAATTCACTAGGCACCCAATCGATGGCGCGCCATTAAGTGTTGATTAAAACGTGCCGCTTCAACCGGTTTTGACCAAACCAATCCCTGACCAATCACGCAACCCCACTGCTGTAACTTACGGGCTTGCTCTTTTGAATCAAGGCCACTGGCAATCACACAAATATCCAATCCTTTTGCCAATTGAACCAACCCTTGTAACCAGGCCTGCCCAATGTCTGTTTTCATAGATTCATGCACCCAATCGCGATCTAACTTAATCTCATTTAATTGAAGACGAGCCAACAGTCCTAAATCAAGTGGAAAGGCACCGACATCGGTTAAGGTAATTTGATACCCCGATTTACCCAACGCCAACAACGTTTGCTTGAGTTTACCATCCAGTTTTTGGAGCGCCCCTAACGAGAACTCCAGTTGTAACTGCTCTTTCTGAACCTTGTAAGTCTTTAAACGGTCATCCAAAAAGGCAACGAAATCTTGATGCAACCACAAGCTGTCCAAAATAGGCACCGAAATGACCCACTCGTTACGTACCGATTTCCACAAATTAAGATAGTACAAAGACGAGTCAAGCAACCAAGTTGCCACCGACTGCGACCAGCCACTTTTAACCAGCTGCTGGTTCCAACTGGTAAGGTAAGGCGTTGCCAATTTTGGGTTGTTCCAATACGCGGTAGCGCTGGCGCCAATGACTTGACCCGACACTAATTCGACCTGTGGTTCAAAACAAATCTCAATCTGACCATTCTGCATCGCTTCGGTTAATTCATCCTCTAATTCCTCTGTGCACTCTGGCTCAGGAATATCAGCATTGATTGCATCATAAAAACGGAAGGTTTTGCGACCACTCTCTTTTGAAGCGTATAAAGCAGCATCTGAGTTCTCTAATAGTTCAGACGCGGTTTTGCCATCCATTGGATAACGTGCAACCCCAATACTGGTTGAAATATTGCCCTCTTTTTGACCTAAGAAATAAGGACGGCTGACTTCATTAATCATACGTTGACAGATATTGGTAATGTCCTCTTTATCGGACAGTTCTTTTAATAAGATAACAAACTCATCACCACCACGACGACTGACGATATCGCCATCACGCACCGACGAGATTAAGCGTGCCGCAACATTCTGCAACAACTCATCGCCCGCTTGATGCCCTAAATTATCGTTAATCGCTTTAAAACCATCCAAGTCTAAGAACAGAAGGCTAAACTCTTGGTTTTGCGCTTTTGACTCTTTTAACACGGTATCTAAGGTTGTGCTAAAAAAATGACGGTTGGGTAAGTGGGTTAAGGCGTCGTAGTTTGCCTGACGAAACAGTTCGCGGGTACGAATTTGCACTTGCTCTTCAATTAAAGCGGCAATGTCTGGCGAGATGTCACCGGTATTTGAAAATCGCTGCTGAAGAGAACCCATCATTTTTTTCACACTCGCGCGATTCTCTGATGCGCTACGAGCCACCATTTTTGAAGTGCGAGTACGCTCGTCTTCTAACAACATTCCGGCTTGGTCATGTGACTGACGGTCTGTTCTGCGTAACTGTGACATGATGATTCCTCTCTTTGTAACGCCGCTCTTAATATCGCTTCTGAGCGGTTTACCGTATAATGTGGCAATCTAAAGGTTTTTATTCTTTGGCCGTTATATTAGGCCTCGTTAATTTCTAACTGTACTTAAGCAAAGGAGATGCCATGTCTAGCATCGGTACACCATTTTCTGCAACAGCAACCCGCGTATTGCTACTTGGCGCAGGCGAACTCGGCAAAGAAGTTGCCATTGAACTACAACGTTTGGGCTGTGAAGTGATTGCCGCTGATCGTTACGCAAACGCCCCTGCCATGCAGGTTGCAGACCGTTCGCACGTTATTAACATGCTAGACGGCGGCGCTTTAAGAGCGGTGATTGAACTGGAAAAGCCGCATTACGTTGTGCCTGAAATTGAAGCGATTGCCACCGACACATTAGCGGAGATGGAACAAGAGGGTGTCACTATTGTGCCAACCGCACGTGCCACACAATTGACAATGAACCGTGAAGGCATTCGCTGTTTGGCCGCCGAAGAGCTAAACATCGCCACCTCTGACTATGAGTTTGCAGACACCTTAGAGGACTTTACGGCCGCCATTCATCGCATTGGCATGCCGTGCGTCGTGAAACCCATTATGAGCTCTTCAGGGAAAGGCCAAAGCGTTGTCAAATCGGCTGACGATATTCAGCAGGCCTGGTCGTACGCCCAAGAGGGCGGTCGTGCCGGCAAAGGACGTGTGATTATTGAAGGGTTTGTGGATTTTGATTATGAAATCACACTATTAACTGTGCGTCATATTCATGGCACCTCTTATTGTGCGCCGATTGGCCACCATCAAGAAGACGGCGATTATCGCCAATCTTGGCAGCCACATCCAATGAGTCCCGCGGCCTTAACCAAAGCCGAAGAGATTGCCAAAAAAGTGACGGATGCGTTGGGCGGACGTGGCTTGTTTGGTGTGGAGCTGTTTGTAAAAGGCGACGAAGTGATTTTTAGTGAAGTCTCCCCTCGCCCACACGATACCGGCCTAGTCACATTAATGTCACAAGACCTATCCGAATTTGCCTTACACGCTCGCGCTATATTGGGCTTGCCGATTCCAAACATTGCGCAACACGGCCCTTCAGCGTCGAGTGTTATTTTGCCAACCGGCACCTCAACCGAAACTTGCTTCTCTAATTTAGAAGCGGCTTTAGCGGAACCCGACACCCAAATCCGTCTGTTTGGTAAACCAGACATTGATGGTCGCCGCCGCATGGGCGTGGCAATTAGCCGTGATACGACCATTGAGAAAGCCATTGAAAAGGCAAACAAGGTCGCCAATACCGTTAAAGTGACTTTTTAACCTTTCATTTTCATCGTCAAAAAAATGGTCTGCAACGTTTAAAGCGCGGCTCCATTTTTTTGACTGTTCCTCTCAATGAACATCGCTAACATTAAAATATCTCTTTTGAAATCGCTTTATTTCTAAAGACACAAAAAAATAATAAAAACTGCAAAATCAATTGTTTATATAAAATAAACCCCACCAATCTCGCCAACAACCTCCTGCGTCTTTGTCACCCTTTCTATTTTTTTGGCACGCTCCCTGCTGTACGGCAATCAAGTTAAATACTTTAATTTTTTTCTGGCATTTTTTGCCACCTATTGAAGGACATTGCCATGACAACAAATAATCCAATATCTCAGGCAACCGCACCGTTGCTTCAAGAATATCAACGCAATCAAGAAGCTGAGCAAAATTTGACAGAAAACCCACGTAAAACCGTTCTACTGTTATTACAGGGTGCGGTTGATAAAGGGAATTTAGCCAAAGTTTGTCAACAAAGCGGTGCGCTCGTTGAAAAAGGGTTTCACCTAGGCCGAATGACAACTATTTTAGATGCACTTCGTGATCGTTTACATTTCACTGATGAAACGCCTTTAGCATTTGACCTTGAAGAGTTATATCGCTACGCAGACCAGTGCATTCAAGAAGCCGTTTTTGAAAAAGATACGTTCTATTTAGACAGCGCAATTGAAATTCTGACTGAATTGCGTGATGCTTGGATGGAAATGATGGAACAAACTGGTCAACTGGTTTAATAATCGACATTCAGAACAAGCAGGCCTGTTAACTTTTGTTGAGGCCGAAAGCGCGGATTAAGCCCTGAGTTAGCTTAAAACTCGCTCTAAACAAAACCATTGCCAAACTCTACAAAAAGCCAGCTTTATGCTGGTTTTTTCTATTTAAAGCCCAACAAAATAAGTATAAAAATTTACCTGCTCTAAAAAACAGAAACTTACCCACTCTTAATATTTGGGGGGAAGACGATTTAAAAAGTAATCAATCGGCAAGAGAGCGGCAACATTTACAGTCACATCAATATCATCAATTTGAAGTAGCAGGCGCAAACCCTAAATTTGATGGATACGAGTTTGAATTAAACCAGGCGGTAATTCAGTGTTTAAAGGGGCAAAAACCATAAGATTAAAGCTTTTGTTTCAAACACTTAATAAATAATTGAGGTCACACAGAATTCTTTTAGCACTCACTTGCATTGAGTGCTAAAAGTCTGTTATATTGTTTGTATAGATATTAAGTTTATAAGGAGAAAAGTATGCAATCTCTTTTAACAAAATCGGATATGACACAAACTATGGCAACCAATTTACCTGCTGCGCAAGCAGTTGCGCTTGAATTAACACCTGGTCAAAACCTAGAAACCTATTTACGTACGGTGCAAAGCATTCATAAACTGAGTGCAGAAGAAGAACATGAACTGGCAGAAAAGCTGTATTACGAAGAAGATGTGACCGCTGCACGTCAGCTAATCTTATCTTCGTTGCGCTATGTTATTCCTGTGGCACGTTCTTACAGCGGTTATGGGTTACCACTGGGAGACATTATTCAAGAAGGTAACATTGGCCTGATGAAAGCAGTGAAGCGCTTTAATCCTGAAGAAAATGTTCGTTTAATGACCTTTGCCGTTCATTGGATTCGTGCTGAAATTAATGAGTTCGTCATCAAAAACTGGCGCATTGTTAAAACAGCGACGACCAAGGCCCAACGCAAACTGTTCTTTAAGCTCCGCAGCAGTAAACAGTCGTTAGAGTGGTTTAGTGATAAAGATGCCGATACGGTCGCGGAATCGCTAGGCGTCTCGCGTAAAGACGTCTTGGAAATGGAGACAAGACTGTATGGTAAAGATGTTTCAGTCGACCCATCAATGGATGAAGACGATAACACTACCTTTCCTATTTTGATCAGTCATGATGCCGATCCTGAAACGGCTTTGGCGAAACAGAGTCATGCAGAATACGAGCACAAAAGAATGCAGACCGCTCTGGCAACCTTAGACAGCCGAAGCCGTGATATTTTGCAGAAACGTTGGTTAACGGAAGATAAAATTGGCCTCAAAGAGTTATCTGCGGAATACGGCGTGTCCATGGAGCGTATTCGTCAAGTCGAAAAGCAAGCGATGAATAAACTCAAAAATTTGTTAATCGCTTAACGCATAACGACTAAAGGCACCTTGCCACAACAAAAGTAAACCTTACAACCCATTTAGGCCTGTTATTAACAGGCCTTTTTGTTTGTATGATTCCAGTGCAAATACATAACTGATTTAAAAGACCTCCCGCCATTCTTGCCATAAAAATGCGTATTTAATCTAAGATAATTCAATTCTGACTTGCAATTTATAACTGTTGTACAATATAGTTATACGAAACATATACAAACTTGAATTCATAACCCATAGGTCAATCTAATGTTAAGTACCGGAACCGTTCAAACTTCAGAGAATAAACCTACGATTCATTCAGACAACACTCAATTAACTTTTGAAGGTTTATCTACTAAATTCACTCAACCCTCTGATTTGATAGCGACACCATTAACACTGAATAGTGGTGAGCGTGAAGCGAAACGTAAAGAGATCAAAGCCTACTTTAATCATACCTATGACAGTTATGAAGCTTTATTTGAAACGCTCGCTTGCGACCAAGCGTTTTATGAGCGTGCCTGTAGCTTAAGACACCCACTTATTTTCTATTTTGGTCATACGGCCACTTTCTTTACCAACAAACTGGTACTGGCAAAACTCCTTCCGCATCGAATTAATCCTAAAATTGAATCGATGTGTGCCATTGGTGTCGATGAGATGTCTTGGGATGACCTGAACGATGCCCATTATGATTGGCCAAGCGTTGATGAAGTCCGTGAATATCGTGATGACGTTCGCCAAGCTGTGAATCAGTTAATTGATGAAGTTGAATTTAACACACCGATTGATTGGCAAAGCCCAATGTGGCCAATCATTATGGGCATTGAACATGAACGCATTCACCTTGAAACGTCCTCGGTATTGATAAGACAGCTGCCTATCCATTTAGTTAAAAACAGTCCGTTGTTTGCCGTTTGTCCTGAACATGGCGACGCACCAGAAAATGAACTGCTCGAAGTCCCCGCTGGCACGGTCGAAATTAATCATCAAGACCCGAGTGAACAATATGGCTGGGACAATGAATATGGTGAACACTCAGCAGAGGTTGAGGCTTTCAAAGCCGGACGCTATTTAGTCTCCAACCAAGAATATCTCGCGTTTGTTGAAGACGGCGGGTATGAAAACCCTGAATATTGGGATGAAGAAGGAAACGCTTGGCGTGAATTTACCCCAGATAAACACCCAACATTCTGGGTTAAAAGGGATGACAAATGGTGGTTAAGAACCATGACCGAAGAAATTACCATGCCATGGAACTGGCCTGCTGAAGTGAACTGCCTAGAAGCAAATGCATTTTGTAACTGGAAATCAAAACAAGCAGGCCTGCCAATCCGCTTACCCAGTGAAGACGAATATTTACGCTTACGCGACCACTCGCATGCCCTCGATTTTATAGAGCAAGCAAATGTAAACTTGCAAAAGTTTGCCTCTTCTTGTCCAGTCAATCAATCCAAAACCGGCGATTTCTACGATGTCATCGGTAATGTCTGGCAGTGGACTAGCACGCCTATTTATCCGTTTGATGGCTTTAAAGTCCACCCACTGTACGATGACTTTACCATGCCAACCTTTGATAACAAACACAATATCTTTAAAGGGGGTAGTTGGATTTCTACAGGCAATGAAATCAACCCACACTCTCGTTACGCCTTTAGACGCCACTTTTTTCAACACGCCGGCTTTAGATATATTGAATCAGAGTCAGAGGTTAAAACTCAGTATTCAACTTATGAAACCGATCAACTTGTCTCACAGTATTGTGAATTTCATTATGGTAAAAACTATTTCGGGGTTGAAAACTTTGCTAAAACCTATGCGCAACATGCAATAGAAGTCGCAAAAAAAGATAAGGATTTAGCTGTAAAAACTGACTTAAGGGTACTTGAAGTCGGTTGTTCAGTTGGACGATCTTGTTTTGAATTAGCCAATCACTTTGACTCTGTAACCGGTTTAGACTTTTCAGCACGTTTTATCCAAATTGCAAATCAAATGAAAGAAGCCGACTCGGTGCTGTACAGCATCCCTGTTGAAGGCGAAATAATGGAATTCAAAGAACAAAAACTTAGCCAATTGCAATTGAGTCAATATGCGGATCGATGTACTTTCTTTCAGCAAGATGCCACCAATATGAAGCCACACTTTACCGGCTATGATATGGTGGTTGCGGTGAATTTAATTGATCGTCTATACGACCCGGCTAAATTCCTTACAGATATCCATAATCGAATAAATGAAAATGGAATTTTAATGATCAGCTCACCTTATACTTGGTTAGAAGAACATACAGAAAAATCTAACTGGTTAGGCGGTTACAAGGACGCAAAAAGTGGCGAAAATGTCACCACACTGGAAGGTTTAGAGGATTTATTATCAGAGCACTTTGAAATGATGAAAGCGCCTTATGAAATTCCGTTTGTGATTCGTGAGACCAAACGCAAATATCAGCACTCACTCTCAGAGGTAACCTTTTGGAAAAAAAGAAGCAACAACTAACTTCTTATATTGAGTACCTGCAAACACCCGTTTCTCGTGAAGGGACGGGCGCTGAAAAGTATGAGTTACGTAAACGGCTTTTTGGCCGAGAAGACGTCCTTCCTATGTGGGTTGCCGATATGGATTTACCGGTTGCCCCCTTTATTCAAGAAGCCATCCAAAGACGTGCTCAGAACCCAATTTACGGTTATACCTTAGCGACCAATAAAACGTATCAAGCTGTCGTAAATTGGCATGCTGATAAAGGCCTAATCTGCCAACCTAATCAAATTGAATTTACGCATAATGTTGCTAATGCCTTTCATATGGCGGTATTAGCTTTTACCGCACCAGGAGATGCAATACTCATTCAACCTCCCGTATACCCGCCATTTTTTAAAGCGCCTTTAATAAATAATAGGCAGTGCATAGAGTCACCGCTTAAGTTAATTGATAACCGTTATGAAATTGATTTTGACGATTTTGAAAAAAAAATTAGTGACAATAACGTCAAACTCTTTCTGTTTTGCAATCCACAAAACCCCTCTGGCCGTGTTTGGCTAAAAAAAGAATTACAGCAATTAGCTGAAATCTGTATCAAATACAACGTAATCATCATTTCTGATGAAATACATTCAAGCCTTACCAACCCTTGTCATACATTTGTGCCTCTAGCATCACTATCTCAGGCAGTATCTAACATTACCGTTACTTTAGATTCTCCAGGAAAAGTGTTTAATCTGGGTGGGCTACAAATAGGGTATGCCATTATCCAAAATGAAGAACTGATCAAACGATATCGCCAGATTAAAAAAAGCGTTTCAGTAGAAGAACTCAACTTATTTGCAATCAACGCACTTGAAGCAGCCTATATGGATCCAAAACGGTTCTTGTGGGTATCAGCGATACAAACAGTAATTCAACAGAATATAGACTATCTGACAGAATTCATATCAGATCATTTTCCTGAAATCATTATTATGAAACCGGAAGCTTCATATTTGGTTTGGCTTAATCTGAATCATTTATTCTCAACGCATAAAAAAATGAATGAGTGGTTAGTAAATGAAGCTCAATTAGGACTTAATGATGGTTTAAGTTTTTCGGGTGAAAGTAAATTGGGGGAATATTGTGTACGCATGAATATTGCAGTACCTAAAAGAACGATGATACAAGCATGTAAGCAGATGGAACGAGCAAGAAAAAAGATAACATGAGACGAAAGGATTTTAACTGACTTAAATCGAACGCCAAGAATATCAGCAGGCCTGCTGACTTTGTTATAGACATAAAAAAACCCCGCGAGTCTGCGACTTGCGGGGTTTAGGATATAAAGCTT
>JAFGUG010000020.1 GCA_016938655.1 Thiotrichales bacterium | reverse complement strand
TTCAAGAGAGCCTGGCATTTTTTAATGTGTAAGTAATCGTGCGTATTGATTAAATTTGATAAAAATAAATAATAGAACCCGAGCAAATGTAGTTTTGTTGGTTAAATGATTATTTAAATTTATTGGGACTGTTTGTAAGTATTTATACCAATAGCATTAAATAATGTAGCCCGAAAAAAATAGTTTGATTTATAAGTTGAATAAAAATTTATTAATTTCTATATAAGTATTTGTACATATTGATGTTGATAAATAAAATAGTTATATTGAACATCATGTTTAAAATATTAGTATTAAGAAAGTCTTAAGAGAGTTAATGTATTGACTTTGCGGCAGACCAAAAGCGGAGGAACACCTGATGATGAATAAAGCTTTTTATGTATTGATACCGGCATGTTTTGCCGTGTCAGTTGCTCAAGCGGAGCCATCGCAAGAGGGGGGGGGTATTTTACTTTCACAAAGCGAGTTGGATACCGTTACTGCGGGTTTAAATGCTGGGTCGGGAGCAGTAGCTGTTTCTACTTCCAACCTTTTGGCAGCCACAAGAACCTTTACTGTAGCCCAGGTAGCGGTAACTGGAAACGATGAACTTCCCGGCGGAGGAGCCGCAGCGGGTGGTCTGGCTTTGGCGGTAGGTGTTGGTGATGGCTCTACAACGAGTACAGCGACATCATCAACAACGGATTTAAATGGTCCTAATGACTATTCGATTCAACTGAATATTAATGTTTCTGGTCAACTAGTTAGCATGAGCGGTAGTGCAACCGTTGCGGTCAGTCCGCCTACTGCCAATGTGCTTTAACGCAGTATTTAAATTTACGGTATCGGCTTAGTCTGAGCCAGCCGGATAGGGGATTTTAGAATGCCTTTCGGTATTATGCTGAGGGCAGTCTAAATGGAAACTTAAGCTTTAATCGGCTTAAGGGATTTTTAGATAATTTTAACGAGGTATTTTGCCATGAAATTTACAAAAACAATTGTTGCAAGTGTACTGGCTTTAGGCATGGGTTCTGCTTTTGCAAATGAACCAGTCGCATTGACTGAAGCGCAAATGGATAAAGTGAGTGCAGGTGGCTTAGCATTGGCTCAGGCTGCAGCAGCTGCAAATGGTTTGTTACAAGCTGCAACCTTGACTCAAACTGCGACTGCAGTTCAAGTGATTGCGATACTTCAAACTCAAGGCGGACAGATCACGCAAGACCTGACACAATCAGCCTCGCATTCTGAAGGCGCTGCAATATAAGCGCAGTCCAACTTAAAGTCATACTTAAACAAATTGGAGAAATAAAATGAAAAAATTTACTCATGTATTAGCCGGGGCGTCTATGTTGGCAATTGCAGGTGGCGTAAGTGCAGAACCCGTGACTCTGTCCGCTTCTCAAATGGACGGCGTGAGCGCCGGTGCAGTAGTGTTACTCCAAGGTGCCGCAGTATCAGACGCCGCAGCCGCAGCTCTTTCTAATCTGCTTGGCGAGACAGTTTCAGCTACTGCTGTTAATGTCGATCCTTTGGCCGGTATTGTAGTGTCAGCTGGAGAAAGCGCAGCGGTCGCAGTTTCTAGCTTTGCCATAGGCAGCCCTGTTAATGGAGCACAAGCGGCTAGTGCTTCTCAATCTGCCGCTACATTGTTCTAAAGAAAAAAGCAGGAAATGCCTCTTCGTGTCGGTCGAGACATTCCTGCTGATAAGGCCTTACCGCTAAGGAACGCCTTGCGTTATAAATAACGCAAGGCGTTTTCTTTTTCTGTGATTTTATTCTCATAGTAGAAAGTGTATAGCTAGAATCTGAAATTTAACTTAAATATGAATTAAGGGCTAATTTTTGTATATTAAAAACATGTGCTTAGATTGAAAGTAGGGATACATTGACCGATCTCAAATATGCAAGCTATTGATTTCTATATATCGGTGATTTTTAGCTCTTAATTTGCATTTAAATAAAAATATTTATTGCCTGATTTTTTTCATAAATTATGGCTTTAGAGTTGGTATGGCTGAGCGTTTAAGTGAGTGTTTTTCATAGATGCAGTGACTTTTAGTGTTAAATTTGCTTAAGGGTATGATATGAAAGTTAAATCAGTTGTATTAACA
This sequence comes from Thiotrichales bacterium, assembly GCA_016938655.1. Lineage (GTDB taxonomy): Bacteria > Pseudomonadota > Gammaproteobacteria > Thiomicrospirales > Thiomicrospiraceae > Thiomicrorhabdus. Next base: position 2,648 of record JAFGUG010000020.1, on the reverse strand, counting down.
GCCCGAAACATCTTGTGTGTGATAATCCTTACAGGCGTTTGTGCTGGTTTTGTGCAAGCTCGTTCGGTCAAATCATTATTTGAAATGCGCCGAGAAAATGTCGTCGTTCAACAATGGGATCTTAGTTGCGGAGCAGCAGCTTTAACCACTTTGTTAAATTTTCAGCATGGCGACATGGTGACGGAAAGGGAGGTGGCAATAGCCTTGATGGGGCGTGAAGAATACATCGAGAACCCGATGATCGTGAACATCAGGCAGGGTTTTTCGCTGTTGGATTTAAAACGTTACGTCGATGGACGGGGCTATCAGGGAATTGGTTACGGCAAATTAGCGCTTGGTGATTTGCTCAAAAAAGCCCCGATCATCGTCCCGATCAATACCTTCGGCTATAACCATTTCGTTATTTTTCGTGGAATACGAGGTAATCGGGTGTTATTGGCCGATCCTGCCTGGGGTAACCGCACCATGCTGGTCAAGGAATTTGAGAAGATGTGGATAGATTTTCCAGAAATAGGAAAAGTCGGTTTTGTAGTGGCGAGCACTGACGATATTCCTCCCCCTAATTTTTTAAAGCCAAAATCTAGCGATTTTGTTATGCTGCACTAAAATTTCTGGCTATAACAAAATCAAAGGGGAAATAATGACAGAGGTTAATAAAGCGGTCTGTTTCAGACTGAAGCCAGTCAAAATGGCGCTGTTAATTGGGGGCGGGATATTGTCAAATACCGGATGGGCACAACAACCGGTGACTGATGTAAACGTAACTAATCAGTTGTTGATGAAACTCCAGGAACGCGACCAGATCATCGCCGATCTGCAAAGGCGCGTTCAGCAATTGGAACAGCATGTCGGAAATGTTCAGGCCAGTAAACCTTCTGTCGCTCAAGGTGCAACGCAACAGCCTACTCCATCTTCTGTCGCGCCAGTACAACAGACGCAAGCCAAGCAGTCACCAGTTCCAGCTCCCTCACCTCAAAAGAAAGGTGGAGCGGGAAGTTTCGAAGTCGATGAGGAAGCCGCCGAAAGAGCCCTGGAGCGGACATTGGTGCAGGCTGGTGCGTTACTGTTGCCTTACGGTCAGGCCGAGATTCAGCCGTTTGCGACTTATGCGAGGCGCGAAAATGAACAGCCGATTCCAGTAACTAATTTAGGTGGTGACGTTATTGGAGTAACTAATTTTAGAACTCGACGTAATGAAATCGATGCGGGAGTTTTTTTAAGGGTGGGTCTGCCTTTTGAAACTCAGGCAGAGTTTAGTTTGCCGGCTCGTGTCGTGAACCAGTCGAATGTCATCGATTTGCAAAATAATGAATCGGATGTAAGCAATACTGGCTATGCACTTGGAGATATTCGAATCGGTTTAGCCAAAACTCTGTTCCATGAAGACGGATGGCTTCCTGACTTAGTGGGCCGGATTACTTGGGATACCGACAGCGGTAAATTGGTCGACAATAATGTTGCTATGGGAACCGGGTTTAACGAGTTGATCGTCTCAGCGACCGCGTTGAAACGTCAGGATCCTTTAGCGTTTACCGCTACGCTGAGCTACCAAAAAACGTTCGAAAAAAATGACATCGAACCAGGAGATCAGTACGGTTTTTCAGTTGGAGCGACGCTGGCGGCAAGCCCTCAAACTTCGTTGAGTATCGGCTTGCAACAAAGCTTTTCGAGCAATACCAAAAGGTTTGGTAATTCAATTCCCGGTACTGACGACATTACCAGCGCGTTTACGCTGGGCGCTGCTTCCACCATTGGCAGACGCTTATTCTTTTCGACCACGGCGGGCATCGGTTTAACGGACAGCGCGCCCGATTATTTTGTCAGTGTGGCCATTCCTCTCAGGTTTGATGTGCCGTTCAAGTCCCTGTCGATGGGTAACTAAGTTTTGTTTCATCCGTTATTTCGGTTACTGATGATGTTCATGTTTTTTCTCGCACTCCTCCCTAATGCGGGTATGCAGCGCCATGGATGGCAAGCGTGTTCCCCCACCTATTGACATAATTAATGTCAACGTCCTGACGCCATATTTCAAATAAACATAAACCTGAAATCGGGTATAAAGCTTGGCCTTGCCTCAAAAGGACCATTAAAAAATTTAGCATTGCAGAATTAATAAGTAAAACCGCTTATTTTAAAGCGTTGTATTTATCTTTATAGTAAATCTAGAAAATTCGTTGGAAGCTTTAATTTGCAAAATACCTAAGAACAAGGAATGACTCAGTGGGCACTTGAAATGACAGTTCACATTTGACCCTCGGAATTTGGATTATTTGGTTACACAGGCATGCTATAAGCATTGAAAAATTTAATTGTAATTTTTCATTGTTGCCATAACTAGAGTCAATGTTAGCTTCTTTAAAAACAGAGGGCAGATCTCATTAATCACAGAATCTATCATGGGTATCTTTATGGTAAGCGCGTTAACGTCATCTTGTTTTTCAGACCTAGATAGGCTTCAGCAAAATTTAAGCAAATCGTATATTTCGAGTCAATGTTGTTGCGGGATCATGGATGAATTAGATTTATCGCATCATGGGCACTTGCAGCGAGGGTTCTGAGGGCTATGGATATGGTTGACGAAAAATTCAACTATGTGTTTGCGGACGCTTTCAAAAAGCGGGCCGAGTCCATGCTGGCCAAAACCAAAG
>JAFGUG010000019.1 GCA_016938655.1 Thiotrichales bacterium | reverse complement strand
TCGATGCCATTAACACCATTTACCATATTGTTAAATGATTCATCCACTGTATTACCAACAGGGCTAACTAAGCCCATGCCTGTTACGACTACTCTTCTTTTCATATCGTCACCTACATCACTAACCCGCCATCTACCTCTAAGGTATGGCCGGTTATATATGCACCAAGATCTGACGCTAAAAACGTCACGACTTCAGCAATTTCTTCTTTTTTACCAAAACGTTTAAGTGGAATCATGGCTTGCCATGCTTGTTTTTGTTCATCGTTTAACTTATCGGTCATGTCTGATTCGATAAAGCCTGGGGCAACCGCATTCACCGTCACGCCACGTGCGGCAAACTCTTTTGCAACCGCTTTGGTCATCCCTATCACACCTGCTTTGGCTGCGCTATAATTGGATTGGCCTGCATTACCTAATACACCTGAGACGCTTGAGATATTAATGACTCTACCATACCCAGATTTTAATAAGGTTTTCGCTGCGACTTTCGTCATATTCCATACACCCTTTAAGTTGGTGTTGATGACGTTATCAAATTGTTGTTCAGACATTCTTAGGATCAAGGCATCATCGGTGATGCCTGCATTATTAACTAATATATTGAGTGTCCCAAATGTATCGAGTGCAGTTTGCATCAGCTTTTCTGCATCTTGATATTGAGAGACATCGGCTTGAACGGCCACTGCTTTACCACCAAATGCTTCAATTTCTGCGACTAAAGCATTTGCTTTATCTGCACTTCTGTTGTAGTTAATAACCACATTTGCGCCGTGCTTGGCAAGGCTTAGTGATATGGCTCTGCCAATCCCTGAAGCACCGCCTGTTACGATTGCTACTTTATTGGATAAATCCATGTGTTTTCAACCATCCTTTCAAGGTTTCAAATGATTCATATTTGTCAAAGCTGAACACATCCACTGAGTCATCAATCTTTTTGACTAAATTGGATAAAACTTGTCCTGGACCTAATTCTAGGAAATGTGTATAACCATCTTTCACCATATTTTCAATGGTGGTGGTAAATCTAACTGGGTGAGATACTTGATTGGTCATTAACGTTTTTAGTTCGCTTTGATTGAGTAATGCCCCTGTTGCATTCATATAAACATCACAAGTTGGTTCGTGTGTTTCAACAGTTGTTAAATAGCTAGATAACTTTTTACCTGCTTCAGCCATTAAGCTTGAATGGAACGCACCGGATACTGCTAATGGGATGATGCGTTTAGCACCTTGTTCTTTTAATTTTAAGGTTGCTTCTTCTAACGCAGATGCCTCACCGCTAATCACGGTTTGAACTGGACTATTGTAATTGGCAGGTTGCATGATACCGGTATTTATGTGACTTAAGGCTTTTTCAACTTGATCCGGTGATAAACCGATGACAGCTGCCATCACACCAGGATTT
>JAFGUG010000018.1 GCA_016938655.1 Thiotrichales bacterium | reverse complement strand
TTATTTTTTAGTGGCTTATATTTATATTTTTCAGAACCTGATAATTACGCTGAATGTCTAAAAAATGAATTAAAAGGTGTGAATAGCGGTGCCGAGTCAATAGCAGTTATAGATTTTTGTAAGCAAAAATTTCCGGTAATATTAGAAAAGAAACCTTCCGATAATGAATCCGCAGTAATTCATATGAACCTACCTGATAGTGAATTAAAAAATATAGTTCTTAAAGAAGTGAGGTTTGGAAAACAGATTAAATCTGGTTTTTCGAAAAGGTTTGTCAGGTCTGAGGTTTTCAATAAAACAAGCAGTTGGTATATAAAAGGCATAAAGATTCTTCTAGTTGATGAAAATAACGGGTTTTCTCATGAAGTTTCTTTAGGATAATCTAATGGGGTATTCGCTTTTCGTCCAGGCGATTTTGGGATCTTTCAGGGTGAAATACCCAACTCTTTTTCAAACAACCTGTCTTATTCGGTAATTTCTGCTTTTGGCTTCAGCAAATAATAGATAGTAACTTCGGTATATTTGGGGTCAGAGTAAAGTTTAATCAATGATAATTGGGGTCGAAGTGAAATTCAATCTATAACCTATTGAAAAATTAATAGTAATTAGTAATAACTTTACTCTGACTCTAAATTAATACTAATTAATATGACCCAAATTAATACAAGAGTTATTCGCCTTAAAAGTGGGTTAAGATTTTAGGTATGGTTATTTTATTTATGGGCTTTGATTTCGAGGTTGTGGCATCAGTAATTAATTCCTTCCTGCTAACAAAGCCAGCCATTTGAACGCCTTACGCTGCGCTTCGGGTAGCAAATTATGGCGTTGTTATGTTCCAAATCAATAAGCGTAGCAATCTAAAAAGGTAAGGCATGATTCACCGAGTTCTGGACAAATCAAAACAAAAAGAGGTAAAAGAGCTGTTTACGTCTGTTTTCACTTCATCCGAGGGTGAAAAAGAAGGAAAGTTGATTGGTCACCTTGCTTCACAGTTGGCATCAAACATCGACAATAGTGAAATAATCTGTTTTGGTGTCTATGAAAATGAAAAGCTCATCGGTTCTATTTTCTTCACACGACTTCTGTTTAGTAAGCCTATTCAGGTTTACATGCTTGCTCCCGTTGCAGTAAGTGCCGAACATCAGGGGAAGGGAATCGGTCAGGCACTAATCAATTACGGGCTAAACGAACTTAAAAAGCGCTCTGCTAATGTTGTTGTCACATATGGCGATCCATCCTTTTATTCAAAGGTAGGGTTTCAGGCGCTTTCAGAAAATCTAATACAGGCTCCGTTAAAGCTTTCAATGCCTTTCGGCTGGCTTGGCCAGTCTTTAACGGAGAAACCAATTCCGAGTGTTGATGAACGCCCCGAATGTGTTAAAGCGTTCAATGATCCCGTTTACTGGTAAAACAAAAGAACACAATAATGCCAAAACGCTTACGCCAAAAAGTGACGCTTCACTTTTTTTACCGGTTATGGCTAGTGTTAGGTGTGTGTTTTTCTTCGATTTAACAAGTAATCTGCCTACATAATTTGGATTCGAGTCAAATAAACTTTAATTCTTAAAACTATTGAAAATAAAATAATAGAAATAACTTTAATTGAGTCTTAATCCAATCCAATTAGCCTGCTCAATCAATTTTGACCTTCATTAATCTAAAAGACCGAAATCAATGAAAAAAATATTAGTTCTGGTGGTTATCGCAGGCATGCTACTTGGTGTGCTAGGGGCTAATTCTCAGTTATTACCGTCCTTTGCTAAGCAAAATACGGCAGGTGATTCGGTTGTTGAACGTGCCTTTGAGAACCGTCAGAGTGATGTGCAGGTTCAGGGCGAGGGCGTTGTTATTAAAGTGTTGCCCGATGACAATGTAGGAAGTCGGCACCAAAAATTCATACTTAAGCTTCCATCAGGTCAAACCCTACTGATTTCGCATAACATTGATTTAGCACCCAGACTGGATTCGCTGAGCACAGGCGATACGGTAGAGTTTTATGGTGAGTATGAGTGGAACGCCAAAGGCGGTGTTGTGCACTGGACGCACCACGACCCAAGAGGCAAGCATTTGAATGGTTGGCTTAAACACAATGGCTCAACTTATCAATAGATGTTTTGCTGATATTGGTAATGAATATAACTCCTTATTTTAAACTTGGCAGGCCTGCTGAGTTTCACATTGGTTAACTGAATTCACGATATTAAAACCGTTAAATGACAGAAATGTTGCCATTATTGGTAATTCCTTTCATATTGAATTAGAATTCACTCGACATTTAGATTGTCTCATTACACATAAAAAAGAGTAAAAACATGGCCAAAGGCATTATTAAACGTTTTGATTTCCGAAAAGGGTTCGGATTTATTGTTGACGACGAAAGCGGTGCAGACTTCTTTTTTCACAAAAGCGCCTGGAACGGCAACGGCCCGATTCGTTTAGGTTTGGCAGTTGAGTTTGTGGGTAAAGATTCAGAGAAAGGCCCTCAAGCGGATTCTGTTTCTCCCGTTGATGGTGATAAATCCAGCAAAAATAAACCAAAAGCACAATCGACAAACCCAGCAAAACCGGCTTCTTTAGAAGACCGTATAGCGACTTTAGAGAGTTCTGTTGCCACTTGGAAAGTGTTAAGTTTAGTTGCGCTTGCGGGTGTGATTGTTCTAGGGATTACCATTTTTCTCTAAACGGTTTTACGGATCCCCAATAAAAAGTAGGGGGCACAGCCAAATAGCCATTCAATGTGGTTATTTATCGTTATATGATTCTGATTTAGAAACGAGCGCGGCTTGTTCCCAAAACGCCTCATATTTTCTTATAGATTTTTTCTAATAGTTTTCTTGTAGAGAGTTCTATCTTATCTTTATTTCTGTCTCATCCAAAATCAGCAGGCCTGCTGCTGATTTTTCGTGAAGGGTCGTTTCTTATTTCATTTATTGATTTTCAATAAACGGCCTGAGTTTGATGTGTGCGGCATCTCTGAAGAAACCTTTCTTATAAGCATTCAAGTTTTGACAAAGTTTATAAGAACACTGACGTTAATCTGGAATTGTAGGGTTATTGATGTTTCGCTATTAAATTAATTTATTGCTGGGTGTATATTTAAGGCGAATCAAAAACAAACTCTGTTTTTTATTTAAAACATAACGTATTTGAGGTGAACGTCATGAAAAAACAACTACTGGTATTATTTTTAGGTGCGGTGTTTACGTTTCCCGCTTTTGCTCAAGACAACCAAAGCCCAGTGAATGTAAAAGGCTCTGGTTCCGCAATGCAAGCTGGTTTTAATAGTTGGGGGCAAAGTGAATTAACAACGGGCTCAACAGGCGATGAAGTGTTGGCGAGTGAAGTCAAAGCGTGGGATCAGACTTACAACAACATAAATCGTTAAATCTGCTGGATTGGGGTTGAGAGTAAATGCCCGCAACCCCAAATTAAATGAGCAGGCCTGCTTGTTTTTTGGAAAACAACGGTTGATTTGGGTTGATTTTATTTCAACTTTGATTTGGATTTTTTAAAATCGACCTTTATGATTATAAAACGGCGGAGTCAATTAACTTGGCTCTTTTGTTGTTACTTTTTTTAATGTGTCATCGTGTCAGACGTTTTATAAAAGCGTCGCGTGATCCGGCGTTAATCCAACCTGTGGCGATGGTCTTACTTTTCTCGGAATTGACTCGCCCACGATGAATGTGCGAAGGGCCAGCCGGGAAAATGACCAGTTTGCCTCTTACCGCTTCTTCGTGATGCGCCTGCCAGTGAAACTCGGTGCCGGCTTCTTCAACGGTGTTGCAGTAAAGAATCCAAGCCAGAACACGGTTGCCGGGTTCGGTGGCTTCATCGCTGATGGTCCAGTCGCAGTGCCATTGTCTAAAGCCTTGGCCGGGTGCGTAATGTTGTATGTTGAAGATGGGCATAACAAACAACGCTTGTTCTGGACAAACCGTGCGGAACAGCGGGCGCTCTTGCAGATAACGCTCTAGGCCTGCTGAAACCCCGCGCATAATAATATCGGCCAGTGCAAACTCTTCTGGATCGGAGTGGCTGATGGCCACTAAACTGATGTCGGTTGACGATTTTGACGGTTCTGAACCCTCGTCGCCTGAGCCAAACGCAACCCCTGGGCGCTGTAAATCGACGCGTCTTTCATAAAAATCCATCACGCCATCGGCAACAGACTCAAAGCCGCCATTTTGATACTGCCCGATTAAATGCATGCAACGTTCCTCTGTATGAAATTGAGTTTTAGTGACTCATCTTACGCTATCTTCCGCAGGATAAGAGACCGATTTACTTTAGAAAACCTCTTGGTAAAGGGAAGTGACGGCTTAGGTTTTATGGTTCATATTCGTTGTTGAATGTTTGATTAATTGACTGGCATATTTATTCAAAATTCTGTGTAATAGCGTTTGTGTATCAATCCTTAATTTCCACTGTCCAGTAACCTTGTCAACAACCAAGAAGAGCGCAATTGAAACCTTATCGTGTATTGCTTATCGGGCCTCGTCGAGCCATTCTTAATTTGTTCCGAGCACGGAACATTCCGTTTTCTGTTTGGCGAGAGAGTGCGCTTTATCCGATTGAGGATGCGCAACACTTGATCACGGCTCCTTTTTATAACGACACCCCAAAAATTAAAGCGTTGCTTACTCAAAACTTAGGTTCTGAGCAGTTTAGCCATGTGATTGCAGGCACTGAACAGGCGGTTTATCCGGCTGCGGTGGCCCGAAGAGTGGTGGGAGCAAGGTTATCGACCACCACCACCGCACTGCGTTGTCGGGACAAGTTGGCCATGAAACAATATTTAACCGACTTTGACATCCCTATGACCCGCTTTCTTGCCGAATCCCATTTGGAGACGACGGCTGAGGCGTTTACCTATTTGGGCAGTCCGATGGTGCGAAAACAGCGAAAGTCTTCCGGTGGCCGCAGTTTTGAGCTGTTGACTGAGCAAGATGATTGGGTTTTAAAACGTAATGGCCGCACGATTTTAGAAAAGTTTGTTTCTGCACTTGAGGCGAGCATTGAGTCCTTTGTGAATAACGGCAAGATACAGTTTGTAAACCCCACTCAATATTTACAAAAAGGCCATGTTAATTTGGTGCCTGGCGATTTTGATGAGGGGTTGTTGGCAGAGATGCTGGAACTGAATCATCGAGTGATTGAGGCGTTAAAGATTAACTGGGGGGTCACACATTTAGAGGTTTACCTTTCCGAAAACGGTTTGTTGTTTGGTGAAATTGCACTTCGTCCGCCCGGTGGTTACATTATGAACGCCATGCAATACGCCTATGGCTTTGACCCTTGGGCCGCGTTTATTGCGATGGAGTTGGGTGAGCCGTTTGATTTTCCGCAAATGCCCAAAGCGTATAGTTGTGTGGAGGTGTTGCATCCCGGCGTTGGGCACATTACAGCCATTCAGGGGCAGCAGAAGGTGTGTGTTCACCCTGAAACACGCGAGTTTAAACTCAAGGTAAAAGTGGGTGATAGCATTACCAAGCGTGAAGGGACTGGGCAAGATATTGGCCACCTCATTTTTGCTAGCGCTTCGCCAAAAGAGCGGATGGCTTTGTATCAAACGTTTAAAGAGCAATTTGTAATCGTGGTTGAGTGAGGTCGGGGTTACTTAGAGTTTATTTGGATTCTTGCCCGCCCATCTTTTATCTCCAATGGGTGTCTTAAACCTCTATACCCTCTGTTCCTATTTAACGAGAGTGGCGAAGCCGCTTACTTTAACGCTTGACGTTGTTTATAACGACGGTTCACCGAGTTGTTTATTGAGTCAATTCGTTCAAGAGAACTTGACAGGCCTGCTAACTTTTTAATCAAACACGGCGTTTTTTGCAAAAAAATGAGTCTAACGCTTTCAATCTTCTTTAACTAACGGTACGCTTCAATCCTAAAATTTTTAACCCTAACCCCACTAAATAAGCGGATTTTTATATGAAACCAACCGAATTTTCAACAACGCCGACCCATAAGCCACGTCCAATGATTGACCTTTTGGTGAGCATTGTGATTCCGTCGGTTATTTTAATGAAACTCAGTGGTGATGAAGATTTAGGTGCCGCCAACGCGTTAATGGTTGCGCTGGCATTTCCATTAGGGTGGGGGCTGTTTGAACTTGTTAAATACAAAAAAGTGAATTTTATTGCCATTTTAGGTTTGGTGAGCGTGTTGTTAACCGGCGGGATTGGTCTGTTGGAGTTAGACCTTAAGTGGTTGGCGATAAAAGAGGCGGCCGTTCCTGGGGTGATTGGGTTGGCCGTTCTGGCATCAACCTTTACGCGTTATCCGCTTATCAAAACCTTGCTTTATAACCCGAAAGTTTTAAATGTCGAAAAGATTGAAGAAAAACTTAAAGCGGGCGATCACATGGCGAAATTTGAAAAACGCCTATTAAATGCCACCTACTTTCTAGCTGGTACCTTTGCTTTTTCTTCGGTCATGAACTATCTGTTGGCTAAGTGGGTCGTCACTAGCCCAACCGGGAGTGTGGCTTTTAACGAAGAGCTTGGGCAGATGACCTTGTTGAGTTATCCGGTGATTGCGATTCCTTCAACCTTAATGATGATGGCGATTTTCTATTACTTATGGCGCACGATTCATGGCATGACCGGTTTACCGTTGGAAGAGATCATGGTCAATGCGCAACAGAAAAAAGACGAGTCTTAAGCCAATACACCACCTATTAATCACGATTTCGAGGTTACGTTAATGTGATAGTTGCAATGGAAGAGGTTAAAGAGATACTCATAATCTTACCGTTTTAGTCTGACTTTCAGCAGGCCTGCTGAATTTTGATTTTTAATACTTTCAAGCATGTATGAGTGATGGCGATTGAGTAGAAAGGCAAACCATTAAAAGTGATCTTTAGCACCGGCATTTCTGAATGGTAACCTGAAAAAAATCTTATCGTCTATGTTGAGTGAAGCAGACGAAGGTTTATACAAAGCGAAACAAAATGGAAGAAATCAAATTTTCTAGATTTGTTGCCTTCTTTTTGGTTTAAAAAAAGTTCAATACTTAAGCTGCTATGGCCTTAAGTAAGGCCTTTTCAGGGTTGGCCTTTCCTAATATTTTTTTGTGCCGAATGGCGGTTTCCTTTATACTTCCTAAAACTAATTTATAAGGAGTTTAAATGAGCTTATATACAGATTACATGCAGGAAATCGAAACCCGTAAAAATGAACTCGGTCTGCATCCAAAACCGATTGACAGCGCAGAGCTACTGTCAGAAATCATCGCTCAAATCAAAGACGCTTCTAATCAACATCGTGAAGACTCTTTAAACTTCTTTATTTACAATACCTTGCCGGGCACAACGCCAGCAGCCGGCGTAAAATCGCAGTTTTTAAAAGAGATTATTTTAGGTCAAGAACAGGTTGCTGAAATTACACCTGAATTTGCGTTTGAACTGCTGTCACACATGAAAGGTGGGCCTTCAATTAAGGTGCTACTGGATCTTGCACTTTCTGATAACGCACTCGTTGCCAACCCAGCGGCCGACGTTTTAAAAACCCAAGTTTTCTTGTATGAAGCCGACACAGACCGTCTTGAAGCAGCTTATAAAGATGGCAATCAAATCGCCAAAGATATATTAGAGAGTTATGCTCGTGCTGACTTCTTTACTAAATTGCCTGAATTAGACGAAGAGATCAAAGTGGTGACTTTTGTCGCAGCTGAAGGCGATATTTCAACCGATTTACTCTCACCTGGTAACCAAGCACACTCTCGTTCAGACCGTGAGTTACACGGACAGTGCATGATTACCCCAGAAGCACAGGCAAAAATCAAAGCCTTACAAGCTGAAAATCCTGATGCCAAAGTCATGTTGATTGCTGAAAAGGGCACCATGGGGGTCGGGTCTTCACGTATGTCAGGTGTCAACAACGTTGCACTTTGGACCGGTGAGCCAACCAGTCCTTATGTTCCGTTTGTGAACAAAGCGCCGATTGTGGCTGGTACAAATGGTATTTCACCGATTTTTCTAACGACAGTTGATGTAACTGGCGGTATTGGTCTGGATTTAAAAAACTGGGTCAAAAAAGTGGATGCGGATGGTAAGCCTGTTTTAGATGACAATGGGGATGCGGTTCTTGAGCAAGTTTATAAGGTTGATACCGGAACGGTTTTAACCATTAACACCAAGGCTAAAAAACTGTTTAATGGTGATCAAGAACTAGTCGATATCTCATCTTCATTCACGCCGCAAAAAATTGAATTTATGCGTGCGGGTGGTTCTTATGCTGTCGTGTTTGGTAAAAAGTTGCAAACGTTTGCTGCCGAAACTTTGGGTGTAGAAACACCGCTAGTCTTTGCTCCAGCTAAAGAAATATCGCATGAAGGGCAAGGCTTAACCGCGGTTGAAAAAATCTTCAATCGTAATGCGGTTGGCGTTAAGTCAAAAACACCTCTGCACACCGGCTCGGATGTTCGCGTAAAGGTGAATATTGTGGGGTCACAAGATACAACCGGTTTAATGACGGCTCAAGAGCTTGAAGCGATGGCGGCCACGGTGATTTCTCCTACGGTTGACGGTGCGTATCAATCGGGTTGTCACACGGCTTCGGTTTGGGACTCGAAAGCTCAAGTGAATATTCCTAAGTTAATGAGCTTTATGCATAGTTTCGGTATGGTGACGGGGCGGGACCCTAAGGGCGATTACCATGCAATGACGGATGTAATCCATAAAGTACTAAATGATATTACGGTTGACGAAAGAGATATCATTATTGGTGGTGACTCACATACTCGTATGTCTAAAGGGGTGGCGTTTGGTGCCGATTCTGGAACCGTGGCGTTAGCGTTAGCAACGGGTGAAGCGACGATGCCGATTCCGGATTCCGTAAAAGTCACGTTTAAAGGGAACATGAAAAGCCATATGGACTTCCGTGATGTGGTTCATGCCACCCAATCGCAGATGTTAAAAGAGTTTGGTGAGAACGTTTTCCAGGGCCGTATTATTGAAGTACAAATTGGTACTTTATTGGCTGACCAGGCCTTTACTTTTACCGACTGGACGGCAGAAATGAAGGCCAAGGCGTCCATCAATATTTCTGAAGACGATACGCTTATTGAATCGCTAGAGATTGCCAAAAGTCGTATTCAAATCATGATCGATAAAGGTATGGATAATGATATTCATATGCTTCAGGGACTGGTTGATAAAGCTAATCAGCGTATTGAGGGCATCAAGTCTGGTGAGCAACCAGCGTTAAGACCAGATGAAAATGCTAAGTATTACGCTGAGCTGGTGGTTGATTTGGATCAGATTGATGAGCCAATGATTGCCGATCCAGATGTTAATAATCCAGATCCTTCAAAACGTTATACGCATGATTCGATTCGTGGACTTTCTTCTTACGGCGGAACGAAACAGGTTGATCTAGGTTTTGTTGGATCGTGTATGGTTCATAAGGGCGATATGCAAATCATTGCCCAAATGATGAGAAATTTAGAAGCCAAGAATGGTTCGGTTGAATTTAAAGCCCCGCTGGTCATTGCTCCACCAACCTACAATATTGTTGATGAACTAAAAGCCGAAGGTGATTGGGAAATTCTACAAAAGTACGCTGGTTTTGAGTTTGATGACAATGACCCTAAAGATGCGGCTCGTACACAGTATGAGAACATCATGTATCTAGAGCGACCCGGTTGTAACCTTTGTATGGGTAACCAAGAAAAGGCCGAAAAAGGGGATACGGTAATGGCTACTTCTACACGCTTATTCCAAGGTCGCGTGGTTGAAGACTCTAAAGATAAGAAGGGTGAATCCTTGTTAGCTTCAACACCGGTTGTGGTACTTTCAACGATTTTGGGTCGAACCCCCACGCTGGATGAGTACAAAGAAGCGGTCAGTGGTATTCGCTTAACAGACTTTGCCCCTCCTGTTAAAGAGTTAAGCACGGCTTCAGCGCCTAAAACCATTGAGTTAAACTTCTAGGTTTTAGCTCTAAGTTAGGCACGTTCTAACCAACCCCGAATCACCAAGAAGTTAGATTGTTGGTGTTCGGGGTTTTTTTATAGCCCAACTTTATTAAATATTAGTTTAAGCTGGTTTTTGTGTAGTAAGATTACTTAATGTAAATCTAATTAGGCTGATGAGATTGACTAACCGTTCTGATAAAAAACCAACCAATCGAAATGATTGGAAAATTGTTCCCATGCCAAGGGAGCAGGACTTACTGTTCGCTAATTTAAATTACACCTATGAAGAGGTTGAGCGCTTACGTCAAGGATTTTACCCGCACAATGAAGAAGACCAATGGTTTATCTATTTCCAAAGACAAAACATGCATTTTCACCTTCGTGAAGGCGGGTATTGTGTTTTTATTTTGGAGTTTATTGAAGATAGAGAAGATGGGTACAGCGCCTATTACGCTAAAGTGAATCGCAATCGAACGCAATATAAGTTTGTGAGTGAACGTTTGGATATTTGTTTAATGAGTGCAATCATCGATTACCTGCTGGAAAGAAGAGATTCAATACCAGATTGTTCATTTGATTGATTTCAGCCCAATTACATTGGACTGAAACCCAATATTTGTTACTGAAGGGTCGTGAGGTAAAGTGAAAGCTTGCTAGCCGTTTCTGAGCTAATATCGCCCATTAACTCTTCCATTAAGCTTTTATCTGATTCGTAAGTACGGCTGTCGGTAATCCCAATCACATCGCGTTGTACACTTCCTAGATCACCTAAGCCATCAATCATGCCATTTTCAACGGCTTCATCTCCAAGCCAAACTAAGCCAGAGTACGTGTATTCAGTCTCTTTTATGCGATCACCTCGCCCAGCACGCACTGTTTCTATAAACTGTTGATGAGTGCGTTCTAAAATACGCTCTTGGAAGAATTGTCGTCCCTCTTCGTTAACCGGTGCAAACGGGTTAATAAAGGTTTTAAATTCGCCAGCGTGCATGGAGCGGTTTTCAACCCCGATTTTTTCCATTAAGCCTGTAAAGCCAAAGCTGTCCATACGAACGCCAATTGAACCGATCATCGAACCTTTATTAGCGTAGATTTTATCGGCTGCAACGGCAATGTAGTAGCAACCCGATGCACAGACATCCTCAACCACCACATAAACGGGTTTTTCAAACTTGTTTTTTAAACGCACAATTTCGTCATTAATCAAGGCAGACTGTACAGGGCTTCCGCCTGGGGAGTTCGCTTGAATAATCACCGCTTTACTTGATGGATTTGAAAACGCACTTTGTAATAAAGGAGTCAGACTTTCTGCACTGACTTTAGAGCCAGGCATAATAGGCCCTTCTAATTTAATGATGGCAACATGCTCTTTCATGTTCAGGCCATCCATCTCTCTAGCGCCCATATTTTGAATTGCATAATAGATAAAAAATGCCACATAGGCTGCAACCGCTAACTTAAGTAGGTTAGCAAAACGACGTGTCCAGCGCTCTTGTTTAACCAGTGACTCGACGGCACTTGCTAAACGATCAAAGTTTTGTGGGTTTTGTTCCATCTCTTATCCTTTATAATGTCGGTTTAAACGTAAGCATTTTACCTTGTAATGACCCATGTCTGAATATAATCACACCCCAAAGAAAAATAATTTATCCAATAGCATTGAGTCTTCTGAGCTTGAATCGATTCAAGCGGATGAAGAATCGAACTTACCGGATAAACAGCGTATAAAAAACTTTGATATCGAAGCCTTTCTAAAGCAATTGACTCAGCGCCCAGGGGTTTACCGCATGTTTAATAAGAGCGGAAAGATTATCTATGTGGGCAAAGCGAAGAATTTAAAACGGCGCGTATCCAGTTACTTTAAAAAATCGCACGACGAAATTAAAACCGCTTCAATGGTCGCTCAAGTCGCGTATGTTGAAGTCACCGTCACCGATACCGAAAGCGAAGCGTTGATTCTGGAAAACACGCTGATAAAACGCCACAAGCCAAAATATAATATTTTGTTTAGAGACGATAAGTCTTACCCTTATATCTTTGTTTCTACCGGTAAAAAGTTCCCTTCATTAAGTTATCATCGCGGTGCAAAACGCCGTGTAGGTAAATATTTTGGCCCTTTTCCTAATGCTTCTGCGGTGCAACAAACCTTGCAAGCGATGCAGAAGATTTTTCCGGTGCGTCAGTGTGCCGAGAGTGTCTTTAACCATCGTTCCCGTCCGTGTTTGCAATATCAAATCAAACGTTGTTCAGGGCCCTGTGTAGACGGTTTAATTACTAAAAATGAATACGATAAAGATGTTCGCCACACCTTAATGTTTCTAGAGGGCAAAAGTTTTGAGGTGGTGGAAGAGTTAGGTCGTAATATGGAAAAGGCAGCCGAAGAGCTGGAGTTTGAGGAGGCCGCAACCTATCGCGATAAAATTTCGGCGCTACGTACTATTCAAAGCCAACACTTGATTAACCAACCCGGCACCAAGGATATGGATGTGTTGGCTTTGGCTGAACAGGCGAACCATGTGTGTGTCTGTTTGATGATGTATCGTGGCGGTAACCTGTGGGGCAGCGAATTGTTCTACCCAAAACAGCTCGACTGGTTAGGTGAGGGCTTAGACGAACAAGAAGTTTTGTCGGCGTTTATTGGTCAGCACTATGAGCATCATCCTATTCCCGCGATTTTATTAGTCCCCGATTCGCTGAATGAACAAAGTATGCTTGAGAGCTGGTTAACCGACAAACGCCAGAAAAAGGTGCAAATTCAGCAGGCCTCTCAATCGACCAGTAAAGGTTTATTAAAACTGGCGGTGACCAATGCATTAAGCGGTTTACGTCAGCACATTGGTCAAAAAGCCAGCCAATTACAGCGTGTGCAAGCGTTGCAAGAGGTGTTGGCTTTGGCACAACTGCCCAATCACATGGAGTGCTTTGATATCAGTCACACGCAGGGCGATCACACCATTGCCAGTTGCGTGGTGTTTAGCGAAGGCACGCCGAATACGCAGTTGTATCGCAAATTTAATATTAAAGGTGTGCAGGCTGGGGATGACTATGCCGCCATGCACCAAGCGTTAGAACGCCGTTACAGTCGCATTAAAAAAGAGGGCGGTGCCTTGCCCGATTTGATTGTGGTGGATGGCGGCAAAGGGCAGTTAACGCAAGCAATTGATGTACTCAAAACGTTAGAGTTGGAATCGGTACCACTGGTTTCCGTTGCCAAAGGCGAAGGGCGTAAAGCGGGTTTAGAGATTTTGTATACACCTTACAATACCGATGGCATTGACTTAGAGGCGGATGACATCGCCTTGCACTTACTTAATCACATTCGTGATGAAGCGCACCGATTTGCTATAACCTCGCACAGAGCCAAACGTACCAAAGCACAAACGCACTCAACGCTCGAAGACATTGAAGGTATTGGCCCAAAAACCCGTAAAAACTTATTACTGCATTTTGGCGGATTGAATGAAGTTAAAAATGCCTCGGTGCAAGAGTTAGGCAAAGTCACTGGTATTAGTTTAGATAAAGCGCAACGCATATACGATTTCTATCACGGAGCACTTTAATTTAACGTAATATTCAAAGGTTAAATATCCCCTTGAAACTACAAAATAATTGAGCAAACGTGATAGTATTAGCCCAAATTTACCCGAATACACAAAGAGTTACACTTCCTTATGAATGTTAAATCCATTCCCATGATAATGACCTGGTCAAGGGTCGCGTTAATCCCCGTATTTTTAATCTTCTATTACGCACCGATTGAAGATGCGCGTTTTTGGGCAGGCCTGGCCTTTATGATTGCCGCCATTACCGACTGGTTTGATGGCTACCTAGCCAGAAAGTTGAATGTTGACAGTAAGTTAGGCGCGTTTTTAGATCCGGTTGCTGACAAGCTGATTGTGGCGGCGGCACTGATTGTGGTGGCTGCGGAGTATCACGACAATATTTGGGTCATACTTTCTGCAATCGTGATTATGATGCGTGAAGTCGGTATTTCAGCACTGAGAGAATGGATGGCGGAAAACAATGCACGAGACGTGGTTGCCGTGTCAAAACTAGGAAAAGTCAAAACCGCTTCTCAATTAGCGGCCTTAACGTGGTTACTCTACGGTGGTGAATTATGGGGTATAAATTGGGGGGAACTTGGTTTCCCAATGCTCTATTTTGCTGCCGTGTTAACCGCTTACACCTGGATTCAATATACCGTTGCGGCTTATCCTGAATTAGTGCGTTCAACAAAATCATAGAGTTAGACAGGCCTGCTGGTTTTTAACTAAAGTTAAAAATGAACGGCTCATAAAAAAATCAATTCTTTTAATAAAATGACTTGACCTTAAAAGTGAAACCCCTATAATACGCCCCATCAGCGGGAATAGCTCAGCGGTAGAGCACAACCTTGCCAAGGTTGGGGTCGCGAGTTCGATCCTCGTTTCCCGCTCCAAAGTGGCGGAATAGCAAAGTGGTTATGCAGTGGATTGCAAATCCATCTACCTCGGTTCGATTCCGGGTTCCGCCTCCATTTTACCAAGATGGATGCAAAACTTTAAAACTCGCATGGCGATGTAAATCTCTATGCCCAGGTGGCGAAATTGGTAGACGCAGGGGACTTAAAATCCCCCGGTAGAAATACTGTGCCGGTTCGACTCCGGCCCTGGGCACC
>JAFGUG010000017.1 GCA_016938655.1 Thiotrichales bacterium | reverse complement strand
CAGTTTTAAAGTGAATTTTGCCCCAATAATTCGGGTTGATTTGTAAGTGAATTGGATAGCCTGAAACGTTACAGTTTGGCAAAGGGTCTGGGTTTTCTTCATAAAATACAGGCGGTACAGTTGCGCCTGATTTTGGCCAAAACAACAGTTTCGGACTGCTTTGTGCGGCTTGATTTAAGAGCTGTTCAACGGTGGTTTGTGCGAGTCTCTTATTGTGTTTGCACAGACCGCCGTAGAGTGTCGTTCCAGGTGCAAAAACATAAGTCCGTTGACAGGCTTGGTTGAGATTTTGATTGCCTAAGTTGGCGACTAGAGCGCTTTTAACCAAGCCTTGATGATCTTCCATAATGCTGATGCCCACTTCATCTTTGCTCATGTCCAGTAGGCCTAGGCGGTGATAAATGGCTGACATTAAATCATCAATATATTTTTCGGGGCGTTGGGCATTATAACTGACCACTTCGGAAGCTTGGCTGTTGTAACCTACTGCATAGGCTCGGTCAGTTGGCCATTGGCCGATAAAACCGGCATAGTTGGGCATTTGTTCATGACCTTGTTGGTCATTCATCACCTCATAAGCGGCATGGTTTGCCGCAGCTTTTTGAAGCTGAAGATTGGGGCGCAAGACGGGTAGTTTTAAATCTTGACGTATTCCATTCAAATAATTAAAGGCTTGTTCAGCCCCTGTTTGATTCTCAATAACGTCATTTTTTGACCAGGCCTGGTTAAAATTGAGCACAAAAATGCTCAAAATGCCGATTTTGAAAAGGGTTGCTGTCACGCGTTTAGCCAGTCGGTTAAGGGTTTGGGTTTGCCTAAGAAATAACCTTGGCCGTAGGTAACCCCAATTTCAGTAAGCACATCAACATCTTGTTGGGTTTCTACATATTCAGCCACGGTTTTTTGGTTGCGCAGTTCACTGATTTCATGAATATAGCGAATGACTGCTTTATCTGAGGGGTCTGTGTGCATGTCTTTCACAAAGCTACCATCAATTTTGACCACATCAAACGGCAAACTTTTCAAGTATTCAAATGAAGACATTCCCGTTCCAAAATCGTCTAATGCCAGTCCGATGCCCACATTTTTGAGCCAATTGATAAAGTTTTGCGCTTGGCTAAAGTTGCCAATGGCTGAAGTTTCAGTAACTTCCAGTTCCAGTTTGTGCCACGGAAAATTAAAGTGTATAACGGCTTGTTTGACCTTGGCTTGAAAGTCCGCATTGTTTAAAGAAGAGCCTGCCAAATTAATATGCACTTTTTCGAGTTGTTGAATGTGTTTTGGGGTTTGTGTTGCTTGAATTAAGTATTGCCAAAGCACAAACATATCAATTTCAGCCATCATTTGGTAGCGCTCGGCCGTGGGCAAAAAATAATCTGGTGAGATTAGTTGATCATTGGAATCCCAAAGACGTAATAGAATTTCATAACTGACAAGGTTGGTTTGTTTTTGCAAATGCACAATGGCTTGTGCAAAGAGTTCAAAGTGAGCGGGGCCCTCACTTAAGGCTTCTTTGATAAAACCAGCTATGATCAATTCTTGGTTAAAGCGCTGTGATTGATTATCCTCAGGCTGATAAATGTGCAGTTTATTGCGTCCTTGGGACTTGGCGGCATAAAAGGCATTATCTAAGGCTTTAGTCAGCTCTTCAGGTGAATATTGGTTGGGTTTAAAAGCCACTAAGCCAATACTGGCGGAAATGGAATAAGTTTTTTCTTCCCAGCTAAAGCGAAAGTCTTTAAGATTTTCCTGTCTCTCTTTGGCATAAGCAATTCCTTCAGAGAGGGATGTATTTTTCATCAAGATAAAAAAATCATCTCCACCTAGTCGAGCCATCACGGCATTGTTGGGTAGGTTTTTTTGGGTTTGCAAGGCAATCATTTTTAAGAGTTCATCGCCAGCGGCATGACCTGCGGAGTCATTAATCAGTTTAAATTGATCTAAGTCGATGCCCATTAAAACGTAGTCGTTATCTTGTTCATCTTTGAGCGCACGGCGAATTTCGGCTTCCATAAAATAGCGGTTATACAGGCCTGTTAAGAGGTCATGTTCTGCTTGGTAGCGCATAGCTTGTGTGGTTCGATAGATCTGTGCCATCATCTGATTGAAGCCATCAAACAAAGCTTTGATTTCATTTTTGGCGGGGGTGACTAAAGGCGCTGCGGGTTGTAATGTGGGGTCTGTCTGTCGCATCGCTAAAGCAAGTTTTTGAAAAGGTTGTGTTTGGTGGTGGCTGATCCAAGTGGCCAGTAACAAACCAATGACCAGCTCTAGCGGTAGGGCAATGACGAGGGTCATGATGTGGTCATTGAGTTGGGTTGTTAGACTTTTCATATCGATCACGTAGGTGACATTGCCAAAAGTATGTCCATCGGCTTGCAAGGGAAGTTTGACAAATAAATCTTCACCCTCAAACTGCGGCTCATGGGTTGCTTGGCGGACAAGATGCTCATATTTGTTGTGTTTACGGTTAAATTCAAAGACGGCTTTGCCAGTTAAGTCGGTCAGTAAGACTTCATCGAGCGATTCAAATTGTGACAAACGATAAGAAAGGTCTGAGAGTGTGTCTGACTGATTATCCAGTAAAGCTTTTAGCATGTCTTGGCTCATGGATTTGTTGAGAGAATGAGACAGCTCAATGGCTAATACTTGGCGTTCTTTGGTGTCTAGCCAGTAGGCTTGAAATAGCGTTGCAAGCGTAATGATGAGCAACATACTTGATATTAAAACGGAGAGTTGCGTTCTGATACTGAGGGAATTCCACATAGATTTTCTCAAACGTGTTTAATGTTGAATGGGGGTTGTGATGGGTAGAGCAAAGTCATTACCCCATTCTTTCCACGAAGCATCGTAGTTGGCAACATCATAACCGAGTTCTCTTAAAGCCAAATAATTGGTTGCAGAGATGCGCCCAATGGCACAGTAAAGAATCACTTTATTATTTTTAGGGATGTCTTTATAGAGATCTTTTAAGGTGTCGAGTGATTGCAAGCTAAATACGTCTAGGTCTTGCGACAAGTTATGAGAGGCTGGAATATTAATCGCTTTTAGAATATGACCATAGCGTTTGGCCGAAGAGACTTTGCCTAAATAAGCTTCTAGTGGACGAGCATCCACGATCACTTGGTTGGGGTTTTGGGTGGCTAACAGCGTTGTAAAACGGGTGGCTAAGCGTTTGGAGTTGATATTGGTTACATAGTTGCTGGGTTGAACTTGCGGCAGGTCTTGACTGACTGGACGTGGCACTTTTTGCCAACCGCCAAATCCTTGGTTTAATACTTTTACCTTGTTAAGTCCATAAACTTCTAAAGTCCAGAAAAGGCGGGCAGCATCGAGCATTTGCCCATCGTCATAAACCACAACAGCAGAAGTGGCATCCACGCCTAAAGCTCTTAAGCGTTGTTGCATCTGAACAGGTTCGATGATTTTGCCATTGTGTTTTTGATGTGCATAGGTGTCAGACACTGGAAAGTTTAATGCGCCGGGTAAGTGTCCGGCTTGGTAAGCTTCAGCTGGACGAGCATCGAGTAAAATCCATTGTCCCAGTTGGTTTTGCAGGGTGTCTGCTGAAATTCTCAAGTTGGTGTCTGCTTGGGCAGTTTGTACAACTGCTATAAAGCTTAAAATGAGTAATAGTTGCCGGGTTTTACCGATAAAAAAGGTCTTTACGCAATACTTCATAAGCCCCTCCAAGTTAAGGTTTCAATATAGCGAGTTTTGCATTGAGTTTCAATTAAAAGCGCGCCTCTTCGCGTCTGCCTGACGTATGCAATGATGCCTCAAACCTTGCGATGCTAAGGTGTCAAATATCGGTGGCCCATGGTTGGCACTGAGCTTGCTAGGTGTTGGTTAATAGAATTGCCGAAAGTTATCGGCCAATATTAAAAAATCTTTACCAGTTTTAATCTATTTGTGGCTAAAAAGAACACCTAGATTAAAGGAGTCGCAAGATGATTGATCTCGCCAAAAGAGAAAACGATATGGTTGTTGATGTTGCAGAACGCACGCCAATGCTGGCGGTAGAAAAATTGCGTCAGGCTGAAATTCAACGCCAGCGTCAACCTAAGTTCAGCCTTAAAACATTGTTTTCTCAATTACAGCATCGTTTTTCACAGGCACATGATGTGAGTGATTTGATCGAAGCTCAGGTCA
The DNA here is from genome assembly GCA_016938655.1 of Thiotrichales bacterium. Classification (GTDB taxonomy): domain Bacteria; phylum Pseudomonadota; class Gammaproteobacteria; order Thiomicrospirales; family Thiomicrospiraceae; genus Thiomicrorhabdus. Next base: position 9,489 of record JAFGUG010000017.1, on the reverse strand, counting down.
AAAGCCGAACGGCAGAGCTTTATCGAAAAGCGAACTTTGATGCTTTAACGCACTTACCCAATCGTGGATACCTTCAAGACATCCTCGATCAGTTAGTACGTCGCCATCAAGAGTTACAACATCCATTTTCTTTGTTGTTTTTGGATTTAGATGGTTTTAAAGGTGTTAATGATGAGTTAGGGCATGGGATTGGAGACGAATTGTTGCGTCACGTCAGTGCGCGGTTATTGGCCTCTGTTCGTGACGGCGATATTGTGAGCCGTTTGGGCGGTGATGAGTTTGTGGTATTGTTGGCAGATACGGATGCTGTTGAGGTCATTGAGGGTATTTGTCTGCGCATTATTGATGAGGTGTCTCGACCTTATTGTTTGGGTGGTCAAGAAGTCAAAACGTCAAGCAGTATTGGTATTTCACGTTTTCCGATAGACGCAAAGACAACCACAGAGTTGCTCGAAAAAGCTGATGAAGCTTTATATCATTCTAAACATGAAGGTAAAAAAACCTTTCGCTTTTATCAGGTGTCAAACCCGAAAGCTAAAGAGGTATTAGCCGGTTCTTTACGTATTGCTGCCTTTGAAAAAGCCGTCGAGTTGGGAGAAATTACCTTGCAGGTTGAACCCCAAATGGACTTACAGAAAAACCGTTTGTTGGGCGCAAGTTTAGCGGTTTGTTGGCCACAAGCAGCGGAGACTGAGCAGGGCTTAGAGGGGCTGCGCGATCTGTTAGCACTCAGTGATGCCGCGCAACCACTTGGGCTTTGGTTGTTGGATAGTGGCTTGTATTACAGTCAGATTTGGTTAAAAAAGCATGCGGAACTTGTGGTGACAATTCCCGTGATTGCTGCGGTATGGCGTAGGGTCGATTTTGAATCTTTATTGGCGCAACGGTTCGATCAATATGGCGTTAAGCCAACCCAAATCCAGTTGGAGTTCGCGCTGTTAGATTTGCAAACGGAAGGTTCGTTGTTAATACAACAGCTCAAGAGTTTGACTGCAAAAGGCTACCAAGTGAGTTTGTCAGGTTTGGGTGCTCAGGTTTTAGACTTTAATTTAATGGCTGATTTAGCCATTCAAGAGTTTAAATTTGACCAGGCCTGGTTAAAAAAACAGCTCAAAAACCCAACGGGACAAAAATGGTTACAAGCGATGATTCAAATGGGTAAAGCCTTAGATGCGTGTGTGATTTGCCCCGGTTTAGAAAGCAAGCATCAAGTTAAAACCTTGGTGGAAATGGGGTGTTCCATTGGTCAAGGTGTTTTATGGACACAGCCGTTGGCGATTGAAATTTTTTTAAAAGACTGAAAGCGCAGCGCAAAAATACTCGCGCTGTGCTGCTTTAGTCCGACAGACAGGCTTCTCGAAGTCAGAGAGATTGCGGAATGCGTGAAAGCATTTCCAAAATCAACTTCGCTGAATGGGTTGCTGCTTGCTCTAAGTATTGTTCAAAAGTTACGGCATTCTCTTTGCCAGCAATATCTGACAGTGAACGAATAATCACAAAAGGTGTTCCCATCGAAAAACAGGTTTGAGCAATGGCCGCAGCTTCCATTTCACAGGCTATCATTTTAGGGAACTTGTCCCGTGTGGTTTGGACATCTTCTGGATCGTACATAAAACGATCACCCGTCGCAATCAAACCATGCATATGTGCGACTTCTTGCAAGGCTTCAATGGATTCTTGAGCAATCTTAACCAAACGATTATCGGGTAAAAAACAAGTTGGTGAACCCGGAACTTGACCCTGTTCATAGCCAAAAGGTGTCACATCCACATCGTGATGACAAACGCTTTGGCTGATAACAATGTCCCCTACATTCAAATCGGCATGAAAACCACCCGCAGTGCCCGTGTTGATAACAAAGTCTGGTTGGTAACGATCCAGCAGTAAAGCGGTGCTAACCGCCGCATTCACTTTTCCAATGCCTGAACGTAACAACACCACATCCAGCCCACCAATTTGACCTGAGTTGTATTCAAAATGAGCGTGAATTTCTGTTTTGAGATGGTTGATTTGGCTACGCAATAAAGAAACTTCTTCCTCCATAGCGCCAATAATAGCTATTTTCATAATACGCTCACATCATTTCCCAATTCGGCCAAGATTTCTTTACTTAAGGCAATCTCGGCATTTTTGTTCACGCCAATACCTTTGTTAATGATGTCTTGGGCAATTTCTTTGGCTTCTTCTAAAGAGTGCATTTGGTAGGTGCCACATTGATATTCGTTTAGTTCAGGAATATCTTCCATACGTTCCACGTGTAACACATCGTGCATCGCCGCCATCCAAGCATCGCCAACGCGTTTTTCGTCAGGCGTACCAATCAGGCTCATGTAAAAACCTGTACGGCATCCCATTGGCGAAACATCAATGATTTCGACATCTTTGGCATTTAGATGGTTGCGAATAAAGCCTGCAAATAAATGCTCAAGGGTGTGAATCCCTTTTTCGCCCATCATGGATTCATTGGGTTTGTTAAAGCGTAAATCGAAAACGGTGATGGTGTCTCCACTGGGTGTCTTCATAGTTTTGGCAACGCGCACTGCTGGGGCGTTCATAATCTTATGATCAACTGTAAAGCTGTCTAATAATGGCATGGGAATCTCCTAGGGGTTTTGTTCATCGGTTAAGTCTTTTTTCAAAAGCCAACCTTTGTCTGTTTTAATAAATAAGTAATTTTTATGGTATTCAAAAGTGTCGCCGGCTTGAAAGTCTTCCATGGAAAGCTTCATCAAGCCTGCTTGCATACCAGAGGTCATTTTTTCTAAAGGGGATAAACTCGGGTCATGTGTAATGGAGTTAATATAGGTTTCTAGGCTTTGTTTGGCTCGTCCAATGACGGTTAGTTCGGCAACATAATGTGTGTCGTTTTGTTTGTAACCATTGGTTTTTTCGATGGATTGAGCTTCAAACAAGCTTGAATTTTGTGCATTAAAATAGGCGCTCGCTTGTGTTTGAATTTGTGCGTCGGTTGGTTGGTCAGGCCCAAAACAACCTGAACCTAGGATAACGCTAATGAGCAACATCAACCATTTAAAAAAGCTGAGCTTCATGTCTCTTCCTTTGCAAATAAAAAGCCATTATAAGACAAAAAGCGCGTAATGCCGAATTGAGGGTTTTAGGGCATCAGCCAATCGAGTAAAAAAATCAGTAAGATTAAAATACTTGCGGCTAAAACAGCTTTTGTATAGTGCTGCTTTTGAATTTTGCGACGGTTAACTTTTTGGGTAGGAAAAGGAATTTCTCCCTTGTGCATCTTGACGGTTTTAATGAATTCTTGTCGGTAAGGTGGTTCTAAGGCTTCTGCAAAGGTTTCAATTTTCACATTTGAATAATCGGTCATGGCTTTAGCTAGGGAGTTAAGGTCGCAAAGCAATAATTCTTTCTGGCGTTCTTGAGTGGGCATACTCATCATTAAACCAATAAAAGCTTTTTCGCGTTCGGTATTAAATTGACGACGTTTCATAAATGACTCCGAAGATAAAGACTTTTGCTTATTTTAGACGTTTTTAGAGGGTGTGTTGCTAATAAATAGGGTGTAAAAAACATTTTTGAAGTTTTGTTGAAGCATGGATTTGGCTGTGCTTAAAAACCCTTAAGTTGCGTTTTGCTATTGTGTTAGGGTTATATTTGCAAAGGTCTCATATTGGTTGAAGGATTTGGCATTATTTTTTGCCCGATTAAGACTTTACTAAAACGATCTTTTGAGAGGCTAAAGATATGATATATTAGCAAAAGATTATATCAGCTAGGCACAACGGCGTGGTAGCTTATCCATTTATTGCAGTATTGTTTAAGGAACTATCATGTTATCCATTGAAGTGGGTCAGCGTTTGACCTATATTGAAAACTTATGTTTTATCATCCCGCTTAAGCCCTTACGTGCGACGCCGATGGTAAATTTTTTTAGCGTTGAAGGCGTTTTAGAGGGGCTTTCTGGGGTGGATTTAGTCATTCACGAACCAGGTGGTAAAAGCCCATTAATTGCGGGTGATGAGTCTTGGTATTGGTATATGCATACTGATCAAGAGGATAAATTGGTGGTGCATCAAGGCAAACGTTTGGTTGAACTTTATTCACATAAGCATGGTCAAATCGAACAGTTTGAAGTGTCGCAAGAAGGGATTAAGCATAACGGCGAAACCATTTTTGAAGGCGCGGCGATTTTAGGTTGGGGTGAGTATGTTTTTCATCGCGTGCACTCACCTGGAGGCAGTTTGTCAACCAATTATGCGAAGCGTTTGCCTACCTATAATGGGGATACCAACTTTAACATTTACACACTCAATACGCTCACGGGGGATTACGCTGTCGCGCGACTGGGTGCTTTGGATCAGCCGAAATAATCCCGCTTGTCTCCCTTGGTCAAAAGCCCTAAAATCGCATGAGATTAAAGAAGTTGCCTAAATGTTTTTCATCTGCAAAGTTTCTTTTTGTGATTTCAACTGATTTGAGGTGTCTATGGCCGTTTCTGAAGCCTTGCTTATTTTATTGATGTGTATTTTTGTCAGTGTATTTTTTTCAGTTTCGGAAATTTCGCTGGCGGCGTCTCGTAAGGTTAAATTACAAATGTTAGCTGAAACAGGCAGTATACGAGCGCAAAAAGTGCTGAACTTACAGGCAGCTTCGGGTAAGTTTTTTACCTTGATTCAAATCGGAATCAATACGGTTGCCATCTTGGCTGGTGTGGTGAGTGAGTCAGCCTTATCTCATTTGTTCATTCCTTTATTGGGATATGTCTATCAAGGTCAGTATTTGGAGGGTTTAGCTTCGACCTTGTCATTTGTGATGGTGACCCTGAGTTTCATTATTTTTGCCGATTTAATGCCTAAACGTTTAGCCATGGCTTATCCCGAGCAGATTGCCTTAGCCATTGTCATTCCGATTGAGCGTTTAATTGTTATTTTTACCCCCGCTGTTTGGGTGATTAACGGCTTGGCTAACCTCTTTTTTAAGTTATTAGGTTTTTCGACGGTTCGTAATGATCAAATGACCAGTGATGAACTCTATGCGGCGGTGGATGCCAGTGTTGAGGCGGGCATTATTCAAAAGGAAGAGCATGAAGTCATTGGAAATGTGATGGAAATGCAGTTGCTAGGGGTTACGGCGGCGATGACGGCCAGAGATAGCTTAGTTTATTTTTTTATAAACGAACCTGAAGAATCTATTCGTCAAAAAATAAAAGAATCACCGCATAATCGATTTTTGGTTTGTGATAATGCCTTGGATAATGTGGTGGGCTATGTAGATTCAAAAGATTTGTTGATTCGCTTACTGAATCAAGAACCTCTGAAGTTGTCTGAATCTAGCTTATCTAATTTGGTTGTCATACCCGATACCTTGACCTTATTTGAAACGATGGAGTATTTTAAAAAAACCCGTAGTGAATTTGCGGTGGTGATGAATGAATATGCGCTGGTCGTTGGTGTTGTGACCATTAACGATTTAATGACATCGGTGATGGGGGATTGGGCTGCCCATTCTTTTGAAGAACAGATTGTTCAGCGTGATGAAAGTTCTTGGTTGGTTGATGGGGGAACCCCCATCTCAGATGTGATGCGTGTTTTGAGTATTGCAGAATTTCCTGATGCCCAGTATTACGAAACCATGGCTGGATTTATGATGTACCGCTTACGCAAAATCCCTAAACGTACCGATTTTGTCAACTTTTCTGGCTACAAGTTTGAAGTCGTTGATATTGATCACCATAAAATTGATCAGCTATTGGTGACACGTTTAGAGGAAGAAAGCGATAAACCTACAAGTCTTTAAGCGCTAATTGGCATTCATTTCGGCTTGTTTTTGCTTTTCTTGACGGTACATGACATATCCCGCAATGGCAACCGATACACTGACTAAGACGACGATAATTGCGGCAAGTGCATTAATTTGTGGACTTACCCCTAAGCGAACGCTCGAATAAACCACCATGGGTAGAGTCGTTGAGCCAGGGCCAGAAACAAAGCTGGCAACGACTAAGTCGTCAAGCGATAAGGTAAAAGCCAATAACCAACCTGCCATCAGCGCAGGTGCAATGATTGGCAAGGTTACGGTAAAAAAGACTTTGAGGGGGCGAGCGCCCAAGTCCATTGCCGCTTCCTCTAAACTGTGGTCAAGATGTGCCACGCGTGAGCGTACTACCACGGTTACATAGGCCATTGCAAAAGTCATGTGGGCCAAAATAATCGTGGTTTGGCCACGTCCTTCTGGCCAACCCAATAGGTCGGTCATGGCAACAAATAATAATAGCAATGATAATCCTAAGATCACATCGGGTAAAACCATGGGCGCCGCCACCATAATTTCTAAAGCGCCCTTTCCGCGAAAGCGTTTAAAACGTACCAAAGCTAAAGCTGCTAAAGTGCCTAAAATAACTGCAAAAGTAGCACTGATAGCGGCAATTTTTAAGCTCAGCAGGGCGGCATCAATAATGGCTTGGTTTTGAATGAGTTCACCATACCATTTGGTGCTCCAGCCACCCCAAACCGTGACCAATCGGCTTTCGTTAAAAGAATAAATAATCAGGCTTAAAATGGGGCCGTATAAAAACGCATAGCCAAATATTAAAACCGTCATTAATAAGGGAAAGCGATTTTTTGAGTTGAATGGCTTCATGATTGGGTCTCCTGCCTGCGTTCATAATGTTGCCAAAGCACGAAAGGAATAATTAATACCGTTAGCAAAACCACCGCTAAAGCTGAGGCCACTGGCCAGTCTTTATTGTTAAAGAACTCAATCCACATGAGTTTACCAATCATCAAAGTATTTGGCCCACCGAGTAAATCTGGAATAACGAACTCTCCCATCACAGGAATAAACACTAACATTCCCCCTGCGATAATGCCTGGCATGGATAAAGGCAGGGTGATGGTTAAAAATTGCTTCCAAGGTTTACAACCTAAGTCGGCAGCGGCTTCCAGCAAGGTATCGTCCATGCGAATCAAAGTGGCATACAGCGGCAAAATAACAAAGGGTAAGTAGGAATAAACGATGCCGATATAAACCGCAATGGGGGTGTACAGTATTTCCAGCGGTTGATCGGTAATGCCTAGCCACATCAAGGTGTTATTGATCAGTCCGTTGTTTTTAAGAATGCCAATCCAAGCGTAAACTCGGATTAAGAAAGATGTCCAGAAGGGTAAAATAATCAGCATTAACAAGGGTAAACGCCAGTGCTGTGGGGCTTTGGCAATGGCATAAGCCATAGGATAACCAATCAGTAAGGCGATGAGAGTCGAAATGCCTGCAATGGTCATTGAGTTTTCAAGTGCGGTGAGATAGAGCGGGTCTTCAAGCAAAATTGAAAAATTGCTAAAGTTAATGGCGATGGTCATCAAGCCATCTTCAAATTCTCTGATAAAAGGTAAGTAGGGTGGTTGTTGTAAGGCCGCTTCTGATAAGCTGATTTTAAGTACAAATAAAAACGGTAAAACGAAAAAAATGGCCAGCCAAAACCAAGGTGTAGCAATGATGGCAAACTTGCCCCAAGTTTGCGTTTTTAGGTTAGATATTGGTTTTTCCATATCAATCAACCAACAGACTGCAAGCATTGGCTTGCCAGAATAAATCAACCTGTTCATTCCATTCAAGGGGTTGTTCGGCAAGCGACTGCATATTGGATTGAGTAAATTGCACGCGCTTGCCAGAAGCCAAGTCAACATGGTAAATAGACACGTCACCCAGATAGGCGATTTCTTTGATTTCGCCCCTAAGATGATTGGCCGCTTGGGCACTTTGAGTGGGGGCGTCGCTACTGAGACGAATTTTTTCTGGTCGAACAGCAATGGTTACATTCATGCCCGCCACGAGCGGTTGAGAATGTTGAACGCTGATTTGATTGCCCGTGGCTTCACAGTCAATCGTAACTATGCCGTTGTCTTGCGAGACAACCTGCCCTTCAAACAAGTTAATCCCGCCGATAAAGTTGGCGCTGAATTTTGATGAAGGATATTCATAAATGCGACGTGGGGTATCCACTTGCATGACCCGACCTTCATTGAGTAAAGCGATTCGTGATGACATGGTCATGGCTTCTTCTTGATCATGAGTTACTACGATAAAGGTAATGCCCAGACGTTCTTGGATATTGACCAATTCAAACTGGGTTTGTTCACGAAGTTTTTTGTCTAAGGCCCCAAGCGGTTCATCCAGTAGTAGAATTTTGGGGTGCTTAGCCAGTGCGCGGGCCAAGGCAACACGTTGGCGCTGCCCACCTGACAATTGATGGGGTTTGCGTTTGGCAAATTTTTCAATTTGAACCAAATGCAACATTTCACGAACCCTTTCCGAGCGAAGTGTTTTGGACATGCCTTCTTGTTTTAAACCAAAGGCTATATTGTCTTCAACATTCATGTGCGGAAATAAAGCATAGGATTGAAACATCATATTTAAGGGGCGTTCATAGGGTGGCAGTTCGGTGACATCTTGACCATCCACAAAAATGTGTCCTGATGTAGGGGTTTCAAAGCCCGCCAACATTCGTAATAGGGTGGTTTTGCCGCAACCTGAACCGCCTAGCAACGAGAAGAATTCGCCAGGATAAATATTGAGGCTGATGTCATCAACAGCATAAACATCGCCAAAGGTTTTGGTGACATTTTTGATTTGAACAATTGGCTCGTTTTCTGGTGTTTGGATGGATGCAAACGCGGTTTGAGTCTGGTTGAGTTCGTCGGACATGGCAACACCCTTAGCGAATAAAATAAGGCGAAATTTTACCTAATTTTATAGGCTTAGCAAAGCTTTGTCTTTGAAGAAGGCTGTTTTTAGCCTATAAAAAAACCGCGCATAAAGCGCGGTTAATTAATAGTGCATTTTAAAGGGTTATTGAGCCGTTTTAATACGCGTCCAAGCACGGTTAACATTACGCGCTTGCTTGTCACTTGGTGATTTTAATACCATGAAATGTTCACGGGTTGATTCTGGTGGGTAAATACCTGGATCGTTACGGATGCTCTCATCTACCAAAGAGAAGGCTTTGCTGTTTGCATTGGCATAAGCCACGAAGTTAGAGATGGGTGCAACAACTTCGGGTTGAAGAATGTAATTGATAAACAGGTGAGCTGCTTTGGGGTTAGGGGCGTCTGCTGGAATCACCATGGCATCTGTCCAAACCACCGCACCTTCTTTAGGTGCATAGTAGGCAATTTCGACACCATTTTTAGCTTCTGTGGCACGATCTCTGGCTTGAAGAATATCACCAGAATAACCTTGTGCCACACAGGTATCACCATTTGCCAAGTCATTGATATATTGTGATGAGTGGAAGTAACGAATGTAAGGGCGAGCGGCCATGACCGTGGTTGTTGCTTTTTCAATGTTGGCTTTACTGAAGTCGTCAGTTGCTTCACCTTTGTAAGCATGTGCGGCGGCAAACACCTCTGTTGCGTCATCCATTAAAGAAACGCCACACGCAGATAGCTTGGCTACGATTTTAGGGTCAAAGACTAAAGACCAGGTATCCAAAGGCATATCGTCGCCCAAAATTTCTTT
>JAFGUG010000016.1 GCA_016938655.1 Thiotrichales bacterium | reverse complement strand
GAATCGAACCAGGGACACAGGGATTTTCAATCCCTTGCTCTACCGACTGAGCTATATGGCCAAAATAGAATGGGCGTATTGTATAGATGGGGTTTGCACCTGTCAAACGTTATTTTGAAAAAAAGTGTTTTTATTCGTGGTGCCCATATGGTGCCCACTTTGTGCCCAAGTATTTATCATTTTTGAGAAACCGACAAAAGGACTTAATTGCCTAGTTTTGTTCTTCTTCCTTATGCTTTTTTTTGAATTGTTCGTCTGAAACGTATTCAACCAGTTCTGAAATTTCACAATTGAAGAAACTGCATAATTTGTTGAGGGTGTCAGTGGATGTGCTGTAGCCAACTTTTGTATTTATCTTCGTTAACGTCATTCTGTTGATGCCAGTAGCTTCAGCAATCTGTTTAAGGGTAATTCTCTTACCGTCGTAAAATTCTTTTTTTGAGATCAGCTCTTTTAGTTTGAATCTAATCATGGTTACCTCGATATGTAAAAGATACATATTTATATCTTTTAATGCTTGACATGGTTTGTTAGTCCCATATAATGAAGCTTGAAAGATACATATATTTATCTTTTAATAATTCTTAATTATCTTAATAAGGGAATAATAACATGAGTATGACTTATTTAACTACGGAAGAGTTATCTGAACGAATCAAGTACAACCCAAGAACCATTCGAAATGAGCTAAAAGATAGCGTTTTGCTTGAGGGTCGCCATTACATTAGGCCTTTTGGACAGCGAAAAATTTTATTCATTTGGGAAAACATTGAAGAGGATATGTATAAGGTTTCATCTTCAGCTGATTTTGCTATTCCTATGGCTAATGGCGGTTATTGCCATGGCGTTACTCATTAACTTTTAGAGGAATATATATGGCAAGTATAAGAGCTAGAAAAAATGCGCTGTTTTTTGATTTTAGATTTTTGGGTGAGCGTTGCCGAGAACAAACTACGCTTCCTGACACCAAAGCCAACCGCAAAAGGTTAGAAACGATATTGCAACGTATTGACGCGGAGATTACTTTGGGTACCTTTGAATACGCTAAGTATTTTCCGAATAGTTCGATGGTTAAAAAAGTATCGGATATTCAAGCAAAGTTAAAACCGGGCTTCACAAAAACACCGTTATTTAAAGCCTTTGCAAAAGAGTGGTATTCAGAGATGGAACCAACATGGAGAACTTCGACTGCTCAAACCTATCTTAGGTATTTGGATAGTCGATTGATTCCCCATTTTGGAGAAATGGAAGTCAGCCAAATCACCAAAGCAGACATTTTAAAGTACCGTTCTAACGTCGCCAAACAATCGGACGGTAAATTAAAACCAAAGACCATTAATAAGTTTATTAAGTGTCTCAATATGATTATGAATGAAGCAGCTGACCGATACAATTTTACGCCACCACACTTAAATATCAAGCCCTTAAAAGAAGCAAAGGTGCATATTGAACCTTTCTCGATTCAAGAAGTGAACGTCATTCTTGCAACGGTTCGTCCTGATTGGCGGGACTATTTACTCGTAAGATTCTTCACAGGCATGCGAACGGGGGAGATTGACGGGCTTAAATGGGAGAACGTCGATTTTGAACGACGTGAGATTTTGGTAAGAGAAACCTTCTCCATGGGGCGTTGGGAGTACACCAAAAACGACGGCTCTCAACGAGAGATTGAGATGTCGACGCTGGTTTACAACACCTTGTTGGAGCGTTATAAAAACCGTGATGTGTCATGTGAGGTGGTCTTTCACGCCAACAACGGCTCACCCGTGCATACGCCTAATTTTTTAAGACGGGTCTGGACACCATTACTTGCTTATCTCAAGATTAAGTACCGCAAGCCTTATCAAACTCGTCACACCGCCGCTACTCTTTGGTTAGCGGCAGGCGAAAACCCGAACTGGATTGCCAAGCAGATGGGGCACAGTACCACCACCATGTTATTCAGTGTCTATGCTCGTTATGTTCCAAACTTAACTCGTAAAGATGGTTCAGCGATGGAGCGATTACTCGCGTCAAACATTGATGGTTTTCACGAACCAGCAACGCTTATTGAGAAACAAGATGATGAAGGCTTCAGTGTCGCTATTAATGAGGCACAAAATAGCGAAGCGGAAGAGTCTGCTTTTTGGGATCAGTTTTTAACACCGAACCTAACACCTTCAATGGGAGGGCGTCACTAATGCACTTACACCAATCCACATCACACGTACAACAAACACGCTCGCCTTTGTTACAAAGACAGCATCCAATGATGCCTTCTTGGGTAGACCAGATTGTGCCTATTGAAGACCCACGAGTGATTAACCGTCTGGTCAATAATCTCATGTATCTATTCAACATCAAAGAGGGGGACTATTTAACCTTTGTCTTAGGGCATGGTGAATGCACTCAAAACAAAGATGCCATTAAACACTGGGTATTAGAAGAATTAGCTGACACCCCAATTAGCCAAGACGATGTGCTTGAGTACCTAGTCAGTCAACTCAAAGAACAGCTTTTATTGGAGGTCTACCAATGAACCCGATTATGCTTTACAACCAACAAACCCCGCTGCAAGTGGGTCAGGGTAAACAGCGCATTGGTTATGCCGGTATCTTTGGACAAGACTTAGGCTGTTCCAACTTTGGATTTTGCCAAGTCAGTCTAATAGACCAAGACCATCTCACGCATTACATTCAGGTCGATAACCAAGATTACATTGAAATCAATCAGCGATACGAGAGCCTGCATCTTACCCAAAATGAATCGCTCTTTCTCTGGTTAGAACAAGATACCGATGGCACCGTCTTAAACTGGCGACTATTCAAAAGCACCTTAACGCTTGAACAGCTCTTTCCGATCTACCAGGCCTGCTATGACTTTGAATCGCTTTATCAACTCTTTGAACTCGTGGAGAGTTTAAAAGTGATTCCATTAAGAATGTTTGCTAGAGAAGTGTTAATGGATAAACCCCTGATGACCGCTTTTGTGAGTATTCCTGCCAGTAAACGGCATCATCACAGTTTCCCGGGAGGGTTACTCATGCACTCGTTAGAGTGTGCCTTGATGACCAAACAAACGGTTGAGTCGATTATCAATATTTCAACAAAAGAACAAGAAGTCTCGGTTGTGGCGGCACTGTTTCATGATGTCGGCAAGGTCAAGACCCTAGGCACAACTCAGCATACTTCAACCGGTCGACTGATTGATCATGAACAATTCACGCTCATGCTGCTTGTAGACCCTCTCAACACCTTACAAGAATATTGGGAGCAGGGTGCCCAAACCTTGCAATACCTATTAACTTGGAAGGAATCGCATGGCGTCTGTCGTTTTGTGTCAGGTAATGCCATTAAGATGGCAGACAGGCTAAGTACATCTGCTTCATTGAGAAGTATGGCGTTTAAAGATAAGCCGGAGTACTTTCATTTTACGGAATTGAGCATTGGTTCCCAAAAACATTATTTGAATCGTTTAAATTAACTTTATCTAACTCAGATTGGAGAATTAGTTGACCTGAAATAAAGCCTCATAATTTGCAGATTAATTTTTGCGTTTGATCATTCTTTGAAATCATTACTGGAAAAATTATTAATGGTAGGTAATATGCTAGCTTTATAGTTTTTTTACGTAGCGTCCGTCAAAAGATAGATCTAGGGTTATTAAGTGCAAAAATTTGAAAGAAAAGAAGCTTTGTTAAGGCAGTTACAAAAAAAAGCATTGCCTTTACGCTTAATGAAGCTTGCCAATGAGTATGGATGTTCAGTTAAAACGATTCGAAGAGACATTGAAGAGTTAGTGACTGAGCGTTCTGCACCTTGGTTTATTTTAAATGGTGAAGTCTACCTTGATTTAGCCAGACAAACTCAAATAGAGCTTGAGGGCTATTGGTTTACTTCGGAAGAACTTTTTTCATTATTAGCTCTTTACTCAATAGTTGATGAATTAGCAGAAGGCTTATTAGCAGGGCATTTTTTAGAAATAAAAAAACGAATATTAAATTTACTTGGACCAAATGATGAGGGTCAAACTTTAATTCAAAATCTTAAGATCATTCCGATTGCTCAGCCTACTGTCAAAAGTTCTTCGCTGAATAAAATCACAGCAGCAATTTCACATCAACAGCGCCTATTAATTAAGTTTTGGAACCGCCATACCAATCAGGTTACCCTGCGAGAAGTTTCACCTTACCAATTAGTTCGCTATAGAGATAGATGGTTTCTAGACGGACATTGTCACCAACAAAATGCTCTACGAAGCTTCTCGTTAGAAGCGATGATTGAATTAACTCATCTTCCTCAAAAAATATTGCCATCAGACTTTCAAGCCCTACAGAATTACTTTCAATCCAGTTATGGAATTTTTAGCGGTCAAGCCGACAAGTTTGCCATTTTAAATTTTAGTCCCTATCAAGCACGTTGGGTTAAAGACCAACAATGGCATCCAAAACAAACAGCTAAATGGTTAGAAGATGGCCGGTATCAATTAACCTTGCCCTACAAAGAAGATTTAGAGCTTATTCAAGATGTTTTAAAGTACGGTCCTGAAGTTGAAGTGATAAGTCCTCCAGAACTGAGAGAGAAAGTCCGCGATAAATTAAAAGCAACTTTAAAAGTTTATGAGTGAATTTAGCGGGACAGGTTTTGTCCATGTCATTTGGTAAAGTTAAAAAATAAAGCTATATAGTTAGGAATGTTAATGCTTGGACGTAATCGAAAAACTCACTCAGTAACTACCATTAAGACTGATAGTATGAATTTACAGGTGTGTTTGGCTAAAACCTGGAAGCAATCAGATGGTTCGGTATGGGCAGGTCGAGATGTATTTACCCACTGTTTAGTTGTGGGGCAAGTGGCGCAAGCTTTAATTGCACAAATGCCCACTTGGTTGCGCGATGCTTTTTATCCTGAAGGTTCATCCTTAGTGGCGGCGTGTCATGATGACGGCAAAGTCAGTCCGACGTTTCAGTATAAAATTTATAAAAATTTAAGCCAAATACCCCGTGATATATGGGAAATTATTCAAGGACATACTTTGGATGAAAATAAGTTATGGGGTGGTCATGCGGGGGTTAGCCAAGCGACTTTGGCGCACATCAATGCGGGCAAATACATTGCAGAAATTGCAGGCCAACACCATGGTTGGTCACCTAATCTCGGTGCGCGACAGGCGGCATCTGAAGTATTTGGTGGCGATGCTTGGTTAACGCAGCGTATGGCGTTAATACAGCAACTTAAAGTCGAATTAAATCAAGAGTTTCCTGTCATTCAAACACCTTTGCATGCAAAGTTAATTGCTGGACTGACCACTGTTGCCGACTGGATTGGCTCAGGACAACTGTTCGATAATCCTTCGCAAGACTGGCAGCCCCAAATTGCGCAAGCGATTAGCAATGCAGGTTTTACGCCCCCCAAAATCAAAGCCAATTTAACGTTTCAGCAAATCTTTGGTTTTGAACCTAAGGAAGCACAAACCCAGCTTTTTGAGCTCGCTGATCAGCCGGGGGTTTATATTTTAGAAGCGCCTATGGGCTTGGGTAAAACTGAAGCCGCGCTTTATGCCGCCTATCGCTTGTTGTCGCAAAACAAAGCAACGGGTCTCTATTTTGCATTGCCGACGCAGCTTACCTCGGAAAAAATTCATGAACGTGTGGCGCATTTTTTAAACGAAATTCTTGAAAGTGGTTCATTGCACAATAACCCAATTTTATTGCACGGTCAGGCCTGGTTAAAACAGCAAATGGGTGAAGATGCTGCTCCAGGCGGCGCCTGGTTTAGCCAAGGAAAAAAGGGGATCCTTGCTCCTTTTGCAGTAGGTACGATTGATCAAGCTTTAATGGCTGTTTTACACGTAAAGCACGGTTTTGTTCGCACTTTTGGTTTAGCAGGCAAAGTCGTGATTTTGGACGAAGTTCATACCTATGATGCCTATACAGGCACCATTATGGACGAACTTGTCGATGCCTTGCGCCAGTTACATTGTACCGTGATTATTTTGAGTGCAACCTTAACACAGGAGCGCCGTCAGACTTTGTTAAGAAGTCCTGTTTGCAGTGATGCTTATCCATTGATTTCGGGTCAATTTAGCCAAGGAGACTTATCATGTATTTTGCACGAAATTCCTGTTAAACCCAGCTCAGCACAAAATGTTGCGATTCAGCTTGAAGCCGATACAGATAATGCGATAGAAGAAGCCTTAAATCGTGCAGAACAAGGCCAGCAGGTTTTATGGATTGAAAATACTGTGGCAGAAGCACAGGCGCTGTTTTTAACCATATCGGCTAGAGCCAGTGCGATCAGTGTTGATACTGGATTGCTGCATTCACGGTTTACTCAAACTCACCGTCAAATTAATGAAGATAAATGGGTTAATTTGTTTGGTAAAGTCGGTTGGCCTGAGCGTCAGCAGCACGGACGTATTTTAGTCGGCACACAAGTGCTTGAGCAGTCTTTGGATATTGATGCAGATTTTTTAATTACCCGAGCAGCACCGACTGACATGATTTTTCAGCGACTTGGGCGCTTATGGCGACATGACAATCCGCAACGTCATTTAAGCGCAAAACAAGAGGCTTGGGTACTTGCCCCAGACTTAGCACAAGCGACAGAAAATCCCTCTAAATACTTTGGTAATTCCGCTTATGTTTACTCGCCGTATGTACTGTGTCGTACCTTAGAGGTTTGGCAGGACTTAACTCAAGTCCGATTACCGCAGCATATTCGCCCGCTCATTGAAGCGACGTATCAAAGTCGTAAAGAGTCTGGGAAACTAGCCAATTATTTACAAGAGATTAGCGCTTTTAAACATAAACAACGTAATTTGGCTTTGCAAGGTATGAGCACCATTGGGCGTGGTAAACCAGATGATAGTGTTAAAACCCGTTATTCTGAGCAAGAAACGGTGGAAGTTTTCCTTTGTAAAGGCATTGAGTTCAATCAAGTACACCAAAATCAAAAAGGCACCTGGATAATGTTTAGTAATGAACAGCGTGAGTTTTATCCACATAATGGTCGCGCTTTTGGCCATGCCGCATGGCGTGAGTTGGCCGCTAAATTGCAACTTAATTTAGTAAAAGTCGCCATTCACACAGCGCCTAAAAAGGTACCGCAATCCTCACTGAGTTGGCTAAAAGATTACCTGTACTTAGGTCATCCTGATGAAAGCAGTGATGCCAAAATTCGAATTGCTCTAATTCGTGAGGACGACTTGCTTACGTCAGTGGATGGCAGTGCCCAAATTAACGATAAATACTCGCTCAGTTATAACGGCTGGATGGGTTATCAATCACAAAAAAATATCTAGGAGAGCACATGGTAGAAAACCGATTTAACTTGATTGACGAGCCCTGGATACCCGTGGTCGATGTGGGGCGAGTCAGTTTAAAGGAGATATTTAGTAATCCCAATCTGAAAGCCTTGGGCGGTAATCCCGTGCAAAAAATCGCCCTTACCAAATTGCTTTTAGCCATTTCCCAAAGTGCACATACGCCCGAGGATGACCAGGCCTGGTTAAATTTAGGTGCAGAAGGTTTGGCAAATTCCTGTCTTCAATACTTACAAAAATGGCACGACCGATTTTATTTGTATGGCGAAAAGCCTTTTTTGCAAATGCCAGCGATTGCTAAGGCGGCGGTTCAACCTTTTGGTGCAGTGCTGCCCGAAATTGCCACTGGTAACACCACCGTACACACACAAATTCAACAAGAAAAATTGCTGGATGACGCCGACAAGGCTTTGTTGGTTTTACAACTAATGGGGTTTGGATTAGGGGGGAAGAAAACTGATAACACAGCAGTTCTAACAGAAGGGTATCAAGGAAAAACTAAAGACAATGGTAAGGGAATGACTGGAAAACCCGGTAGTTCGATTGGTTTTATGGGGTTTTTACACAACTTTTTACAAGGCCAAAATTTGCAGCAAAGCCTTTGGTTAAATCTATTTACCCAAAAACACATTACACAGATGCGCGTTTTTGAGTTTGGTTTAGGGGTGGCGCCTTGGGAACAAATGCCTGAGGGAGAGGCCGATTATGAGGCAAAACAGCTAGCCTCCTCTTTAATAGGGCGGCTTATTCCATTGAGTCGATTTGTGCTTTTAACAGAACAAGGTCTGCATTATTCGGAAGGAATTGTTCATTTGGGTTACAAGGATGGAATAAGTGATCCGAGTATATCAGTGAACTATTCAGGTAAAGACCCCAAAGCTATTTGGGTGGATACCGAAAAACGTCCTTGGCGAATGTTGACGGCGTTACTGAGCTTTATGGCCAGTCAAGCCAAAGAGGTATACACGTGTTCACAGCTGGCGTTTTGTTTAACGCGCGGCGCCAATAATTCAGCTGAAATAAAGCTGTGGTCGGGTGGTTTGCGAGTTAGTAGTAATGCAGGTGAACAATATGTCTCAGGTTCAGATGACTATTTAGAGTCGAGCATTGCGTTACCGTCCGCAGAAATTGGCGAAAATTGGTTTGCACATTTGCAGTCCGAAATGATGGAGTTAGATATTCTTGCTAAAACTCTTTACGGTTGCGTGATGAGTTATTACAAACTGCAATTAGTGGAAGGTAAAAACCAAGCTGCGCAAACGACCAATCTCTTTTGGCAACTTTGCGAAAGTCGTTTTCAAGCATTGGTTTATGGTGCCGACGACGCGCAGCAGCGTTTGGCATTACGTAAAGTCTTTGCGGGATTTGTAAATCAAGCCTTTGAAAACTATTGCCCTAAAGAAACCGCCCGCCAATTAGACGCTTGGGCGCAGTCACGTCCTAATTTAAGCAAATATTTAGCTCAAGACAAACAGCCCCAAAATATCGTGCCAGCTTCATCCCACGGTGCGATGCAAATGGATTTAATTTAAGGAAAACCTATGAGCGAACGAACCATAAACTTTGTGAATTATATTATTCAGCGTGTGCAGACCCATAAAGGCGATGCAGCGGTGTTACGCCGTGCCGATAATCCCAATACTGAATACCAGGCCTGGGAAATTTTGGCGGGATTTTCTGTCAAGCTGGATAGTGAAAACGAACGCTTGCCTTTTGCAGCGATTGCTGCTGGTATCGCCCGCGCAAAACCCGAATTTAATGGTAAAACTCAGATAGGACAAGCCATTGCCAAGTGCTATGACGATGGCAATCAAAGTGACCAAGCCAAAGCCAAGCTTAGACGACTTCTAGCTTGCGACAACACGGCTGAGGCCTGCCGTATATTACGACCGTTATTAAAACTGATTGAGTCCAAAACAAATTTAACCCTAGATTATTCCCGTCTATTGAACGACCTTCTGTGGTTTAGCCATGATGAGTCGCGGCAAATAATAAAATCTCGTTGGGCGCAAAATTTTTATGGCAAGCAAGGCGAGGAGGGTGCAGATGAATGATGATGTTCTAGCTTATGCCTCGGTGTTACGTTTAAGCCGCAACGATATAAAAACCCTCAAAATTACCGACGCCTACAGCTTGCATAAACAAGTGTATGGCTTGTTTGACGATGTGCGTTCGGAGAGCGACAAAGCCAGCGGGCAATCAAGTGGCATTTTGTGGGTGGATAAAGGTGGCGATTTTAATGCACGGCAAATACTGATGTTGTCAACCCGTAAACCTCATCAAACCCCACAGTTTGGCGAGGTAGAAAGTCGCTTGATTAAACCTGATTTTGTGCAACACCATCGCTATGGTTTTGAAATTACCCTTAATCCCAGTAAGCGTAATAAACATTCTGGCAAAGTTGAAGCGATTCGTAAGCGTGAAGACATTGCGCTTTGGGCAATAGAGCGCGCATCAAAGGGCTGGGGATTTGAAATAACGCCCGAGCATTTGCAAGTGCAGATAAACCCCGTGTTGCAGTTTGATAAATACGGTAAAACCGTTACCCATAGTAGCGCTCATTTAAAAGGTGAGTTGCAAGTAACCGATCGTGAACAATTTATCCAAAGTTTTCTACGCGGCATTGGTCGAGGTAAGACCTTTGGGTTTGGCTTATTACAAATAGTGCCTTTGCAAGACTAATTAAAAGCATTTAAGACCATTTAAGAACTTATATTTATTCTGAAATTTTGGAGAAAACAACATGACAACTAACAACCCTTTAAAACACACCCGTATTGAATTTCATATTTTGCAATCTTTTCCTGTCACTTGTCTAAACCGTGATGATGTCGGAGCTCCTAAAACCGCACTTGTAGGGGGTGTTCCACGTGCTCGCGTAAGTTCGCAGTCATGGAAACGCCCTGTGCGATTGGCCATGCAAGAGTATGGTACAAAACTCGGCATGCGTACCAAACACATTGCTGAACTTATTGCGCAGGCCTGTTCGAAAAAAGGAGCGGATGAAGAGCAAGCCAAAGCCTGCGGTGAAGCCATTGCCAGTCATATTAGTAAAGACACTCTGCTATTTTTTACCGCAACCGAAGCCGATGCCTTTGCGGTCTATGCTGCCGAAAAAGAGTTTGATACATCTAAGCTAAAGGATAAAGAAACTCATAAAGTTGGAAAAAAAGCCTTAAATCTAGCCTTCGATGGTGTGGATATTGCCTTATTTGGTCGTATGGTCGCCCAAGCAGCGGAGTTAAATGTGGAAGCGGCCTGCTCATTTGCTCACGCCATTTCAACACATAAGGTGGCAAACGAAGTAGAGTTTTTTACTGCCGTGGACGATGACCCAATGGGTATTCGTGAAGATTCTGGTTCCGCACACATGGGTAGTTTGGAGTTTAACTCGGCCACCTATTACCGCTATGTTAGCTTAGATTTGGGCCAGCTTTACGAAACTTTAAACGGTCAAAACATGGCAGGTGCAATTGAATCATTTGTTAAAGCCTTGTATGTGGCGGTACCGGCCGCACGTCAAACGACTATGACAGGCCTGTCTGCTTGGGATTACGCCAAAGTGATGGTACGCAAAGGTCAGGCTTTACAGGCTAGTTTTGAAAATCCAGTGAAAGCCAAAGGTGAAGGTTATCTTGCGCCAAGTATTGCCGCGTTGAATAACGATTTAGCTAAAAAAGAACAGATGGCGGGTTCATTATTCGGCAAACTCGATGAAATTGAACTGCCGCCAAACAATATCGATGGCCTTATTGAGGCCTTGCAAAAGCAGTTGCCGACAGAATCGGAGTAAATCATGAGTGATCAGAAAAAAAATGACCCCTATGTTCTCTTGTGGTTAGAAGCCCCTTTGCAATCTTGGGGTGCAGATTCCAAGTTTGGGCGGCGCGATACCCTTAAATTTCCAACAAAATCCGGTGTTTTGGGGTTAGTTTGCAGTGCTTTAGGTGCTGGCGGTCAACAGACAGAACTGCTGGCGCGTTTTGCCCCTTTAGATATGCAGGTCATGAGCTACAGCAAAACCAAAACCAACGGTAATAAACAGAATAAAGCGCCAATATTGCGGGATTTTCAGACCGTTGGTAATGGGTACGAGGATAAAGACCCTTGGCAAACCTTGCTAATCCCCAAAACGGCTGACGGAAAAAAAGCGGTGGGTGGCGGTTCGAAATTAACCTATCGATATTACTTACAAGACGCCGTGTTTGCTGTGGCTTTGCAAGTGCCGAGTGATTTAGTAGATGGAGTAGCGCAAGCTTTGCAGAATCCCAGTTGGGATATTTATTTGGGGCGCAAAAACTGTGTTCCAACCGAGTTAGTTTTCCAAGGGCAGTTTGCCGATTTAGATGAGTTAAATCAGCAGGCCTCTTCATTTTCGCAAGCTAAAAAGTTACTTGAAGACTTTAGAGTGCTGCAAGGCGAGCAAGAGGGCGATGAACATTTCACCCTCAACGATGTGCCAATTGCGTTTGGCGAACATAAAAAGTACCGTGATCGCCAAGTGACTTTGCTCTACACCCAAGAGGAACCTATGGATGGCTGATGCGGTTCAACCCAGCAAACCAGAAATAAAACGACTTTTCATCAAGGTTACGCGTGATAGTCTGCCGCAAGTTAAAGATAAGTATCCGTTTATTTACCTTGAACGCGGTCGGCTCGAAATTGATGACGCCAGCGTGAAGTGGATAGACAGCACCGGCAATGTGGTGCGTTTGCCTATTGCCACTCTTAACTGTTTATTATTAGGGCCTGGCACTAGCATTACGCATGAAGCGGTTAAAGTGACGGCTGCTGCTAACTGCGGCATTTGTTGGGTTGGTGAAGACAGTTTGTTATTTTATGCTGCTGGCCAAACCCCTACAACCGATACGCGTAATTTACGTAATCAAATTGAACTTTCTGCTGATTCCAATAAAGCCTTAGAAATCGCACGAAGAATGTTTGCACAGCGTTTTCCAAATGCCGAATTGGACGGCAAAACCCTGCAAGAAATGATGGGCATGGAAGGCTATCGTGTACGGCAACTCTACGAAG
>JAFGUG010000015.1 GCA_016938655.1 Thiotrichales bacterium | reverse complement strand
TGGGATGCAAGAAAGTGAGAGCGAATTACTTAGAGCGGCATTTTGCGTTAAATATTGGTTTTGTGTAGAGCCTGACGGATCTCCTCTATTGTTTGAGTATAACAACAAGCCTGAGAAAGTTCCAAATCGTGGCTGGCAAGGGGAGTGGTCTGCAACCAATCATGAGATTTCCAAAGAATCAGTAACCAGTGAGTTGCTTAAGAATGTAGATTATGAAACTGAGCCTGTAGAGGTTTGTTTTAGTCCCTTAGAAAAAATATATTATAGATTTGATTATAAGTTTGAAGAATCTAGACATCGCAATTTATTTCCTGAGCTTTATCGCGAGGCTTGAAAAAGCCTCGTTGACCAGTAGCTGTACTTTGTGCCGTAGCAGATACGCGCTCACAGCAAGAGTTAATCACCGTGAGTGCGCCTAAATAGTCCAGGCCTTATTACACTGTAAACTCCAAAATTATTTAGTAATTACAAAATTAAATAATAATCTACAAAATTATTTGAGAATTGGATTCTGGCAAAGTTTCCTTCAGCTTTTATTGCTATCCGGCCTTTTGAATCAAAGGATGCTGTGTAACGGCAGCAATAGTTTTTGCTTTTGGCCTTTTTGGTGTAGCTATGTGGCTCACTATGGCCTCAAAAAAGAAGAAAGAGCGGGAAATGTATAGCGAGATGGATGTTTAATTTTGATTGGGTAAAAAACAAACTTTTACCCAGTTTAAAATAAATATTTAATTGACAAATAGCAATATTAGAGTACAATACACACATTACCAACGAAAAGGGAAATTACAATGTCTAACCCATCTATCCTGTCCATAATCCAAGAAATTCGCTCGGACGCTGGAAAAATCTTTAAAGAAAAAACCATCGCTAAATACAAAGACAATCCACTGTTTTTGAAGATTTTGTCGGCTACGTATGACCCGCGCATCAAATTTGGCATTAAGAATATCCCAGAATACATTCCAGCGAACGAACCCACGATTGAGCTTCACCAGGCTGTCGAAGGGCTTGACCCCTTATCAAGCCGTGAATTAACAGGGAACGCGGCTCAAAACCACCTTGCTGGCCTTTTAATTGGATTATCTGTGGATAACGCAGAAGTGCTGAAGCTCGTTATTGGTCAATCACTGGAAATTGGTTGCGGTGCGTCAACGATAAATAAAGCGATTGGCAAGAATTTCATCAAAGACACGCCGTACATGGGTTGCTCGCCGTTCTCTTTAGAAAAGTTTAAAAACCTACTAAATGACGGCTGTATTATTTTTTCACAAACAAAAATGGACGGTCGTTACCAAAATCTTCGAGTCCTGGACGGTCAGGTTATTGCTGAGTCACGCCAGGGTCTGCAAACAGATTTTGGGGCTGTTTTCGACGCGTTCACGGTCTTTCAGGACTTGAATGACGGTGAACCTCTTGTTTTGAACGGTGAGTTGCTGATTAAGGGGATTTCTCGCTATGAGTCGAACGGAATCATCTCCAGCCTAGTCAGTATTGGCGACGCTATCTCACTGGGAGAAAATGCACAAACTGAACGCGCTAAACTGCTCAAAAAACACGGTGACACGTATGAAAATTTCTTAGCGAAACTGTCTTACGTGGTTTGGGATTACATTCCGAATCACATTTACATCGGCGCAGACACTTGGAATGTTCCTTACGCGTCAAGAATGCGAAAGTTAGTCGATATGGTTGAAAAGAGCGGCGTTAGCAATGTAGAGGTTGTTGACTCTCGCGTTATTAGCTCAATCCAGGACGCAATGGCGCATTACAAAGAAATCGTCGCGTCAGGAGGAGAGGGGACGGTTGTAAAAGCAGACAAGGCTTGGAAAAATGGAAAGGCCTCACATAATCTGAAATTTAAGAGTGAGTTAAGCCTCGATTTGAGAGTGGTTAGTGCCAACCTTGGCACCGGTAAAAATTCTGGCCTGATTTCATCCTTGAACGTTGAAACAGAGTGTGGGTTGCTTAAAACTTCTCCCGCTGGGATTAATGTCGAAACGATGCTTTTGCTAACTGAGATGGGGGACGAATTAATCGGCCGATTAGTCGAGATTAAGTGCAACGGCTTGTCCAAGGACAGGGACGGTAATAACTCTGTGCTACACCCTGTTTTTGTTCGTCTAAGGGATGATAAAGCGGTTGCTGATACGTTTGAAAAGTGTCAGGAGATTGAGGAGTCTGCAAAGGGAGTCGCTTAATGGTTTGAATTGTGGCTTTTGGAAGCCAACAAACTATCAACAAGGCTCTTTTGTTTTAAATCCATAATAGGACTAGGGTCACTTTAATTAGTCGCCCTAGAGCGTTAAAAATTAATGTCGGTATTTAAGTTTTAATGTAATTGTTCAAATGCGCCACTATTCTCTTTTTTAGGTAGGTTGTTGGCGGGAGGTGAATTTAAAAAGTAAGTCGCTGTGCGCTCTTTCTCTTTCTTTATTCTTTATTCTTTTAATATTAAAGATATATATAAGAGATTGATTAAAAAAGCGATACTCACTTGCTAATTATTATAATTAATTGTTTTAATTCAATAAGTTGAGAGTTTTTGTTAACACATGTTGTAACGGTAATAGTTTCATTATTACCGCAATTTCTTGTTTAAATTACTTAAATATACTCATTGTTTTGACGGTAATAATGAAGTTTTTACCGTGATTTTGACGGTAATAATGAAACTTTTACCGTGAATTTAGCTCGAATAATGAAGTTTTTACCGTTGGCAGTCAACGGTAATAGTTTCATTATTACCGTGAATTTAGCTCGAATAATGAAGTTTTTACCGTGAATTTTGCGGTAATAATGAAACTATTACCGTGAATTTGACGGTAATAATGAAACTATTACCGTGAATTTTGCGGTAATAATGAAGTTTTTACCGTCCAATTAATCCAGTTTTGCCAATTATCACCCATCAAGTGAGATAATTGCCTACCATAAATACAAGAATTAGACTTGTTATTTTAGCTCTATTAAATGCGACATTAAATTAACTTTTTTATTAAATGAAAAGTCGATGAAAAGCCGTGTTTTATAAAAATTAACCTAATCAATTATGAAGTTTTTACCGTAATCTTTGTAGGAATAATGAAGTTTTTACCGTTGCCTTTTTTGACGGTAAAAACTTCATTATTGACCTATTTTGGAAAAATGAAGTGACTCAATAAGACTTCATTATTCGTTATTTGTTTGGTATATTCACACACTAATATAGTTGAGCTTTTAAATGTCTAAAATACTAAATCAATCTGTTCAAACAAAAGATTACGGTCGCTCCGTTAAATCCCATAAGTTAGCTAAGGCTCATTACACTCTTTCTAAGAGTGAAAAACGCGTAATGGAGGCGGCTATATCTTTGTTAGCGACTGGAAATCGTAAGGTTGTTATTACAGCGGAGTATTATTCTAGCGTTTATGGGGTTGATATAAGCTACGCCTATAAGACATTGCAAGCGGCTGGGAGCGGCCTGGTTCGTAAGATTTTAAGGGTCAAAAACGACGATGAGTCTATAAAAGAAGTGACTCTCTTAACCTCACAAGAATACTTTAAAAAAAGTGGGTATTTGGTTCTTGGGTTTAACGAGGAAATCCTTCCGTTTTTACAGTCTTTAAAAGACGAAGACAGCACCATCCTGCATCTCAAGGAGACTGCAAGATTTACAAGTATTTATACTTTGCGCTTATACGACATTGCGAAAAGCTGGTGCGACCAATCCATTGAAGAATATCCTATTGAGATCGGTGAGCTAAAGTGCCAGCTATCTATCCCTCCAAGCTACAATTACACTCAGGTGAAGGCTGTAGTCTATGCTGGCGTGCAACAAATTAACGCTTTCACACCGGTTTTCCTGTCTTTTGTGGAGGAAAAAAAAGCGGGTGGTAAAAGGGTTTCACACTTGTTGTTTGCGGTTAAAAAGAGGGCATCAAAACTTGAGCTGTATGAGGTTATAGAGGGTGAGATTGTCGAACGTGTTGAAAGTAAGACTAAGGAAGCCTCTAGGAAAGCTCCAAACTTGCCACAAGAGTTAAAAAACAAACATCTTTCCCAAGGGTTTACGGATGAAATGTTTGACAACCTAGTGTCACATAGAATTGCACTTAAACAGCAAGACTCCCAGCAATCCATTGATTCGATTATTGAAGTATTTATAAAAGCAAAAGAAATAACAGGCTCGTCAATAAGTAATGTATTGCAAAAATACTTCGCATCAGGCTGGAAGAGGGTTGAACCAGAATGGTTTATGGCAAAACCTCCTTTGAACAATCAAGCCTCAATGGATTTTTCAAAACAAACCGACCCGGTAATTTCTTCATCACCAAAAAGAACTCTTGAAAAGCCGTCTTTACCAAAAAAAGCAGAGCCACCGCCACTTCCCAATGAGAATGATGAGTTTCCAATTCCAGAGGGCACTCTGTCGCCAAGAGATTTGTTAAAGGCTATCAATAAACGCAATGTTTAGAGGTTTTTACTTTTGACGCACTCCCGCTGTGAACGAAGGGTTTACGCACTATTGGATAATGCATGGCCACCTCCTGTATATCAAGGATTTAACACGTTAAATCACTTCCATAGGAAAGTTTTTATTAAATTCAGCTTTTTATTGACATTAAACTTAATTATAATACAATACAATAAAAAGCAATCTCATTAAGAGCGCTGATCCGGCTTTAAGCCAACTAGGAGGATAATTAATTAATGGAATCAATTCTAAAAACAAGCCCAGGCTCTCCGGGTAAATACATTCTGCGCTTAATTGAAGACGGCGAACGTGTATTTAAAGAAGGGCTGCCCTCCCTGTCCAGAAAGCAGGTGGCTAATCTCGTGGGCGTAAAGCAGTTAACTTTGTTTGACAGAAATCCGCCGAAGCTAACTTTTATCGCTTGCGGCCTTTTAAGCCGGTTAACTGAAAAAAACTTGCATAAAATGGTCGGCTTTTCTGACGCGTTACACGGTAAGGATTATGTCCCAGGCTGCCTGAGCGAATCCCAATTTTTAAACTTAGCAAAAGAAACCCGCCTTGGCGAAGAAACTCTTGGCTACGCTCGTTCAATTTTGGTAGGCGGGTTAACACTCGACAGCATTGGTGTGCCATCGCCAAAACGCGACAAGGTTTTACAAGGCTGTGCGGCCATCTATAGTGCCGATCCAACGGTTACTGAGAGATACACAGCAACGTTCATTGATTTTTTGGAGGCCGATCTGGGTCTTACTAAGATTACGAATCGCTTTTTGTTGCAAGTGCTCGCCTCAACGAGTAAGCGCTATATTGATTCATTAAGGAGTGATTCTGTAAGACACCACATCTCTATTTTTTTCCTAGCCAGAATTATAATTTTGTCTAATAAGAGTGACTTGATTGGGATTGAGTCTGATATTTACGAGCTCCTGAGCACAATAGAGTCCTTTAAGCATCGCAAGAATGTTTTTATAAACCGACTTTACCCGTTTATCAATCCAGAGACCGGTTGCAACAAGGCTCCGCCCTGGGTCTCCTTTCTTGATCATAGTGAGATGTCTGAGACGCCCAGCATCCCTGAGATGATCCAGCTTTACAATCTTGTTAAGAGCTTGGACAAAAAGCCGGTAGATAAGGTTCGTGCTGAATACCGTGCGATCTGCGGAGCTTCAAAAAAAATGGGGATATTTGATTTTCAAAAAGCTCACGATCTTATTACTAACGAAGGGCTTACGATTGGTGCCGCGCATCAACGCTTACAGCCTGAAACGGATGGTTCAATATTCAACAGAAGCTATAAAATATGGCGTTCCGGCCATAGGTACACGCCATACTGGGAATTTTAACCCTATAATCTCTCACTAAGAGCCAGAAAAAATACTCTGGCTTTTTTTAAATAAATAAATTGACATCTTATTTATTTAATATACAATAGAGGCGTAAAGGGAATAACTGCCCACCAAACCAAAAAAAGGATAGAAAATGAGCAACACAAACGAAATTAGCATTGTTGAAAAAGAGATTTTCCCTGAAATAGAAAGTCTTCTTCCTTCACACATCAAAATGGAGAAGTTCATCTCCATCTGCCAAATGGCGGCCATGATTAACCCGCAATTAAGAACCTGTACAAAGGATTCTTTAGCCCAAGCGTTCTTGCGCTGTGCAAAAGACGGACTTTATCCTGACGGGAAAGATGCTGCGATAGTCATATATTCCAAGCGCCAGGGCAGTGAGTGGGTTAATGCCGCTCAGTATCAGCCGATGATTGACGGTATTTTAAAGCGACTACGCTTGTCTGGAGAGGTGCTTAACATTATTGCCAAGCCGGTGTACGAAGCCGACTCATTTGATTATTACATTGACATTGAGGGCGAAAAATTAAAATACCACCCAAACTTCTCAGATGCGAATCGTGGCCAGTTAAAGCTCGTATTTGCAATGGCAAAAATGGCTTCGGGTGAAACGGTTGTTGAGGTGATGTCAAAAGAAGATGTTGACAAGATTATGTACATGTCTAAATCAGCCGTTGATTCAAAAACAGGCGCTATTAAACAAAACTCGGTCTGGTTTATGCACTATGAGCGCATGGCGATTAAGACGGTCATTCATCGTATTGCACGTCGTTTGCCTAACGCTTCTGAAGTGATTGAGATGCTTGAGCGCGATATTAACGTTAAGAGTATCGAAGAGCAGGTTAACCCAGGAAGCGTTGTGTCTTTTCAAGAGCGTGTGCGAGACTTTATCGGTCAAGACGAGCAAAACTATTTATCAGGCCTGGCCAAGTCAACGTCAACGGATATTAACGCGATGTTCGGATGGGTATCTGCGAAAACAGGAAGCAAAGCCACAAACTTTTCGGAAGTTGATGTCGAGCAATACGCTATTTTGACCAGTCTTCTTGAGAAAAAGCAAAAAGATGTGATTCGTGCTGAACGCGAAAATCAATATGCCCAGGAAGGCGTTATTGATGGTCAAGTGGCTTAATTAAGGGTTATAGGAGACAAATCATGGCTATCCCAATGGAAGTGGTCAATGTTATTCAAGGCTCACAAGAATGGCACGAGTTCAGAAAAGAAAATTACCCAGCATCCGAAGCGCCTGCCATGATGAATGTCGGCAAGTACGACCCAGGCACGCGTGGCGAGCTAACACTTGTTCGCCTTGGTGTGCGTAATATCGAAGTAACCGATTATCAGCAGATGATTTTCGACAAAGGTCATTACACGGAGGCCTGCGCTCGACCTATTGTTGAGAAATTGTTGGGTGAGCCTTTATCCAATGTTACCGGGCGTATTGTTGTCAAAGGATTGAAGAAGGGCGTGTCTGCCTCTTTGGACGGCCTAACCTTTGACTTCAGTATGGCGTTTGAGCATAAGCAGTGGAACGAGGAGCTTGCCGAAGCTGTCCGAAACAAAGACCTTCCTCCGGCTTACTATTGGCAGCTTGAGCAGCAATTGCTGGTATCGGGCGCAAAAAAAGTCATCTTTGTCACCTCCGACTCCTTTCGCGTCCAGGAGGGCGAAGACCATACGGCTTATCCTCATTACAGCGACCCCGTGAGAGATTATGAGACGGGTGAGATTTACTATGTTGCGGCCAATCATTTTGAGTTCATGTATTACGAAGCTGTACCAGGTCGCTCGAAATTATTGATTGAAGGGTGGAAGGAGTTTGAGCGCGATATTCCCAAGGCTTTAATTGACGATCCGGTTTGGGACAGTGCAGCAGCTCGATTCCTTACTCTCAACAAGAGAGAAGAGGAATTAAAAAAGGAGATGAAAATCGTATCCGCCCAGCTAGACCCATTAAAAGGCGCAATTGTCTCTTATGCCAAAAACGCCGGCATTGACCATTTGTCCGGTTCAGGAATCTGCGTTAAGTCAGGCTCTCGAAAAGGCTCTGTGGATTACGGCTCTATTATGCTTGCTATGGCCACCAAGCTAGGTATTTTAAAGCCAAACGGCATGTTCGATGAGCGCGAGCTTATGCAGGCTCTTGGTGCGAAATCTATCGACGATTTCAGAAACGTTAGCTCCGAAACATGGGCGGTAGATAAATTAAAAGACGATGTTGATATGGGCAAGTTAGTCGAATTAGCCCGCACGCCAGAGAGTAAGTCGGCTGTTTTCCCGACTCATTCATTATCTGCAAGAATGTCAGCAGGCCTTTATGCGTTCTAACTCTCAGTAAGAGTTTAAGAAGCAAATATCGTTAATTAAAAAGGTTATCAGTTATGGCTCGATACAGGAAAAAATACAGTAGAAAAAGTGCGTCCACTAGCATTATCAAAGATTCAGTATCAATGGCAAAACGACTTCACTGGAGAACCAGTCTTTTATTTGGGCTAATGAGTTTTATTGTTCTTTATTTTGTTGCCCCTTGGTTTCTGCTGGAAACTGTCTCCCAGACCCAAGGCAAAGTTTTACAACCAGTCATTGATTTAAACTTTAACCGCATCTCATGGCTATTTGAGAAGTTAGGGATCGCGGCTCTGGTGATATTTTGGTTTTTCGCGGCGATTAATTTCTGGAAAGGCCGGCCGTAAGACTTTATTTCATCACGCTTGTGCAAAAAAAATAAAAAGCCTAATTTTTTGATGCCTAAATCACATAAGTTGGGTTTCGGTAAGCTGTCTAATACCCTTGATTAATCAAAATCAAACCTATTAATTTAACCTGGAGCTCCAAATGTCACAAATTGACGCAGTTGTAAAACAAGAAATCGAAGAAATGGTTAAGGCGCGTATCTTAGCTAAAAATACAAAATACCAGGGAGGATTCTCACTCCCTTCAGTGATAATCGGGTCGATCATCGCCGCTGTGCTCGGGGGAGTCGCCCTTACATCCATGTGGGGCTCAGTGGATAAAGCCTCTATCTCCGCTGAAGTTTCTACCATTGCAGAGGCTAAAACCGCTGTCGCGGGCATTCTTGAAGATAATAAAGGATTTCCTTTAACTGGTTTAGATAACACTTTTGACGCAATCGCTAAGAGTCGTTTGGCCCAAATGCCTAAAGAATTTCAGTACGAGCTTGTCTTGGTTGACGCTGATGGCACTGGCGCTAACACTGACCAAACCCTTGCTTTAAAGGCTACTGCATTGGGCAGTGAAGGTGCTAACCGGTTAAAGGCTGTTGCCGCTGATTTGGACTTGCGTTACGACTCTGTTGCAGGCCTAACGGTTGGTAAGTTTGTTTACAACATTACGTGCTCTGCTCCTGCCACAGTAGCTACAAGCGCCACAGATTGCTATTACATTACGCCTTTACAGAAAAGAGGTGCCGCCGGAGACCTTTTGGCCACTGCTACGGTTTACGGTGGTGTTGCTGCTGATACCTTGAACAAGGCGATTGATGCCGCGAAATCTTCACCCCTTAACTATTAATCTTTAAAACTTGAAGGCGCTTTGAAAAAGGCGCTTTTTGGATTTAAAGGAGATCGCATGTCTACCCCAACAAGAAATAGAGAGGCTGGTTTTTCTCTGCCGTCGGTCATTATCGGATCTTTAATATTAGCGATCATATCTTACGCCGCCACGTCTTCTATGTGGGGGAGTGTAGACAAGTCAAAAATATCAACCGTCGCATCCGTGATAAAAGCCCAGGTGAATTTGTTTGATTCCCAGCCTAACTTTGATTACGAAAGTTTAAATGTCGATAAAGACCACAATTACCTTCCAGAACTGATTGCCGCCGGCATATTGCCTCCTATCCCTGGTGTTTTTAATGACCAGGATGGTTTGGTTTGGGAAATTAGAATGACGTTGCACGACGGTATTAAACGAGTCTATTACTCGTATATCTCACCAAGCAACCAAGACGATCAGGCCATTATTGATGCCGCGATTGCTAATTTAAAATTTAATGAATCAAGAGTGTGGGTGGATTGATGATAGTCCCAGCAAGCCAAGGAACCGATTTCGTAGAAGGGCTTTTAATTAAGCACGGGATAGTTACCAAGAATCAAATGGAGATGGCTAAGTTTCACTCGGCCATACAAAAAGACGTTGGCATTTCCGAAGCCATATCCATGCTTGGATTCGCTTCTGAAATTGACATATTAAAAATCATCTCTGTTGAGCTTGGTTTTGATTCAACTTGCGTTATTTCTGGCACTCCACACATTAACTACCAATCTGTTATTGAATTTTCTCAAAACCTGGCGCTGGGTGTCTCTGTGTCAAGAAAACAGTGTGTTTTTGATGTCGATTATGAGGAAAAGCTGGTTAAGTTGGCGTTGTCTGACCCCACTGATAATGTTGGTCTTGCTAGGACTGAGCGCCATTTTCACCTGTCCGGGTTTAAGTGCGAACCCTATGTTGTTACAAAGCTAAATCTAGCCCTTGTCCAAAAGAGAATTTACCAGAACGCCAAGCACTATAAGCAGATTTTTCTCGACGCCATCGCCAGCAAAGCTGACCAAGGTGAAGGGGTGAACACGCTTACGGCCTTATTGTTCGAGTACGCCGCGCTTGAGAACAGCTCGGACATTTATTTCAATTACAACACCCTTGAAGGCTCTGTGTCCTATGTTTTCTTCCGAATAGACCGAAAGAAGGTGTTTAAGCTCGCTTTTCCTTACGATACGGCCAAGCGCCTTGTTCAGTCCATCAAGCAACGCTCTGGCATGGAGGCCGGTAAGTTAAAAGGGCACCAAGATGGCTCCCTAGAGGTTCGCATTCTTGATGAGATGTACGTCTTAAACGTTCGCGTAAACAGCATATCAACGGTAAGTGGCGAGCAAGTCACCATGCGTATCCAGATGGAAGACCGTCCCAACCTAAAAGACCTTGGCTTTTCAGTTGAGCATTATCATCGCATCAAGGAAATACTGTTTAGCTTAAAAGGAATCGTCGTTCTTTCTGGAGTGACCGGTTCGGGCAAGACCACCACGCTTTATTCTATGCTGGCCGAACTCGACGCCGACGCTTATAACATTATTACGATGGAAGACCCTGTTGAGATTAAGTTTAAGAACATTAACCAGGTTCAGATTAACGAAGATGCCGGGCAGTCTTTTTCGGAGACTATTAGAGCCGTATTGCGCCAGGCTCCAGACGTAATCTTACTGGGAGAGGTTCGAGACGCAGAGACCGCAAGCAGGGCGGTTGAGATGGCTTTGACAGGCCACTTGGTATTAACCACGATCCACGCCAACTCCATCAGCACCATTGAAGATCGTTTACGTGATTTGGGTGTCGATAATGTGGGCGCATTTATCAAGCAGATAGAAGTCGGAATACACCAAGAGCTTGTCCCCAAAGAGTCGGGTGAACCAGGCCTGGTATTGAATTATGAGATAGGTTTTCAAGGGTTAACAGAGGTTTTAAAGAACAATGATTGATAATTTAATATACCCATTTAGTGTGGTTCAAATAAGTGACGACCCAATAAAGCTGCCTCCAAAGGGTTTGCAGACAAAAAAAGTCCTTGCTCTTGTTAAGAACTCGGCTCAAACCCCGTTCTACACTTACGCCACCCTGGACAATAACGAGATCGACGTTGTTTCTTACAGTCTGGTTGAGATGGAGGCTATTAAAGCGGATTCAAAAAACATCATCCCTTTTAATGAGTTTTGCCGTTCGCACTACTTGGCCAATGGGTTCTCTTCCGCCAAGATTTATGTCTCTTTTACTTTCCGCGTGGTCGCTCTTGTGCGCGACGGTCGCCTTACGTCATACCACTTCATTGACAAGAGCGAGGACGAGTCGGCCACTGACGCGAGAATTAGAGTGGCCGATAGCGCGAAAAAAACCGAAGCCAGGCTAATGAAGACAGAGGGCAAGAAAGCTGAATTTGTTTGTGATGAACTTTTAGATAGCTTTCAGTCATCCCTTTTTAACATTAATGATCCTGCAATCTTGAAATCTGTTACAGGAAGTCAGAAATTAACTAACCCAAGAATTGCAGAGATTAGAAAAAACAAGACTATGGGTCATGTAAATGCCATCAAGAAAAACTCTGCCCTCCTTGGTTTCACCGCCGTCACCACCACTCTTGTTTTGGCCGGGGCGTATGCGATGAAGCCTCTTTTTCAGCTAGAAACAACGATTGATAAGGTGAGTTATGACGTTGCTTACCTTTCCGACAGGCTTGTATCCATCTCTGCGCTACTCATGGAGATAAACAAGAAAACACAGCTTATCGAAGAATCAACAGCCATGCTTAAATTGGACGAGGAAAATTCTCCCGGTTCTGAAGACCTGCTTATGAAAATAGACAATGTGCAGAATAATCTGAACAACGTACTCGCCGCAATGTCAGCCATGAGCGCTCAAAGGGGTCTCCCAAGCGCTCATTTAACCCCGCCGCAAGCGGCTCAATCTCGACAGAACCAAGCAAAACAGCCTGCGCTAAACCCACAGCTTGAACATTTCATGTGTAAGCCATTGCTGATCTCTATGGAGTCCGTTACATGCTTATTTCAGGGTCGAACGGTCGAAGTCCCCACGCACTACGTCGATATTAGAGAGTACCGTGTCAAATACAACCCTGAAAAGCGTGAGTTTCAACAGCAAAAAGACGGTTTAACGAAAATAACAAGCCTAAGCATGGCTGAGAGAGGTTTTTGATATGCGCCATAAATTTAAACTAACAGCCATTGCCGCTGCCATTTTCATGCTGTCTGGTTGTTCGCACATTGCCGAACACACTAAAATTAGTGAAACGGTCGTAAACCCCACCGATGTAATAGATGAGATCGCTGCATCCATAAAGGATAAGTCGGCTGAAAAATCTAATAGCGAGTATTTCCACTACACAATGAATCTTGATGAGAGTGATATTGATGACACGGTGTTTACAGATGAGCTGCGCTACACCGTCAATATTAACGGGTCAATTGACGTTGCAATGGAATATCTCGCTAAGAATTTATCCCATGTGAATTTTGTTTTTGACCTTGATAATCCAGGATACATGGACAAAGCCATCCGCCTCAACCTGAAAGATGTCACGATGCGCGAGCTGATTACGACTATCGAGAGTGTCTCAGGATTGGATTTATACTTCCAGAACAGTCGAACGATAGTTGTGAGCGATTTTATGGTTGTGGAGGGTTCATTATCGAAATATGAGGGCGCACAAAATGGCAGCTACGGCGCGATTAAAGAGCATTTAAAGAGTGTTTTAGCCACTAAGGGTGTCGAAGGCTTATCACCGGCTCCTATCGAGAGGTCTTCGGCTTCAGTCCCAGTCGCTAACCCAGGCACAAACCCAGGCACAAACCCTGTAGAACCACCTTTGCCAGCAGGTCAAAACGCGCCTGAAGACAAACTGTTCACTGAAATATTCCAAGGGCAGGGGTATTCACCACTACCCTCATTGCCAGCTTCTCAAACCATGAAAGAGGTTGAGCCTGAAGTCATCATTGATGAGGCAACCGGGGCTTTGCGAATTAAGGCGAACCCTAAGCGGTTACGTGAGTCAAAAAAGATGATTGAGGATTACATAAACGCCTCTGTATCTTTTGCAAACGTAGAAATGTCTATCTATCGCATAAACAATAATAAAGCTAGGGATGTTGGCATCTCGGTCAACAAGATAATTGACAATCTCTACACGCTTGCTGCCGGTACTGAAGCCTCCGCTATGGCGTCAAAGAGTATAGAGTTTAACCGTAGCGTTACTGATAAGAATGGAGACGTGCTTTCAGCCGGCATCAATCTTTATGAAAAGCATGGCTTGCTTAATTCTGAATCGTCAACCGTGCTGACGGTTTACAACAACGTGCCTACAACCATGTCTGATATTCAATCGACGGGGTATTGGATACCTGGTGCCCTTAAAGAGAATACCACGGCCATCAATGGCGTAAGCGTCACCACGTTTTCAGAAGACAAGCCAGAATTTATTGATGACGAAGTGGGTAACAGATTGACATTCACACCAAGAATCAATTTGGGCGAAAAGCAGATTAATATGCAGATCGCATTTTCTGACTCAAAAATATACCAAACTGAAGTCTTTACATGGAAGAGAAATCTAAGCCTTGAGGATTCAGTCGAGATTAAAAAACCCCTCAAGACTGAAAATAAGATAGACGCAATCCTAACTCTGAACAGAGATAAATACTCCCTGTTTGCTGGCGTAAAGTCAAAAGAGGGCGAGTTAAGCCGCCAGTTCATACCAGGCCTGGGTGACGTGCCAATTCTTCAAGATGTGGGCGTTAATAAGTCATCAGGCAATCGGTCTGATACGCTTTTCGTTGTTAAAGCAAACTTTCCAGATAAGAGAATAGAACAGTCTATGGTTAAGAAAAAACTGGAGGTCAAAAATGATTAAGAAAAAGATAGCCTTTGCCGTGGTTTTTTTATCCCTTTCAACCGGAGCCCTGGCCGCCACTAATGTACTGCTTTATAAGCACCATTCCTTGACCAGCGATAACATTGAGCAGCTTGTCACCGCGAACAATAATAATATTGATCCGAACAGGGATGATGATTTTTCTGACAGTAACTACTCAAGCCCAAGCCAGCCTTCAGAAGATGGAGTCCTCAATACTCCGCCTACTGAGCCGGTTTTCAGCGCAACGGCCTATGATGGTTCAGGGGCTATCCTTGGTGTCTTATAACCTGCGATAAGTCGCATAAATCACCATCTTAGTTATTTAATGGCAAATTTGCACAACAAAAAGGTTAAACCCATGTTCAGAACAGTCGCTGCCCTATCTTTATCAGGTCTTTTATCAATAAATGCAATGGCGGCGACTCAAGCCCCACCACCGGTCGAAGCATTTACGAATAAAGTCCCTGCTACAGGCAAGTTTGAGCTTTCTATGGGTACGCCATCTACGGATAAGGATGGAGATAAATTAACCTATCGCTACGAGGTATTAAACGCGTCGGGTGCGGTAGTAAAAACCATTCCCGGCACAACAGGAACAATTTCAAGCTCCGATCTTGAGGGATTCACAAAAGAAGTGGATTACACGGTAAGGTTAGTGGTGAGCGACGGAAAAGCTGAAACGTCGTCGGCTGTGAAGACGTTTCAGGTTAAGCCGTTGCCTAAATTTTACCTGGCTAGTAATGGGGTGACGATCAAGTGTGAAAACGCTACGGTGGGTGAAACAGGGGTGGTTAATGGCAAGACATATACTGCTTATGACACCGCTGGGTTGTTTGCGATTAAAACAGACCAAGCCAAGTTGGAAACGGCGTGTACGTCACATGTGACGTCACTTAACGCCGGAAACGACCCTAATTGGGAAGAAATAGTATGGGAAGGATTGTTTTATGGATCGCCACTAAATCCTGATATATCAAGTTGGGACACATCCAAAGTAACGAATATGATTGGAGTCTTTGTATTTGCGGAAGTATTTAACCGTTCGTTAAATTCATGGGATACGTCAAAGGTAGAAAACATGGCTCTTATGTTCTATCAGGCTTATTCTTTCAACAACGGGAGTCCTTCTGGCAGCAGTGACAACCCGCTTACACTAGACACATCCAGTCTACGAATTGCTCAACACGTGTTCACCGACGCCGACGCCTTTAACCAACCAATCGGCCAATGGAATGTGTCCAAGGTAGAAAACATGTGCTGTATGTTTATGTCAAACGATACTTTCGATCAAGACATTAGTAAATGGGATGTTTCCAAGGTAAGTGACATGTCTTCTCTATTTTCCCACGCACTCAAGTTCAACCAAGACATCAGTTCATGGAATACCGGTTCTTTATTACACGCTCATGCCATGTTCAAGCAAGCCAAATCATTCAATCGACCATTACTTCAGGAAGCGGGTAAGTGGGACGTATCAAAGGTGTTTAATTTTTCAGAAATGTTCAGCGGCGCCACTGTTTTCAACCAAGACATTAGCTCATGGAATACGGGTTCGGCAAAATTCATGTTAAACATGTTTAATGGCGCCATTGCTTTCAACAACGGAGGGCTCTCTGGCACTAGCACTAATCCTTTGACCCAGGTAGAGGGTAAATGGAATACTGGAGAGGTAGAGTATATGTGGGGAATGTTTGAAAACGCCACTGTTTTCAATCAAGACATCAGCTCATGGAATACGAGCAAAGTTCAGGACATGACGGTTATGTTTCGGAACGCCAAAGCATTCAACCAAAACATCAGTTCATGGTGTCCAAACATAACGTCAGCACCTGCAAATTTCGCCAGGGACGCCACCTTATTCGCCACGCCAACCACTCGCCACCCCAAAGGCGGCGTATGGAGCAAGACTTGCCCGCTATAAAAAAATGAACAGATTCGTTAAATTAAGATTTAAAAAACTAGGGCGAGCGGTAAAAGGATCTGCATTTTTAAATAAATTCTTTCCCAATTTTAAAAGCCCTGTGTATTGGAAGGGCGACGCTTACTCATGGGCTAAGGGCGGCTTCATTGGTTGTTTTTTTATGATGCTGCCCATTCCGTTTCAAATGTTATTTAGCTCTATCACTGCTTATTTCTTTAAAGCTAATATCCCTCTGGCCACCGCGCTGGCATGGGTGACAAATCCTTTTACGATGGTTCCAATTTGGTTCATAGGGTATAGATTTGGCGCTCACGTACTGGGAACACCCGCGCTTAATGATATAACCAGTGATTACCTGAAAGTAGCGTAAAGCCCCTGGCTTTAGCCATGGGGATGTAAGCGATTACTGTCTTGTATTATGTTGTTTAACAATGTAT
>JAFGUG010000014.1 GCA_016938655.1 Thiotrichales bacterium | reverse complement strand
TCTGGCCGCCCAGCAAAACGAAATTGATACCGAAGCGCGCTTTTCGCAGCGTATGAAATCAGGCATGGATGATTTAAAAACCTACATTATGTTGTCTGACCAAAATGGCACCATTGTCTTTATGAACGCCTCGCTCATTGAGTTTCTCAAACCGATTGAAGCGATTATTCAAAAAGAGGTGCCTGACTTTAATTTAAAGAAACTCACCGGCAAAAATATCGGCTGTTTATTTAGAAACGACATGGACATTTTAATGGCCTGTTTAGATTTAAAAGAACCCAAAACCTTTAAATTTAATTTCTACTCAGCCGAAGTGCAATTGCAGATGACACCCATTGTTGACAACCAAGGAAAGTCATTGGGGGTTGCGATTGAATGGCAAGATATTTTCCAAGAATTGTTTGTCCAAAACAGTATCAAAAACCTCGTACAGGATGCACAAAACGGTAAATTACATACGCGTTTAGATGCCTCTCAACTGACAGGGTTTTATAAAGACCTGTGTTTAGACATCAACTCGTTAATGCTCAATTTGCAAGGAACGCTGAGCGATATTTCTATTTTGATTGGTGGTTTACCCGCTAAAAACCTCACGTTAAAAGCGCAAAAACAACACGAAGGTCAATATGGTTGGACCATTAAAAGTTTATCTGCTGGGATAGAGTCTTTAAGAGCCTCTTTCTGTAGCTTTAATAACCAAGCCAAAGAAGTGTCGCATTCGGCAGAGCATGTCTCTGAAAGTAATGAGCAACTGTCTACCTCCATTAAACATCAAGCGCAAGAACTGCAAAAAACGGCAGTGGCGATGAATCTGCTCACCCAAAAAGTTAATGAAACCACCGAGCAAGCCAAAGCCTCTAATCAACTCGCCATACAAACCGAAGCGGGCGTGCAAGACAGCAATCGCAATATGCAAGAAGCGATTGCTGCCATGAGTGAAATTTCAGAAGTCAGTCAAAAAATCACCGGCATCGTCACCTTAATTGACAGCATTGCCTTTCAAACCAATTTATTGGCACTCAATGCCGCAGTGGAAGCCGCCAGAGCGGGCGAACATGGGCGTGGTTTTGCCGTGGTAGCGGGTGAAGTGCGTAATTTGGCTCAAAAGTCAGCCGATGCCGCGCGCGAAATTAATGGCTTGATTGGCATGACTGCCGAAAAAATTGTGCAAGGTACCCAAAAAGTGGAAGCCACGGGTGCTTCTTTGCAGTCAATCATTTCCCAAGTGACCGAGATGACCGCCAATATTCGCCATATTTCTGAAAATGCCCAGCAACAGGCTCAGCAAATTCAGGGTGTGAATCAATCGATTATCAGTTTGGATAAATCGGCAAATGAAAGCTCTACCCTAGTGTTAGAAAATGCCTCTTTAGCGGAATACCTAGGCGATGTGGCTAGAAACATGGATAAATTGGTGGGTTCTTTTCAATTGGGCGATTGCGAAACCGTAGCTCATGCCACTCAAGAACAAGCCGAAAGCCAATATTTGGTCTTGGTGGTGGATGACAATATCTCTAACCAAAAAGTGGCGGTGATGTTGTTGACCAAAATGGGTTATCACACCAAGGTGGCCGCCAATGGGCGCGAAGCCATTACCCAGTGCCAACGCTACAACCCTGCGGCCATTTTAATGGACATAGAAATGCCCGTGATGAATGGCATTGAAGCGACTCAGGCCATTCGTAAAACGGGTTATCAAAAACCCATTTTGGCTTACACGGGGCATGGCTCTGATTTTGAAAAAACCATTTATACGGCAGGCATGAAAGACATCGTTCACAAACCGCTCAAGCCCGAAGAATTGATGGCTAAGTTGAGTAAAGCAGGTTGCCAACCCAATACCCATTCCAAAGAAGCGGTGCAGTGTCGTCGTGAAAAACTGGTGGCCAAATCGGATTTAGCCCAACAGTTTGACGCCATGATTAAGGCACATTTGGGCTGGAAAAGTAAAATTCGCAGTTTTATTGATGGTGCTGACATTGGTGTCACTTATGAAAACGCCATTGACCACACCGCCTGTGCCTTAGGCAAATGGTATTATGGTGAAGGGCAAAAACTGATGGACATTCCCATTATGAAAACGCTGGGTGAGGAGCACATGGTGATGCACCGTTTAATTAAAACCATTATGGATGCTTTCAGTATTGATGATTACGAAACCCTAGAAAAAGGGGTTTTAGCATTAGATATTCAAAGCGATAAAGTGGTTGATTTATTGGGGCAAATGATTGATCAAACTGCGAATGTATAAGAGCGCTTTTAACGAGTGAATACACACATAAAAACGGTTAAAAGAGGTGAGTGTTTTTCTCATTGTTTTTTTGCGCCTCACTCGTGCACAGGTTTTTATAAGGTATTTAGGTGAGCTGTGGCGTCCTATAAAATTCCGGCGCAAATGGCGTGTGCCGAAATTGAAATTAAAAAAAGTCGCTTTATTGGCTATGCGGCACCGATTGACTCGCGCGAACAGGGAATGGCTTGGTTGGCGCAGATCAAAACACAATATCCCGATGCTCGTCATCATTGTTGGGCTTATTTAATGGGCAATCCAGCCTGTGCGTCCAATGCGGGGATGGGGGATGATGGAGAGCCGAGTGGCACAGCAGGCAAGCCCATTTTAAATGTGCTCCAGCATAAAGGCGTGGGCGATATTATGATTATTGTCGTGCGTTATTTTGGTGGGATTAAGCTTGGTGCGGGTGGTTTAACGCGAGCCTATGGTCAAGCTGCGCAAGCCGTGATGGACGTTTTGCCCGTCATAGAACAGGTTGCAAAAGTCGTTTATGATTTAAGTTTGGATTTTAAACATGAGCAGTTTGTGCGACATTGTTGTGATTTATGTTCGGCGCAAGTCGCCCAAGTCACTTATGGCAAAGGGGTAACTATTCGTGTCTCTTTACCAGAAACCGAACAAACGCATTTTATTCAAAAAATGACCGATAACGGCATTTTATATCAACAAGAACCTTGAGTGTAAGGTCTTCAACTGCCGCAAAAGGCCTTAAAAATAACCAGGCCTGGTTATTTTTAAGCCCTTTTTGGCGTTAAGAACCCCAAAACTTCAAAAGCACAGGAGTCATGAATGTTTTGTAGTGAACTTAAAAAACAATTGGGTCAACAAAGTCAAACCTTGCAGTCGATGAAATCTGTGATGAATGCATTAGATAGAGTCAGTGCAATCATTGAGTTTGATTTAGAAGGTAATATCCTGAATGCCAACGAAAATTTTTTGCAGACAGTGGGTTACGCTCTGTCTGAAATCCAAGGAAAACACCACCGTTTATTTTTATTTGATGCGGATGCCAACAGTGCCGAGTATCAAAATTTTTGGCCCAGTATTCGCAAGGGAGCATTTATTTCATCGCGTTTTAAACGCCGCAACAAAAAGGGCGAGGTCATTTGGTTAGAGGCCAGCTATAACCCCATTTTGGATAGCGCGGGTCAGGTGGTTAAGGTGATGAAGTTTGCCACCAATATCACGGCGCAAGTACAAAGTGAAATCAATGCTAAAGCCCAAATTGACGCCATTCATAAAGTGATGGCGGTTATTGAGTTTGATCCACAAGGTAATATTTTGAGTGCCAATGCCAATTTTTGCAAAACCATGGGCTATTCCCTAGATGAAATTCAAGGTAAGCACCATCGAATGTTTGCCGATAAAAAATTGGCTGAGTCAGCATCATATCAAGACTTTTGGACTGCATTACGTGCCGGAAAAGCTTGCACGGGAACTTACCAGCGCTTTGCTAAGGGCGGGCGAGAAGTCTGGTTAGAAGCCAGTTACAATCCCATTAAAGACTGTAATGGTGAGGTGATTAAAGTCATTAAATATGCAACAGACATAGGTTCAAATACCAACGCTAAGTTATTAGAGTCGGTGATTAAAGATGCTTCAAACATTATTGACAGTATTGAGTCTGGCGACTTGACCGTAACCATGTCTAATCATCTTGATACTCAAAATCCTACCATGTATGACAAAATCATTCAGCAACTCAGCCAATCAATCCTGAACATGAATGAAAAGTTAAAGTCGGTTATTGGCATTGCGATAGATGCATCTCATAGTGTTAGCCATTCTGCATCTGAAGTTAAAATCAGTACACAACACTTAAATCATGCCATTCAGGAGCAAGCACAAGCTTTGGTTGATACGAATCAAAGTATGCAACAAGTTAATAACGTCATTCAAGACAATACCGAAAATGCACAACAGGCCTCTAGCGTTGCGCATGAGGTGCAAAACCAGTCCAGAGAAGGCGTTAAAATCATGGTGCAAACCAATGCTGCCATGAGCCAAATTGAAGAGTCCAGCCATAAAATTTCAGACATTGTCAGTTTGATTGACGGCATTGCGTTTCAAACCAATTTATTGGCACTGAATGCGGCGGTTGAGGCAGCAAGAGCGGGTGAACATGGTCGGGGATTTGCGGTTGTTGCGGGTGAAGTTCGCAGTCTGGCACAAAAATCAGCCGAAGCAGCAAAAGATATTAAGCGTTTAATTGAAGAAACGGTATCGCGAGTTGAACAGGGTTCTAAATTAGCAAGTCAATCGGGTGAAATGTTGCAAGGCATTAGCGATTCGATTGGCACGGTGACAGCAATGATTGCCAAAATAGCTCAAGCGTCGGTTGAACAAGCACAGGGCATTCAAGATGTAAATCATGCCATTTCTCATATTGAACAGGTCTCGCAACAAAATGCGGCGTTGATTGAAGAAACCAGTGCCGCCGCGCAAAGCATGAGCGAACAGTCTGCCTTATTGAGGGAAGATATGGCATTTTTTAAATCGGGCCGCCCAATGCAAGCTTTAAGAAAGCTTTGAGAGACCTTTGAATTTAGTCCATCTTTAAAAAAGGAAAACGAATGAAAACATTAGCGTTAATGACGACCCTCTCTTCTGCTGTTTTTTTGTGGGGTTGTAGCGAAACCCCTAAGCAAGCAGAACCTGCCACTCCAGCCACTGCGGTAGCGGACTGTGTTTTTCCTAATTCCGCGATACCTGCTCCGGGTTGGATTTGTGATGAGCCTGTTGCAGGTATTGAAGTCAGTGCGGTGGGAATTGCAGAACCTTCAAAAGCTGGACTCAGCTACATGAAAGACATGGCGGCCGCGGATGCGCGTGGGCGTTTGGCTGAACAGATGCAGGTGCAAGTGCAAAAAATGGTGAAACAGTATTTAGGCACAACCGGTGTGGGTCAAACCGAGACGGTGGATGCAGCGGCCAGTTCTACGCTCAAAACCATCAGTAATCAAACCTTAACGGGTTCAAAGATTTATAAAACGCGTACCGGGCCAGATGGTAAGTTGTATGCTTTGGTTGGTATTGATGCCCAAGCCCGTGCCAAAATTGTTGAAAATGCGGTCAAAACCTCAATGAGAAATGAACAAGCTTTGTGGCAAGAATTTAAAGCCAAACAAAGTTTTGATGAAATGGCTGCGGGTATTGCCCAGCAAATTCCTCAATAAGGTTTCTGCAAAGGTCTTTTGATTAGGATAATTCCATAATCATCGAAACCAATCCTAAAAAGATGAATCCATATACGATGACCGCAATCCAAACCACCCAGGGGTGAGTGCCACCAACGGCTTGCATGGCTTGAATGCGGTCTTCAATTTCAGTATGGTTTTGTTCAATGTCTGCCTTTAACATGGCATAGCGTTTGATAACAAAATAGGGTGAAATACCGCCGAGTACAATCATCAAAATTAAGCTGCCAAACGGCACCACGTTCATCAAAATCCCTAAGATAAACGCCACTAAAGCGGCTAAATAGGCTTTACGATACAACAAAAAAGCAAACCCCCCCGCAAATCCCCACCAGCTCCAAAACCACTTGAGTTGTGGATTGCCAGATCCCGTTAAATTCAGGGCATCGTAGGCTTTTTGATAATAGGGCACTTTCTCAGGTTTTTGTACAAATGCTGCCATTAAGTTCTCTTCGTAAGTTTTGAGCGGATCTGTATAAGGCTGCGCGAGATGATTCATTGTATGTTCTCCGCCATTTTAAAAATTTGTCGTCGATAAAATCGCACCATTAAGCACT
This sequence comes from Thiotrichales bacterium, assembly GCA_016938655.1. Classification (GTDB taxonomy): domain Bacteria; phylum Pseudomonadota; class Gammaproteobacteria; order Thiomicrospirales; family Thiomicrospiraceae; genus Thiomicrorhabdus. Next base: position 795 of record JAFGUG010000014.1, on the reverse strand, counting down.
GGTGTTCAGCATCTGATAAATAATGATCACTACCCCGCTAAAGTAAATCAGCAGGGTTATTTGTAACATGCGTTTATTGGCTTCACGTGAGTTCCATTTCTCAAATCCAGGTCGTAAGCGTAATTTGATAAATCCAAGCCATAAGCCACCTAAAATCGCTGCTAGAAGAATCATTCCTAAAATTAATGTACTGAGCATTTTTATCTTTCCTTATAAAAAAATTGATTGTACCAAGAGGTCTATTTAAGCAGATTTTTTCCATTTAAAGCGTTATGATTAATGTATTTGAATAGTATGATTTTTTTATGTTGTCACGTCGCCAGTTTACAAAAAATTGCTTTGCTTTATCCATGCTTTCTGCATTTCCCTTGCTTGGTGGGTGTCGTAATGGCACTTTACGCTTAGGTTATAATCCTTGGATTGGTTATTCCAGTTTTAATTTTATTCAGGAGGAAGGTTTAATCCCTCCGAAGGTTTCTTTACGGCAGTTTTCGCACACAACTGCAACCATACATCAACTCAAAAACGATCACATTGATGGCGGTGCTTTTACCTTGGATGAGGTTTTGACGCTGAGAAGCCAAGGCATTCCCTTAACGGTGGTGATGATTTTTGACATCTCCGCTGGTGCTGATGTGGTGTTAACCCGAGATGGTCGTTCTATTCAGCCAGGTTATAGAGTTGCTTATGAGTCTTCTGCCACGGGGCGATTGATGTTTCATTTAATGATGCAGTATCAACACCTAGACGCAAAAGAAGTTATTGAAGTGCCCTTGCCGGTTAATGAACATCAGA
>JAFGUG010000013.1 GCA_016938655.1 Thiotrichales bacterium | reverse complement strand
TGAATTGATCAACCCAATCGCGATGTCAGAAGGTTTACGTTTCGCGATTCGTGAAGGCGGACGTACAGTTGGTGCGGGCGTTGTTGCAAAAATTCTAGAATAATCTTGTTAAAGCAAAAAAGGCGCTGTATAATGCGCTTTTTTTGCAAGACACTCTAGGGGTGTAGCTCCAATTGGTAGAGCACCGGATTCCAAATCCGGGTGTTGGGGGTTCGAATCCCTCCACCCCTGCCATATTCATAACGACCTGCATTTTTCACGAAATGCGGGTCGTTTTTTTACCTAAGCTGATAGATTTATGAGTAAAGAGCAAAGTTCACCAAGGGCGTCTTCGTCCTTAGATACGATTAAGTTGGTCGCTTCCCTAGCCGTGTTGCTATTGTCACTGATTGGGTATTACACCTTTGATCAGATGCATGCGGTCATTCGCGTTCTCGGCGTGGTTGTCGGTGCAGCAATCGCTGTATTTATTTTTTACCAGACCACGATCGGTAAGAGTTGGTTTCAATATGTATCGCATGCCAAGCGCGAAGTTCGTCAGGTTGTCTGGCCGACGCGTCCGGAAACTGTCCAAATGACCCTGATTGTTTTTGTCGTGGTTATTTTGATGGGTATCTTTTTATGGTTGGTTGATATGTTCTTCTTTTGGGCAGTCAAACTATTAACAGGACAGGGCGGTTAAGATGGCGCAAAAGTGGTATGTGGTGCATGCCTACTCTGGGTATGAGAAAAAGGTACAAAAGAGCTTGGTTGATTATATCGAGCGCGCGGGTTTGACCCACTTTTTTGGCGACATTCTGGTGCCTTCCGAGGAAGTGGTTGAAATTCGTGATGGAAAAAAACGTACCAGCGAGCGTAAGTTTTTTCCAGGTTATGTCTTGGTTCAGATGGATATGAACGAAGAAACTTGGCACCTTGTTAAGAGTGTGCCAAATGTGATGGGCTTTATTGGTGGGACCTCAGATCGTCCTGCGCCTATTTCACAAAAAGAAGTCGATCGCATTCTTCAGCGTGTCAACAATAGCTCAGATAAACCGCGTCCGAAGGTTATTTATGAAGCGGGCGAAATGGTGCGAGTGGTTGATGGCCCCTTCAAAGATTTTGAAGCCGTGGTCGAAGGTGTGGATTACGACAAGAACAGACTTCAAGTATCTGTCTTGATTTTTGGACGCTCAACCCCAGTCGAGCTGGAGTTCACTCAGGTTGAGAAGATTTAATCATACGGATTGTTTTTATCGGGGAGCCGCATCGCGGCGTTAGACCCATTTAGGAGAAAATCATGGCTAAGAAAGTCACAGGCTATATTAAGCTTCAGGTTGCCGCAGGTGCAGCCAACCCAAGCCCACCAGTTGGTCCTGCTCTAGGTCAAAAAGGTGTGAACATCATGGAGTTCTGTAAGTCGTTTAACGCGCAGACTCAGCACCTAGAAAAAGGACTTCCAATTCCTGTGGTTATCACAGTGTATGCGGATAAGAGCTTCACTTTCATTATGAAAACCCCTCCTGCTTCAATTCTATTGAAGAAAGCAGCGGGTATTAAGTCTGGTTCTCCTGTTCCTAACCTGAACAAAGTGGGCACGGTAACTCGCGCACAACTGGAAGAGATCGCCAATACCAAAATGGCGGATTTGAATGCGAACGATTTGGAAGCTGCGGTACGTACTATCGCCGGTTCTGCGCGTTCTATGGGTCTAGTGGTTGAGGGTTAAGAACATGGCAAAACTAACAAAAAAACAAAAAATGTTTGCTGAGAAAGTCAATGCTGGCGCTTCTTACAACATCATTGATGGCTTTAACCTTGTTAAAGAACTTGCAACGGCAAAATTCACTGAGTCGGTCGATGTTTCGATTCGTCTTGGAATTGACCCGCGTAAATCAGACCAAGTGGTTCGTGGTGCAACGGTCATGCCAAACGGAACGGGTAAAAACGTTCGTGTTGCCGTCTTTACGGGCGAAGCTAATCATGCTGTTGCAAAAGCGGCTGGTGCTGACTTTGTAGGCATGGATGATTTAGCTGCGCAAATCAAGGGCGGCATGATGGACTTTGACGTGGTTATTGCTTCTCCGGACGCGATGCGTGTTGTCGGGATGTTGGGTCAGGTTCTTGGTCCTCGCGGTTTGATGCCTAACCCAAAAACGGGTACGGTTACGCCTGATGTGGTTGGCGCGATTAAAAACGCAAAAGCGGGCCAGGTTCGTTTCCGTGCAGACAAGGCGGGGATTATCCACGCTTCTATCGGTACTGTTGCGTTTGAAGCTGACAAGCTAAAAGAAAACTTAAATGCCTTAATGGATGACCTAGTCAAAGCAAAACCTGCTTCTGCAAAAGGAACATACGTTAAGAAAGTGACGATTTCTTCTACTATGGGCCCTGGCTTGGTAGTGGATCAGTCATCACTATAATGATGGTTGCGCCAATGAACTTTGGTGCAGGCATTATTTGCGAATTGGGTCTCCAAAATCTGCTTCAGATTGGCGAGTGCCCATCGCAGACCGTAGGCGAGTGCAAGGCGCGCTCTTAATAGTAATAAGCCTACGCAGATGGATCGGTTTGATGTAAATCAAACTGTTTTGGAGGTTATATGGCACTCAATATTCAAGATAAAAAGCAAGTCGTTGAAGAAGTTGCTGCACTGGTTGCAGGAGCGGGTTCAGTGGTTGCCGCTGAATATCGTGGTTTGACCGTAGAACAAATGACTAATCTTCGTGCGGAAGCCCGTAACGCTAATGTGCAGATTCGTGTTGTTAAAAACACGTTGGCGCGCATCGCTGTCAAAGGGACTAAGTTTGAAGATATGGCGGATTCGTTTACCGGTCCGTTGGTTTACGCTTTTTCGGGTGAAGAGTTGGGCAACGCAGCACGCGTGTTCCAAACGTTTGCTAAGAAAAACGACAAGCTAGTTGTGCGTTCACTGTCTATCGGTGAGGGTTGTTTGGATGCGAGCTATACCGCTCAAATTGCAGCACTACCGACTTACGACGAAGCAGTTGCGAAACTACTGTTTGTAATGAAAGAGCCAGTGGCAAAACTTGCTCGCGCACTTGCAGCAATCAAAGAGCAGAAAGAAGCCGCATAAGTTGCGCTGCTTTCCTTTTTTACCTGATCAATTTTTTAATTTTTGGAGATCACCATGTCTGTAACAAAAGATGATATTTTAGAAGCCGTTGCCAATATGTCAGTAATGGAAGTTGTTGAACTTGTTTCTGCAATGGAAGAGAAGTTTGGCGTTTCTGCTGCTGCAATGGTTTCTGCTGGTCCAGCGGTTGCTGCTGAAGCGGTTGAAGAGAAAACTGAATTTGACGTTATTCTTGTTTCTGCAGGCGATAACAAAGTTGCGGCAATCAAAGCGGTTCGCGCAGCAACTGGCCTAGGTCTAAAAGAAGCGAAAGATGCTGTTGAAGGCGCTCCTTTCACGCTTAAAGAAGGTATCTCTAAGCCAGAAGCTGAAGCTATGGCAAAAGACCTTAAAGACGCTGGCATTAACGTCGAAGTTAAATAATCGACCGTTGTCGGCTGGTAAACAGCATGAATTGGCTGGTGTTTTTAGCACCGGCCTTTTCTTGTTTTAACAGTGTGTAAAAGTGTGTTAGTAACTTGTGGATAAGCGCTACTACAGTTTTATGCATTTAATTTGTAACAGGTTGTTACTCAGGAAAAGAACAGCTCGGTTTTTTTAGGTTCACATGCTTAAAACGGCACGCAGCTAACGAATTTTTCCTTTGCACTCTTCCCTGACAATCTAATCGTCGAGGTAAACGATGACTTACTCTTTAACCGAAAAGAAACGTGTCCGTAAGGACTTTGCGACACGCCGATCGATTCTGGAAGTACCTTACTTACTTTCCTTGCAAAAGGAATCCTTTTACGAATTTCTTCAATTAGATAAAAAGCCTGCTGAACGCCGCAATATGGGTCTGCACGCCGCTTTTTTATCGGTGTTTCCGATTGAAGGGGTAGCCGGTACAGCCGATTTGGAATATGTCAGCTATCACATGGGGCAACCTGAGTTTGATGTTAAAGAATGTAAGCAGCGTGGTGTAACCTATGCCGCTCCCTTGCGCGTTAAAATGCGTTTGGTGATTTATGATAAAGATGCTCCAGCAGGAAAGCGTCCCGTTAAGGACATGAAGGAACAAGAGGTTTATCTAGGGGATATCCCGTTGATGACCGACAATGGTACTTTTGTTATTAATGGTACTGAACGCGTTATTGTGACGCAGTTGCATCGTTCACCAGGTGTGATCTTTGATAACGATAAAGGCAAGTCGCACACTTCCGGTAAATTACTCTTTAATGCGCGCATTATTCCTTACCGTGGTTCTTGGTTAGATTTTGAATTTGATCACAACGACTGTTTGTTTACGCGTATTGACCGTCGTCGTAAATTACCAGTATCCGTTCTGTTGCGCGGAATGGGCTACGGTAATGAAGACATTCTTGGCTTGTTCTGTGAATCTAACCTTGTGCATATTGGTAAAGATAGCTTCAAGCTTGACTTGGTTATTGACCAATTCAAAGGCAAGGATATGCCGTTTGATATCGTGCACAACGGTGAAGTTCTCATTGCCCAAGGTAAAAAACTAACCGCACGTCAAGTTAAGCAAATTGAAGCTTCTGGTATTAAACAGGTTCCCGTTCCTGCTGACTACCTAGTTGGTAAAGTATTGGCAGCCGGTGTCACTGATGAGACTACTGGTGAGCTTGTCGCCCGCACTAATGAAGTTTTGACGGCGGATAGCTTGGCCAAAATCTCGCGCATCAGCGGTGCTAAAATTAAAATTTTGTACATTGATGAACTCGAAAACGGACCTTATGTCTCCGATACGCTAACGTTGGATTCCACCACCTCGCAAACCGAGGCGCAGATGGAAATCTATCGCATGATGCGTCCAGGTGAGCCGCCAACACAGGAATCTTCACAAGCCTTGTTTGACAGTCTGTTCTTTGACGAAGCGCGTTACGACTTGTCGGCAGTAGGTCGAATGAAGTTAAACCGTCGCTTGGGTCGTAAAGAAAACGATGGCAGCTTAGTGCTTGAGAAAATCGATGTTGTCGATGTGGTGCGTGAGTTGATCAATATCCGTAACGGTAAGAGCACGATTGACGATATTGATACCCTCGGTAACCGCCGTATTCGTGCGGTGGGCGAAATGGCAGAGAATGCATTCCGCGTTGGTTTGGTACGTGTCGAGCGCGCAGTGAAAGAACGTTTGAATCAAGCAGAATCTGACGGCCTAATGCCACAAGACTTGATTAATGCGAAGCCAGTGTCGGCGGCCATTAAAGAGTTCTTTGGCTCATCGCAATTGTCACAGTTCATGGACCAAGTTAACCCTTTATCGGAAGTCACGCATAAGCGTCGCGTTTCTGCACTAGGGCCGGGCGGTCTTACGCGTGAGCGTGCAGGCTTTGAGGTTCGTGACGTTCACCCAACACATTATGGCCGTGTTTGTCCGATTGAAACGCCAGAAGGTCCAAACATCGGTTTGATCAATACCTTGGCGATTTACGCGAAAACCAACGAGTATGGCTTCTTAGAAACGCCGTACCGTAAGGTTGTCAACGGACAAGTCACTGAGCAAATTGAATATGTGTCGGCGATTGATGAAGCTCAATTCGTTATTGCCCAGGCGTCCGCGAATGTTGATGCAGAAGGGCGTTTTGTTGATAGCTTAATCTCTTCGCGTCACCAAAATGAATTTACCTTGTCATCATCAAATGATATTGATTACATGGATGTTTCGCCCAAGCAGATTGTTTCGGTAGCTGCAGCCTTGATTCCATTCCTTGAGCATGATGATGCGAACCGTGCCTTGATGGGTGCCAACATGCAACGTCAGGCGGTACCGTGTTTACGTGCTGAAAAGCCGTTGGTTGGTACGGGGATTGAACGTACGGTCGCGATTGACTCGGGTGTTACGGTGGTCGCAACACGTGGTGGTGAAATTCTTTCTTCTGATTCGTCGCGTATTGTGGTGCGTGTTAATCAAGATGAAATTGGTGATGGTGAGTCCGGTGTTGATATTTATAACTTGGTGAAATACCAGCGTTCTAACCAAAACACTTGCATCAACCAGCGTCCGGTCGTTAAAGCCGGTGATTTAATTAAGCGCGGCGATGTGTTGGCTGATGGCCCTTCAACCGATTTGGGTGAGTTGGCGCTTGGTCAAAATATGCGTATCGCCTTTATGCCTTGGAATGGTTACAACTTCGAAGACTCGATTTTGGTGTCTGAGCGTGTGGTGCAGCAAGATCGTTACACGTCGATTCACATTGAAGAACTTACCTGTTTGGCGCGCGATACCAAGCTTGGGCCAGAAGAGATTACGGCGGATATTCCCAATGTAGGCGAATCGGCATTGTCACGTCTGGATGAGTGCGGGATTGTGCATATTGGTGCCGAAGTAAAACAAGGCGATATTCTGGTCGGTAAGGTCACGCCTAAGGGCGAAACCCAGTTAACGCCGGAAGAAAAGCTATTACGTGCGATTTTTGGCGAGAAAGCTTCCGATGTAAAAGACACCTCTTTGCGTGTAACCAAAGGGGTAGAAGGAACCGTCATTGACGTTCAAGTCTTTACCCGTGAAGGTATCCAGAAAGATGCTCGTGCTATGGCGATTCAAGAAGCTGAATTGGCCCGTATTCGTAAGGATATTGATGAGCAGTATAAAATTTTGGAGGCGGATACTCATGGTCGTCTGCGCCAGATGTTACTGGGCCAAACCCTAGTAGATGGTAAACAAATTGATGAGTCTTTCCTGAATACGGTTCCGGCTGAGCGTTGGTTTGGTTTGAATCTAAAAGACGCGGATATGATGCATCAGCTTGAGATGTCGGAAACGCACCTCAAGGACAAGCGTAAATCTTTTAACGAAATGTATGAAGAGAAGCGTAAAAAATTGACCCAAGGCGATGACTTGGCACCTGGCGTTTCTAAGATGGTTAAAGTTTACGTTGCGATTAAGCGTCGTATTCAACCGGGTGATAAGATGGCGGGTCGCCATGGTAACAAAGGCGTTATTTCACGGATTGCTCCAGTTGAAGATATGCCATTTGATGAAACCGGTCGTCCGGTTGATATTTGCTTGAACCCTCTGGGTGTTCCTTCGCGTATGAACGTTGGGCAGATTCTAGAAGTGCATTTAGGTTTGGCTGCGGAAGGGCTTGGTCAGAAAATCAACGCCATGCTGCAGCAGCAGCGTGACCTCCACGAAATTCGTGGTTTCCTGCACCAGATTTACAATGAAACACAGGGTCAGTCGGTTGATCTAGACAGCTTTACCGATGCAGAAATTCTTGAGTTGGCCCATAACCTGCGTAAAGGCGTGCCTTTGGCGTCGCCGGTCTTTGACGGTGCTTCTGAAGCACAAATTAAAGCGCTGCTACGTCTGGCCGATGTACCTGAGTCGGGGCAGATGACACTTTATGATGGTCTCACCGGTGAGAAGTTCGATCGTCCAGTTACCGTGGGCTATATGTACTACCTCAAATTGAACCACTTGGTTGACGATAAGATGCACGCGCGTTCAACCGGTCCTTACAGTTTGGTTACGCAGCAGCCGCTAGGTGGTAAGGCGCAGTTTGGTGGTCAGCGTTTCGGTGAGATGGAGGTGTGGGCGTTAGAAGCTTATGGCGCCGCCTTTACCTTGCAAGAGATGTTGACAGTGAAGTCGGACGACCTGAACGGCCGTACGCGAATGTACAAAAACATCGTTGATGGCAATGAGTACATGGAGCCTGGTATGCCAGAATCTTTCAGCGTATTGCGTAAAGAAATTCGTGCACTGGGTATTGATATTGAGTTGGAGCAAGATTAATGAAAGATTTAATTGGTTTTCTAAAAAAGCAAAATGTAACAAGCGATTTTGATGCAATTAGAGTATCACTTGCTTCACCAGAAAAAATTCGTTCTTGGTCCTATGGCGAAGTTAAAAAGCCAGAAACCATTAACTACCGTACGTTCAAGCCAGAACGTGATGGTCTGTTTTGTGCCAAAATTTTCGGGCCAATCCGTGATTATGAGTGCTTGTGTGGAAAGTACAAGCGCTTAAAGCACCGTGGTGTGATCTGTGAGAAGTGTGGCGTTGAGGTTACTCAGTCCAAAGTGCGTCGCGAGCGGATGGGTCACATTGACTTGGCAACTTCGGTTGCGCATATCTGGTTTTTAAAGTCTTTACCATCCCGTATTGGCTTAATGCTGGACATGACGCTAAAAGAAATTGAAGCGGTTCTGTATTTTGAAGCCTTTATGGTAACGGATCCAGGTTTGACCCCGCTTGAGCCTTGGCAGTTGCTAACCGAAGAAGAGTATCTTGATGCGCTCGAAGAACACGGCGACGAGTTCGAGGCCATGATGGGTGCTGAAGCCATTAAAAAAATGTTGCAAAGCATTGATTTGGAATACGAAGCGGAACATCTGCGCACAGAGATGGAGAATACCAACTCAGAAACCAAGCAGAAAAAACTGTCAAAGCGCCTCAAGTTGATTGAGTCTTTCCTTCAGTCTGGCAATAAGCCGGAGTGGATGATTTTAGATGTGCTTCCAGTGTTACCACCGGAGTTGCGTCCATTAGTTCCGTTAGATGGCGGGCGTTTTGCGACCTCGGATTTGAATGACCTATACCGCCGAGTGATTAACCGTAATAACCGCTTGAAACGTCTTTTGGATTTGATGGCACCAGACATCATCGTGCGCAATGAAAAGCGTATGTTGCAAGAATCGGTTGACTCTCTGCTAGACAACGGCCGTCGTGGTCGTGCGGTGACCGGCACCAATAAGCGCCAGTTGAAGTCTTTGGCCGATATGATCAAGGGTAAGCAAGGTCGTTTCCGTCAAAACTTACTGGGTAAGCGCGTCGATTACTCGGGTCGTTCGGTTATCGTGGTTGGCCCGACACTGCGCTTGCATCAGTGTGGTCTGCCTAAAAAGATGGCTTTGGAATTGTTCAAGCCGTTTATCTTTTCTAAGTTGCAGAAACGTGGTCTAGCACCAACCATTAAAGCGGCTAAGAAAATGGTCGAGATGGGCATGCCAGAAGTTTGGGACGTTTTGGATGAAGTGATTCGTGAGCATCCGGTTCTGTTAAACCGTGCTCCGACGCTACACCGTTTGGGGATTCAAGCGTTCGAACCGGTGCTGATTGAAGGTAAAGCGATTAATCTTCATCCGCTAGTCTGTTCAGCCTTTAACGCCGACTTTGATGGTGATCAGATGGCCGTTCACGTTCCGTTGTCGCTGGAAGCGCAGTTGGAAGCGCGTACCCTGATGATGTCAACCAATAACCTTTTGTCACCTGCGAATGGTGACCCGATTATTGTGCCGTCACAGGACGTGGTTTTAGGTCTTTACTACATCTCGCGTGATCGCATCAATGCGCAGGGTGAGGGGATGGCCTTTGCGAGCTGGCAAGAAGTGGATCGTGCCCTTAATGCTAAGGTTGTGCATTTGCACACCCGAATTAAGCTCAAAATCAAAGAATTAGTCATTGCTGAAGACGGTTCAGAACGTCTGGTTGGTCGTATTGTCGATACCACGGTTGGTCGTGCATTGATGAGCCGTATTTTGCCTCGTGGTCTGTCATTTGATTTGATTAACACCAACTTGACTAAGAAAAACATCTCTAAGGTGTTGAACGAGTGTTACCGCAAACTTGGCCCGAAAGAAACGGTCATTTTTGCCGACCAGCTTATGTACACCGGTTTTAAATGGTCAACGTTGGCGGGTCTGTCTTTCTGTTCTGACGACATGCTGATTCCAGAAGCCAAAGCGGGCATCATTGCTCGTGCGGATGCTCAGGTTGCGGAGATTCAAAATCAGTTTGCTCAGGGTCTGGTAACTGAAGGTGAGCGTTATAACAAAGTTGTGGATATCTGGTCGCATACCAATGAATTGGTCACCAAATCGATGATGGAAGAGTTGCAGACTGAAAATGTCGTGGACAAGCAAGGTAATCAGGTTAAGCAGACCTCGTTCAACTCGGTTTACATGATGGCCGACTCCGGCGCTCGTGGTAGTGTCGCGCAGATGCGTCAGTTGGGCGGGATGCGTGGTCTGATGGCCAAGCCGGATGGTTCGATTATCGAAACGCCGATTACCGCAAACTTCCGTGAAGGTTTGAACGTACTTCAGTACTTCATTTCAACACACGGTGCGCGTAAAGGTTTGGCGGATACGGCTTTGAAAACTGCGAACTCCGGTTACCTAACCCGTCGTCTGGTCGATGTGGCTCAGGACGTGGTTGTGACCGAGCCGGATTGTGGTACCGAAGCCGGTATTCGCATGACCGCGCACGTTGAAGGCGGCGATATTATCGAATCCTTGCGTGATCGTGTACTTGGGCGTGTCACCGTGAAAGAGGTGATGAGCCTGAGCGGCGAAATGCTGATTCCAAACCATACATTGATTGACGAAAAGCTGGCTAATCTGATTGATAGCAGTGGGGTTGACCATGTATTTGTACGTTCGCCTATGACGTGCGAAACCCGCTTTGGTATTTGTCAGAGCTGTTACGGTCGTGATTTGGCGCGTGGTCACTTGGTGAACATGGGTGAAGCGGTTGGGGTAATGGCGGCTCAGTCTATCGGTGAGCCAGGAACTCAGTTGACGATGCGTACCTTCCACATCGGCGGGACGGCATCAGGTTCTGCGGCGGCAAGCTCGATTGAGGTTAAGCATGCTGGTACGGTTAAATGGTTCAATATGAAGGCCTTGCAAAACACCGAAGGACAAATTGTTGTTACCTCGCGTTCGGGCGAAGTCTCTATTATGGATGCTTCTGGTCGTGAGAGAGAGCGTTATAAATTAGGTTATGGTGCGATTCTGAATTTTGCAGATGGCGGCGCGATTCAGGCTGGCGATACCTTGGCGAATTGGGATCCACATACGCATCCGGTTATTACGGAAGTGGAAGGTGAGATTCGATTCGGTAATTTTGAAGGAACGGTTGAAGAACGTTTGGATGAGATTACCGGTTTGACTTCTCGTGTGGTCAAGGATGCTAAGGAACGCTCTACCGCTGTAAAAGAAGTGCGTCCATACATTGAGTTGGTGGATGAAAAGGGTCAGACGGCGTGTTTCGTTGGTACTCAAACACCTGCAATTTACTATCTGCCTGAGAATGCGATTGTATCGGTACAGGCGGGTGTGAAGGTCGGACGTGGTGACGTTCTAGCCCGTATTCCGCAAGCCTCTTCGAAAAACAAAGACATCACCGGGGGTCTGCCTCGCGTTGCGGATCTGTTTGAAGCACGTCAGCCTAAAGAGCCTTCAATTATGGCGGAAGTGGCTGGGGTAATTTCTTTCGGAAAAGAAACCAAAGGCAAACAGCGCTTGATGATTACCCAAGATACGGGTGAAGTTTATGAAGAGTTGATTCCAAAATGGCGTTCGGTCAGTGTGTTTGAAGGCGAGCGTGTTGAGCGCGGTGATGTCGTGGTTGAAGGAAATCCAAATCCGCATGACATCCTGCGTCTGTTAGGTATCGAGAAGCTTGCTGAATACATTGTTGACGAAGTACAAGATGTTTATCGTCTGCAAGGCGTGAAAATCAATGATAAGCACATTGAAACGATTGTTCGTCAGATGTTGCGTAAAGTTGAAGTGAAGAATCCTGGCGATACCGGCTTGATTCGCGGTGAACAAACCGAATACGCCAAAGTACTAGAGTTAAACGAGAAAGCCCGTAATGAAGCGAAGATTGAAGCGTCTTTTGAGCGTGTGCTACTCGGGATTACCAAGGCGTCATTGGCAACCGAATCCTTTATTTCGGCCGCTTCTTTCCAAGAAACAACTCGCGTTCTAACCGAAGCCGCGGTTTCTGGTAAGCGTGATACGCTAGTGGGTCTAAAAGAAAACGTTATTGTCGGTCGTTTAATTCCTGCGGGAACCGGTTTTGCTTATCACAAAGCACGTCGCGCAGCGGGTGAAAAAACCGCACAAGAGTTGAAAGCCTTTTTGAATGCAGACCGTGATCCAGTGGATGATGAGGTCATAAGTGATGAAATTCGAGAGGTGATGGAAGGGGAGCATGAAGTTGAGGTTTAATGAAATATTTCAAGCAGTTATTGCTTGACTTATTAAATTGACATCAATAAAATTCCCATTCCTTATACGTAGGCCAATTCTGGCCTACAGCTTCGTTTATGTGTAAGAGTGAAATCTCAAATTTGGAGAAATTTTAATGGCTACTATTAACCAGTTGGTGCGTAAGCCGCGTAAAGATAAGCGTAAGATTTCAAACGTTGCCGCGCTTCAGGCTTGTCCTCAGCGTCGTGGTGTTTGTACGCGTGTTTATACAACAACCCCTAAAAAGCCAAACTCTGCTCTACGTAAAGTTGCGCGTGTACGTTTAACGAATGGCTATGAAGTTGCTTCCTACATTGGTGGTGAAGGTCATAACCTGCAAGAGCACTCGGTTATTCTTATCCGTGGTGGTCGTGTTAAAGATTTGCCTGGTGTACGTTATCACACAGTTCGCGGCGCACTTGACTGTGCCGGTGTTGCTAATCGTAAACAAGGTCGTTCTAAGTACGGTGCGAAGCGTCCTAAGGCGAATGCCAAAGCTAAATAATTTAAACGTAAGTTTAAATTTTAGTTTGGTTTCATAGAGCCTTAACATACGTTTTGCAATTTTAGTGTTACATTTATACCGGAAGAGTTAAGAATGGCAAGAAGAAGAGAGATACCAAAACGTCAGGTACTACCTGATCCAAAGTTTGGTGACGTGACGTTAACAAAGTTCGTTAACATGATCATGGTTAGCGGTAAAAAAGCCGTAGCTGAAAAAATCGTTTATGGTGCGTTGGATGTTTTAGTTCAACGTAAAAATGGTGGCGAACACGCAGCACTTCTTAGAGATGCGCTTGAAGCGGTTGGCCCTATGGTAGAAGTTAAGTCTCGCCGTGTTGGTGGTGCAACCTATCAAGTCCCTGTTGAAGTACGTCCTGAACGTAAACTGGCTTTGGCAATGCGTTGGGTTGTTGACGCATCGCGTAAGCGTAGCGAAAAAGGCATGATGCTTCGCTTGGCAGGAGAATTGAGTGATGCCCTAGATGGCCGCGGTTCTGCTGTTAAGAAGAAAGAAGATACTCACCGGATGGCAGAGGCTAACAAAGCCTTCTCTCATTTCCGTTGGTAATCTACTAATGGAGGCCCTTTACAGGGCCTTTATTTTTGGCTTTAAGTTAAAGGTTATTTAAAGTGGCTCGTAAAACCCCTCTAGATAGATACCGCAACATTGGGATCATGGCCCACATTGATGCGGGTAAGACAACAACTACCGAACGTATTCTTTTTTATACCGGTGTTTCTCATAAGATCGGTGAAGTGCATGATGGCGCAGCAACCATGGACTGGATGGAGCAAGAGCAGGAGCGTGGTATTACCATCACCTCTGCGGCAACCACTGCTTTCTGGTCTGGTATGGCGCGCCAATACCCAGAGCACCGTGTTAACGTTATCGATACCCCTGGACACGTTGACTTCACGATTGAAGTAGAGCGTTCTCTGCGCGTACTGGATGGAGCGGTTACCGCTTTCTGTTCGGTATCTGGTGTTGAGCCTCAATCTGAAACTGTATGGCGTCAAGCGGACAAATACGGTGTTCCTCGTATGGGTTACGTCAACAAGATGGACCGTGCGGGTGCGAACTTCTTAAACGTCTGCAAAATGGTCGTTGACCGTTTAGGTGCAGTACCGGTTCCTGTCCAGTTGCCGATTGGTGCAGAAGAAACTTTCCGTGGCATTGTTGACCTTGTCAAGATGAAAGCCATTTACTGGGAAGAAGAAAACATGGGTATGGCTTTTACCTATGAAGACATCCCAGAAGAGATGATGGATCTTTGTCAAGAATGGCGCGAGAAATTGGTTGAAGCCGCAGCAGAAGCGTCTGAAGAGCTGATGGATAAATACCTTGAAGAAGGTGAACTTTCAGAAGAAGAGATTAAGTTCGGTATTCGTAAGCGTTGTATCGCGGTTGAAATCGTTCCTATGTTCTGTGGTTCATCCTTTAAGAACAAAGGTGTTCAGACGTTGCTTGACGGCGTGATTGATTATTTGCCTGCGCCAACGGATGTTCCTGCCATTAAAGGCGAGCTTGAAGATGGTACTGAAGCGGAACGTCATTCAACCGATGATGAGCCTTTCGCTGCCTTGGCATTCAAGATTATGACCGACCCTTATGTTGGAACGCTAACCTTCATGCGTGTTTATTCAGGTGTGTTGGAAAGCGGTACCGGTCTTTACAACTCTGTTAAGGGTAAAAAAGAGCGTATCGGCCGTATTCTGCAGATGCATGCAAATACTCGTGAAGAGATTAAAGAAGTTCGTGCCGGTGACATCGCTTGTGCTGTTGGTCTAAAAGATACGACGACTGGTGATACCCTGTGTGATCCGGATAACATCATTGTTCTAGAGCGCATGGACTTCCCTGAGCCGGTTATTTCGATTGCGATTGAACCAAAAACCAAAGCCGACCAAGAGAAAATGGGTATGGCGCTTGGCAAGTTGGCGGCAGAAGATCCTTCATTCCGCGTTCACACCGACGAAGAAACCAATCAGACAATTATCTCTGGTATGGGTGAGCTCCATCTTGAAATCATTGTTGACCGTATGCGTCGTGAATTTAAGGTTGAAGCGAACATTGGTGCGCCACAAGTTTCTTATCGTGAAACGATTCGTCGTGAAGTCGAAGCGCAAGGTAAGTTTGTACGCCAGTCGGGTGGTCGTGGTCAGTATGGACACGTTGTGTTCAAGATCCGTCCATCAGAAGACAATGTTGGCTTTAAATTTATCAACTCTATCGTTGGTGGTGCTGTTCCTAAGGAATACATCGGTGCAATCGAAAAGGGTGCGCGTCAACAATTGGAAGCGGGTGTTATCGCTGGCTACCCAATGGTCGATGTTGAAGTTGAGTTAATTGACGGTTCTTACCACGATGTTGACTCGAACGAAATGGCGTTCCAGGTAGCAGCGGGTATGGGTGTTAAGAACGGCGTAGTCAATGCTGGCGCGGTAGTTCTTGAGCCGATCATGAAAGTCGAAGTTACCATGCCTGAAGAGTACATGGGTGACATTATTGGTGACTTGAACCGTCGTCGCGGTATGATTTCGAGCATGGACGATGTGCCATCAGGAAAATCGGTTAAGGCTGAAGTTCCACTTTCTGAAATGTTCGGTTACTCAAACCAGATGCGTTCTTTGACGCAAGGACGCGCGAGTTATAGCATGGAGTTCTTGAAGTACTCTGAAGCACCGCGTAATATTCAGGAAGAAATCATCGCTGCTTCTAAGAAAGGCGATTAATCCAAATCATTTTTTGTTTTAAACTTTGGGCGGTTTGGCCGCCCTTAATATAGGAATTAAAAGAATGGCTAAGGCTAAGTTTGAAAGAACGAAACCGCACGTAAACGTAGGAACTATCGGTCACGTTGACCATGGTAAAACAACTCTGACTGCGGCATTG
>JAFGUG010000012.1 GCA_016938655.1 Thiotrichales bacterium | reverse complement strand
TGATATTCCTGATGGTGACCTGGCTACGCGTGGCCTTCGACACGCCCTTCACGCTCACGATGGGGAACATCCTTTTGGGCGTTACCATTTCGGTCACCATTGGATTGGTTTCCGGCTTTGTGCCTGCCTGGATGGCATCGCGCATGAACCCGGTGAATGCCATCAACCAGGTGTAGCGCTTCAATCCACGTAGTTCAGGCAACCACGCCCCACCTCAACCGATAGGTTAACCCTTGCCCCCAACAGCAGCGGGCAGTTGGGGTGATCGTGCCCGGCAGGAAAGCCAAACCATACGGGATAGCCGTATCCGCCAACCGCCTCGGCAATAATTCCATAGGCATCGGTGCCATAAGGGGTGGCACCATCTTTCATCTCGGTAAACTGGCCAACCACTAACCCCGATAGCCGCTCCAGCACACCGCCCAACCGGAGGTTTTGCATCATGCGGTCGAGGTGGTAATGGTATTCCGACAAATCCTCCATGAAAAGGATCTTGCCTTGAGGATTGAAATCATAAGGTGTGCCCCGCAGGGCGTAAAGCAACGAAAGGTTGCCACCCTCCAACACCCCCGTGGCATGGCCACAACGGCTCAACAAACCTGCTTCGGCTTCAACAGGGCTATGGAGTCCTTGCATCAGTTCGATGGCACGCCTTAAATCCAGGTCGGAAGCGCCGTAATCGCTGATGTGCTTCATCATGAGAGCGTGCACCGAGGCCACCCCCATCTGTTGGAAGGCAGCGTGCAACACCGTAATATCGCTAAACCCGATGAGCCATTTGGGATGCTTCATAAAACCCGAAAAATCCAACCGATCGATGATGCGCATGGCACCATAACCACCCCTGATGCACCAGATGGCAGCCACATCGGGGCTGTCGAGTGCCGCTTGCAAATCGGCCAACCGCTCATCGTCGGTGCCCGAATAAATGCCGGCACAACCCAAGGCATGGCGCGACAGCTCCACCTGATAACCCAAGAAGCGCAGAACGTTGGCAGCAGCCACAACAGGCTCCGGCGCCATAAAGCCCGACGGGGAGAGCAACAGGATGCGGTCGCCGGGTTTTAATGAGGGCGGTACAAGGCTCGAAGCTTCACTCATAGCGTATAATTTATGGTAAAGATAACGATTTGTAGTTTTGTCAATAACAAACGCCCTTCTCAATTTTAAAAACCTGTTTGCGCTAAGGGCATGTCGTCCCAGGTCAGCACTGCTGATTTTAAGTACTACAGTGCCTTACAACCCACGGCCTATTAATGGCTGCAAATAGAAGGGGCGGCGCCACATGGCTCCGCCCCTTCACAATCAAGTGTTTTCAACTAATGTTTAGCGCTTTACAAGCCTAAAAATTTTGCCATTTACCTCAACGAGGTACAAGCCAGACTTAAGTGCACCCAGGGAAATGGGCTGCTCGGGTTCGGCCTTTACAGAGAGAACCAATACACCCGTGACGCTGTAGATATCAACCTGAGTGCGGCTGGCAAGTCCTTTAATGTATAAAAATTCGGATGCAGGATTTGGGCTTAGAACAATTGTTTCAGCAATAGCGGTTTCAACACCAGTGGCTAGCACAAACTCAGCAGCAACGGTAACATCGTAACTGGGCATGATGAATTTTTGATTGGCAATGGCGACAGTCACGGTTTCATCACCTGTTTTATATGCTTTCAAAGAACCATCTTTCAATTTAAAGCCAGCGTTTGGCATGGTATTTAGGGTTACCTCCAAGCCTTCCGTTACGGTTGTATTTGGCACTGAGGTCACCGTGCCGTTGGTTACGCTTGCAGCTACACTTATGTTATAAACCTGAAACTCTTCAATATTGGTAAAATCCTTCCACTGATCGGCAGCTTGGTAGGCAGTCTGTTTCCCTGCAGGCACTTTTAGTTTGCAGGTAGTTTTGGGACATCTGAAAAATACTCCCGTCCCCATACCCACCTCTGCTACATCCTCAATAAAAGAATAAATATTGGTTAAGCCATGGCAATCCTTAAAACCACCTTCTCCAATTGTTGTAACGGAATTCGGGATTGTCACCGAGGTTAATCCCATGCATATGTCAAAAGCATATTTTGCAACAGTTTTAACAGAATTGGGAATTTCGTAGCTAATTCCTGCTTTTTTGCTCGGGTATTTTATCAGTTCTGTTTTGGCTTTATTAAACAACACACCATCTTGCGAGGAGTAGTTAGAGTTATCAACTGCGACCCCAAAGGAAGTTAAGCCATTGCAAAATTCAAAAGCCTTCAGTCCTATCGTTTTAACTGAATTGGGGATTATTATCGAGGTTAAACCTGTACATAGCGCAAAAGCAAATTCTTCAATTGTAGTAACGGAATTGGGGATTGTCACCGAGGTTAAGCCTTCGCAACCCATAAAAGTACCATAACTAATTATTAGAACAGAATTGGAAATTGTCACCGAAATTAAGCCTTTGCAATACTTAAAAGCATTGTTTCCAAGTGTTTTAACAGAATTGGGAATTGTCACGGAGATTAAACCCATGCAGTTCTGAAAAGCATTGTATCCTATCGATATAACCGAATTGGGAATTGTCACCGAAGTTAAGCCTTTGCAATCCGCAAAAGCACTATCTTCAATTCTTGTAACGGAATTGGGAATTTCGTAACTCAGTCCTACTTTTGCTGTAGGATATTGCACCAATCCAGTCTTGGCTTTATCAAATAAAACACCGTCTTGCGAGGAGTAATTAGGGTTGTCATCTGCTACGATAAAGGCGATTAAACCACTACAAAAGCGAAAAGCTTGGGGCGAAAGTTTTGTAACAGAATTGGGGAAGGTAACCGTGGTTAACTCTTTGCAATTCTGAAAAGCAAAAGTTCCAATGGTTGTAACGGGATTGGGAATTTCGTAACTCATTCCGGCTTTTGCGATCGGATATTGTATCAATTCAGTCTTGGCTTTATTAAATAAAACACCGTCTTGCGAAGAGTAATTAGGGTTGTCATTTGCAACGGTAAAGGCGATTAAACCACTACAAAAGCGAAAAGCTTGGGGTGAAAGTGTTGTAACAGAATAGGGAATAGTTACAGAGGTTAAGCTAATACAAGAGAGAAAAGCATCGTAGTCAATTTTTTCAACAGAGTTGGGTAAGGTTACCGAGGTTAAACCTTTGCATTCCATGAAAGCATAAGCTCCAATGGTAGTAACGGAAAATGTTTCTCCTCCCTCTGCGGTTACGTTAGCGGGTATGTTAACTGCGCCAGTGTAACGAGGGGATTTTGATGTCACCTCAGCAGTGTTGGGGGCAAGCGAGGTGATTTTATATTTTATGCCGTCTTTTTCAAAAACGCTTCCTTCGGTTTGTGCGTGGGCGCTAAAACTGTGGGCGCCACACACAATAAGCAAAACGACAAAGGCAATCAGCCTACCGCTATTCTGCAGCATGTTTTTTCTGGAAGAAAGGAGTGAGGGGTAAGTGTCAGGTAAATTTATTGAAATAAATGACTTCTTTTGCTGTGTAAAGTTGCAAAGCTGTGAATTTCTGCTGTTTTGGGACATAAAAATTGAAATTTTGTTTGACCTAGATATTATTCTCATATAAAAATTTAAGGTATTGTCGGCAAATGTAACAAATTATGATGCTATATCTTTCCAGTAAATAGATAATATTCAATTATATTTTTATACAGCAAAAACCTTTCATGAAAAGTCCCAAGATAACACCATGCAAATAACTCTGCTTATGCGACTTGGCAATAATACTGTTGCTCACACGCACGCTTCCAAGGGGTATATACGACATAGCAAGGGTTCAAACAATTAAAGAGCCTGCTGCAAACCAGTTGTGCCTTCACCTTGTTGTTTAGAGCCAACAAAAGCACTAACGGATTTTAAAAACTTAT